>JBBIWD010000001.1:0-491302 GCA_037439325.1 Rickettsiella sp.
TCTTATTGACTTGATACCGCATCACATCCATTTGAAAGGATGTATCCATATAGTATGGCTGCATCGCCAGTACAGGCCCGCTAAGCCCTAGTGTTACGAGTGAAGCAACAATCGCTTTGAGTTTCATACTCATCCATCTCCTTAATAGGTTGTTAACTCAATATTAGACTTATTGAAAGCTAGATTTTTTGCTCTTCCATTGACAAAACTAGTTTTGTCGACCCAAACAAAAAATTAGTTTTACAAAAATCTATTACTTCTTTAATTTCATGCCCGCAACACACCGATAAAAGTTGGAATATGCTACGTTCATAAAAATAATTTCAAAAAACAATTTACTTATACTTATCCCTTGTTATTTCCTACCAAGGCTGTTTAATTTCCATTCCTGCCTTTTAAAAGCGATATCGGCGAAAATTAAACAACCCTGGTCTTGGCACCGCTGTAAATTTACAACTTACAGTTTCGCAAACTCTAAACGGAGACTTGCTTAGCGGTTTACCAGAACCGTTTTTTACAGATTATATTTGTTTTTTTAATTTTTCAGCGATTTGGAAGATACAAGACTTTGTTGTTAGTGCTGAAAATAGCTTTTCTTTAAAGACTCGATAGCCATTGCATTTTATACCTAACACCATGACTTATGTCAATGGTTTCATTACAAAATACGCCTTACTACCTTAGCCTATAAAGAAAACTTACCAATTAAAAGAAAATAGATGCTAAATCAATTTAAATCAAGTTTCTGATAATTTTTTTTGTAGCTCACCCGTTTTATAAAGCTGTTCAACTATATCGCATCCACCTATTAACTCACCCTTGTAATAAAGTTGCGGAAAAGTTGGCCAATTAGAATATTGTGGTAGGTCGCGACGTATATCACTACTTTCAAGCACATTAACATGTGCAAATTTTACACTACATGCTTTTAATATTTGTACTACCTGAGCCGAAAATCCACAACAAGGCTTTTCAGGAGTTCCTTTCATATAGAGAATCAATGGGTATTTTGCAATTTGTTGCTTGATTGTCTCTAGCGTATTCTTTTCAATAATAGCCATTTATTTTCCTCGTTTATCAATATCTTGGTAAATTTTCTACCTAATTAGACTATAGAGATAATTTTATATTGATTCGATAACTTACTGCAGACTTTCAATATAGACAATCTAAATCCAATTTAAATGCTTGCCTTATCATTAGCTGGATTTTAAACTGGAACAAGCAATTTTAGCAAATCGATAAAAAATAGGATACTCCCACATGAAACATGAGCTACCCCCGCTACCCTATGCCTTAGATGCCCTGGCGCCCGTTATTTCAAAAGAAACCTTAGAATATCATTATGGGAAACACCATAAAGCTTATGTCGACAAACTTAATGAATTAATTCCAGGTACAGAATTCGAAGCTTTATCTTTGAAGAATATTATTAAAAAAGCTCCTCAAGGACCCATTTTTAATAATGCCGCTCAAGTTTGGAATCATACCTTTTATTGGCATTGTATGACGCCCATAGTGGCAAAAAGCGAATTAAAAGGACCCTTAGAAGAAGCTATTATTAAATCCTTTCAATCTGTCAAGGAGTTTAAAAGAAAATTTGTTGACATGGCCAAGGATCAATTTGGTTCTGCATGGATCTGGTTAATAAAAGATGATCAAGGAGGCCTAAAGATAGTAACCACTAGTAACGCTGGAACCCCAATCCGTGATGGAAAAACATGCTTATTTACGTGCGACCTATGGGAGCATGCTTATTATATCGACTATCGTAATGCTCGCCTCAAATATTTAGAAAAATTCTGGGAAATAGTGAATTGGGACTTTATTGCTAAAAATTTTGAAGAATAACAAAAAGATCGAGAAAACTACTATGATATCTGCTTTGATGCCAATTTACCCAAATCGATTGCCCATAGCCTTTGAAAAAGGCTCAGGAACGTGGCTGACGGACACTCAGGGAGAAAAATATTTAGATGCTTTAGCGGGTATTGCAGTATGCGGTTTAGGCCATGCTCATCCAGCAATTACTGAAACTATTTGCAAACAAGCCGCAAAGCTAATCAATACCTCGAATACTTATCATATTCCCGAACAAGAAATATTGGCCTCAGCTTTGGCACGACTATCAGGAATGGATCAAGTTTTTTTTTCCAATTCAGGTGCAGAATCTAACGAAGCGGCTATCAAAATGACGCGACTTTATGCACGCAAAAAAGGAATCGAACAACCCATCATTATTGCTATGCAAAATGCTTTTCACGGCAGAACCATGGCAACTCTCAGCCTATCGGGTAGTGAACGTTTACAAATTGGCTTTGAACCTTTATTAGAGCGTTTTATTCACATTCCATTTAATGATGATGCTGCATTAGAAAATGCTATAAATCAACATAAAAAAAATATAGTTGCAATTATGTTAGAGCCTATTCAAGGAGATGGCGGAATTAAAGTAGCCACGCCTAGTTTTTTAAAATCTATTCGAAATTATTGTGACCAATATGATTGGCTGATGATACTTGATGAGATACAAACTGGCCTTTGTCGTACCGGACCGTGGTTTGCCTATCAAGCCCATAATATTTTACCTGATATAATGACCATAGCTAAAACCTTAGGAAATGGCTTTCCTATTGGAGCTTATTTTTCTCGTGGTAAAGCGAATAATATTTTTCCTGCTGGAAAACATGGATCTACTTTTGCGGGTAGTACATTGGCTTGCGCAGTTGCCATCACTGTTATTAAAACCTTAGAAAAAGAAAATTTATCTACTCATGTAAAAAAGATTGGCGATTATTTAATAGCAAAATTACATACTAGTTTTGCCAAACATCCTCATGTCGTCGCTATAAAAGGACAAGGACTTATGATAGGTATTGAACTCGATACTGAGTGTCGTAGTATCCCTAGAGTTGGATTAAAACACCGTTTACTTTTTAATGTAGTTTCTAATAATACGATCCGTCTTTTACCTGCTTTAATTTTACAAGAAGCTGAAGCGGATGAGATTTGTCACCGTTTAGTTAAAATTATAGATGAATTTTATCATTCATAACTTATGCTATAAAAATAATTTTAAATTTCTGTGAAAAAAATATATTTTTAATCGCTTTCCTCCCCTAATAATCAGCAAAGCAACTTTTTTAAAATATTTGAGAAAGATCCTTTATGAATAAACTAAACAATATCCATAAACATGTTTCAAGATCAATGAAATGAAAAAAAGTAAATTTTTATTCTTTTTTTTTCCTATATTTTTATGTGCTTGCCATTCAAATTTATATCCAGAATCAGTATCTAATAATGAATCATTTAAATTTAAAATTATTCCAGGAAAAGCTAAAACCCCTTCCAGTACAATGCCAGCAGGATTTGGCCCCATTAAAGGACCTTCCACACGATCCGCAGATGGAGAAAGCACCTTTACTAAGGATTTAAGTAGATGCCGAGATAACTTACTGAATCAACAAGTACATTTTGAATTTAATTTCTGAGTAGTTCGATTATGAAAAAAGTAGTTGCTCTCATCTCTGGTGGTTTAGATTCTATGCTTGCTGTGCGTGTTATTCAAGAACAAGGTATTTATGTCGAGGGTATTAATTTTTATACTGGGTTTTGTATCGAAGGTCACACCCAAGCGATTCGTAATGCTAATCGTGCAAAACCAAAACGAAACAATGCGTTATGAGCTGCCGAACAATTAGGAATTAAACTATATATCATCGACATTATTAAAGAATATAAACAAATAGTTTTGAATCCTAAGTATGGTTATGGCGCCCATCTCAATCCCTGCCTTGATTGTAAAATTTTTATGGTGCCCCGCGCTAAGCAATGGATGGGGCAATATCAATTCGATTTTATTATTACTGGAGAGGTTGTTGGCCAGCGGCCAAAGTCTCAACTTAAAAAAAAATATGCCTATAGTGGCAGCTGAATCTAAAGCGGATGATATTTTATTGCGGCCACTTTGCGCCAAATTATTGACACCGACTTTAGTAGAACGTGAAGGATGGGTAGATCGTAAAAAGCTTCATGGGTTTTCAGGTCGTAGTCGTGGACCACAATTCAATTTAGCGCAAAAATTTAATTTTCAAGAATATGCACAACCAGCTGGAGGTTGCTGCTTTTTAACAAATGGTCATTACACACAAAAATTCAAAGATCTTTGGAAACATCGCGGAGAAAAGGACTATGAACTCGATATCATCTTACTCAAGGTTGGCCGGCATATACGTCCCCATCCAGATTTTAAGCTCATTATTGGCCGAGATAAAGGTGAAAATCATTTTCTAGAAGCCTATCAGCATCAATATGTCTCAATAAAGCCTATTAGCCATTTAGGCCCTTTAAGCTTAATTGATGGTAAAATTACAGAAGAATATATCCATTTTGCAGCGCAAATCTTTGCTCGCTTTACCGACGCTAAATCCAATGATAAGGTGACTTTTGAAATTAACTCCTTGAGTAGCTCAGTGCAAACCTTGAAAGTTCACCCTTTTACTGCAGATCAAATCCCTAAAGAATGGTATATTTCAGGCTAGCTGACATTTTCTGAACACTATTTTTTAGGCTCTATAAAAAACTAAATTATGACTTATCAATTAGATGCTCGACGTCTACTCTGTCCTTTACCTGTTATTAAAGTAAAAGAGCACGTAAAAACATTAAAACCAGGTGATATTTTAGAAGTTGTGTGTACTGACAAAGGGAGTCTCTCTGATATTTCAGCATGGGGTCGCATCCATGGTCATTATTTTTTATCCAGTAACTCACAATGTCGCGAAATTTTCATAGCGATACAAATAGGTAATGTTAAATGAAAACTTCTCGCTATCAACAAACACGCTTTATTGCGCTGTGGGGTGGGTTAAAAAACATCTTATTAGCTGTATTGAAAATAATCTTTGGTATTATTGGTCATTCTCATGGCTTACTAGCGGATGGAATTCATTCACTATCTGATTTAATTGTCGATAGCGTCGTTATCATTGCTGCAAAATTTGGCAATAAAGCTGCTGATGAAGATCATCCTTACGGGCATGGTCGTATCGAAACAGCCGCTACAGTTTTTTTAGCTTTAATTTTAGCTATTGCAGCTTTTGCAATTATTATTAATGCTTTTATTACTGTTACTGCTATCCATGTCCATATTCCACCTTCTCAAATTGTTTTATGGATAGCTCTCGGTTCAGTTTTTCTCAATGAACTACTTTATTTCTGGACTAAGCATATAGCAACACAAATTAAATCTAAACTATTAATGACTAATGCTTGGCATCATCGTAGTGATTCGGCTTCTTCTATAGCCGTTGCTTTAGGCGTGGTTGGAGTTTGGTTAGGCTTTTCTAAATTGGATGCTGTTGCGGCTATAATCGTAGGATTAATGATTTTAAAAATAGCTTGGAATTTTGGCTGGCATAGTATTCGTGAATTAGTGGATACCGCACTCAGCATGGAAGAAACTGAAAAAATCACATTATTTATAAAAGAAATCCCCGGTGTGAAGGCCATTCATCAACTCCGCACGCGTTCAATTGCAGGTTCGATTTTTTGTGATGTTCACGTTTTAGTAGATCCATCCATTAGCGTTTCAGAAGGACACTATATCGGTCAAGAAGTCGATAAACGCTTAATAGCATCATTTCCAGATATTACTGATGTAACCGTTCATATTGATCCCGAAGATGATGAGTTAATTAACCTCTCTTATAATTTACCGGACCGAAATACTTTACAAAAAATTTTAAACAAGCATTGGCAGGATTTACTGCCCGAAACAACCATCAAAACTGCAGCTTTTCATTATTTAGATGGTAAAATCACTATTGATTTACAACTACCTTTTGTATTCAGTAATCAAATTAATTTAGAAACTAAATTAAAAAAAATTGTTGAAACAGAAAATTTTATCAGTGATATTAGAATATTTTATTATAAATGAACGAATTATTTAAAATTGCGACTTGGAATGTTAACTCATTACGCGTGCGCTTAGAACCTGTTTTAGCTTGGCTGACCTTGCATCAACCTCATCTGCTTGCAGTGCAAGAAACAAAAGTTGAAAACCAACATTTTCCTGAAGAGCCATTCAAAAAAGCGGGTTATCATGTCTTATATAATGGCCAAAAAACCTATAATGGGGTTGCCTTTATTAGCCGTATCCCCATGCAAAATGAAGTAACTTTTTTGCCTGATTTTGATGATACGCAACGACGTATATTAGTTGCCAATATAGGATCCTTACGTATTGTTAATATTTACGTGCCTAATGGTTCTAGTTTAGACTCTAAAAAGTTTATCTATAAATTACGATGGCTAGAACAATTAAAAATATATTTACAACAAGAATTAAGCTTACATCCTAATTTAATCGTACTAGGAGACTTTAATATCGCACCGGAAGATAAAGACGTTCATGATCCACAAGCTTGGCAAGGAAAAGTGTTGGTTAGTGCTAAGGAACGTCGCGCTTTAAATGAACTATTGACTTTAGGACTAAAGGACAGCTTTCGATTATTTAGTAATGAACCTCATCAATACACCTGGTGGGATTATCGCGCTGGAGCTTTTCGACGAAATCATGGTTTACGTATCGATCACATATTAAGTAGCAATGCATTAACTCCTCAATGTATTGCTTGTGAAATAGATAAAGAAATCCGACTATGGGAGAAACCATCGGATCATGTCCCCGTCATAGCAACTTATCAAAATATCACCTAGGATTTATTTATGATGGAGCCTATCAAAGCACGTTTCGGAATCGGAGAAATTGTTCAGCATAGTTTATTTGGCTATCGCGGAGTCATTGTCGATGCTGATGCCAGTTTTCAAGGAGATGATGCTTGGTATAGTAAAAACGCGCCTGGAAATCCTTCTAAAAATCAACCTTGGTATCATATTTTAGTGCATGGCTCTGTTCATCATGCTTATGCAGCCGAAATAAACCTAACGAAGGACGATACACTCGACCCTGTTGAACACCCTGAATTAGATTATTTTTTTGATAGCTTTAAAAATGGCGTCTATCATCGCCGTCGTTACAGCAATTGATATGAAAAATTTGACACTCATTCGACATGCCGAAACGCATCCTCAACAATTTTTGGAAAGTGATAAAGATCGTGTACTTACCCAGATAGGTCATCATCAAGCTGAAAATATCGCAAAACAATTAAAAGAAAAAAACTGCCTTCCAGATTGCTTGCTTTGTAGCCCAGCTAAACGAGCAATACAAACAGCCCAACTTCTTTGCGAAAAATTAGAAATAAATCCAAAGCTCATTAAAATGAGCCCCATACTCTACTCAGGCAATATCGAAGATATTTTACAATCATTTTTTTTACTGAATTCATCTCAACAAGCTTTCATAATTGGCCATAACCCTACAATGAGTGATTTGGCTCATAAGCTATGTCCAGCTACAAAATCTATTATTTTGCCTACCGCAGGTGTAATTTCACTAAATTTTGATATCATCAGCTGGGATAATTTATTGGCCAAGCAAGGGAAGCTACTCTTTTTTATCGAACCTCAACATGAATAATACTCGCTTTTCCACATATAATGCTTCGATTGTGGCCCAAACTGAAAATCCATCTATTGAGGCTTTCTTTCAGCAAGCTTTAAATGCCCATGAATCAGGTGATCTAAAATATGCTAAAGATGTCTATGAATATATATTAAACATACAACCCGAACATATAGAGACTATCCATGCTTTAGGGTTGCTTGCTGCTGAACTGAAACAATGGGAGACTGCGATTGCCTGGATACAACACGCTTTATCTATCCAACCTAATTCAGCACGTTTTCACCTTCATTTAGCAAACGTTTTTAAAAATAACAACCAACTTGAATTTGCATTGTCACACTATCAAACTGCTTTGCATTTGCAACCACACTATGCTGAAGCTCATAATAATTTAGCCGGTTTATTCTATAAACAAAATAAATTAAATGAAGCTTGTCTGCATTATGCGCAAGCGATTGATCTAAAACCAGACTATCTGGAAGCACATTTTAATTTAGGCTTGGTATTTTTAGCTCAAGGAGAAATAAATGCTGCAGTGACACAATTCAAAAATGTATTAAGCTTACAACCAAATTCTATTCAGGGACATTGGCAACTGGCCAATATTTATTGGCAAGATCAAAATTTAGAAAAAGTCCACTATCATTACAAAAAAATTCTCGATCTGGAGCCAAATTCAGTAGAAGTATTAAATAACTTTGCTGCCCTAATGTTAAAAAAAGAACAACCTGACATAGCTATCGATTATTTTAATCGTGTACTCGCTATTGACCCTAAACACAAAACAGCAAGAAATAATCTTGCAGCCATACTATTACAGTCTAATCAATTAAAAGAGGCCATATGGCATTATTCTTTATATTTAAATTTAGTACCTTTAGATACAGAAGCACTTTTTAACCGTGCACATAGCTTAATGTTGACCGGCCATTTAAATGAAGCCATACATGATTTAAAAAAGATTTTGATCATTGATAAGAAACACATAGACACCCATTGTAATCTTGCTGCCATTTATCTAAAACTAAATGATCGCGTCGCTGCTTTAACCCACTATCAAATTATTTTAAATTTATCCAATAACCATCCTATTGCCAACTATATGGTCAGTGCATTGACTCAACAATCTATACCTGACAGCGCTCCCTTAGAATATATTAAAAATTTATTCGATAATTATGCCTTTCAGTTTGATACACACTTACAGAACATTTTACAGTATAAAACTCCCGCGTTACTGCACGAACAGTTAAATCCTTTTTTGAAGCATAAAAAATATAACTTACTTGATCTCGGATGTGGCACTGGCCTTAGTGGCCAGTGTTTTATTGATATTGCAAAAAAAATAACCGGCATGGATATTTCACGCAATATGCTTATTAAAGCAAAAGAAAAAGCCTGTTATGATATTTTAATAGAAAAAGATATCTTAAACGGCATAATTGAATTAAAAGAGTGTTTTGATCTTATTTTGTGTATAGATACCTTGGTTTATTTTGGCAATCTTAATGAATTTTTTACGAAAATAACACTTTGTTTAGCCACAAATGGCCTGTTAGCTTTCTCCGTTGAACTAAGTGATAAGGCTATTTCTTCATACACTTTGCAAGCGAATGGCCGTTATCAACATACTGAAACTTATATAAAAGAATTAACTGAAAAAAGTCAATTAAAATTATTAAAATATGCAAACGTAGTAGGCCGCCAACAAGAGAACGAAGCAATTCAAACTGGCTTATTTATTTTCCAAAAAATATAGTGATGGTTGGCAAATAATATTGTAGAATAAAAAGCCTAAATTTAAGAATATAAGCAATACAAACCCGAAATATAATTCGCTACTGCTGTAATTTCAGTGTCATTCATTTTTTTGCTAATTATTGGCATCATCTGGTATGTATCATTATTCCGCTTGCCATCGCGAAATGCTATTAACTGTGCAGCAATATATCGAGCATGTTGTCCACTTAAACGAGGGAATCCAGCCGGTGGATTCCCTAAGCCCGCCGGCCCATGGCAAGCTAAACAAGCGGGCACTCCTTTACTTGAATCCCCACCGCGATAAATTCTTTGCCCTAAAGAAAGTAAATTAGTCGACGCGGTATCAATAGTTCCCGCCAAATTTGCATAATAGCTTGCTAATTTGATTTTTTCTTCTTCCGACAATGCAACCATTAATGAATTCATTATTGGATTATCACGTGCATGTTTCGTATTCGGTTTAAAATCCTGCATCTGTTTTATTAAATAATTAACATTCTGACCCGCCAATTTTGGCCAATTTTCATTAGCGGTAGAGTTACCATTGATCCCATGGCATACCTCGCATCCAGCAAGAATATCATCGGATGTTTTGTCAATCATTTTGGCACCACTCGACGAGGAACCTAATATAAAAAATAATATAAAGAAACGTCTAAAATTTTTATAATTAAACATATGAAAATTTTTTTATAGTACTTTGGAAAAAATGTGATCTTGCTAAAGACTAGTATTTAGTTTATAGTTTTTCCAGGCTTTAACAAACTATAAAAATAACATAAAGGGCCAGGGAATTTTTCTTTTTTAATTAAACGGAAGATAACCTTGAGTTCACGTGTCTTTCCGCTTACCATCTTTTTAAAAAGTGTAGCCCAATTAGGCCAACTACCCGCAGATCAAGGCGCAGAAGTTGCATTTATAGGCCGTTCCAATTCTGGAAAATCCACTGCGATTAATTCAATTACTGGAAGAAAAGGCTTAGCCAAAACTAGTAAAACTCCAGGACGTACCCAATTATTGAATTTTTTTCAAATCAACGAACACCTACGTTTAGTCGATCTTCCTGGATATGGTTTTGCTAACGTCCCTAATGACAAAAAAGTAGATTGGGAAGAAACTATTGCCACCTATCTAAAAATAAGGAAATCCTTAAAAGGACTTGTTATTACCATGGATATCCGAAATCCTCTAAAGGAGCGAGACCAAGCCATGCTAACATGGGCCTCGCATTATCAAATACCGGTATATATACTTCTGACTAAAGCCGATAAACTGACACGAAACCAAGCTGCAAATGCCTTGAAACAAACAACCCAGCAATTAGCTACTCGTAATAACACTTGTGAAATACAACTCTTTTCAGCGACTAAATCTATAGGTCTAGCAGACGCTCGCCATAGAATATTAAATTGGTTACACTCTTAATAAACTAGAAATATCCCTAATAATTCTATGAAAATTTCCCATTTTCTTACATCGAATTTTTGACCTATACTGCACAATGTGATAAATAAAACAATTATACTTAAAAAAACTTCTGTTTTCATGTCATCACAACCATCTGAAATAACTTTTCGTGCCATCTTATTGGCTATATTACTCGCTGTCGTTTTAGCTGCCGCTAATGCCTATTTAGGTCTAAAAGTTGGCTTAACTATTTCCGCATCTATACCAGCAGCTATTCTTTCTATGGGTATCCTGCGTTTCTTTAAAAACTCTTCGATACTTGAAAGTAATATTGTCCAAACAGGTGCGTCCGCTGGAGAAGCACTGGTGGCAGGAACCGCATTCATTCTCCCTGCCTTAATAATTCTTCACTATTGGCAACATTTTGATTACTGGCAAACTGTAATAATTTCCCTCACAGGTGGAATTTTAGGAATCTTATTTTCTATTCCTTTGCGACGAGTTTTATTAACGGATCCTACATTGCGCTTTCCAGAAGGTACCGCGATAGGCCAAGTTTTGAAAATTAGTCAAGATGCTAAAGGAAATTTTAAAGAATTAGTCCAAGGCGGAATTTTAGGTGCTTTTGTAGCACTTTTTCAATCCGGTTTTCAAATCATAGCGGATAATTTTCCATTATGGTTTAAAGCGGATGATAAATTTATTTTTGGGTTTACGTTTGGTTTTGAGCCTGCATTATTAGCAGCGGGATATATAGTCGGTATTGGCGTAGCACTGAGCACATTGCTTGGAGTAGTAATCGGATGGATAATTGGAATTCCTATTTTTAGCTATTTACACCCTCTAGCAATGGCTACTAGTCATTCTGCTAGCAGTTTAGCTACTAGCATTTGGCAATCCAGCATACGCCCAATTGGCGTAGGTACTATGTTAGTAGGCGGTTTATGGACGATGGTTCTGCTGATTAAACCTATAATTAAGGGCGTACACTCATCTTTTATTTCGTTAAAGACCATTAAAGAAAGCGGTTATACTTCTTTACCTAAGCATGAACGTGATATCCCTATTAACTATGTTTTAGCTTTATTAGCTATTTTAATATTACCTTTGGGATATATTTTATTTGGATTTATAAATCATCCTGCCCTGGGATTAACGAGTACTATCCAAATAATAACTTTACTTATTGGTATTGTTTTTATTTTAATCACCGGCTTCTTTTTTTCCTCATTATGTGGGTATTTTGCAGGGCTTATAGGAAGTAGTCAAAGTCCTATTTCAGGTGTTTCTCTTTCGGTACTGTTGTTCGCATCTCTTACGCTACTCGCTATTTTTAGTTGGGCTCCTGGCTTTACTCCCGATACTAAGCATTTACTTGAGGGAGAAGGTTTAGCGATCATTATCGGAACCTTGGTAAGCAGTAGTTGTGCTATTACTAACGATACCATTCAAGATTTTAAGGCAGGTCAAATTGTAGGGGCAACTCCATGGAAACAACAGCTTATATTAATTTTAGGCGTCATAATTTCTGCTCTAATTTTAGCGCCCACATTAGAACTATTATTTAATGCTTACGGAATTGGTGGTATTTCTCCTGCTGGACGACAAATGGATCCTGCCCAAATGTTATCTGCACCTCAGGCTACGCTTATGGCAAGTTTAGTTGCTGGCGCATTTAAACATAATCTACCCTGGAATTTAATTAGCATCGGCTTTGTCGTGGCTATTTTTTGTATTATCATTGACCGAATATTGCAAAAACGCGGTCTGCGTTTACCCGTATTAGCAGTCGGCATAGGTATCTATCTTCCTTTGGATACCTCATCTGGATTAATTTTGGGTGGACTTGCTTCCTATTTTGTAGAAAGAACATTGATTAAACGACACCCTATACAAACAGAAAAATCAGCCGACAACGCCGCTAGACAACGCGGACTCACTTTAGCCTGTGGCTTAGTAGCCGGAGCTTGCTTAATGGGCGTGGTGTTAGCGATTCCTTTTACTTTAGCAGAATCTACTGATGTATTACGTCTTATGCCTAAACATTTTACCTTGCTAGCTAGTCTGTTAGGTGTATTATCAACACTAGGTATTTTGGGATGGATCTATCGTTCAGTCTGTAAAAATTAAATCTATTAAATTTAACTATTGACAAAAGAAAAAAATCTAACTAGGCTCCCGCTAAATTTCAGGGGGTAAATATATGCCTCCCCTAGTTAGATTTATAGTATGAATTTTTAACCAAATAAAATTCTTGTGGAAGAATAAACTAGTGGGGTCAAATATCTACCTCCCCCAAACTAAAAGGGGGTAGGTCCATGTCAACACTCTATAATCGATTTTCCTTTAGAAATTCATTTAAAATCCTTCCAAATAGTTGGGATTTAGTTGCCTTTATTATTGTGTTAGGGATGCTTGCTGCCTTTGTTTGGGCAGGCAAACAAATGACAGCTCCATATCAGATAGGGCAAACCTTAGCTTTATCCTTAGATCCGCATCAATTACCTAAATATGCCTTGTTTACCGTATTACGTTTATTTACAGCCATGGCATTTTCTCTATTATTCACTTTTACTATCGGAACTTTAGCAGCCAAAAATAAACGTGCTGCTAGCATTATTATCCCTTGCATCGATATCTTGCAATCCGTACCTGTCATTGGTTTGCTATCTATTACCATAGTAGGATTTATTGCTTTATTTCATGGAAGTCGGTTAGGCCCTGAAGCTGCAGCTATTTTTGCGGTTTTTACCGCTCAAGTGTGGAATATCACACTCAGCTTCTATCAAAGCCTACGATCAGTTCCTACTGAATTAAAAGAAGCGGCAGACATGTTCCATTTGTCTGCCTGGCAACGTTTTTGGCGCCTTGACGTTCCTTTTAGTATGCCTGGGCTACTATGGAATATGATGATGTCTATGTCAGGCAGCTGGATTTTCTTAATTGCATCGGAAAGTATTTCTGTCAATAATCAAACGATAGCATTACCTGGTGTCGGCTCTTATCTCGGGCTTGCTATCAGTCAGGCCAACATTTCAGGTGTGATTTACACTATCCTGACTATGTTCATTGTCATTTTACTTTATGATCAACTCCTTTTCAGACCTTTATTAAATTGGTCAAAAAAATTTACATTTGAACAAATTAGTCAAGAATATGTTTCTCGTTCCTGGGTTACTGCACTATTACAACAAACCTATATTTTAAAATATTTAGGTCGTTTTTTTGGAAAATTAGGTGATGTTATCGTCAACATTTCTTTTTCAAAGGATATAAAAAAAGGAGTCATAAACAAAAAATCTAGCTCTAATAAACTAATCAACATTATTTGGTACAGCATTATTACGTTCATGGTAGTTGGATCACTTTGGTTATTATTACATTTTATTTTAAAGCATCTTTCCCCACATGAGTTAATTCACGTACTGCTTTTAGGATGTGTAACAGCGTTAAGAATCGTCACCATTATTTTTATAGCGAGTATTATTTGGATTCCCATTGGGGTTTTTATAGGCTTAAATCGTCGTATTGCAGAATGGGTACAACCCATTGCGCAATTTTTAGCGGCATTCCCAGCTAACGTATTATTCCCTGTCGCAGTTATTTTAATCTTAAGATACCACTTAAATATCGAAGTATGGTCTACGCCATTATTATTACTAGGCACACAATGGTATATTTTATTTAATATAATCGCCGGCACAGCCGCCTTACCAGAAGATTTAAAAGAAGCAACCAGCAACTTTGGTGTTAAAGGCTGGCAATGGTGGCGTCGTTTAATTTTACCTGGAATTTTTCCGCACTGGATTACGGGTACCATTACCGCCATTGGTGGTGGTTGGAATATAACTATCTTAACCGAAGTAATCAGTTGGGGATCTACTACACTCACTGCAACTGGATTGGGTGCTTATATTGCACAATCAACTGATGCTGGAGATTTTCCACGCGTGGCTCTTGGAATGGCCATGATGAGTATATTCGTATTAGTTATGAACCATTTATTTTGGCGCCCACTTTACAATTTAGCTCAATCACGTTACCGATTAGACTAAGGGAAGTATATTATGAATAAGAAACCCATTTTTACAGTAAAAAATATCAGCAAATCCTTTAAAAAAGCTGAACAACAAGAATTATTAGTTCTAGATAAAGTTAATTTCCAACTTTTTGAGGATGAAATAGTTGCGCTATTAGGCAAATCCGGTTCAGGTAAATCGACATTACTACGCATCATCTCTGGTCTTTCAGATCCTAGCAGCGGTACAGTCACTTATCGTGACCACGTAGTAAATGGCCCTGTACAAGGTATGGCTATGGTTTTTCAAAACTTTGCACTCTTACCTTGGTTAACCGTTTTAGAAAATGTTGAATTAGGTCTCGAAGCATTACGCGTCCCTCGCGATGAACGTAGAACACGATCTTTAAAAGCTATCGATATTATCGGCCTCGATGGATTCGAATCTGCATATCCAAAAGAATTATCCGGTGGTATGCGTCAACGTGTAGGTTTTGCACGCGCTCTCGTTATTAATCCCGATGTTCTATTAATGGATGAACCTTTTTCAGCTTTAGATGTACTCACTGCTGATAATCTTAAAAGCGATCTGCTTGATTTATGGGAAGCTAAGCAAACAGGGACTCGTGGAATTTTATTCGTAACACACAATATTGAAGAAGCTGTTTTACTTGCTAACCGCGTCATTGTATTTGATAGTGATCCAGGCAGCATCCGAGCAGAATTAACCATCGATTTACCTTATCCACGAACTGAACAAAACCCTGAATTTCGGAAATATGTCGATCAAATATATTCCTTGATTACCCGTCAAATGGATGAGCGAAAGAAATTGTTACTTAAAGAACAGCTACCTCGCATCACTGATATAGGTTATCGTCTTCCCGATGCTGATATTTCTGAATTAACTGGTTTACTTGAAACGCTCGATCAGTCTGAATATCAAGGGCATGTGAGTTTACCTGAGCTTACTGAATCACTACATTTAGATGTCGATGATTTATTTCCATTAACTGAAGTATTGGATATTTTAGGTTTTGCTCACGTTAATAATGGAGAATTAATCTTAACTGAAGCTGGAAAGTTATTTGCAAACGCCGATATCTTAGAGCGTAAAAAAATCTTTGCTGCCCATTTATTACGTTATGTACCATTAGCAAAACATATACGACAGGTTCTAGAAGAAAGACGCACAACCGGTCAACGTGCTTCCAGAGAACGATTTTTGAATGAATTAGAAGATTATTTGAGTGAAAAAGAAGCTGAACGGGTTCTTCGTACCGTAATTGATTGGGGTCGTTATGCAGAGCTATTCGCCTATGCTAATAATACAGGGATGCTTAGCTTAGAAAATCCAAATTAAGCCGATCTTTTTCGCACTTGAATAAGTGGCCACTCAACTCGCAATCCTTTTCACGGCACTTGACAAAAATCCCATTACTGCGAGTATAAAATAGCTCAGAATTAAATGTCTTTCTAATGCTAGGTCTATAGTTAAAATATGCATATTAAAAAATTTTCAGAGTCAGCTCGAAAAGTAATTGAGGCAGAAGGAAAAGCCATTTTGAGTTTATTAAAACAAATTAACTCAAGTTTCGAACAAGCCTGTGAGTTACTTTTAAATTGCCAAGGGCATATCATTGTTATTGGGATTGGTAAATCAGGTCATATCGGTAATAAAATCGCTGCTACCTTAGCCAGCACGGGGAGTCCCGCCTTTTTTATTCATGCAGCTGAAGCAAATCATGGTGATCTAGGCATGATTAACTCCAAAGATGTGGTCATCGCCATCTCACATTCCGGAGAAACGGATGAGCTCATTAGTATTCTTCCTACACTCAAACTGCTCAATATCCCTTTTATACTCATGACTGGAAATCCCCTCTCTACTTTAGCTCAACAAGCAACCGTCACCATCCATATCCCCATAGAACAAGAAGCCTGCCCTTTGGGTTTAGCCCCGACATCCAGTAGCACAGCGGCGTTAGTCATGGGTGATGCCATCGCTATATCTTTACTTAATATGCGTGGTTTTAGCAGTGAGGATTTTGCTAAAGTTCATCCAAAAGGGCAATTGGGTCGACGTTTATTATTAAAAGTAGCTGATATTATGCACACTGGAGCGGCTATTCCAAACGTAAAATCTGGAACCTCTTTAGTTCAGACTCTATTTGAAGTTTCACAGAAAAGATTGGGGATGACCACAGTTACTGACCAAAACCAACGTCTCCTAGGAATTTTTACCGATGGCGATCTTAGGCGGGCAATCGATCAAGGATTAAATCTTCAAACTACTACGGTCGATCAAGTAATGACACTTAATAGCAAAACAATAAATAAAGATAAGCTGGCTGCTGAAGCGTTACGAATCATGGAAGACAACAAGATAACTACTTTAATTATTGTGGGCAAAGAAAAAAAACCTCTCGGCGTTGTACATATTCATGATATCCTGCGTCAAAGAATCACTTAATATACCCTTCGCACTTGAATTTTTGATTGTTTGCTGCTCAATTCGCAATCCTCATGTATATTAAAGAACGAGGGTTACTCTACAGCACCTTGCCAAAAATCCAATTGCTTGAGTATAAATTTACCTAAATCAGATCCTTTAAGCTAGCGCACTTAATAGTATGTTTTCTAAAACGCTATTCATTAATCTTATTCTTATTTCACTTATTTTATTAGGTACCTGGTACACTTGGTTACAACTGACTAGGCCAGTTAACTCTGCCATTACAGGAAATCAACCTGACGCCTATGCAACTAAGATCATAGTCTACCATATCGATAAATCAGGTAAACTTTATGATCAATTAAACACGCCTTTATCAGTCCATCATCCCTTAGATGATAGTATCTCCCTCGCCACACCTATTTTTACTTTATTTTTAAAAAATAAAGAATCATGGCAACTTTCATCTCGTTATGGCAAACTGGAAGAGAGCAAAGATCTTCTACAGCTTTGGGATAATGTTAAACTTGAACAAAAACAAGGTGCAGCCAATAAAACTGTCTCGACCCTAACGACGTCCACTTTAGATATTCATCTTAAAGAAAAAACAGCTGAAACGCCTGCACCTGTCGTAATTACTCAGATAAATCAAGAGATTCAGGCTGTAGGATTACATGCTAACTTCAATACAAAAACGATTCGACTTTTATCTCAAGTAAAGGGCCAACTCAAACCTGCAAAAAAGTAAATGAGGTTTAAGATGTGGATTCAAGATCACTTGAAAAAAAAACTACTTATAGCAAATAAAGGCTATATATTACACCTAGTCTTATTAGTAACGAGTATGCTTACCGTCTCTGTATATGCCCATCCAAAAGATATGACACAAACTATCTTCTTTGAATCTGATACCTTGTCATATAATAATGAAACAAAATTAGGAATCTATCAGGGGCATATTAAGTTGACTCAAGGATCTGGCGTTCTCACTGCAGACTATGCCACCAGTTATTCTAACCAAAACGGTCAAGTCACCAAGCTAGTTGCTATTGGTAATCCAGCACGTTATTGCGCACTTATATTTCCTAATCAGCCCAAGCTAATTGCTACTGGAAATACGATCTATTATTATCCCCAGAAAGATTGGTTAGAAGCTGTGGGTAATGCCGAGATTCTGCAAGGACAAAATCATTTCAAAGGCCCGCAAATTAACTATGATTTTAAAAAGAAAACTATCGGCTCCCCTATCTCAAAAGAAGGGCATACTCAAATACTAATAGCTCCATTGCAACCTGTACGCTCATGAGTAAATTACATGCTATCAACTTGGCTAAACGTTATCATTCTCGCGTTGTTGTCAAAAATGTTTCTTTAGAACTAGAAACCGGAGAAGTAGTTGGTTTGTTAGGCCCTAATGGAGCTGGAAAAACCACGAGTTTTTACTTGATTGTAGGCCTAGTTGAAAGTGCTCAAGGTAAAATTTTATTAGATAACCATAATATTACACATTTGCCAATGCATGCCCGTGCTAAGGCAGGTATTGGTTATTTACCTCAAGAACCTTCCATATTTCGTAAATTATCTGTTGCTGATAATATTCTCGCTATACTGCAATTACGTAAAGATCTCTCAAAAGAACAACGTAAACAACATCTCGAAAATCTACTCCATGAATTCCACATTACGCATATCCGCGATACACTAGGAGTTAGCTTATCGGGTGGTGAGCGTCGTCGCGTAGAAATTGCGCGGGCTTTGGCCATGGAACCAAAGTTCATGCTATTAGATGAGCCATTTGCTGGAATTGATCCTATTTCTGTCGTTGATATCAAACGCATGATTATTCATCTTAGTCGACGTGGCATCGGAGTTTTGATTACCGATCATAATGTTCGAGAAACCCTTACAATTTGCAAACGCGCTTATATAGTGAGCGAAGGCGAAACTATCTATGTGGGAGCTCCAAAAGAAGTATTGAATAATCAGCGGGTTAGGGAAGTCTATTTAGGTCATGAATTCGATTTATAAGCCACAAGAACCTAGCAAATAAATTGTTTGATTTTTACTCAGATTGTCTTATAAAACCAATTTTAAATTACAATTTTCCCTAAAAAACCTATAGTTTAAAAAATGCTCTTATAAAATAGGTTACACTCTACTTTACTGTTCAACCTAAGGTATAATCACAATATTATTTTAGAATAATATCAAAGACAAAGAGTATAAAGATAGAGGGTCTAATGCAAATTACTATTACAGATGATGGCATTAAAGTTACGGACGCTTTAAAACAATATATACTGGATAAGTTTAAACGGTTAGAACGTATAACTCATATAACTACAACCATACATATCACCTTAAGTATTGAAAACTTAGATCAAGTCGCTAAAGCCCTAGTTCATACACATGGTACTGAATTTTATGCAAGTGCCAAAAACGAAAATCTATATTCTGCTATTGATGATTTAATTGATAGAATAGAACAGCAAATCAATAAGCATAAACAAAAAATTAAAGAAAAACGACATGATAGATCTGAAAAATATGGTCCAGAGGAATCCGAAGAGCTGTAAATATATTTATCGAGGCACATGTGCAATTGAATCCTTTAACCGCAATTTCTCCTATTGATGGTCGTTACTCAAATAAAACCGATTGTTTGCGTCCCTTATGTAGTGAATATGGTTTATTTTATTTTAGAGTATTAATTGAGATACGCTGGCTACAAGCCCTTGCTAATCACTCTGATATCAAGGAAGTCCCTGCATTTTCTACAACGACCCAGCAACAATTAAACGATATTATTAAAAATTTTAATCTAGAAGATGCGACAAGAATTAAAGTCTTAGAAAAGACAACTCGACATGATATTAAAGCAGTTGAATACTTTTTGAAAGAGAAATTAGCTAAAAATCCAGAGTTAGAATCTATTCGTGAGTTTATACATTTTGGTTGTACCTCTGACGATATTAATAATTTAGCTTATGCTTTAATGCTTAAAGAAGTGCGAACTCAACACTTATTACCTGAAATTCAACAGTTCATAACTTATTTAAAGAAATATTCACATCAATATGCTACGCATGCGATGTTGGGTCGTACGCACGGTCAAGCTGCTGTCCCTACTACTATGGGTAAAGAGTTTGCTAATTTTGCTCAACGATTAATAGGACAAGAAAAACAATTTGCTGAAGTAAAAATAGTCGGTAAATTTAATGGTGCGATTGGTAATTACAATGCTCATCGTATTGCTTATCCCGATATTAACTGGCCAGAACTCAGCAAAAAGTTTGTAACCAGTTTAGATTTAGATTGGAGTGCTTATACCACACAGATTGAACCTCATGACTATATCGCTGAATATTGTGATAGCTTAAATCGAATTAATAATATATTAATTAACTTGGCTGCTGATTGCTGGGGCTATATTTCTTTAGGTTATTTCAAACAAAAAGCTAAATTAGGTGAAGTAGGCTCATCTACCATGCCGCATAAAATTAATCCTATTGATTTTGAAAACGCAGAAGGAAATCTTAGTTTAGCTAATAGTTTATACCAATATTTTTCAAGAACATTACCCATCTCTCGTTGGCAACGAGATTTAAGAGATTCAACACTACTACGTAATCTTGGAACAGCTTTTGCAACTAATTTAGTTGCCTATAAAAGCTTATATTGTGGTTTAGAAAAAATTTCTATCGATGATACAAAATTACTGGAAGATCTGAATCAACATTGGGAAATATTGGCTGAAGCCATACAAACTACTTTAAGGCGCTATTCTGCTGAAATGCCATACGAGCAATTAAAAAGCTTAACGCAAGGCAAAAAACTTAATCAAGCAATGCTTCATCAATTCATTAACAGCCTAAAAATACCTGACGATATTAAACAAAGATTACTTGAATTATCGCCTAGCAATTATTTAGGCTATGCAACTGAGCTGGCGCAATCAATCTGAAATTTTAGTGTATTAATTTTAATCGCTTACACTGTTAATTAAATAAGATATGCAATGGATTTAACAAATAAACTATCTAACTTTTTTTTTAAATGGCTTAATAAAGAAGTAGAATCACCTCAGACTATCCCTTTAAGTGATTTCAATAAACTTCGCTACGAACTACGTCTTTGTGATGTTTTGCTAATTGAAGGCCGTAATCGTATTAGTCAAATGATTAAAGTAATTACACGCAGTTCCTGGTCACATGCCGCACTGTATATTGGTCGTTTGTACGACATTGAAGATAAGAACATTCAAAAAAAAATTACTGAATTTTACTCTGGCGATCCCAGCGAACAATTAGTATTTGAAAGCCTATTAGGGAAAGGAGCTTTAATATCTCCATTAAAAAAATATGAAAAAGAACATATTCGTATTTGTCGTCCAAGAAATATTTCTTATCAGGAAGGACAAAAAATCATTAACTACGCCATAAAAAAGCTAGGCATAGAATATGATTTTAAATTAATTTTTGATTTAGGACGTTTTTTAATGCCTTGGCCACTTTTACCCCGTAGATGGCATTCTACATTATTTAATTACAAACCAGGAATGAGAACCAAGGAAAGCTGTTCTTCCTTATTAGCGGAGGCTTTTCAAGCCGTCAATTTTCCAATATTACCCATTTTAAAAACTGAAGAAAACAGCATTAAACTTTACAAAAGCAATCCAAGACTATATTCGCCACGCGATTTCGACTACTCTCCATATTTTGATATTATTAAATACCCAATGTATTTACCTCCTACACAAGATAATCAAAGGTTAAGCGAAAAATTAAACAAAACTTAATTTACTTCTTATTTTTAGCTTTTGTTTTTTTTGCCGTTAATTTTATTTTTTTATCAATATAGTCTACAAAAATTTTATCTCCGGGTAAAAATTTTTCTTCGAGCATATCTTTGGCAATCGGATTCTCTAATTCTTGTTGAATAGTACGTTTCAGAGGCCGAGCACCATAAACAGGATCATAACCCATTTTAGCAATATGATTAATCGCAGCTTCACTAACTTCTAATTGTAAATCACGTTCACTGAGACGTTCGCGTAGGTTTTCCAATTGAATTGAAGTAATAGTATGAATCTGCTTTTCAGACAATGCATGAAAAACAACTACTTCATCGACACGATTAATAAACTCTGGACGAAAATGTTGCGCAATAATATCCATCAGTGTACTTTTTAAAGCCTCATAATCTTTTTTCGATGTCAACTCTTGAATGATTTGCGAGCCTAAATTTGATGTCATTACTACAACAGTATTACGAAAGTCCACTGTACGTCCATGTCCATCGGTTAAGCGACCATCCTCTAATACTTGTAACAAAATATTAAACACATCCGCATGCGCTTTTTCAATTTCATCTAGAAGCACAACTGAATAGGGTTTTCGCCGAACTGCTTCAGTAAGGTAACCCCCTTCTTCATAACCTACATAACCAGGGGGAGCACCAATTAAACGTGCTACAGAATGTTTTTCCATAAATTCAGACATATCTAAACGAACCATCGCGTCATCAGAATCAAATAAAAATCCTGCTAAAGCTTTACAAACTTCTGTTTTTCCAACGCCCGTAGGTCCTGAAAAAATAAAAGATCCTATCGGACGCTTAGGATCGGATAAACCTGCACGGGAACGTCGGATAGCATTCGCTACAACAGCAATCGCCTCATCTTGACCTACGACACGTTTATGTAGAGCATCTTCCATGTGTAATAATTTTTCTCGCTCGCCTTTTAACATTTTAGCAACGGGTATACCTGTCCATTGTGAAACAATTTCTGCAATTTCTTTCTCACTAACCTTATTGCGTACTAAATGAGGCTCTTTTTTCTCCATTTTCTGAGCAGCCAACAATTTCTTCTCTAAAGCAGGAATATGGCCATATTGTAATTCAGACATTCTGTTTAAATCACCCAAACGACGTGCTTTCTCTAATTCAAATTGAGCCTTCTCAAGTTCACTTTTAATTTTTTGCTCCCCTTGTAAGCTTGCTTTTTCAGCCTTCCAAACCTCATTAAGATCGGCATATTTTTTTGAAAGCTCGTTTATTTCATTTTCTAAATTCTCCAGCCTAGCCTTTGAAGACTGATCCGTTTCTTTTTTTAAAGCTTCTCGCTCAATTTTTAACTGAATTAATCTTCTATCTAAACGATCCAATTTTTCAGGTTTAGAATCAATTTCAATTCTAATTCGACTAGCCGCTTCATCTATAAGATCGATCGCTTTATCGGGTAGATTTCTATCAGAAATATAACGATGAGATAAAGTAGCTGCAGCGACAATAGCAGAATCCATAATTTCGACGCCATGATGAATCTCATAACGTTGTTTTAAGCCTCGTAAAATGGCGATAGTATCTTCAACACTCGGCTCGTCTACGAGAATTTTTTGAAAACGCCGTTCTAATGCAGCATCTTTTTCAATATAGGCTCGATATTCATTTAAAGTAGTAGCTCCAATACAATGTAATTGGCCTCTTGCTAAAGCAGGTTTTAGCATATTTCCTGCATCCATAGCGCCTTCTGCTTTCCCAGCACCCACCATGGTGTGCAACTCATCAATAAATAAAATAATTTGTCCTTCTTGCTTTGCAAGCTCATTTAAGACTGCTTTTAAGCGTTCTTCAAATTCTCCTCGATATTTAGCTCCAGCAATCAATGAGCCCATATCTAAAGCAAGTAAACGTTTATTTTTTAATCCCTCAGGAACTTCGTGATTAACAATACGTTGCGCAAGTCCTTCCACTACAGCAGTTTTACCTACGCCAGGCTCACCTATAAGAACTGGATTATTTTTAGTACGTCTTTGTAACACTTGAATAGTTCGGCGTATCACATCATCACGGCCGATAACTGGATCGAGCTTTCCTTGCGAAGCCTGTGTCGTTAGATCAATTGTGTACTTTTCTAAGGCTCCTCGACGACCTTCTGCTTCAGGATCGTTCACTGCCTCTCCGCCTCGTATATCTTTTATTGCTTGTTCAAGCAATGCTTTGTTAGCGCCCGCTTTTCTTAATAATTCACCTAAAATACTTTTATCATCTATGGCCGCAAGTACAAATAATTCGCTTGATAAATACTCATCCTTTCTTTGTTGTGCAAGTTTATCCGTTACATTGAGTAAGCGAGTAAAGTCCTTAGAAGGATAAATCTCACCAGGTGTTGAAGACTGTATCTTAGGTAAGCGCGCTATTGCTTCATCTAAGTTTTTAGCTAATTGATCCAAATTAACATTAGCTTTACTCAATAAAGGTCTGACTGTGCCATTTTCTTGTTGCAACAAAGCAGACATCAAGTGTATGGGCTCAATAAAAGCATTATCTCGTCCTATAGCCAGTGACTGAGATTCGGCCAAGGCGTTTTGAAACTGGCTGGTTAATTTATTAAGACTCATATTCCCCTCTAGTAATCGCTCATCTAGACTTACGTCTTATAAAGAGAGTTTAGTCTAATTAGAAAAAATCAAGTTAATTTCGTTAAAAAAGTAGCCCTGACGCGAGTTTTGTATACGAGCTAAAATTCTGTAGTTTTTCAGTCCAAATATGTCCCAGCTGGTAAAAAAGAGGTAAACTAAGCACCTTTTTTATATTCTTATTTCAAAAGTTTAAATAGGGGTTTATATGGCAAAAGAAATATTAGGTGATCCAGAATGGCAACGAAAAACCCTAGAAAAATTACTTTTTGATACCTTAAAAGAACAGCGTCGTAAAAGACGCTGGAATATTTTCTTTAAATTCCTTTTTTTTATAATTCTTTTAGGTCTATTGTTTGTTTTATGGCCAACAACAACAAATCTCCCCACAGCTTCAAAAGCGAAAGCTCACATCGGTCTTGTTGATATTAGAGGGGTCATCGATGGCAGTTCAACAGCTAGTGCTGATAACGTAATTGAAGGATTGCAAAACGCTTTTGAAGATAAGAATACACGTACTGTCGTTTTGCGTATCAATAGTCCTGGCGGCAGCCCAGTTCAAGCTGCACAGATCTATAATGAGATTCGTTATTTACGTCACCAATATCCTAGAACTAAATTGTATACAGTATGTGATGATCTTTGCGCATCTGCAGCCTATTATATTGCCTCGGCTAGTGATGATATATATGCTAGTCCTGCCAGCTTAGTCGGTTCAATTGGTGTTTTAATGGACGGATTTGGTTTTGTTGATACTATGAAGAAAGTCGGTGTTGAACGCCGCTTATTAACAGCTGGAGATCATAAAGGCTTCTTAGATCCCTTTTCGCCTGAAAAAATAGATGAAAAACTCATTGCCGAACGGATGCTTGCAAATGTTCATCAACAATTCATTAATGCTGTTAAACAAGGTCGTGGGAGTCGTATAAAAGATAATTCGGAATTATTTTCTGGTTTAGCATGGACAGGCGAAGAAGCATTATCTTTAGGCCTTATAGACGGCTTTGGAGATTTAAATAGCTTATCTCAGAACTTAAAGAACAAAAATATCGTCGATTACACCGTCAAGCCAGGTCTATTTCAACAGCTTTCTGATCGTATAGGTGCTGCATTCGCGCAACAAATAAGTACTAACTTAGGTATTTTACCTCATGGATTTCGTTAGAAAAAAATAAGAATTTATAAACTATTGGTAAACTTCTGTCTAAGATTGACTTTCAATTATAATGAAAAAATCAGATGGAAATTTCTATATGGGAAGTACTGAATATGGATTTAGTTTATTTGAATTACTGATTGTCTTAGTAATAATCGGTATTTTAGCTGGAATCTCCTACCCCATTTATATTCATGCCCTGAAAAAAACTCATCGTACAGAAGCGAAAATTGCTTTAATAAATCTTGCCCAGCAAATGGAAGTTTATTATCTTGCAAATAGCAATAGTTACAAGGATGCTAACTTTAACAAATTACATCTAAAAGACATTACTGAAAGTAATTTTTATCACTTAACTTTAAAAAGTACTGCCAGCACTTATCAATTATCAGCCAAAGCTACATTTTCCGATTCAGAATGCTATCTTTTTATGCTTAATCAATTAGGAGAAAAAACTAATGCAGGCAGCGGCTCAAAACATTGCTGGTAATTTAGTTTAAAAGCTAAAACATATAGTCGCTCATTTATTTGATGAAAAATATTTTCTTGCTATACTTACTCTGATTTTTAAGGGAGATTTAATATGCTAAGGAAATTACTAGCTGAATTCTTAGGCACTTTTTGGCTAGTCCTAGGCGGATGTGGTAGTGCTGTACTAGCAGCAAAATTTCCTCTAGTAGGCATAGGTTTTCTGGGCGTAGCTTTTGCTTTTGGTTTAAGTTTGCTAACTATGTGTTGTGTATTTGCTCCTATCTCGGGCTGTCATTTAAATCCTGCCGTTTCTGTAGGTCTTTGGGCTGCAGGTAGATTTAGCATTAAAGAAGTACCCAGTTATATTATTGTCCAGGTAATAGGAGGGATACTAGCGGCAACTGTTTTATATCTAATTGCAAGTGGGCAACACGGATTTGATTTACAAAATGGCTTTGCAAGCAATGGCTATGGACTACATTCGCCAGGTCATTACTCCTTACCGGCTTGTTTTATATGTGAAGTAACCATGACCTTTTTATTTTTAATCGTTATTGCAGGTGTGACCAATCCACAATTACCTAGCCATTTTGCTCCCTTAGCTATTGGTTTAGCCTTAACGTTGATCCATTTAATTAGCATTCCAGTTACCAATACTTCAGTTAATCCCGCTAGAAGCACGGGGCCGGCACTATTTGTAGGTGGATGGGCTATCCATCAGCTTTGGTTATTTTGGCTTGCTCCCCTAATCGGTGGAATAATTGGCGGAAGTTTATTTAGATATATATGGGGAAATAAAAAATAGTTCGGCTGTTTTTGAAGAAAATTGGATTGCTTCAGTTTTTGCTAATGGAATTCGTAATTCACGTGGTAAAGCGAAAGCAACATTCTCCTCTATGCCTATTAATTCGGAAACCAAACTTTCTTGCCAATTAGGGAATGTTTTTAGATATTTTATAACCTCTTGGACTAAAAATTCGGGTGCAGAAGCCCCGGCAGTAATACCTATAGACTCCTTCTCAATTAACCAACTCGATTGAATATTTTTAGCCGTATCAATTAAATACGCAGGTTTACCTAAACGTTCAGCTAATTCTCTTAATCTACTAGAGTTGGAACTATTAATCGATCCTAAGACTAAAATTATATCACACTGTTTTGCTAATTCTTTTACGGCAAGCTGGCGATTTTGGGTTGCATAACAAATATCTTCTTTTTTAGGAGTAACAATTTTAGGAAAACGCTCCTTCAGTGCCTGTATAATAGTTTTAGTATCATCCATCGATAAAGTCGTTTGTGTAACATAGCCTAATAAATGAGGATTTTTAACTTTTAACGAAGCAACATCCTGAATATTTTCTACTAAATAGATTCCTCCGATTGGATTATCATAGTGTCCTAAGCTTCCCTCTACTTCAGGATGATCCGCATGACCAATCAGGACACATTCTTGACCCAAGCGATTATAACGTGCTACCTCCATATGCACCTTAGTTACTAAAGGGCAAGTTGCATCAAAAACTTTTAAACCACGTTGCTTAGAAGATTCGCGAACAGCTTGAGAAACTCCATGAGCACTAAAAATAGCGATAGCACCTCGTGGTATTTCGCTAATATGCTCAACAAAAATCACCCCTTTTTGTTCTAATTCAGCAACTACAATTCGATTATGCACTACTTCATGGCGTACATAGATAGGCTTGCCAAATAGATTTAGTGCTCTTTTGACAATTTCTATGGCACGATCAACACCGGCGCAAAAACCCCTTGGATTAGCTAAAACGATTTTCATAGTACCGCTCTTAAAATGAAGCCTCTAAGTCTAGATAGGTACAAAAAAATTGCAAGTTCTTTTATCCATGAGCCTATAAATGCGAAGTTTTTTTAGTTTGTTGGCCGATGTTCATTTTAGGTGCTTCTGGAGCTTTCGGAAATGTTTTTAGCATTTTATAAAAACTCGAATTTTCAATATCTTTAGGTCTATTTTTAATTTCTTTAGACCATCGTTTGGGTAACAAATACTTTGAGATAGATCTTGTGAGGATTCCTTTTAATAAATTAGTTTGATTATTAGTCAATTCATAAACTTCACTAACCGACTTGCAGCGGTTTAAAGCATTAATTAATGCCAAACCCCTTTTATTATGTTTTGCAAAAATTCGATTCAACAAATTTCTATCAAGATAATTTTTTCTTACATGATTTTTACAATCGTTAATAAAGTGACTAGTTGTTTCGTCAATTTTTAATTTTTTAAATTTATCATTTTCAAAATTTACCCACGAATTTCTTTCTAAAGAAAATTTAGTAATTATACTAACCGCATAACTTTGATTATTACTATAGGCATCAAGTAATGGAGTTCGACTTTTTTTATTCAAGATAATTTTAGCATTTCGTTCAAGCAAATAATTAATAAGAAAGTTATTGCCTCTTACAACTGCATAATGTAAAGCAGTATTACCATCTTCATCTTGAGCATCAATGTCTACTCCTTTTTTTAATAAAAAATTAATTATATCGACACGTCCTTGATCAACAGCAAAAAAAAAAGCGTATTTTTTAGAAGTTTCCTCATCCATTAAAAATGGTTCCATTTTAAATCCTTTTAAAAATTATTTTTAATAAAATCTCTTTCTATGTTAATTGTTTTTCAATTTTTTTCAATAATGATAAAAGTAATTCTTTCGATATAGGTTTATAAAAAAAATCGTAAACACCTTGTGATATTGCGTCAATCCTTTCTTCTTTACTCGCTTCACCAGAAAACAACACCAAAGGAATTTTTAATTCTTTCCTTTTCATTTGCGTTAATAATTGTAAGCCATGAAGATGCGGCATTATTCTATCGCTTAAAACAACAAAAAATTTATCCGGGTGATGTTGTAAATAATTCCAAGCATGCTGGCCATCTTTACAGGTTACATAACTATATTCAGTTTCGTCTAAATATTTACTTAATATTTTTAGAAAGATTTCATCATCATCAACTAGTAGTATCAGTTTCGGATTCTGTTTTATTATCATTTGATCTTACATTATATAATTTTAAGAAAAAAATCTTAATGCAATTATTCCATGAGAAATACAAATCTTTTAAAATAATTCCTAAATATCTAGGGCCAAATAATAGCAAGGCAATCAGAAAAATAAAAAGGAATGATGTTAGATTTAATCCATAAAATCCCATAAACACTCCGTGTTTAAAATAAAACTAATTTAATTTCCGCAAATTAAACATCGCACTTAAAAATAACCCCAAACCTCCTAAACCTAAAGTCCATAAATAGGTAGGTGATAAATGTCCAACAGTCTTAACATTTAGATCTAATAAAACCCAAACTATACAAGCAATGCCTATACTTAAACCTATAAGCCAAAAGGATTTTTTATTTATTTGTTTCTTTTCTTTTTCTCTTGCATAATAAAAACACTTGGATTTCTTTTTTAAATAGCGTAACTCGAGCATTACCTGATACATTAAATCTGGAATCTCAGGAAGCTTTTCTGCCCAGTAGGGTGCATATTCCCGAATTTTACGTAAAAAGGCCCTTGGCCCAACTTGCTTTCGCAACCAATGCTCTAAAAAAGGCTTAGCCGTATTCCATAAATCTAAATCTGGATACAATTGTCGACCTAAACCTTCAACATTGAACAAAGTTTTTTGTAACAGTACCAATTGTGGCTGCACCTCCATATTAAATCGTCGGGCAGTTTGAAATAATCGCAATAGTAACTGTCCAAATGAAATTTCTTTTAAGGGCCTTTCAAAAATAGGTTCACATACAGTACGAATTGCTGCTTCGAATTCATTAATTCTGGTATTTTCTGCAACCCAACCCGAGTCAACATGCAATTGTGCTATGCGACGGTAATCCCTATTAAAAAAGGCCATTAAATTTTCAGCGAGATAACGTTGATCATCTGGATTTAGACTACCCATAATCCCGAAATCAACGCCCAAGTATTGAGGATTTTCTTTATTTTTAGATGAAACAAAAATATTCCCAGGATGCATATCAGCATGAAAAAAACAATCGCGAAAAACTTGTATAAAGAAAATTTCAACGCCTCTTTCAGCTAATTTTTTTAAATTAATTCCTTGTTTTTTTAAAGAACTAATATCAGAAATTGAAATACCATAAATTCGTTCCATGACTAAAACTTTATGAAAAGTATAAGGCCAATAAACTTCCGGAATATAAAGCAAATTAGAATTAGAAAAGTTACGGCGCAATTGAGAGGCATTCGCTCCCTCACGTAATAAATCTAATTCATTCTTTAAACAAGCTTCAAATTCTGCCACAATTTCAATGGGTCTAAGTTGCTTGGCAGGCCGCCAGTAACGCACAGCTAAACCCGCTAAGGAATATAATAAATCGATATCTCGACTAATTCTTTTATATACTCCTGGCCGTAAAACTTTAATTACTACCTCTTGACCAGTTGTCAATATTTTAGCGGCGTGAACCTGGGCAATAGAAGCAGATGCCAAGGGATTAATATTAAATTCAGAAAATGCTTCAGAAATAGGCTTTTTAATATGGGCTTCAATAATAGATTTTGCTTCCTCTCCAGGGAAAGGAGGTACGCGATCTTGTAGCTTTGCTAATTCATCAGCAATATCGATAGGAATAAAATCGCGACGTGTCGATAATGTTTGACCAAACTTAACAAAAATTGGTCCTAAATCTTCTAATGCAAGACGAATTCGTTCTCCCCTAGGCGTTTTTTTATTAACCTTTCGGTAAGGATTTAAATAAACAAAAAAACGGAAGGGACGAAATAGATGTAGAGAGAATACTAACTCATCAAGACTGTAACGAAAAAGAATAAAACTAATCTGCGTTAAACGAATTATACGAGATATTGATTTCATCATCTCTACCTTTCTTCTAACATTTTTACCCGGGCTTCTAATCGGGCACAATCGTCACGTAACTCATCAACTTTGGAAAAAAAAACCTGTAACTCTTCGTCAGGTACTAACCAATTCATTTCTCTCTGAACATAGTTGGTTAAATTTTGGCCTAGACTTTCCATGTTTAGGCTAGCCCAAAGACTTATTTTTTTAAGCATTTGTGTCATCGGATAAGCTATAGCATCACCCAATATTTTCGATAATTGTTCTTCATAATCAATTTCTAGATTTGAAAAAAACTCTTTAAACTGTTTTCCAAATTCCATATCACCCAAAACTTGCAGAGGGGTATCTGTATGAGCTTTATCTTTCTTTATAAAAACCATACGTAAAAAATCAAACGTTGAACCGCGCAATATTAAATCTGCAGGTCCGTTATAATCTTTACTTAAATAAATTGAATCGGATCTAAAAAGCCAATAATAGATAAGCGGACCCCATTCTATCTTTACTATCTTGCCAGATAATCGACACAAATGTTCTTTAGCTTCAGGGTCAAGGCTTAGACAACGATTAAGTATCACTTCTTGGGTTGATAGTAGTATATTGGTACTAATCAAAGTTTCCACGCTCTATGTAGTGCAACTATTCCCCCGCTCAGATTATAGTATTCACATTCATCAAATCCTGCGTCTAAAATAAAGCCTTGAAGTGTTTTTTGATCAGGATGGCGGCGTATGGATTCTACTAAATAACGATAACTTGCTTCGTCATTGGCAATCCAATCCCCTAATTTAGGTAAAAAATCGAAGGAATAGCGGTTATATAAAGTTTGCAAAAAGCCCAATATGGGCTTAGAAAATTCTAAAACGAGTAACCGGCCGCCTGGCTTTAAAACCTGATACATAGATTGTAGTGCAGTTTGTTTATTCGTTACATTACGTAATCCAAAAGCGATACTCAAACAATCAAAGCTATCCTCTGCAAAAGGTAAACACTCTGCATTAGCTTGGATGACACTTATCTCAATAAGACCTAAATTCAGAAGACGATCTCGACCCATATTTAGCATGGCAGCATTAATATCTAACAAAATAGCCTTGCCTTGTGGTCCTATATGCTTAATAAATGCCTTTAACAAATCACCAGTTCCACCTGCCACATCCAGTATACTATCCCCCATACGAAGTTGTGCTAATTGCACTGTAAATTTCTTCCATAAACGATGCAAACCGAATGACATCAAATCATTCATAAGATCATACTTGCTCGCAACCGACTGAAAAACCTCACTGACCCGGCTATTTTTTTCACTTAAAGGAATAGTTTGATAACCAAAATCTGTAGTTAAGGTTTCGTTCATTTTAGTGCTCGAAGAAATATCTGGCATACGATATATCATTATTCTAGTTGCCCTATCTTAACTATCTAGCTGATTTTGAGCAAGAATGTGAAAATTACAATAATAGATGCATTGAGTCTAATGCTTAAGTGGTGGTTTTATAAAAGTCGGATAAGATGTGCGTCTGCGTAACACCGTTAAAGCATGCTGACTTTTAACATCAGCCCATAGCTCAAAAGCTTGTAAAGGAGTTAACTCATTAAAAGGATCGCTAAGACCACGAATTGCATGTAAGACTTCCATCAAGCTAATGAAATCATAACTTAAAGCATTATAAAGAGAAGCAGAATCCTCTTTAGACAAACTAGCCACCTGAATATAGGCAGTTTGACCTAGTTCAATAAAATACTTGATTTTGACCTGTCTTTTTTCGGCCTGCTCGGGAAAAAAACCGGCAAATAATAAACATTTATCTCCTACCTCGCGCAAACACTCTCGTTGTCTTGCGGATTTTTCAGTCATTCCGATTAAAAATTCTTTCGCAAAAACCGAATTAGCAATATCGGGTCGTTGATTATAGTAGCCCAATAAAAAAACTAAGTAGCTTTCCAGTTCATTATTTAACCTCAGATTACTACTCGATTCTGCATCCTTAACTAACGCTTGCCATTGAGCTGTAATAGTTGGTTGCAATAAAAGCACTCCCATGATAAAACCTCTCAATATTAATTGCCTTTCTATCAGTGTAGAACACGCTAGCAGAAATGCCTTGCTTTGCGTTATCATGCATTTTTTTTGAACATTCTAATATCTAATTTCTTAAACTATCATGATCCAAAATATACGTAATATCGCCATAATTGCCCATGTTGACCATGGAAAAACCACACTCGTTGATAAATTATTACAACAGTCCGGTACCCTCTCAAGTCGCGCCGCTCCAGTAGAGCGTATTATGGATAGTAACGACCTGGAGCGTGAACGTGGTATTACTATCCTCGCGAAAAATACTTCCATAGAATGGCATGGTTATCGGATTAATATTGTCGATACCCCCGGGCATGCTGACTTTGGTGGCGAAGTGGAACGTATATTGTCTATGGTAGATTCTGTTTTACTACTCGTCGATGCAGTGGATGGGCCAATGCCTCAAACACGATTTGTCACACAAAAAGCCTTTGCTAAAGGTCTCAAACCTATTGTTATCGTTAATAAAATAGATAGGCCTAGCGCCAGACCAGATTGGGTTATTAATCAGGTTTTTGATTTATTTGATCGTTTAGGCGCAACCGAAGAACAATTAGATTTTCCTATTATCTATGCTTCTGCATTACAAGGCTATGCAACCTTAGACCCTAAAAATCCAAGTTCGGATCTAACCCCTTTATTTGAAACTATCATTAATAAAGTTGCCCCTCCTGCAGTGGATCCCCAAGGTTCTTTTCAGATGCAAATTACCACTTTGGATTATTCTAGCTATGTAGGCACCATTGGTATTGGTCGTGTTCAGCGCGGATGCGCTAAGCCTAATATGCCTATTGCATTAATTGATCGAGAAGGAAAAACTCGACCTGCTCGTATACTACAAATTTTAGGTTATCGAGGTTTGGAACGTATAGAAATCAATCAAGCAGAAGCAGGAGATATCATTGCCGTAACAGGTATAGATAAGCTGAATATCTCCGACACCTTGTGTGATCCTAATTCAATAGAAGCCTTGCCCGCTTTAATAGTAGATGAACCTACGATGAGCATGACCTTCCAGGTTAATAATTCACCCTTTGCAGGCAAAGATGGAAAATTCGTTACCAGCCGACAAATTAGAGAGCGCCTCGATAGAGAGCTCCTTCATAATGTCGCCCTAAAGGTTGAAGACACAGAAGACCCCAACCGATTTCGAGTCTCTGGAAGAGGGGAGTTGCATTTATCAATATTAATCGAAACGATGCGTCGCGAAGGATATGAATTGGGTGTATCTCGCCCTGAAGTTATTTTGAAGGAAATTGATGATGAATTGAAAGAACCTTATGAAAATTTAACAGTAGATTTAGAAGAACAACATCAAGGTAACATTATGGAAAAACTAGGTAGTCGACGTGGCGACCTAATAGATATGGTATCCGATGGAAAAGGACGTGTTCGACTAGACTATAAAATCCCTACTCGTGCTTTAATTGGTTTTCGAACAGAGTTTTTAACTGCAACTTCAGGTTTAGGTCTAATGCACCATGTATTTGATCATTATGGACCAGTGAAAAAAGGTGCTATTGCTAATCGGGCAAACGGCGTTATGATCTCCAATCAAGTCGGTAAAGCGACTGGATTTTCTTTGTTTAATTTACAAGAACGAGGAAAATTATTAATTGGACCACAAACTGATGTCTATGAAGGAATGATTGTAGGCATTCATTCACGCGATAATGACTTAGTTGTTAATGTCGTGAAAGGGAAACAACTCACTAATGTCCGAGCTTCAGGTTCCGATGAAAACATTATTTTGACTCCTCCTATAACATTCTCTTTAGAACAAGCATTAGAATTTATTGCTGATGATGAATTATTAGAAGTTACCCCGCATTATTTACGCTTACGTAAAAAGTTTTTGAAAGAGCATGAACGTAAACGTTCATGGCGTGATGTTTAAAACTAAGTTTTAACTCCTTGTTTAGCATAGGTTGTTATCCTGAAAATTTTGTAAAGCCTTTATGAAAACCTGTTGTATAATTCCGAATATTAAATGAAAATTCATTCAAAACCAATCTTTGGAATTTAACATGGCGGCAACAACTCTAGAAGAAATTGTATCTTTATGCAAACGCAGAGGGTTCATCTTTTCCAGTGCTGAAATTTACGGAGGCCTACAAGGTATTTATGATTATGGTCCTTTAGGGGTAGAATTAAAAAATAACTTGAAAGCTGCTTGGTGGAAATCTAACGTGTACGAGCGGGATGATATCTATGGATTAGACTCTGCCATTTTGACTCATAAAAAAATTTTCTACTATTCCGGTCATGAAAGTACCTTTGCTGATTTACTAGTTGATTGCCGACATTGTAAAAAACGTTGGCGTTTTGATCATCTGATTGATGGTAAATGTGAAACATGTGGCTCAACCGATCTCACTGAACCTAGAAGTTTCAATATGATGTTTAAAACTAATCTGGGACCTGTAGAAGATCTTGATGCTTTTGCTTATCTACGTCCTGAAACTGCACAAGGAATATTTACTAATTTTAAAAATATTTTGGACTCTATGTCTCCCAAACTACCTTTTGGTATTGCACAAATTGGGAAGGCTTTTAGAAATGAAATAACCCCGCGTAATTTTATTTTTAGAGTCAGAGAATTTGAACAACTTGAAATTGAATTCTTTGTTAAGCCTGGCGAAGATGAAAAATGGCATCAATATTGGGTTGAATCTCGTTTGGCATGGTGGAGAAATCAAGGATTAAATACCAAAAGATTAAAATTATTAACACAAAGCGCATCCGAACTGGCCCACTATGCAAAAGCAACTGTTGATATACTTTATAAATTTCCTCATGGCTTTGAAGAGCTAGAAGGAATTTCTAACCGTACAGATTATGATTTAGGTTCGCACACACAAAGTCAAAATGAATTAAATATTAATGCCAAAGTATCAATTAACAAGGAAAGCATTGCTAAATTAACAGTTCAGGACCCTCCGGGCTCACATTTTATTCCTTATGTAATTGAACCTTCCGCAGGTTTAGATAGAGGTGTTCTCGCTATACTCACAGACTCCTATGAAGAGGAAACACTAAATGAGGGAAAACAACGTTTCGTTTTAAAAATAAAACCTCATCTAGCACCCGTTAAGGTGGCAATTATTCCGTTGAAACGTAACGATAGCTTGTTGGTAGAAAAAGCAAAAACTTTGAAGAATGCAATACTCGCTTTAGGATTAGGCAGAATTGCCTATGAAGATAGCGGAAATATTGGAAAAAGCTATCGACGTCATGATGAAATAGGCACTCCACTTTGTGTTACAGTTGATTTTGATACTCTCGCTAAAAGTGAAAATACTGAAAATCATGAGACAGTCACCATCCGCGATCGCGATACCATGCAACAACAGCGTATCAACTTATCTCGTTTAGAGGAATATATAAAGGATTATTTTTTATAGTATTTCATAATTTTCTTTTTTGAAAATCGTTGTTCCTATACAAGCCAACATCGCACCTTCTGCAATAGTTGCGCGCGGCTTTCTGGGCATATTTTTCATCAAAAGCAAATTGCCTCCATCAGCAATTGCTAATGATCTATAGTAGTCCCAATATTTTGAGCGTTGTCTAACAGCAATTAACTTCACTGAACCGAGACTTCGTCCAAAATGGCATTCTGAAATTCTTATCTTTTCTTTAACCTGCAAAAGCTGATTTAAAATGCTTTATTTTCACACCTTCTGGAGAGAGTTTAATCGGGTGATTCACTTACTTAAGCTAACTTAAAAGAGTATAATAACCCCTATTATTAAATAATAAGTGGGGTCATTGTGTCTGCATCACCATACAGTTTTTTAGCTACTTATCGAGAACACATTCAGCAACGTGCCAATCTAGGTATTCCTCCTCTCCCTCTTGATGCGACACAGGTTACGGCGTGTATTGAATTAATTAAAAATCCCACTATTTCGCAGGAAGCCGATTTTCTAGTCAAATTATTGACTGAAAATGTAGCCCCAGGAGTCGACCCCGCGGCTTATGTTAAAGCGGGCTTTCTTGCAGCCATAGCTAAAAACGAAATGAATACCCCTTTTTTTATAAAGCCAAAACTTGCCATTGAGCTCTTAGGCACTATGCTGGGTGGTTATAATGTTCCTATTCTTATTGAGCTATTGGATAGGCAACCTGACCTAGCTGAAGTAGCTGCAAAACAACTTTCACATACTTTATTAATGTTTGACGCCTACCATGATGTCGTAGCTAAATTTAGGAAAGGCAATCCTTGCGCTCACCAGGTTGTAGAAGCTTGGGCAGATGCAGAATGGTTCCTGTCCAAAGCAAAGCTTCCTAATAAGCTTACTTTATCGGTTTTTAAAGTTTCTGGGGAGATCAATACCGATGATCTTTCTCCAGCGACTGAGGCTTGGAGTCGTCCTGATATTCCTTTACATAGCTTGGTCATGTTGCGTAATCGAATGCCGGATGCATTACAAATTATCAAGCAACTGAAAGCTAATGGTCATCCCATCGCATTTGTTGGCGATGTTGTGGGTACCGGCTCATCGCGAAAATCAGCTATTAATTCATTATTATGGCATATTGGTCACGAGATTCCTTTTGTTCCTAACAAGAATCGGGGTGGAGTTATTTTAGGTAGTAAAATTGCCCCTATTTTTCGCACAACTGCAGAAGATTCAGGCGCATTCCCTATTGAAGTTGATGTAAGTCAACTTCAAATGGGGGATATTGTTCATATATATCCTTATCAAGGTCGAATTGAAAATGAGCAAGGTCAAGAAATTGCTCATTTCACACCTAATTTGACACTGATGGATGCAGTACGCGCAGGGGGTCGAATTCCCTTAATTATTGGCCGTTCACTGACCGATAACGTACGAGCCACTTTATCTTATCCCTTTTCCCAGGAGTTTAACCGTCCTGAAATTATTCCCCAAAATGGTAAGGGATTTACCTTAGCTCAAAAAATGGTGGGTAAAGCCTGTGGAGTACTGGGTATTAGTCCTGGGACATACTGCGAACCGAAAGTCACAACCGTAGGTTCACAAGACACGACCGGGCCTATGACTAGAGATGAGCTAAAAGAGCTGGCGTGTCTTGGATTTTCCGCAGACCTAGTTATGCAAAGTTTTTGCCACACAGCAGCCTATCCAAAACCTGTAGATATAGAAACACAACATAGCTTGCCAGATTTTTTCTCATCGCGCGGTGGAGTTGTATTAAGACCTGGCGATGGGATTATCCATTCTTGGCTTAATCGGATGTTATTACCAGATACGGTAGGTACCGGAGGGGACTCCCATACGCGTTTTCCTATAGGTATCAGTTTTCCTGGTGGCTCGGGTGTCGTTGCTTTTGCAGCCGCTATGGGGGCGATGCCTTTAACCATGCCCGAATCAGTGCTGGTACGATTTACTGGCACAATACAGCCTTCTATCACATTGCGGGACCTAGTCAATGCAATTCCCTATATTGCTTTACAACGTGGCTTACTCACATTAGACAGCAAAAATAAAAAAAATATCTTTTCAGGTCGAGTGTTAGAAATTGAAGGTTTACCCACTCTTAAAATTGAACAAGCTTTTGAATTTGCTGATGCATCGGCAGAGCGCTCTGCAAATGGTTGTACCGTTCGCTTAAATAAAGAACCTATCATTGAATATTTAAACTCTAATGTTTCTCTTTTAAAATGGATGATCAGCAATGGTTATCAGGATATTCGTAGTTTACAGCGTCGAATTGAAGCAATGGAAGCTTGGGTAACGGAACCCACTTTATTAGAGCCTGATTCTGATGCAGAATATGTAGAAATCATTGAAATTGATCTTAATCAGATTAAAGAACCTTTATTAGCATGTCCCAATGATCCAGACGATATCAAACCTTTATCTGCTGTATCACAAACTAAGGTTGATGAAGTATTTATCGGTTCTTGCATGACTAATATTGGTCATTATCGTGCAGCTGGAAGTTTATTAAAAAGCTTTAATAAGCGATTACCTACTGTACTATGGATAGCGCCACCAACCAAAATGGACGCACATCAACTCATGCAGGAAGGTTATTATTCAATCTATGGCATTGTAGGTGCACGGACGGAAATGCCAGGCTGTTCTTTGTGTATGGGCAATCAAGCTCGTGTACGTGATGGCGCTACTGTAGTTTCCACCTCAACTCGAAACTTTCCTAATCGTATGGGAAAAGATGCTAATGTTTTTTTAGCTTCCGCTGAATTATCTGCAATAATCGCAATTTTAGGTTATATCCCTAATTTAGATGAGTACAAAGAAAAAATGAAATTTATTGATACTATGAGTGAAAATTTATATCGCTATCTAAATTTCGATCAAATGCTAGGTTATCAAAACGTTTCGGAGCAAATTAATCAATTAATTGGTATTTAAGCACTAGTATTAACTAACCCTGAAATATTTCGAGTTTAAATTGAGTACAATTTTTTTAATTTTCATAGGTGCTGGATTAGGTGGAGTTTTACGTTATGGAATCTCCATAGGTATTTATAATATATTAAACAAAAATTTTCCCTATGGCACTTTAGTTGTCAATATAAGTGGATCTTTTTTGATGGGTTTTTTATTTATTCTTATATTAGAGAGATTTCAAAGTATTGCTCCTCAACTTAGAGCATTATTATTAATTGGTTTTTTAGGTGGATATACAACCTTTTCTTCCTTTTCAATTGAAACCATCAATTTAATGGAAAATGCTAATTGGTTTGCTGCAATTGTAAACATTTTACTTAGTACTATTCTATGTCTTATAGCAGCTTGGATAGGTGTAATTTTAGGAAGAAATCTATGAAAACTTTAGATATAGCCATGGTTAGAATCTATATAACCGAAGCTTCACATTTGCTTAATAAAATAATCGATTTTTTAAAAAATGATAAAATTTCTGGACTAAGTGTATTTCGTGCCATTGAAGGGGTAGGAGAATCAGGGAGCTTTACCAACTCTTTGCTAGATCTTTCATTAAATCTACCAATTTGCATTGAATTCTTCGATTCCGATAAAGCTAAGGTAGAAAAAACACTCGAACATTTACATCAGATCATTAAACCAGGTCATATTATTTTTTGGGAAGCAAAAATGATTGTTAAAGACTTAGACGTTTAAAAATTTTTTCTGGTATAACTCGAATAATTAACATTATAATCCGCCAAATTCCAGGAATGTATACACTTTCCTTTCCCTTATCTAACGCCCTTATAATCTTTATCGCTGTTTTTTTTGGATTAGCAGCTAGATAAAGTGGGTACTTTCCTCCAAAAACCATTTTGGTATCAATTAACCCTAATTTAATTGTTAATATTTGTACTTCAAAGGGATAGAAATAATTACGTAATCCTTGTAAATAAGTAGTTAATCCGGCTTTGCTAGCTCCATAAACATAATTTGGCTTACGACCTCTTTCTCCTGCTACAGAACTTAATCCAATGATAAAACCCTTTTTTTGTATAGCTAAATATTTACTATATAGTTCAAGAAAAGAAATAGGGCCGGTAAAATTTGCAGCAATCACCTTTTGATAATCTAATTTATCAATCAAACCTACAGCCATTAGGAGACCATCAATAGCACCCATTTTATCGATAAGCTTCTCAAAAAAAGCTGCATGTGAATCAATTTGAATAATGTCAAAAAAAGCATAATCAATATCTATGTTGAACCGGATCCTAAGATCGACTGCTATACGCTCTAATTCCGAGATATCTCGACTTGCAAGAAAAAGTTTACAATGCCTAGAAGCAAAAATTTCAGCACAAGATCTTGCTATGGAAGAAGTAGCACCTAAAATTAATATGGATTGCATAAACTATTTATATCTAACCAAATAATCTAATTCTACATTATACTAAAAAAAATAATTAATCCGGTCTATTTATAGAATCTTAAGTGCGAGATTAACCCTGTAAATCAGGTATTCGCTTTTTTTAAAAATTCAGATATTATCGTAGATTGATATTTTTCCTTATGTATTAAGATATAAAACTCTCTACTCAGTGTTAAAAACGGGGTTTTTAGTTCTACTAAAGTATTATTTTTCAGAGAATCTTCCACTACAAATCGAGAGAGGCAACTTATTCCCAAGCCTGCTTGAGTTGCCTGCTTAAGCGCATCTGTGTCATCTAATTCCAAAAAAGGGCGAATTTTTCCGCCAATTTTCTCTTCCAATTTTTCACGTATACTAGAGCTTTGTTTGCGTAGTAACCAACGTGCGTTAGCGATATCTGGTAATGTCAATTTCTTTTTTTTACTTAAAGGATATTTGGGCGCTGCAATGACTACTAATTCATCTTTTTTCCAAGGATAAGTATGAACTTTATCAGAATAGCAATTAGCTTCAATTAAAGCTACATCAATATTAAACGTGAGCAATCTAGATAATATAGCTTTAGTAGTAGCTATCTTTAGATTGATCTGGATATTTTTGTGTGTATAAGCAAGTTCAGAAATAAGTTTTGGCAAAATATAATTACCAATTGTTTTACTGGCCCCAATAATTAACTGGCCTGATAAACTATTCTTTTTATTTTCCAGCATCATATCTTTAAGTTCTGAAATTTGAGATATAACGCTGCTAGCTTTAGGTAGCAAGACCCTTCCGCGTTCATTCAAAAATAATTGTTTTCCATGTCTATCAAATATAGAACCTTCTAATTGTTCTTCTAATGTAGCAAGCGCCATACTGCAAGCTGACTGAGAAAGATACATTTTCTTTGCGGCGTGACTTACATTTCCTGTCTTAGCAATTGCGACAAAAACTTCGAGTTGTTTTAGAGTAATACGCATAGCTATTTTATATTATCATTACTTAAATTCAAATACTTTTTTTTAATCTTACATAATTATAATTATGTAAGATTAAAAACTATAATACCGGATAAGTAACTACATGACTATTATCAGTATAAAAAATATAAGCTTTATTATCTAAATTTTAAATATAATTTTTTATTTATATTTACAAAATAAATTTTATGCGCCCTTAGTAATAATAAAGAAATAAAAATTGGATAAAATTTTTTAAAATTTAAAGACAAACATATAAGCTAGAACTGATAGACGAGCAGAATACTTAAACTAGCCAAAAATATTTTCATTAAGCTATACTATACTTAGCGCGATGCAATAGAGAGATACTTTATGTTTAACTTGATTAAGTTGTCGGTTGCCAGCATTTGCATACTAATCTGTAATATAGCCCTTGCTGATATTTCCATACCAATGTATCTTACCTCCCAACAAGGTCTTGGGCATCCTATAGGGACTATAATTGCCACACAAAAACCCTATGGAGTTTTATTGACACCCAACCTTCATAATCTTCCGCCTGGTATCCATGGTTTTCATATCCATGAAAACCCCTCTTGTATGGATAATGGAATAGCTGCAGGCGATCATTTTGATCCTTTTCATTCTAGCCAACATTTAGGACCTTATGGAAAAGGCCATTTAGGGGATCTGCCTGTTTTAGAAGTTGATACTAAGGGCAACGCCACATTACCTATTTTAGCTCCTCGACTACGCTTAAATGAACTTAAAAATCGCTCTTTAATAATTCATGCGGGTAGCGACAATTATTCTGATGTTCCTGCTAAATTAGGTGGAGGTGGGGCACGTATAGCCTGTGGTATTATAAAATAGAATCTAAAAACTCTTTTTAGATTTTTTTCAAATTGTTTTTTATGAATGGTAAACAGAATAACCTATAGTAATCATTTCATGAACTCAGATCTTTACTTTTTATCCGCAAGAAAATTGACCAAACTAATCAAAGAAAAAAAAATCTCCTGTGTTGAAGTTATTCAAACTTATTTAGCCCGTATCCAACAGGTTAACCCTAAACTAAATGCGCTTATTCAACTAACTGACCCAGAAATAGCACTAAAAAAAGCACGCATAGCCGATGAAAAATTAGCAAAAAATCAGACTCTTGGACCTTTACATGGCTTACCTATTACCATTAAAGATTGTTGTAAAGTTCAAGATTTTATAATTAGCAAAGGCAGCAATGGTTACAACTTTCTTTCTAAAGAAGATGCAACTGCTGTTGCTAGATTAAAAGCAGCGGGTGGAATTATTGTAGGTATAAGCAACGTTCCTGAATTCAACATTGCCTATGAAACAGATAATGATCGCTATGGTAAGACTTTAAATCCTTATGATTTAAATCGCACTCCTGGTGGAAGTAGTGGTGGAGAAGCCGCCATTATCGCCGCAGGGGGTTCGGTACTTGGTCTAGGTACAGACGGAGCAGGAAGTATTCGTCAGCCAGCCCACAACACAGGAATTGTAGGTTTAAAACCTACGCGCGGTTTAATTCCTAATTCAGGTAATGTTCCCTCAGATGGTAGAGGCTTATTGAGGCCATTAACTACTTACGGTCCTATGGCACGATTTGTGGATGATATTGTATTATCATTACCGTTATTAGCGGGTCCAGATAACTCTGACCCAGATGCCATGCCTATTTCAATCCAAAAGCCTCTTAGTAGCTATAAAGATTTACGAATAGCTTTTTATACAAACAATAGCATCGCCCCACCCGATAAATCAACCCTACAAACTATTAATCAAGTAGTTAATGTTTTACAAGATGAAATATATCAAATTGAACATCAGTGTCCTCCTCACTTAAAAGAACTTTATTCTCTTATTACAGAAGCATTTATTTTGGGGGGTGATAAAGGTTTAGGATTGAAAAATTTACTGAGCTATTTGGGTGTTACTAAACCTTCCTACCTGATTAAAGAATTTTTAGCTATTGCGCGCCAATGTGAATTTTCTATTACTGAATTACACCAACGCTTGCGTCGCATTGACGAGTTACGTATCTCCTTAGAAAAATTCTTTTTTCCTTATGATGCAATTATATGCCCTGTAGCAGCAACTCCTGCCAAATTATTAGGTCATTCTTTTATTGAAGGCCACGATTTTAGTTATCTTAATATTTATAATTTGACGGGATGGCCTGTTTTAACGGTGCGATGCGGTTCTAATTCCGAGGGATTGCCAATAGGAATACAGATCGTTGCTAAGCCCTGGCATGACAGCATAGCACTCATGATCGGACAAAAATTAGAAACACTATTAGGTGGATGGCAAAAGCCCACTTTATTTCCATAAGAAAATCTTCTACCAAACTTAGGTCGTCGAACCTGCTATACTTTAAAAAACTTACTTGGAGGGGTTAAATGATTTGGGTTATTAGCTTAAATAGCAGTTTAGGTCATATTTATTCTTATGAACCCAAAAATCACACCCTAACCTTATTAGAAAGTCTAGAAAATCCTAGTTCAAAATTAAAAGAAAGTGATTTAGTTTCAGATAGGCCAGGTCATTATCAAACTATGCACTCTGCAAGAGGGGCTTATGAAGCAGCTAGCAATCCCCATGAGGTAGAACTCGACCATTTTACTAAAGTCTTGGCTGATTTTTTAAAAAAGGGTCTAGATAGTCATCAATATAAACAACTTATTTTATGCTCTGCACCTCATGTCGGCGGCATTTTACTTAACAACCTTGATAAACAAGTAGAAAAGACCGTATTAGTTAATATCAAAAAAAACTTTGTTGAAGAAGATGAATCTGTTCTTATCAATTATCTAAAAGAAAATTGGTGGGATATCATTCGCTCAAATAAAATTTGATCGCTAATCTAAAAAATAGCAATTGAATGTTTAAAATATGATTAATTCTCATTTTTTCGAGGACGTTTCCAATTTTCAATTGTGCGTGTTTCTACTCGGCTTAAGGTTAATTTTCCGGCAGGGACATCTTTATTTAAGGTAGATCCAGCGCCTATCGTTGCACCTTTTTGTATTCGTATGGGTGCTATTAAGGCCGTATTGGAACCCACAAACACATCATCTTCTATTTGTGTTTGATGTTTGGCCGCTCCATCATAATTGCATGTTATAGTACCTGCACCGATATTGACATTTTTACCTATATTGGCATCGCCGATGTAACTTAAATGATTAATTTTGGTTTCTTCTTCTATATGACTTTTTTTAACTTCAACGAAATTTCCGATATGAACATTATTCTTGAGAACTGATCCAGGGCGAATACGTGCAAAAGGACCAATAATACAATTATCTCCAATGATTGCATCTTCGATTAACGAATAAGGTTTAATTTCAACATTTTTCCCAATTTTGACATCTTTTAAGATTGTGTGTGAACCTACAGTGCTATTTTCACCTATCGTATTTTCTCCTTCCAAAATAACATTCACGTCGATAACTACATCTTTCTCAACCGTTAATTGTCCGCGCAAATCAAAACGATCTGGATCACGTAATGTAACTCCCGCCAACATAAGTTTTTCAGCTACCTGCTGTCGAAAATAACGTTCAAGCTTTGCTAGTTGCACACGATCATTGACTCCTTGCATTTCACCATCAATATCTGAAGATACCGTTACTATTTCTATCTTTTCTTCCACAGCCATTGAAATAATATCCGTTAAATAATATTCACCTTGGGCATTCATTTTTTTAATTTTAGGCAACCAGCGCTTTAACAGTTTTACTGGCAGGTAAAAAATACCACTGTTAACTTCCTGAATTTTTTTTTGCTCTGAGTTAGCATCTTTTTCCTCAACAATTTGAACAATTTTTCCTTGTTGATCCCGTAAAATCCGTCCTAAACCAAAAGGTTCTTGTGTAGTTAATGTAACTAAACCAATTTGATGAGTTTCAGTAGCATGAATTAATTTTTGTAAAGTCGCTAAACTGACTAATGGTGTATCACCTAGTAAAATAAGTACACGACTCTCATCTTGTTTAATTTCTGGAATAGCTTGAGCAACTGCATGACCTGTACCTAATAATTCCGTTTGCTTTACCCAATTAACTGCTAAGTGACCTAAACATTTAGGAACTTGACCACCACCATTTCCATAAACCACGTAAATAGCATGAGGCTGCAAATCTTTAACTGTTTCAACTATATATTGTAATAAAGGCTTACCAGCCAACTTATGCAATACTTTAGGTAAAGTAGAATGCATACGCTTTCCATGACCTGCAGCTAAAATGATAACATCAAGTAATTTCATATTTCCAAAACTTCAGTTTTTGCTCGATATTACTCGTTCTTTAAATTCTTACATATTGTTAAACTTAAATTCTACCGGTAAGTCTTTTCTTTAATTTAGATATCACTTGTAATTGAGCTCTTGCTTGGGCTAATTCTACTAACGCCTTTGCGTAATCAATATCTGCTTGTTTATCATTTAATAGCCTTTCTGCATGCTCCTTGGCTTTTAACGCAGCCAGTTCATCCAAATTAACTGCTCGTTCAGCCATATTACTTAATATATAAATAACTTGTGATTGAACTTCTAAAATACCGCCAGAAATGTAAATCTCTTCAAGATTACCATTTGATTGGTAAATACTTACCGGACTTGGTATTAATTCCGTCAACAACGGTGTATGACCAGGGTAAATATCCATTCCACCTAATTGGCCTATAACCACAACATGCGTTGCCTTTCCTGAAAAAATAATCCCTTTTAAACTAACGATCGAAATTTCAATGGTTTTAATCATGATATTTCTCTAAGTTTGCAAAGTTTTTGCTTTAACTTCTACTTCGTTTATTCCGCCCACCATATAAAACGCTTGTTCAGAAAAATCATCAAACTCACCATTTAAAATAGCTTTAAAACCACGAATGGTCTCTTTAAGGCTGACATATTTACCCGGAGAGCCAGTAAATACCTCGGCAACAAAGAAAGGCTGTGATAAAAATCGCTGTATCTTTCTAGCACGGGTAACAGTCAATTTATCTTGCTCTGATAATTCATCCATACCTAAAATAGCAATGATATCTTTCAGCTCTTTATAACGTTGTAAAGTCTTTTGTACTCCACGCGCTACATCATAATGCTCTTGACCAACAATCAAGGGATCAAGTTGACGACTATTAGAGTCTAAAGGATCAATCGCTGGATAAATACCCAGCTCAGCGATTTGACGGGATAATACGACTGTTGCATCTAGATGTGCAAAAGTAGTTGCCGGCGAAGGATCGGTAAGATCATCCGCTGGAACATAAACAGCTTGGATAGAAGTAATAGAGCCTGTTTTAGTTGAGGTAATACGTTCTTGTAAAGCACCCATTTCTGCAGCCAATGTAGGCTGATAACCCACAGCAGAAGGCATACGCCCTAATAATGCAGATACTTCAACCCCAGCTAATGTGTAACGGTAGATATTATCGATAAATAACAATACGTCTCGACCTTCATCTCGAAAATATTCGGCTACTGTCAAACCTGTTAAGGCGACGCGTAAACGGTTACCTGGTGGTTCGTTCATTTGCCCATAGACTAACGATACTTTATCTAAAACATTAGACTCTTTCATCTCATGATAAAAATCATTACCTTCTCTTGTCCTTTCACCAACACCTGCAAATACTGAATAACCACTATGCTCAATAGCGATATTACGTATTAATTCCATCATATTAACAGTCTTACCGACCCCAGCACCGCCAAATAAACCTACTTTTCCCCCTTTAGCAAAAGGACATAATAAGTCAATAACTTTAATCCCCGTTTCTAATAATTGTTCATTAGCGGCTTGTTCTGCAAAACTGGGTGGTTTACGATGAATAGGTAAACGAATTTTCTCATTGATAGGACCCGCCTCATCGATAGGGTATCCTAATACATCCATAATTCTACCTAAAGTTTGCTTACCTACAGGTACACTAATAGGCGCTCCGGTATTAGTTACTTTTGTCCCTCGCTGCAAACCATCACTCATGCCCATTGCAATGGTCCGTACAATACCATCACCTAGCTGTTGCTGAACCTCTAACACTAAATTGTGATTGTGAACCGTTAAAGCATCATAAACTTTCGGAACCACTTCTCTTGGGAATTCAACGTCGATAACAGCACCGATAATTTCGACTATGTGTCCGAATGGGTTAATTGGCTTCATAACATTACTCTTCATTATTTATTCATATAAGGTTAAATCTAAACAGCTTCTGCACCCGCAACTATTTCAGCTAATTCTTTGGTAATCGCTGCCTGGCGAGCCTTATTATAGGCTAATTGTAAATCACTTATTAATTCGCCCGCATTATCCGTCGCACTTTTCATAGCCACCATTCTGGCGGCTTGTTCACTAGCAGTATTTTCTACAACACTCTGATAAACTTGTGATTCTATATAACGTGTAAGTACCAGTTCTAATAAAGCTTTTGCATCATCAGGTTCATACAGATAATCCCAGCGATAATTGAGTTCGGATTTTTCAGGCGGTAAAACTGGTAATAATGATAAAATTCGCGCTTTTTGCGTCATCGTATTAATAAATTCATTATAGAAAATAGTTACACTATCTAACTTACCTTGCTTATAAGCATCTAATAAAACTTTAATAACTCCAATTAAATCTTGTAATTGTGGCGCATCTCCCAAATGATTGGCATGTGCAACCACATGGCCACCGACGCGCTTAAAGAAAGCCTCGCCTTTTCCACCTATAATAGCTAAGTCTACTTCTATCCCTTTAGATTGGCATACTCGAAATTCCTGTAAAACCAACTTTAATAAGTTGGTATTCAACCCGCCACACAATCCTTTATCGGTAGTAATAACAAGAAAACCAGCACGTTTTATATCCCTAACTTGTAAATAAGAGTGTTGGTATTCCGCATGACTGCTTGCGACATGATAGATTAGATCTAACATCTTATGCGCATAAGGTCGCGAAAGTGTCATACTTTCCTGAGCTTTCCGCATTTTACTAGCAGCTACCATCTCCATTGCTCGTGTTATTTTCTGCGTGCCTTTAATACTAGCAATTTTACCGCGTATCTCTTGTGCAAAACTCATCAGCTATCACCAAGTTTGTGTAGTTTTAAAAGCGGTAATTGCTTCTTTTAACTCATTAGCTATTTCCTCGTTATAATCACCTTTTTGATTAATTTTTTCTAGACATACTTCTTGCTCCGAATGCATATACGCTAATAATCCTTCAGAAAATCCAACAATTTTAGTTAGTTCAATGTCATCTAAATAACCTTTATCCGCAGCAAACAACAACACCGCCATTTCTGCGACGCTTAAAGGAACATATTGTTTTTGTTTTAAAATTTCAGTAACACGCTGACCTCTCTCTAGCTGCTTGCGTGTTACCTCATCTAAATCTGACATAAACTGAGAAAAAGCAGCAAGTTCGCGATATTGTGCCAAACTTAATCGAACACCACCGCCTAATTTCTTTATAATCTTTGTTTGGGCCGCAGAACCCACTCGTGAAACAGATAAGCCTGCATTAATTGCTGGGCGTATGCCTGCATTAAACAAATCTGTTTCTAAAAAAATTTGACCATCAGTAATTGAAATGACGTTCGTGGGAACAAAAGCGGATACATCCCCCGCTTGAGTTTCGATAATAGGTAGTGCCGTTAACGAACCTGTTTTTCCTTTAATATGCCCATTGGTAGCCTTTTCAACAAACTCCTCATTAACTCTTGCAGCACGTTCAAGTAAACGCGAATGTAAATAAAATATATCTCCTGGATAAGCTTCTCTACCAGGTGGGCGTCGCAATAACAAAGATATTTGTCGATATGCCCAAGCTTGTTTCGTTAAATCATCATAGATGATAAGGGCATCTTCACCTCGATCGCGAAAATACTCACCCATTGCACAGCCCGCATAGGGTGCAATAAATTGTAGCGCTGCAGAATCAGCTGCACTCGCTGATACTATAATGGTGTGTTTTAAAGCATCTTGTTCTTGTAATTTACGTACTACAGCTGCAATAGACGAAGTCTTTTGACCTATTGCAACATAAATACATTTTACGCCGGTGTCTTTTTGGTTAATAATCGCATCGATAGCGAGCGCTGTTTTCCCAGTTTGTCTATCGCCAATTATTAATTCGCGCTGACCACGCCCTATAGGCACCATACTATCTATAGCGAGTATACCCGTTTGCAATGGCTGTGAAACGCCTTGACGCCAAATAACACCCGGCGCAACTTGCTCTATAGGCGCATTTTTTTCAGTCTCAATAGAACCTCGACCATCTATGGGATATCCTAAAGCATTAACAACCCGACCCAACAAAGCTTCACCTACTGGTACCTCAAGAATACGCCCGGTGCATTTAACTGTTTGGCCTTCACTTAACCCTTCATAATCACCTAAAACAACCGCGCCTACTGAATCGCGTTCGAGGTTTAAAGCTAAGCCATAGCATTGAGGTGAAAATTCTATCATTTCTCCCAACATAACATCATTCAAACCATAGATCCGCACAATCCCATCGCGAAGACTGACGATACTTCCTTCCGTACGCGTTTCTGCAGAAACATCAAATTTCTGGATGCGTTCTTTGATTAACTCATTAATTTCAGATGTGGTTAATTGTTGCATTTGTCTATACTGCCTTTTTAATTCACTAATGTCGCACGTAAACGTTCTAATTTTCCACGCACAGAATCATCGATGACTAAATCTCCGACGCGAACGACCAATCCACCTAATAGTTTTTTATTAATATGCTGGTCTAATTTTATATGGCTTTGGAAACGCTCCGATAGTACTTTGACTAAAGATTGTTCTTCCACTTTAGTTAAAGGTACAGCAGAAATAGCATATGCCGTAACCTCCTTAACTTGAGCAGCCTTATAGCGTTCAAATAAATGTTCAACCTCTGGAAGAATTAATAAACGCTGATTAACAGCCATCAGTTTCAGAAAATTCTTTCCAAAGGGAAATATCACTGCTTTACAAAGCTCTAATAAACATTCGTACAATACCATTTTATCGATACATGGATTTTTTAATAATTTTTGCACCGATTTCTCATTAATAATTTTCTCAGCCTGCCTTAATAAGGCAGACCAAGCATCCACATTTTTCTTATCCAATGCACTAGCAAATGCTGCACGCGCATAAGGTCTAGCAATGGATGTAAAATGTGTCATTAAATTTCTTCCAATGATTGTTTAACAAGCGCATGCTGAGCTACGCTATCAAGTGATTGCGCCAAAATCTTCTCAGTGGTTGCAATAACTAAATTGGCTATTTCTGAACGTAGCTTCTGTTGTGCAACTTGCCATTCTTGTTGAATATCAGCTCGTGCTATAGCTAGTAAACGTTCATTTTCAGTTCTTATTTGTAGCTTAGATTCTTCAGACATTTGATCAGCTCGCTTATTAGCCTGCTCAATAATCTCAGCCGCCTGTTGCTTTGCCTCCTGTAAATATTCATCTACTTTTAATTGAGCTAATTCTAAAGCTTGTTGACCTCGTTCAGCAGCAGCTAAACCATCAGCAATGCGTTGTTCTCGCTCTTTCATTACCTTTAGTATGGGCGGCCATACAAATTTCATGGTAAACCACACGAAAACAGAAAATGTAATTAACTGGCCTAATAAGGTTATATTAATTTCCACGACGATTTCTCAAGTTTATTATCATTAACCCGTTACTGGTTTAGAAACTAGCTTTAAAACTTCACTTAAAAAAGGATTTTTAGCAAAAATTAAATAAAGTCCCATTACAATAGAAATAGCGGCAAATGCATCAACTAATCCAGCCATTAAAAACATTCGCAACATTAGCATAGGGGTTAACTCAGGCTGGCGTGCTACGCCTTCTAAAAATTTTCCGCCTAAAATACCAAAACCAATCGCAGTGCCTAACGCTGCTAATCCTACTAATAAAGCCGCTGCAATGGCCGTTAAACCTTGTACATTAGCAACTACTTGCGCAACTTCTACCATTTTTATATCCTCTCTTTTATTAATAAATAATCAATGTGTTTGTTCTTGGCCATGAGTTTCATGCGCCATACTTAAGTAAACTATAGTTAGCATCATAAAGATAAATGCTTGGATCGCAATAATTAAAATATGAAACACCGCCCAAACACCGCCAAAAGTCCACTGTAACCACCATGGTAATAGCGCTACTAAAATAAAAATTAATTCTCCTGCAAATAAATTTCCAAATAACCGCAGCGATAAAGAAATAGGCCGTACGAATTCTTCTAATAGCCTAAAAATAATATTGATGGGGAAGAGATAAGGACCAAATGGAACAACCAGCATTTCTTTACTGAGTCCTTTCACACCTTTAATTTTCAAGTTATAGTAAATGATTAAGATAAAGACTGCAATTGACATGCCAAATGTTGTATTAGGATCAGCTGTCGGCACAGATCGAAAATGACTTACACCAAACAATGATAACACTGTCGGCAATAGATCGACCGGCAGTAAATCCATAAAATTCATCAAGAACACCCAAACAAAAATTGTCAGCGCTAAAGGGGCAATCAATTGGCTAACGCCGTGAAAAGACTCTTTTACAGTTTTATCTACAAATTCAACAAGAATTTCAACAAAATTCTGTATTTTACTCGGAAGGTCACTATTTACTGTTGTGGCCACCCAGCGAAATAAAATTAAAAATCCTACACCCAATACAGCGGATAAGAAAAAAGTATCGAGGTTTAAATTCCAAAAACTCCCTTCTCTAGATAAACTTAAGGTTTTTAAGTTAAAGCTGAGATGTTCAAGATGATGCTGAACATAATTTGCTGAGGTTTGTTCACTGTTCATAATAAATCTTCTCTGCTTTTAATTATTAGCAATAGCCAAAATACCAGCTGAGAGACCAAATAAGCTAGCAGCAAGATCGAAACATTTACCGATAATAACTTAACCACCATTATGAAAAAGATTCCGCTGAAGAATAATTTTATTAACTCTGCTCGATAAAAAATATTGAGTAAATCTTTTCCTAACGCGCACCCTAAACTACGCATTATTTTAATCACAAAATAACAATTAGGAAACAGCCATAAAGCAATACCCAAAGCTATAGATCTAATATCCTGCTCACTCTGAAAAATATCCTTTAAAGTGACTATTACTCCTAATAGGATAGCAAATGCAAAAATACCCGCCTGGAACATTTTTTGAATTGCCTTACCAGGCAATTGGGTAAGCCTACTAAAAGTCATTCTAAGCGCCATCCTAACTTATAAATTGCCGGACAGTATAATAAGCACAACCCTTTTATGCAATGCTAAATGAAAAATGAATTTTGCTTTTTTCTCAATCGATTCGAACGCTACCCATATCATTAAATGATCTGATAGCTAATACAGAGATTACTAGAATTTATTGGATTTTTGTGGATAAACCTCTATTTAACCCAATTCCTATAAATCAAACTCCTCATTTACCTGCGTCGGGATAAAAACAAGAGTAAATTAATTGAAACTCCTCTGGAAATTGAGAACCGTAAACTTACTAGAAATTACTCGCGTTGTTCTATATAGTATTAGGCTTTACAAAATATATGTAAGATTCATTTGGCTTTGTACACGGCAAAAAAATGTAAGGAGCAATATCATGGCCACTCACGAGCTTGAAGGAACTATTCAACGATTAACGGTACCAGGAAAAGGAATTTTAGCGGCAGATGAAAGTCAAATTACTATTACCAAGCGATTTGCTGCCTTACATTTAGAGCCAACCATAGAGAATCGTCGCAATTATCGTGAATTACTTTTTACTACGCCTGGTATTGAAGCATTTATTAATGGCGTTATTCTCCATGAAGAAACCTTAGCCCAAAAAACTAAAGAGGGATTACCATTCCCCGATTACCTAGGTAATGAAGGAATCGTCCCTGGTGTAAAAGTTGATAAAGGACTCATCCCTCTAAATACCGAAGAAAAAATGACCCAAGGCCTAGATGGTTTAGCAGAACGTCTCTTAATTTATAAAAATCTTGGGGCTTGTTTTGCTAAATGGCGAGCTGTTTTCTCGATATCTAACCTACTTCCTACTCCTTTAACCATCATAGATAACTCCCAAGCTTTAGCTCGTTACGCTGCTATTTGCCAACAGCATGGAATTGTACCTATTGTAGAACCTGAACTACTAATAGATGGCGCTCATAGCCTAGCCCGCTGTGCTGAAGCAACAGAGGCGGTTCTTTATACTGTTTTTGAAGAACTTCATAAACATCGTGTTTTACTCGAATGTATGATATTAAAACCCAGTATGGTTATTGCGGGGGATCAATATATGCCACAGCCTAGTATCGCTGAAGTTGCTGCTGCAACTTTAAAAATATTACGTCAAACAGTTCCTGCAGCTGTACCTAGTATTAATTTTCTTTCTGGAGGCCAAACCCCCGAAGCTGCTACTGCTCATTTAAATACTATGAATAAATTACAACCTTCGCGTCATCCTTGGCGTCTAAGCTTTTCCTATGGTCGCGCATTACAAGAACCCGCGTTAAGAACATGGAATGGAAAAGCGCATAATGTGAAAGCAGCTCAGCGTGCCTTTCATAAACGTGCAAGACTTAATGCCGCTGCTTGTAAAGGGCAATATCAATCGAGCATGGAGACAGAAGAAAAAGAGGCGGAAACAAACTTTGTTTAAACTTTTTAGTCGAAAAATAGATGGAATAAATAAAACTGTCTATAGTTAATTTTGTTTCGTTCTTAGAAATTAATAGCTGTGCATAAGTGCTAAATTTTATAAATATAATTTTTTTTATTTTTATTTTTTGCTTTGAATCAGGCAGCTATGCAGATTTTTTTGATGACTCTTCAATAGCACTTGAGAATCGTATTGCTCCGATTGGAAAAGTTAAAGTAGTTGCTCCAGAAATAAATCACTCATCTTTAACAACTGCTAATAGCGATATCCATTTGGGCAAAACCATATTCGAAAGCAAATGTGTCTTATGCCACAAAAATGGCATAGCAGGTGCGCCACGTTTAGGCAATCAGTCAGATTGGGCACCACGGATCAAAAAAAAATTTTCACTCTTACTAAAACATGCAACGATGGGATATCGCGCCATGCCTCCTAAAGGAGCATGTTTAGAATGTTCAATACCGGATTTAGAAGCGACCATTCACTACATGTTAGAACAAGTTAATACTTAATTAATTTTGATTCATTGAACTTGAAAAGGATTTTTCACCCTTCCAAGCACAATGAATACATTCTACAACTCAGAAATAATTTAGTTGTTTTTCTCTTTTTTTAATCAAAATTAACACCCAAATTCAGCTATTAAACAGTTATTTTCCCCCGATTTTGATCCACTATTCTTTTACTTATGCCTTTGATTTTAACTAAATCATCAATAGATTTAAAAGGCCCATGCTCATTACGATAAGCAAGAATTGATTTTGCACGTTTTATCCCTATTCCTTTTAATTCCCCCACCAAGGTTTCTTCATCGGCTATATTAATATTAACAACTGCCGAGACGGGATTAGATATAGTTCTTACTGGGGAGGAAGTTAAAATTGTATTATTATGCGAAATAAAAGGGCTGGTAGTTGCCAAAACCGGGGCCGCCATAACTGAAACTAACAAAGTTGCAAATAAAGAAGAATAAATATCCATAAAACAAAACTCCTTTTTAAAATTTTTCTATCGGAGTTTATATTTTATGGATAAAAAATGAATGAAGCAATGAATTAAACGGTAATATCTTTATGCATTAGAAAGATAATCTTTTACTCCAGTCGCAACATTGCGAAAAATTCCTTGATAACCTACACTTCGCAATTTTGAAAGATCCGCTTGAGTAAAACTTTGATAACAATCTTGCAAATGTTCTGGAAATGGAATATAGCGAATCTCTCCATGTCCATAAAAGTCAATAACTGCTTGAGCTAATACATTAAAGCTCTCGCAGTTTCCTGTTCCTGCATTATAAATTCCACTTTTTTTTGACTCTAAAAACCAGAGATTAACAGCAACGACATCATCAACATAGATAAAATCTCTTAGTTGCTCACCATTCGCATAACCATCCGTCCCTTCGAATAAATTTATAATGCCTGTATTTTTAAGTTGTTTATCCGCATGCCATACTACACTGGCCATAGAACCTTTATGATTTTCTTTAGGGCCATAAACATTAAAATAGCGCAAGCCTACCACCTGACTCTTTATTTCATTAAAAATACTTCTTACATACTGATCAAATAAATATTTAGAATAAGCATAAACATTCACTGGTTTTTCATATACTAATTCTTCTTTAAAAACAGCTCCTAAGCCATATACGGCTGCGCTTGAAGCATAAATGAAAGGAACCTTCCACGCCAAACAGTAGTGTAATAAACTTTTTGAATATTCATAATTATTGTTCATCATATATCGCCCATTCCATTCCGTAGTCACGGAGCAAGCACCTTGATGAAAAACCGCTTTTAACTTAGAAAATAGCTCATTTTTCTTAATTTTCTCTAAGAACTCATTTTGATCTAAATAGTCAGCAATCGAGCAATCTGCAATATTTCTGAACTTAATTCCATCGGTTAGATCGTCAACGACGATAACCGGCATATCAGGATAAACATTGTTGAGTTTTTTTACTAAATTGCTACCAATAAAACCTGCTCCTCCTGTAACGATAATCATGAAGGTTCTCTTTCTTGTTCTTGAATTTTAGAAATTATCGCACTAGTAGAACAGCCTTCTACAAATTTTATTAACTTAATCTGGCCACCATATTCCTGTATTGCTTTTTCTTCAGAAAGCTCATGCACCTGGTAATCACTTCCCTTTACCCAAATATCTGGCAATAATAGCTTAATAAGACGTTCTGGAGTTGCTTCACTAAAAGATACCACCCAATCTACTACACTCAATCCTACTAATACCGCCATTCGATTGGCTAAGTTGTTTATCGGTCTTCCTGAACCTTTTAATTTTGATACGGAGCCATCGTCATTAACCGCAACAATTAATCGATCACCCAAACGTTTAGCTTGCTCTAAATATGCAATATGACCCGCATGTAAAATATCAAAACAACCACCTGTCATCACTATTTTTTCGTCATGAGCTTTCGCATCCTCAACAACTGTTTTAAGTTCAGCTTCGGACAAAATACCACGATGAAATGAAAACTGCTGAATTTGTATCGCTCGTCTTAGCTCTGCAGGACTAACTGTAGCAGCTCCTAGCTTTCCAACAACAATGCCAGCTGCAATATTGGCAAGCTGTGCTGATTGAACTAAATCTGCTTGAACGGCATAAGTTAGTGCTAAACAAGCGATCGCCGTATCGCCAGCGCCCGTAACATCGTAAACTTGCTTCGCAAAAGCAGGCAAGCACACCTCCGGCTGATTTTGTCGAATTAATGTCATTCCTTGCTCGCCGCGTGTCACTAGTAAGGCTTCGAAACGATGTATTTTTAAAAGCTGCATCCCTTTTTGCAACAAAGTATGTTCGCTATTACATCTATCAACTACTGCCTCAAATTCTCGCCAGTTAGGTGTTAATACCGTTGCTCCTTGATAAATATTGAAATCATTACTCTTGGGATCAACAAACACTGGTTTGCCTGCTCTTCGAGCCGATTGAATTAAATCTTGAGCGTGAACCAAACATCCTTTGGCATAATCAGAAAGTATGACTACATCACAATACTTAAGTCTTTGATCAAATAATTGCTTTAGATGTGTGTAATCAATTTGATAAGGCCTCTCTTCAAAATCAAGTCGTATCAATTGCTGATGCAAACTGAGTATCCGAAGCTTAGTCACCGTACGTGATTGAGGTATCTTGGATAAATAACAATGGACCCCTGCATGACTTAGTTTTTTATCAAGTATTTCTCCTTCGCTATCATCACCACAAAAACTAAGCAAATCGACCTTCGCACCTAATGCGGCTATATTTAAAGCAACATTACCCGCACCGCCGGGCCGTTCTTCAATGGTTTGTACATGCACTATCGGCACGGGTGCTTCTGGAGAGATTCTGGATGTATCACCGGACCAATAGCGATCCAACATCACATCACCTACAACCAAAGCGCGGATAGATTGAAATGAAGGAACTTGTATTTTCATTAGACCTCTTGCAAAAACTTCTTCTTACATTTTTAATCTTTAAATAACTAGCCACTATAAAAAAACATGCTTTCCAAATATTTGGTTAAATCTTAAACAATATACTTACTTTCAAGCAAATTTCAAAAATGCATATAGAGACGGCCGCTTAGTTTATGCGATAATACTAGATAGAGTCCATTTTTACACATTTTTTTCCTATATATTAAGGTACCTTCGCTATGAGTGATGCAAGTAATGCACGAGAAAAAGCCCTTAAAATGGCGATAAGTCAAATTAGAAAGCAACATGGAGAAGGCGCAGTTATGCGTCTAGGTGATTCTAGCCGAGTTCCTGTAGACGTGGTCTCTACAGGTTCTTTAGGTTTAGACATTGCCTTAGGGATAGGCGGATTACCGCGCGGACGCATCATCGAAATCTATGGGCCAGAATCTTCTGGTAAAACGACACTTACCTTACAAACTATTGCCGAATGTCAAAAAATGGGAGGCATCGCTGCATTTGTTGATGCCGAACACGCACTTGACCCTGATTATGCCACTAAATTAGGTGTAAAAACAGCCGATCTTCTCGTTTCTCAACCTGACACAGGTGAGCAAGCATTGGAAATTGTTGATATGTTAGTCCGCTCTAATGCAGTCGATATTATTGTAGTCGACTCTGTTGCTGCGCTGACTCCCCGCGCTGAAATTGAGGGGGAAATGGGTGATTCGCACATGGGCTTACAAGCGCGTTTAATGTCACAAGCTTTACGTAAGCTTGCTGGAAATATTAAGCGCTCCAATACTCTAGTTATCTTTATTAATCAAATCCGCATGAAAATTGGGGTCATGTTTGGTAACCCTGAAACAACTACGGGCGGCAATGCACTAAAATTTTATGCATCGGTACGTCTTGATATCCGGCGCACCGGATCAATCAAAAAAGGAGATGAGATCATAGGTAATGAAACTCGGGTCAAAGTAGTAAAAAACAAAGTTGCCCCTCCATTTAGACAAGCTGAATTTGAAATTCTTTATAACCAAGGAATTTGCCATATGGGAGAAATTATTGATCTAGGTGTAACCCATGGATTAATCGATAAAGCAGGAGCTTGGTATAGCTATCAGGGAGAGCGCATTGGTCAAGGAAAAGATAATGTAAAACAATTTTTAAAAGAGCGTACTGAAATTTGTCAAAAACTGGAAGCAGAAATTCGAAAAAACTTACTCAACAAGCCATCTGAAAATGGCGTGCTAGAAGTGCCAGAATTGCAAGCTGCAATTATTGAATAATATTAGTACGCTATATTTATGTTAAACAATGTTGAAGCTTTAGAAATTGACAAAAAAATCTACCAAATTGCTTTGGACCATTTAGCTAGGCGAGAACATACTCGCTTTACGCTTCGGGAAAAATTGATGCAAAAGGGATTTTTGCATCAATCAGTGGAAGCTGTTCTAGATTTTTTAATTCAACAAGGATTTTTAAACGAAGAACGTTTTTGTGAAGCTTTTATTCAAAAGCGCATAAGACAAGGATATGGACCTATACGAATCATTGCCGAATGTCACCAATTTGTTATAAATAATGATATTATTTTTTCTCAACTTCCCCAAGAAGAATTTTGGTTAGCGGCTATTCAGAAGATACTACAAAAAAAATTCCGGCCTAGTCGTCTACCAAAAGAGCAATTACGTCAAATTCGCTACCTTCAATATCGTGGCTTTAAACTTAGTCAGATAAAGGCATCGCAAGAAATATATCTTAATCGGATAAAATAAGCTTTCTCAGTTTAAGTTTTTTTAAAAAAATAATAGATAAATATAAATCTAAGGAACACATGAATGGCTGTTTTACCAAAATTTACTGAAATTAATCCAGACAATATAGTCAGAGAATTAGATACTCTGCTTATCAATAATCGATCTGAATTAGCCAAATTATTAGTTGAAGTTACACCTCTTGATTGGAGTCTTATACAAAAATTAGAAGATTTAGATGATCGACTCCAATATTTTTGGTCTCCGATTAATCATCTTTATGCTGTCAAACAAACTCCAAGACTACGATACGCTTATAATGAATGCCTCCCCAAACTTAGTGCATATAGTTCCGAATTAAATCAAAATCATGCGCTTTATCAATCCATTAAAAATTTAGCTAATAGTGATTATCAATTCAATTATGCACAAGAAAAATATCTACATAACGAATTAAGAAACTTTCACTTAGGTGGTGTCGATCTACCTGAGGCTCAACAAAAAAGATATCAGTACATCCAAACACAGTTATCTCAATTATCGAATCAATTTGAAGAAAATTTACTCGATGCGACAGCCGAATGGTCAAAATGTATTAGTGATAAATCCGAGCTAAAAGGAGTCCCTGCTTATGTTATCGCAAATGCTGAAAAAGCCGCTCGAGAAAAAAAGTTAACCGGTTATTTAATTACTTTAGATTCCCCATCTTATTTCCCCATAATAACCTATGCTGATAATCGTGCCTTACGTGAAACCCTCTATAAAGCGCACATTACACGAGCTTCAGAACTCAGTAATTCAGCCTTTGACAATAGCAAAATTATGTTCAATATACTTAATTTACGCCATGAATTAAGTCAAATACTTGGTTTCAAAAATTATGCCCAAAAAAGTTTAGCTTCGAATAAAATGGCAAAAAATCCCGAGGAAGTACTCGAATTTTTACAGGAACTACTCTCTTATACCCAACCTAAAGCAAAACAGGAATGGAAAGAACTTTCTAGTTTTGCCCAATCCCAAGATCAAATTGACATGCTGCAAGCCTGGGATATTTTGTATTATCGCGAAAAATTACAAGAAAAAAAATTTGGTATTTGTGATAATACCTTACGTTGTTATTTTTCTGTAGATAAAGTACTGTCAGGACTTTTTAACTTAATAGAACGTTTATTTGGTATGCAAATCAAAGAAATTAAAGACGTTGAAGCTTGGGATCCCGAGGTTCGGTTTTTCGCAATTACAGATAACCAACAACAATTACGAGGGCAGTTTTATTTAGATCTTTACTCAAGATCCGAAAAACGTGAAGGGGCTTGGATGGATGATTTTCAATCGCGACGCCGTTTAAGTAATGGCGATATTCAAATACCTATTGCTTTTTTAACGTGTAATTTTTCTCCCCCTATTGATCATACACAAACTCCATTATTAACTCACGAAGAAGTTTTAACTTTATTTCATGAATTTGGCCATGGTTTACAGCATATGTTAACTATAATTGATTATTCGGCTATTTCTGGTATTAATGGTGTTGCTTGGGATGCCGTAGAACTACCAAGTCAATTTTTAGAATATTTTGTTTGGGAGAGGTCAGTTCTAGATCAAATCAGCAGCCACTATAAAACAGATAAGATTTTACCCGACACACTGATTACCAAAATGCGTGAAGCTAAAAATTTTCAGGCAGCTCTACAATTATTACGGCAATTAGAATTATCCTTATTTGATTTTCGGGTGCATATAGAATTTGATCCGACAAAGGGTTATGAACAAATTCAAGACTTACTCAATTCAATACGTAAAGACATTGATATAATCCCCATTGCTCCATTCAATCGATTTCAGCATGGATTTTCGCATATCTTTGCAGGAAGCTACGCAGCTGGATATTATAGTTACCTCTGGGCAGAAGTTTTAGCCTGCGATGCATTTGCCAAATTCCAAGAAGATGGAATCTTCAATGAAGAAACTGGTAAAGCATTTTTACATAGCATTTTAGAACAGGGTGGTGCAATCGATGCTATCGAATTGTTTAAAAAGTTTCGCGGCCGTGAGCCAAAAATACAACCTTTTTTAAAAAGCTTAGACTTAAATTATTAGCAGCCTTTAGTAGCCAAGATTTAAACGCTTAGATAAACTTGAACTAAATCTATTGTTCGGATCCCAATGCTGCTTAGTTGCTAACCATTCTGGATACCGTTTATACATATCTCGAAATGCTTTTGGCTTTAAACGCGCATCTTTTGCTAAATAAATTCTTCCTCCAGCTTGAATAACTATTTCGTCCAAAATATCTAAGCAAGTAAATAATTTGTCACTATAAATAGGGATATCAAGTGCTAAAGTATACCCTGACAAGGGGAACGATAATGGAGCTAAATTTTCTTGCCCTAAACGTTTCAACACAGCCAGATAAATAGGGTGTTTATGCTTATGCAAAGTTTTTAAAATATCTTTAATAGCAAAATATGCGAATTCTGTTGGTATTGCACATTGATATTGAATAAAACCTTTTTTACCATATAAACGAGGCCAGTTTTTGATACGATCCAGTGGAAAAAAATAATTAGAGTACGCTTGTAAATAAGCATCCTCCTGTTTGGCTAAAAAATAGTTATATACTTTATTAAATAGCTTAACAAATAGAGGATGTAAAAGGGAAAAAGGGAGCAAATAAGGAGGGCATTTAAGAGTTGTATAGTTTGTAAGTGAAAAAGCATATTCTTGTTTGCTCATAGGCAATTCCAATAAGCTTGCATGTTTTGCCTTCATAATAACACCCTGCGAATACGGCCAATTTAAAGCATCTAACCAAGCTACACTGTACTCAAACTCATCATCCTCTTGACCCAAGCCCTCTAAAATTTGCTTTAAGTTATGTGCAATTCGATGTTGCACTTTCATATAAGCTGTTTCAATTTGTTTTAATTGTAAAGTCACTACACCAATAATCCCTGTTAAGCCCATACCACCTATTGTGGCCCAAAATAATTCTGGCATAACTTTGGCTGAACAATTAATACATGCTCCAGTTGCTGTAATAAGTTGCAAACTGATGACGTGCTGGCCCAAGGAACCAGCATAAGTATGATTTTTTCCATGTATATCTGCAGCAATACATCCACCTAAGGAAACCTCAGCTGTTCCAGGCATTACCGGTAAAAACCAACCTTGCTTAACAATAAGCTCTAAGATTTTTGCTAAACTGATGCCCGATTCAACTGATAGTATACCTTTCTTCACATCAAACTCGAGAAAACGATCTAAACGATTTGTTAAAATGATCTCTCCTTGTGCATTTAAAGCAGCATCACCATAACTACCACCTGAACCGCGAGCAATAGAAGTTAATTGGCTGGATCTCAATTCTGCATAACGTTCAGGTCGCGATACACACTCCGGTCGCTCTATAGGATAGCCATTAAAACTAGATTGACATTTTTTGCACCAACTCATACTACTATCCAGTAACGGGTATTAAATGATCCAAATTAAATCTTGATAATTCTTCATTTAAATATTCTCTTATATCTGTTGCATTATCCATCGCTAAAATTTGTATTAATGTATTTCTAGCTTCATTAAAACTTATTCGCCGAATAACTGATTTTATTCGAGGAATAGAAAAAGAATTCATACTCAATGCATCAAACCCCATCGCCAAAAGCAAAGGTATAGCTAAAGGATCACTAGCCATCTCCCCGCAAATGCTTATGGGTTTTTTGGCCTGATGAGCGGCATCTACAATTTGAACTAAAGCTTTTAGAACCGCTGGTTGAAATGGATCATATAAATTGGCTACGCGTGGATTATTACGATCAACCGCTAACATATATTGAGTAAGATCGTTGCTTCCTACTGATAAAAACTCAACTCGCTCAGCCAGTGACCGCGCTTGATAAATTGCAGAAGGAACCTCAATCATGATCCCAATGGGAGGTTTATATGCATAAGGATGTTCACTCACTACTTTTTCATAAGCTTGATCAATTAAACGTAAAGCATGATCAGCCTCAGCAACACAACTCACCATCGGTAACATAATACGTAAATTATTAAATTCTAAATTAGCTCGTAACATTGCTCGAATTTGTATTAAAAATATTTCGGGATGATCCAATGTCACACGAATTCCACGCCATCCTAAAAATGGATTATCTTCTTTAATAGGAAAATAAGGTAATGCCTTGTCTCCTCCAATATCTAGGGTTCGCATAACCACAGGTCGTGGTGAAAATGCTGCCAATAATTGACGGTACAAACCATATTGTTCATCTTCGGCAGGAAAACAATCACGAATTAGAAAAGGCACTTCAGTACGATAGAGTCCTATACCTTCTGCACCTGCAGTTAACGAAAGGCTCGCATCCGCCATTAAGCCAGTATTTACCCAAAGGGCTATGCTATAACCATCTAAAGTTTGAGCAGGTAATTCTCGCAATGCCTCTAAACTATTCGTAAATTCACTTTGCTGTTGTATCAAAGTAGTAAAATTTTGTTTAACTCTTCCTGAAGGGGCTACTATAATGCGGCCTTGGGAGCCATCTACAATTAAGGTCTGTGCCTCGAGCTGGTTTACTGGCAAATTTTCCACTCCTGTGACAGCAGGAATTCCTAAAGAACGTGCCAAAATAGAGAGGTGAGAATGGCTGGAACCTTTTACAGAAACTATCCCCGCTAATCGGCTTTCAGGTACTTCGGCTAAAGCAGAAGGACTGACTTCCTCACCAATCAGAATAGTATTTTCTGGATATTGAGGGGGAGTAAATTGATTGTTTTGTAAATGCATTAAGATCCGGCGCCCTAAATCTCTTAAATCCGCCGCTCTTTCACGTAAATAATCGTCATCAACTTTCTCAAATTGTTGTACGTGCGTACTAATAACCGACTGCAAAGCTGCCTGTGCCCATTGATGAGAAGTTTTAATGGCTGATATGACTTCTTTTTCCAAACTAGCTTTATTCAAAATCGCTAAATACACGTCGAATAATGCCTGCTCTTCTTCTGGCAATACAGACATCATGTGTTTTTTTAAACGATGAATATCGTCACGTGCTGCTTTGAAAGCTTTCTTTAACTGCGTTATTTCTGCTAATAAATCATCTGCCCTTTTATAAGGAACTGCCTCTAAGTCAGCAAACGGATAAGCGACAACCACTTGTCCTATAGCAATACCTGGAGCACTCGCAATTCCTTGAAAACTAATATCTTGTTGTAACTGTTTTTTATTTTCCTTAAATAAAGAAAATATTTCTCCTGTTGCTTCCGCGTGTGCTAATACACCCCCCAATTGAGCAGCCATAGTAACCAAAAAAGCCTCTTCGGCTTCATCAAAACAACGCTGTTCTTCTTGTTGGACTACTAACACACCCAATAAGGCACGGTTATGGATAATAGGTACGCCCAGGAAAGCCTTATAACGCTCCTCACCTATATCCGCAATATATAAAAAGTCAGGATGCTCAGGTGCATTTTCAATGTTAATTAATTCTCCACTTTGCCCAACCAAACCAACTAAGCCTTGATCAAAACCAAACCGTACTTTTCCAATACAATTAGGATTTAGACCTTCAGTTGCAAGCAAAACATAATTTTTTTTGTTATCAAGGAGAAACACTGTGCAAGATTGAGTATTCAAAGCCTCACGAATCCGCCTTACTAAGGTCCGTAAAGCTTCTTTAAAACTTTGCGCTGTGCTGATCTCTTGAACAATACGACGAAGTATCTTCAACATAGCAAACACCTAACTTATTAGTATTTGGGCTAATTAAATTACGATTTAAATACTATATCTATGCCACTAAAACCGTAACATGCTCAAATGAGTTTATATTTATTGTTTATTCGACTTTTTCTATCAACGTTAAGTTGCTACACAGCTTACTAGCCCGTCTTGGTTGCACAACTTCAGCGGGAAGTAATATCGCTAATTCTTCTAACGCACGCCGATAAACATGTCTCTTAAATGTAATAACTTGCCTGATAGGGTACCAATAAGGAGCCCAGCGCCAACGATCGAATTCAGGCGAACGAGTAACATCAAAACGAATTTTTTCTGGATCTCCCCTTAAACACAGCAAAAACCATTTTTGTTTTTGTCCAATGCATAAAGGTTGTATATGTAAACGTCGTAAATGATGGGGTAACCAATAATATAACCAATTTTTCGTCCCCCCCAGTAGATCAACATCTGAATCTTCTAGCCCTAATTCTTCATAAAGCTCTCTAAATAAAGCCTGCTCAGGTGTTTCATTAACTTGAAGACCTCCTTGAGGGAATTGCCAAGCATGCTGACCAATACGTCTAGCCCAAAGGACTTGCCCAATAGAATTAGCAACAATAATACCCACGCCTATGCGAAAACCTTCCTCGTCAATCACATGATACTCTCCACATAAATTAGGCTTACATTGTTTCATAAAAGTACTAGGGGGTAAACCACCTTAGGCCTTCTATGTTTAATTTATTTATCTAATCATTGGAGAAACTTATCCTTAATTTAAATGGAGTAATTTTTCGTCGTAGCTAGGAAATAAGATTTTTAAAAATTTGAAAGTCTGCTTTTTACTAATTAACGGATAGAATCATACCCATCAATTACACCACCTTTAGAAAAAACAATTTGCCATAACTGAAGATCACGGGCTCTAAACGCACCTGCACATGCCAATAAATAATATTTCCACATCCGATAAAAAGACGCATAGTCATAATCTTTTTTTAAAAAAATCCAAGATTTATTAAAATTTTCGAACCAGGCCATTAATGTTTTATCGTAATAGGGACCAAAATTATGCCAATCTTCCATAATAAAAAGACCTTCACTTGCTTTTCCAATCTGACGAATAGAAGGTAAAATTCCATTAGGAAATATATATTTATGTATCCAGGGATTAGGATGGTATTTTGATGTATTACTCCCTATCGTATGTAATAAAAATAATCCGGTACTTTTTAAGCAACGATGTGCAATTTTCATATAGGCTTTATGATTTTTTGGCCCTACATGTTCAAACATACCTATCGAGCAAATACGATCAAATACCCCTGTAATATCTCTATAGTCTTTAAAGAGAATTTCTATAGGCCAACCTTGACAAATCTTTTTAGCATACTGATATTGCTCCTTAGATACTGTCAATCCAAGTACTGAAACTCCATAATTTTCTGCAGCATAACGAGCAAAACTTCCCCAACCACATCCAATATCGAGTACTTTCATACCGGATTTTAGTTTTAATTTTTCACACACTAACGCTAATTTGGCTTGCTGTGCTTCGTCTAATATTTTACTTTTTTTCCAATAAGCACAGCTGTATGTCAAATCCTTATCTAACATCGCTTGATATAATGAATTTCCTTTGTCGTAATGATGTTTGCCTACTTCAAATGCACGAGATTTTGCTTGCAAATTAAAACAACTCATAATAAGTGTACGAAGCTTTTCTTTGATAAAATAATATAAAAAATATTTATTTCTTTTTATATTTTCAGGTAATTCTGTATGTAACAAATAAAAAAAGAATTCATCGAGGCTTTCGCAATCCCACCAGCCCTCCACGTAAGATTCACCTAACGCTAAAATAGGATTTTTAAGTATCCGCATATACAATTTTTCATTGTGGACCTGAATATCTCTAGCATTTTTTCCATTAATCTCTATTTGTGCTTCCATTAATAATTGTTGAATTAATTTTTTAGCATACGACAATTTCATTTGAAATATCCCTTATATAAATAATCTAATCCGAACCCCACACCCCTTACAACCAGTAACAAGTTACGTTATAGTGCCGTATTGGGTTAATAAATATTGATATTCAATCTTCAGACTATGCCTAATTCTTCTTTAATTAAGAATCTTCTATCTGACCGTGCTTTCAATCATCCAATCGTGCAGCTTGGACTTATTGAAACCCACGTTTCCTGGGTCATATTAACTGGAAAATTTGCTTATAAAATAAAAAAACCTGTTGATTTTGGTTTTTTAGATTTTTCAACTTTGGGAAAACGTAAGCATTTCTGCGAGGAAGAGTTACGGTTAGGTCAATTATTTGCTCCTGAAATTTATCTTACTGTAGTACCCATTACAGGGACCTGCGAACATCCTCAGATCAATGGTAACACAAGGCCTATTTTAGAGTATGCTGTCAAGATGCGCGAGTTTTCTCAAGACAATCTACTAAGCTCACTCCTTAAACAAGGAAAATTAAATACAATGCTTATTGACCAATTAGGTCAATTAATCGCAAAATTTCATAAAGAAACACCCCAGGCACTTAAAAATTCGCGATTTGGCCTTCCGCATGAGGTACATGCTCCTACCCAGCAAAATTTTGAACAAATAATTCCATTACTTAGCAATCTTATCGATATAGCACAAGTAAAAAAATTAGAGGTATGGGCTAATGAACAATTTACTAAGCATCAAAAACTATTCGAAGAACGCAAAGAACATGGTTTTATTCGAGATTGTCATGGGGATTTACATTTAGCGAATATTATTCTTTATCACAATAAACTTGTTCTTTTTGATCGCTTAGAATTCAATGAAGATTTGCGATGGACCGATGTCATTGCTGATCTTGCTTTTTTAGCGATGGATTTAGCAGGGAAAAAGCAACCCAAACTTGCTAATCAATTAATCAATACCTACTTACAATATACTGGCGATTATGAAGGGCTTAATTTATTAGCTTACTATCTTTCTTATCGAGCAGTAGTTCGTGCCAAAATAGCTTTATTCCGCTTAAATCAGAAAGATTTAAATGCTAAAGAAAAATTAGATATTCGTGATGATTATCACAACTTCATAAATTTAGCAGAATCCTACACTCAGCTTAACAAACCAAATTTAATCATTATGCATGGACTTGCGGGTTCAGGAAAATCGACCATCGCAAAAAACATAGCCATTAAATGCGGTGGTATACAAATAAGTTCCGATACTATACGCAAACAATTATTTAACATATCTTTATATGAAAATTCTCACTCTAGACCTTTTGGAGGGATTTACACTACGCAATCAACTGAAAAAACCTATAATAAACTTCTAGATTTAGCAAAAATTGTTATTAAAGCTGGATTTACTGTTTTAATTGATGCTACATTTCTTTTTCATAATCAACGACTGATGTTCTATAATCTAGCTAAAACTTTAACAGTTCCTTTCTATATACTTCATTGCCAAACCAATGATCTTAAAATAATGCAAAGAATTAAAAGGCGCAGCATTCGAAATACTTGTATTTCTGAGGCAAATTTATCTATTTTAAAACTTCAAAAAGAATTAATAGAGCCTTTATTAACTTCTGAACGACAATACACGCTGATTATCGATGATAAATTAAGCACTTTAAAAACCGTTTTAGATAATATTTGTTCTGATAATAATTAACTATTTCAATGTTATTTATAGGTACCTAGGTTAAAATAGTAATTTAAAAGGGGAATTTTTGTATGTTTGATACGAAATTTATTGATGATACTGTAAAACGACTTGGTGAAAGTCTGCCACCAGGATTAAATAAATTTAAGAAAGACCTAGAAAAAAATTTTAGAGCTATTTTGCAAACTATGTTTGCAAAACTTGATTTAGTAACACGTGATGAATTTGATGTACAAAAAAAAGTTTTAACAAAAACACGTATTAAAATAAATACCTTGGAAAAACAAATAGCCCACTTAGAAAATTTTTTAGCTAAAACAAAAAGCAAAAAAAAACTATAAAGTAAAAGCAATTTAGAGTTTAAGTAATAGATTAAAATAATAAATACAGAAGGAACTGATTATGTCACTAGCGATTGTGCAAACTCGTGCAAATGCCGGAATTCAAGCACTTCCTGTTGCTGTCGAAACTCATATATCTAACGGCTTACCTAGCCTATCTATTGTTGGGCTCCCTGAAACAACAGTCAAGGGGAGTCGAGATCGAGTGCGTAGTGCTATAATTAATGCGCAATTTGAGTTTCCTGCTCGACGAATAACTATCAATGTCGCTCCTGCAGATCTTCCCAAACAAGGCAGTCGATTTGATTTACCGATTGCATTAAGTATTCTGGCTGCGTCTAATCAGATACCAAACAATACTTTGGACCAGTATGAATTTATCGGTGAGTTAGGATTATCAGGGGAAATTCGGCCTGTTTCCGGTATCCTACCTTTTTCTTTAGCCGCACAAAAAGCCAATCACACTATTATAGTGCCCTTAGAAAATGCTCAAGAAGCCAGCTTCAATAAAAAAACTAGCATTTTACCTGCAAAAAATATTTTGCAAGTGTGCTCACACTTACATGGGCGAGAATTCTTATCAAATTATCATGCAGAATATTCCAAACTTGAGCATAAAGAACTACCTGATTTATCTGAAGTGTACGGGCAAGCACATGCTAAACGAGCTTTAGAAATTTGCGCTGCAGGCAAGCATAGTTTATTAATGATTGGCCCCCCGGGTACTGGAAAAACCATGCTTGCCTCTCGTTTAATAAGTTTATTACCTTTACTAAGTGATGAAGAAGCTTTAGAACTTGCTGCGATACATTCAATTAGTGGACAATCCATAGAGCAAAGCACTTGGAAATTTCCTCCCTTTCGTAAACCGCATCACACTGCCTCAAGCATAGCGTTAGTGGGCGGTGGTAATCCGCCACAACCAGGAGAAATATCATTAGCCCATCATGGTATTTTATTTTTGGACGAATTACCTGAATTTGGTCGCCATGTATTGGAAGCCTTACGAGAACCCTTGGAGTCAGGAAATATAACTATTTCACGCGCTGCTAGGCAAGCTGAATTTCCAGCTAATTTTCAGTTAGTTGCTGCTATGAATCCTTGCCCATGCGGACATTTAGGTAGCCGGATGAATCAATGTGTGTGTGCCCCACAACAAATTCAACGTTATCGCAAAAAATTATCTTCCCCTCTTTTGGATCGTATTGATATATGTCTTGAAGTAAATCCATTACCAAAAACTTATTTTCTGCAACCTTGTAAAGAAGAAAATAGCAAAACAGTTCGAAATCGAGTTAAAAAAGCACAAATTAAACAACTGAAAAAATTTGGAAAACTTAATCATAATTTATCTGGTAGAGACTTAGAGATTGCCTGTAACCTATCAAATAAAGATCGTAAAATTTTAGAAAATGCTTTAGAAAAATTTAAACTTTCAACGCGCGCTTACCATCGTATTTTGCGGATAGCTCGCACTATTGCAGATTTAACAGAATGTGAAAAAATTAAAACCTCGCATTTAATGGAATCCTTAAGTTATCGGTTTATTAAAGAATAATTATTTTAGCATTAATTTTAAAAAAATTTCAAAAGTATCTATTGATTTGTAGTATAAGATACTAAAAACATCCTGGAAAATTCACTGAAAAAGCTATAGAATAAAATTTTCTAAATGGATTTAACTAAAAATGGATACTTTTTCTATCTGTACAGCTGCTGCTTGGGATATGAAGTTTAAAGTACATGAGCAAGAAACTGCAATTTCAGATCTTGAGTCTGGGAAAATTATTTTTTGCCCGCAACTTTCATTTAATATAGATCCATCTGAACGGATGCTATTTATCCCTTACTTAATAAACAAGAAAACAAAAAATATTAGCTTTAATTTAAAAGATAACCGTTTAAAAGGCATTAAAGCTGATCAAAAACATCAAGTACGTTTAAAATCACTGTTAACTCGTTTTTCTAAACAAGCCAACTATTTCATGAATTCATTATTTTCACAATATACGAATTCACTCTCTATAGGACGCACTAGTTACCGTCCAGTACAAATAAGAAATCGTAAAACCTCTGCATGTAAAGATGATCGTCGATTACATGTAGACGCCTTTGCTGCAAATCCTAATCAAGGACATCGAATTGTTCGTTTATTTTGTAATATCAATCCTTATGGCGAACACCGCGTGTGGCGCATAGGTGAGAGCTTTGAAAAAGTAGCTCAGCGTTTTTTTCCAAAAATTAATAAACTTATCCCTGGTAGTGCTAAATTTTTATATTGGTTAGGCATTACAAAAAGTGTTCGTACCCATTATGATCATATTATGCTAAAAATTCACGATAGTATGAAACTCGATATGGATTATCAAAAACAGGTTACATATGAAGAAATCAGTTTTCCCCCAGGCACTAGTTGGATAGTTTTTACTGATCAAGTACCACATGCTGCTATTTCAGGACAATATCTGCTTGAGCAAACCTTTTATTTGCCGATAACGGCTATGGCAAACCCCAAAACAGCACCACTTCACATTTTGGAGAAATTAGCAGGCCACTGTTTAATTTAATAATTAACAATAGAAATGGTAAAATTTACATTTGGTTTCTAAATTACCTATTAAAAACATAAAACTATACTCACAGCAGTTGGAACTTTGGGATGTCACGAAGAGGATTGCGAATTGAGGGCTATTTATTCAACTGCAAAGAGTAATTATCAAGAGAATTCCAAATGTCGTTACTAAAATCTACCTTAAACTTACTAGCAGATGGTAAGTTTTATTCAGATAAGGAAATCAGCAAGTTTTTAGGTGTTCCTTACAAGATGATTCCTAAAGTATTAAAGCAAATATTAGATCTATCAATAAATTTAGAAGTTGTTAACGATAAAAATTATTGTATCTCAGGCGGCTTAGAATTGCTTGATGCACTCTATATAATTAATGAATTAGGTGAAGCTAAACAATTAATCTCACAGCTAGAAGTGTTAACGCTGGTTGACTCAACTAATAATTACTTGCTCAATAAAACGAAATATATTGGTAATTACGCAGTTTTTGCTGAGCAACAAACAGCAGGCCGCGGCCAATTCAATCGTACCTGGTATTCAAACTTTGGAAAAAATATAAGCTTATCTTTATTATGGCAATTTTCGAATCCTGTTAGTGAATTAGCAGGATTAACCTTAGCAGTAGGCATTGCCGTTGTTAAGGCCCTTGAAGAATACGGATTAAAAAGAATACAGCTTAAATGGCCTAATGATATTATTTGTGAAGGAAAAAAATTGGCCGGAATTTTAATCGAGTTAAGATCTATTGAACGTAAAGTCCAAAAAATAGTTATTGGTATTGGTTTAAACCTCTATAATCCTACACACCCGCCCGCTAAAGATCACAACATCACAAGTATCTTTTCATTACAAAATTTACCGCCGAGACGTAATCAGCTAGCCGTGTTTATTTTAAAAAATCTGCTTTGTACACTCATTGAGTTTGAAATGAAAGGTCTCGAGTATTTTATTCAGGACTGGCAACGACTTGATTACTTAGCAGGAAAGTTAATTACATTACAGAACCAAGGCAATTTGATAGCGGGTATTGGAAGAGGGATAAATACATTGGGTCAACTTTGTGTACAGATTCAAAATCAAATTCATTATTTTAACAATGGAGAAACTCAAGTAAAATTAAAAGTTTGATGATTAAAATTGCTAATTTATATTAAATTGACTACAATTTGGCTCTCTATTCATAGCTGGAATAGCTCAGTTGGTAGAGCAACTGATTTGTAATCAGTAGGTCCCGGGTTCGAATCCTGGTTCCAGCACCAGAAAGTTCTATTAAATTGATTGCGTTGTAACCATCTAAAATGACAATATGTTATCTATTATTAATGTGACTGCTTATCGTTTTGTTCAACTATTTGACAATATTATACCTAAATTACAAATTTCACTTAAATCAAAAGCTAAAGAATTAGGTTTGAAAGGAACTGTGTTATTAAGTGTTGAGGGAATTAATCTATTTATATCAGGTAAAAAAGATGCAATTAGCTCCTTTCAAAATTTTCTAAATACTTATCCATATTTTCAAAATTTAGAATTTAAACAAAGCTTTTCTAATTTTCAACCTTTTAAAAAAATGCTAGTCAAACTAAAAAAAGAAATCATATCTTTTGGTATTGAAAGTATTAATCCCGCAAAATCTTCTGCTCCTTACATCAGTCCTGAAATGCTCAATACTTGGCTAGAAAAAAGAGCTAATTTAGTGCTTATTGATACACGAAATAACTTTGAAGTTGAATTCGGAAGTTTTAAAAATGCTTTAAATTTAGATCTCAACCGATTTAGAGATTTTCCTAACGCTATAAAAAAATTACCTGCAAAGCTCAAAAGATTACCCATTGTTACTTTTTGCACTGGAGGGATACGTTGCGAAAAAGCGGCAACCTATCTTTTAGAAAATGGTTATACTGAGGTTTATCAGTTAGAAGGCGGTATATTAAATTACTTTGAAAAATGTGGCGAAAAGCACTTTAAAGGATCTTGTTTTGTGTTCGATGCTAGAGAATCTATAACTGCCTCTTTAGAGAATTTTAGCCGAAATTAGACTTTTTTAGTGTCTTTCCTAATATTTAGGCCAAGATATGGACTTCTGAGTAAAATTAGTCTTGCCTTTTGCTAAAAAATTAGATATTTTTAGCCATTATTATTCATTAAAAAACATTGGTAGTATGAAAAAATTAACTTATTCACTCTTGTTTATTTTTCCTTTCTTGCTGGTAGCATGTGGCCCCCCTAGGGTCTTTGGAATACCTCAAGAACAATGGAATCAACTAAACCAACAGCAACGAAGTCAGGTCATAGAAGGTTATAACCAGCGCCAACAAACTGAAGCTCAAGTAGCTCCTATTTATGCCGTAGCTAACGCTCTCGCACCTAAAAGTTAAAACTTCATTAAAGGATCTGCTATAGTAAATATTGTCTTCCCTAAAATAGGTTTTATTTTAGCCAAATTGAGCTTGTTTTTTGCTAAAATTTTAATAGGTGTTTAGCCAACTTTTATTAATGAAACTTTATATATGAAGAAAATAACTTATTCAATCTTCCCCATAATCTTTGAAATACCTCAGAAACAATGGGACCAGCTAAACCAACAACAACGAAGCCAGGTTATTGATGGCTATAATCAATGCAACCAAACTGAAGCTCAAGTAGCTCCTATCTTTGCCGTAGCAGATGCTTGCTGTTGATCCTTTCTTAGATTACACAATCCGATGATGGATTCTGATCCTCATATAGACAATGCCTTCAATCTCCGCAATTTTTGCAGATGGTATAAAGGCTTTTAACTTTATCCAGCGCCTATAATGTTCCACGTGGAACATTATTATCTGCTTGCTACTAGTTTTAATCCGAGTATCGAACCTATTAATAAAGTCAAAAAAAGCATTCTAATTAAAGATATAGGATCTTTAAAAAATAATATTCCTATCAAAGCTGTCCCAAAAGCACCTATTCCTGTCCATATCGCATAAGCAGTCCCCAAAGGGATTTGCACAATCGCTTTATTCAAAAGAAACAGGCTAAAAGTTGCAAAAAATATAAAGCCTAATGTGTATTTTAATTGTGTAAATCCTTCTGACAATTTCATGCATGTTGTAAAACCAACTTCAAACAAACCGGCAACTACTAAAACCAACCATGGATTCATATTTTCTCCTCAACATATTGAATTGAGTGTTTTTCTATAATTTTTCCTTGCTGAACTTGAAATATTTTCCCTAATACATTAGGTTTCAGCGCTTGAATCAAAGTTTTTTCAATTGTAGTAATAAATACTTGCGATTCTAGGCTGCAAAGTAAATGCATAAGCAAGTTTTGTTTAGCGAGATCAAGTTCTGCCAATAAATCATCAAATAAATAAATACATGATTTAGCTGTAATTTTTTTTAATAACATACCTTGCGCTAGCCGCAATGCACACATTAATAACTTTTGTTCACCTCGTGACAATACTTCATGAACAGGGTTTCCATTTAACTTTATTAACAAATCTGCCCTATGTGGGCCAAATTGTGTATAGGTAAGTTTATAATCTCGAGCAATCGAGTTTGTTAAAATTAAATCCAAACTAAATTTTGTATCCCAACCCTGATAAAAATCTATGCTTAAATCTTGTAAAGTAAGCAATTTATTTATTAATTCATTGAATAAAGGCGTCAATTGCTGTACGTATTTTTCTCGTAAAAACGTTATTTGATTACCAGTCTCAATTAATTCTATGTCCCATATCTTAATTTGATTCATTGGAATTTGCTGTTGTAAAGCTGCATTCCGTTGCTTTAATATCTGTTGAAATCGCTGCCAAACCTGAAAAAATTGTGGTTCCACGTGAAACACACCCCAATCGATAAACTGTCTACGAGCCCTAGGACCGCCACTTAATAAGTAATAACTGGTGGGGTTAATAAGTTGTAGTGGTAATAATTTAGCCAATTCAGTAATCGAATTATTACTATTACCGATTTTAATTTTTGTTTTTCCTTGACGTATTTTTTCTAAGCCTACGGTGGTAGAGCCTTGTCCTAATATGAGTGAAAATAAATTGAAGCTTTTTGCATCATATTGAATGGCACGGCTTGCCAAACTACTACGAAAAGAACGACCTAAACTTAAAAAACAAATGGCTTCGAGTAAACTAGACTTACCGCTACCATTAGGCCCATAAATAAAATTAAACTGGGGGGAAAACTCAAGATCTAAATCCTCAAGATTTCGAAAACAGTTTGCTTTCAAACGAGCCAATTGCATACAGCATTACAAACGCATAGGCATAATAACGTATACACTTGCATCCTTTTCTTTAGCCTCAAGTCTTACGCTAGCTTCTGTTGATGTAAATGTAATTTTAACCAACCCAGACGGTAAACTGTTTAATACATCCATTAGATAGCTAATATTAAAAGCTATGCTTATATCATCTCCCCGATACAACACATCGAGATGATCCTCAGCCTCCTCTTGCTCAAGATTATTAGCAAAAATGCGTAATTGATCATTTTTTAACTCTAAACAAACACTTTTATGCTTATCATTAGACAAAACGCCCACACGTGATAGAGAAGCTTTGAACAAATCTCGATCAATTTCTAGAACTTTATCGCCGCTTTGTGGGATAACCCTATCATAATCAGGAAATGTGCCATCGATCAGTTTAGAAGTAAATGTATAATCTTGCATATGGACCCTTAACTGATTTTTAGTTAGGAAAATAGTTAAGCTATCGTTTTCTTCGTCACTTAATAAACGGGTAAGCTCATAAATAGCTTTTCTAGGCACTATAATTTGATTATTGTCTACCGTTATATTTGCCTCTTTTACATTAAGTGCTAAACGGTGACCATCCGTTGCTACAGCCCGTAAGCTTCCCTGGCCTAGTTCCCATAACATTCCATTTAAATAATAACGTACATCTTGCTGGGCCATAGCAAAATTAGTTGACTCTATCAAAGAACGTAAACCTTTTTGCGATAACACAAACTCTAGCTGTTCAGTATAGTTATCCAATACTTCACTAATTGGGAAATCTGTAGCGGGTAAAGTAGATAAATTAAATCGGCTACGACCACATTGTAGGTATAACTTATCGCCTTTTTGTTGGAACATTAGTTCGCTTCCTTCAGGTAAACTTCGGCAAATATCCATTAGTTTTCTGGCTGGAGCAGTCGTTGCCCCAGATTCACCTGACTTTTCTAAAATAACACGTCCCGCTAATTCTACTTCCATATCCGTGCCCAATAAAGATAAATTTTTATCTTCCAATTGAATTAAAAGATTGGAAAGTATAGGTAAAGTTTGACGGCGTTCAATCACAGCTGTAACTAGTTGTAAAGGCTTCAATAAGGTTTCACGATTAATTGTAAATTGCATTTTTCTTCCTCAACTTGATAAAGTACGCAATAAATTTATAAAATCTTCAGCAACTCCGGTATTTGTTTTTTTTAATTCTTGAATTTTTCGAAATGCATGTAATACCGTCGTATGATCGCGCCCACCGAAAGCCCGGCCAAGCTCAGGTAAACTATGATTTGTTAATTCTTTTGCAAGTGCCATAGCAATTTGACGCGCACGCGCCAAAGAAGAGGTACGACGTTTAGAAAGTAAATCAGAAACTTTAATTTTATAATATTCAGCAACAGTTTTAATAATATTATCTACCGTTACTAATTTATCTTGCAAAGCGAGTACATCTTTTATAGCTTCACGCACTAACTCAAGCGTAATCTGTAATCCTGTAAATTGTGCATAAGCGACTACTCTTTTTAATACGCCTTCAAGCTCTCTTACATTGGAATGAATTCGTTTTGCAATAAAAAAAGCGACTTCCTGAGGTAAACTTATTTTGGTTTGTTCGGCTTTACTAATTAAAATAGCAACTCGAGTTTCAAGGTCGGGAGGTTCAATAGCAACCGTAAGGCCCCAGCCTAAACGTGATTTTAATCGCTCTTCTACTCCTGACATTTCTTTAGGATATCGATCACAGGTTAATACGATTTGTTGCTGACTTTCTAGTAAAGTATTAAATGTATGAAAAAATTCCTCTTGTGAACGGTCTTTTCCTGCAAAAAATTGAATATCATCAATTAATAACGCATCTAATGAACGATAATAAGTTTTAAAATCATTAATTGTGTTAGTTTGCAAAGCTCTGATCATATCGGCAACAAAACGTTCAGAATGCAGATATAATACTTTAGCATGTGGATTTTTTAGTAAAATAGCGTTGCCAATTGCATGCATTAAATGCGTCTTACCTAATCCAACTCCGCCATAAAGTAATAAAGGGTTGTATGCACCGCCTGGGTTTTCTGCGACCTGTACAGAAGCAGCACGTGCTAACTGATTCGATTTACCTTCGACAAAATTAATAAAAGTAAAATTCGAATTTATATGCGTTGCTGAAACCTTAACAACCTTAGATTTTCCTTTAAGATCCTGTGTGTTTCTTAATATTGGAGATGTTTGAGATGTCTGATTATTGCGGCTACCGACTCTCAGTATAACTTCCGGAGGTGCTTCATCCAATTGAGTCAAAATCTGATTAATATGAACCAAAAACCTCTCATTCACACAATGTAATACAAATTGATTAGGTGCCCATAATACAAGCTGATCTTCCTTTTGCTCGGCCTGCAACGGTCGTATCCAAGTATTAAAATCTTGAAGCGAAATATGATCTTGTAATCGATCTAAGCATTTTTGCCAAACGAACGTTGCTAAAGCGGTTGCCACAATAATTCCTCTATCACATAAAAGGTTTAACCGACCTAAGTTCATATCATAATTCTTATAGCTTATCTAGCCTAAGCTTATTAAAAAAGAGAGCACGTATTTACAAGTAACTTTCTAATAAATTTTTAAATGCATAAAAATTTAAAGCTTTTGTTAAAAATTACTACTAGAAAAAAGCTTCTTGCGTTAGAAGTGAAAATAAGTCCTATTAGATTACAAAAATTGCCACTTATAAACAATTTTATCATGCTCTTTTGTTCATACACCTTTTTTGTACAAATTTTAATATTTTAAAATCTGTTAATAATTACCAATAATCCTGTGTAAACAAGTGTTGAAAGAAAATGATAATTATTTTACCTTGAAATCTATATCAAGTTACTCACATTTATTCCCAACTTATTCTTTGTTAGTTTTGTGGTTAACTTTATGAAAAATCTAATAAAAATACAGTTAATAACAGAAATATTCTTGTCTTATTATTACACCTATCTATTTAAAATAATTTATTATAATAGTAAGGTAAAAGGGGAGGACTGATTAATAAAATTTTAATTACAATATATCTTAATAGATTATAATTAATCTATTTTATAGGTATTCAAGAGATGCAAATCATATAAGGGCTTGTATTTTTACTTAAAATATGGATACAAATTCGATTGAAGAGGTTATCTATTTAAAAATAGTTTTAGAGAATACATATTCCGAGCTTCAAGCTAAATCAATTGACAATCTAAATAAGGTCACCTAAGATACGTCATCTTTACAAGGCAAAAGACCCATTAGGGGTAGTTATAATTATGAAAAGAACATATCAACCCAGTAATCTTAAACGTAAAAGAACACACGGGTTTAGAGCTCGTATGGCTACAAAAAGTGGCCGTTTAATCATTAAACAACGTCGTGCAAAAGGCCGCTTGCGTTTAACTGCTTAATTTTTGGGTTATTTCTTCATTTGATAAAGGCTAACCAAGGCTTCATTAAGTCATTACGGCTTCAGCGAGCGGAAGATTTTCAACAGACTTTTCGACAAGGGAATAAGCAGAAACAGGGAGGCTTGGTTATTTATACTAAGCTTAATGGCTTAGGCTATGCTCGGTTAGGTTTAGCTGTTGCGAAAAAGATAATTCCAAGCGCAACGTCTAGAAATCGATTAAAACGCCTCATACGTGAGAGTTTTCGACTTAATCAAAGTAGGTTACCAGAAGTCGATATTGTCATAGTGGTCACAAATCGGTCTTTATATAATAATCAAGTTTTGTTGTGTGATTTAGATAAACAATGGTCAAGATTAGCAGTTTTTTACAAAAAGGCCTGATCATTTTATTGCAGGTTTACAATTATCTTATTAGTCCCTTAATAGGGCATTCCTGTCGTTTTTATCCAAGTTGCTCAAAATATGCCCTAACAGCGATTAGACAATATGGTGCCTATAAAGGATCGTATTTGACTGTACGTCGACTATTATGTTGCCATCCTTGGCATACCGGTGGGTATGATCCTGTTCCACCACTTTCCGTTTCTAAACTACCAACTAAAATGAGTTAATTTATATGGAACTGGCTCGTGTTTTTTTATTAGGTGCTTTGTTTTTAATTGCATTTATGTTATGGAATGCATGGCAAAATGAATATCCACCTAATAATAGTCAAGAAATAGGATCTGCAAATTTTATAAAAAAACAGTTGGTGAATAATAAAGAAGTAAAATTACCGATATCTCTGACTGAAACAACAGTTCCAATTAAAAACGTTCAGCAACGTTTTATCCATGTGAAAACGGATGTACTTGATGTTTGGATAGATACATTAGGAGGAAATATTGTCAAAGCTAATCTTTTACAATATCCACAGCATCCTAATCAAGTTAGTTCCTCTCCATTTCAATTACTGAGCTCTGATGCAGCTAATTATTATGTTGCTCAAAGTGGATTAGTATTGTCTGGTAAAAAACAGGTATTCCAATATTCTAGTCCTAAAAATAACTATAGTTTAGATCAAGGACAGGCCGAGCTTAAAGTTAATTTGATCTGTAATACTTGTGGAAAAACACAGGTTCAAAAGCAATTTACGTTTAAAAAAAATGATTATTTAATCCCAGTTAGTTATAAAATATTGAATCGTTCGCCTTCTATGTGGGAAGGGCGCCCTTATATTCAATTTCAACAAAAGAAAATTGCTCAAACCCATAGTTTATTTAATATTAGCTCTTATACGGGAGGAGCAATTTCTACGCAGGATAAGCCTTATCAAAAAATTAGTTTCGATAAAATAGGGCAAGGAAATATCTCGCTGGCCACTCAAAATGGTTGGGTAGCCATGTTACAGCATTATTTTTTAGGTGCTTGGATACCTCCAGTTGGGCAGGAGTTCCATTTCTATAGCTATGCAAAAGGCGATATTTATACATTGGGAATGGTAGGTGCGCCTTTTCAGGTTCAGCCAGGTATGGAATTTGTCAGTCAGAGCCAACTTTATCTGGGTCCTGAAATTATGGATCGCTTAAAAGCTGCTGCCCCTCACCTAGATTTGACCATCGATTATGGAATTTTATGGTTTATTTCGATGGGGCTTTTTTGGTTACTAAAACATATCCATCAGTATGTTGGAAACTGGGGATGGTCGATAGTTATAGTAACAATATTAATCAAATTAGCTTTTTATCACTTGTCGGCTAAAAGCTACCGTTCCATGGCTAGTATGCGTAACTTACAGCCGCGTTTACAAGCCTTAAGAGAGCGTTATGGCGACGATAAACAAAAGTTAACTCAAGCTACCATGGAGCTCTATAAAGCCGAAAAAGTGAATCCTTTAGGGGGCTGTTTGCCTATATTGGTTCAGATCCCAGTATTTATTGCCCTTTATTGGATGCTCTTAGAGAGTGTCGAGTTACGACAAGCGCCATTCATACTCTGGATTCATGATTTATCGACCAAAGACCCCTATTATATTCTACCCATTTTAATGGGTATCACTATGTTTGTTCAACAGCGCTTAAATCCACCGCCACCAGACCCAACACAAGCGAAAGTGATGCAGTTTTTACCTATTTTCTTCACGGCTTTATTTTTGAACTTTCCTTCCGGATTAGTATTGTATTGGGTTGTAAATAATACACTCTCAATTTTACAGCAGTGGTTTATTATGCATCGAGTGAGCATTGATTTATCAAAAAAAAATAATAGTGGCTAAATGTGAGTGAATATTTTGAAGCAACTTTAGATAAAGGTAATAGTGAGACTATTGTAGCCCTCGCTACTCCTCATGGTAGAGGGGGGGTGGCTGTCATTCGTGTTTCAGGTTCAAATATTCAGCGTATTGCCACTCAATTACTGGGTCATATGCCTACAAAAAGATATGCGGAATATCTTTCTTTTTTGTCAGAAGATGGAAGCACTATCGATAAAGGGTTTGCTCTTTATTTTCCTGCTCCAAATTCTTTTACAGGTGAAGATGTTCTTGAGCTACAAGGTCACGGAGGACCTGTTATTGTAGATTGCTTATTGAAGCGTGTAGTGCAGCTAGGCGCTCGATTGGCTCGACCAGGAGAATTCACAGAACGGGCATTTTTAAATTCAAAGCTCGATTTGGTACAAGCGGAAGCTATTTCTGATTTAATTGATGCAGAATCGGAACAAGCAGCACGCGCAGCGATGCGTTCATTGCAGGGAGATTTTTCGCAGCGCATCAACCAGATAAGAGACACCTTAATAAGCTTAAGAACATGGTTAGAAGCAGCGATAGATTTTGCTGATGAGAATATAGATTTTTTAAAAGATACTGAAGTTATAAATAAATTGCATTCTATTCTAGATAATATTCGAGAAATAAAAAATTTAGCTAAACAAGGCTCTTTGTTGCAAGAAGGTTTAAGCTTAGCGATTGTAGGCCCACCCAATGCGGGAAAATCAAGTTTATTAAATAAATTAAGTACAAAAGAATCTTCAATTGTTACTCCTTTTGCTGGTACTACTCGTGATGTTATTAGAGAAAGGGTTCAAATTGAAGGTTTGTTACTTAACATCGTTGATACGGCAGGATTAAGGATTAGAGTTGATGAGATTGAAAAAGAAGGCATTAAAAGAACGTTAACCGAAATAGTTAAAGCAGATTTAATTTTATGGGTAGTCGATCACACAACAACTCTGCTTGGAGATTTAAAATTTTGGAAAGAACAACAGGCTTATTTAAAAGATATTTTTATAGATAAACGCATAATTATTATAAGAAATAAAATTGATCTTAAGCAAGAACAAGCAAGTATGGATAAAGAAATGGGTTTGGATGTTATAAAATTGTCTGCAAAAACAGGTGAAGGTTTAACATTACTTTTTAATTATTTAAAAAAATGTGCAGGCTATGCTATTTCATCGGAAGGTAATTTTAGTGCGAGACGTAGACATTTAGAAGCTTTAAAGAATGCCGAAATTGCTTTATATAACGGATTAACAAAATTAAAAGAAAATCAATTTCCTGAATTACTTGCTGAAGATTTATTAGTAGCACAAAATTATTTAGGAGAAATTACCGGGCAGTTTACAACGAATGATCTGTTAGGAAAAATTTTTTCAAATTTTTGTATTGGCAAATAATTTTTTGTTATTTATTAAATCGGCTATAGTATTTAAAACGATTTTCGGTGTTAATTGTTTTAAACACTTGAAATGAATAAGCGGACATTCCTTTTCAAAGCAAGGGCTACAACTAAGTTTAAGGTAAATTATTTTAGCTTTTTCCGATAACGGAGGGGTGAATTCCGGACTACTTGAACCATAGAGCGCAATTAAAGGTCGATCTAACGCTGCAGTTAGATGCATAAGTCCTGAGTCATTACTAATAACCAATGTCGCAAAAGATAAAATATTTAGAGCTTCTAATAAGGATGTTTTACCTATGAGATTAATACAAGCATTTTTAGTTAACTTCTGTATTTTATGCCCCATGGATTCATCAGATTTAGAACCGAGCAATACAATTTGCCAAGCTTTTGTTTTTTTATAATTTGCGATTTCTGCAAAATATTCTGCAGGCCAACATTTAGCGGGTCCATAAGCAGCACCAGGGCATAGTATAAGTATAGGTTTTTCCTTAATTAAAGATAAATTTTTAAACTTCTTGTCTTCGGGGGTGGTGAGAGCTTCTAGATGAGGTTGGTAAAGTTGCCAATCTAGATTTTTATTACCTAAGGTTTTCGCATTTCCTAAAACGAGGAAACGTTGGACCATCATGGGATAATTTTTTTTATTTAAAATTCGCCAATCATTTAATAATCCGAAACGCATTTCGCCTAACCAACCTGTTCTTATAGGAATATTTGCGGAAAAAGGAATAACTGCAGACTTCCATGAGTTAGGTAGAATAATTGCTTGCTGGTAGTTTTTTTTTCGCAGTCCTTTACCAAGTTGCCAGCGTTTTTTTAATTGCAATTGGGAATGACCAAAAGGCATGGTGAATAGGTCGTTAATTTCCGGCATAACCGAATATAATTCATGACTCCAGGCAGGGGCTAAAACATCGATTATTACCTCTGGATTGCAGTGCTTGATATATTTAAATAAAGACTGCGCAATGACTATATCGCCGATCCATGCAGGGCTGATGATAAGAATTTTTTTAGGACTGATACTAGCAAATTTCATCTTTCAAAAAATATTCAGTTCCGCAATAAGGACAAGTAACATGGCCGACTTTGGCAATGGGTAAATAAACTCTAGGGTGGAAATCCCATAGGGAGCTATTTTTTAGTGGGCATGATAAAGGGAGATTTTGAGGGCTAATTTCATAATAATGTTTAGTTTGGCTGCGTTTTAAGGGTAAGGACATAAAAAACCTCTAAATTATTTCACTATTATTTTGCCAGTTCCATGCTAAACTGTATAGAAATTTATCTTTTTTATACGGGAAAATAAGTTTAAGCTTAGTTTATGGGAGATGTATCCAAGCCTAGATTCCGAAGGCTAATTTTAACCCATAATTAAAATTAATCATTAGCAATTAATAGATATAATCTATTAATTGCTAATCCTTTAATAAGCCCGTACCAAAAATTTAGTAGGAATGGAAAAAATGGTAATGTTCCACGGCTTAAGGCCTTCTTTTAAAAAATTAAATAAATCTAAAAAGACACCAGCCGATCTTTATGTTATTAAAGCAGCTGATGTTCTATTAAGTACTGACAATAATTTAGTATTGATCGAAACCATTAAAACTCTTATTAAACCATCTTTCCGGTTTAACAATTTTTATTTACCTGTCATTAAAAAATTTGCTGAATTTGTTCAGAGTATATCTTTAAATCAATGTGGGGTTTCGAATCAAAAAATTAGTTTTCTGGAAAGAGGTTTGGAGAGAAGTGCAAGAACATTGATTTTATGCTTGAAGTATTTTTTTCCAGGAGAGATTAATTTTAGTAATATTTCTGAAAAGGATGAGCTATGGCTTTATGCGACATTTACTGCTGCATTATTTTTAGATATTGGAAAACTTGCCGTTGGATATTCCATTACGTTATATCATAGAAAAGCTTACGCACTTAAAAAATGGAATCCATTTAGGGCTTCGATGCTTGGTCAAGGATATCATTATAAAATCGATTATATAAAAGAAGATTTTAGTAATTTAGATAATTTTTCTACATACAAGTTAGCATGTAATATATTGGATAGCGCAACCAATATTACTTCAGAAGCAGAAGGTTTTAATTGGATAGCAAGTGATTTAAAGGTATTAGAAATCTGGATACATTTATTATCTGGTGAAGAAGATCGAATTCCTATGACATCATTTATGTCTATGATCCCGCGAGCTGAAATTGATATTATTGAAAATTATCGAATAAATGCACAAGTATCTGTAACCGATCCAATTGGAGAAGCATTTTTGCAATGGTTACGTAAAGAACTTGCCGATGGAAAAATTTTAATTAATGAAAAGGATGCTAAAATAAAAATATCTGATGGGAAAATATTTATGTCTTCTGCTCTTTTTCAAGAGTTTGCAAATATAGATCCAAATTATAAACATCCTGAAGTTATTGAAAAACAATTTATTGATGTGGCTAAACTCTATCAAATTTCTATCAGTGAATTAGATCAACGTTATAGAGCATTCGGTGGTTTATCTGGATTGGGGGATTTAAGTAAAAGATATCGGACAATAGGTGGAATAGCGACTGCACAGGAAAACCAAAAAAATTCACCACAACGAGTTTTACAAGGAGATATTCGTTTGATTTCATTCATTACTTCAACTACTTCAATACAAAAAATTATTGATTTTGACTCATCTCTCAAAAATCCTAGCAAAAATTTTACTTCACCCAATTTAGGTAGTTAATTTTAATATGGCAACCTATGCGATTGGAGATATTCAAGGTTGTTTTGATTCATTGCTTCGATTGTTAGACAAAATTAATTTTGATCCCCATCATGATGCTTTATGGTTTACTGGCGATCTTGTGAATCGAGGACCTAAGTCATTAGAAGTCCTTCGTTTTATAAAAAAATTAAAAAACACACATATTGTATTAGGCAATCATGATTTATATCTTTTATCTATTGTTTATACTGATATAGATTTAGATCCAAAAAATAATTTACAAGCTATTCTAAATGCGCCCGATAAAGAAGAATTATGCGCTTGGTTAAGGAATAGATCTTTGTTACACCATAATGCTAACTTAGGTTATACCTTAGTGCATGCTGGTTTTCCGCCTCAATGGGATTTAAATAAGGCAATTTCATGTGCAAAAGAAGTGGAAAATACCTTAAGAGGCAAACATTATAGAGAATTTTTAAAAAATATGTATGGTAATGAACCTTCGCGATGGAGCGATAGTCTCATGGGTTGGGAGCGATTACGATGCATTACAAATTGTTTGACCCGTTTAAGGTTTTGTGATATCAAAGGGAATTTGGAGCTAACTGCCAAGGGAATTAATGCTATATCGGGCAATTATTTTCCTTGGTTTAAGTTACCTAATCGACATAGCAAAAATTTAAATATTTTGTTTGGTCACTGGGCAGCATTACAGGGTCGAACTAATGAACCGAATGTATATGCTTTAGATACAGGTTGCGTATGGGGGAGATGTCTAACTGCAATGCGTCTAGAGGATAAAAAACAAACGAGTGTTAATTGCCTGGATCAACTCTAGTTTTATGCGAGTTAATTGGATCTAGATAGACGTTACTAATTAATAGATAGGAAAAACCGAAAAATAATGGTTTTAAAATTAATAAGTTTACCCTTATCTAAGTTGCAAATGGTACCGATATTTGGCCGTTTAGACGGTAATATCGAAAATAACCTTATAAAAGGTTGGTTTTTCAATATGAAATTTTACCTTGTGACTATAAATGCCAAAGCATTAATTTCTTTTTACCTATCCGGCAATAATAAAAATAATACCTCTTTGAAAATTCTAAAAGCTAGTGCGAGCTTTTAAAAATATATTTTGAAAAGAGGTATATGAATATGAAATTACACACAATTGCTTCTGTTGTGGATAGCAGGCCCCCTCAACCCGTTTTTGTTTTTAGACCCAATGTAATGAAATGTGCTGTTAATTACTTTCGTACTCGATTTAAAGGGCGCATTTTATATGCAGTTAAAACTAATCCAGAAAACCAAGTCATAAAGCTTTTGCATCATCAAGGTATTAATGCCTTTGATGTCGCTTCATATGAAGAAATTCGAATGATTAAGTCGCTTATACCTGATGCTGAGCTATATTTTATGCATCCCGTAAAATCTACTTTCGCGATTCGTGAAGCTTATTTTAATTATGGCGTAAGACATTTTGCCTTAGATAGTTTGGATGAGCTTAAGAAAATTATCCGACTAACTGAAGGTGCTAAAGATTTGTGTTTGCATTTACGCTTAGCAATTCCTAATAGTTTTGCTGAATTTAATTTATCAGCTAAATTTGGAATTAATTTGGATGAGGCCCCTGAGCTTTTAAAAAAAATGCGAAAGGCAGCTTATAAACTTGGCATTACTTTTCATGTTGGTTCACAATGCATGCATCCGGATGCATATCGAATTGCTATACGTTTGGCTAATAAATTGATTAATCAGTCAAAAATTGAGATTGAATATTTTGATGTAGGTGGAGGATTTCCATCTATTTATCCTGGTATGACACCACCATCGCTAGAAATTTATTTCAATGCTATTCATGAAGAGTTTGAGGAAATTGCCAACAATTTTCCTCACATTGAATTACTTTGTGAACCAGGTCGATGTTTAGTTGCAGAAAGCACATCCGTTATTGTATGCGTAGAATCAAGAAAAAAAAATCAGTTGTATATTAATGATGGAACCTACGGTAGTCTTTTTGATGCAGGTATTCCGCATTTTATTTTTCCAGTACGTTTAATACAAACATCATATAGCAAAAATAAAGATCTTGTTCCATTTAGTTTTTATGGCCCTACCTGTGATTCTTTGGATTACATGGAAGGGCCCTTTTATTTACCTAGCGATGTAAAAGAAGGAAATTATATTGAAATTGGACAGGTAGGCGCTTATGGTAGAACTCTTTCAACAGGATTTAATGGCTTTAAACAAGAAGAAGGAGTTGTTGCGGTTTCAGATAAACCTATAATGAGTATGTTTTCTGCTATTAATTTACAGAAAACACGAGAATTAGTGGCTAAATAATAAATTATTCAAAGGAAAACTAATGGAAACACAAGTTTGTAAAAATTCATTAAAAGAAAAGTTATTGAATAAATTTGTTGAGCATATTGATATTGCGCTTTTTGATGCCCGCCCTATTATTGACTCAATGGCGGCCATGTCTTTTACTTCGCGTGATTTGGCACGTGCTACGCAGATTTTTAACACTATGCTTCAGGATGAACGTTGTAGCATAATTTTATCAATTGCAGGTTCGACCTCAGCAGGTGGTTGCATGAAGCTATATGCTGATTTAATAAAGTACAATATGGTGGATGCCATAGTGGCTACTGGAGCAAGCATAGTCGATATGGATTTTTTTGAAGCATTAGGTTTTCGACATTATCAAGGGAATTCTTCGTTTGACGATGGAAAATTACATGATTTACAGATCGATCGTATCTATGATACTTATATTGACGAAGAACAACTTCAACGTTGTGATCATGTTATTTTAGAAATCGCTAATAAGCTTAAACCTCAAGCATATAGTTCCCGGGAGTTTATTCATGCCATGGGTGCTTATTTAGCGAACGGACATGCGAAAAAACAAGATTCTTTAGTCCAACTAGCTTATGAGCATGCTGTCCCAATTTTTTGTCCCGCTTTTACAGACTCTTCTGCCGGATTTGGTTTAGTACTGCATCAGGTAAAAAATCCAAATCAACATATAACGATTGATTCTATTCGTGATTTTCGTGAACTTAGTGACATCAAAATTGAAGCGGGTACTACTGGCTTATTGATGATCGGTGGCGGTGTACCGAAAAATTTTGTCCAAGATACCGTAGTCTGTGCTGAGATTCTGGGAAAATCGGTAGATATGCATAAATATGCAGTTCAAATCACCGTTGCAGATGTACGAGATGGTGCTTGTTCAAGTTCAACATTAAAAGAAGCCTGTTCATGGGGCAAGGTGGATAGAGCGTACGAACAAATGGTTTTTGCTGAAGCAAGTTCCGTGTTACCACTTTTAGCTAGCGATGCATACCATCGTGGTTATTGGAAACATCGTAGTCGTCGATGTTACGCTGAATTGTTTAATTAATAAAAAGGCTCTGTATGCATTGTATGACACCAAAAAATGGTTTTTTAGGCCTAGATCCGCATGATGCGGTTGCTTACGAAGATGCTAAAGCAGTGATCATCCCTTTTGGCCTTGAAAATTCCGTTACTTATGGTGGAGGTACAGCTAAAGGTCCCGCAGCTATTATTGGCGCATCCCACGAAGTTGAATTATTTGATGAGCATTTGTGGTGCGAACCTTTCCGTCAAATTGGCATAGTAACTTTGAATGAGCCAGAAATTGAATCAGAGATTCCTAATGCGTTACAACAATTAGAAAATATAGTTCAACGAGTATTAGATGATAAAAAATTTCCATTTGTTTTTGGAGGTGAACATTCTATTACTATAGGTGCTATTCGTCCATTTCTGAAAAAATACGACAATATAATTTTATTACATTTTGATGCCCATGCTGATTTACGTAATGGATATCAGGGCCAACACTACTCACATGCTTCAGCCATAAGACGTTGTTTAGATCATGATAAACTTAAGGTAGTTTCGGTGGGAATTCGTAATGTTTCTAGAGAAGAAATTCCCTTTATTGAAGAAAATCGCCACAGAATTCATATTTATTGGGGGAAAGATAAAAAAAGCTGGGATATTAGGCAAATAGTATCTCATCTAAAAGATCGTCCAATTTATTTGACATTCGATGTAGATGGGTTTGATTCCAGTGTCATGCCTGCAACAGGAACACCAGAACCAGGTGGTTTATTCTGGGAAGATGTTATAGAAATTATTACTGCGGCGAGTCAAATTGGAACGATAGTAGGAGCTGACATTAATGAACTTGCTCCTATTTCCTATTTACATAGCTGCGATTTTTTAGTCGCAAAACTAGCCTACAAAATTCTTTCATTAATTTAAATTATTTAATAAAAAGTACATTAGTGTGAGAGCTAGGATAATTCAAATTTTTTACGGTAAATGATTTGAGATCATGTAACAATAACTGATCTGCAGGTATAAAATGTTGCATGATATTTTGTTTTTTTAATAGCTGAAATTGCAAATGCCAAGTTTTATGATAATGGACTAGACCTAACCATAATGGAATATTATTACTTAAGATTTTATGCGAATTCCAGAGATTTAAAACTAATAAATTATGCGCAGCTGGAAAATATTTTGTCATAGTTAATGCGGGTGCTTGACCCGCATTCGAGGAGATAAATAAAGGAATGTTTGGATCATTATTGCTATGTAAACTTAATTTATAGAGCGTTGTAAAAATTTTTGTTTTTGGGAGGGTATGCCAAGCTTGTTTTTCTAAATGATTTTGAATATCGATAAGTTTTCCTGCCCATTGAATATTTAATACTTCAATTTTCTGACCAAAATGTCCTATTCGATAAATTGGCTTTTGTAACTTAGCATCGTTCCACCATGTATTAAAATTAATAGTTTGTTCAGAAAAAAGAAGTTGAGAATTTGAGAGTAAATTTTTATAGCCATAAGCAAGATTAACTCCCCAACAAAGCAATAAAATTGGAATACCCAATATAGCAATCTTGCCTGATGAAATAGTCGTATGATCTATTTTTCTACGATAGGAAAGTGTCAGGCCAGTGAGGATACCAATTCCCAATAAAACACCACCTAAAACATCACTAAACCAATGTGCAGTTAAGTAAACACGCGAAAATATGACTAAAAGAATAATGAAACTAGCCAATCCACAAACCAGTATTCGTTGGGGTTTAGGTCTCTCTATAGCAATTAATGCAGCAAAAAAACCAAGAATAGAAATACCGCTTACAGTATGTCCACTAGGAAAAGAAGCGCCTAATGGCGTTTGCACTAAACCAATAGGACGCGCAATATGTAGTATATGTTTAAATACATCAGCTAAACCATAACTTAATATTCCTGCTAATCCCCAATGTAGGCTAAGCCAAAAATTTCTTTTTATTAAAAAAAATACCAACATGAACATCCAAAATATAGCAAGTATTTTCGGACTTAGTTCAGCCATAACTACAAAAAACTTGTCTAAATTTGTTTGACGTAAACTACGCATTAAATGATAAATGGGTTCATTTAGATACGTTGCAACACCATGATGAGAAATACTAAAGACTATTGCTAAAAATCCAAGCATACAAAAAATACATATTAAAGCGAGTGCTAATTGAGTATGTGATTGAGGATGCCGATAATCTGTCAAAAGAGAAGTGATGGTTTTAAGTTTCGGATGGTTACGTGTGAAGCACCAAAGGTAAGCAACCTGCTTATCTAATAAACGACTAAACCATGCATAACATGATTTTATGAAAGCGTAAACTAACCAAATAAATAGTAAGAGTAAGACAGCAAATATAATTAATTTAGTGGCTACTTCAGGCGGTAATTGTTGGGAAGCTTGGCCTAAAAGAATTCCTGGTAACATATAGATAGGCGCCCAAGCAATTGCAGAAATGATGTCTGCAATTAAAAATTGCCGCCATGGCATCCGTACCATTCCTGCGATAAAGGGTAAAATAGCACGAATTGGTCCAAAAAAGCGGCCAAAGAAAATACTTTTTCCGCCATGCGTGTCAAAAAAAGCTTCACCTTTGCGTAAAAGTTGGGGATATCGACGGAATAACCAGAAATCTTTAGTATGCTGATGGTAATGTCTACCTATCCAAAAACTCAGTACGTCACCTGTGATAGCTCCTGCAATGGCCCATAAAACAATAGGTGTAAGTGGTAAAATTCCTATTCCAATTAAGGTACCAATAGCTGTCATGAAAACAGTACCTGGGACTAAGAAACCTATCATCACTAGACATTCAAGAAAAGAAACAAAATAGGTAATTAAACCTGCTAAATAGGGGTGAATTTGTAGCCAATCAAAAAAAGGTTTGAGATCCGGAAGCGTCATTAGGCTACATTTTCTCCAGCCGCTTGTTTGTCAGCATGATACGAAGAACGAACTAGCGGGCCACTCGCTACACGAATAAAACCCATTTCTTTTGCTAAGTGACCGAGATCTTTGAACTCTTGGGGAGTCACATAGCGTGCAACAGGAAAATGATGAAGGCTAGGAGCTAGATATTGACCAATGGTAATCATATCGACCTGATGTTTACGTAAATCGCTCATAACTTCTCTAACCTCTTTTAATGTTTCTCCTAGTCCTAGCATCAGACCTGATTTGGTGGGTATCCCCGGGAAACGATTCTTAAATTCAAGTAATAATTGTAGTGACCATTTATAATCTGAACCTGGACGTGCTTGTTTATACAAACGTGGTACTGTTTCGATATTATGGTTAAACACATCAGGCAATTCAGGTGCAATGGCATTTAGAGCAACATCCATACGACCACGAAAATCAGGCACTAGCACCTCTATGGTCAGCATAGGGCAATTTTGGCGTAATGCCTGTAAACATGCAGTAAAGTGAGCTGCTCCTCCGTCACGTAGATCGTCTCGATCGACTGAGGTAATAACAACATAGCGAAGTCCCATTTGTTTAACTGTCTTAGCAAGATTTTCAGGTTCATCCGGATCCAATGGATCAGGTCGTCCATGTCCAACATCACAAAATGCACACCGACGAGTACATTTATCTCCCATAATCATGAAGGTAGCTGTGCCATGGCTAAAGCATTCACTTAAATTGGGGCAAGAAGCCTCTTCACATACAGTATGAAGACGATTTTCCCGTAGCATCGTTTTAAGTTGATCTACGGCAGTTGTTGTGGGTAATTTAATGCGGATCCAATCTGGCTTACGTAAAGGAGCAGTAGGCTCAATTTTTATTGGAATGCGAGACATTTTTGCAGCGCCACGTTGTTTTTGTCTCGGATCCGGTGTTTTTATTTCCATAACGTTTAAAATATTAAAATAAATGATGTAATTTTAACATACAGCTAATAAGATATATGCTAACTTAGAATATATTCGTTGAAATTAGTTTGTGTAAGTTTATTTAAAAGCTTATGTTAACTAGCTAATTAAATGAAACTTAGCATTTATAAATGCCTATTTCTTTTTGAAACTGCTTAATAAAGTCATTTGCTATTGTATTAAGGTCAGTAGGCCCCCCTAAATCAGAAAGTTGAGTGATAGCAAGCTGACTCATGCCACAAGGATTAATTCCTGCAAAAGGACTAAGATCCATGGCTATATTGAACGCTAGGCCATGATAACAATAACCACGTCGAATGCGTAGGCCAATGGAAGCAATTTTAGCCGAGTTGACATAAACACCAGGGGCTTCTTTTTTTGCTTCTGCAGTAATATAGTAAGTCGCGAGTAAATTAATAATAGTGTTTTCTAGAAGTGAAACTAACTCACGTACGCCAAGGTTAAGGCGGCGAAGGTTTAAAAGTGGGTATATAACCAGCTGTCCAGGGCCATGATAGGTTACTTGTCCGCCCCGATCAGTTTTTTCTATGGGGATATTTCCAGGATTAAGGATGTGTTCCAATTTACCTGCCTGACCTAAGGTGTAAATAGGGTTGTGTTCAATGAACCAAATTTCATCGGGAGTTTCAGGAGTACGCCTATCGGTAAATAAGCGCATGGCTAGTGCGATTGTATTATAGTCGCCATACTGTAAGGGTCGGACGATGAATTGGTGATCTGTCATAGCTTAGAAAGTATACTGGATCTAGATAAGTTGTTGAATAGAAGAATATTAAGAAAGGTAAATTCTGCTTGTAACCTTGTAACTGTTAATTATTAATAAAGCTAATAGCAGCTTAATTTCTGTTAAAATAACTTGCTCTCATGAAATAGGATAGTTATGAAAAAATGGTTAATTGTACTTCCATCCTTATTAATTAATATCACAGCTTTTTCGATTCCTAATCCTGCATCTGTTTACTGTGCTCATCATGGAGGTCGGTTGGAAATGATGAATGAGCCAGCAGGTGTGGTTGGTGTTTGTGTATTTCATGACAAAAGTTATTGTGAAGAATGGAGTTATATCAGAGGAGTTTGTAAACCTAGTCAATTTTATCTACCTGAAAAAAGAATGGGAACAAGATATTGTCTTACACAATTGTCGAATAAAAATTTAATTATTTATTTATGTAAAGCTTAAACCAGATGATAGATATAGAAAAACGTCTAGATTATTTTAGAAAAATGGAAATTCCTCTTTGGATCTTGCGTGAGCATACCAATAAACTACCCAAAGAAACGGTTAAGGACGATGATATGCCTAGAAAATTGATAATGACTCGCGAGCAAAAAATTTCGACATTGGATTGGCAAGAATTAAGATTGGCTGTGAGTAATTGCAAAGCATGTGATCTTTATAAAACACGTAACAATCCTGTATTTGGTGTGGGAAATCCGGATGCCGATTTATTGGTAATTGGAGAAGCGCCGGGAGCGAATGAAGATAAACAAGGAGAGCCTTTTGTAGGTCGGGGCGGACAATTATTGACAAACATGTTATCAGCAATTGGTTTTAAACGGGAAGATTACTATATTGCAAATATTTTAAAATCGCGCCCGCCTAATAATCGCGATCCCTTTTTGAAAGAAGTAAAGGCATGCACACCTTATTTATTAAGACAGATTAGCTTAATTAAACCAAAGTTAATTTTAGCGGTGGGTCGAATTGCTGCACATTATTTATTATCAACGGATGCTTCTATGGCGAATTTACGCGGAAATTTGTTTCATTTTGGCGTAAATAAAATTCCTTTATTAGTTACTTATCATCCGGCCTATTTACTTCGTTCGCCGCGTGAAAAACGTAAGGCTTGGCAGGATATGCAATGTGTAAAAAAACAATTAGACCTTCACGTTATAGAACAAACTGGATAATCAGGTTGTATAAAAATAGTTCTTACGAATTGGGTTTTAGCTTAGTTGAATTATTGTTTACCATTACAATAAGCAGCATTTTGTTAACCCTAGCGTTTCCAGTCTATAGACATTTAATCCTGGAGCTTCGTTTATTTATTTTAACTGATCGAGTCAGCTCAACTCTATATTATGCTCAGAGTGAAGCGATTAAACGTCAAAATGTAATAACAATATGCAAGAGTAAAGATGGAAAGAGCTGCTCAGGGACTTGGAATGATGGCTGGATAGTTTTAATAAATAAAAATTCAACTTCTTCACTTGAAAATAGACAGTTATTACGTATTTATCCCGCTTTGAGTCACTGGGATTTTTTAGAATGGCATGGATTTCGCTCAGATAATTATCTACAGCTGTACCCAGATGGTTCAAGTCAAAATGGCAGCTTTATTGTCTGCGTTAATGCATTATCAGAGAAGATGACCTGGTTAATTAAAATAAGCCAAACTGGAAGAATAAGAATAGATAGGGAAAACATCAAAAACCAGGATTGTAACGACTAAATAAATTTATTCGTTGGGGGCAATGTTAACTTTTTTTAGATTAGGCATCTGATATACAGCGCTTGCAATGAATTCAAAAAATTCGTATCTTCATCTACTAACAGTTACATAGCTTATAGATTTTAATTGATTAAAAAAATTTGTTATGAAAAAAAATATTCTTTTTGTTTTATTTATAGTTTCAATTAATGCTTATGCTCTAATTCCGGGTTCACTAGGTGATTTATCAGATAAGCTTTTATTACCTATGTCCCTATTGACTGGAGCACTCTATAATATGAGTTTAGCTATTGGAATAGCTTTACTGTTCGGTTCCCTTATCCAATATAAAAACTATCGGAATAACCCTTCCCAAGTCCCCTTGAGTCGACCTATTACTTTATTGATTTTTGGTGTAATTTTGGTTGTATTACCACTACTTACCAAGTTTTCTGAAAGTGCGCATTTAGTTTCTAGAGTATCTTAAAAATGAAGATTCTTATCAGTAATGACGATGGCGTACATGCCCTTGGCTTGTCTATTTTAGCTAAAGCATTAGCCCAAATCGCAGAAGTTACTATTGTAGCTCCAGACAGAGATCGCAGTGGGGCTAGTAATTCGCTGACTTTGCAACATCCTTTAAGATTAAGATATTTTGATAATGATATTATTAGTGTCCAAGGGACACCAACAGATTGTGTTCATCTAGCCTTAACGGGCTTGCTAAGCGAAGATAAACTCCCCGATATGGTGGTATCAGGTATTAATGCCGGCGCTAATTTAGGTGAAGATGTTTTCTATTCAGGAACTGTGGCAGCCGCAATGGAAGGACGTTTTCTAGGAATCCCAGCGATAGCTTTTTCAATCGCCGGAAACGAGCCCATGTATTATTCTACCGCGGCAGAAGTTGCAAAAAGGTTGGTAGCTCTCTTATATGAAAAACCAATTCCAGCAAAAACTATTTTAAACGTAAATATTCCTGATGTTGCGTTTGATGATTTAAAAGGTTATGAAGTAACACGCTTAGGAACACGTCATAATGCCGATAGAATGATGCCTAGTAAAGATCCAAGAGGACATACCATTTACTGGATTGGAAGTTCTGGCAAGGAAGATGATGCTGGAAAAGGCACAGATTTTTATGCTTTGAGCCAATCTCAAGTTAGTATTACACCTTTACAGCTTGATTTAACGCATCACACTGCACGAGATCAGATCGAAGATTGGATTGTTAATATGGATCCGAAACTATAAATTATTCTTGCCCTGATATAAATGGTTTTAAAGAATTTACTGTATTTTTCGTTTAATTGATTAGTATGTAATGAAATATTTTTCTAAGCTTTATGACAAAATGTTTGCATTGGCTCAGCATGGGCATGCTCCTTATTACTTATTTGTTTTAAGTTTTGCTGAGTCTTCTTTTTTTCCAATCCCGCCCGATGTGATGCTAGCCCCTATGTCTATTGCTAAGCCTGAGTGTGCATGGCGTTATGCATTTTTGACCACAGTGGCTTCAGTTTTAGGCGGATTATTTGGCTATTGGATAGGGAGTGTAGCGTTTGATTGGATACACCCTTATATTCTACAGTTTGGATATGAGCAGGCTTATCATCAGATTGAGTATGGATTTAATCAATGGGATTTTTGGATACTTTTTTTGGCAGGATTTACTCCTATTCCTTATAAGTTATTTACTATTGCTGCTGGGGCCTTGCATGTTGCGCTATTACCCTTTATCTTGGGGTCATTGGTGGGCCGTGGTGGAAGGTTTTTTTTAGTTGCTTTTTTAATGCGTTGGGGTGGCGTCCACATTGATAAATTATTACGGCATTACATCGATCGATTATCTTGGTGTGTTCTATTGCTAGCAGTTGCTGTTTTTGCTTCTCTTAAAATCTGGGGTTAAGAGAATATTTAGCATGCAAATAGAGTATAGAATTTCTATTTCTTAGATTTCAATAAATATAATTACAATGTGATTTAGGAAGCTAGTTTGTGTGCAAGAACAGATGCATAGATATTCATTAAAACAATCAATTTATTCAGATCTAAGAACGTCCTTAAATTTTGTTAATAAAACTGAGCCGAAAAAAATGGTTATTTAATTACCATCTTTCTATCTAGGGTTAATTAATTCAGGGAGAGTTAATATGGGTAACAAAGGAAGTGCATTTAAAAAAAGAGGGGGTAGAAAACAGCAAAATTCAGTGGCGTCTGAACAAGTATTCGAAAATAAACCAGAGAAATTTTTAGTAAACCGTGAAGCTAGTGAGACAGAAGCGACGCCTCATAAATATGTGCGACGTGATGAGGTGCTCGGTGCAACTCAATTATATTTAAATGAAATAGGTTTTTCTCCTTTATTAACCGCCGAAGAAGAAGTTTACTACGCGCGGCTAATTGCTAAAGGCGATCAAGACGCTCGTAAACGAATGATAGAAAGTAATCTGCGCTTAGTGGTTAAAATAGCCAGACATTATAATAATCGCGGACTACAATTTTTGGATTTGATAGAAGAAGGAAATTTAGGTTTAATGCATGCTGTGGAAAAATTTGATCCTGAACGAGGGTTTCGTTTTTCGACGTATGCGACGTGGTGGGTACGTCAAGCCATTGAACGCGCTATTATGAATCAAGCTCGAACGGTTCGTTTGCCTATCCATGTGGTTAAAGAGTTGAATGTTTATTTACAAGCAGCACGAGAGCTTACTCAGAAATTGGATCATAAACCTACTTCAGATGAAATTGCTAAGTGGTTAGATAGGCCTTTTGAAGAAGTTGAACGTATGCTCGGCTTAAATGAGCATATTACTTCCGTTGATGCTCCGGCCAGCAGTGAGGCGGATAAACCTTTGCTTGAAACCTTATCCGATAATCGCGAAAACGATCCTGAACATATATTAGAGGGTGAAAATTTGCGTAAGCGTTTAGAAGGTTGGCTTAAACAATTGTCAACCAATCAACGTGAGGTTATTGCCCGACGTTATGGTTTATTGGGCTGTGATCGTATGACATTAGAAGAAGTAGGAGAAGTTATCGGCTTAACACGCGAGCGGGTTCGCCAAATTCAGGTTGAAGGGTTGAAGGCCTTAAGAAAAATAATGGAAAAACAAGGATTTTTTTCCAATTTATTATATGATTAATTTTTTTAAATAAGAATAAAATATTAAAGTATGAAATGGTTATTTAATTATAAATATAGTATCACTTATATTATTTTAATAGTTTTACTCAACACCTTATTTGTTTATATTCCTTTAATGCAAATATTTAGTATTGAAATTTCCCCTATGGATTGGACAGTGGGAATTGTTTATGTTTTGCGTGATTTCGCTCAACGTGAATTAGAACATAAAGTTATTTTTGCCATGCTCATCGGTAGCTTAATCTCCTATGTTTTAGCAGGTAGAAATTTAGCGATTGCCAGTATGAGCGCGTTTTTAATTGCGGAGTGTGTAGATTGGTCGGTTTATACTTTTACTAAACGTCCTTTATCTCAGCGTATACTTTTGTCTGCCAGTTTGAGTGCCCCCATAGATAGTAGTGTTTTTCTGTGGATTATCCATCAATTAAATTGGTTAGCAGTCCTGGTTTTGTCATTAGCAAAAATTGTCGGTGTATTGATTGTTTGGTATGGCTGGCGTAGTCGTGAAAGACGCAGTTTGGCAAATCATTTGAGTATACTGACTGTCAATCAGAGTTAATATTTAATTTTCTATATTTTACAGTACAAATTCCCAACTTTTTTATTTTAAAATTCGTTTAATTGAAATTTTGGTAATATCACACAAATCTTCAAGCGTTGATAAAGCTATATTTAAGGGAGGCAACCAGTAAATTGTATTTCCTAAAGGACGTAACCATGCTCCCAACTGGAGTGCTTGCTGAAAAATTTGATAACCAATTCTCTGATTTTTTTCTTTTTCTGTTAATTTTAAATCGGCTGCAATGATTGCACCAATACCTCGAATGTTAGTTAATTTTCCTGTTTCATCGTTAACTTCCTGCATAAATTTTTTTAAAATAATTTCTTTTTGTCTTACCTGTTTAAATATTTCTTCATCTTCTAGAATATTCAAGCATTCTAAAGCTACGGCAGCAGCTAAGGCATTGCCACTAAAAGTATGAGAATGTAAAAAACTTTTTCCAGATGAGTAATCATCATAAAATAAATTATAAATATCTGTATGTGTTAATACCGCACTCATGGGTAACCAACCCGAAGTTAGGCCTTTACTTAAACAGATAAAATCAGGTTTTATGTAAGCATGATCGCATGCTAATGCGAGGCCTGTTCTACCTAATCCGGTCATGATTTCATCCGCAATCAAATAAATGCCATGAGCTTGTGTCCATTTTCTCAAGCGACGAAGAAAATCTTGGCTATAGATTTTCATGCCTCCTGCTCCCTGGACTACGGGCTCAACAATAATAGCAGCTAAATTTACTGCTTGTTGTTCAAGTTGTTCTTCAATACTTGGCCAAATACTCGAGCAATCACTCCATAAAGAATCAGTAATCGAGTTCACATAAGGTAAGCTTCGGATAAACTTAGGTTGTATAAGGTGGGTTTCGTAAGCTTGTCGATAAAGGCCCAAATCACTTAGGCCTAATGCCATAAATGTTTCGCCATGATAACCATTTTCCAATGACACAAACTGAGTACGCTGCTTTTGGCCAAGCAGTTGTTGAGCGTGTAAACTCATTTTGAGAGCAATTTCGACTGCTGAAGAGCCCTCACTGGCATAAAATACCTTATCTAAGCCTGAGCAAAGATGTCCTAATTTTTCAGAAAGTTGGATGATAATTTCATAGGTACTATTGGCAAATATCACATGTTCAAAGCATTCTAATTGGGCTTGGAGTGCGGTTTTTAAGCGCGGATGGTTATGACCTAATGATTTGCACCACCAGCTTGAAATGGCATCTATAATTCGCCTGCCATCCTTCAATTCTATATAAGAGCCATAAGCTTTGTTGACTATTAAAGGGGGGGAAGATTCATAATCTTTCATTTGTGAGCAAGGATGCCAAATATGTTGTTGGTCGCGATTGATTAGATCCATAAAATAGAGTAAAAAAGAAGCAAGTTAAACATAAAAATGACTAAAAATGCGAATATTCATTGCCAAAAGCCAGAAATATTGCTGATTCTTAAGAATAAAAATGTTTCGAGTAAAGCTTTGTGTTAAATAAAAAGAATAAAACAAAGATAAAAGCCTGTTTCAACGCAATACGGCCTTATCATGCCATAAAAAATATTTTATTATTTATTCCACTTTTTGTAGGCCATCAATATTATAATACGATCGCCATACGAAATAGTTTTTTAGGTTTTTTTGTTTTTTGTTTATTAGCTTCAAGCGCCTATTTAATCAATGATCTGGTTGATTTAGAAAATGATAAACAACATTGTAAAAAACAAAAAAGACCTTTTGCTTCAGGGACATTATCTCTTAAAGCAGGATATGTTTTTGCACCTTTATTAACATTTTTTGCCCTAAGCCTTACAACATTCTTACCACTCAATTTCTTAATAATTGCAATAAGTTATTATTGTTTAACTTTATTGTATACATTTTTTATTAAGCGAATTAAATGGTTAGATGCTTTTTTATTAGCTATTTTATACTCTATGCGTGTATTTGCAGGGATGACTTTGATTAAAAATGGCTTTTCATTTTGGTTGATTTTTTTCGTTTTATTTCTATTTTTTAGTTTGGCTTTACTTAAGCGTTATGCTGAGCTTACATTCATTCAAACCAAAAATAAATTCTCTATGCTAGGACGTGCCTATCAAATAAAGGATAAAACTAATCTGGCAATACTTGGTCATGCCAGTGGGTGTTTATCCGTTTTGATCTTTATTTTTTATATTTATTCAGCAAAAGCACAATTTTTTTATAGTAGCCCTAGGTTATTGTGGTTAATTTGTCCCTGTCTGTTCATTTGGATCAATCATATGTGGCAGTTGGCACAAGAGGGAAAAATACAGGATGATCCAGTCGTGTTTACGGTAAGAAATGGTTTAAGCTGGATGTTTTTAACACTAATAGTGCTGGTTAGTGTATTAGCAACTTAGATCACTTTTCTCTTTTAACGTAATTTTGTAGAAAGTTGACAATATATGCTATTCATTTTATGTTGGCAATTTTGTGATATAAGAAATAACTATGTCGAGTCCTGAAATCCGTCATGATTGGACACTTGAACAAATTCATGTGCTTTTCCAGTACCCTTTTAATGATTTAATCTATCAAGCACACTCAGTGCACCGTCAATCTTTTCAAACTAATGCTATCCAGATTAGTAGTTTGATAAATGTTAAAACAGGCTTATGTCCTGAAAACTGCTCGTATTGTCCTCAAAGTGGTCATTACAATACAGGATTAAAAAAAGAACCTTTAATGACACTGCAACAAGTAAAAAAAGCGGCAAATAAGGCAAAAGAAAAAGGTGCAGGTCGATTTTGTATCGCAGCAGCATGGCGTAGCCCTCCCAAAAAAGACTTTACAAATATTTTAGAAATGGTGTTAGCAATCAAAGCATTAGATTTGGAGGCATGTGCTACATTAGGTATGCTCAGTAAGGAACAAGCAAAGCAATTATCTGAGGTAGGTTTGGATTATTATAACCACAACTTAGATACCTCTCCAGAATATTACGAGACTATTATTACAACTAGAACCTATCAAGAGCGATTAGAAACTTTAGCCTATGTTCGAGAGGCAGGTATAAAAGTTTGCTGTGGAGGAATTATTGGCATGGGTGAGGCGCAAGAAGATCGCGCCGGTCTTCTCAAGCAACTTGCTAATTTACCTGAACACCCTAAAAGTGTTACTTTAAATAAATTAATTTCAATTCCAGGTACACCATTAGCAAACAAGCCGCCCGTTGATTCCTTTGAATTTACTCGAGTGGTTGCAGTAGCGCGTCTTATGTTGCCACTGAGTATGATTCGTTTATCGGCTGGACGTGATAGCTTGAATGAGGAAGCTCAAGCATTGTGTTTTTTTGCGGGAGCTAATTCCATACATTACGGAGAAAAATTATTAACGACAGAAAATATTTCTCCTGAGCAGGATAAGGCTTTGTTAAAAAAATTGGGTCTGAAACCTGTATTATTCGATACTGAATTACAGGCATGTCATTAATTTTCGAAAAATCCTTAAGTCAACATAAACAGAAAGGTCTTTATAGACAACGCCAGATTTTACAAAAAATGGTCGGAATGCAGCGGCAATATAAAGATAAAAATTTTTGTTGTTTCTCTTCCAATGATTATTTAGGTTTAGCTCAGCATCCAGCGGTTATAAAGTCTTTTAAAGTGGCAGTGGATGGTTATGGTGTTGGTAGTGGATCTTCACATTTTCTTGGTGCTTACAATCGATATCACTATGAGTTTGAACTTGCCTTAGCTGAATTTCTTAATTTTCCGAAAGTTCTCGTATTTTCTACTGGATATATGGCTAATTTGGGTATTTTAGGGAGTTTACTGCAAAGAAGATCAGCACTATTTGCTGATAAATTAAGCCATGCATCTTTAATAGATGGAGCAAAATTAAGTGGTGCCTTATTTAAACGATATCCACATAATAACCTTGTCAGCTTAGAAAAACATTTAATACGATCTACCGCTAAACACAAATTTATCATGACCGATGGTGTATTTAGTATGGATGGGGATATAGCCTTATTGCCATCTTTAACCGAAATCGCCCAGAAATTTTCATCTATATTGTTAGTGGATGATGCACACGGTATCGGTGTATTAGGAAAAAATGGAGTTGGTATTTGTGAACATTTTGGATGTAAGCCAGATATTTTATCGGGTGGTTTTGGCAAGGCTTTTGGATGTTTTGGAGGTTTTGTGGCCTCGAATGAGGTTATCATTGAGAATCTGATTCAATTTGCACGCCCTTATATGTATACTACCGCTTTGCCAGCGGCTTTAGCTAAAGCCGCTCACACTAGTTTATTTCTGTTGCAAACAGAAACCTGGCGTAGAGAAAAATTACAGAGCTTAATTAGACATTTTAAGCAGAGGGCTAAGCACTTAGATTTGCCAATAATGGCCTCTGATACACCTATTCAACCGATTTTAATAAAAAATACCCAGCAAACCATGGCGCTTTCAGCGTATTTAACGCAAAATGGTTTTTTGGTTAATGCTATTCGTCCTCCCACAGTTCCTGAGAATACCTCACGACTAAGAATAAGCTTGAATGCATTACATTCAAAAAATGAAATAAGTAGATTGTTAGAGCAAATAGCCCTAGGGCTAAAATTGACAAAAATAAATGATAACCCAATTAGATGAAATTCAAATTGCCCATCGTTTTAATAAAGCATCAAAATCTTATGATGGAGTCGCTGTATTGCAACAACAAGTAGGAAAGTCTTTATTAGAACGTTTACAAGTAATTCGATGTCAACCACAAACTATATTAGATCTGGGTTGCGGAACAGGATATTTTACTGAATTTTTAAAAAAACTATATCCTGCCGCTAAAATTATAGGTTTAGATAAGTCAAGTGGAATGCTGACACAAGCTCGAGTTAAAGAAAAAGAGTATCGATTTGCAGATACGTATTGGGTAGGTGGATGCACTGAGAATTTGCCATTTAATGATCATAGCTTCGAATTAATTTATTCCAATTTAATGCTGCATTGGAGCAACGACTTCAGCAAGAGTCTTAGTGAAATACGCCGCATACTAAAACCCGGAGGATTGCTACTTTTCTCCATGGTGGGACCTGATACTCTGCAGGAGTTGCGTTACTGCTGGAGTACTATCGACAATCGTCCGCATGTGCATTTATTTGTAGATATGCATGATCTTGGCGATAATTTACTACAAACTCCTTTCATCGATCCTGTGATGGACGTTGAATACTTTACTTTATTGTATTCAGAGACTCTAGATTTGTTGAAAGAGCTAAAAAAATTAGGTGTACAAAATCTTGCCAAGGATCGTCAACGTGGATTAACTTCTAAAGGAACTTTAAAAAAATTGTTACAAGCCTACGAAAGTTTTCGTAACCAAGCAGGAAAATTGCCAGCCACATGGGAAATTATTTATGGACATGCATGGGCAGCTGAAAAAAAGCTCCAAAGACAAAATGATCTCAATGAGATCAAAATACCGGTAAATAGTATTATCCGTGGATAATTAGCTTTATAAAGCATGAGAAAATTGTTCTCTCATTAAACAAATGCATGCAAATGAAAAATAAAGGTTTTTTTATTTTAGGAACAGATACAAATGTCGGCAAAACGACGATCGCCGTTAATTTATTATCTTTTTTAAAAATGAGTGGTTACTCTACTATCGGTTTAAAACCGATTTCCAGCGGAGCGCTACTTACTAACAATGGATTACGCAACTCTGATGCTATTGCCCTGCAAAAAGCAGCAACAATTTCTATTCCTTATGAGCATGTTAATCCCTTTTGTTTTAGCCTAGCAACCGCACCGCATATTGCAGCGGCACAGCAAGCCTGCCAACTCAGTCTTGCTAAAATTATGCAGTTATTCCATCCGTTACTAAAATATGAAGCAGATTATCAGATTATTGAAGGATTAGGGGGCGCTGCTGTCCCTTTAAATAAAACTGAAACGATGCTTGATCTATTACAAGCCCTAAATTTGCCCATAATCCTTGTGGTGGGGTTGCGTTTAGGCTGCTTAAATCATGCCCTTTTAACTTATGAAATTTTGAGTAAAAGAGATATTCCAATTATAGCTTGTATAGCTAATCAATTAGATCCTGATATGCAATTTCATGAAGAAAATGGGTTATATTTAAAACAAGCTATAGATGTGCCTTTTTTCAGTTTTGTCCGCTACCAGAAGCAAAACGCTTTAGATTGCGATATTGCTATTGATTGGTCAAATTTAATCAAAATGGAAAATTCTTCCTATTTTGCTTTAAAATGAACTTACGTTATCTATTTTATTCTATTTTTATTTATGAAATTTTTATACCAATTTAAGCCGTTTTTTTTAGCTCTTATGCTTTATTTAGTCTCCAGTCAAGTGCTTGCTGCAGACCAACTAGATCATTTATTAAATAATTTACAAACCTCTCGGGCTAATTTTACACAAACGGTAATGAATTCTAGAGGTCAAATTCTGCAGCAACTGAGTGGCAAGATGGCCATAAGACGGCCTGGTCAATTTCGCTGGGAAGTTATGCAACCTAATAGACAATTATTAATCGCAGATGGACAGCGCATTTGGTTTTATGATCTCGGTTTGCAACAAATAACTGTTCAAAAACAAAAAACAGCCAATACTGATTCTCCTGCGGCATTGTTAAGTGATTCTCCTAAAAATTTAACACGGCAATTCGTTATCTACCCTTTAATGGATATTCAGGGTTTTACTTTATTTCCAAAAAATAAAAACGCACTATTTCAATCAATTACCTTAATTTTTGAAAAAGATCGCTTACAAGAGATGCGTTTGACTGATAAGCTAGATCAGCATACAGTGATTAATTTTTCGCAAGTTGAATTAAATCCTCATTTACCAGCCCAGACATTTCATTTTGTTATGCCGAAAGATAAAAATATCGACATCGTCAAAGGCTAAGTATTATGTCACATGCTCACCATCATCACTCCATTTCTGCTACTTTAAATGCAAGCTTTGCTATTGCGATTTTTTTAAATTCCGGTTTTTTATTAACAGAGGTAGTTTATGGATTTGTTGCTCATTCGGTAAGCTTATTGTCAGATGCGGTGCATAATTTTGGTGATGTTTTAGGTTTGTTGATGTCTTGGGGGGCAAGTGTTTTAGTAAAGCGACGTGCGACCCAACGTTATAGTTATGGCTATAAAAAATTAACTATTTTAGCGGCATTAGCTAATGCCTTGTTACTGGTTTTAACATCCGCTTTAATTGTATATGAATCAATTAATAGACTTAATAATCCAAAAGAGATTAATGAAGTTATCGTGATGGTAGTTGCTTTTATTGGAATGTTAATTAACGGAAGTACTGCGTTATTATTTTTGAGAGAAAGCCATTCGGATCTAAATATTAAAGGAGCTTTTTTACATTTAGCTTATGATGCCCTTATTGCTTTAGGTGTTGTATTAGCAGGTGCTGCCATTTATTTTACTGGGTGGTTATGGATCGATCCAATAGTAGGTATATTGATCGTGAGTATCATCACCTTGGGTAGCTGGAATCTACTACGACGTTCAGTGGAATTAATTTTAGGAGCTGTTCCTTATGGAGTAAATCAGAAAGCAGTATATACTTATTTAAAAGAATTACCTGGAGTTCGAGAGGTCCATGATTTGCATATTTGGGGGCTAAGTACGCAGGAAACGGCATTGACGGCACATTTGATTATGCCTGATGGTAGCTTATCGGATGAGGAGTATTTAAAGATCAATCAAGTTTTGGCTAAGGAATTTCATATCCAACATATTACTTTGCAAGTTGAACAAGGAGAGAAAAGATATCCTTGTGAACAGTCTATAGTTTGCAAATTTTAATAACTTTTTTAGCTTAATCTTATGCAATTTAGTAAATTTACAAACTATTTTTTGGTCATTAAATGTTTTTTATATTATATATAGCTATAGGTTTATTAGCTGGATTTTTAGCAGGGCTACTCGGTATTGGTGGTGGGACAGTTTTAGTTCCTGGCTTACTTGCTATTTTCTCGCATGCCAAAATTCCTGAACATTTGCAAATGCATATGGCAACTAGCACAGCCTTGACGTCGATTATTTTTACTTCACTGATTGCCGTTTACCATCAGCAACGCAGCTTTTCTATTAATTGGCTTTTGTTTCAGCAGTTAGTTCCAGGAATGGTTGTTGGTATAATAACAGGTGCTTTATTAGCCTTATTATTATCGACACAAACATTAAAGTTATTATTTGGCTTATTTCTTTTTTCAGTCGCTTTTAAACTTTATTTTCATAGAAGTCCAACTATAAAAAAAGAAATTATTCTACTAAATACCATAAAGAAATGGTCCATAGGTTTTTTTATTGGTATTATTTCTGGGTTGTTAGGTCTTGGCGGAGGAGTAATTGCAGTTCCGGTTTTTTTACGCTTAGGTTTATCAACCCATCATGCTATTGCGACTTCTTCAGCCTGTGTATTGTTACTTGCAATTTTAGGAGCTATAATTTTTACTTTAACCGGTTTGCATGCTACTAATCTTCCATCCGGAAGCTTGGGATTTGTTTATTGGCCGGCAGTATTAGGGATATCTATAGGGAGTGTACTTTTTGTACCTCTCGGTACCGGGCTCGGTAAACGCGTCGCAGGGAATATTTTACGTAGATTTTTCGCGTTTTTTCTTGTTGTATTAGGTATTACCCTTATAATCCATTAAAGTATCAATATGTCTTCAAATTTTTCACAACCTATCGGCATATTTGATAGCGGTATGGGTGGCTTAACCGTCGCTCGTGCCGTCACTAAAATGTTACCTAATGAGTCTATTATTTATTTTGGTGATACGGCCCATGCACCTTGGGGCGATAAGTCTGCTGCAGCAATTCAAGCGTATTCCATTAAAATTTGCGATATGCTACTAAAACAAAATTGCAAACTTATTTTAATTGCTTGTAATTCTGCATCGGCTGTTGCTTATGAGTTAGTAAAAGAATATGTAGGTCGTAAGGCGATTGTGGTTGATGTGATTGATCCCATGATCGAATATTTAGCTAAAAATTATATCGACAAAACGATAGGTTTAATTGGTACTAAACAAACTGTTAATTCAAATATCTATAGAAAAAAATTAGATGAATTGGGTATTAATATTCGATTAAATACATTGGCTACACCTTTGCTAGTGCCGTTAATTGAGGAAGGTTTTACCGACCAAACTATTACGACGGATGCGATTCAAGCCTATCTAAATGAATCATCTCTTCAAAACCTTGATGCCTTGGTTTTGGGATGTACACATTATCCCTTAATTAAACAACACATCAAGGAATTTTATGGTGATGCTACGGTTATTGTCGATTCAACCGACATCATTGCTGAGGTGGTCAGAAACATTCTAAAAGATCGCAAACTCCTTGCTGTTTCTTCTGCCACTCCAAAAAAGAAATTTTATGTTTCAGATTACACCCCTGCATTTTCCACCTTAGCCCATCTTTTTTTTAAAACGCCGATAACCTTAGAGAGATACCCTTTATGGGAATGATATAGGCAGAAAAATAGCGTTTATTCTTTTAGCACGAAATTCCTTATGGTAGAATAGGTAAGTTTTTACACTTATGAGGGAGTGATATGGCTTCTAGTCAAATACGTTTAAATCCGGGTTTGGAATCCGTTTTAGCCACCAATACGGTATTACGTCAAACTTATATCCTGCTAGGGTTAACGCTGATTTTTAGTGCATTTACCGCAGGTTTGGCATTAGTTACTAACGTGCCACCTTTGAATCCTTTTGTTACATTAATCGGGTATTTTGGATTGTTATTTTTAACCAATTTTACGCGAAATAGTTCTTGGGGATTGTTGTCAGTATTTGGCTTAACTGGATTTATGGGATATACACTAGGTCCCATTTTAAATCACTATATCCATGGCTTTACCAATGGACGTGAATTAATCATGATGTCATTAGGTGCTACAGGTCTTATCTTTTTTGCTTTGTCTGCTTATGCTTTAACTACCAAAAAAGATTTTAGTTTCATGTCAAGTTTTCTGATGGTAGGAATGATTGTCGCTTTTCTAGCGAGTATAGGTACACTTTTCTTTCATATACCTGTGTTAATGCTTACCTTATCGGTAGTCTTCATATTATTATCATCGGGTATAATTTTGTTTCAAACCAGTCAAATTATTCATGGCGGTGAAACTAACTATATCATGGCAACCGTGACGCTTTATGTCTCACTGTATAATATCTTTTTAAGTTTGTTAAACTTACTAGGAGTATTCAGCGGCAATCGAGATTAATTTATTTCAATAGCGACCTCGTTTTAAATAAGGTCGCTGAGATAAAAATTAAATTTTTTAGATAATAATAGCTGTATTTGCTAATGTGTTTGCCTATGTTGACTTAATTCTGCGCAATTTATCTGGATCAGTAAAAGCTTCTCAACTATCCTTTAAAGGAATTCATTAATATAGAATAAGAAAAGCTGCTTAAAAAATAGCTTCATCTCAACTTTTAAGAAAGTATTTTTGCATTGTCCTAGCAGCAGGTGATACATGGCAGGTTTAATAGTTAATGGTGAGAAGATTTTAACTGATCAATTTGGGTATCTGATGCATTCGGCTGATTGGCATGAAGAAGTGGCTACTAAGATTGCAAAAGATGAGGCGTTAACTCTCATCAAAGATCATTGGCATGTCATCTATTTTTTACGTAATTTTTATCAACAATACCATAAAACACCCCCTATCAGAATTTTAGTTAATCAATTAGTGGTACAACTAGGTCCTGAGAAAGGAAGCAGTATCTATCTCAATAATCTATTCCCAAAAGGCATACTGAAACAAGCAAGTAAGTTGGCAGGATTGCCTAGGCCTACCCGTTGCATGTAGTCTATTCCAAAAAATTTTTTTCAAATAAAATTAAACTGTAAAAAATATAAATAATTTAAGGCGAAGATATGGATGATATAGAATTAAAAATTGTTGAAAAGAAGAAATTAATAAGAAATACAATTGAAAATATTGGAATTTATATATTAAAAGATCAATTACTTAAGCATTTTGAGCTCGAATATAAACTAAATGATCATTTAAGTTCTTTGCCAAAACAAGTTGTTATTAGCGCTTTAGAAAGGTTTGAAAAAAAATTAAAAGGTTATCAACAAATTGAAAAAGATTTATCGAATAGTTTTATTTTATCTGGTGAGGAGTGTCTCCTCTCAGGAAAGCTGGATATTCTAAGACTTAACCTAGCTATTCTATATGCGGATAGTTTAGGAAGTGAAATACCAGAAGAGAAGTCTCGCTATGACAGAATAAAAGATTTTATTTTTAAGATTTTAAGCCTTAAGAAGATTCAACTTAAATTGAAGTGTTTCGATTTAATCATAAAATTATTAGAGAAAAATATAGAAGATTCTCGGTTCAATACAGAATATATTACCGCCTTAGATTTATTAAAATTGTTTGTTAATGAACCCCATGCTCTTTCGATACCAGACTTACAGTATATAAGCAATTTAGGGCGTGAGACCAATGAAGAAGATATTAGAAAATGTTTTTATGGAATAGTTCGTGAATTAAATGAAAAACTACTTTTTCAGGATTTATTAAAGCAACTTCTAAAAATAATAGAAAAGCAGCGTAATACACCACTGATTCTATTTAATATTATATTTATTACCAAATGTCTCAATGACCCAGAAATGAATATCGGCGATTTAAACCAAGTTATAAGTTTAGTTTGTCATGTTTTGGACCATTATAATGAACTAACAACAAAACAACCTAGTGTGATTTTAAGAAAATTATTTAACCAAAGTTTGATCGATTTAAACGAATTTAAAAAAGATTTAAAAGAGAAAATATCTCCAGCAATAATTATTAATTCAGCAAATCAAAGTTGGCAAGGAAAAAACTCTGATCATGTTGCCGATATTTTGCAAGAACTTGATTTCGCTATTTACTTTCCTATCCATATTAATAATGAAAAAATAAAGACCAAGCTTTCTGAGTCTAAATTTTATTATAACCACACATTAGAAAAAAAGAACCCGGCTAATGATCGCTTCACTTTTAAAGCTTTCAAAGAAAGAATAGTAAAAATTAGTAGTAAAGTCAATAAAATTATGGCAAATGCAAAATATCTAGCATCAGATGCTAAAGAAAACTTAGAAGAAATTGCAGAAACAAATACAGATCGATTAACAAATTTTTTTAAAAAAAAATCTGAAATTATATATTCAGAAAAAAATGAAAAAATAGATAAAAAAAATATGATAATTTTATTAATACAGGCTAAAGAAAAATTATTACCAATCAAGGAAAAATTGGATTCTTGGAATTTAATACTTCACACCACTATTGATCAGAATGATACACATCTCAATGAAATAGATCTAAGTCAATTTGATTTAAATCAATGTCTGGAGTTAGTAGATAGATTAAATGACTCTACCAATAAAACGGTAAACGATAAAATTCAACAAATTGTTACTGAATTTGAAAAAATTAACACCATTAAGGAAAAGGGCAATTGGTATTTAATACCTGAATTTGAACCTAGTTTATTTCATAAAATATTTCGATATGGCTATTTGAATAGTAATTACACGATTAAGAAAATAAGAGTTCATTTTGGTGTTCACCCAAGTTTTATAGAAATTAATAATTTTATCTTAAAACAAAGTTTTTGTAGATTATTAACTTTTGGCATTATACGTTGGCCATGGATGCTTAAAATAAATTTTGCTTGTTCTTGGGCGGAGAAATTATGTTTACCTGGTGTTATTAATCAAACAAAAGAATTAAAAAGCAAGTTGCTAAATAATATGGATAATGAACTTCTTGAAAAAGTAATAACATTATCAAAAGATTTTTTTCCGTATAAAAACCAAGTAGATCAGATTTTAAATAGTTTTAAAAGCTATGTAGTCGCCACGTTGAATGTATTAGAGGCATTAAAACAAAAAATAGAGGAGAGTTTAAGTGAAGATAATTATCCTTTTGCTTTAGCTACCCCACCCAATGGATTTTTTGATAAAAAATCTTTATCATCTAATTCAGAAATTAATACAATGACTGATTCAGCAATACATGTTAGCTTAAATCGTTTCTTTTAGCGTATAAAAAAACATAAAAACTTTGTTTTTTTAAATTATAATAAAAAAATAAATAAAAAGAGAATTTAAATGACTCTTGAAATTATATCTGGCGTTATAATTAAAAAAATTGAAGAGCAATGTAACGGGATTATTAAAGAAATAACGAATCGCCAAGCTTCTAAAAACTTACATCAAATTGAGATATGGGTTAAACAGCAAATCAATAGCGAATTTTTGACTGATAATGTCCAATTATTAGCAATTATTATTGATACAACCCATCAATATTTTAAAAAAGAATCTGACAAGGATAAGAAGAATTTAATAGAGAATTGTTTGGCTAATTTAATAAATAAATCGAGTAATTTATCTAAGGAAGAAATACAGGAAATTGCTTGTCATCTGAAAATATATAACAACATAGACGATGTGGATGCCCAAACAGCATTAAAAGAATTTATTGCTAAATCTGGTGCATCTACAAGTTTTCTTGGAGATCTGTCGAAAAAATTGGTGTCATCCTGTGAAAAATCGCTATCGCAGATTTCGAACACTATTAAAACTGAATTTAAGAGTCTATCTGCAGTTGAATTGACAACAGAAGCAGGTTTACCAAATCAACCGTCTTTTTTTAAAGACGTATCTCTAGGAAAATTTACAAATAATTTAACTAAAAATAGGAAAAAAGTTAAAGTTAGAATAATTGAGTTTGATAAAAATGGAATTGGTTACGATTTTTTTTACATGAAAAATAAAAAAGAGATGTTACAAAAAGAATTACGGGAAGAATCGCAAAAAAAATTGTTCAGAAAAGAGTTAGAGAATTTAGCAAAAATAGAAGTCAATGAAGACTCTTATCTAATTAAGCAAGAAAGAAAAATTAAAATATTTGAATTTGATCTTTTTGCAAGTCAAGAAGAAAAGAGTTTAAGACAATGCAGTATTGATCAAAAGGCAAGAAATTATAAAAAGGGTCGGGAACGTAAAAAATTTAGTAAATTGTTAGTACCAAAAATACTATACATTTTAAAAATAATTGACATTTATAAGAAAACATCTGATTCTCAATTATTGAGTACAGAATTTCCTCTGTTTGAAACAAGTGAAGATAAGTTTTTAGCTGCTTTCCTCAAAACAATTAATTATGAAAAATTTAAAGAATTAATTAAATTTTCTGAATATATTGTAGTTTCTATCGATAAAATAAGGGAAACGTTAAAAAAAATAGATGATTTCTCTGAAGATTTGGGTGTTGTTTCAAACAAAGCTGATTTTTTAGATGATTGTTATAGAACGATAAAGGAAAAGTTTTGTAGAGAAACCATTAGCAACTTCTTAGAAAACGCAGTAATTTTGTTTGAACAAAGAACATTAGCCTTAGATAATAATTATTGCTTATTAGAAAGACCAAGCAAAAAAGATCAAGCTGTATTTTCAGAGCCTGCTTTTTTGGATAAATTTATTGCGGATAATAACAGTAAAAAAATTTATGAAATTCTTTCCGATGAAATAAAACAATTTCTAAATAAAAGGGAGAATATAATTTCTAGAAATAAAAATTTTAAAAATAAAACGAGTTTATTTAAAAAGTTTCTTTCCTTTTTTTCTGAAGAATATTTTTTTAGTAAAAAATTTAAGAAAAAATTTATTAAAAAGATATTTTCGAATTTTTATAAACCTATTTCAATTGAAACAATGAAATCTATTTTAGATAACTTAAAATGGCGGCAATTTTTTTTCTTTCATATCGGTGTGCTTTTTTTATTAAGAAAGAGATCTAGAGCACGTTTATCAGAAGAGTTATTTTTAGATTTGTTGGAAGAAAAGTTCAACAAAATTGATGAAAAAAAAGAAGCTAACGCAAAAGACATTGATGAATTGTATGCTATCAAAAAATATATTAATTCTTTAAAAAGCAAAACACAGGATCATTTGATTGATTTGAGTTCGTTAAGCATCCTTGATTCTCGCCAAGCGATAATCTGTAAATTAAAAAGCCATAAAGAAATAAAACACTTATTAGATAATGTTGTTTTTGATTTATCTAGTTCAGCTTTAAATTGCATCAACGAATTTAATAACCTAAAGGATGCTTGCAGAAGAGAGAGTGAAAAAGTTCCAGAAAATGGCGAAACATTTCAGTTAAATAAAAACGATGTAAGTAAATTGCATATTCCTCTGAAATGGGTGAGATAAATTAAACTCAAATTTATTTCCATTTAATATTGCATCCCATACTAGGTAATTGTTGTGGATTAACAGGTTTTCCTCGAAGAATATTATCCAAAGCCGAGCGAATATCCTTGCCTGTTACTGGAGTTTTATTGCCAGGTCGGGATCCATCTAATTGACCTCTATAGACACATAAAAAATCTTTATCGAAGATAAAAAAATCGGGTGTGCAGGCGGCTTGATAAGCTTTAGCAGTTGCTTGGGCTTCATCATAGAGATAGGGAAAGCTAAAATCTAATTGCTTAGCTAGCTGAGTCATTTTTTCGGGGGCATCTTCTGGGTAGCCTATGGCATCGTTAGCACTAATGGCTATAAACGAAATACTTTTAGGTTGGTAATCTTTAGCTAAATGAACAAGTTCCCGTATGACATGCTTGACATAAGGACAATGATTGCAAATAAACATAATAACTATGGCTTTTGAGTTCTTGCTATCTTTTAAACTATATAATTTGCCAGTCAGTGTATCTATTAGTTTAAAATTGGGCGCTTTGGTTCCCAATGCAAGCATGTTAGAAGGCGTTAGCGTCATTAAAATTCTCCCTATTTGCAATAGTTAAGAGTATTATACCCTAAACCTTTTGCAGATTTTTGATTATGGCTAAGCTTTATTTTTATTATTCGGCTATGAACGCAGGTAAAAGCACTGCCTTATTGCAAGCTAGTTATAATTATCAAGAACGTGGTATGCAAACATTATTGTTTGCTCCGGCCATCGATGATCGTTATAAGTTGGGTTGCATAAGCTCGCGGATAGGTTTAAACGCTGAAGCTAATTTATTTACGTCAAAGGATAATTTACTCGATCAAATGGAAGTCTTTCTAAAGCACAAAAAAGAATTAAAATGTGTCTTAATCGATGAGGCTCAATTTTTGACAAAGGCGCAAGCATTTCAATTGACCGTTATTGTTGATCGTTTAAATATCCCAGTTTTATGTTATGGATTGCGTAGTGATTTCCGTGCTGAACCCTTTGAAGGCAGTCTCTATTTGTTGATATGGGCTGATGAGATTAATGAGATAAAAACCGTCTGTTATTGTGGACGTAAAGCGATTATGAATATCAGATTTGATGCTGAAAATCATAAAATAACGGAGGGTAAGCAAATAGAAATTGGCGGAAACGAACGCTATGTTTCAGTTTGCAGACAACATTTTAATCTGCTTGATCCTGCCTAATTTTGCATTTTTTTGGTACGTCTCCAGAACCCCAAATATCGTTATCTTAATAAAATCGTCTTAAGCTTGCCTTAAGCCTCCTAGATCTATAATCAAATAGCATAAGGAACTTATATGCATGTTGATATTCTTAAGGGAATAAATATAAAGACGCCCTAAAAAAGAGAGTTTCGATGCTATCTGAAAATGAAGAATTAATGGAAGCAAAAAAAGCTAAGCAATTATTAGACTCCATAGATTTCACTGAATATTTAAACTATTTAGATCAGTTAGGATCCCGTTTTTTTGAAAAGGATTTTATTCCAAATATTAGCGATAAAGAAATACTTAAAGACAAAAGCAGGTTAAAAAAAGAGCGTCAGGAATATATCCAGAATCAAGTCGCTAAAGAAACATTTCATGATGTTTCTGATTCACTAAACACAAGATTGCAACATTTGCGGGCTTTAGCAGTTGCATGGGAAGATCCTGGATTGAGTAGAGAAAGGATTAAAAATTTTCCGATAGTTAGCAATAAAGAAAATGAAACTCCTAAAAAGATACGTCAAGACAATAAGCTCAATAAAGACATAGATTTGCCATTTTGCCATGCCATACATGTCGGTCTTATGGTGGAAATCACGAGAATACGGAATGAAACTCTTAGAATAGCAAATGAGAATAATGGATATAATGAGCATAATAGAAATTTCAAAAAAGATCCCAAAAACAACGAAAGACCAAATCCATTTAACCAAATAGTGATTTCTTTATTAAAAGAAAAAAAGCCTTCCGAAATTCTAGAGGAGTGTATTAATTCGCTAAATGGCGAAACACCAAAAGAGATTGAACAAATATATAAAAAAGCTGCTAAAGCTATTTCATCTTTTAAACCTTTATCCGATAAGTTTCTAGAGGCATTGGGTATTTTTATTGCATTTCTTGCCGCCTTAGCCTGTGGGCTAACTGTTGGAGGTTGTGTTTATTTACTCTTTATGGGTTTGACTCCTGTAGCTTTCTTTCTGATGCCCTTAATTTCAGCCGCTATATTAAGTATTATTGGTGCTTCGATAGTTTTCGGAGTTAATTTTTACTTTTTGTATAAAAGTATTCCTGAAATTTTGTGTTCTGCAGCTAAAATGGGTGGGATCACTGAATATATCGATCCAGAAGGTAAACGAGCCCAATTATCTAGATTCAAGAAAATTTTGCTTTTACCTGCTGCAGTTGTTTCATTTGCAGTCGGTGTCTCTATGATAGCCTTTACTGCGACTAATTTCGTAAACATTCTCGCTGGAATTCTTCCTGTTTTAGGACTTTCGGTTGCACCCCCCTTTTTACCTATCCTGCTAGGAATTTTAATGGTCGGTTTAGGAGTAGCACTCAGTCTTCTAATGTTTAAAGGCTTTGTTTGGTTATTGCAGAAACCTTTACTTGAATTGGCCAAGCAAGCTTTTAATCATATGAAAAAATTATCTTTTCTTGGTTGGTTGGGCCTTGGTATTAAATTGCTGGTTTGTTGTCTTTCGTTGGTTGGCTTATATACTTTATATTTTGCTGGTATTCCTATTTTAATGCCTTTTTTTGGACCTGCTGCTGTGCTTATAGGCTGGGCTTCGTTTATAGGAGAAATCCCCTTTACCCTCATGATGGTAAGCCAGTTATGTGATCTAGCGGGTAACTTTTTAGCTAATAGCGTAAAAAAAGTATTAAATTTTTGTTTTACTCGACGAAATGTTGGAGAAATGACCGAGAATACTACATCCCATGAAAAAACCAAGCTACTTATAGGGATCCTTTTCGTTACTATAAATGCATTTCTAAACGCGCTGTTAGTTATAGGCACATCGATCATCTCTTTAGTAGCTACTGGAGCCTGTTTCGTTAACTCTTTTGCAAGCAACCTAATTGTGCCGAATAAGGAACAAGAAAATAGAAGAAAACAAGCTAATGAAGTTTGTATTCAAATACTTAAGTCGAAGACGACGAAAAAAGAAGTTCCGTGTGATGTGCTAATTCCAATTAATCGGTACAATATTTTATCTGATGATTGTAAAAGTGCTAGCTGTCCCTCTTTATTTTTTAATCCACAATTTAGTAGCAATAACTCGATTGAGAAAATTCGGTCCTGTTCAACCAGTTACTCGGATGTATAAAATTTTTTTAGCCCCTTCCATGCCCTGATTAATTTGGACAACAGGCCTGCCTTGCTATACACTACGCTTCCCAAATAGTCCCTAAAAATAAAAGACAAAAATTTGTAAGTCTATACTCTATTTGAGGCATTAATGGCCATAAGCATCTTCAAACGAATAGATAACCCTCTCAACTTTTCTAAGATTCAGCCTTGGTTGGTTTGTCTTTCTGCCGCGTTATTTTTCTTTTATGAATTCATTCAGATGGGTATGTTTAACTCAATTAGCCAAGAGTTAATGCATGATTTTTCAATCAATGCTGGCCAATTAGGTTTTTTGTCTGCGACCTACTTTTACGCAGATGTTATCTTTTTATTATTTGCTGGAATCTTGGTCGATCGTTTTTCTATCCGTACTATTATAATCAGCGCGATGGTTATGGTTGTCCTCTCCACCATTCTATTTGCTTTCAGCCAATCCTTTAAAATAGCGGCTTTTAGTCATTTTATAACCGGTATTGGTAATGCTTTTTGTTTTTTGAGTTGTATTAAATTAGCGACGCGATGGTTTCCCTCTCAACGATTAGCTCTAGTTATCGGTATTATCATTACCATTGCTATGGCTGGAGGCATAGTGGCCCAAGCGCCTTTTGCATTGGTAGTGCATGCATTAGGGTGGCGAAATGCAGTATTGATAAATGCTGGATTAGGCATATTTATTACATTATTAGTTTATTTCTTTGTCTATGATTATCCGAAGTATCAGCTATCTCAAAAAATGGCTGAAAATATAGCGGTTAAGCCTATTTCGGTGATGAAAAGTATCAGTTTATCCTTGCAGAATAAACAGAATATTTTAGCAGGAATATATACGTGTCTTTTAAATTTGCCTATTATTTTGCTGGGTGCATTGTGGGGGACATTATATTTAACACAGGTGCATCATCTGGAAAAAACCCAGGCCTCTTTAGTGGCTACAATGATCTTTTTAGGGACTATTCTAGGATCACCTTTAGTTGGTTGGTTCTCTGACCTTATCGGTAGAAGAAGATTGTTGATGATTATCGGCGCTATGCTTTCTTTGCTGGTTTTACTCGCTATTATGTTTATACCTATATGGCATTTCTATAGCTTGCTGATTTTATTTTTATTATTGGGCTTTTTTACGAGTACACAAATTATTAGCTATCCGTTGATTGCCGAAAGTAATCCTAGGCATTTAACAGGCACATCGACTAGCTTAGCTTCAATTCTAATTATGGGTGGTGGAGCGGTGTTCCAACCTTTATTTGGATGGTTAATCGATCTACATTGGGATCAAACTTTTTCACAAGGAATACCTCATTATTCCCCCAGTAATTTTCTATATGGTATGTTCATCATGCCGATAGCTTTTATAGTGAGTTTAATATCCGCATTTTGTTTATGTGAAACCTATTGCCAACCTTTTATTCGCGAGAATAATCTATGCTGACTTCAGCTTTTAACGAGAATATTTCAATAGTGGATAAAAAATTGCCATGGATAGTGTGTTTCTCGGCAGCACTGTTTTTTTTCTATGAATTTATTCAAATGAATATGTTCAATGCCATCAGTGAAGACTTGATGCATGCCTTTTCTTTTAGTGCAACTGGATTGGGAAAACTATCTGCTTATTATTTTTATGCCAATTTATTATTTTTACCCATTGCGGGAGCTTTGCTAGATAGATTTTCGACTCGTAAAATTATTTTATCTTCTTTATTTCTTTGTATCGTCGGTATTGCTGCCTTTGCAATGACAAGTTCATTTGTCTGGGCATCCATATTCCGTTTCATGAGCGGTATTGGCAGCGCTTTTTGTTTCTTAAGTAGTATTCGACTCGCATCGCGCTGGTTTCCTGCAAAAAATATGGCATTAGTTAGCGGTTTAATCGTAACCATGGCTATGATGGGTGGTATGGTAGCGCAAACGCCTCTGACTTTATTGGTGGAATTAGTAGGCTGGCGCCACGCTTTGTTCTTTGATGCAGGTTTAGGCATCATTATTTTCTTAATAATTTTTAGTTTTGTTCAAGATTACCCAGTTAATTTACATTATCAACAAGCAGATTCTCACCAAGAGCTTTCTAAGTTGGGACTTTTTAAAAGTTGGCGACTCGCCTATTTAAATCCACAAAATAGCTTGTGTGGGCTTTATGTCTCCTTGCTAAATTTACCGGTTGCCCTTTTAGGTGCTATTTGGGGAAGTTTATTTTTGCAGCAAGCGGATCATTTTTCTGTAACAGAAGCTTCATTTGCACCCAGCTTACTTTTTATAGGAACGATCATTGGTGGCCCAGTTGTGGGATGGGTTTCTGATAAAATTCAAAAGCGCATACCACTTATGATGTTAGGGGTTATTATTTCTCAGTTATTAGTTATTACGATTATCTGTGTGTCAGGGTTTTCTGTAATAACCATCGCTTTATTGTTTTTTGCTTTAGGTTTTTTTACGAGCAGTCAAGTTTTGTGTTATCCCTTGGTTGCAGCGAGTAACCCAAAGAGCATTACTGCTACCTCAGTGAGTGTGGTATCTTTTATGGCAATAGGTGGTTATGCGGTATTTCAACCTTTATTTGGCTGGCTGATGGATGCCAATTTCCAAGGGACAGTATTAAATCAAATTAGAATTTATTCGCCCAGTGATTATCATCGTGCTTTACTCATAATACCGATTGGCTTTTGCATTGCGTTTATCGCTACATTTCTAATGCGCGAACCGCGGTCCTAACAACAAATTGAGCTAATTTAATTCAATGATTATCTTAGTTAGCTATTTTAAATAGAATTCGTTAATATATACTTTTTTAGCTTTTAAGCATACTTTTATTTTTAAATTTGAGAATAAAAAATGGATAATTACGCGACATTTACTTCAGAATCAGTATCGGAAGGACACCCAGATAAAGTTGCCGACCAAATTTCTGATGCGGTTTTAGATGCAATTTTAGTTCAGGACAAAAATGCCCGAGTTGCCTGTGAAGCGTTAGTTAAGACCGGTATGGTGTTAGTGGCTGGTGAAGTTACAACAACAGCTTGGGTTGATGTAGAGCAAATCGTCAGAGAAACTGTGAAAGAGATTGGTTACAATAGCTCATCGATGGGATTCGACTGGGAATCATGTGCTGTCATGACCGCTATCGGAAAACAATCTCCTGATATTGCTCAGGGAGTTGATAAACTCAACAAACTTGAACAAGGTGCAGGTGACCAGGGTTTAATGTTTGGTTATGCAAGCAATGAAACTGAGGTACTGATGCCGGCGCCAATTACTTACGCGCATCGTTTGATGGAGCGCCAGGCGAAGTTACGTAAAAATAATAGCTTGAACTGGTTGCGACCTGATGCCAAAAGTCAGGTAAGTTTATGCTATCAAAATGGGAAGCCTACTGGCGTCGAAGCAGTAGTGCTTTCTACTCAACATGCTTCTGATATTGCTTACGACGATCTAAAAGAAGCCATCATGGAAGAAATTATTAAACCTATTTTTCCAGCTGCATGGCTAACAAAAACCACAAAATATTATATAAATCCTACCGGTCGTTTCGTTATTGGTGGTCCTTTAGGAGATACTGGCTTAACAGGACGTAAAATTATCGTAGATACTTATGGCGGTATGGCCCGCCATGGTGGAGGGTGTTTTTCAGGTAAGGATCCCAGCAAAGTCGATCGATCAGCAGCTTATGCTGCACGTTATGTTGCCAAAAATATCGTTGCTGCCGGTTTAGCCGATCGCTGCGAAATACAAGTTTCTTATGCGATTGGTATTGCCGAACCCACATCTATAAATATTAATACATTTGGTACAGCTAAATTACCTAATCAACGTATCATTGAGTTAATTCAACAGCATTTTGATTTAAGACCGCGAGGTTTAATTGAAATGCTTAATTTATTGAGACCTATTTATAAGCCCACTGCAGCGTATGGTCATTTTGGCCGTGAAAATGAAGATTTTCCCTGGGAGAAAACTGACAAGGCGGAATTATTGCGTGCAGACTTATTAAACCATGAAATTAAACAACTAACAGAATTATAAAAGGTATTTATGATTACAGAAAAGATAAAGACTAGTCTTGCGGACTGTAAAGTTGCTGATTTAAGTTTAGCAGAATGGGGACGACGAGAAATCACCATTGCTGAGACAGAAATGCCAGGTTTAATGGCTTTACGTAAAAAATATGGTCATGAAAAACCTTTAAAAGGTGCGCACATTGCTGGTTGTTTACATATGACTATCCAAACAGCTGTCTTAATAGAAACACTGCTTGATTTGGGTGCAGAAGTACGTTGGTCTTCTTGTAATATTTTTTCCACACAGGATCATGCTGCAGCGGCTGTGGCTGTTCGAAATATCCCGGTTTTTGCTTGGAAAGGAGAAACCGAAGAAGAATTTTGGTGGTGTATTGAGCAGACTTTAATTGGACCCCGTGATTGGGTGCCAAATTTATTATTGGATGATGGTGGCGATCTTACTTTATTACTACATGAAAAGTACCCTAAGTTTTTAAATGATATTAAAGGGGTATCCGAAGAAACTACGACGGGCGTGCATAGACTTTATCAAATGCAAAAAGAAAAGACATTATTAATTCCAGCCATTAATGTGAATGATTCGGTAACAAAATCGAAATTTGATAATCTTTATGGATGTAGAGAATCTTTAATTGATGCTTTAAAGCGTGCGACTGACGTTATGATCGCTGGAAAAATTGCTGTAGTTTGTGGTTACGGTGATGTAGGTAAAGGGTGCGCTCAAAGTCTACGATCCTACGGCGCGACGGTTTGGGTTACTGAAATTGATCCAATTTGTGCACTACAAGCTGCCATGGAAGGTTATCGTGTCGTAACGATGAATGATGTAGCAAAACTAGGAGATATATTTGTAACGGCTACAGGAAATAAAGACGTGGTCACTTTATCGCATATGCAACAGATGAAAGATCTGGCTATCGTTTGTAACATTGGCCATTTCGATTCCGAGATAGATGTGGCTGGATTACGCCAATTCAATTGGTTGAATATTAAGCCCCAAGTTGATCAGATAAATTTTCCTAATAAAAAACGTTTGCTATTATTGGCTGAAGGTCGTTTAGTTAATTTAGGTTGCGCGACAGGACATCCAAGTTTTGTTATGTCTAATTCATTTACCAATCAAGTTTTGGCGCAAATCGAATTATGGCAATATAATGATCGCTATGAAAAAGGTAAGGTTTATATGCTACCTAAAGCGTTGGATGAACAAGTGGCTCGTTTACATTTAGATAAAGTAGGAGCTAAATTAACAGAACTAACCGCCGAGCAAGCCCATTACATAGACGTAAAAATCCAGGGACCTTATAAATCAGATTATTATCGTTATTAATAAAATTATTTTTCAAATGTTTTAATGCCAGCTTTGCTAGCCATGAGTAATATATTTGCAGGACGCTGGGCGAATAATCCATTACCGACAATCCCTGGAATGTTATTAAGTAAACGCTCAAGTTTAATGGGATCAGTAAAATCCCAATGTTGAGTATCTAATATAATATTGCCATTGTCAGTAATAAATTTTTCTCTATAAACAGGAAAACCTCCCAATTTTACTAATTCTCTAGCAACATAACTTCTTCCCATGGGAAGAACTTCCAATGGGAGACTTTTTTGTCCTAATACTCCAACATACTTACTTTCATCAACGATACAAATAAAATTATTGCTTGCAGCAGCAATAATTTTCTCACGGGTTAATGCTCCGCCGCCTCCTTTTATAAGTTGCAACTGTGGGTTGACTTCATCAGCCCCGTCTATATAAAGCGCTAACTCTCCTGCGACATTTAGATCTAAAACCGGGATATTAAGTTGTTTTAAACGTTTTTCAGTTTCGACAGAAGCGGCGACTACTCCTTCGATTTTATGTTTAATATTAGCTAGCGCAGTAATGAAATAGTTGATAGTGCTACCGCTTCCTATACCTAGAATAGAGCCAGCTTTAATATAATCTAATGCAGCCTTAGCTACTTTACTTTTTAACAGTTCCTGATTCTGTGTTATCACTATGCTCTCCTTAAATCAGACGTGCGTAGAATTACTTTGACATAAGGTAAAATACCATGCAAATTCGAGTTAATTAAAGAAACTAGATTTCTTTATTTTCTGAGCCTACTATATAGCCTATTAATGCTGCCTCTTCTTGTGAGAATCCATTTATTAGTGTTGGAGCAGTAAAAATTTGATGGGCTGTACGCATAAAATATAAGCCCTGCCCAAGAATATTGACCAGAATGGTATTGTCTCGATATTGAGCAATTATTTGGTAACGTGTTTGTTCAGATGTATCCCGCATAGTGTATCTCCATAAAAAAATAGTTAAATAAGAACTATTCGTGTTATTTAAATCCTTATCGTATTCTATGAAGAAAATATTTGTCTTCGATTACCTGACATTTAGGTTCCACTTTAAATGCGAGCGGTATATCTAAAAAATGACAAAATACTATCTTTTTAAAACTATACTATGGGTTTATCTACTAACTCAATGTGCAAAAAACTTTAAAATTGATTAGAAGAACGAGTTTTTTACCTGTTTGGTAAACTGAAATGAGTATTTTAACCTTAATACGGGACGTTTCTAAGCTAAGTTTTTTCTCGCTTAACGTTTTTTGATAAGCTGTGTTATGCTTGGCCATTTTTATAAGATCTACTACAAAATCTATGGGTTTAGTTTAATTACTGTCTGGATGGTCCTTAAGAAAAGGAATTTACTGTTATACATAATAAAGGAATGATCATTTAACTGGAAATTAGACAAAATGATAGTTTTGAAAAAGGTTTATTTTGCTTTAGTATTTTATTAGAAGAGGGCTGTATGTTTAGATTGGGATTACGTAGCCTATTGTTTTTAGCATTATCTATTATTTTGGCCTCTTGTGGAAAAATGAATAATGATTCTAAAACTACTCCACCGGCCAGTTTTAAAGCGGGAAAAGATTATGAGGTTATTTCTACATCGGAAATTATTCCTAAATCAAGCCCAAAAATACAAGTGAAAGTGGTTGAGTTTTTTAGTTATGCTTGCGCTGCCTGCTATCATTTTGAGTCAACATTAGACAAATGGCTTGCAAAAAGACCAGCCTATGTAAAATTTGAACGGGTGCCCATAGTATTTCAACCAAGTTGGCGTAGTTTAGCTCGAGCTTATTATATTGCTCAAATGTTGGGAGTCGAAAAAGAATTGACCCCTGCTATATTTAAAGCTATCCATGTTGAAGGACAAGATTTATCAGATCCTAAGCTTCAAGAAGAGTTTTTTATAAAGCATGGCGTTAAGCAGCATGAATTTGAAAGCATAGCTAGTTTTTCTCCAGGTATTGATGCACAATTATTAAGAAGCGATACTTTGATGCAAGAAGATAAAATTCTTGCCGCACCTACATTAGTTATTGATAATCGATATAAAGTTGATCCCAGCATGATAGGTGGAGATCCCACGCGCTTTCTACAGGTTACTGATTATCTGATAGAAAAAGTGAGAAAAGGGGACCAATAACTTGAATGATTTCGTCGACATCCGGGGCTTATATTTTAATCGTAGTGGACGTATCGTTTTTTCAGATATCGAACTAAATATCCCACGGGGTAAAATAACGGCCATTATGGGTCCTAGTGGTTGCGGGAAAACAACGCTATTACGTTTAATAGGCGGTCAATTAAAACCTGAGCGTGGTAATATTCATGTCGATGGTAAGTTAATAAATAAACTGTCTCGGGCGCAATTGTATGAATTACGTCGTAAAATGGGTATTTTATTTCAGAGTGGGGCTTTATTTACCAATCTAAGTGTTTTTGAAAATGTTGCTTTTCCTTTAAGAGAACACACCGAGCTACCTGATTTTATGATTCGTGATATTGTATTAATGAAATTACAATCTGTCGGCTTACGCGGTGCTAAAAACCTTATGCCTAATCAACTTTCAGGTGGTATGGCACGGCGTGTCGCCTTAGCGCGAGCAATTGCTTTAGACCCGGAGCTCATTATGTATGATGAACCTTTTACGGGCCTGGACCCCATTGCACTCGGCGTCACTGTTAAACTTATTTCTGATTTAAATAAAGCCTTAGGTGTCACAAGTATTTTAGTATCCCATAATGTAGAAGAAATACTAAGTATTGCTGACTATATCTATGTGATTGCTAGCGGAAAAATTATTGGTCATGGTCCTCCCGAAAAAGTACAGATTGATAAAGATCCAGAGGTTCAACAATTTTTACAAGGGTTACCTGATGGTGTAGTCCCATTTCATTATCCCGCCATCGACTATACACAAGATTTGCTGCATTAATGCTATGTTGATATTAGAGAAATTAAGATTTTTAGGTCAGTTTGGACTTGAGTTATTAACGAGTTTTGGACGCTCTGGGTTATTTTTAGCGCATTTGTTATTTCGTAAACCACGTTTTAAAAAAAGTTTTCCTTTATTAATCGAACAATTATATTTTATTGGCGTACTATCTTTAGTCATTATTGTTTTGTCAGGATTATTTATTGGCTTGGTGGTTGGTTTACAGGGCTATAATACTTTAAATAAATTTGGAGCCAGCCAGCAATTAGGCCAATTAGTTGCTTTAAGCGTAGTGCGGGAATTAGGGCCAGTCGTTACCGCATTATTGTTTGCAGGTCGAGCGGGTTCTGCATTAACTGCAGAAATTGGTTTAATGAAATCAACTGAACAACTTGCAAGCATGGAAATGATGGGAGTAGATCCGCTATGGCGAGTAATTTCACCTCGTTTTTGGGCCGGGTTCGTCAGTATGCCCTTATTAATGATCATTTTTAGTGCAGTTGCTGTTTGGGGCGGATATTTAGTCGGTGTCGTATGGTTAGGCGTTGATGGTGGAATGTTTTGGAGTGCTATGCAATCGGCAGTGAATTTTCATGATGATATAGTGAATGGAATTATAAAAAGTATTGTTTTTGGTGGTGTTGTTACATGGATTGCTGTGTTTCAAGGATATGATACTGTTCCTACTGCACAAGGAATTGGTCGAGCGACAACGCATACCGTTGTTTATTCTTCCCTGGCTGTATTAGGCTTGGATTTTGTATTAACCGCAGTGATGATGGGAGGTTGGTAAGTGCGTGAGAGAATAATAGAGATTTGGGTTGGCTTTTTCATGTTATTTGGGGTACTTGCTTTATTAGTTTTGGCTTTTAAAGTAAGTGGATTAAGTAGCACTATTGGCAAAAATGGATATAACATCACCGCTGCATTTGACAATGTAGGTGGGTTAAAAATACGTTCACCTGTTTCTTTAGCAGGTGTTCATATTGGGGAAGTAAACGCAATAAAACTTGATAACGTACAATTTAAAGCTATTGTGACAATGAAAATTGATCCCAAATATAAAAAATTACCAGTAGATACGTCTGCAAGTATTTTAACCCAAGGTTTGTTGGGGGCAAATTATATTAGTTTAACACCAGGGTTTGCGCGTACTTTTTTGAAAAATAATGGTATCGTACAAGATACACATCCTGCATTGATTTTAGAAGATCTTATCGGCCAATTAATATTTAGCTTAAAAAATTCAGGGGTGAAAAAGTGAAAAAAGTTGTAGTCTCATTGTTTGGGTTATTCATGTGTACAATGGCTTGGGCGATTTCATCGCCTATAGAAGTGCTACAAAATACTTCGAATCAGTTAATTGAAAAGCTACAACACAATCAAGCGACGCTTAAAACAAAACCACAAATTGTTTATGATATCGTTAATCAATTTTTATTGCCGCATGTTGATATTGAGAGTATGTCGAGTAAAGCCTTGGGTCGTGCTTGGTCATATGCCACGCGCGCTCAACAACGAGCTTTTGAGGATCAATTTGTTACATTACTTGTTCGTACTTATTCAAGTGCCTTGGCCCAGTACACTAATGAACGCGTAATTTTTTTACCATTACGCGAAGATTTTAATAATCAATCTTATGTAGAAGTTAAAAGCCGCATCATTCGAGAATCAGGTCCTCAGATTAATCTTAATTATCGAATGCTACGAGTACGAGGTCAATGGAAGCTTTATGATTTTAGTGTAGATGGAGTGAGTATCATAGAAAGTTTTCGTTCTCAATTTGTTGAAGAGTTGCGGCAGAGTGGTATCGACGGTCTTATTGATAAACTCGCGCAATATAATAATCAAAGTGATTAATTTAGATGAACAAGCCATCCTTAAGGTTTAAAAAAGACCATTATGTCTTATCAGGGGCTTTAAATACCTATACCGTACCGGGTATGTGGCTGCTCAGCCAAGCTATCTTAAAAAATGATAAAACTTCGTTGGTTCTTTTTAATTTAGAAAATGTTACTCAAAGTGATAGTAGTGGCGTGGCATTATTGATTGCTTGGACACGAATGCTAAAACGATATGATAAAAAAATTCGTTTTGTGGCTTTGCCTGCACAAATGATGGCTATTATTAGATTATCCGAGTTAGAAAAAATATTACCTATATAGATCAACATGGTAATGCAAATACCCAAGATAAGTTACTTAACTTGAAAATTCCTATTGCAAAAAGTATGTGAAGAATTATTGGATATTGATAATTGTACTAGTTATAAAAATAGAGATAGAGAGATAAATAGTGGATAAACTAATTATTCGAGGTGGTATCCCATTACAAGGTGAAGTCCGAATTTCCGGCGCAAAAAATGCGACCTTACCTATTTTAGCAGCCTGTTTATTATCAGAGGAACCTATCACATTATTTAATGTTCCTCACTTACAAGATGTTACGACTATGGTAGAGCTTTTAAGTGGGATGGGAGCTCAATTTACCATAGGTGAGCGCATGAGTTTAGAAGTGCGTTCACGTGAGCTCATTGATTCCTATGCTCCTTATTCATTAGTACGTAAAATGCGTGCTTCTATTTTAGTTTTAGGTGCATTACTAGCGCGTTGTGGCGAAGCTATAGTATCTCTTCCTGGTGGTTGTGCGATTGGTACACGACCAGTCAATTTACACATACAAGGACTTGAGGTGATGGGCGCCAAAATTGAAATAGAAAATGGCTATATCAAAGCTAAAACTAAAGGACGTTTGCAGGGTGCATTTATTGAGCTTGATACTATTACGGTGACTGGAACTGAAAATTTAATGATGGCCGCGACCTTAGCGAAAGGTAAAACCGTTATAAAAAATGCCGCACGTGAACCAGAAGTAGTTGATTTAGCCAATTTTTTAAATAGCATCGGTGCCAATATTAGTGATGCAGGAACCGATTCGATTACTATCGAAGGTGTTGAGCAACTAACGGGTGGTTATTATCGAATTTTGCCGGATCGAATTGAAGCGGCGACTTATTTAATTGCCGTTGCTTGCACACGAGGTTTTATTCGCCTCAAAGATATTCAGGCTAATACTTTAGATGCCGTTATTTATACTTTGCGTCAAGCGGGTGCAGAGATTGCTATTGGTGATCATTGGATCGAGCTTGATATGCGTAATAAACGAGCGAAGGCTGTTAATGTAAGTACGGCGCCCTATCCTGCTTTCCCAACTGATGCGCAAGCGCAAATTATGGCGCTTAATATTACTGCTGAAGGAACCGGTATTATTACCGAAACAGTGTTTGAAAACCGGTTTATGCATGTCCAAGAAATGCGTCGAATGGGTGCTGACATTACCTTAAAAGGTAATGTTGCTATTTGCAAAGGCGTTAATAAATTAATGGGTGCAGAAGTTATGGCCACTGATTTACGGGCTTCGGCGAGTTTGGTATTGGCGGGATTAACTGCTCAAGGTGAAACGACTGTGAATAGAATTTATCATATAGACCGCGGTTATGAATGCATAGAGGAAAAACTATCGCAGTTGGGTGGAAAGATACGCCGTGTGTCTGTATTAGATGCAGCTAGATGAAGTATTAGAAGTTTATTAGCTGTATAAACAACCAATAAACTTGCTAATTAAATTTTTACACGATCGATTATTAAACGACTGTTGCTTCACAAACATTAGCCATTGTCCGTGCTTGTATGCCGGTTAACATATTCCAAATGGATTTGGCTATTTTATTAGCTGCTTTCCCTGCAGCCATTTTTTCTTCCATGGGTAAGTTTTTTATTAGTTTTTTAGTTGCCTCAGCATGTTCTATATCTGCTTCGAGATGGACTAAGAAAAATTTTAAAGTCGGTTCATCAATAATATCATAAAATTGTTTCAGTCCAGTAATTTTACTGGCAGCTGTTTGTGGAATCTGACGTTCATAAGCATATAAAGCACCCAAGCCTTCTGCATAGGATGAACGTGATAGCGCAAGAAACTCATCAATAAATTGTTTAGTTTCCGGAAAAAGTTCACTACTAGTGACAGCTGCTTCTGATAAGCCCAGACCTCTGGTAAATTGTAACCATAAAACCGGATGGCTATCGAGACCATTCATTCCTTCTTCGTCATTTAAGTTGTCTAATAATACTTTTCGTGCTTCTGCATCCTGACAATTGCTGTGTGTGGCACTAAGGTAACGAGGAAAAGTATCCACGTGATGATAATATTGGCAAGCATATTCACGTAAATTATCGATTGATAATTTTCCAGCAGACCAAGCTTGATAAAAAGGATGCTTTAATAAATGATTCTCATTTAGCTGTCTATCAAGTTGCTGCATATAATTACTCTGCAAAATGTCGTTAAGCGTATTATCCACGGTTTGCATAGTCATAGTGCCATTCTCCTTATTTGGTTTAGAGTGAAACATTATACCGAATTTACTCGTAGATCTAAAATTAAGAATATGTCTTAAATATTACCAATTTATAAGCGCTTATTGTTTTAAGGATTTACTTAATAGAATGTAACGTTTAAAAACGCAAATTTAATTTTAAAATTGTTAATTATTGATATTTTTCTGTCTTTTGAATTTTCAATTTTTATCTAATTTGACACGATTTGGTTTAACTTCTACGATAAAGTGCATTATTTTGTTCTTTAATAGCTATTAAAGGGAGTTCATATGAAGAAATCAGATATAAACGCTTACATAATTGCAGGAGTTTTAACTACTTCTGTATTGTTAGTTGGTTGTGGTGGTGGTAGTGGTGGTGGAATGGGTGGCTTGGGCGCTACTGGTGCCACAGGCGCCGCTGGAGCGGCAGGTGCTGCTGGTGCAGGTGGTGGCATTAATTTAGTGGATTTATTGGGAAGTGGTGGTGGTATTACTTTAGCTGGAAATGTGCTTGGACAGGAAGGTGTTGTTGCTCGTGCTCTTAGTCCTCAAGATGTAGCAGATTTATCTGCTGCTGGAATATTAGGAACAGAAGGAGTTCAAGTCTTGGAAAGAAATGGTCAGATACTTGGACTCGAGTCACCAACAGGTTCTGTATTCGGCGTACCTGTCAACGGATCATTGCCTATATTAGGAGGTACAACTTTACCCGCGTTACCAGCAGGAGTACCCCGAGTTGGAATTCTTGGACTTTAAAGAATAAGAGAATAAATAATTTTTCTGTGTCACGAGTTTTATGCACTAAACAACAAAAAAGTTTAACATTAAACTCGTGTCATTTTATAAGCTTTTAATTCCCGGCTATTAAAACGGCGTATAACTAAATGTGAAGAAGAAGCGTAAGCTTTTACCATTATGACCGCTTTGCACTTGTGATTGAACAGGGTTGGTCATCGGTCTTGCAACACTCAATTGCAATCGAAAATCTTTGCTTACCAGTAATCTTAAACCCGCAGATAGAGAAGCATCGCTATAAACACTATTCAAAAAGAAGGTAGGTGCTACATTTTTATTCCAAACTTTACCTATATCGTAGCGAGTGAAATATTGGATAGCACGCAGCGATTTTGGAAAGCTATTGTAACGTAATTCTATGCCACCCATCAGGCCTCGGTCGCCTATAATTTCGCCTGGATCATAAGCTTGTCCATAAGGTAAGCCGCCACCATAAGGAATTTTTTCCACCGAAGCTAAAGGATTAAAAGCATACTGACCCATAGAATCGATCAATACGGAAAAGGTTTTGGTTATGTTTTGGACATGCGTGACATAATAATACAGTTTGGTATAGCCCACATAAGGATTAGGGATGCCAGGAGGGGGTGGCGGTGCAACATTTGCTCCAAATACATGGATACCTTGGCTTAATTCGGCTTCTACTCTATCAAAATATCGGGTTCTGGTGCGTTCATAGATTGCTTTAGCACGTAAGGATGGAAGGCGTACTATAGCATCAGGACTATTGGCGATTCCAGTAAAAGAGGATGTTTTGCTTCGATAATACCCAAAAGCTAAACGTCCATCTAATTTATCATTGGCTTGTAAAATAAAGGGATGGTAAAAATAAGCACCTAAATCTCCTGCCTTACCAGAAACTGTAGAAGGCGGTAGATTGATATTAGGTTTGATTTGTGTGTAATCCGCATAAATATCGAGATGATTACCATTCACACCAATGGGGAAATTATGTAATAAATAATAATATTGTAAAACCTTGGGATCAAACGGTGCAGTTGCTGCTGTTACAACCGTTGAATCTCCTCCTTGTAATAAGGAATACATATTTGCGGTTAAGAACAAGTTTTGACCGCCTAAATAACGGTTTTGATTATTATTTAATAAAGCATTAGGGATAAAACGGCGTTGCTTAATGACAAAAGTGAGTGCTTGTGCGCCTGAATTAACTAAATCGGGGCTCTTTTTTAAGCTAGCAGATACTCCAGGTAGTCGATTTAACAATAAAATATAATGTTGTAAAACTTTTAATCGTAAAGGACGCGATCGTTTTAATTGTTGAGCATAGGCATTGAGATATTTTTCTAAACCATGGGTTTTACCGAGAACATTAACCTGAACAACATAAGCTTCTAATATTTCTATATGAACCTGTCCTGAGGATAAATTTTGTACTGGCAAAGTGGCTCTGCTAAGAATATAGCCATCTTTCAAGTACTTTAAGTTAATTTTCACATTTATCTTTTCTAATTCTTTGTAACTAATGCGTTTATTCAAATAAGGCCTAAAGAAAGTTGATAGGGTTTCTTGTGAGTAAACGGTTGATCCACTAATGCAAACAGAGCGTAATACGAAAGGTTTACGCATACTCGAAGGTACTGAAATAACAGGACGAGCAGGTATAGCCACAATGGGTGCAGCTCCTCTAGCACTGACTTCTTGTTGGATATTGACAGTGTTCCTTAATTGTCTTTCCACTTGTCCTGGAGCTAATATACTGATGACATCAGCACTCGAACAAATTGGAAAAAAAATCAGCAGAAAATAAACAAAATATCTAAAAAGTTTTGCCTGCAATGCTATTACTGATTTGAATTGCTGAATATCCATTCTTTGATTAGCTCGTCCCTAAGTAAATCTAATAAAAGCTTAGTAGACCTTGATGATTAAGCAATAATTTTTTATGTTTTTCTTGAAATTTTAATTGAAGGTTGTTTTTAGAATTTCTTGGGCTTGGTTGGCAATTATTGCGATTTCATCAAACGAACCTTTGGCAATAAGTTTTTGCGGTGCTATCCAAGTTCCACCCACGCAAGTAACATACGGTAAACTAAGATAATTAAGAAAATTATCCGCATGCAAACCGCCAGTCGGACAAAAGTGCAAAGGTAATATTTCTGCAATGGCTCTCAATGTTTTTATGCCACCCATACTTTCAGCAGGGTAAAATTTAAGATATTTTAATTTGAGTTCATGAGCGAACAATGCCTCGCTGACCGTAGCAATACCTGGCATATAAGGGATATTGTGCTTTTCAGCTTCAAGTACTAAAGTCTTATTTAAACCCGGACTCACAGCAAATTTTGCCCCTGCAGATTTTATTTGAGAGAATTGCTTAGTTTCGACAACAGTGCCCGCGCCGACTATCGCTTCTGGAAATGTAGTATTTATTTTTTCGATAGCAGTTAAGGCACAAGCCGTGCGTAAGGTAATTTCTAAGACATTAAAACCAGATTTTAGTAGTGATTCTGCTAAAGCAATTGCATGTTCTACTTTATCGATTACAATAATCGGTATAATGCGATTTTGACCTAGAATATCAATTAAAGTAAGCATCGATGCCCTATAAAACTATTGTGCATGATACCCCCTTCTCTTTTGCTAGGCAAATGTTAATGAAAATAATGGTCTGAGACCAATCTAAATGAAGTTGTTTATGACTAAAATTAAGCAAATTGGCGTGATTGGCGAAGCGATGTTGGAGTTATCACATCAAACACCCACTTCACTCTCCCTTTCGTTTGCAGGAGATACATTAAATTTTGCGATTTATTTACGCCGATTACTGCAGAATCAAGCGTTTGATATCCATTATGTAACCGCTTTAGGTCAGGATGCTTATAGCGATCAAATGTTATTAAATTGGCAAGCTGAAGGTCTTAAAATTGATTTAATTCGCCGTATAGAAAATAAATTGCCGGGGCTTTATTTAATTCGTACCGATACTAAAGGCGAAAGAACTTTTTATTTTTATCGATCCGACTCTGCAGCGCGAGAATTATTTAAAGGCGATAATCGAGCAAATTTATCCCAGCAATTGGTAGAGATGGATTATTTATATTTTTCAGGAATTACTTTAGCGATACTTGATGAAGTGAGTCGAGAATATTTAGCGGATATTTTACAAAAAGCCAAGCAATTGGGCGCAAAAATTATTTTTGATACTAATTATCGACCTTCTTTATGGGCTAATGCTGACTCTGCAAGAAAGGCTATACAAGCTTTTTTAAAATATGTTGATATTGCGTTACCTACTTTTATAGACGATCAATTAGTATTTGGTGACGTAACACCAGAGGCAAATGTACAACGGTTATTCAAAAATGGAGTTATTGAAGTAGTGGTTAAATGTGGCGCCGAGCCAGCATTGGTTGCTATGGCTGATCATCAACAAAAAGTTCCAACCTGTTTGGTTGGTAAAGTTATTGATACCACTGCGGCGGGCGATTCATTTAATAGTGCTTATTTAGCTGCGCGATTATTAGGTTTTGACCCTGTAAAGGCGAGCTTATATGGCCATGAGCTCGCCGCAAAGGTTATAGTTCAACCAGGTGCTATTATTCCCCGAACAAAAATGCCAAATTTATTTTGAGGATAAGAAGATAATGCCGGAAATTGTTTGCCTTTCAAATGCTTTTGGAGAATTACCCGATGGCCAACTTATCACGCAATATACATTGCGTAATGTTAATGGAATGTCTATTAGTATTATTAATTATGGTGCCACATTAACTTCAGTACAAGTTCCTAATCCGCAAGGAAAAATGCAGGAACTGACTTTGGGATTTGATCATCTTGATGAATATTTAACCCATGAATTTTATTTTGGCGCCACGATAGGACGTGTTGCTAATCGTATTGCTAATGCACATTTTAATTATCAAAAAAAAGATTATTTTTTAAGCAAAAATAAAAATTTTGCGCATCATTTGCACGGTGGAGAAAGAGGTTTGGATAAAGTGGTTTGGCAAACTGAAGTGACCGTTCAAGAGGATAAAGCCAGCATCAATTTTTTTTATACAAGTCCTGATGGCGATCAAGGTTATCCTGGAAATCTCGACATTAAAGTGACTTATACTTTAACGTTAACCAACGAATTAAAGATTTCTTTTCAAGCCAAAACCGATCGAGTTACACCGGTTGATCTGACTAATCATGCTTACTGGAATTTGACAGGAGCGGGATGTGGAACCGTGTTAAATCATGTATTGCAAGTTTTTTCCGATCGGTATGTGGCCACTAATAAAGACCTGCTTCCAACCGGCCAAATAGCAGAAATTAAAAGTACTCCATACGATTTTCGTAGGCCCCATTCAATTGGTGAACGAATAAAAGATACTGTCATCGGAGGTTATGATCTTTGTTATATATTACCGCTTATGACAAATCATCAACCTCAATTCGTTGCGAAAATTAAAGAGCCTATCAGTGGATGCACGCTAGAGGTGTCTACTACACAACCGGGTTTACAATTCTATACAGGCAATAGTTTGAGAGATTATCCGATTAGCTCGGGTTTACATACACAACGTTATGGCGGTTTTTGCATGGAAACACAAAATCTTCCAGGAGCTGTTAATTTTGCACAATTTCCATCACCTTTTTTATTACCCGGTGATATTTATCAACACGAAACAATTTATCGATTAATTTGGTAGAAATTATGAAGCTTGATGTAGTTTGTGAAAAAATTATGGTATTAGGCGAAGGACCACTTTGGCATCCTGTAGAAAAGTGTTTGTATTGGGTAGATATTGTATCTGCCAACTTACATCGTCTAAATAATGATGGAACAACTGATAAATTTAGTATGCCAAGTGAGATTGGTTCAATTGCCTGGCGTACTAAAGGCGGGTTAATAGCGGCTCTTAATGATCGATTTGTTTCGATTGATACGAAAACAGGTACAACACAAAACATTGCATTACCGTTAAAAGGGATAAAGAAGGTCATGTTTAACGATGGTAAATGTGATAGACAAGGAAGATTCTGGGCTGGAACCAAAGATAGAGCTGAACAAAACCCTATTGGGGCTTTATATTGCCTGAATAAAGGCGAAGTGACAGAGGTGCTTAATGGTTTTACTGTTACTAATGGTATTGCTTGGAATTTAGATAATAGTTTAATGTATGTCTGTGATTCCCCTGCTCGTCAGATTTATCAGTATGAATTTGATCCTACTAACGGATGTTTAGGGCAAATGCGAATATTTGCACAAATCCTGCAAGAAGAAGGCTTTCCTGATGGTCTTACTGTCGATAGTCAAGGTTATCTTTGGAGTTGTCATTGGGGTGGTTGGCAAATTACCCGCTATGCACCAAACGGTGAAATCGATAGTGTTATTCCTATGCCAGTACCCAGACCTACGAGTTGTTGTTTTGGGGGAGCAGATTTAACTACTTTGTATGTTACATCGGCTTCTATAAATTTAACTGCAGCGCAACTTGCTGATGCTCCACAATCTGGAATGGTTTTCGCTATAGAAACGGATATTAAGGGATTACCCGAGCCTTCTTATTTAGACTAATGAATAATACAAAATTAAAAAAATTGCTGTCATAAAAGCACTGACAATTCTCCGAGATAAATGGTTAGTTTTCAGACTTTGACTTGCTTTTAGTGACGATAGAGGTAAAGTAATCGTAATATATCCCGTAAAAGAGAATATTTTTTATGACAAAGGTATCAAACCCTAATTGGTTGGTTTACACCATTTCGGGATTTGCAGCTTTAGCAGGACTGCTATTTGGTTATGATACAGGGATTATTTCCGGTGCTATTTTATTTATTGAAAAAGACTTTGCTTTAACCAATTTTCAAATTGAAATGGTGGTAAGCGCCGTTTTATTAGGCGCTTTAATAGGTTCGGGTTTAAGCGGTAGGGTCAGCGATATATTTGGTCGACGTAAAGTTCTGGTTTTTACTGCGCTTACCTTTATTATCGGTTCCTTAGTCACAGCATTTTCACCTAATTTGATTTTTTTAATTATAGGTCGGATAATTTTGGGTGTGGCTATCGGTATAGGTTCTTTTACTGCACCACTCTATCTTGCCGAGATTGCGCCAAAACGTATCAGGGGCATGTTAGTTTCTTTGAATCAGCTAGCGATTACTATAGGTATCGTTTTTTCTTATTTAATTAATTATTATTTTTCGGTCACTGGACAATGGCCTTGGATGCTAGGCTTAGGTGTTGTTCCTGCTATTATTTTATTGTTGGGAACTATTTACTTGCCAGAAAGCCCACGATGGATGATTTTAAAAGGCTGGGATCAAAAGGCCCGTGCAGTTTTACAGCGTATACGCCATGGTGAAAACATTAATAACGAATTTGATGAAATACGTCAAACCGTAAAACTTGAAAAAGGAACGCATCGTTTATTATTAGCGAAATGGTTGCGCCCTATTCTCTTTATTAGCTTAGGATTAAGTTTTTTTCAGCAAGTCACGGGAATCAATGCCATTATTTATTATGCTCCGACCATTTTACAAATGGCTGGTTTTAAATATGCTAGCAATGCTATTTTAGCCACCTTAGGTATCGGAGTAATCAACGTATTATTTACTATAATTGCTTTACCACTCATAGATCGTTGGGGACGTCGTCCTTTGTTACTTTTTGGCCTTTTAGGTATGTTTATAAGTTTAGTTATTCTGGGAACCGCCTTTTATTTTCCTGCATTTGCTGCATTACGTTGGGTGGCTGTGGCAAGTATGGTTATTTATATTGCTAGTTTTGCAATGAGCCTAGGCCCCATTATGTGGTTAATTATTTCAGAAATTTTTCCATTAAATATTCGAGGAGTAGGTGCTAGTTTAGCTATTTCTGCGAGTTGGGGATTTAATATGCTCGTGTCATTGACATTTTTGACTTTAATCGATTTTATAGGCAGTAGTCACACATTTTGGTTATATGCGATTTTATGTATATTGGGTTGGATTTTTGTTTACTTTATTGTTCCAGAAACAAAAAATTGTTCCTTAGAGCAAATTGAAAATAATTTACGTTTAGGTCGCCCAAGTCGTGAATTAGGTGCGACAATACGTGTCTCTTCAATATTCACAATGTTAAAAAGGCCTTTTGTTTTTTTTCTAAATTAAAAATATTAGTCTTAGTAGAGATTTTAAATGATATTAAAAAATAAAGTTATTCTGATTACTGGATCTACTACAGGTATTGGTGCTGCAACCGCTCGGCGTTGTATTGCTGAGGGTGCTAAAGTGATGATCCATGGTCGTAAAGAAGATTATGCTAAAAAACTAGTTCAGGAATTAGGTAAAGCAAGCAACTATTTATTGGCTGATTTAATGGATGAAAGTTCCTATGTTTATCTAATAACAGAAACAGTAAAAAAGTTTGGTCGTCTGGATGGTTTAGTCAACAATGCCGGTATTTATCCACGTAACAATATTGATTCTGCTAATTTGGAAGCATGTGAAAAGATTATGCGCGTTAATTTCTATGCTCCTTTATTATTATGCAAAGCCGCAGTAGAAATTTTTCGTAAGCAAAAAGCGAGTGCTGCGATTGTAAATATAGGCTCTATGAATGCTTATACTGGCCAACCTGATCTTTTGATTTATTCTGCTTCTAAAGGTGCGCTCATGACGATGACACGCAACTTAGCCGATAGTTTAGGGCCAGAATTGATTCGAGTTAACCAATTAAATGTTGGATGGACACCTACTGATAATGAGGTTTGTTTAAAGATGGCAGAGGGGCTTCCTGAAAATTGGCAAGAAAGAATACCCAAGATTTATGCGCCTAGTGGCCGTTTATTATCACCTGATAATGTGGCAGCACATGTGGCATTTTGGCTTGCGGATCAATCTGCGCCTGTCAGTGGTGCTGTGTACGAAGTTGAACAGTATCCAATTATTGGACGTAACCGTTTAAATGACTTGGTTATTCAATAATTTTAAAATTTGAATAGTGAGACACAACTTAAAGAAATATAAAACCAGATCATATTGAGGTTCCCATCATGAAAATTCAAGATGCTAAGGTGTTTGTGACTTGTCCGGATCGTAATTTTGTCACACTAAAAATAATGACCGATGAGGGTTTGTATGGTTTAGGGGATGCCACGTTAAATGGACGAGAATTAGCTGTTAAAGCTTATTTAGAAGATCTTATTCCTTGTTTAATTGATCGAGATCCAGCACAAATCGAAGATATTTGGCAGTTTTTTTATCGCGGCGCTTATTGGCGTCGTGGACCTGTTACTATGGCAGCCATTGCTGCAATTGATATGGCTTTATGGGATATCAAAGGAAAAGTATTAAATACGCCAGTTTATAATTTGTTGGGAGGTAAGAGTCGTCAAGGTGTTATGGTATATGGCCATGCCAATGGTAAAGATATTGCTGATACCATCGATCAAGTTGGAAAATATATTGACATGGGTTATTTAGCGATACGTGCGCAGACTGGCGTGCCAGGCTTACCCAATAGTTATGGTGTTTCTAAAGATAAAATGTATTACGAACCTGCTGCTAAAGGCTTACCTCAAGAGTGTGTTTGGTCTACCGAAAAATATCTTAATTATGTTCCTAAGTTATTTAAAGAATTACGCAAAACTTATGGTGATGATCCTCATTTTCTTCATGATGCCCATCATCGTTTAACACCTATAGAAGCGGCACGTCTAGGAAAAGAATTAGAGCCCTATCATTTGTTTTGGTTAGAAGATACAGTTCCTGCAGAGTTACAAGAAGGTTTTCGAATTATACGTCAACACACAACGACACCACTCGCGGTAGGAGAGGTTTTTAACACAATTTGGGATACACATATTTTATTTACCGAACAGCTGATTGATTATATTCGTATGTCTGTTGTGCATGGCGGAGGAATATCACATTTGAAAAAAATCGCAGCGATGGCAGAAGTTTATCATGTGAAAACAGGATGCCATGGGCCCACTGACGTTTCTCCTATTACTATGGCCGCGGCTTTACATTTCGATATTTCGATTAATAATTTCGGTATACAGGAATATATGCATCATACTGAAAAGACAAACGATGTATTTCCACATCACTACAGTTTTGCTAAAGGTTATTTACATCCCAGCGAACAGTCAGGATTAGGTATAGATTTTAATGAGAAGCTGGCAGAAAAATACCCTTACGAACGCGCTTATCTTCCCATTAATAGAAAACTAGATGGTACTTTATTCAATTGGTGATACTCTATGCATTTGAATTTTTGTCAGTATTGCCGCTCAACTCGCAATCCGCATGTATATTTTATATGATGATTACTACATAAACGGCACTTACCAAAAATCCAATTGCTGTGAGTATAGTATTTTTTATAAATTAACCTTATTGTTCACGTGTTAAAATATTAGTTAATGTTTTTACAAATCCAGCAGGATCATCCAGTTGTTCACCCTCAGCGAGTATGGATTGCCCTAAGAGTAAATGTGACCACTCTGCTAGATGAGCATCATCTTGTTCATCTTTTAAGTCCTGTATAAATTTATGTTTAGAGTTTAGTTCAAGTATCGGCTTACTTTCTGGTATTTTTTGCCCAGTGGCTTCTAACATACGTTTTAGTTGGCTATTTAAAGCATTTTGTTCTTTTATAATACAGGCAGGAGAATTAGTTAAACGTTGTGAGATACGAACTTCTTTAACTTTATCCTTAAGTATTTCATGAATTTGCTTTAATAAAGGACCAAATTCATCTTCGTGCTGTTTCTGCAATGCTTCATTTTTTTCTTCAACAATGCCTGATATATCCGAATCTTTGGCAACTGATTGTAAGCCTTTCCCGTCAAACTCGGTTAAATGAGCAACTAACCATTCATCGATACGATCATGTAGGAGTAATACTTCAATTTCCTTCTCGCGAAAAATTTCTAAATTAGGACTATGACTTGCTGCTGCAAAATTTTCTGCGGTGATATAATAAATTTTGTCTTGTTGAGGCTTCATGCGAGCTATATAATCTTCTAAACTAATGGTTTGTTCGCTTTTATTTAAATAAGTAGAGCTAAATCTTAAAAGTTTAGCAAGCGAATCGCGGTTTGCAAAATCTTCAGCAAAACCTTCTTTTAAAATATTGCCGAATTCCTTCCAAAATTGTAAATATTTATCGGATTGCTCTTTAGAAAGATAGCTTAATGTTTCAAGAATGCGTTTGGTTATAGCTGAACGTATGCTATCAATTTGTTTATTACTCTGTAAAACTTCTCGAGAAATATTTAGCGGGAGATCATTACTATCCACAATACCTTTTACAAAGCGTAAGTAACGTGGCAGAAATTGCTCAGTATCATCCATAATGAACACGCGCTTAACATAAAGTTTTAAACCTCGTGGTTTTTCATGATTCCAAAAATCAAAAGGGCCGGCGTGGAAGGGTATATAAAGTAAAGTAGTGTATTCCTGGCTTCCTTCTATTTTGTTATGAATCCAAGTAAAAGGATCATTTTGGTCATGCGTAAGCTGTTTGTAAAATTTCTTATATTCATCAACATTAATTTTATCTTTAGACAACGTCCATAGCGCAGTTGCAGAATTAACTGTTTCCCAATTTATTTCTTTTTCTGTAATTTGATTTTCTATTGTATCGGAAGGCGAGTCATTTTTTGTGACATCTTTTTTCATGCAAATTGGCAAAGTAATATGATCAGAATATTTAGTAATAATATTTTTTAAGCGCCAATCTTCTAAAAATTCTTCTTCTCCTTTCTTTAAATGCAAGATAATTTTAGTTCCTCGTTCAAGTTTGGTTATTTTTTCTATAGTATATTCATCTTTTGATTCTCGATTATGTTCCCAAAGGACACCATTTTCTGGTGCTTCTCCTGCAGCACGGGTTTCAACAACTATTTTGTAGGCAACTAAATATGAAGAATAAAACCCAACGCCATATTGACCAATAAGATCGATCAAAATTGCATCATTAGCATCATTAGACATCAGCAGCCTCTTTTTTCAATAAATCTGAGAATTCTTTGGTTCCTGACTTTGCAATGGTTCCAAGATTTGAAATAACCTGATCCCAAGTCATACCTATTCCATTGTCAGTCAATGTAATAGTGCGTTTATCTTTATCTATGGTTAGCGTGATTTTTGGTTCAGGATCATCTTCTAAAATTTCTGGGTTCGATAAAGCCTTAAAGCGTAATTTCTCAATAGCATCATGGGCATTGGAGATTAATTCACGTAAAAAAATTTCTTTATTTTTATAAACTTTATCAATCATTAGGTCTAATAACTGTGCACTTTCCGTTTTAAAGCCTAATGTCTGTTTTTCAACAACTGTTGTCATAAATCCAATACCTCTGAGAATAAATATGCCAATATGAACAACATGGAGGCAAAATTTTCAATTTCAAGTCAAAATTTTATCAAAAACAAGGAATTTGTAGTTTGAATTTTGGATATAGCTTAGTATTCGGAGATTTTTAAAGACTAGTTAAATAAAGTATTTCTTTTAGTATGGCTTCTGAACCTACTGTATAGCCCAAATCATAAATCTCTTGGGGTGTAAGTTTCTCTATAATTAATGGATTATTTACAATTTCTAATGCGGTTAATTTTTTTTGTGAAATTTTATTAACACGAGTAATTTCTAAAGTAAAAATTGTTTGTTGAAGGGTATGATTATAGTTTTTAGTGATCAGTTTATAATAAGCTTGACATGGAAAAAGAATAATACTTTCTCTTTTATGTAAATATTTTTTATTAGAAGTGTTTAAAATTTTTAATAAGTCTATCGGCGATAAAGATTCTAATAATTTTTTATCATTTGAAATTTCTTTAGCATATAATTTAGATACAAGATTTTTTCCAACTAATTGCAAGGTAAATAATGTCTCACCATTTTTAGTACAAATTTCCTCATCAATTATTCGTAATGAAAAAGGATGGGCATTAGCTTTCTGAAAAGACTTATATTTTGCCTTAATGGTCGAGATATAATTTTCAACATATTTGAAGTTCAAGCGAATACCCTCCAATTTTATTATCCATTATCTGGTGAGTTAATTAAAGATTTTTGTTCTTCATTTTTTTTTACACCTATGCAGCATGTAAAAAACTGAAATATCGATTGTAAAATATTTTTGCTAGCATTTAATTTTTTATTTTTAGGAGTAAGTTCATGAATAATTTGTTGGTGATCCGGGTAGGTTTTAAAAAGTGTATTTAATTCGTTTGGCGATGGATTTTGATAAAATTCTGAAACAAAACCAGGTGTACATTTGCAGGTTACCCAAGAAAAATTTCCGTCATTATTAGATACAATTTTTGCGCCAAATAATGTATTTTCCGAAATGGTATAGGTTGGGTTATCAGCATTTAAAATGATTTCAAAAACTTGATTCTCTGAAAAAATAAAAAGAAAGAGAGGATTCCCTGCAAGCCAATACCATGTTTCAGTAGTTTTTAACTTGTGTAAGCATGAGACTTGCTTATCTTTCAGAAGATAAAATATTTCTGTTTCAGTAATAGTTCCTTCTTGATCGATAACCTTTACAAACTCCTTGAAATAACCATCTTCGTCGGTAACAGTGTTAAGATTTACTAAATTCAATACATCAATTAACATCGCTGCAGTTATTTCTTCATTTAATGGAGCACGCTTTTCCCTAATATTTTTAAAACGTTGTTTTTCTTTCTCTAGTAAGTTTTGATTAGAAAGTAGTTGGTCCAATATTTTTAAAAAATCAGTTTTTGGTAACATCTAAATTTCCTATTTTTTTTATAAAAAATTATCTAATTATTTAAACGGATTAAAATCTGTTTCAGTATCATAAACATCTAACTGTTCTTCCATTTTTAAGAAACCAGTAATTAGTGAGGCAGGCCATACCCCCAGCAAAGAATACAAAATTTCGAATGAATAAACCGATAAAATCATATACGCCAATTGTGTCATCTTTATATGGCCACTAAATCCAAATAAAATGGTGATTAAAACTAAAATAAAACCACCTATAGCAGATGATCCTAAACTGCGTAGCCAAAAGTGTCTACCTTTCATTAATATTTTCCATTTCGAAATTATATAGATATTAATAAAACTGCTACTTATAACAGCGAGTATTCCGGCTAATACAAATCTTAAGATAGGGTCAATCACTTGATTGTAAGAAGATTGATCATGCCAAAAATTAGGTGAAGGTAGGTGAATAATCAATTTGATTGCAATCGAAAAAAATAATTCACACGCTAACGTAATCCATATGATTGATTTAGCAGCATTGTAACCATAAACTTCTGCTACTATATCTCCAATAATATATGTTAAAGGAAATATGAGTGGTGCGCCAGGCACTAATGCGGGACCTAGAAAAACTAACTTATATGCTACAACATCTGCCGCCAAACTAACCGTAATGTTTATCATCCCTAAAATAAGGATATATTGATTAATGTTTTTTGGTGCCGTCGCTTTTTTCATCCCAATTAACATAAGATTTACTTTTTTTATAATTCATTCTTATTTGTACAGCTACACCTAAAACTTTGTATAAGTCATAAAATTTAATAATTTCTGATTCAGTATTTAAATTTTTAAGATAGATTTTATTCTCATAAATAATTTTTTGCATAAGCTGAGGTTCGCACATTCCTTTTTTATGAACAATTAAAAAATCTCGGTTGCGTCCTTTTAAGCTAGGGTCAATTACTAATAGAGATCCAGCTAAAAAATGATTCGTATTATCATTTTTTATCATTAAGGCAAAACTATTCTCATTTAAAGTTATATCTCTTATTAATAATGACGAAAAGGCTAAGCAACATCTATTTCTTGGCGTATTAATAATATCTTTCCAGTGTATCAAAGGGACAACCAAACCGTTGGTATAGGTATTGTCTTCTTTAGATAAGGTTTCTCTTCCGGTTAACTGATCGAGCGATACTGAGAAATAGTTTGCAATGGGAGCCAATGATGCTAGTGTAGGATTATTATTTTTGTTTAATCTTAATCGTTTTAATGTTGAGAGAGGAATACCGGTATGTTTGTGGAGTTGATTGATATTTATTCCCCACTTTTTTATTAGATATTTTAAAGTTTGATTTAATGTATGCTTAACTGACAATTGAAATAAACCTCTGCAAAGTCACTTTCCGCTATTTATTATGCTAGAAACAATATGTTTGTTATTAAAAACAATGCGAACAAATAAATTAAAAAAGATCTCTGCTAAATTATTTTTTAAAACCTAAAGATTATGCCAGTAATATAATTTTTAATCAAATTATTTTACGGAACAAAAAATCTTGTCTATTCTTGCAAAATAGTCCATAAATGAACTATCATAAATTAAGAAAATAGATATTTAAAATTTTTACGCAGGGAAAGAAAGGTAGTGGGGGAAGGGAAAAGAATTTTATTAGTTGAAGATCAACCTATTATCCAACGTGTGCATAGTATTTTTTTAAAAAAAATGGGTTATCAAGTTGATATTGCCATAAATGGAAAGCAAACATTGGAAATGTGTTTAAGCAACACTTATAATCTTATTATTCTTGATGCCGGACTACCTGATATGCAGGGAGTTGAAGTGGGGAAAAGAATTCGTATATTAGAAAAAAATAATAAAGCGGATAGAAGGCCGATATTATTATTAAGTGCATATCCTGCTAACAATTTAAAAAAATGGTGTCAAGAAGCGGAAATAGATAATTTTTCAACTAAACCAATCCTTTATAAAGACTTAAATATTATGCTAGAAAGTATTTTTAACCAGAAAGCAGTTAATAATTAAATTATTGAAACAGAGTAAACACATAATAGCTTAAAGAAAAAATCCCAGAAAATTTTAAAGTATTTCCAGGGATTTTATATTAAAAAATTTTAAATAATAATAAGCAGAGCGGTAAAGCTTAAATTTTATTTTAAATTAGCTAGATTAACAAAATTTGCTGAAAAAGTTAAAGGAGGATCTTTTTCCTCCTTTTTTTCAGAGGATGGCTCATGATTAATTACACAAGCCAATATCCAAGCTACACCTAATTCTAATCCTGCTAATACAACCCCGACTAAAACGCCATCTATTATCATATTTGTCCCCCAATTGTTGAAATTTCTTAGTTAATTTTAGGAAAATTTTAGTTACTTTTTCTACTATAACGAATTAAAAACCTTAAAATCGTTATATTTTTTGAATGAAATAAATCTAATTTTCTAAATTCCTATTAATTGATTCCCTATTAATATTGGACTTTTACTTGGAAAAGCGGTAGCGGGACGAGATGAAAGGGTTGTAAGTGGTTGGATAAGAAAGATGCAATTCAATGCCTATAGCAATTAGCCTGCATATTTGTAATCTAAATCTTAGGTAAAAGCTACTTGAACTCCGTTACTAATGAATAAAACTCCTGCAATGCCAAGTCCTAACAATAGGGGTCTTCCTCCTTTAACTCTAAACCCCTTAGCTAAAGAATTTTTTCTATAGCGTCCACGCCAGGCCATTAGAGATGGGAGCAAAATAAAAAGTATTGCACAGTAAATACCGGCATAACTTAATGCACCAATGAAAGCACCTGGATAAAATAGTACTACCGTTATTGGAGGTAGAAAAGTAGCTAAATAAACAATTATTCCACCTGTTCCTCGTTTAGTAGTACGTAGGCCATCAGCCAAAAAATCAGATAAGCTCAATCCACTAGCAAGAAAAGAAGTAGCTAGACAAATAGAAGTAAAAATTCTTGTCATAAAAGTAATCAATGAATTATTTAATGTCTTGCTTAATTGCATAACAAACTCACTCGTAGAATGTTTGGAGTGTAACATGTTAATTAGACCATAATTCCCTTCACGAGGGAGTACTCCCATAATACATAGATCCCAGAAAAAATAGCAAAATAAGGGAATTAGGCTACCTATTAAAATTGCTTTTCGTAATTTGGGAATATCATCTTTAAAATAAGTACGAAGGCTCGGGATGATGTTAGCAAAAGTAAATGAAGTTATCATCACTGTTGCTCCACTCGTTAGATAAAGCAGATTTCCATCTTTTAGCTTGGTATTTGAGATAGAGGGAATAATAAATAAAATAAGTAATATATAAATACTAAATTTACTAAACATTAAACCTCGATTCACATAATCAACATAACGAATGCCTTGATAAACTACACAACTTAAGATAGCAACAAACAGGAGTATAGATAACCAATTAGGTATTTTAAAACCTAGATTAAGCAATAAGCCACTGAGAAAGTCTCCGCCGCCAGCCATATAAGCTGCAAGGACGGAATAAAACAATAAAAGATAACTTATCCAGGCAATAGACTCACCCCAACGGCCTAGTAAAATTCGTGACATAGAAATAATATTAGTATTGGCGGGAAGCCATAGATTAACTTCAAGCACTAAAAAAGCGCTTGCGGTCATAATGAACCAACACAAGAATAAAAGAATCAAGGAGTTTGTAAATCCTGCTTCGGCTGTTGCAATAGGTAATGCCAACATTCCACCCCCTATTGCTGTACCCACTATGAGTAAAATGCCCCCAAGAAGTTTAGTATCTAATTTGTTAAACATAATAAAGTTAAAAAATGCAAATTGAGTATATTTTTATATCTAAACTTAACCGTACAATAAACACTTTTATGACACAAGTAAAAAATTCCCTTAAAAAATTAAGCATTAATTTAATGAATCGATTTAGAGAAGTTTGGCATTAGAAGTTGACATTTTCATTTGGATAAAAGGATAAGTTTACTGTTTGGAAAAGTTTGAAATGCGATGTTTTTTATTTTTACTGAAAAGGATCCCATAGCAATATTTTTTATTATCGAATACTTACGATATTAAGCTGGGTTTTTTGGCAAAATCCGAAGAGTGAACCTTTTTTTACATAAAGATTAACTAAGACTTCTAGGGGTGAAATCAATATTTCATCTATTTTTGAGTAAAAAAAAGCCATTTTACCTTTATTTGTAGGTAAAATAACTACAAATATAGGTATATTGCTTTTAATGAAAAAGGCCTAAGGCCGCTACTTTGTTACCTAACTTATAAAGTGGTAATATGGGATTTATGACACAAGTTAATGTTCCTATCTACGACCCTGCTGAAAGTAAAAGTAAGGGCGATCAGATTTGTTTAACCCCTTCAGCAATTCAACATGTTAAAAAAATCCTTGCTAAGCAGTCAGGTGAAAAATGGTTTCGATTGAGTGTTAAGCGTTCTGGTTGTTCAGGTTTTGCTTATGTAGTGGATTATGTAGATACCTTCCTTTCCGAAGATTTAAAATTTTCTATTAATAATGATTTGGTTGTCTACATTGATCGATCCAGTTTCCCTATTCTGAAGGGAGTTTGCATTGATTATGTGCAAAATGGACTTAATGGAGCACTAAAATTCATCAATCCAAATCAGACGGCCGCCTGCGGATGTGGCGAAAGTTTTAGTATAGAGGAAAAATAGAGGATTAGTTTCCTCACTGTATGATATATAAAATTATTACCATAAATAACAAATTGGGATTACACGCTCGCGCTTCAATGAAGTGGGTCAAAATCGCAAGATGTTTTATTAGCCAAATTACTCTTAAATGTAATGGAAAACAGGTAGATGGAAAGAGTATTTTAGAAGTGATGGGCCTTACTGCTCGACAAGGTAGCCCTGTTGAGGTGATCGTTCAGGGTGAAGACGAAGCTGCGGCTTTAACTGTATTAGAAAAGTTAGTCTCCGATAGGTTTGGTGAGGAAGGGTGATAGTTAAGTGCCGATTTTTCTATCGGCTAGGCCTAATAACATTCTGTTTCTTATTCATCTCGTCGAGTTTTGCTGGCAATCTAGACAATGATGCAATCGCCAAACAATTAATTGTTTTAAACCAGAATTATCCACTTCAACGCCGAATTGAAATTCAAAGCGCTGCTTTACTAAATACACCGTATTTAGAAGGAGCGCTTGGTGAAGGTATTAATGGTAAATATGATCAAAATCCTTTATATCGATTTGATTATTTTGATTGTGAAACCTATGTTGATACTGTCATGGCATTGGCATTAGCTAAGAATCTTCCAGACTTTAGAAACAAAATTAATCAAATTCGTTATAAAGATGGTAATGTAAGCTTTACTCAACGGAACCATTTTCCCAGTGCTGATTGGATTCCCAATAATAAAAGGAATGGCTATATTCGCGAGCTGAGCTATTTAATTGCGGGCCAAGAAACTAGAGTTACTAGAACTTGGATAAACCTACGAAATTGGTACCGCAATTTAACTACAGATAGGATTCAAATTCCATATATTAATCTCCAAGAAAAACAAACCCGACTATTTCAATTAAAAAAAGAAGGTGGGGCATTATATGGAAGTAAAAATGTAAGTATATCTTATATTCCAGTCTTTGAATTGTTGCAAAAACCTGGATTAAAGCAAAGAATCCCTACTGGAAGTCTAATTTTTTTTGTTGGCCATGACTCTTATCTAAGTTCTCGAATAGGAACGTCTATGAATGTATTGCATATGAGCTTTGCTATTTGGAATAACGATCACCTTTATTGTCGCATGGCCTCATCAAAAGCGGGAAGAGTGTTAGATGTTCTTTTCCCAGATTATTTAAAAACCTATTTATCACTCGGCACTTTAGATGGTATAAGTGTATGGTCTATTACCGAGCAATCTTAAATTGTTCCTGCTATCATCATATTTTCTAAAAATATTGAGCCTGTTTGGATAGAGCTTTTATTATTAATATCATTACCAATTGCCACGATATTTTGATACATATCTTTTAAGTTACCAGCTATAGTAATCTCTTCCACGGGATATAGTATTTCTCCATTTTCTATCCAAAAACCAGTCGCACCTCGAGAGTAATCGCCTGTTACTAAATTAATACCTTGTCCCATAACTTCAGTGACTAATAAGCCCTTTCCCATTTGTTTTATTAAGTCATTAAGATTAAATTGATTGGTTTCCAATAAAATATTATGGAACCCACCCGCATTTCCTGTTGTTTGTAAACCTAGTTTTTTGGCTGAGTAACTATTTAATAAATATCCGCATAAAATACCCTTCTCAACTAAAACTCGATCGCTGGTACGAACTCCTTCGTCATCAAAAGGAACACTTCCTAAAGCACTTTTTAAATGGGGCTTTTCATAAATAGAAATTTTTTTAGCAAAAACAGACTCTCCTATATGATTGACTAAGAAAGAGGCGTTGCGATAGAGATTTCCGCCCGAGATTGCCTCAAGAAAAGTTCTAATTAAACGACTGGCAATTTCTGAATGGAAAATTACTGGTACCTGACAAGTGGAAATACGTTTTGCACTAAGGCGTTTAATCGTATTATCAGCAGCTTCTTTGGCTAATTTCTCTATAGATTGTAGTTGATTAGGGTTACGATTTATTGTGTAGCTACCATCACGCTGCATACCCTTTTTATCTTTTGCTATTAAATTACAAGAAATGCTGTGCAAAGAGTTAAGATATCCTGCCAAAAATTCATTACTATTCGCATATACATAGATAGCCTCCTGCGTAGATAAGCTGACTCCTTCTGAAAATGTTAATCGGTTATCTATAGCAAGTGCATTAGATTCACATTCTTTACCTAATTCAATAGCATTTTGTGGATCGATGGACCAAGGATGACAAAGATCCAATTCAGGTGGTGTTTTTTCTAAAAATTTGGATTCTGCTAAGCCACTAAAGGGATCTTCAGTAGTAAAACGTGCTATATGGCAAGCTGCTTCTATAGTGTTTTTAATGGCTTGAGGACTAAAATCTGAAGTGCTTGCTGAACCTTTTTTTCGACCAAAAAACACATTTATTCCTAAACTTTTATTTCGATTATGTTCGATAGTTTCAACTTCTTGATTCCGAACAGTGACGGAAAAGCCAGTATCATGACTAATACTAGCTTCAGTTTGAGTAGCCCCCTGTTTTTTTGTCATACTCATTAGTTCAGTAAGCAAACTTTTATAATCTTCTTGCTTCTTTACTAATTCTAGTGGATGCTGAGATTCTATTTTCGTAGGCATAAACCTTATTTCTCGAATTAAAATGTAAGAGAGTATAGCGACGAGTGTTAAATTTCGCTAGACTAGCGTTCTAAGATAGGATGAATATTACCAAGGTTAAAGAAAATGCAACAGTTCATTGAATTTAGTTTACGACATTGGGAGCTGTGGCTAGTTTTTTTTGTTATTTTAATTTTATTACTGACCTTTGAGTTGCATGCTAAACTAACTGGTACATTGCCTCTTAGTGTCCAGGAGGCTATTTTTAAGGTTAATCGGGAAGACGCAATTTTTTTAGATGTTCGTGATGTTCTCAGTTTTAAAAAAGGACATATTGCAGAATCCATTAATATCCCCTTTTCTGAGCTTAAGAATAACTTGAGTGAGCTTGACTCATATCGAGAAAGGCCTATTATCATTAACTATAGCCAGGGGCAATCACATCATAAAATTGGTAGGCTATTAAAAAACGCAGGATTTGCAAAATGTTACCATCTTAAAGGTGGAATTGTGAGCTGGCAGAACGCGGCTTTGCCTATCATAAAAAGTTAAATCTCGGGTCATTAAAAAGGGCGTTTAAATGAAAAAAGTAACGATATATACCACTCCGAACTGTCCTTATTGTGCAGATGCTAAAGAATTGCTGACCAAGAAAGGAGTAAAATACGAAGAAATACAAGTTGATAAAGATGCCAATAAACTAGCTGAAATGATGAAATTAAGTAATCGACGCTCAGTTCCACAAATATTTATTAATAATAAATCTATCGGAGGATTTGATGATTTATTAAAGTTAGCTACCTCTGGTGAATTAGATACCTTACTAAAAGACGAGTAATTTATGAGCCAATCCAGCAAACCTACCCAACAACCCGAATTTATTATTCAGCGTGTTTATGTTAAAGATTTATCACTCGAGACCCCTCATTCGCCTCAAGCTTTTCAAGAAGAATGGCAACCGGAGCTCAATTTGCAGTTTACTATGAATACTGCAGACATAGGTGCTGATAATCATGAGGTCGTTTTACAAATTACTGTGACAGCAAAATCAAAAGATAAAACCTTGTTTTTGGCAGAAGTAAAGCAAGCCGGTCTTTTTACTATAAAAGGGTTTACTGAAGAGCAAAACCATCAAGTGATGAGCATAACATGCCCCACTATTTTATTTCCTTATGCCAGAGAGGCTGTCTCAGATTTGGTTGGACGGGCTGGGTTTCCACCTCTCTACCTAGCCCCAGTTAATTTTGAAGCTTTGTATGCTCAACAAATGCAAGAACAAGATGATAAAGGTAGCAATGGGCAAAAAGAAAACTCTTCAAATTCAGTTATTACACATTAATTTTCGAACGTGTTTACCGTAGCGTTAACAGGTGGAATTGCTACTGGCAAATCTACTATAGCCAGTAACTTTGCTGATTTTGGAGTAAGTATTATTGATGCCGACCAAATTAGTCGAAACTTTGTCGATAATTCCCCGAAAATTCGCAATGAATTAGTCGCGCGTTTTGGCACAAGCATACTAAAAAAAAATGCGACCATAGATCGAAATAAGCTACGAGCAATTATTTTTGCCTATCCTAAAGATCGAGTATGGTTAGAAGGGTTACTGCATCCTTTAATTTTTCGTGAAATAAAGAGCTCAATTCAAAAAGCCACTGGGGTATATAATCTTGTGATCATACCTTTGTTGTTTGAGAATAGAACCTCAAAATTACTTAAAAAAAAACCTTCTTCAACTAATTATATTAAATTAGATCGGATTTTGTTGGTTACGACTTTTAAGGAATTACAAATTCAACGAGCTAGAGAACGTGATCTTTTGGAAAAAGAGCAAATTAATGCCATTTTATCTGCACAAATATCTCCAGTAGAAAGTATTAAGCGAGCTGACGATGTCATTCATAACGAATCTAACCTACAAAGCTTGTATAAGTCGATTCATGCATTGCATGAAAAATATCTATCATTAATCCCTTCCTCAGAAAATTCCCTTGATGATTCAAATTTTCTCGGTTATTATCTCATTTGCAAATAGGAATGATTCTTAATATCATTTAATAGTTCCTTAAGCAGACGAGATTAAAATAGAGAATAGGCTTCCTAGACAGAATCCTAATATTTTATCTTGAATATTCACTATTATGAGAGTGAGAGGTTGACATGCGTTTAAAAAAAACAAAAGCTTTACGTTATGTAGTTGCTACATTTTTGACAATGGGTACGGTTTTATCCGTTGGGTTTCTAAGCTTTTCCGGCTTATGGATTATTTACCCCTATATTACCCTGGCCATATTAGCTTTTTTTCTTTCTGGAGTGATTGAAGGAAAAGTATTTGGAACCAGTATTTTTAAAGGCTTAGCAAGATTAAAATTGCTTGGTCTTAATGGAGAAAAACATCTGCTCTTTTCAGAATTAAATAAGCTTTTAGATAGAAAAGATAAGAGTTGGGTTGCTAGTCAATGCGCTTTTTTAAAAGACTATTTTAATCAAAGAAAGAAATATAAAGCATTAAAAAATGATCCCTCTGCCAACAGAGAAGATATAAAAGAAGCTAAACAAAGATTAGAAGAGTTAAAAGGTTATTTTTATCAAAAAATAAATATACCAAATGATCCTAATATTGAAAATCCCTATATCAGCCAAGCAATAAAAGATGTTAGTTTAGTAGAACTGAATTCTGCAAAACGCAGTATACGGTTTTTACGTTTTTTTTGGATCATTAGTATTTTAATAGGAATTGTATCCGGATTCGTTACAGCTTTTGCTGTACAAGAAGCAGTAACTGTTGGTTTAGCCTTATCATTATCTGTAACGGCACTATCTGCAATAGTATGGCCAGTCGCCCTATTTGCTGCTATAGGAGCTACTTTTTTGCTTTATTATGCGATTACCGATATTGTAAAAAATGACGTTATCGAAAAAGCCTTTAGTAAATCCTTTCAATTATTTAAAAAAAAGGATCATGAATCTTCAAGGGCTTATTTTTTACGCCGGTTAGCTTTATCCATAGTGGTAGTGGGAATTGCCAGCTTAACAGTATTTGCAATAGCTGCATCTGGAGGCACTTGTTGGATAGTTATGCGGAAGGGAATAAAATTATTAGCACCTAAGTTGCCAATTTTTGTAGCTTACTGTGCGAGTGCGATTTTAATACCTATAAATTTTGTAACAGATTTAATTTATGGATTCAGTACCACATTGCAAACTATTGCTAATTGTAAAGGTATAATACTAGCTATATTGGAGATAATAAAACATCCTATAAAGACAATTAAAAGTATCTGTTCCAACATTGAAACTAAATTAGATAAATTGAAGGAGAAAGAAAGTTGGGGTCAATTCTTTAATCCTTTTCGTATCATAGCTAAGATTATTATTTCACCTTTGCAATCACTGGTTTTTATAGGTCATTTGATTAGTATCGGTTTAACCACCGATCGTTTTATGAATGTCCCTCCTCCAGTAGTGGCAGGGGTATGTGCTGTGTCAGAAGGATTACAGGATCTTAGTTTTTTAACTGCAGGGGATGAATCTCATCATGAGCATGGGCATGATCATGAAGAAGATGGTCATGATCATGGAAATCTATTACAACTTCCTTTGCAGGTTCTTTTTTCACCTATACTTATAACAGTTGGAATTTTATATTGGGCTATTAGGAAATGTGGAAATAAAATAAATTTTTTTGATGCTACAGCACAAATTTTTGGGTTGCCCTTATTAAATATAGTTTTCTTCCCTTTATTGTTACCGAGTGCGATTTGGCATTGGGTTTGCAAAAAAAAGACAGATAACTTAACTTTTTTTGAATCGGTTAAGCAAAGTTTTGAAATTTGTTCACATGATCACGCGCACGGGCATGAAGAGGAATCAACATTTGAGTTATCTGAACAATGGCGAGAGGAAGTGCGTCCCAAATGGCTGCTAAACGTTGCTCGTAGTCGCTTAGATTCTGAAAAGGTTGATAAGGAAATAGTACTAAAAAAACAAATGTGTTTAGACGAATTATCTTGGCAAGAAGGATTTAGCCACGTTATTAGTGAATTACATAGTGGAAAAGGGATTGACACAGTTTTATCTGATAAAGGGAAGGAAAAAAAAGCTGAAGGAGCTAATGGGCATATTAATAATGGCTTAGAAACACAACAACAACAAGATTCTTCTTGGGCTATTTTGAATAGACCGAGAGGGGTATTTTTCAAAGATGAATCTAAAGAAACAACGACATTAAAAATTGTTAGAAATGCATTTAGTTTAGTGAGGGCTGCTGCTTAAAGCAATCGATTAATCTGCACCAAATCATCTGGTTTTAAGCTACCTGCGTCTTGCTTTAGTAATAGTGTATCTAACAGATACATATACTGATCGCTAGCCGCAGTGCGTTTTGTATCATAAAGATTCTGCTGTGCAATAAGGACATCGACGATAGTTCGTGTTCCTGCTTTATAACTTTCTTCAGTACTATCGAGTGAAAGTTGTGCAGATTTGATCGCTTGTTGCTCGGCTTTGATTTTACTGATATCGGCGAGCACATCATTATATTTTTGTCGGGTATTGATGATAAGCAGTCGATAGGTATTATCTAAATTAGCACTAGCCGTTTGAAAGTCATATTGGGCTTGACGCGTTTTAGAAGAGACTGCACCGCCTGCAAAGAGCGGAACATCGAGTTCTAAGCCCAAAGTTCCACCATTTTTGTTAAGTGAGCTAGGAACATTATTAAATGTGTCAGTTTTTCCATAATTACCGATTAAACTTAAGTTAGGTAAATGCCCAGAGGCTTGCATCTTTATTTTTTCTCGAGCGACTTCTACACCGTAGCGGGCGGCCATCAGCTTGAGGTTATTCTGAGTGGCTGCATTAATCCAATCTTCAATATGGTTTGGCTGAGGGGTTTGTAAAGGTATTTTTTTTGCAAAACTATCTATGGAAGAATAAGTTTGGCCTGTTAATTGGCGTAATGCTTCTTGATTATTGCGTAAGGTATTTTCTGCACTTATTTCGGTAGCGACGGATTTGTCATAGGCCGCTCTGGCTTCGTAAACGCTGGTTAAAGCATCTAGACCGACTTGGACACGTTTCTGGGCTTGATTCAATTGCTTACTGTCAGCGGCTTTTTCTGCTTGCGTGAGTCGCAAAGTATCTTGTGCAGATAAAACATTAAAATACGCAGTTGCGACTCGAAAAATCAGGTCTTGTGCAGCTGCAGCCAATGTTAGATCAGCTTGTTTGCCTGTACTATTAGCTTGTTTCACTGCTAGCCAATCATTGACATTAATTAAGGATTGTCTCATTGAAATATTGTATCCCTGAGACTGAAAGTTGCTGATTCCATTGGGCTGCCCAGGAGTAGGAGGTTGAGTAATGTTTTGATAATTATTAGAAATATTAGCTTGAGCTGAGATATTAGGCAAAAGGGCAGCTACACTTTGAGGTATCGCTTCACGTTGGGATAATCGGGTGGATACAGCGGCTTGATAGGTAGGATCACTATTTAAGGCTGCTTTATAAATATCGATTAAATTTGCAGCAAAAATAGGTGTAAAGGATGAAAAAAACAAATAAATACCTAATACTAATTTAGCATAAATAGATAGCTGGTTAGCAGATTTATGGATAAAAAAGTCGAGTAGTGCCATTATTTTTTTATATTATTTTATATTAACAGAGCAGAAGTCTAGTTATTTTTCTTGGTAAAAGCCATTATTATGCCAGATTTCATAATTGAGATATAGTCCTATGAATCCCCAATTCGACCATTCAGATGTCAAAATTTTGCAGCAACAAATAGTTTATCAAGGGCACTTCCAGCTAGAACAATGGAAGGTCCAATTTCGGCTATTTAATGGCAGCTGGAGTCTGCCAAAACTGCGGGAAGTCTTTGAACGTGGAGAAGCAGTGGGCGTACTACTGTTTGATACGAATAATAATCAGCTGGTTTTAATCGAACAATTTCGCGTAGGTATTGCTAAGAAAGAAAAAAATCCCTGGTTAATTGAAATAGTAGCGGGTGTCATTAATAAAGGAGAAAGTTTAGAGCAAGTAGCGCGACGTGAAACGCAAGAAGAAACCGGTCTAGAAATAACGAATTTATTTCCCATTTGCCAATATTGGGTGAGTCCAGGGGGAAGTTCAGAGCGTATGCATCTTTTTTGTGGACAAATTGATGCAGAACTAGCGCAAGGGATCCACGGAGTGGCTGAGGAAGGTGAAGATATTCGTTTACACGTTTTGGATCTGAAAGTTGCTTATAATTTACTCAACCAAGGAAATTTTAACAATGGTTCGACTATTATTGCTTTACAATGGTTACAACATAATGAACAAAAGGTTAGAGACACCTTTTTGAAAAAAAGCGAGTAAATGTTATTTTATGAAATCAAGATCTTCCCCCTCAAAAAAATACACTGCCGAAGCAATCGAAGTCTTAAGTGGACTTGACCCAGTAAAACGACGACCGGGTATGTATACCGATACGTCTCGTCCTAATCATTTGGCACAAGAAGTAATTGATAATAGTGTCGACGAAGCAATGGCTGGCTATGCACGGCATATCGATGTGACGCTATATCCAGATAACTCTTTAGAAGTAAGTGATGACGGTCGAGGGATGCCTGTAGATATCCATCCTGAAGAAAAAGTAACGGGTGTAGAGCTTATTCTGACAAGACTTCATGCTGGTGGTAAATTTAATCACAAAAATTATCGTTATTCAGGTGGTTTACATGGGGTTGGTGTGTCAGTAGTCAATGCTTTATCGCGTCATTTAGAAGTCACTATTAAGCGAGATGGATTTATTTATCAAATACAATTTGAACAGGGTAATAAAAAAACTAACTTAAAGAAACTAGGCAAAGCTGATTTCGGTGTAACAGGAACTTCTTTACGTTTTTGGCCGGATAAGCATTATTTTGATACTGAAAAATTTTCAGTCAATCGTTTAAAACATAGCCTACGTGCTAAAGCCGTTCTTTGTCCGGGCTTACACGTTAGTTTTACTGACAAACAAAATAACAAAAAAGAGGAATGGTATTATGAAGACGGTGTGGTCAGCTATCTAAAAGATAGTTTAAGACAGTATGAATGTTTACCTAAAGATCCTTTTCATGGCCATTTTGCTGCAGAAACAGAGGAAGTAGATTGGGCATTATGTTGGCTTTTAGAAAGCGGTGAAGGATTGATGGAAAGTTACGTTAATTTAATTCCAACCATCCAGGGTGGAACACATGTCAATGGCTTACGTACCGGCTTACTAGAGGCAATGCGAGATTTTTGTGAGTTACGTGACTTATTACCTCGCGGATTAAAATTAGCACCAGAAGATGTATGGGAAGGATGTCACTATATACTGTCAGTAAAATTATTGGAGCCTCAATTTTCTGGTCAAACTAAAGAAAGGCTTACTTCACGTCAAGCTGCAGCTTTTGTTTCAGGAGTTATCAAAGATGCTTTTAGTTTATGGCTAAATCAGCACGTCTCAGAGGCAGAAAGTTTAGTTGAATTAATGATAGCCAATGCACAGAAACGTTTACGTGTCAGCAAGCAGATCGCACGTAAGAAAATTTTAAGTGGAGCGGTATTGCCAGGAAAACTAGCTGACTGTACTCAAACAGATTTAAGTCGCACAGAATTATTTTTAGTTGAAGGTGATTCTGCGGGTGGCTCGGCAAAACAAGCGCGAGATAGAGAGTTTCAAGCGATTATGCCATTGCGAGGTAAAATATTAAATTCCTGGGAAGTGGCTAGTAATCAAGTATTAGGATCACAAGAAATTCACGATATTGCCGTGGCTATCGGTGTTGATCCAGGATCTGACGATTTATCGGGTTTACGTTACGGTAAAATTTGTGTTTTAGCAGATGCTGATTCTGATGGTTTGCATATTGCTACGCTATTATGTGCTTTATTTTTAAAACATTTTAGCTCCTTAATTGAAACAGGACATATTTACATTGCTATGCCACCACTTTATCGTATTGATCTTGGCAAAGAAGTTTTTTATGCGCTGGATGATGAAGAAAAACAAGGCATTTTGGACAGATTAGCGGCAGAAAATAAGAAAGGAAAAATAAGCATACAGCGATTTAAAGGTCTAGGTGAAATGAATCCTATGCAATTGCGTGAAACAACCATGACGCCTGATACTCGAAGACTCGTTCAACTTACCATAGATAATGAACAGAAAACGTTTTCTTTGATGGATATGTTATTAGCCAAAAAACGATCTGGCGATCGAAAAATATGGTTAGAGCAAAAAGGAGATATTGCGACGATATAAACTTTAGCTTAAATCTTAAAAATTAGCGTTTTCTTATTAAAGTTAGGCCATCACCTATCGGAATTAAACACATACTAATGCGCTTATCTTGATAAATAGCTCTATTAAATTCACGAATGGCTAGGGTTTGTTTGTCATCAGCGTGTGTATCAGCTACTTTGCCATCCCAAAGAACATTATCGATTAGCATTAACCCGCCTGGTCGGAGTAGTATTAGTGAACGTTCATAATAATTTAGGTAATTTTGTTTATCAGCATCAATAAAGATAAAATCGAAGCTATTCGAATGATCTTGTTTAATTAAATTATCTAGAGTCTCTAATGCGGGAGTTAATTTCAGTTCAATTTTATGTCCTATACCAGCTTTCTGCCAAAAATCTTGTGCTAAAGAAGTCGTTTCTTTATTGATATCGCAAGCAATAATTCTTCCCATTTCAGGTAAGGCTAAAGCGACTACTAAAGAGCTATAACCTGTATAGACTCCTATCTCTAAAGTTTTTTTAGCTCCAGTTAACTCAATCAGGAATGCCATCAATTGTCCTTGCTCAGGTGAAATTTGCATGCCATGGGATGATAATTTATGAGTTGTCTCTCTTAATGACTTTAAAATGGCAGGTTCACGCAAGGAAACTGATAGCATATATTGATACAACGTGTCGTTTAGATTAATGGTTTGGTTCGACATGGCTATCCTATATAAGTATGGCTAAGCTTAAATATACAAGGTAAAAATAGTTTTTGTATAAATAGATTTTATGTAGTTATATTCACAGCAATTGAGATTTTTGGCAAGGCGCCGCGAAAACGAAGCAGCTGGGGCGTGTTAATATATCTGAAGATTCTAAGTCGAGATAAACAGACAAAAACTCAAGTGCGAAGAGACTATTTTAGACATTGACATTCTAGCCCAGCGCAGCCAAAATAGCGGACCTTAAATTGCCAGGTCCCCATCGTCTAGAGGCCTAGGACACCGCCCTTTCACGGCGGTAACAGGGGTTCGACTCCCCTTGGGGACGCCACTTTCTTAAAAACGTATCGTTGCATCCTAATGCTAAAAAGCATAAAGATGTTAAAAGTCTTTCGTTCTTTGTAATAAACCAGTCTCAAATTAAATATTTATTCGAAGTAAATATTGATGTGGAGAAAAATATGGGTCATATTTTTAGTAAGATATTGCATGGCTACAGCCTATTTAGAAAAAAATATGCTATTGGTGATAATGCGGTAATGCGATATTTATCCGACTCTGGTCAGAAGCCACAAATAATGGTTGTTTCATGCTGTGATTCACGTGTCGATCCAGCATTAATACTCCAATGTAATCCAGGTGATTTATTTGTGGTGCGTAATGTCGCGAATATAGTCCCCCCTTATCAAAAGGATGAAGCATTACATGGAACAAGTGCCGCTCTAGAATTTGGAATTTGTCTATTGAATATTAAGCATCTTATTTTACTGGGACATAGTCAGTGCGGAGGAATAGATGCTTTATTAAATAGCCAAAATCTATCACAAAACGATTTTATTACTAAATGGGTTTCTTCAATAAAAATATCTGATAGTGAGATAAAAAACCCAGATGAATATGCAAAATTAGCTTTAAATCGTTCTTATGAAAACTGTATGACATTTCCTTGGATAAAAGAAAAAACGGGAGCTCAAGCGTTAACTATTCATCGTTGGTTTTTTGATATCAAAACTGGCCAAATCTTTACTTACTCAGAAAACGATAATGTCTATCAAACATTAGATGTTTAGTCGTGAGGTAAACTTCTAGTTTCGATTTGTAATCGTTGTTTTTTTTCTTTTGCTCTTCTAATTGCCGCTTGAATATAAGCAGAAGTTTCGTTTGGTGACGAAATATTTTTAATTAGATTGGTTTGATCCTGTTTTAATTCAAGACGGCGTTTTTTGGCATAATAACGTTGCCGTGCCTGTTGAGGTTTATAGTCAGGCTGACTTAATGACAACATATTAATACAATCAACCGGGCAAGGTGCAAGACATAATCCACAACCCGTACATTCTTGCGTTAATATAGTGTGTAATTGCTTGGCGGCGCCTATAATAGCATCAACCGGACAAGCTTGGATGCACTTCGTGCAGCCTATACATTCGGATTCGCGTATAAGCGCTGTCATTGCAGGTCTTTCTTGCTTAAGCATTTCTTCCATAAACGGTTCGGGATTTTTTTCTAACAACTTTGCTAAAGCTTGCAGTGTTTTTATACCTCCCGGGGGGCAATTATTTATTTCCGCCTTCTTTGCTGCAATAGCTTCAGCGTAGGATAAACAACCTGAATAGCTACATTGTCCACATTGTGTTTGTGGTAGTAAAGCATCTATTGCATCAACCAGCGTTTTTGAATTTTTTACTGAAAGCATTAATTTATTTGGCTTCATTTTTTTAGATTAAGCTAATACCGGATCGAAGAATTTAAATATGCTTAAAAATAATATTAACCGGTAGGAATAGAATCCATTTTTTGCATATTTTGAATAGTTTCTTCAGGGATACGCTGTAACAATGGCACAAAAGTATTAATAGTATGATCCAATAAGATATTTTGTCGATGGTTCCATGTCATCGCAGGAATATTTAGGAAGTGTTCTATTTTTTCAGCGGTGATGGGTAATACTGGTTTTAAATAGATCATTAAAATTCTAAACAGATTTATACCCAAACTACATACACCGTGAGCGCGCTGAATTGAATCAGGATTTTTTATCAAAAGCCAAGGTTTTTCGGCATCAATCATTTTATTTGCTTGATCAGCTAATTCCATAATATTTTTCATTGCTCGATTAAAATCACGAGCTTCATAGTTATCCGCAATTTCATCTCCTTTTTTGACAAACTCTTGGATTAGCTCAGGGAACAGTGAAGTAGTTGATAATATATTAGCAAATTTTTTATTAATAAAGCTGGAACAACGACTGGCAATATTGATTAGCTTTCCAATCAAATCCGAATTGATTTTTTGAATAAAATCTTGCAAATTAAAATCGATGTCTTCTGTTTTCCGGCTGAGTTTTGTCGCATAATAATAACGTAAATATTCAGGATCTAAATGATTAAGATACTGTCCCGCAGAAATGTAGGTCCCCCGCGATTTCGACATTTTTTTACCATTAACAGTTACATAGCCATGTACAAAAATTGCTGTAGGTGTGCGAAAATCTGCAGCTTTAAGTATAGCGGGCCAAAAGATAGCATGAAAATTAATGATATCTTTACCAATAAAATGATAAAGCTCGGTATTGGATGTATTGCACCAATATTCATCAAAATTAAGCTTCTTGCGCTGTAAGCAGAGATATTTAAAGATCGCCATATAACCTATAGGTGCATCGATCCATACATAGAAAAATTTATTCTCTGTGCCAGGAATTTTAAATCCGAAATAAGGTGCATCACGTGAAATATCCAGATCATGTAGGCCTTCCTTAAACCATTCTAAGAGTTTATTACTAATTTCTTCAGTAAGATGATTACTTGTAGTAATCCACTCACATAAAAAAACTGAAAAATGTGAAAGTTGGAAAAAGTAATGTTCAGATTCTTTTGCAATGGGCGTAGCGCCTGAAAGAGTGGATTTAGGATCAAGGAGATCTAAAGGAGAATAGGTAGACCCACAAACCTCACAATTATCACCATACTGATCAGGTGATTTACAGCAAGGACATGTTCCTTTTACATAGCGATCAGGTAAAAACATCTTGGCTTGAGGGTCATAAGCCTGCTGGATAACTTTACTATAGATATTTCCCTTGTCTTTTATACGTTGATAAATAAGTGCTATTAATGCTTCATTTTCTGGAGAATGGGTGGTATAAAAATTATCAAAATTAATATAAAACGCAGAAAGATCGCGTTCATGCTCATCCGCAGTTTGAGTCACTAATGTTTCTGGAGTGGTACCGCGTTGCTGCGCTGCTAACATCACAGGTGTACCATGGGCGTCTTCGCCGGATATAAAAATGCAATCCACTCCCAGCATTTTTTGAAAACGTACCCAAATATCTGCTTGGATATGCTCTAAAAGATGACCGATATGTAAAGGGCCATTTGCATAAGGCAAAGCACTAGTGACTAATAATTTCCGATGTGATTGCTGCATACTTATCTTTTGCGTATTATTGATTTTAAGATTTTGCCTTTTTGCTAGGAGTGACGTCAAGTTATAATTCAAAAATACTATGTTAAAAATTACTGATCGGGTCAAACATATTATTGCTGTGGCTTCTGGGAAAGGGGGTGTTGGCAAGTCAACGACTGCCGTGAATTTAGCATTGGCACTTGCTGAAAAAAAAGGTGTAAGAGTAGGAATACTGGATGCGGATATCTATGGTCCCAATCAACCCCAGATGTTGGGCGTCAGTGAGAAACCGACAAGTAAAGATGGAAAAACATTAGAGCCTGTCTATGCTCATGGGATACAATCGATGTCTATAGGCTATTTAATCGATATAAATACTCCAATGATTTGGCGTGGACCGATGGCGACCGGGGCTTTACAACAATTATTAAATGATACTCATTGGGATAATCTAGATTATTTGATAGTAGATTTGCCACCAGGTACTGGCGATATCCAATTAACCTTAACCCAAAAAATTCCTTTGGCTGGAGCAGTGATAGTAACGACCCCTCAAGATATTGCTTTGCTGGATGTGCGTAAAGCGATAGGAATGTTTAATAAGGTTAAGGTGCCTTTGTTGGGTGTCATCGAGAATATGTGTACGCATGTATGTAGAAATTGTGGCCATGAGGAACCTATCTTTGGTGATGGTGGAGGCGAGCGGATTGCCAAGGAATGTAACATTAATCTATTGGGTGTTTTACCTTTAGATAGCCGAATTCGAAAACAAGCTGACTCAGGTAAGCCTATTTTTCTGGCAGAGCCGCAAAGTGCTATTGCTGATGTTTATCGAGAAATAGCCAACAAAATAGCTGAACAGTTGAAGCAATCTAAAGCTAAAGCTTTTCGATTTCCAAAAATTGTCATAGAGAAAAATAGTAGCTAGGAAAATTATTATGTCCATTAAATCTGATACATGGATTTGCCGCATGGCAGAAGATTACAATATGATAGCTCCATTTGAGTCCAAACAGGTGCGTCAAACCGCAGCGGGACCGATCATTTCTTATGGTGTTTCAAGTTATGGATATGATGTACGGTGTGCCAATGAGTTTCGGGTTTTTACGAATATTAATTCTGCTATTGTCGATCCAAAAAGCTTTTCGGAAGAAAGTTTTGTTGATATAAAAAGCGATGTGTGTATTATTCCCCCAAATTCATTTGCTTTAGCGCACACAGTTGAATACTTTCGGATTCCACGAAATATTCTTACTATCTGTGTCGGTAAATCAACTTACGCACGATGCGGAATTATTGTAAATGTCACTCCCTTAGAACCAGAATGGGAAGGCCAAGTTACCTTGGAATTTTCTAATACTACACCCCTACCCGCCAAAATATACGCCCATGAAGGTGTGGCGCAAATGTTATTTTTAGAATCAGATGAGGTATGCCAAATCTCTTATCGAGATCGTCAAGGAAAATATCAAGGACAGCGAGGAGTTACCTTACCGGTAACTTAAGATCCTTATCAGTCTGTGCTAAATTCAACAATACGAAAATAATCTTGTTTCATAAAGGCTTTAGCCTTGCTTAAAGTGTCTTCAGCAAGTTTATTGGCTTGTTCCGTCCCTTGCTTTAAAATTTGTAAAATCTGGCCTGGGTCTTTTTCATAGATTTTTCGGCGCTCTCGCATGGGTTGAGTTATTTCAACCAATATCTCGACTAATTTATGCTTACAGTCCACATCTTTGATTTGACCTTTTCGATATTTATCTTTCGCTTCAATAACCCATTCTTTATCAGGATTGAATACATCATGGAATATCCATAAAGGATTATTTTCAATGGTTCCTGGATCCGTCGCCCGTAATCGATGTGGATCGGTAAACATGCCCATTATTTTTTTCTTGATGGTATCTTCATCATCGCTAAGATAAATGGCATTATTTAAAGATTTGCTCATCTTGGGTAATATGCCATCGGCATTAGGCGGTCCTGTTCCGATTAATCGACGTACTTGACTGAGTTTTGCTTGGACGATAGGGAATAATCCACCCCTGGAGACATAATCTTCATCTTTTGTTTGTGGGTCTACGCCACAATAAATTTGATTGAAGCGACGTGCACATTCACGAGCTAATTCTAAATGAGCGATTTGATCTTCACCTACGGGAACAATTTCGGGTCGAAAACTGAGAATGTCGGCTACTTGCCCTACTGGATAAAGTAAAAAACCAAAAGGATAATTATCACCTAGGTTTTTTTGACGAATTTCATCTTTGATCGTAGGATTACGCATGACTCTAGGAAAAGAAATCAGCATACTGAAAAAACAAGTCAATTCAGCAATAGCAGGAATTTCCGATTGAACAAAAATATGACTTTGTCTAGGGTCAATGCCAGCAGCGAGATAATCTAAAGCAATGTCTATGGTATTTTGGCGGATTTCTTCAGGAAATTCCGCGCGTGTAGTAAATGCATGGACGTTGGCAATAATAAAATAACATTTGTAGCTTTTTTGCAAGGCTACTCGCAAAGCTAAGGAACCGACCCAATGACCAAGATGGAGTTTTCCTGTGGGAGTATCACCGGTGAGTAAACGTGGTTTTGATAGTGTCATAGTCATATTTAATTTTTGCTTAACGTTATTTTGCTAACTTAATACAATTAATTCAAGTTTTTTTACATTTTTTCAAGTTTTTGACTGAATTAAATGAGTCAAAATAATAATTTTGTCTATAAATGGTTTAATACGAAGTCTCTTGTCTAGAATGTTATTGCTATTTTATCTGTGTTAACATGCCGGCTTCAGTTAAGTTAAGGAGTGTAGGCTATGTCAGCCGTCCAATCCAAAAATCCACCTAAAATCTTTGTTGATTTGCCTGCAGAAGAGTTGATCAACTGTGCAGTAGAACGAAAAGAAGGTGTTACTGCCGCCAATGGTGCATTATCAGTTTCAACAGGTAAGCGAACCGGACGTTCGCCTAAAGATAAATTTATTGTTGCTGAAGAAAATAGCGAAAAAGACATCGATTGGGATTCAATTAATCAAGCTTTTTCTGAAGATCGTTTTCATGCTTTATGGCAGCGTGCCGAACAATACGCTAAAGAAGTTGATCTATTTATTTCTAATCTTCAGATTGGGGCAGATCCAACCTACTATCTACCTGTCAAGGTTATTACAGAATATGCTTGGCATAATTTATTTGCGCGACAACTATTTATTCGTCCTGATGGTTTTTATGGAAAAGCTAGTAAGTCTGAATGGACGATTTTAAGCCTTCCTGGTTTGAAAACTGATCCTCAGCGTGATGGAGTGAATAGCGATGCAACTTTAATTATACATTTAACTGAGCGTAAGGTTTTACTGTGTGGACATCGATATGCCGGTGAAATCAAAAAAGCAATGTTTTCAATAATGAATTATTTGCTACCTGCAGTAGATGTTTTGCCTATGCATTGCTCAGCTAATGTGGGAAAAGAAGGTGACGTTGCTTTATTTTTTGGATTATCAGGGACAGGTAAAACCACTTTATCTGCTGATCCGGATCGTTTGCTGATTGGCGATGATGAACACGGATGGAGCGAAACTGGGGTATTTAATTTTGAAGGGGGTTGTTACGCTAAATGCATCGATTTGTCTAAAGAGCGTGAACCATTAATTTGGAATGCTATCCGTCATGGTGCAGTGATGGAAAATGTAGTGCTCGATCCTAAATCTTTGCTGCCAGATTACAAAGATGCAAGCTTGACTCAGAATACGCGCGTAGCCTATCCCCTAGATTTTATTGAATCTCGTTTTCGAGCGAATCGTGTTGATCGATTGCCGGGAGCAGTCATTTTTTTGTGTTGCGATTTATTTGGCGTATTACCACCGGTTGCGTGTTTAAACCATGAACAAGCGGCTTATTATTTTTTAAGTGGTTATACCGCATTGGTGGGTAGCACAGAAGTAGGTCAAACAGAACCTATTAAAACCACATTTAGCACTTGTTTTGGCGCGCCTTTTTTTCCGCGACCTGCAAGAGTCTATGCCGAATTATTAATTAAACGTTTAAAAACAAGTCATCATACCAAAGTGTATTTGGTTAATACAGGTTGGACTGGTGGCGCTTATGGTGCTGGAGGAGAGCGCTTTTCTATCCCAGCAACACGTGCAGTCATTAAAGCGATTTTGAGTGATGAAGTGGCAAAAGCTGAATCCGATCAATTACCCGGCTTTAATTTTTCTATTCCTAAACATTTATCAGGCATAGAAAGCCATTTATTAAATCCAATATTAAATCCAAAAAAAACTTGGAAAAACCCAAAAGAATATGATCTTAAGGCGAACGAGCTGATCGATAAATTTATTAATAATTTTAAACAGTTTGATGTGAGCCAAGCTATTCAAAACGCTGGGCCGATTATCTACAAAGACTAAAACTTTCGGGTAGAAAGCTTGCTAAATTAGTATTTGGGTGTTGTTTGCTTTCTTTAAAAAAACCTACAATAATATTTTTGTTGTTGTGTCTAGTTATATTTTTAGATGTTGGACTAGGAGTTCGAAAAAAATTAATTAACCTCTCTAATATTTGATGTATATAAAAAATTATTTTTTTACAAAAAATATATGCATTGGAATAAATTTTATCGGGCTCATTTAATTTTGGGTTAGATTGGCTAATCAAAAGCAACTCATCTATTTGACTAAAAAATTTTGCAAGAGCCGCATTACGATCGGTGCCTTTTGTATAAAGAATTTTATCCGCTAAATATGCATGTTCTGGAACTAAAAATTTGAAATTTGGCATAATGGAATAATAGTCGGATCTAAATCCAATACTAGAGCAATTATTTTCATCATAGGATGCTTCATAAAATTCCGGCGCAGATTGCGTGATAAAATAGTTCACCCTCAAAATAAGGGATGGTGAAGTAAAAATAGTGATTATTTTCACAGGATTTGAAATCAAAACTCAAATGGTCATAAGCCAGTTTCTATCCGCGGCTTCTTGCAGTTTTGTGGGATGATTCTTAGTTAAAATTTTAACGCAAAGAATTTCTCCATTTTTGAGTATAATTTTATAAACACTACCCATTTTACCACTACCCAAAAGGCTGATTTTATCAACTGACTTACCTGGAAAGAGTTCGTTGCATACTTGGAAGGATAGTTTCATATTTCATAAAAAATGATAATTATGTATTCAAACAATACAATACATTAAAATTATTAAATAAAAGATTTTAAGTAACTTTATTTTAGATCCTTAGCGAGTTCTTCTGCACGGTTTTTTGCTTCTTTAAGAGCTTTTTTTACAATAGCGGAAAAACCATCATTGTTTAAACTTTTTAAAGCTCGTTCAGTGGTGCCTCCGGGCGAAGTTACTTGTTGCCTTAATTCCGTCATAGATTTTTTACTTTCTATAGCCATCCGAGCCGATCCGAAAGCAGTTTGCAAAGTAAGCAGATTAGCAGTTTCTTTCGATAAACCTAATTCAATACCTGCTTGCTCTAAGGCATCTATAAATAGGAAAAAATAAGCCGGACCACTTCCTGATAAAGCTGCTACGATATCGATTTGTTCTTCTTTAGGCAACCAAACGACAGTTCCTACATTACGGAAAATGGATTCAGCCGCATTTTTTTGAGTGTTTGAACAATGCTGATTTGCGAATAGTCCAGTTGCTCCACAGCTTATTAAAGCGGGCGTATTAGGCATGCAACGTATCAATGCTAATTTTTGATTGGATAGATAATGTTCTAAGCTATTTAAGCAGATACCCACTGCAATTGAAATAACTAAAGGTTTTTTCTTCTGAATCAAATCAGCAATTTCAATAGCAACAGTTTTTAATATTTGTGGTTTAACCGCTAAAACGACAATATCAGCCATTTCTACCGCGTATCGGTTATCAGTTGTTAGGTTGATATTTAAATTTTTTAACTTATTCAGTTGCTCCACACTATTATTGGTTGCCCATATGTTTTTAGCAGGATAGTTTTCTTTTAATAATCCTTTGATAAGGCTAATAGCCATGTTGCCGGCGCCGATGAAACTGATAATTGGATTTTGCATATACTCTTCGCACTTGAATTTTTTTCTGTGTTGCCGCTCAACTCACAATCCTCATGTTATTGACTATACCAGATTGCTCATGGACGCAGCACTTGCCACAAATTTAATTGATCTAAGTTTATTGATGTTTACTTTTTTTTTTAAGATGCTCAGTTAGACGTTCCAACTCAGTGGGTGTTCCTATGTTAAACCATAAGCCTTTATAATATTCGCCTGTTATTTTCTTTTCAGCAATATATTCATATAGTAATGATGATAATGGAAAAGCGCCTGATTTACCTTGAAATAAATCAGGGTGATAAATTCCAAGGCTAGCGAAGGTAAATTTATTTGAGGTATCATCTAAGTTTAATAAACCAGTTTGAGTAAGGTTAAAATCACCCTGGGGATGGAAGTTTGGATTGTCCACTAAGATAAGATGGGCTAATGCAAATGAATTTAATGAGTGAGATAATAAACATTCTAATGAAAAATCTGTCCAGATATCGGCGCTTAAGACAATAAATGGATTAGATCCCAAAATGGATAGTGCTTGACAAATGCCCCCTCCTGTTTCGAGAGCAGTAGGTTCAAAAGAATATTCAATTTTTACGCCGTAAGCTTGGCCATCACCTAATGTATCGATAATTTGTTTAGCTTGATAAGAGACATTAATAACTATTTCTTTGATACCAATTTGTGCTAATTTTAATACTTGATGCACAATCAAGGGTTGATTAGCAACTAATATTAAGGGCTTAGGTGTTTTATCTGTTAGAGGGCGTAAACGTAGACCACGTCCGGCAGCAAGTATCATCGCTTTCATTTTTTTTCTTTCTCATAATGTTTTGGTTGGATTTTTGTTTGTAATAGTTTTTGAAAATGAGAAAGTTCTGTGTAATCCTCACAAGTTTTACTGATATAATTTAACAAGCGAGTAGTCATGGGTAAATAATGTGGTTTATTATCGCGGTAATTAAGCCGAGAAAAAATACCAAGTATTTTTAAATGACGCTGGAGGCTTATGAGATCAAACCAGCGAGCAAATGTTTCTGGAGTGTATTGATGACTTCTGTTGATCATATCGTAAAATTTTAATACCCATTGATCGACTTGCTTTTTCGGCCAATCAATATAGGCATCACGCAGTAATGAGGCGGCATCGTAGGTAATAGGTCCATAAATAGCATCTTGAAAGTCTAAAACTCCCACGTTTTTATTCTCGAGTAAAAGTAGATTGCGTGAATGGTAATCACGATGAACACAGACCTGTGGTTGTTCAAGAGCAGAATTGACAAGTACTTTAAAAGTATTTTCAAGTATATTGCTAATCTCATCGGTTATTGTCAGTTCTAGATGTTTTCTCAGAAACCAATCAATAAATAATCCTAATTCGAAGCGTATGTATTTTTCATTAAACCAATCTAAGGACCTATTGTCTGGAAATTTAGGATTGCAGATCTGAATTTGATAAATCACGGAAAGAGCTCGGTTATATAAATCATCAGCAGTATTAGGATTTAAAATATTCAGATACAAATCATTACCTAAATCACTTAATAACATAAATCCTTGTTCAAGGTTATAAGCGAGTATCTCTGGCGTATAAATTCCCTGACGTGCAAAATCCTTAGCAATCGCAATAAAGGCAATTATATTTTCTTTATCTGGCGGAGCAATCATGACAATATGACTAAAGTTATCTAATCGAAAGCGGAAGTACTGTCGCGAGCTAGCGTCATTAATTAAAGGCTGTAATTCAAAGCTTGAGTTTGGTAAAGAACAAGTCTCTTTTAGCCAATTTTTTAATGGTGTTAATTGCGATGTGTTCTCAAAAATAGACATAAACTAAACCCTATTTTTTTAGTCCAAAATGTTATGTAATCCTAAATCTTTCTGCTGAAATCCCTTCGCGCTAACTTAATTACAAAGTCTCTATTTAAAGAGGTTCCCTATATAGAAGCTAATCTAGCTTCTAGTTTCAAAGGCTATCTTACACTGGAACTAGCTTGCTTATCTACCAGTTATGCCAGTAGTATAGATGGGCTTATATCCCCTATATTTCGGGCCTTCAAAAAGGGGTTTTAAATTTTCATTTTGTTTTATATAGACTGCTCGCCGACGATCCTAAAAACCATCTTTTCAAGTGACGAGCAGACTGTAAGCTTGATAATAAGAGGAAAGTGTTATGTTTCATGGCAGTATAGTCGCATTGATAACACCTATGCGAGAAAATGGAGATGTTGATTATGTTTGTTTACGCAAATTAGTTGACTGGCATATTGCACAACGTACGGATGCTATCGTGACTATAGGAACTACCGGAGAGGCGTCAACGCTCAGTATAGAGGAACAAAATAACGTTATAAAAACTGTCGTCGAACAAACCCATCGACGTGTTCCGGTTATAGCCAGCACGGGAACGCAATCTACCCAAAAGACTATTGATCAAACAAGAGCAGCTATGGAAATAGGGGTAGATGCTTGTCTTTTAGTAACCCCCTATTATAATCTCCCTACACAAGAAGGGCTCTATCAACATTATCGTTTGATAGCAGATAAGGTTCCTATCCCACAAATTCTATATAATATACCGAAACGTACGGGGTGTGATTTATTGCCTGAAACGGTCGCGAGACTAGCGGGGATTGCTAATATTGTAGGTATAAAAGAAGGTCAGCCTGAACGCGTAAAAACTATTTTAGAATTATGTGGTAAAAATATAGATATCTATAGCGGGGATGACAATACTGCTTTAGAAATTATGCGTATAGGTGGAAAAGGTGTCATTTCTGTAGCCGCAAATCTTGTGCCGCAACATGTGCATAATCTTTACGAATTTGCTAAGAAGGAGGATTGGAAATCCGCTGATAAAATAGACGATCAGCTTCGTCCCTTATATCAAGGTTTGTTTATTGAAACTAACCCTATACCTGTTAAATGGTTAGCGGTTCAAAAAGGTTTAATTTCATCATCTACTTTGCGTTTACCTTTAACAACATTGTCAGCAGAACACCAGACTGGATTGAAACACATTATCGATTTATTAGAGGCTCTATCTTAAAATGAGAACTAAGCTATTTTATTTAATATTAGTTATTTATACCGTAAACTTAGTAGCTTGTTCTTCAGTCAATAAATATATAAAAACACAGCGTTCACAATATTTGTGTAGTCAAGAGTTACCCTTGTTGAAGATCCCAGTTGGTTTACAGATTCCTAGAGAGGAGAGATATATTATTCCTCCGAATGTTGGTTATAGACCTACGGAATTACCCGACTTACTTCCACCAACTAATTAACTCTAATTATGACAGTTCATATAATTCTGTAGATTTGCTGAGTTTAATTGTGTTACATAGATGTAAAAATTTAAGTTATGAAAACTTAGGAGAGGTACCAAAGCGGTCATAATGGCGCCGACTCGAAATCGGATGGGGATTTAAAGTCCCACGTGGGTTCGAATCCCACCCTCTCCGCCACTACATTTTAAACTTCTGAATTACTACTTATTTTGGATTTTTTTAACGAAATATACTCGAGTGGTGTATAATTCTGGCTGTATTCAGTTTTTTTACTATTAAATAGGACAATTTCATTAACTACCATAGGACGGGTATTTAAATTTAACTCTTCGCGTAGATTGGGCGCATGATGGTGAATAATCCGACCTAAAGTCAAATGAGGTAAATAAGGTTTTGTTTCTGGAGTAAAACCCAAGTTCGAAGCAACCTCTTCTAGTGCATTAGCAAGTTCAAATAGTTCCGAAGTAGGGATAATATCAGCTGCTATAGCGCGTGGAGCCGTAGGAGACGGAAAAAAACGAATATTATGCAATTGAAGGGGGAAGGGTTCGATCTTATTAATTGCATTGTGGGCATGCTTAGCTAATTCGGGAATTTGCTCAGGGTTAGTCGTGCCTAAGAAACGTAAGGTGACATGTAAATTTTCTGGGTGTACCCATCTAACGCGATGTCCCCAAGGCTCTTGTTTCAGTTCATCAATAAGTTGAGATAAGGCTTGACGTAGTTCGGAATTTAGTTCAACGGCAAAAAATAGACGTAAAGGATCGTGAGTACTCAAGTGCAACTTCCTTATTAAAGACTATGAGATTCAGAACAGCGCTTATTTTAATAGAAAAATAGATAAGTTTCTATGCTAGAACATTAAATTTTCCCAAAAAATTTTCGAGCTGTGACCGCAAATATTTTCACAACCGTTCATTATAATCTTGTTTATATCTTGGCTTTATCAGTGATTGACGATTTAATGTGTAAACATAAACTTAAATTGGTTTTTATTCTAACTTTATTGTTCAATTCAACTATTCCTATGTATAAATATTTAATACATCAATTAATCAATGGGATTCGTTTTTTTGGAAATCCGAGTATACTACATAGTCATTTTTCCGTTATTTAAGTGCACTAATGATTATCGATACTACGTTGCTTTCTCGTATACAGTTCGGATTTACGATTGGTTTTCATATTTTGTTTCCTACACTCAATATTGGTTTAGCTGTTTTTTTATCGATAATGGAAGGAATTTGGTTAAAGACGGGCAATCCTGTGTATTTAAGAATTTGCCAATTTTGGACCAAGATTTTTGCTCTTACCTTTGGAATGGGTGTAGTTTCAGGTATTGTTTTGGCTTATGAGCTAGGAACTAACTTCGGACCTTTTATTAGTACAGCAGGGGGGGTTATAGGTGCACTTTTCGTCTATGAAGTCCTGTCAGCTTTTTTCCTTGAAGCTGGATTTCTAGGTGTAATGTTATTTGGTTGGGACAAAGTTGGTCCAAGATTGCATTATTTAGCGACTTTGCTGGTGACCCTAGGAACATTATTTTCTGCATTAGGAATTTTATCTGCAAACTCTTGGATGCAGACCCCTGCCGGCTTTCACATTGATACAGGCAAATATATAGTAGATAGTTGGTGGGCTGTAGTATTCAATCCATCAGCTATTCCTCGTTTTCTACATATGGTTATGGCATCACTGCTAACCACTTGTTTTGCTATTGCAGGCGTTTCAGCCTGGTATTTATTAAAGAAAAGACATCTTGACATCACTAAACCTTGTTTTTCATTTGTTTTTGCCGCAGCTATGGTGATTGCTCCAGTTCAAATATTATTAGGTGATATGGTGGGCTTGAAAGTTTTTGAATACCAACCACTTAAAACAGCAGCAATAGAAGGTAACTGGAAAACGCAAAATGGCGCGCCTTTAATATTATTTGCCATACCGAATAGTAAGCAGGAAAAAAATTATTATGAAATAAGTATACCAAAACTTGCAAGCTTAATTAATACACACCATTGGAATGGTAAACTGATAGGCCTAAAAAGTGTTCCGCACGCCGATAGACCAGTAGTTGGTGCTACATTCTGGATGTTCCGAGTCATGGTTGGAATAGGTTTTTTATTCTTTTTTGTTGCGCTTTATGCTCTATGGCAAAGATGGCGCGGAAAGCTTTTTAGCGCTGATATGTTTTTTCGTTTGTGTATAGTAATTGCCCCTTTAGGTTTTTTGAGCACTATTGCAGGTTGGATAACAGCAGAATCCGGCCGGCAGCCTTGGATTGTATATAATTTAATTAGCACATCCGAAGGGGCATCGATAGTTCCACTCCATCAGGTCATTATTTCCCTGGCATTATTAGTGATTGTTTACGTAATTATATTTAGTTTTTATCTATTTTATCTTTTTAAATTAATTCACAAAGGACCGACTGGCCCTGTAATGGATGGATCAGCTGCAGAAGTGATAACAGAAACACCCTTTAAATATTTAGCACCCGAGGGTAAATAAATGTTTTTAATTCTTACCTGGGCCACGATTATCTCTTTAATTATTATGATGTATGTTTTGTTGGATGGATTCGATCTGGGAGTAGGCATTTTATTTCCGTGGATTAAATCGAGTGAATATAGAGATATTATGATGAGTACCGTTGTACCCGTTTGGGATGGAAATGAAACTTGGTTGGTGTTTGGTGCCGCGGCATTATATGCCGCTTTTCCCATAGCCTATGGCATTTTACTGCCCACTTTATATATGCCGATAATGATTCTATTAATCGCACTCATTTTTCGCGGAGTCGCTTTCGAATTTCGCTTTAAAGCGCATAAAAGTCAATTTATTTGGGATATTGCCTTTGCAGCAGGGTCAATATTGGCGGCTTTTATTCAGGGAATTATTTTAGGAACCTTTGTAAAAGGCTATGGTAATCATCTTCCTTTACCACATTCGGCTTACCACTGGTTGACGCCTTTTACTATTTTTACTGGAATCGCCGTGGTTTGCGGTTATGCTTTATTAGGATCAACATGGCTCATTTTAAAAACACATGATGAGCTACAAACAAAAATGTATAAAGCAGCCAAGGTTTTATTAATTATAGTTGCTTTTTTCCTAGTCAGTGTCAGTATCTGGACGCCGATAGTCGAACCACAAGTTATGCACCGTTGGTTTTCATTGCCAAATTTTTATTATTTGTCTCCTTTGCCTATTTTAACTATATTGATGGTATTCTATAATTTTTATTGCTTACATAACAAAAGAGAAAGACATCCTTTTATTTTAACCATAGGCTTATTTATTTTATCTTATACTGGATTTTGTATTAGTGCATGGCCGTATATTATTCCGCATGTACTTCCGGTTTGGGAAGCGGCTGCCCCACCTTCTACGTTAAAATTTATATTAGTCGGTGCGGCTATTATATTGCCGATATTATTCATTTATACGTTTTATTCTTATCATGTTTTTAGAGGGAAAGTAAAAACAGTTATTCATTATTGATTTATAATCACAGCAATGGGATTTTTGGCAAGGCGCCACGATAATGAAGCAACCTTCGTTTATTCAAAGATACATGAGGATTGCGAGTTGAACGGCAACACCGACAAAAATTCAAATGCGAAGAGTATATGAAAAAACACTTACGACAATGGTTATGGTTTATCGGCTTATATATAGCTGGCGTGACAACTATTATCGTAGTAACCAAGTTATTGCGTTGGTTTATTCCACATTAATCTTAATAAGGCTTTTTATAATTTCAGCTGAATTGTTTCTTCTAATTTGACTAATATTTTATTTTGTGGAGTGCATTGCTGGAAAAAGCCAATTCTTGTATTTTTCGATATAATAAAACTGGGCATCAACTTAGCTATAGCATTTAGTATTTTATAAAAAATATTAAGTTGATCTTGGCTTAGGCCACTTTCTTTTTGAAACCTTTCTATATTTTTTTTTACTTCATTTTGAAATTTATCAAAATTATCCTCTTTATATTTTTTTAAATATTTTTTGTCTGCTTTCGATGAGCTTAAATCAAGTAAAGTTTGAAAATAGATATCTGTTAAACAGGTTAATTTTTTAGATAAGCTAATAACTTCTTGATTATAATCAGCAAGAGAGCATAATTCTCGAATTAAATTTAAAATTTCAAAGTGATCTTGTATGAAAGAACTAAAACATTTGCAACCTGTTTGAACAGCTTTGTAAAAAATACGATCAGCATACTTTCCAAAACTATATCGAAATCCTTTCTTTTCAAAATAAGATAACTTAAAAAACTCATAATTTGAAATTATAATTTGATTATTTGCTTTAATTCTAACCAAAATATCTATTAGACTATGTATTTCGGACTCTGATTTTTCAGATTCAGGAAAAATTAGAGTAGTTTTATAGCGTAATTTTTCGTAAGCAAATAAAATTTTAGAGGCAGATAAATACTGAACTGCAATATGAAGTTCAGAAATAGTGGTATTAAAATCCGAGTATAGCGCCTCTATTATCAATAATTTTCTTATAAAATTAAAATAAGTATCTATTTCGATCTGTTCATTTTTATTTTCAGGATGATTTAAAGTATTCTCTTTTAAGATATTTATGATGCCATTAAAGGTTAATTTTTTATTTTTATCGTGATTTACAGTTATAGCCCGGGTTAGTGCATCTTTTAGGTTTAAATTTGGCGAATCTTTTTTACACTTAATAAGTGGGTTAACGAGCTGGGTGGGATCGGTAACAGTGATTCCAAATATACTCAAATCTTTGTTAATGAGTTCAATTTCATTATTCTCGGTTTTTAACTTAATAATAAAAACGTTGGGATTTTCTGAATTAAATTCTAATTGATCTAATCTTGCATTTAAAATTTCTTTAGGAAACTTGTTGATAAATTCACCTAGTGGAATGGGTTGTCTAACGAACTGAAATAAACGATCAATAATATCGATGAGATGATCATCAGGGGTGAACGGAAAATTATGAAAAATATCTTGATTCATTACTATTTAGTTATAGAGATCCCCTTGTCGATTAAATTGAGGCTTTAAATAAAATAATAGCAAAAAGTAGTTATATTTAAGCCAAAATATCTATCTTCCGGCGAAAAAGCTATCATAAATTGAGTTTTATGCCTATTCCGCCAAATGACTACAAACAGTGTAGTTAAATTTTAAGCATTTGATTTTATTGTGAATCTTGGTTTTTCTTCTTCACAGAAAATGCTTAAAAATAGTCAATAATTATATCCCTTTTCAAAAGGAAGCCGATTGACTTAAGCCATTGAAGAAAGGAAAATTAGTCTTAGGCTGTCAGATGCTACATTTAGTGTGTAATATAACGATAGCATTGTCACTAACTTTTGATTTTGATGAGAGAATAAAGAAGATAATACAAATGGCTATTTACTCTATTATCCAGCTTCCGGATATCCGTTTACGCGCACCCACAATGCCAATTACTGTTTTTGATGAAGCTTTACAACAACTCATTGACGATATGTTTGAAACGATGTATGCCGCCAAGGGTATAGGATTAGCGGCGCCACAAATTGCTATTAGCAAAAAATTAGCGGTTATTGACGTTTCTAATGATAAATCGAAAACCTGGTGTTTAATCAATCCAGTCATTGCTGAAAGAAAAGGTGAGGCATTAATGGAAGAAGGTTGTTTATCAGTCCCGGGAGTTTATGATAAAGCTCCGCGAGCGCTATGGGTAAAACTACAGGCTTTAGATAGACATGGAAACCCGTATGAAATAGTAGCAGAAGATTTATTGGCGCATTGTATACAACATGAGGTAGATCATCTCAATGGCACCTTATTTTTAGATCACTTATCTCTTCTTAAACGACAATTAGCGCGTAAAAAGCTAGATAAAGTTAAAAAAAGGAGGAAGTTTTGAAGCTCATTTTTGCAGGGACGCCTGAGTTTGCTTTACCCAGTTTACAAGCTTTGTTGAGCTCTACACATCAGATCTGCGCTGTTTATACACAACCTGATCGACCCGCAGGTAGGGGTCGAAAATTATTAATGAGCCCCGTTAAAAAACTGGCTTTAGAGAATAAACTTCCTGTTTATCAGCCAATTAGTTTGCGAAATGCTAATGAGCAAAAACAATTAGCTACTTTTCACGCAGATTTAGCAGTGGTGGTGGCCTATGGGCTTATCCTACCATCAGCAGTACTCAGCATACCTCGTTTTGGATGTGTCAATGTCCATGCATCCTTATTGCCACGTTGGCGAGGAGCTGCACCTATCCAACGGGCAATTTTAGCAGGCGATCGAGAAACCGGTATTACTATCATGCAGATGGATGAAGGTCTTGATACAGGTGAAATGATAAAGAAATTTTCTTGTACCATAGAGCCCAACGACACGAATCAAACTTTACAAGATCGATTAGCTGATTTAGGCGCTCGAGCATTACTAGAAAGTTTAAGTCTCATTGAAAGTGGTTCATATCGTTCGGAGCCACAGAATGAAAAAGATAGTACTTACGCAAAAAAAATTAATAAATCGGAAGCAGAGATTGATTGGGAGAAGCCCGCGGTTTTCCTGGATAGAATGGTACGAGCTTTTCATCCTAAGCCAGTTGCGCGCGTTGTATTAGGGAAATCTATATTGCGGGTTTGTAAAGCCGAAGTATTGGACGAAACTACTTCTGAGAAGCCAGGATTAATCTTAAAGGCAGATCGAGAAGGTATCGATGTGGCTACAAAAGAAGGTGTTTTACGTTTGTTAGAAGTACAATGGCCGGGAGGCAGATGCTTACCGATTTCAAGTTTTATCCATGGTAAATCGGAATTATTCCATGTAGGTGCGATTTTAGATCGAATGTATGTCTAATTCCAGGGCTTTAGCTGCACAAATTATTTCCCGTGTTTTTAAAGAAAAAATATCACTTAAGGATGCTTTATCAGCCGGTGTAAATGCCAGTATCGAATTGCGTGATAGGGCATTTATTCAAGAATTATGTTACGGCGTGATACGTTGGTATGCACCCTTGAGGCAACTTTGTTCCTATTTATTAAAAAAACCTCTAAGTGTCACCGATCAAGATATTTATGCCTTATTGTTAATAGGTCTTTACCAACTTAACTATTTAAGGACATCTCCGCATGCTGCTGTCCATGAAACAGTTCAAGCAGCAAGAGAACTGCATAAGGTATGGGCAGTACCATTAATCAATGGAGTATTAAGATCATTTCAACGGGAAAAAGCCAGTTTAGTAAAAAAATTACCTAAAGATAGTCATTTTTCCCACCCTGATTGGTTGATTAAAAAATTAAAACAACTATGGCCAAATGAATGGCAAACAATTTTAGCTGCTAATAATCATTTCCCCCCTATGAGTCTACGAGTTAATCTTTTAAAAATTACGCGAAAAGATTACGCGCAAAAATTAAAAGATAAAGGTATAACGGGAAATTTAAGCGAATTGAGTCAAGCTGGAATTATACTCGATGAATCTTGCCCAGTACTTAAATTACCAGGTTTTATGGAAGGGGAAGTTTCTATACAAGATACGGCTGCACAATTGGCTGCTCCCTTATTGCTGTTGAAGCCCGGACAAACAGTTTTAGATGCTTGCGCGGCACCGGGAGGAAAAACAACACATATTTTGGAAGTACAGTCTGATTTAGTGGGTTTTGTTGCTGTCGATCAGGATGCAATTCGTTTAAATAAGGTTAAGGATAATTTGAATCGTTTAAGATTGGTAGATACAAAAGTACAGTTGCTCTGTTCAAAAGGACAGGATCTTAAAAGTACCTGGAAAGGAGATTTATTCGATAGAATATTGTTAGATGCTCCTTGTTCGGGAACCGGGGTTATTCGTAAGCACCCTGATATTAAATTATTACGCAGAGAAGAAGATATTGGTAAATTAGTTGAACAACAATATCAACTGCTATTAAGCCTTTGGGAATTATTAAAGCCGAACGGTATTTTATTATATGTGACTTGCTCTGTATTGCCTGAGGAAAATAATGATTTAGTCATGCGTTTTCTATCACAGTACTCTGATGCCAAGGAAGAGGTTATTGACGAAACATGGGGAATAGCTTGTCCGATAGGGAAGCAAATTTTGCCCAAAATTCATGGACCTGATGGCTTTTATTATGCTAGGTTACGTAAAAGAGCTTAGAATTTAGTTCTATTCTAAAATAAGATGGGAAAATTATGAAAGCAATCTCGCTATTTTTTTATTGTTTACTTGCTTCAGCTTTGTTTACTATGACCGGTTGTGTTTCCTATAAATCGTTGGATAGTGCTCCCCTAGAGAAAAAAAAGAATTTACCCCCTCCTGTTTTGCAAGTAATCCAAGGGGCTGATCGACTTAGAATCATTGTCTATAGTGATGTTTGTTTTCGGCCAAATGGGAAATTAACAGTCAATTGTACCAAACAGCTTAACCAGACTATTAAACTTATAAAATCTTATGGAGACGGTTTAATCCAAGTGGTGGGCTATAGTGATGATCTTTATGATCCACAAGCAGCGTCAGCTATTACACAAGATCAAGCAGAAGTAATAACAAGTTTTTTATGGTCGCATGGAATAGGTACGCAACGTCTGCGCACAATTGGTTATGGTCGACATGATTTTATTGCAAGTAATCGAAACGTTAGGGCAAGTAGTTATAATCGTCGTGTTGAGATTATCTTAGTAAAAAATTAAAATTTAGTTTTTATTAAGTATCAAACCCTCGCCTTTAGAGTATCTGCTTATAAAATTTACCGGTGACGAATAATAAATCACACTATTATCCTGTGCGAATGCGCTTAGTATATCTCTGGTATTAACAATTGCTTGAGCTCGTTTTTCTGTTGTAATAAATCCTTTTTGGGCACGCAGTTGCTGGGCAAATAGATAAACATCTTGCGATAATTTGACATCTAGCGTTTTGGCAATTCCAGCTAAGCTGATTTTTTCTTTACCACTACCATCTATTCTTAAATAAGGGCTATTAACCCAATAAATCAATAAATTTCCATTTCCAGTACAACTGATCTTATTTAATGAAACAATACCTTGAATAACAACATGATGGGAGTTATGCGTTTCTATTTTAAGATTAGAACTAAGTATATTATGGAAAATAATACTTTTATTACCATTACTATAAAGAGATTTTAGATTTAGTTTGTTGGTGTAAAGATTGACTCGGCCTGCCCCTACTGCGTGAAGCGATAAAGAGCCAGATAGGTCTTTACCAAATAGAGTCGCATTACTATCAAATTGGATTTGTTTTATTTGCGAAGGGTCTGTATTGACTCGGATCGTTAAGTTTTCATCAGGTTTAGATCGGTAAATGTGTTTTGTTCCAAGATGTAAAATATGATTTTTTTCGCTGTAAGTGACTGCAAAGACCCTTTCAGGGTCACCCATAATTTGTAAAGAAGAAGCATGGGTTTGAGTGGCATCAATGTAAACATTGATCGGACCTTGAATATCTAAGCTATCGAAATCATTATTAATGACGATATTCTTGCTTATTATAGACCGCTCTCTTTGAGGAAATAATGGGGTGGTATGGCAACCTACTAGGCTAAAAAGGGACAAACTGATGGATAAACAATAGGCAATGATTTTCATGGATTTAGCTCTTATTATTATTTTAAGGGAATATTAACCTTGTCTCGGGCCATTTGCTAGGTAAGGCGGCTAAAAATAGCAGAATTTAGTCTGGAAAATTTGAAAAAAAGCTATCAAATCTAAAAAAGAGGCCATCCTTAAAAGTTTATCAGTTTATTGGCTATATTTTTCCTAAAGGATATTGCGCTATAATCTCGGTCTCCTTGACCACTTATTGATTAATCCTTATGAAGCGAGTAGTGCAACAAGAAATCAAAAACGCTTTGTTAAGAATGGGTGTAACAACGCCTTCTTCTATCCGAGTTGATTATGCTATAAAAAAACCATTTGGCGATTTTTCTAGCAATATTGCTTTAATTTTGGCAAAGGAATTACAAATTTCTCCAATTCAATTAGCTGAAAAAATAAAATCGAATATAGATTGCTGTGCTAAAAATTCTAAGCTAGAAAAAATTGAAATAGCAAAGCCTGGGTTTATTAATTTCTTTTTAAAAAAATCTGTTTGGTATCCCGTTATCAATCAGATTTTAAGCCAAACAAAGCAATTTGGAGTTTCCACTATAGGGAATAATAAACCGGTTTTAGTCGAATTCGTTTCTGCTAATCCCACAGGCCCTTTGCATGTAGGTCATGGTCGGGGAGCTGCCTATGGTGACTCTATTGTGAGATTATTGAGAGCAGTAGGCTATCAAGTTTGCGCAGAATATTATATCAACGATGCTGGAAGGCAAATGGATATTTTAGCAACGAGTATTTGGTTGCGTTATTTAGAGATCGGCGGTGAAAAATTTGCTTTTCCAAGTAATGCCTATCGAGGAAGTTATGTTCTTAAAATTGCCGAACAACTTTTTTTACAATATGGTAAAAATTTCTTTAAATCAGCTGAATTAGTATTTAGAGATATTCCTGTTGATGAATCTCAAGGTGGGAATAAAGAACATCATATTGATGGTCTTATCGCAAAAGCTAAAATCTTATTAGATGTTGATTACGAAAAGGTATTTGAGGCAGGGTTAAGCTCTATTTTAACTGATATCAAAGAAGATCTGAGTGCATTTAGAGTGAATTTTGATAAATGGTTTTCAGAAAATAGTTTATTTAAGACGGGGTTGGTTGATGAAACTATAAAACGTTTAATTGCAAGTGGAAAAACCTATAAAGCCAATGGCGCTTTATGGTTCAAATCGACAGATTTTGGTGATGATAAAGATCGAGTATTGCTGCGCGAGAATGGTCAACCAACCTACTTTGCTGCAGATGCAGCGTATCGGCTCTGTATTTTGGAAAAACGAGGATTTAAAAAAATAATTAACGTATTAGGTTCAGACCATCATGGTTATGTTCCTAGAATTAGCGCAGTTATTCAAGCTTTGGGATTTTCAGCAGATAGTTTAGAAGCCTTATTAGTGCAGTTTGCTATTCTTTATCGCGGCGATAAAAAAATACAGATGTCGACTCGTAGCGGCGAGTTTATTACTTTACGGGAGCTTCGAGAAGAGGTGGGTACTGACGCAACGCGGTTTTTTTATGTACTACGACGTGCAGATCAGCATATGGATTTTGATCTTGAGCTTGCTAAGGAACAGTCGAATGTTAACCCTGTTTATTATGTACAATATGCCTATGCACGAATAGGCAGTGTCATGCGCCAACTTACTGCAAAAAAATGGGTTTGGGATAAATCTTTAGGAATGAGTGCGTTAAAAGAATTAAAGGAAACACAAGAACAGGATTTATTAGTTTTGCTAAATCGGTATCCAGAAATAGTAGAATTAGCAGCCATTACCTATGAGCCGCATATTATTGCCCATTACTTGAGAGATTTATCCCAAGCATTTCATGTTTATTATAATTCATTTGTTTTTTTGATTGAGAATGATAAATTGCGAAATGCGCGGCTAAATTTAATTGCTGCAATTGCAGAGATAATTAAAAACGGCCTAAGTTTATTAGGCGTAGAGACTTTGGAAGTAATGTAATGGCTAAAGATTATGCAAAGCAATATACAAAATATAAATATCTGACTCCTAGACGTAAAAACAATCGTTATCTTTGGGTAATGCTTGCGGTTTCAATCGGGTTATTTATTTTAGCCTTATTTTTCTTCAAACCTATTCACAAAGAAAAGCAGCTTGTCAGAAAGCAAATCATTAAAAAAAATATCGAAGAGCCTGCGCCTCAACCACCGGAACCAAAATTTGATTTCTATAATATCTTGCCTCAGGAAAATTTGAATTTATCGCCGCGTGTCGATTCTGCGATGAAGGAAATAGCTTTGCCCAATAATAATATGACCACATCTATTCATGCTTCTATTGAGCATAGACCCATAGATGCAATGTTAAACCCAACGCCAGAACAGGTAGCTATAGCTGAAGCTAAAAAGCAGCTAGAAGAAGAAATGGGTCAATTCAATAATGAAGCTTATATACTCTTGTTAGGAAATTTTACTAATCGAGCCCATGCAGAACAGCTGCAAGCCCAAGCCCTATTAAAAGGGTTTCCTGTGCAAAAAAAGGTGAGCTTAGTTAATGGAAAGCCAAACTATCAGATCTTTCTGGGACCCTCTGATTTAAATAAGCTTACACAAAAAAAGAAGCGTTTAAATGAAGCTGGATTGACAGCAATATTGATTAAAATTATTCCAGAAAAGGGAGAATTAAATTCATTCAGACCTTGAAAATAGCAAAGTAAGTCACCATAGTGGTAATTTTACTATCCTAACAATTTCAAAGGCAAATAGTGCAATCTTTACATGGTACAACAATATTATTAGTTCGACGTAATGATAAAGTCGTTATTGGCGGAGATGGTCAAGTCACTTTAGGTAATGCGATTGTTTTAAAAGGGAACGCACGTAAAGTGCGTAAGTTATATGACGGTCAAGTATTAGTTGGATTTGCAGGAGCAACAGCCGATGCCTTTACATTAATAGAACGATTTGAAAATAAATTAAAGGAATGTAATGGGCGACTCGACAGGGCTTCTGTAGAGCTCGCAAAGGATTGGCGCTCTGATCGAGTTTTACGTCGTTTAGAAGCTATGCTTGCAGTAGCGGATAAAGAAAAATCTTTTATGTTAAGCGGAAATGGTGATGTAATTGAGCCAGAACATGATTTAATTGCCATTGGTTCTGGTGGGGCCTATGCACAATCGGCCGCGTTGGCATTATTTCAAAATACTAAATTAAATGCCCGTAACATTGTTGAAAAAAGTTTAATCATTGCGGCAGATATTTGTGTTTTTACAAATCACCAACGTACCATTGAAGAAATTGATTCTTTGAGCGTTCCAAAATAATTATATACATAAGAACTAACTATTTATTTAATAATGAAAACTAATTCCTTTGATTTAATTGATACAACTACTGATGAAACCAATCAGGTCTCTGAGCTGACTATGGATGCTAATTTTTCAGAAGATATAAATCAAGCCAACAATTATGCGGAGTTGCCAATTGGAGTAGATTATTTAAGTAAAATTGATTTGACTCCTAAACAGATAGTGCAAGAACTTGATCGCTTTATTATAGGACAAAATGAAGCTAAACGAGCTATTGCGATTGCTTTGCGCAACCGTAAACGTCGTATGTTGCTTGAACCTATACTAAGAGATGAGGTAACCCCCAAAAATATACTCATGATTGGCCCTTCCGGTGTAGGTAAAACTGAAATTGGTCGTCGCGCAGCCAAAATCACCGGTTGCCCTTTTTTAAAAATAGAAGCTACTAAGTTTACTGAGATAGGTTACATTGGGCGAGATGTAGATTCTATTCCTAGAGATTTAGTGGATTCCGCATTTAAATTTTTACGTGAAGAAGAAATTACTCGCCTTCATCCTCAAGTTCTAGAAGCAGCGGAAAACAAAATCATCGATATTTTTGTTCCTCCTGCTCGTAAAGTAAAAGGCGAAGCGACCGAGGATCTTAAAAATAAAGAAAAGTCTATAGCAAGAAATGTTTTTCGTAAGCAATTGCGAGAGGGACTTTTAGATCATAAAGAAATAGATGTAGAGTTAGCTGCCTTACCATCTGGAGTAGAGATCATGGGCCCTCCTGGTATGGAAGATATGACTAACCAATTGCAAAGTATGTTACAAAATATTGGTACAGCACGGACCCGTACTCGTCGTATGAAGGTAAAAGATGCATTAACCGTGATTCAAAAAGAAGAAGCAGGCAAATTACTTAATGAAGAAGATTTAAAGCGTAAAGCAATAGAATGGGTGGAGCAATATGGAATAATATTTATCGATGAAATCGATAAGGTATGTCGTCGAGGTGAAACAAGTGGTGCTGATGTTTCTCGTGAGGGAGTGCAGCGGGATTTATTACCTTTAATAGAAGGTTGTACAGTGTCAACAAAATATGGCATGGTCCGGACTGATCATATTTTATTTATTACTGCAGGTGCTTTTCATTTATCAAAGCCATCCGATTTAGTCCCTGAATTACAAGGTCGTCTACCAATTCGAGTGGAGTTAAAAGCATTGACTGCAAAAGATTTTGAACGAATTTTAGTTGAACCTCAAGCATCGTTAATCGTACAATATCAAGCTTTATTAGGTACTGAGGAATTAGAATTAAATTTTGATAAGCGAGCTATTCAGCGTATCGCTGAAATTGCTTATGATCTCAATGAAAAAACGGAGAATATTGGCGCGCGTCGTTTATATACAGTGATGGAACGATTGTTGGAGGAAATATCCTTTGAAGCGACAGATTACACTGATAAAAAGGTAAACATAGATGTTATTTATGTAGATAAACATTTGACAGCTTTAGCGCAAGATCAAGATACCAGTCATTTTATTTTATAACATGGTTCCTATTCCTAGCGATATAAAACTTTTACAAAAAACCCGAATGTTGGAAATTTTGTTCGACAATGGGGAAAAATTTAGCTTACCTTGCGAATACTTGAGAGTTTTTTCACCTTCTGCTGAGGTTAAGGGACATGGGAATAGTGAAAGGAAATTAATCAGTGGCAAAAAAAATGTGAATATTACCAATATAGAATTAATTGGTCATTATGCAGTCAGACTAGTTTTTGATGATAATCACGAGTCAGGGATCTATAGCTGGGAAACACTTTATGAATTATCCAAGCACTATGCTGAATATTGGAGACATTATATAAAACGTCTGGAATTAGCAGGTGCAAATAGATCATAATTGATTCAAAAGTTACTTATTCAAGATATTGACTTTAGCAAAGCGTCTTTTACCAACTTGGTAAATATGGCTAGTGCCAGATTTAATTAATAACTTCTTATCTTCAATTTTTAGCGAGTCAATTTTAACAGCCCCTGCCTCAATTGAGCGCAATGCCTCTGAGGTACTTGCAACTAAGCCCGCTTGCTTTAATAAGTTGGCAATCGATAAGTTCTCTCCAGGAATAATGATACTTAGCTCTTTTATTTTCGATGGGATAGCGCCATCTCTAAATCGATGCTGAAACTCTATTAATGCTTTTTCTGCAACCGCTCTAGTGTGAAAACGCTCAATTATTTCTAAGGCTAGCTCTATTTTAAAATCGCGTGGGTTGGCTATTCCCTGCGTTGCCTCTTGCTGCATTGATTTAATGTCATGTAAGGATTTTTTGAATGAAAGCAATTCAAAATAACGCCACATCAATTCGTCAGAAATCGACATGATTTTTCCGAACATATCATTTGCAGGCTCATCAATAGCGATATAATTATTGAGTGATTTAGACATTTTTTGGATACCATCCAAACCCTCTAACAAAGGCATAGTTAAAATTATTTGTGGTGTCTGTTTGAAATGTTTTTGTAATTCTCTTCCCAACAATAAATTAAACTTTTGATCGTTGCCCCCACATTCTATATCGGTTTTTAATTCAACAGAATCATAGCCTTGCAGTAGAGGATATAGAAATTCGTGAATTGCAATAGGTTGATGTTGGCGATAACGTTGATGAAAATCATCTCTTTCTAGCATTCTGGCAACAGTGTAGGAGGACGTAAGTTTAATAAGATCGGTAACGGATAATTTTTCTAACCATTCAGAATTAAATCGCAAATTAGTCTTTTTAGGATCTAATATTTTATTAAATTGTTGTTGATAGGTTTTGGTGTTGGCTGTAACTTCATCCATGCTTAAAGGAGGCCGGGTAGCATTTTTACCTGATGGGTCACCAATAAGTGCAGTAAAGTCGCCAATGATAATATCAATTTCATGGTCTAAGTCTTGCAATTGGCGAAGTTTGTTAATAAGCACCGTATGCCCTAGATGTAGATCGGGAGCGGTTGGGTCAAAGCCTGCTTTGATGCGGAGAGGTCTATTTTCTTTTAATTTCTGCTTTAATTCATCAAAAACCAGTATTTCAGCACTTCCACGCTGAAAGATTTCAATCGTATTATCATTCATATTATTTACCCATTATAGCCAATGCCAAAGCGTATAATTTATTTTTTTTCTCGTGAGTTATTTTAGCAGCGAGCGAAGTTGCTTGCTTAATCGGCAATTCATCTAATAAAATTCCCAAAATTCGCTGAGTGTCTATTTCATGGCGGGCCAGAAACTTAGCTCCTTCCACTAGGACGACGAACTCGCCTTTTTGTTGATTTTTATCAGAGTTCAGCCAAGCTTTCAATTGTTCTAGATTATCTCCGTGAATGGTTTCAAAGGTTTTTGTTAATTCTCTGGCCAAAACTACATAACGTTTTGGTCCAAATACAATAAGCATATCATCTATTAACTCTAGAATGCGATGTGGTGCTTCATAGAATATAATTGTTCGTGTTTCATATATAAAATCTAGTAATTTTTTTTGGCGTGCGATACCTTTCCCAGGTAAAAACCCTTCAAAAATAAACCTATCACACGCTAAACCAGAAGCACATAAAGCAGTTATTAAAGCGCAAGATCCAGGGATAGGAATAACTGGAATTTCATGTTGGCGGGCTAGTTTAACTAAACGATAACCAGGATCATTAATCAGAGGTGTTCCCGCATCACTTATCAAAGCGACAGATTGATTTTTTTTTAGGCAATCTAAAAGAATGCTGCTGGAAGCTGTTTCATTATGCTCATGTAATGAAATTAATGGTGTGGTAATACCAAAATGCTTAAGTAATTTTTGACTATGGCGAGTATCTTCGGCGGCAATTTGATCAACATTTTGTAAAGTTTCTATTCCTCTTGCGCTAAAGTCTTCTAGATTACCTATGGGTGTTGCCACTATGTAGAGGCTGGGAACTTTTGACATAAAACTTTTCGCATTAAGATATGAGATGGGTATAATGGCACAGCGTTTTATTCTGCGCAAAAACCAGGGGTTAGATTCAAAATGTCCAAAAAAGTGAAACAACAAAAATTAGGGCTGTGGATGTTAACTGCTCTAGTTACAGGTAATATGATAGGTTCAGGAATTTTCTTATTACCTGCCTCCTTGGCTGCCTTCGGCAGTATTAGCTTACTTTCTTGGATCGCTACAGCAATGGGCGCTTTGTTAATAGCATTAGTATTTGCTAAGCTAGCTAATGTGATGCCTCTCATAGGAGGGCCATATGCCTATTGTCGAGAGGCATTTGGTGATTTTGTTGGATTTCAAATGGCCTATAATTATTGGATTGCATTATGGGTAGGCAATGCCGCTATAGTTGTTGCTTTAACAGGGTATTTAAGCTTTTTTTGGCCGGTACTGGCTAAGAATGCCTTATGGTCTTGTTTGGTTAGTATTAGTTTGGTTTGGTTAATGACATTTATCAATATACTAGGTGTCCGGCATGCGGGCATTTTTCAGCTATTGACAACTGTTTTAAAATTGATTCCTTTATTACTTATTGCTTTAGTTGGTATTTTTTATATTCATCCTCATTTTTTGAGTGCATTCAATTTATCTGGTAAATCTAACTTAAGTGCATTTAGCGGCGCAGCTACTTTAACCCTATGGTCTTTTATCGGTTTAGAATCTGCTTCGGTTCCTGCAGGTCATGTAGATAATCCTAATCGTACTATTCCTAAAGCGACTATTTTGGGGGTAATTATAGCCACAGTCGTTTATCTATTGAGTAGTATTGCAGTAATGGGAGTAATGCCATTAACGGAACTTGCACATTCTAATGCTCCTTATGCCGATGCTGCAAATATCATGTTTGGACCTATAGGGAGTACTTTAGTCGCTATCGGGGCTGTTGTTTCTTGTTTGGGTGCTTTAAACGGCTGGATTTTACTCCAAGGTCAAATTCCATTAGCTGCCGCGCAAGATAAACTTTTTCCTAGTATTTTTTTAAAAAAATCAGAAAATGGTACACCTATTGTAGGGTTAGTTATTTCTAGTGTTTTAATTTCTTTATTATTATTGATGACCTTAAATCATAGTTTGGTTAAACAATTTACAATTATTATCTTATTAGCAACTTTAGCCTCGCTGATTCCATATTTTTTAACTACGATGTCTGAGTTGGTTATCTTTTTTAAATACCCGGGGCTTTTTAAAAAAGGAAGAAAATTATTTGGTTCAGTGATCATTGCAATTTTGGCTGGAATCTACTCTTTTTGGGTTATTATTGGTTCTGGTAAAGAAACTGTATTTTATGGGACATTATTATTACTTAGTAGCGCGCCTGTTTATGTTTGGATGAAATGGCGGGCTTCTTCAAAGGATGTTGTAAGCTTAATTGAACAACCTTTACCCTGAGGCATAGTTTGTACAAACTATTTGTTTTTTTAGCTATTTTATTGGGTGGTTTTTATTCTCCAGCTTTTGCTGAGCTTAATGAATCGCCTTTAGTGAATTTGACTCAGCAACAATTAGTTGCTGAGCAGACCCGTAGTGATTTACTTAAAAGAAAGTTACTGGATTTACGTAATGAACAGAAAGCTGCATCCCTTATTATTAGCAAAAAGTCTCTAGCACATCTGGATTTATTGATTGCTATGGCAAAAGCTGATTTAGAAAGTATTAACTTAAGCTTAAAAACAACCCAACAATCTACCGATTTGATTCAGGACGCCATTCGAAACGCATTGGATCAGTCGGAAATTTCAACGCCAAGCTTATCTATTTCTCAAGAAATTCAGCAACAACAGACACAATTACAACAAGTTTTGCAAGAACGGCGAAATTTATTCAACTTACAGCAAAAACGCATTAAGGTTTTACAAAGTTCGCGCGATACCGTGCTACAAACTATTAATTTTGCCGAAGAATGGCGACAAAATTTACAGAGAAATTATCAACTTCAGCAACAAACTCATCGCCAAGAATCCCTAGATGTGTTAGCCGTACGTCTGCAACAAGATCAACAGAATTGGATGCAACGCCTAAATCGATGGAGTGAAGAACTAAAAAAGTCTGAAATAACGGGGTTTATCAATAATTACTCTTACGATCAGATTGAATTTAATATATTTGAAGCACAAGAAAAGAATAATTTACTCGAGACTGAATTGAATACGGCTAAAATATCTAATAAATTACAAGATTTAGCTTCGGCATTTAATCAAAAATTATCCTTAAGTACACTCAGCAATTTACAGCATCAAATTGAAAATCTAAATGAACAAATCAATACTTCAATTGGCTTATTTAATAATAAAATTAACTTTCTACAAAGTTATTTGAATTTAATTAACAAAGAACATCAGGAAAGAGAGCATAATTTTGCGAATGATCAAATAAAACCAGCCTCATTAAGCGAAGTTATTCTAGGCTATCAAAATTTGTTTGTAAAAATGCAACAATTGGCTAAAGAAGCAGATGCACAGCAAGTTCTTATAGCAAAACAATTAAAACTACAACTTGCGAATAGACAAACCCTACCAGGCTGGAACTTGAATGCTTGGATCGGTTTAGGCCAAACTATTTTCCAAATTCCTAGGTTGACGATAGATAAATTAGCCGGTCTTTATGAACCTGTTTTCAATAAATTAGAATTAGTATCAAATTGGCAATGGTTCATTGTGTTATTTGGTGCGCTTATTTGGTTTGCTACTTGGTTGAAACTAAGGCGATTTTTAGCAGTAGATAGAGTACGTTTGCAGCAACGTAGTAGAGGTTTTTTTTCTGCACAAACCGTAATAGTCGTATTGCAATTGCTACAGCGTCATTTATCAGGAATTATGTTATTGGTTGGCTTAATCGGATTATTATTTTTATTAAATATACCTATTAAATTATTTTATTTGATTATTACTATGGGGTTGGTTTGCTTAATATTTAGTATAGTTATACAGCTTGCACATATTTTATTGCTTGAAAATACCACTGATGAAAGTGGTCATGATGTCAAACTTTATTATCGTTTACGGACCACATTATTGATTGGCGGTATAGTGACCCTAGCGACTATTTTAGTTAATCAATTACCTGTTAATTATGAAGTTCAAGATTTGTTTGGCCGTTTATTTATGTTGTTTCTCCTTATTGTGGCTTTAGTTTTGATGAAAAGCTGGGAAGTAGTTCCTACATTACTAGAACCTTACATAGAAAACAAACATACTTATTTAAAGAGGGTTATTCGTTGGTTAAGTTTCTTAATTCCATTTAGCTTATTAACTAATGCATTAATAGGGTTAGTGGGTTATGTCGAATTGGCTTGGGCCATCGCACACTACCAAGGTTTATTTTTAGTTGCTTTGACTGCTTATCTATTATTAAGAGGTCTTTTAGATGAATTAATTCGCTGGGTCTCTGAGCAATGTATTCGTTATTTCAGGAATGGTTGGTTATGGAGTCAATCCTTATTGAAACCATTTCATCAAATTTTAAAATTAGCATTATTATTTTTTTCAATATTGGGCTTATTTGAACTTTATGGCTGGGGAGATCGTGTTCCTTTAATAAAGACGAGTCTTGTTAAATTACTTTCTAAGAAATTATTCGTTATAGCCAGTACAGCTACTGTGACTGGTCTAACGATTGTACAATTAGCTGTTTTAGTGGTGATCTTAACTTGGATAGCCCACTGGTCTCGTGAGTTTGCTTATCGTTGGTTGTTTGCTCACACCAAAGATCTTGGTTTACGTAATAGTTTAGCTATTTTTACGCAATATACGCTTATTGCTATTGGAATTTTGGTAGGATTAAATATTTTGGGGTTAACTTTAGGTAATATTGGTGTTATTTTGGGGGCTTTTTCTTTTGGTGTTGGTCTGGGCTTAAGAGATTTGTTTAATAATTTTTTTACAGGTCTTTTTCTATTGGTAGAAAGACCTGTAAAGGTTGGAGATTGGGTTACAGTTGGTAATTATGATGGACAAGTGTCACATATTGGAGCTCGCTCGATTACGGTGACCACTGATGATCGCCAAGAATTATTAGTGCCTAATGCGGATATTTTTAGCAAAAATTTTATTAATTGGACACATCGTGATAGCGTAGTACGTGCTTTAGTAACTATTAAAACTAATCGAAAAGATAATCCATTACGAGTAAAAGATATTATTTTAGAAGTATTAGCAACGATACCTAAAATTTTAACTAATCCTAAACCAGAAGTTTATTTTAAGGAAATTGATCAAGTTTTACTAGAGTTTAAAGTTGAATATTATGTTGATTTGAATCACATTAGCTCACGTTCTGGGGTACGTTCGCAGTTTTTATTTAGTTTATGGGAATGTTTTGCTAACGAAGGTATTTTACCGCCAGAAGCGCCGCATGATGTACATCTTGAAGGTAAGTTAGAACTGAGTTCCAATCCATCGATTTAATTTTATATTATGACAAAAAAAATTAAGATTATTTTTACCGGTGGTGGTTCATCAGGACATGTTACGCCCAGTTTGCCTTTAATCTCAGCTTTACAGAATAAAGACATAGATATCTTTTATATAGGTTCTAAAAAAGGCATAGAGCATTCAATTATTAAGCCTTTAAAAATTTCTTACCACACTATTTTGACTGGTAAATTACATCGATATTGGACATGGAAAAATTTATTAACTCCTTTTCAATTATTGATAGGTATTACGCAAAGTATTCTAATTTGCTTAGAAATAAAACCCGATGCTATTTTTTCTAAAGGTGGTTTTGTTGCTTTGCCTGTTGTTATTGCAGCTAAACTAAATGGCATTCCGGTTGTGACTCACGAATCAGATTTAACTCCGGGTTTAGCTAATCGTCTCAGCTTTCCTTTTGCAAAATTGATTTGTATTACCTTTCCCGAGACTGTTAAATATTTTAAGAATATTTCAAAAGTATTATTGACAGGTATGCCTATTCGGGATTCTCTGTTACATGGAGATCCTGAAAAAGGTTTAAAATTTTGCGGTTTTTCCGATAAACTAAAACCCATTTTATTAATCATGGGTGGTGGTTTGGGTTCGACTATAATGAACGAATGCATTCGTCGTCTAATAAACCCCCTAACAGAAAAATTTCAAGTTATTCATATTTGCGGTAAAAATAAATCTGATCCTGCTTTTGAAGGAATAAAAGATTATAAACAATTTGAATATTTACAAGATGAATTTGCTGATGTGCTGGCGAGTGCGGATTTAGTAATTAGTCGAGCGGGTGCAACCTCTATTTATGAGTTATTGGCCTTAAACAAACCAAATATTTTGTTACCTTTATCAAAAAAAGCGAGTCGAGGAGATCAAATTGATAATGCAAAGTACTTTGCTCAATTAGGTCTAAGTAAGGTTATCTACTCTGAAGAATTTTCAGATGAGAAATTACTCAAGACGCTATCCGAAAGCTATGAAAATTTGGATCAATTAAAAGGTCAGTTAAGCCAATTCAAACAGCTCAATGCTACCCAAATAATCGTTGACAAACTAGCATACTTTTCGTGCATCGATAGAATATATTAAGTCACTGCCTATACAAAACACAGAAATCAGCATATTGATGTATCGTTTAGCAAACAATCATTAAAGGGTCTTTAATGTTTTTCGATTTTATAGAGTAAATCTAAACCATTAGCAAAGTTACTACTGGTGGTTTGTAAGGAAAAATTTTTATTTAAAAGATAATTTATTTCTAAAATACTGATCTGATCGAGCAAACCTAGACTATAAGATATGTTAAGTTTTGGCGAAAGATTTTTACCGACTATTAATGAAGTATTTTGTTGTAAACTATTGGTAGTCGGATCAAAGATTGGTTTGGCTCCAATAGTCAATTGATCTAAGCCTATTTTCTGTTGAACTTTGCTAATAAGTTGGCCAATATTATTTTTTTCACTTCCTAAATTGTTAGCAGCATTTAATAATAATTGTGTACTTGCGGCGCTTAGTTGATTACTCGCTTGGCCGGTAATTAAATAAGAAAGCATATCTAATTGCGAATTAATAATATTAGAAGGATTTGCAAATAAACTGATATGAGGGTTTTGTAGCGTGCCGCGTAAATTTAAACCTATATCTAACTGAATAGGCATAGATTGAGAAGATAATAATGAGTATTGGATAAAATTATTAGAACCAAGTTTAGATTTAATATCAGTGGAAGTATCAGCTGTGGATACAGGTAAAATTAAGACATTTCGACTTGCCATAATATTTATCATCGGGTTATTAATGGGAGTATTGGCAAAATTTAATGAAGAATTAGGTTTTAATTTTAAACTTTGACCATAATAACTATATTCTCCTGGAAAAAGTTTTAGTTGCCCTGTCGCTAATATAGGATGCTCCGAATCTTGTTTAATCGTAAGTGAGCCACTTAATTTAGTGTTAAGTCCTTGATATTGCAATTGAATATCATCACCCGTTTCTATTTTTATCGCAGTTTTCAAAATAAAAGGTAAAGTAACAGTTTTTTTCTTATCTTCTACAAACACCACATCGTTAGATACTTCAATTAAATTATTATTTTTAGGATTAATTTTAATTCTAACTTTTGGTAATAAAATAGTGCCATCGGTTTCAATTTGTTGAGTATTTGCTTTAATTTTTAATTTTGGAGTCGCGATAATTTGATATTCAGGATTATTAATAATAGTTATATTTTTTCCTTGCAGATCGATTAATGTCGCTAAATTATGTTTTAATAGGTCAGTTGTAGAATGGAGTTCTAAGGATCCATTTCCAGAGTTGATTTGGCCACTACCTAACAAAATATTCTTATCAGTATGTACCTCATAGTTTATATTTTTTAAATTAAGACCTAAAACAGGGATATCTAGACTGGCTTGCTGAAGATTAAGGGCTAGCTTAAATAAAGGTTTATTAAATGTGCCTGAAATTTTAAATGTAGCATTAAAAATTCCTTTAATATTTTTCAATTCAGGAATTAATTGAGTCAAAAAATTTAAATCTTTTAAACTCAAATTAATATTTGCATGTAAAGCTTGTTTTGATGTCGGTAATGATTTTTCTTGGTAATTAGATAGTAATAAGTAAACGAATAATTGGTTTTTATTTTTTTGTAATGTTTGCAATGATGTTTTTAACCCATGCTTCGATAGAATGCTATTAATTTGCATATTAGGTAATGCTATATAATTAGATTTTTCAATTTGAACTAATTTATTCAGTTTAAATTCGGATAAATTTCCCTGTAAAGAGAATGGTGCTAAAGATCCAGATAGTTTTAATTGTAGTGGCGCAAGTTTAAAAGATGTATTATTGAGCTGAGGAACTGTTAAATTCAAAAGCCATTTTTTATTTTTGGTATCCATATTTAATGCACTTTGGATTTGTTTGAATTGCCAATCTTGCCATTGTAGATCAGCTTTTTTCATGCTCACACCAAATTTAGGATACTGATATTCTCCATAAATTTTACCCTGTAAAGCTACTTTTCCTTGCAAATTGGGAATAAGCTTGTTGATCTCCTTAATATGTAACTGCCAATTGATATTCCATTGTTGGTGTATGGAACCTTGCAATAGTAAATTTATATCATCTGATTGGACATTAATTTGATGAATATTAACAGAATTGAATTTTAAATATTGGAAAATTTTATGAAGTTGGTAAGTTTTTTTCGGATAGGGGTTTAATTTTTCTTGATTAGCTTTTTGTTTTACAAAAAGATTTAATTTATCAATAAAAATTAGCCCCAAATTTAATTTTCCTTGCAATAAATTGTGCCAAGAAATATCCAGCTGCACTTCTGAAATATACAGGTTAATGTTATTATTTTGATAATATAATCCTTTCAATCGAATTGGACCTAATAGCCGCCCATGGAGGTTATTTATTTTTAGCTGGCCTGGCAAAAATTGCTTTCCAACTAATAGAGCAGTTTCTAAACCGCCTTCTGTGCTTAGAAATAGATAGCCACTTATTAAAAAAGCACTGATTAATAAACCTCTAAGCAGCCATTTAAGCCAAAATAATTTTTTGTTTATCATAAGAAATCAAACCCCATCGTAAATTGGAACCTTATGGGGTGACCAGGAATATCCAAGGCTTTGCCTGCCGTAAGTTCCATAGGTCCTAATGGGGATGCCCAAACTAAACCCAGACCTGATCCCTTTTGCAAGTAAATAGGAAAGTTATTAACAGCGTTTCCCGCATCAAAAAAAATAGCCCCATAAAAATTATTGATAAGCCGGTGTTGATATTCAACACTACCTGTCATTAAATAGCGTCCTGGACCGAGTGATTGATACTCATAACCACGTACACTTTGGCTCCCTCCAGCATAAAAAAGCAAAGAAGGAGGAAAGTTGGCTAAATTGGAGGTGAGTGTATAACCAATATTACCACGAAATAGTAGACGACTATTATCATTCCAACTCAGTATATATTTTGCTTTTAATTCTGATTGTAAAAAACTGGTATTTGATAATAAATTTTGATCTGCGCCTTGTAATCTAAAATTTAACTGATATCCATGTAGCGTAAAAAGCGGGTTATCAAATTTACTATAAGATAAATTTATACCTGGAGTTAATAGGTGCGAATTAGTTGTAGGTCGGTTTAAATAATTAAAGCGTTCAATTTGATAATTTAAAAATAAGTTACGTTGCCAGCCTTTCCATTTGCTGACACTGCCAACGCCTAATTGTTGAGTGGTAGTAATCACTTGAGGTAAATTTTTTCTGACAATAGCAAAATTAATATTATAATTATCAGTATTGGGATGTTTTCCAGGAATGATATAAGTTGTTTGTAGGCTGTTTTGTATTTTAGATAATTGGCTAAAAATACTTAAGTGGTGACCTTGTTTGTTTAGATAACGCGATTCCCAACCTAAAGTTCCACGTAGACCTACGTCGGTACCGTAACCTATTCCGGCCGTATATTGTTGCGAGGGACGTGGTGTCAATATAAAAGTAACAGGCAAGTTTTGATTTTGTTTGCTTATCTGCGAATCAGGAATCGGTACGTTTTGAAAGTATCCACTTTGATTTAAATTTTCTTGTAGTTTTAATAGTTGTGCTGAAGAATAGGGGTCACCTTTCTTAAAAGGAATATAACGTTTTAAGAAACTATTGTTAAGTATAGATTGTTGGAAAGTAATAGGTCCGAAATAGTAACGTGGTCCGGCATTTAAAGTCAGGAGGAGTTTAGCGGTATAAGCTTTGCGATTAATTTCAACAGTATGCTTAGAAAAATAAGCAGAAAGATAGCCTTCGCCAACTAGCTTAGCAAGTAAGCTTTGTTTAGCATCTTCATAGACTGCGCTTCGAAAAATATCACCTCTATGTAATGGAAAATCATCAATTAATTTTATTATTTTGGGATCTTGTTTCCCCTCTTCATTTTCAACGGAAATCTGTAAAGTTGTGATTTTTAAGGGAGGGCCTGCAGTAATTTGATAGGTAGCATTCCAGCTCCCATCAATTTTTTTTAATGTGTGCTTAATAGAAGGTTTGAAATAACCATAAGCTTCCAGGGTTTGTTTGATATCGAAGATAGAGTGTTGATACCAGAACTGAACTTCCTCAAAGGAGGGATGAGCTAAGGTTTGCAGACTTTGATCAAGATGATTTTGAACAGGGCTCATAAGGTCTTGGTTGAGGCTCTGTATCTGGTAAACCACGCGAGGATATTCCGCATATCCTAAAGGGGTAAAAAAGATGTTTAATAGTGCTAAGCCAGCTATAGCCAATTTTATTTTTTTTATCATACTTAGGTTAAATAAATACCTAATATGCATCCATAAGTAAAGAAATAAGCCTAAAAATGGCTTATAAAGCATTTTTTCGGTGGTTTATATGGCTTTAGGGAAAGCAGCCATCTTTAGCTATGAATAAAAGTCGAATATTTGTAAATAAAAAGCTTACAAATTGTCTGGTGCGGGTGTTTGAAAATAATTTTCTGTAAGCCTGGCTAAGCTTTGGACTCCGCCTTCTTCTTTGAAAAAAGATTTGGCTGCACTATTTGAAAGTTTTATATCAGGGGCTTTGTCTGTCTCTATTGCGGTTTTAAGTGATTGAAGAATATTTAGTTTATCATTACGTTTTCGCTCTTCTGACCAAAAACAAGAAAAAAAGTTGTTTTTAGAGCCACCTATTTGTTTCTTAATCTTTGTTTCTTTAGCTTTAATTTCTTCCATAAGAAAGTTTTTGTCGTTTACTTTGTTGCCAGTTAATTCTGGATAACACGTGTAATAGTTAGAGTTGACGTAATTCTCTTGTGAGGATTCAGTTGGGATTTCATTGAGATTATTTTGTTCAGACTCATTAGTTTGTGTAGTAACACTGGGATTTTTAAAATTTCTATAGACCGAGTAGGCCATGGATGCTACCAGCATAGCTGCGACTGCTATTCCTGAACCTGCTAGAACAGCTGCGCCTAAGTACGGTGCAAACACCATAGTGAGTACTATGCCTGCAATGACAGTGCTTCCTATGCTGGTAGCGATGATACTGTTAATAGTATTGGTTTTATGAAATATTGCTGTAGGGGAATTTTTTGTTGCTTTAAGCCAATGATAGGCGTGATAAACTGATAAACCCAAATGATAAACAACACTGGAACCCACCGCTGCAAGAAACAAACTGTGTACTGCGAATAGACTAAGTCCAGCAAAAACAGCAGTAAAAACCAAAGCCGTTTTAGTAGCCGTGTGGATTAAATCAAAGGTTTTTCCAAGATTCTTATTTTTAGCGCGGATGAAATGATATAATGCAAACAAACTGGCTACAGCATCGGGTATAATAGCAAGTGGTAACAAAATAGGCGAAAGAGTTTTTTCGAAAATGGATCGAATATTGCTAATATTTGATTTAAAAACAAAGATAATGATGAATAGAATAATTTGAATAGAACTATTGGCGGATTCAGCTACTTTTAGAGGTTTAGGCATAATTATATGGGTCCCTATACTATTATCCCTATTCAGAATTCTTTACCGCTATAATATAAAACAATATTCTATAGGGGTAAACTTTAATAATATTAATTTAAAATGTGTTAGGTCTATAAAAAGACCAGCGCATGCAGTATATTATTAAATCATTAAAATGACTTTCAGGCTTTTTTATCTGGACTTATTATTATAAAAGCTAATTTTAGTATAAACCGAAACCGCATTACTTCTGTATAAGGCGTTTACTATGTTTAAGCGATATTCACTCTATTTTTCTTTGATATTTTTGACGGTAGGACTATTGAGCTCAATATGTAAAGCTGATCCAGTGATCCCTATAACAGCCCCTGCAGCTGCACAACCCACACTGACACCAATCGCTCCAAGTGTAAATGCTAAGGCTTATTTATTGATGGATGCTTATAGCGGCAAAGTTTTAGCAAGTGAAAATATTGATGAGCGTGTAGCACCTGCCAGCTTAACTAAAATGATGACATCCTATGTAGTGTCTATGGCTTTGCAGCAAGGTCACATACATCCAACCGATCTAGTAACCATTAGTGAAGCAGCTTGGAAAACAGGCGGTTCTAAAATGTTTGTGAAGGTCGGTGACAAAGTTAGTGTGCAAGACTTGATGCAAGGCATGATAGTTGATTCCGGTAATGATGCTTGTGTGGCCATGGCAGAGTATGTCGCAGGAAGTCAGGAGTCTTTTGTTAATTTAATGAATCAACAAGCAGCGAGACTGGGTATGAAAAATACGCATTTTGTTGATGTAGATGGGCTACCCGATCCTAACCATTATTCAACTGCACGTGATATGTCGATTTTAGCACGTGCATTAATCCTTGATTTTCCAGAAGATTATAAGTGGTATTCACAAAAATGGTTTTCTTACAATGGAATTAAACAGCCTAATCGTAATCGCTTATTATGGCGGGATCCTGATGTGGACGGAATCAAAACTGGGCATACCAGTGAGGCAGGTTTTTGTTTAGCAGCTTCAGGTCAAAAAAATGGTTTGCGTTTAATCACTATCGTTATGGGGGCACCTTCAGATGAAATGCGGGCACAAGATAGCGCAAAATTGCTTACCTATGGATTTCGTTTTTTTGAATCACATAAGCTGTATAATGCGGGCGTTAATTTGGTTACAACTCGTATTTGGTTTGCTCAACGACCTCAAATTAAAGTGGGTGTGGCGCAAGATCTCTATGCAACACTTCCACTCGGTTCCAATAAAAAACCTACTACGACTATGATCTTTACTCCTAATTTGAAAGCGCCAATTAATAAAGGAGAGGTTATTGGACAAATCAATGTAGTATTAAATGATAAATCTATTGCATCTGCACCACTTATAGCATTAGAAAATTTATCGAAAGGCGGACTATGGCGAAATCTAGTTGATCGCACTAATTTATTATTTAATAAGATTTAAGCTTTACTAGGGAGGTAAAATTAATTCAAATAGGTATTAATTTACATTTAGTAAAGGTCTAATTTTCTCTTTAAATAACAAGTCTTTTTCTTTTATGATGCCGCACTGAGAATTAATCCGGAATGTGCGAAATATTTATGAGCAATCTTTTTAAGTTCTTAAGAGCAGGACTCGCGGCTACTTTGTATCTTATTATTCTTACTCTATGGTTTATCCCATTAGCTAGTGTAGGTTTATTTCGTTTTATTATTCCATTAAAAAAATGGCGGCAGTTGACTAAGAAAGTAATGGAGTCTTTACATGCGATTTGGTTACGCAGTAATTATTTTCTTTTAAAATGGATAACTTCAATTAAATGGGAAATAAAAGGATTAGATCAGCTGCGTTTTAAAGAATGGTATTTACTCATTTCTAACCATCAGTCCTGGGCAGATATACTTATTTTGCAGTATATTTTTAGCGGTAAAATTCCTCCCTTGAAGTTTTTTCTTAAAAAAGAATTACTTTGGACCTTGCCGATAGCAAGTTGGGCATGTTGGTTATTAGATTTTCCATTTATGCACCGATATAGCAAAGCAAAATTAACTAGTCATCCAGAACTTAAAAATAAAGATATTGAAGAAACTAAAAAAGCTAGCGCCAAGTTTAAGACTACACCGACTGCCGTTGCTAACTTTATTGAAGGTACTCGATTCTCAGAAGAAAAACGAGAATTACAAATGTCGCCTTATCAGTATTTATTACGTCCTAAAGCAGCGGGTATGGCTTTTAGCCTTGCTGTTTTGGGTGATTTTTTTCATAAAATTCTTAACGTCACAATTATTTATCCACCCCATCAGGCCAGTTTAATAGATTTTTTATCAGGAAACATGAAAAAAATAATTGTTAATATAGAAACAATACCTATTACTAAAGATTGGTTAGGTGATTATGAAAACGATCGCCAATTTCGAATAATTTTTCAAAAAAAACTGAATGAATTATGGGAAAAGAAAGATCAGTTTATCAAAGCTCAACTACATAATTTTTAATATTTGAGGTGAGTTTTGTATAAAAAAAAATTTTTACGTATCGCCACTCGAAAAAGTCCTTTGGCCTATTGGCAAGCCAATACCATTAAAGAACAATTAGAAAATCTTTTTCCATATCTTACGATTAGTCTGCTTCCTTTGCTTACAGAAGGAGATAGACTGCAAAACAGTTCATTAAGTAAATTAGGGGGTAAAGGTTTATTTGTTAAGGAATTAGAAGGAGCTTTACTTAATTATCAAGCAGATATAGCCGTTCATTCTATGAAAGATCTACCTATGGATTTAGAAGTAGGTTTGGTGCTAGGAGCTATTTGCAAGCGTGAAGATCCTCGCGATGTGTTAATTTCAAGATTTGCTCAATCTTTAGCTCAATTATCATCTGGATCCTGTATCGGCACTTCAAGTTTACGTCGCCAATCGCAATTATTGGCTTTGCGCCCTGATTTGCAAGTTTGCGCATTAAGGGGAAATGTAGGAACTCGTCTCGACAAATTGGCAGCAGGTGAATTCGACGCAGTAATTTTAGCTGCAGCAGGCCTAATTCGTTTAAAAAAAACAGATTGTATTAGTGAATATTTAGAAACCAGTTCTTTTTTACCAGCACCAGGGCAAGGTGCTTTAGGAATTGAATGTCGCGCAGATGACGAGGAAAGCATGACATATATTTCTAAACTGACACATCCGGTTACGCATTATTGTATATTGGCAGAGCGGGCTTTAAGCCGAGAACTAGGAGGCAGTTGCCAAGTGCCTATAGCAGCTTATGCGACTTCTCTTAGTCATGGCCAATTAAATTTACAGGCTTTAGTTGGAAATTTAGATGGCACTAAACTAATTAAAGTTGAGAAATTAGGGTCAATTACCGATGCGGAAAAAATAGGACTTTTAGCGGCACAGACTTTGCGTAATCTTGGTGTTGAGGAAATTCTTAAGGAAGTTTTGAGTATAAATTCTTAAGTTCTCCTTAATTGAATAACTAATGAGTTTAGTTCTTTAATTGTTTTATGAGGATATTCACAAAGATCTTGAATGATACATTCAGGACATTTAGGCTTGCGAGCTAAACAAATATAACGTCCATGTAACACTAGCCAATGATGAGCGTTTTTTAAATACATTTTGGGAACGACTTTTAGTAGCGTTTTTTCAACTGCCAATGGCGTTTTTCCTGGAGCAAGACCGGTTCTATTACATACTCGAAAAATATGCGTATCAACGGCAATAGTTAGTTGATGAAAAACAGTATTAAGAATGACATTAGCCGTTTTACGCCCAACACCGGGTAAACTTTCTAGAGCTTCGCGATTATTAGGTACTATTCCTTGATATTGATCCAATAAAATTTTACAGGTTCTTATGATATTTTTTGCTTTAGTATTATATAAACCAATAGTCTTAATATATTTTTTCAAACCAGATAGTCCCAATAAAACAATTTTTTTTGGTGTATTTGCTTTAGTGAATAATAAGTGTGTTGCTTTATTAACTGATTTGTCTGTTGCTTGAGCAGAAAGAATGACAGCAATTAATAGCTCAAAGGGTGAAGAATAAATTAATTCTGTCGTTGGATGAGGGTTGTAAGCATAAAAACGTTGAAAAATAGCTTTACGCTTTTTTTGGTTCATGTATATACATTTCTTTAGTGCTGGACAATAACATTTTAGCGTAAAAAATCTGATTTTAAAATGTTTTACAGATTGCAATGCGAATCGTATTTTTAACTATTAATAATAACCCAGTAATACAACAAAGTAAGTATTAGATAATGATATTTTTTATTGTTAAAAGGTTTATTTTTTCTTTTTAAAATCCATTCTTGATTGAACCATAACACCTAAAAATCGATGAGGCTTGTCTAATAACAAAGTTTTGAAGTCAGTATTAAGAGGTTTAAGAATAGTATGCCCTCCATCAATCAAAATTTGTTTAAAATTAGGTAAATCATGTCCTTCTATGTGAACAATGGCAAAGTCAAGACTATTCGGTTTTAGATCGGGGTCTATAAGGAGTATGGTTCCTTCTGGAAAACGAGGTTCCATCGTAGTATCTCTAGTTGAAACTGCATAAGCATGCTGACTCATGTCGATATCAGTAGAGATTGTCGGCAAAGGAGCTAACTTTTCAGTAAGATTGGGCCAATGTAGTAATTGCGGCCAGGTAAGCAATGGAATTTGACGCCAACCTTGGGCATCTGGATTAAAAGTGCCTGGAATGCGATCAGTAGATATGGGCTCATCTCCTATGAGTTGGCTGATAGAGATTGCAAAAAAATTGGCAATCGGACTTAAAGTAGCAACTTTGGGATTATCCGTTTCTCCTGAGCAGATTCGATGTACTACAGGTTGGCCTACCCCGGTACGTCGTGCTAGTTCCGATTCATTAATTCCTAATTCAGCCATTAATCCTTTAAGAATTTTGCTCATGCTACTAATAGTTTTCATATCATTTCCACTTATTAATTAGCGGTAATTTTACCTGTCCATGCTGATAATTTTTCCAACGCTGACCCACGAGGCTAAATAGCTGGCAGCGGCGCGGGTGGGTATTCTAACATGACACAGCATTTATACTAAATAATGATGTGATTTAGCTTTAGAAGCTGCAAGCTGTAAATTTTAGCAATACGATATAACCCATCTGATTTTTTATTTTTTAGTATATATATTCAGTATAAATTGAGACTTTTAAAATAAAAAAACTGTAAATCAAGAAGAAGTAGCCTGAAGAAAAGACGTATCAATAAGATAAAAAGTAAGCATTTTACTGATTCTTTATAACCAGTCCCTATAACTAGGAAGATTTATCGATATTTAACTAAATAGAAGTAGTTTGAGAAGATATTTCTTGTCAGTTGCAGGGATTATGCATAGAATAGCGGTTCATTTATAAGAGGTAAAAGGTTCTATGTTGGCTAAAAATGAAATATTGGCTAAATATCAACGTTCTCCGGGCGATACAGGATCCCCAGAGGTTCAGATTGCTTTATTATCTGGGGCTATCGAACAGCTAAATGGCCATTTTCAAGTGCATAAGAAGGATAATCATTCACGACAAGGTTTATTAAAGAAAGTAGCTTTACGTCGTAAATTATTAAAGTACTTCAAAGCCGTTAATTTACAAAGTTATTTAAAGCTGATTGAAAAACTCGGCTTGCGTGGCTAGATCTAGGGTATTCTTCAACCAATTGTTGAAGACACTTTATTTGTAACAATGGGCGGTAACTTTCGCCCATTTGTTTTTTTTGAGGGAATGTAAGCGTGTTAATTAATTCTATAAAGAAAGTTGTGCAATTTGGTTCGCAGGAAATAATTCTAGAAACTGGGGCAATTGCACGCCAAGCTACAGCATCGGTTGTTGTAAGCTTGGATGGCACTACCGTTTTAGTGACAGTTGTAGGTAAAAAACAGCAAGCAGGCGAAGAAAGAGATTTTTTCCCATTAACTGTTCAATATCAAGAACGCACTTATGCGGCTGGACGAATTCCAGGAGGTTATTTTAAACGGGAAGGACGACCCTCTGAAAAAGAAATTTTAACTTCCCGTTTAATTGATAGACCGATAAGACCTTTATTTCCCGAAGGTTTTTATAATGAAGTACAAATTGTTGCAACTGTTTTATCGTCAAATTCGGATATTAACGCAGATATTCCCGCATTAATTGGTGCATCTGCGGCTTTAAGTTTATCAGGTCTGCCTTTTAAGGGTCCGATAGCGGCAGTAAGAGTGGGTTATTCAGAAGGACAGTTTATTTTAAACCCAAGTTTCAAACAACTTGAGACATCAGATTTAGACTTAGTGGTTGCAGGCACAGAAAAGGCTGTCTTGATGGTGGAATCTCAAGCAGCAGAACTTCCAGAAGAAATTATGTTGAATGCTATTTTATTTGGACATCAACAAATGCAAGGCGTTATTCAAGCTATAAAAGAGCTTGCATCAGAAGCTGGCAAGCCTGTTTGGGATGTAAAAAATGTAATTTCTGGTTTGGATGCGGGCATGGAACAAGCCATGATGCAATCTATCGAAGCTTTGTTAATTGAAGTCTATCAAGTTCCAGAGAAGCTTGAGCGTAAGATAAAGCTAGATAAATTGAAAGAGAGTTTTGTTGCACAATGGCTAGATGAAGAAAAAGGAGTTACTGCTAAAGCTATTCAGTTATTCTTAGCAAATTTAGAAGAAAAAATAGTACGAGGTCGTATCTTATCAGGTGAAACACGTATTGATGGACGCGATAAGACAACAGTTCGTCCTATTACTATTCAGCCAGGATTTTTACCGCGTACACACGGTTCAGCCATATTTACTAGAGGCGAAACGCAAGCATTAGTTGTGACTACCTTAGGTACGGATAGAGATGCGCAAACGGTAGAAGCCTTAGATGGAGAAGGGCGTGAAACATTTATGCTTCATTATAACTTTCCTCCCTATAGCGTAGGCGAAACTGGACAAATGGGAAGCCCTAAACGACGTGAAATTGGACATGGTAATTTAGCGAAACGAGCTTTACGTGCGGTATTACCTAGTGAATCCGATTTTCCTTATGTATTACGTGTTGTTTCTGAAATTACTGAATCAAACGGTTCTAGCTCTATGGCAACGGTTTGTGGCGCAAGTATAGCTTTAATGGATGCTGGCGTACCTTTAAAGAAACACGTAGCGGGTATTGCAATGGGTCTAATAAAAGAAGACAAGCAGTTTGCAGTATTAACCGATATTCTAGGTGATGAAGATCATTTGGGAGATATGGATTTTAAAGTTGCAGGTACCATAGACGGTGTTACGGCATTACAGATGGATATTAAAATTGATGGTATTACAGAAGAAATTTTGCAAGTAGCATTAAATCAAGCAAAAGAAGGACGTCTGCATATACTAAATATTATGGAAGAAATTTTAGCTGAACCGCGCATAGAAGTTTCTCCTTATGCACCGCGTATAACAACTTTAAAAATAAATCCTGAAAAAATACGTGATTTAATTGGAAAAGGTGGGGCGACAATTCGCGCTATTACTGAAGAAACAGGAACCTTAATTGATATTAGTGATGATGGAGTTGTTCGGATCTCGACTTCTGATTTACAAGCTTGCCAAAATGCAATAGAGCGCATTAAGAAAGTGACAGCAGAAGTGGAAGTGGGTCATACTTATGAAGGTGCAATCGTTAAACTAACCGACTTTGGTGCTTTTGTTAATGTATTACCTGGTCGTGATGGTTTAGTACATATTTCACAAATTTCTAAAGAACGTGTTGAGCAAGTGAGTGATGTACTAAGCGAAGGCCAAATTGTCAAAGTGAAAGTACTAGAGATAGATAGGCAAGGCCGAATTCGTTTAACGATGAAAGATATAGAAGAAGAAATGGAGAATGAAATACATTCGTGATTAACCAAAAGCAACATACATCAGGTTTTGTAAAGTTAGTAGATAAGATAAAACCTCAGATAAAAAAGTTAACAGTCGCTGACTTAAATAAAAAAATTAATAATCAGCACGCTTTTTATCTAATTGATATACGTGAGCGTGAGGAATTTCAACAAGGATCGATTGTTCATGCTATCCCTCTTGGTAAAGGCATCATTGAGCGTGATATTGAGAAATACATTCCAGATTTTGAAGCAGAGATTGTTGTTTATTGTAGTGGCGGTTTTCGATCTTGCTTAGTAACGGATAATTTACAAAAAATGGGTTATTGCCGAGTCGCTTCTTTACAAGGCGGCTTGCGAGCTTGGCTAGAAGCAGGTTATCCACTTAGCAAATAGGTGACAGCATTTAGAGAGAAAATTTGCCGAGATGGTGAAATTGGTAGACACGCAAGTTTCAGGTACTTGTGGGGCAACCCTTGGAGGTTCGAGTCCTCTTCTCGGCACCAACTGAAGTGCTTCAATCGTTAGAGAGAGAATTTAATTCGATTCGTAATGGTTCAATAAGCTTATTTAGTTGTCTCTGCAATTATTTATTATGTCTCCCAGTTTCCTTATTTTTTTTACCACGACACAAAAGAGATGAGACTTTTCATACATTTTCTCATATTGAAGAATCTCTATGGCAAATATTATAGAAAAAATATTAAATAAGAGTGATAAAAAACTTGGTATTTTATGGAAAATCAGTTTAAATAGTCGAAATTATTTTTAGCTATATCGCATGTTGAGCGTTTCATCGCCTCTCTATGACATTAATAAAACTTTTGAAGAAAACTTCAACAATCCTTCTTTTCTATTAGTCACCCCCCCGGCTCGAGTTTGGCCTGATAGGACTCAGTGGATTTCTTTATTAGACTATCCTTTAGCCTCAAACATTGGTGCAGCAGCATGTGCTGCAACAACAGGTAAAGGAATAGCATTATTAGCGCAACTAGGTTTTGATGTATTAACCTATAAAACTATACGACGCCAAGCATACCCTACCCATCCATTACCTAATATTGTTCATGTCGAATGTGAAAGATTATTTGATTATCCTGATTTAAGAGAATTTCTTTTTACAAAAGATAAACCCGAAAAAATAAGTGACAAAATTGCTATTAGTAATTCCTTTGGTAATGGCTGTTTGGAACCGCTGGTGGTTATGCAAGATATCGCTTTTGCAAAAAATTCCTTAGCAAAAGGTCAAGTGTTGATTGTGTCTGTTTATGGTGAAGGTGATTCACTAGCATCGATGGCGCAAGATTTTGCTGCAGCGGCGTTAATGGCCAAAGAAGCAGGCGCCGATATTATAGAGCTGAATTTTTCATGTCCTAATCTAATGAAATCAGGAGAGCCTCTTTATTGGAGTATGGAATGTGTATCGCAAATAACAGCTTGTGTTGTGAAATGTGTAGGCGATATTCCTATATTAATAAAATTAGGTTTATTTCTTGAGCAAGAATCACCGCTTAAATTATTAACTTCTGCAGCACGGGCTGGAGCAAGAGGTATTAGTGCGGTCAATTCGATTAGTATGCGAGTTTTGAATAAAAATCATTGTCCTGCATTTGGAAAGAGAGTTTATAGTGGGGTTTCCGGTTATCCGATCCGTGGGCTAGCATTGAAATGTGTTAAAAGATTAGTTGAAATTAATCAAGCTGAAAAATTAAATTTAGTTGTTTTTGGTATGGGTGGCATTACACTTCCTAAGCATTTTAATGAATTTTTAAATATTGGTGCAGATATTGCTCTTTCGGCAACGGGCATGATGTGGAATCCTTATCTTGCTGCGCAATTTCACCAACAGACAAGAAGATCATGAAAAAATTAGTTTCAGCACAATTAATATTAAAAACAGGTGAAAGCTTTATGGGATATATTCCATCAGGCCAAACATCTGAAGTTTCCGGTGAAGTTATATTTAATACGGGTATGTTAGGTTATGTGGAGTCCTTAACAGATCCTTCTTATGCGGGACAGATATTATGTTTTACCTATCCTTTGATAGGAAATTATGGAACATCTGCACCGAATACTTGGGAATCTAGTAAAATTCAAGTAAAAGGCGTGGTTATTTCTGAACTTGCGGCATTTTATTCAAATCATACTGCTCAACGTTCACTACTACATTGGCTAGAAACTGAAAAAATACCTTTTATTACTGGTGTGGACACGCGCGCTTTAACGCATTGTTTAAGAGTAATTGGAGTAACTCCTGGTATTATTACCCAATTAAATAAGCCCTATGGCAATTTTATTGAATTTGAAACTACCGATTGGGTAAAACAAGTAACAATTACTGAGCCACTTTGTTATGGTGAAGGTAGAAAAAAAATAATTGTTGTAGATTGTGGTTTAAAAGAAAATATTTTGCGTTGTTTATTGAAATTTCCATTAAAAATCAAAAGAGTTCCTTATGATTATGACTATAGTCAGGAAGATTATGATGGAGTTTTTATTTCTAATGGTCCAGGTGATCCGAAATTATGTAAAGAAACAATAGCCATTTTAAGTAAGGTTTTAACTAAAAAGAAGCCCTGCTTTGGCATTTGTTTAGGGACACAATTAATGGCTTTAGCAGTTGGTGCTAAAACCTATAAATTAATTTTTGGTCATCGCTCTCAAAATCAACCCTGTATTTATTTACCTACACAACAATGTTATTTGACTTCACAAAATCACGGTTATGCGGTAGATGAGAAGACACTTCCTAAAGATTGGCAAGTATTATTTCGAAACTTAAATGATGGAACCGTTGCGGGGATTGAGCATAAGAAAGCTCCTTTTTTCTCGGTACAATTTCATCCTGAGGCTGCGCCTGGGCCTATGGATACACAATGGTTATTTGAACGTTTTTATCGCATGTTATAAAAAATCATGAAAATACAACGATACAAAGGTAAGAAAATTCTTATTTTAGGTTCTGGTGGTTTACGAATAGGCCAAGCAGGGGAGTTTGATTACTCCGGTTCACAAGCCATTAAAGCGCTAAAAGAAGAAAAAATTACTTCGGTATTAATAAACCCGAACATAGCTACTGTACAAACTGATGCAAACTTAGCCGATGAAATTTATTTGCAGCCATTAAATTTTGATACCGTGAAACGGATTATTATTAATGAAAAACCAGATGGAATTTTACTGGGCTTTGGTGGACAAACTGCACTTAATTTAGGCTTAGATTTAGAAGAAAAAGGGGTATTAAAAAAATATCAGGTGGATGTATTAGGTACATCCGTTAAATCGATACGCCAAACAGAAGACAGAGATCTTTTTAAAGCTGCTTTAGCGAAGATAAAAATTAAAACACCACTTAGTTTTGCCGTCAAGACAGTTTCAGAAGCCTTGAAAGCCGCAGAAAAGATCGGATATCCCATTATGTTGCGTTCAGGTTTTTCTTTAGGAGGATTAGGTTCTGGGAAAATTTTACATCGAGAAATCCTTGAACAACGTGCCCAGGAAAGTTTAGCTACAGCACCACAAATTTTAATAGAAGAATATTTATTTGGATGGAAGGAATTTGAATATGAAATTGTCCGTGATCAAGCGGGAAATGGATTAACAATTTGTAATATGGAAAATATGGATGCAATGGGTATCCATACCGGAGAAAGTATTGTTGTAGCACCAGCCCAGACCTTAAATAACGAACAACATCAGTTATTACGCAATATGGCTTTGCAGGTTGCTGAGCATTTTAATATTATCGGCGAATGTAATATTCAATTTGCTATTAACCCAAAAAGTGGTGATTATCGAGTCATAGAAATGAATGCGCGTTTATCGCGATCCAGTGCATTAGCATCTAAAGCAACAGGTTATCCATTAGCATTTATTGCTACTAAATTAGCATTGGGTTATCAGTTATATGAAATAAAAAATAGTGTCACTCAGGTAACGAGTGCTTATTTTGAACCCGCATTGGATTATATCGTAGTAAAAATTCCACGCTGGGATACACATAAATTAAAAGCTGCTGAAAGAACGATTGGTACTGAAATGAAGAGTGTGGGGGAGGTGATGGCAATAGGCCGCTCTTTTCCAGAAGCATTACAAAAAGCAGTTGGTATGTTAAATAAAGGTGCAACTTGCTTAATGGATTATCCTGAAAAAATTGATAATCCACGTAAAGAAGTACAATTTGCCACCGATAGACGTTTGTTTGCTTTATATCAATTTTTTAAAAATGGAGGCTCAATCCAACAAGCTGAACGTTTATCACAGATTAATTTTTGGTTTTTGGCGCAAATACATCAACTTGCAGAATTAGAAAGACATCTAAATATCCATAAGTTGAATAAAAATCTTTTACGTCAGTTAAAGCAAGCAGGGTTTTCAGATAGCTTTATTGCTAAGACAAAAAATAAGTCGATGAAGCAAATACGAGCTTTACGTCTAAAATATGGCATCATACCTTTTGTGAAACAAATAGATACTTTGGCTGGGGAGTTTGCTGCGCAGACAAATTATCTCTATCTAAGCTATCATGCCGTTGAGCATGATATTTCCCCTGCTAAGCAGCGACCTATCATTGTATTGGGTTCAGGACCCTATTCGATAGGATCTTCTGTCGAGTTTGATTGGTGTGCGGTAAATACTGCGCAGACTTTGCGTCGTTTAAATGAAACGGCCATTATTATTAATTCAAATCCTGAAACAGTTTCTACTGATTATGATGAATCCGATCGATTGTACTTCGAACAGCTTACTTTTGAACGTGTACAGGATATCGTAGATTTTGAATCAGCTAAGGGCATTATTGTATCAGTTGGGGGGCAGATAGCTAATAATTTAGCAGTACCTTTGGCCCAAGAAGGTTATCAGTTATTGGGCACCGATCCGATTTTTATTGATTATGCTGAAAACCGAGAAAAATTTTCTGCTTTATTAAATACACTTAATGTAGATCAACCTTCTTGGGAAAGAATTACTAGTTTGCGTAAAGCAAAAAATTTTGCAGCTAAAGTGGGTTATCCTGTATTAATTAGACCTTCTTATATTCTGTCTGGTTCTGCGATGAATGTGGTTTTCGATCCTGAATCTTTAGACCAACATTTACAAGCGGCGGCTCATGTTTCTCAGGAACATCCCGTGGTGATATCTAAATTTGTTCAAGAAGCAAAAGAATTAGAAATAGATGGTGTTGCTAAACAGGGTGATATTGTTATTGAGGCAATTTCAGAACATATCGAGAATGCCGGCGTTCACTCTGGAGATGCGACGGTTGTGTTGCCACCTCAGAAGTTGTATTTGGAAACCATACGCCGTACTAAAAGAATAGCTCGTAAAATTGTAAAGGCATTACAAATTACTGGACCATTTAATATTCAATTTATTGCTAAAAATAATGATATTCAAGTTATTGAATGTAATTTACGAGCTTCGAGGTCTTTTCCATTTGTTTCTAAAGTAACAGGCCATAATTTCATCCAAATAGCAATTGAAGTGATGCTGAATAAACATCATACAAAAAATTATGAAACCTTAGAGCTTGATTATGTGGGGGTCAAAGCAGCACAATTTTCTTACAGTCGTATAAAAGGTTCCAACCCTGTAGCTCAGGTTGAAATGGCATCTACAGGTGAAGTGGCTTGTATAGCAGAGGATTTACTGGAGGCTTTTTATAAAGCTTGGTTGGCAACGGATCAAAATATCGCAGAAAAAAAATTATTATTAAGTATTGCTGATAACTATAAGGTTAAGCTTTTACCTTGGATTAAACAACTCGATGAGCAAGGTTGGCTTATTTATAGTACAGAAGGAACTCACCAGTTTTTATCGCAACAGGGAATAGCGTCATATTTTGTTAACAAAACCAGCGAAGCTAAAAAACCGAATATTAGGGATTTAATTGCACGACGTAAGGTAGCCGTAATTATCAATATACCAAGTTCAATGACAGGATTGCAGCAAACAGATGGATTTTTAATCCGACGTTTAGCTATTGATTATCATATTCCTCTGATTACTAACGCTCAAATCGCACTGATAATCTTGCAATGTTTAGTTAGTTTGTGGGACAAAGAATTGCCTGTGGAATCTTGGCAAAGTTTGGTTTTAAAAAAAAATAAATGATACTTCATTAAAGTTTATGTTTTATGTTGTTGCTTAAATCGGGTACTTTTGCGATTTGTTTTATTAGTTTATTAGTGAGGATAAAAATTTTTATTATTAGTTATTTGTGAGTGAATTATGTCAAAAGCGCTGGATAAAAAAGATATGATATCAATTCGTGATTTTTCTAAAATCGAAGTAAATACTATACTAAATCTTGCAAAAAAATTTAAGGAAAAATTACCTAAAAAATATTTACTAGATAAAATAATTGCTCACTGTTTTTTTGAACCTTCAACAAGAACTAGACTATCCTTTGAAACAGCTACTTTAAGTTTGGGTGGACAGATTATAGGTTTTTCTGGTAGTGAAAATTTATCTATAAAAAAAGGTGAAAATTTACAAGATACAATCAAAACCATTTCTTGTTATGCTGATCTTATTATCATTCGTCACCCTCTCGAAGGATCAGCACGTTTAGCAGCAAAAATTTCCGATAAACCTATTATTAACGCTGGAGATGGAGCAAATCAGCATCCTACTCAAGCTTTATCTGATTTATTTACTATACAAGAAGCACAAGGAGATTTGGAAGGATTATCTATAGCGTTTGTAGGGGATTTAAAATATGGACGGACCGTGCATTCTTTAGCACAACTTTGCTCTTTATTTAACATGAGACTATTTTTAGTCTCACCTTCTTTATTGAGGTTGCCAGAAACAATATGCGATGAATTAAAGCATGAAGGCATTAGATTTTCTTTTCATGATAATCTCGATGAAGTGATTTCCAAAGTTGATATTTTATATATGACTAGATTGCAGCAAGAAAGATTTACTCAATCAGAGCACCAGTTATTTGAAAATCAATATATTCTTACGCGAGATAAATTAAAAAAAGTTAAAACTAATTTGAATATCTTACATCCTTTGCCGCGAGGACTTGAAATTGATAAAACCATTGATGAAACTCCTTATGCTTTATATTTCAAACAAGTTGTTAACGCAATTTATATCAGACAAGTTGTTTTATCATTACTGATTGGAAAAGTTAACATTATAAGCAAACTCGGATTAAATCTATGAATAAGACTCGTTCTGTTTCCGCAATTGAGAATGGAGTCGTCATCGATCATATTCCAGCAGGCGAATCACTTAAAATTATGCGTTTATTGCATGTGGTTAATGGTAAGCAACGGGTTACCTTAGGCTTAAATTTGCCCAGTACATCTTTAAAATTGAAAGATTTAATTAAAATTGAAAATCGATTACTTACTCCCGAGGAAATTGATCATGTCGCAATCTTTGCTCCTGGAGCTACAATTAGCCGAATTGAAAATTTTAAAGTTAGCGAAAAGATTAATTGTGAATTACCTAAAACTATTCGAGATGTATTAATGTGCCCTAATCAAAATTGTATCAATCATATCGAATCAAAAGGGTATTTTAAATTAGAAGGGTCTCCGAATCAGGTAAAACTTCGTTGTTTTTATTGCGAGAAACAATTTGAGCGCGATCAAGTTGAAGAAATTTGCTTATGATTCAATTTAAAAAAAATCAATTATTGAAAATGTCTGGATTAATTGACCCGCATGTTCATTTTAGAACTCCAGGTTGGGAGTATAAGGAAGACTGGAAAACTGCTGCTAAGGCCAGTATAAAAGGTGGGTATACTACTGTTTTTGATATGCCTAATACCATACCTCCTACTGTAACAGAAGTTGCTTTAGTAGAAAAAAAGGCGCTTATTGATAAACAATTAAAAGAAGTAGGGATTCCTCTTCATTATTGTTTGTTTTTTGGTGCCGATAAAGATCATTTAAATGAAATAAAAAAAGTAAAAGGACAAGTCATTGGTATTAAAGTTTTTATGGGCTGTAGCACAGGAGGCTTAGTTATTGATGACGATGAGAGTTTACATGCTATTTTTAAGCTAGCGGCTAAAGAAAGTATGCTAGTTGCGGTTCATGCAGAAGATGAGCATCGATTAAAAGAAAATGCAAAAAAATTTAGTGGGTCACAACCTTATTCGATACATTCTAAAATTCGTGATGAATCAGCTGCAATATTAGCGGTAAAAAAGGCAATTCAGCTGGTTCGTTTGTATGGAACGCGATTATATATTTTGCATGTCAGTACAAGTCAAGAAGTTAATTTGATTGCCCAAGCAAAGGAAGAAGGACTTCCGGTTTTTGCAGAAACAACACCCCATCATTTATTTTTGAATTGTTCAGATTATCAAAATTTAAAAGGCAAAGCAGTGATGAATCCACCTTTACGATCTTCTGAACATCAAATAGCACTATTTTCCGCAATAAAATTGGGTATTATTGATACAATAGGCTCTGATCATGCTCCACATACCTTAGAAGAAAAAGCTAAACCTTATGGTATGTGTCCATCTGGTGTGCCAGGCATAGAAACTACGTTGCCATTATTGTTTGAAGCCTATCATCAAAACTTACTTTCTTTGGATAATATAATTGATTTAACTTCTCGCCGCGCAAGAAAAATATTTAATTTGCCCGAATGTCCAGATGATTATGTGTTAGTGGATTTGTCTTTAGCAAGAATAGTTGAAGACAAACGTCTCAGTACAAAATGCCAGTGGTCACCCTTTGCAGGACGTCTTTTGAGAGGTTGGCCAGTCACTACGGTATTAAATGGGCATGCTTATGATTTAGAGAAACTATAATTACTCTTCTCCTATTTGAATTTTTGTCTGTTGCTTAATTCACAATCCAGCGCTAGCGGTATATTTTATTAATCCTTTTTTAAACCATATTAAAGCCTGAAGTGGTTCTTCTAGACCTTCAAATAATTCACCTAATTCCAGATAAGTTTCTAAATTAGAAGAATCATAGATTAAACTTTTTTCTAAATAATCCCGAGCTTTACCCCATAATTTTCTTTGTCTACAAAGGCGACCTAAGCTTAATAAAAGATAGGGGTTATCAGGATGTTTTTTAAGCCATTTTTCTTCGATTGCTAATTGACGAGCAGGATTGGTGCTTTTAATTAGACTGTAAGTTGAAACGAGAGGGCCAAACCATTGCTTTTTTAATTGTTTTATTATTAACAATTCAGCTTTTGTGTCTTCATGATGCTTAATAAGGCCTTGAATATAAAAATTTAAAAGTGAGGGATCTTTTTTTAATTTAAGTGGCAAATTGTTCCATATACTCTCAAGCGTTGATAAATCGTAAGTATATTTTTCTTCACTTAATAATCTTTCATAACTTTCTTGTTGAATTTGTTGAATTTGTTCTTTAGATATCCAAGTTTTATTTTCTAATTGAGGTAAAATTTCTAAAATATGATACCAATTTTGTGGTTTTTGATAAACCGAAGAAAATAGACGCTGATCATCCAGAGCGGTAGTTTTTTGTAACCGTTTTTTATCTAAATTTTGACGCCACCGTTTCGGTAGCAATAATAAATATTTAAAGAAGCGAATTAAATAATAAATTAAAATAAAGCTAATGACTAAGATTAAAATAACTAGCCATAGTGGCATTTCTATGGCCAGTTGATGCCAAGTGACCAGGACATAGCCCGGATCGAAGGTTATTTTTATTCCGATCCAAACGGATAGAGCAAGAACCAACAAAAATATAAAAAACCGATGCATCAAGAGGGTTCCTTTTGATTAACGGTAACAACAGGAGTAGGTATAGGATTTTGAGATGTTTTTTTGATAGTCGAAATTGCCTCGAGTAACGGATTTAAATCAAGAGGTGGAGTTTGTAAATTGATTTGTTTTAATTGAGTAATATTTTGCATAACAGCTTGTGTGATGGTCGAGTTAGATGCAAAATGATCCTTTATATTTTCTTGAATTTCCTGCAAGCTGGATTGATAAATACTTGCTTCATGATGTATTAATGCCCATTGAGCTTGTTGTAATGATACTATCAAGTTATGTTGCAAGTATTGCTGTTCTTTTTCTGGCAATAAAGGCTCTATAGGTTTATTCAAACGTCGAATAACGATTAACTGTCGGAAGCTATCTAGACTATTTTGCAACATGCGTACCCATTTATTTTCTGAGAGATTACTTCCGTCAACATCATCCCTAGAAGCAGCATTAGGCGTTGGCCATAAAGGCAATTGTGTAATTTGCACTTTTAAAGCTTGTATTTGGGCTAGGGTAGTCGTTAATTCAATATGAGGTAAGCCTTTTAAGGTAGTTAAATATTGAGTTAATAATTGATGAAGGTTTTCTAATCGAATATCGGGACTGATAATTGTACTTAATTGTTTATCGGCTAGCGTCAATGCAGATAAAGCATTGTCAGTATCATGAAAATAAACAAGATTATATTGAGCTAACTGAATCAGTTGATTAACATTAGCGAGCAAAATAGCATTATCATTTGCTGAGAATTTTTGTTCTATAAAATTTTGTAGTTGTGAGATATGTTGTTGGAGATTTTTATCGTCAGATTGACTTTTGGAAATCTGCGTTTGTATGGCAGAGAGTTGATGTTGATATTCGCTAAGTTGTTCTCTATTCTTTAGCCAAAAAAAACTTAATCCTAAAAATAAACCTGCCCATGTGATGAATAGCAATCCTATTGCGCTCCAAGCAGCGAAACAGCTTTTAGAACGTAAGGGCTTGATTTTTTTGGCTTTTACTTCTGTTTCTTCTAAGTTGGATGTGGGTTGTGATTCCATATAGATTGGTCCCGCCAGGAAAACAAAGTTTGTAACATAGCTGCATTTGTTGCATTATCCGATATTAAGGGCGGTTTGACAAAACCTAGTTTCTTAGCACTATCAGCCAGTCGAGGACTAATGACGAGCAACTGTTTTTTAAATAAAATAGCTTGCCAATAAGGGTACAGTAAGCTAACTAGATTTTTTAGTCCGCTATGACTCGTACAAATAATAATATCAATTGCTTCCTGGTATGGAATATGAGCGCTATCGACTTTTGGCGTTTGTCTTTTGTAAACGTTTAGATTATCTACATGGGCACCTCGAGCTTTTAAACCTTTTGCCAGATAGCGTCGACCGCCTTCTCCTTTTACGATTAGAATTTTTTTTTGTTTTATGTCTTGTAACGCAGCAAGGTTTAATAGGCCAGTGCCATTAAAATCCTTTTCTGGGCAGCTATCACTAGAGAGACCATATTGCTTTAAAGCTAATGCGGTACCGGGTCCTGTGGCGATGGTTTTAATATTGCTAGGCCAGATGGGCCAAATAGTATGAATATACTTGGCGACGTTGAAAACTGAATTAGGGCTAATAAAAATGATGAAATCATATTGGTTAAGGTTTTTTATGCAAAATGTTATTTTTTTTATATTTTTGGTTCCGATAATTTCCAGCGTTGGGAAGTAAACGGCTAAACCCCCATAATGCTGAGTTTGCACTGCTAAATCTTTAGCTTGATAAGCCGGGCGGGTAATGAGGACGCGTAAACCATATAAAGCTGCCATGACCACAAAATAGCCTTAATTTTAAGGGGAAGCAATACTGGGCTTAAGGAAAATGCTAAATGAGATTGCTGTTATAGGCTTAAGGCTAAGCACGGCATATCGCTTGGAAAGAACCAATGATAGTGTTAACATGAAAAGTGACTATCATAGAACAAAGAGAAGTCCTTATGGCTGTATCATTGAAACCCTCTCAAATAGATGTTCAGAATAAACTTTATGAAAAAAATAATTACCTTAGGCTTGAGTTGGAAAAAATAAAGTTTGCTCCACTAAGTGATCTTAATCAATTAAAAAAACTGATCATCTATCATGCTTTGCTTTCTTCTCAGGGAAAACTTGTTGATAATAAAACAATTTTTGCACAATTCCATGCAGCTATGCTTGGAGCTATAAATAAATTGCATGAAAAAATTGCAAGCAATCCAGAAGAGCATGCAACGAAGCTGCAAGAGAGTTATATGACATTGAAAATGCAGCCGCGTTATAGTGGAGAATCGGACGATGAGTTTCAAGAGCGACTTTCTCAGCACGCAAATAAAGCAAATCCAACTGTTAGTTCTGAGAAAGAGGATTCAGGGTTAACATATAACCAAGATTCATATCTATATTTATCTAAATATGCTTCTTTTCCTAGAATTAATCCGGCTTATGCTCAAAATAACCAAGATTTAGAAACTGAACAGGCTGCAATGAGACTGACTAAATAAAAAAATATTTTTATTAGTCTTTTACGAAAAATAATTTTCGAATTTAGCTACCTATTTTCTATCTAAAGCGAAATATCTTTTGATTTTTTATGAGCTTAACACATCTAGAAGATTTAGATTTAGAAAACAAACGTGTTCTCATTCGAGAAGATTTTAATGTGCCCTTAAATAAGGGCATGATCATGAGTGACGCGCGAATACGAGCAGCATTACCCACTATTCAATATGCCTTAAAAAAGGGCGCAGCAGTTATTTTACTCTCTCATCTTGATAGACCCAAGGAGGGAACTATTACTCCTGAACTTTCTTTAGCCCCGATCGCAACACGATTAGAGGAATTATTAGGTCATCCTGTGAGATTCATAATGGATTGGTTGGATGGGTTTAAAATTTTACCTGGCGAAGTCGTACTCTGTGAAAATGCTCGATTTCAAACGGGAGAAAAGAAAAACGATCCTATTTTAGCCAAAAAAATTGCAAAATTGGGTGATATTTTTGTTATGGATGCATTTGCTACAGCACATCGCAGTGAAGCATCTACCGTGGGAGTTGCACAGTTTTCATCACAGGTTTGTGCGGGTTTATTGTTGACGTCAGAGTTAAAAGCCTTGAGTTTAGCCTTGGAAAATCCAGCTAGACCCTTATTGGCCATAGTCGGTGGTGCGAAGGTTTCTACTAAATTAATGCTGTTATCATCTTTGCTTAATAAAGTTAATTTCTTAATGCTTGGTGGTGGAATTGCAAATACTTTTTTAGTCGCGCAAGGTTATTCTATAGGCCGATCCTTATATGAAATAGAGCTGGTTAAAGAGGCAAAAAAACTTTTAGATTTGTCAAAACGGCTGCAGGTTGAGATTATACTACCTACAGATGTTATTGTGGCTAGTGAAATCTCTGCTACGGCCAAAACCACTATTAAAAAATTAATAGAAATAAAAAGTGATGAAATGATTCTAGATGTTGGGCCAGAATCAATTAAGTATTATATCGAGTATATAGACCGAGCAGCGAGTATTTTATGGAATGGTCCCCTTGGAGTTTTCGAATTGCCGCCGTTTGAACAAGGAACCCGCACTTTGAGTTATGCTATCGCCAATAGCCCAGCCTTTTCTATAGCAGGAGGTGGCGATACTTTAGCAGCCATCGAAAAATATGGGATTGCTGATAAAATCTCTTATATATCTACGGGTGGTGGAGCTTTTCTTGAATTTATACAAGGAAAAACTTTACCTGCTTTAGCCGCACTACAAGAACATATATAAGGGAAAGATAGTAATGAAGCGATTTAAACGAACTAAGATCGTGGCTACTTTAGGTCCTGCAACTGATAAGCCAGGTGTATTGCAAGCGATGATAGCAGCGGGCTTAGATGTAGTTAGATTGAACTTTTCTCACGGAAAAGCGGAAGACCATATTAAGCGAGCTAATTATGTTCGCGAATGTGCAAAAGCTGCGGGTCGAGAAATTGCCATTATGGCGGATTTGCAAGGGCCAAAAATTCGTATTGCGCGCTTTAAAACAGGTTCTATTTTTTTAAAAAAAGATGCTTTATTTATTCTGGATGCTGATCTAGATAAAGATGCAGGTGATGAATCATCAGTAGGTATTGATTATAAAGAATTGCCGCGTGATGTGCATCGCGGAGATCTTTTGCTGCTTGATGACGGGCGTTTAGTATTAGTGGTTACAGAAGTTCGGAAAAATAAAATATTTTGTAGCGTAGAAGTAGGTGGAGAGCTATCTAATAATAAAGGAATTAATCGAAAAGGGGGAGGGCTTTCAGCTGTAGCTTTAACTGATAAGGATAAAAAAGATTTAAAAATTGCTGTGAAATTAGATGCTGATTATATTGCTATTTCTTTTCCGCGCAGTGCAGCTGATATGAATTTAGCTAGAAATTTATTGAAGAGAGCAAAAGGTTATGCGGGCTTGATTGCAAAAATTGAACGTAGTGATGCCATTCCTGTAATTGATGAAATTATTCGCGCTTCAGATGCTGTGATGGTGGCTCGAGGAGATTTAGGTGTAGAAATTGGTGATGCCGAATTACCAGCAGTGCAAAAACATATTATTCAGCGGGCACGATCGTTAGATAAAGCAGTGATAACTGCAACACAGATGATGGAATCGATGATTCATAATGCTATTCCTACACGCGCAGAAGTTTTTGATGTTGCTAATGCGGTATTAGACGGTACGGATGCTGTTATGTTATCAGCAGAAACTGCTACGGGAGATCATCCTGCTTTAGTAGTTATGGCTATGGCACGTATTTGTTTAGGCGCTGAAAAGCAAGCTAAAACACGTGTATCTCGACACCGCGTCGAATGTCAATTTTTCCGCCCTGATGAAGCTATCGCCATGGCTGCCATGTACACTGCCAATCATTATGATATTAAAGCTATTATTGCCTTAACTGAGTCAGGTGCTACACCTTTATGGATGTCTCGTATTCGCTCAGGAATACCTATCTATGGTTTAGCGCACAGTTTAAAAACAGCACGTCGATTAGCCCTTTATCGCGGTGTATATCCCTTATATTTTGATATTGATAAAATGCATAAAGAGAATATAGGTCACTTAGCAATTAAGGAATTAAAAAAACATGAAGTTTTAGGAAAAGGAGAGCAAGTTCTAATTACTTATGGAGATTTATTAAAAACAACCGGTGGGACCAATACACTAAAGATTTTAGAAGTAGACTAGCTAGATTTTTTAACGGATGCCAAATTATTTATTCAATTTAAGATTTTGTTTTTTAGAACATTTATTACAAATGCCATAAATAATTAGACTATGGTCTGTCATTTGATAATTAGCTTGTTTAGCAACAATTTGTTGGCGCTGCTCGATAATTTTATCAACAAATTCGTCAACTTTCCCGCACTTGATACAGACTAAATGGTCGTGATGCGGGCCCTGGTTCAATTCGAACACCGAATAGGCATCTTCAAAATTTTGACGTTTCACCAAACCCGCACTTTCAAATTGAGTTAATACTCGATAGACTGTAGCTAAACCTATATCTTCCCCCGATTCCAATAAGGTTTTATAGATATCTTCAGCACTTAAATGACGAGTTTTAGCTTGCTCAAGTAATTCAAGTATTTTTAATCTAGGGGCCGTTACTTTTAAACCTGCTTGGCGTAGTTGTTGATTATCCATTAGACTATCTCTAAACTCTCAGCTAGTGAAATTGGGGTTATGGTTTATTTTTATTTATGAAAAAGTTACTTTTAAGTTTGTTTTTAACATTACTGATTTCTGGTTGCAACATTGTCTATCGACCGGATATCCAACAGGGTAATATATTGCAACAGTCTACCATAGACCAGTTAGAACTCGGTATGACTAAGGAACAGGTGCGTTATCTACTAGGTAGTTGCGTATTGCAATCTCCTTTTCAACTGGATCGTGAAGACTATATTTATTTCCTTCAGCCGGGTCATGGGGAACCTATTCAAAGACGAGTTACGCTTATTTTTTCCAACGGACGTTTACAACACATTGAAAAATCAGCGCTTAATTAAAATTTTTAAATCTATAACAAAGTATTTAAAAACTTGCTAAGCAGTTTTTTGCTTTCTAGCACGATTTGTTCTAATTTTTTTAGGATCTATTAAGAGAGGCTGGTAAATTTCTATTCTATCTCCAGCTTTTACTTTAGCTCCCAAGTTATATAATTTTCCAAAAATCCCGACTTTATTTTTACTTAGATCGATGTTTGGGAAATCTAATAAAATGCCAGAAAGTTTTATGGCTGCTGAGATAGAACTATCAGGCGGTACTGAAATTTGTATAGTTTTTTGCTGACGATGATCCGCAAATACTACTTCAATTTGAAAATGTGACATGAGCCTGATTACCTTGTTGACGATTAAGTTAGCCGATCCCCATAAACCTGCTGGGCACGGTCAGAAAAAGCTTGTACTAGCGTGTTAGCTACTTTCTCAAAAATGGGTGAAAAAGCAAGAGCTAACAAACGCGTAGAAAATTCAAATTCTAAATTTAAATTGATTCTGGATCCACGAGGAGTAGTTTCAAAGGACCAATACCCTTCTAAGTGTTTAAATGGACCATTGATAAGGCTAATTTCTATCAATTTGTTTTTTTGCAGGCGGTTTGATGTGGTAAAGCTCTTAGATAGCCCTCCTCCAGTCAACGTAAGGCGAGCTTGTATACTATCTTCATCGCGACTAATGACTTTACTTTCGCTACACCAAGGAAGAAATTCACTGTATTTTTCAATGTGGTTGACGAGCTCATACATCTCCGACACATTGTAAGGCACTTCTAAAGAATGTTGAATAAATGGCATAATTAAGGTTCAGGGCGACTAGCGTTAGTATGTTTGCTATGCTTGAGACATATGATAGCCATAACATGTTTGAGTATATCCGATGAATTCTAAGAAAGCATTGCAAGATACAACTATTGCATTAAACAGACGCGCTCGCCATGATTATTTTATTGAACAATCTATTGAGGCTGGGTTAGTTTTGCAGGGTTGGGAGATTAAAAGCCTTCGTAGTGGGCGTGCCCAGTTAACCGAGAGCTATGTCGTATTAAAAAATGGCGAGGCATGGCTTTTAGGCTGCCATATTACCCCTCTAGCAACAGTATCTATAAATCATAGTCGTCCTGATCCCACTCGTACACGTAAGCTCTTACTCAATGAGCGAGAACTGAGTAAATTTGCTGGTAGCATTATGCGTAAAGGCTATACGCTTATCGCATTAAAGTTATATTGGAAAAAGAATCGAGTTAAGCTCGAAGTAGGGCTGGCTAAAGGTAAACAGGAGCATGATAAACGAGCTAGTATCAAGGAAAAAGATTGGCAACGTGAAAAAATGCGTTTAGGACGTTACTCCAGGTAAGAATTATGACTACATTCAAGATATTGATCCTATTATTAAGAAAAGCCTAATCGGAAAAGAGCGGATAAATAAGGTATAATAAATGCTTGGGGGCGACCTGGCTTCGACGTCGGTTACAAACCCTGAGGTGCATGTCGAGGACGCAACTTTGCCTCGTTAATCATGTTGTAAATCTATAGTTGCAGAAAATGACAACTATTTCGCTAACAAAAACGACGTTGCTATTGCTGCCTAATCGGTAGTTAATTTTGTAACGTTGGGCTGTCCTAAACAGCAGCCGGCGCCATGAACTCCATAGGCTTGTATGTGGAGGTAGTGGTCATAACTGACAAGCTCGTAGTCTAACCCGTCTGAGGTGAAAACTACTAAAACCAAACAGACTCGTCGGTAAATTCCCTGTCAATCGGGGATGGACCGACTAAACTTAAAGATTGTACTAAACATGTAGTACCAAAGGCAGCGGACTTGCGGACGTGGGTTCGATTCCCACCGCCTCCACCAGTTTTAAAAAACGTTTTCTTAAGTTTTTTGAGTCATCGAGCCCCTAGTGACAACTTCCTTAAAAAAGAATAGACTACCGGCTCGTTAGAAAAACATGATTAATATTTATGGAAAACCTGGTTGTTGTTGTCCTAGGCCTTAATGAAAATCAGCTTACTGATCACGTGTTTCGATTGGTTGCTCATAGCGGGTGCAATATTGTTGACGCGCGTGTAAATACCACTGCAACACATGTCACTATGACTTTGTTGATTGGGGGGCCCTGGAATACCATCGCTAAATTTGAAACACTTATAAAAAAAAATGAAGGTCAGATATTAGTTGCGCGCACGCAATTTCGAGGTTCACAACCCGATAGTTTTCCTTATTCATCTTACATAGTGGCGCCCGATATACCGGATGTTTTAGCTAAGATTACTCAATTTTTATCTGAACAGGAAGTAACACTTTACAACCTTCATATAGAGTCATATAAAGCGCCAATAACAGAAGCAGCGATGCTTGGTATAACTTTGTCATTTGGTTTTCCTGCACATCATTTAGTTGCTGATTTTCGCGAACACTTTATTGTATTTTGCGATGAAAATAATTTTGATGTCGCTATGGAACCCCAGAAAAATTAGATTTATTTTTATTTTAAATATGTTAGTTATAAACAAACCTGCACCTGGTTTTAATTTACCCGCCACTGGCGGTAAAAGAATAGGTTTAAAGGATTTAATGGGTAAAAATATTGTTTTGTATTTTTACCCTAAAGATTGTACTTCAGGATGTACACAGGAAGGAAAAGAATTTGCAGAAAATTATAAAAAATTTACTTCTTTGAATACAATAATTTTAGGAACTTCGCGTGATAGCTTAAAGTTGCATGAAAAATTTAAATCAGAGCAGCAATTTCCTTTTGAATTATTGTCCGATGTTAATGAAGAAGTATGTCGATTATACGGTGTATTAAAAGAAAAAATGATGTATGGCAAAAAAACTAGCGGAATAGAACGAAGTACTTTTTTAATTGATAAACTAGGCATATTGCGTCAGGAATGGAGAAAGGTAAAAGTGCCTGATCATATAGAAGCAGTTTTACAAGCAGTTGCTGAATTAAGTTAAAATAGACCCATTAGCATAATTTATTTTTATGCTCAGGTTTCTTTTTGTAAGAAATAACATTTAGGATAGCTTTTGCCACACTCGCTAAAGGTATAGCAAAAAATACACCCCAAAATCCTAATAAACCTCCGAATATAAGTACAGCAATAATGATAGTTACTGGATGTAAATCAACTGCTTCCGAAAATAAAAAAGGTACTAATACATTAGCATCCAATGTAATTATTAAAGTGTAAACTGCAACCAGATAAGCAAAATGCGCTGTCCATCCCCATTCTAAAAATCCGATAATAAGAACGGGAATTGTTACCATAACTGCACCTATATAAGGGATAATTACCGAAATTCCAACTAATACACTGAGTAATATAGCGTACTGAAGACCAAGGATTGCAAATGAAAGATAGGTGACTAACCAGACTATCAGCATTTCTAAAGCTTTCCCTCTTACATAATTACCTGTCTGAGTAAGAACTTCTGTCCAGACTTGCGAAATTAATCGACGTTTTTCAGGTAAATATTGAGTCAACCAAGTGATTATTTTTTTTTCATCGAGTAAGAAAAAATAGACTAACAAAGGAACTAACACAAAATAAATTGCAAAGGCAATGACGTTGGGAATATAACCTAATGAAGCAGATAAAATTCCTTGTCCTGAATGGGTTAATTCTGCTTTAAATTGCGTAATCCATTCTTGAATTTGACTAGCAGATGTATAGCCTGGGTAACGAGTGGGGAGATACAAAAGGAGCGCTTGGCCTTTTGCAGCCATGGTTGGTAGTTCAGCTATTAAATTACTTAATTGTCGAAATAATAACGGTAATAAACCCACAATCGCCAGGATAACTAAACCTACAAAGCTAATGTACACTCCTAAAACCGCAGCAATGCGCGGTAAATGAAGTTTTTCTAGGGAGTTAATAGGCCATTGTAATAGATAGGCTATTACGACACTGACAAACACTGGAGCTAAAATTTTTCCTAGAGAGGCAAAAACAATAATAATAAACAACAGGAATAGCCATAAAATAGCTAATTCTGGATCGAGAAAATATCGGGCAAACCAATTTTTAACAAGTTGCAGCATAGTTTAAATCGTTACTTCTATGAAGTATGAGTCAATGAAGTCTATTGAACAGATGAGTTAAAGTCAAAAATATACTCTTCACACTTGAATTTTTGGCCTATGTTACCGTTCAATTTACAATCCTCAGGGTTATCATCATGCCAGACTGCTCCATAGGCACGGCACTTGCCAAAATCTAATTGCTGTGAGTATAGCTTCTTAGGCTTTGAGCTTTAAGATAGAAGAGTCTTATTCCCATTCTATCGTTGCAGGAGGTTTGCCCGAAATATCATAAACTACTCGAGAGATACCAGGTACCTCATTAATAATTCGATTGGATACAGTTTCTAATAAATGATAAGGTAGATGTGCCCAGCGAGCTGTCATAAAATCTATGGTTTCTATAGCGCGGATCGCAATAATTGGGGCATATTGACGAGCATCTCCGATAACTCCAACAGAATTTACTGGTAAAAAAACACAGAATGCTTGGCTTATTTTGTTATAATAATTTTGTGCACGTAACTCTTCTTGTAATATAAGATCAGCTTTACGGACAAGGTTAATATTTTTTTGATTGACTTCTCCTAAAACGCGTATTGCCAATCCAGGACCCGGAAAAGGATGTTTATACACAAGTTCAGGTGGCAAACCTAATTCTAAGCCCAATTCACATACTTCATCCTTAAATAATTCACGCAAGGGTTCCAATAACTTAAGTTTAAGTGTATCTGGAAGTCCACCCACATTGTGATGAGATTTAATAGCATGGGCTTTTTGAGTGCTTGTACCAGCAGATTCAATGACATCAGAATAGATAGTTCCTTGTGCCAACCAAGTTATATCCGGATATTTACTAGCTTCAGCTTCGAATATTTCAACAAATAAATTACCAATGGCTTTACGTTTTTCTTCAGGATCAGTAATTCCTTTTAAGACGTTTATAAAGCGTTCAGAAGCATCTATTTTTATAACTGAGATATGCATATCATCAGCTAAAGCTTGTATCGCTGAGTCTTTATCGGTGATACGTAGTAGACCGGTATTAACAAAGACGCATAATAATTGTTTATTAATAGCTTTATGTAATAATGCGGCTAATACAGTAGAATCCACACCACCTGAAAGTGCCAATAAAACCTTTTCCTTGCCTACTTTCTCTTTTATTTCAGCAATCTCATGTTCTAAAATTTTAGGTGTTGTCCAGCTGGATCTACAGTGACAAATTTTTTCTACAAAGCGAGCCAATATTTTTTTCCCTTGATGGGTGTGAGTCACCTCTGGATGAAACTGTAAACCATAGAAATGGCGTGTCGGATCAGCCATCCCGGCAATAGGAGTGTTAGGAGTATTTAATATTACAACAAAACCCGGAGGAATTTGTTCAACATGATCACCATGACTCATCCAGACATCCAACAATGCATTTTTTTCATTCTTCGGGTTATCTTGAATATGGGTTAATAATTCAGTTTCTGTAACTATTAAAGCGGGAGCATATCCAAATTCTCGGTTTGCACAGGAAACAACTTTACCGCCGAGTTGCTCAGCCATGGTCTGCATACCATAGCAAATACCTAAAACTGGACAACCCAAGGAAAATACTATTTTTGGGGCACGAGGAGTAGTATCTAAGGTAACTGTTTCAGGGCCACCGGATAAGATAATTCCCTTAGGAGCAAAAGCTAAAATTTCCGACTCGCTGATATCATAAGGATGAATCTCACAATAAACATGCAATTCACGGATGCGTCGCGCAATTAATGGTGTATATTGTGAGCCAAAATCGAGAATTAGTATGCGTTCTTGTGGGATAGTCATTTTAAGTACACTCCGTTTTTATTCGAGCGAGATTTAATTTTTTTTCATAAAAAATGCTAAAAATTACTTTGAAAATTGATATAGCTAAACATTCAATCTTCTCGGTAATAATTAGGAGCTTCTTTAGTAATTGCCACATTATGCACATGGCTTTCTCTTATGCCGGCAGCGGTTAGTTTTATAAATTGTGCTTTTTTATGGAGATCAATAAGATCAACACTTCCTGTATAGCCCATACCGGCCCTAACTCCACCTAATAAATGGTGAATAACTGTTTGTAAAGGACCTTTATAAGGTATTCTTCCTTCAATGCCTTCAGGAACTAGTTTGTTTGATTCTAAAGCATCTTGAAAATAACGATCGGATGATCCTTGCTGCATAGCCCCTAAAGAGCCCATGCCACGGTATGCTTTGTAAGGCTGACTTTGATAAAGCTCTATTTCGCCGGGCGCTTCTTCAGTACCCGCAAATAAGCTGCCTATCATGACTGCATGTGCTCCAGCAGCCAAAGCCTTGCAAAGGTCTCCTGAATAACGAATTCCACCATCTGCAATAATGGTTACAGATTTTCCTTTTAGAGCAGTAGAAACATTCATGATAGCTGTAATTTGAGGGACACCTACACCTGTTACAATTCGAGTAGTACAAATAGAACCGGGTCCTACCCCTACTTTTATAGCGTCTGCACCTACTGTTGCTAAGGCTTGCGCTGCATCGGCTGTAGCAATATTTCCAGCGATGAGAGAGACATCCGGATATTCAGATTTTAACCATTTAACCATATCAATAACACTTTGGGCATGGCCATGTGCGGTATCAACACAGAGTATATCTACGCCCGCTTCAATCAATGATGCTGCACGTTTCTTAGCATTAATACCTATACCTAGCGCTGCACCTACACACAACTGGCCGCGTTGATCTTTAGTTGCGAAGGGTTTTTCTTTTGTTTTTTGCAAATCTTTTGCTGTCATCAGCCCTAGGCATCGAAATTGCTCATCAACAATCAAGATTTTTTCTAACCGGTGGCGATGTAGTAAATCTATTATTTCTTCTGACGTAGCTTGTTCTTTAGCTGTAATGAGTTTTTCTTTGGGGGTCATTACTTGAGAGGCCAGTTGATCTAAGCTTTCTTCGAATCGTATATCTCTATGTGTGACTATACCTACTAATTGATCTTTTTCTATTACAGGTATTCCTGAAATTGAATAGGTTGCCATTAGTTTAAGTAATTCTCGTAAAGTTGTTTCAGGTGCGACAGTAATGGGGTTTCTTACCATTCCATTTTCAAAGTTTTTCACTTTTCTAATTTGTTGAGTTTGGGCTTCTATGGACATATTTTTATGAATAATACCTAAGCCGCCTTCTTGAGCAAGCGCTATTGCAAGCTTTGCTTCCGTGACTGTATCCATAGCGGCTGAAATCAAAGGGATTTTCAAATTAATTTTAGAAGTTAATTGTGTTTCAAGCGATACATCTTTAGGTAAAACCATCGAATGATTAGGGAGTAATAGTATATCGTCAAAAGTTAACCCTTCTTGAATTGTTTCCATAGTATAAGTAATAACAAATAAAATTGCGTAGAAGGTACCTTATAGCGCCCCCTGAAGTCTAGTGGCCGAAAAATAAAAAACCATATTTGGCCCTGAATAGATTAGCATTTATTATCTATTTTTAGTTAACTACTTGAGTTAAAATAATTTTTTTAAGTTTAATAAATATCTTTTACAAGGAGACTGACCATTATGTCCCAGGCATTACTTCAACGTAATTTAGATACACCCGGTGCACGACTTAAATATTTACGCTCAATTCTGCGATTGACTAGGGCATATATAGAAAAGAAATATAAATTGCCAGAGATTACTTTGAAATCTTGGGAGAACTGTATGATCAAGATTTCTAAAAACGGTATTAAACGTTGCGTAGCGGTCTATAAAAATGAAGGTTTAATAGTCGATGAGTCTTGGATAGCCGATGGTAAAGGATTGGATCCAACGGTTAGGCTTTCATTAGGCCATTATTTTGCTATGCCTAGCGAAATTATTACTTTACCTATCGATGCAGACGATGAGATTGCGATGATGCGAGATGCTCAGGAGTTTCGAGATCGATACTCTAATGCGGTAGTCATGATAGTTTCTAATGATGAAATGAGTCCTCATTATAGAGCTGGAGATTATGTGGGCGGACGACTTAGATCCAGCAATGAATTTGACTCCATAATCAATAAGGACTGTATCATTTACTTGAAGGAGGGCGGACAATATTTCCGGCGACTTTTTAAAGATTCTCTAGGGCGCTTTAATCTAGCCTGTTTGAATCCTATGGGAAGGACGGCAGAGCCTATCATTTTTGATGCGAAAATAGAATCTGCAGCAGCAGTTATTTGGATCCGAAGAAAAGACGAATAAATATACTTTTCGCACTGAATTTTGTCTGTGTTGCTGTGCAATCGCAATCCTCATGTATGCCAATACACTCCGGTTGCTTCGTTTTCGCAACGCCCTGCCAAAAATCCAATTGCTATGAGTATAATAAGGGAAAATAATGTGTTTTAGTTTAAAGTGAAATTGATTTCTCTTTCAATAATTTTACTAAGGTCATTTTTAAGTCTAATAAGTTGAGTATAGTATTTAGTGAGAAATCTATAATGATTAAATTTAGCAAGCCCAGTGGCTAGTACGATCATGTAGTTTAGATGATGTTGTTTATGTATAAGCATTAAACCATTTTTCATGCCATGTAATGAACGTTGTCTCATGACTTCTTTTCCGAGCGAATCGATATAGTCAATTTCTGAAAAAGGTATAATATTTCTTTGAGCTAATTTTTTAGCTTGTATTAATGGATCCTTATTGATTATTTGGTTTTTATCGAGATAAATTTGCCATTCTAATCTGGAAATAAGAGAAGTGAGTTTTTTTTGGGCATGATTTTCTATGCCTACAGAAAAATAATCGATGGATGGGATGTTAATGTTATTAATGTAGTCAAAAAAGGTAGATCGTGTAGACTCCGTACGTATAGGAGTATAATGATATTCCTTCATGGAAAAAAGACCTCATTGGATAAGATGCAAGTAAGCTTTAACTTAGGTATGCGTTAGTATTTTAAGGCTTTACATGCTATAAATGAGGAATATTTTATCATATTTCTTTATCAAACAAAGATATTTATACTTAAGTATTACAGGATTTGTATGTTTCCACTTTACCAGGTTAATGCAAAGCCGCTTATTAATGCAAAGCCGCTTATTATTGCTCATCGTGGAGGGGCAGGTCTATGGCCTGAAAATACCTTATTTGCCTTACAGGAAGCAGAAAAATTAGGGGCAGATTTAAGTGAAGTTGATATTCATATGACTAGGGATGGTGTTTTAGTCGCTATCCATGATGAGTCAGTTGATCGCACAACGAACGCTAAAGGTCTGGTGCAAGATTTTACATTAGCAGAATTGAAAAAATTAGATGCAGGGTATCATTGGACTAATGATGAAGGCCGTACTTTTCCTTTTCGGGGTCAAGGAATAAAAATTCCGAGTTTAAGTGAAATCTTTGTTACTTTTCCAAAGAACGTTATTAATATAGAGATAAAGCAAAATGATCCGCCTATTGTAGCCGCATTAAGAGAGCTTATAAATCAGCATAAAAAAACCAAGCAGATATTAGTATCTGCTTTTAATTCACGTACCATGAAAGTGGTGCGCAGGCTCTGCCCTAACATTGCAACTGCAGGTACGCAAACTGAGATAGATTGCTTTTCGAAATTGAGCAAATTTTTTTTAACGCGACCTTTTTTATTATCTGCTACCGCACTAGAAGTTCCCTATGAAATGGTAACTGGCCATTTTGTAAAAGCAGCACATAAAAAAAATATTCGAGTGGATGTTTGGACGGTTAACGAGATGGAAGAAATGGAAAAAATGCTCGCTCTTGGAGTAGACGGTATCTTAACGGATTTCCCGGATAGGTTGCTGAATTTGGCCCGCAAATAAGTTAGCTCAGCCTAATAGATGAGATTCGAAAAATTACCCTATAGCTTATTTTAGGCTGGAAGAGTGGAAGTTTTATAAGGATATCTATTTCCTAAGACTCATTTAAGACCTTAAATCCTCCTTTTAGGAGCCGTAGGTATGTAAAAGCCTATAGTGTATAGTGTGTGGCTATTAAGTCTGTATAATACTTTCCTTTCTTAAATAATAGTTTGTTAGAACAAAAGTTAGAGGCATTTATGACCATTCAAAAAACCCTTTCCATTATCAAGCCTGACGCGGTTAGAAAAAATTGTATAGGCGAGATTACTAAAAGATTTGAAAATTCGGGGTTAAAAATTATTGCGGCTAGAATGGAGAATCTGACGAAAGATCAAGCTGAAAAATTTTATGAGATCCATAAAGATAGATCTTTTTTTAATGAATTGGTTGAGTTTATGTGTTCAGGGCCTGTGATGATACAGGTTTTAGAGGGGCCTAATGCAATTTTAAAAAACCGTGAATTAATGGGTGCTACTGATCCAAAGCAAGCAACTCCAGGGACAATTCGTGCAGATTTTGCAGAAAGTGTGGGCCAAAATGCAGTTCATGGATCCGATAGTGTTGATTCAGCTAAACAAGAAATTACTTTCTTTTTTACATCCGAACAATGTTTTGGCGAAGGTTTTAATTAATGGACGCACCCCTTAAAAATTTACTCGATTTTGATCGAGAAGGAATGCAGCTCTTTTTTCAAGACTTAGGAGAAAAGCCTTATCGAGCACAGCAGGTTTTAAAATGGATTCATCAAATAGGTATTAAAGATATTGAAATGATGAGTAATCTAAGTAAATTGATGCGTACAAAACTTAAATTAATATCACAAATCGATTTGCCGGAAATTGTTTTTGAAAAACTATCCGAAGATGGGACTAGAAAATGGCTGTTGCGACTTAGTGATGGTAATTGTATCGAAACGGTTTTTATTCCTGAGATAAATAGAGGCACTTTGTGCGTTTCATCGCAAGTAGGTTGTGCATTGAATTGTAGTTTTTGTTCAACCGCGCAACAAGGATTTAGTCGTAATTTAACGGTAGCGGAAATCATTGGGCAAGTATGGTTGGCAGTGCGGAGTTTGTCAGGATCTTCTCGTCATGATCATACTGTTAGTAATGTTGTGATGATGGGCATGGGCGAACCTCTATTAAACTTTGATAATGTCGTTAAAGCGATGAATCTGATGATGGACGATTTTGCTTACGGTTTTTCTAAACGGCGCGTTACTTTAAGTACTTCGGGTATAGTCCCTGCATTACGACGTCTATCCGAAATAAGTGAAGTAGCCCTTGCGGTATCTTTGCATGCACCTAATGATGAGCTAAGAGATCATTTAGTGCCCATCAATAAAAAATATCCTCTTTCTGAATTGCTAGAAGTGTGCCGAAATTATTTTAAGGGAAATAGCAGAAGACGTATTACCATGGAATATGTCATGTTAAAAGGAATTAATGATCAACCGGAACATGCGCGGCAGCTAATTAAAATTTTAGAAGGTATTCCTGTTAAAGTAAATCTAATCCCGTTTAACCCTTTTCCAAATACACATTATCGTCGTTCTCCTTTGCCGATAATTGAAAATTTTAAAAATATTTTAATGGAGGCTGGGCTTAACGCAATAACAAGAAAAACTAGAGGCGAAGATATTGATGCAGCGTGTGGTCAATTAGTAGGCCGCATACAAGATCGAACTTACCGTAGCAGAAAACATCAAAAAATGATTCCTATTTTACTTGAATCTTCTGCTGTAATTTGATGGAATTTAAAAATATACTCATAACAATGAGATTTTTGGCAAGTGCCGCGTCCATGGAGTAATCTGGAATGATAACTATGAGGATTGCGAATTGAGCGGTAACACAAACAAAAATTCAAGTGCGAAGAATATAATAGGAGAGCAAATGATATTGGTACTAAAGCAATGCACGATTATTTGTTTAACAATAACTCTTACGGCATGTAGCGTTTTGTCTAAATCAAAATCGCAGGTATCGGGTCCACAAGCATCCGATGTCAATGTGCAGCTAGGTTTAGCTTATTTACAAAATGGCGATGTACAACGTGCTCACCAAAAATTATTGCTTGCGGAACAACAAGCACCCGATTCCTTACAGGCCCAAGGTGCAATGGGATACTTCTTAGAAAGTACAGGAAGTTTGTCTTCTGCAGATGCTTACTATCGTAGAGCGATAGCACTTAATCCGAAATCAGGTGCGGCACAAAATAATTATGGCACCTTCTTATGTCGACGAGGTCAATATTCAGAAGCAGATCAACATTTTTTATTAGCATTACAAGATCCGACTTATCTAAATGCGGCACAAGTCTACGAAAATGCAGGTTTATGTGCTATGCAGATACCTGATACTAAAAAAGCCATGGGTTATTTTACACAAGCTATTACTCAAGATCCTAAACGCGCAATATCTTGGCTGGAATTAGGAAGAATAAGTTATCAAACAAAGGATTATCAACAAGCTCAGCAATATTTGGATCATTATATGCAGCTTGTTAAAGAGCCTACAGCCAATGCTTTATGGCTGGGTGCTGTTTTAGCCAGAGCTTTAGGGAATCAAACAGCAGCAGGTAGTTATACCTTAATGTTACAAACAAGATTTCCAAACTCTGAAGCCTATAAGACATTAATACAAACACCTAAACCAAAAACTAAGCAAAAAAGTAAACAACTTTATTATTAAATTATGGTAGAAAAAATACAGGCAATACGCGGCATGAATGATATTCTGCCGGTGGAAATTTTTACTTGGCAGAAAGTTGAAAGTAGTTTGCATAAGCTTGCCAGGGAATATGGATATCAAGAAGTTCGTTTACCTATTCTTGAAAAAACAGAATTGTTTAAACGTTGTATTGGCAATGTAACAGACATTGTTGAAAAAGAGATGTACACATTTATTGATCGTAATGGGGATAGCCTATCTTTAAGGCCGGAAGGAACTGCGGGTTGTGTTCGTGCTGGTATAGAACAAGGTTTATTTTACAATCAAATTCAACGCTGGTGGTATTTGGGCCCCATGTTTCGGCATGAGCGACCTCAAAAAGGTCGTTATAGACAGTTTCATCAATTTGGTGTGGAAGTGTTTGGCATAGCTAAACCACATGTTGATGCTGAATTAATTTTGATGACAGCACGTCTTTGGAAAGAATTAGGTTTAAAACATAAATTAACTCTACAAATTAATTCACTCGGATCTTCAATAGCACGTAGGTCACACAAAGAAAGCTTAGTTAATTATTTTACTCAAAATCTAAAATATTTAGATGATGATTCTAAACGGCGATTACGAACCAACCCGTTGCGTATCTTAGATAGTAAAAACTCTGATATGCAGGAGCTCATTGAAAAAGCGCCAAAATTGCTTGAGTATCTTGACTCTGATTCTCAACAAGATTTCTGTATTTTACAAAAAATACTCATTGATGCAGATATTTGTTTCATTGTAAATCCTCGTTTGGTCAGAGGGTTAGATTATTATAATAAAACAGTTTTTGAATGGGTTATTGCAGATGAACAGCATGCCGCGCAGAATACAGTTTGTGCAGGAGGTCGTTACGATCAGCTCGTGGAACAATTAGGTGGGCATGCTACACCAGCCGTAGGTTTTGCCATAGGCTTAGAGCGTTTAATTGACTTATTACCTAAAATAAATTCTGCAATGCCTATCTCAGTTCCGGATATATATTTTATTACGCTAGGTGATATTGCTATACAAAAAGGATTAATTCTCGCAGAATATTTACGTACAGAGTTACCAATTAGTTTGATACTTGATGTGAGTGGAGATGGGATTAAATCTCAATTTAAACGTGCTGATAAAAGTAGGGCGCTTTTTGCTTTAATCTTAGGGGATGATGAAGTAAAGTCTGATACTTTTATTATTAAAAACTTAAGAGAAAAAAATCCACAACAAATCATTCCACAAGATCAAATGATACAAAAATTGCAGGAATGTTTAACCTATGCATGAATTAACCGCAATAGAACAAGCTGAATTTATAAAAAAATGGTGCTGTGAATATGGTTTTGGAATTTTAATAGGTATTTTTTTTGCTATTTTTATTAGTTGGGGTTGGAATTATTGGCGCCAAGTAAAAGAAAATAATTTGCTTGTAGCGTCTATGCAGTATGAGCATTTAGTATCAGCAATTGCTTCGGGTGAGAATACTTCTAGGCTAAATAGCTTAACAGATGAATTGTTAACAAATTATCCATGTACTCCCTATGCTTCTTTAGCAGCTTTACAATTAGCTAGATTGGCTGTTAATCAAGGTAATTTGCCTGGGGCTGCAAGTAGATTAATTTGGGTTATCGATCATGGTCATGATTTAGCCTTACAATCTATCGCACGATTACGTTTAGCGCGAATTTTATTAACTCAAAACCAAGCTAAAGAAGCGCTGAATATATTATCCAAAAATGAAGATAAAGCTTATGTTCCGATTTTTTTGGAAGAAAAGGGAGATATTCTTAATAATTTAGGCGATGGCAAGGAAGCATTGCAAAGTTATTTAGCTGCTAAGCAAGCTTTTGGAAATATTATTGAGCAACCGCTGTTAGAAATGAAAATTAATAATTTGACTTACGCTTGATGAGAAATCTAATGAATAAAATTTATGTTCTTAGTACTTTTATTTGCTTATTATTTTTAACAGGTTGTGCTGGTTTAGGGGATGATAACACACCCATGCCAGCACCTTTGACTGCATATGCTTTCCAATTTCAACCGGTGTTGCTATGGTCTGTAGCAACTGGCAGAGGTATGGACGATGACTATTTACGTTTAAGTCCTGTTATTCAAGAAAACCAAATTTTTGTTGCAAGTAAGTCCGGCCTTGTTACAGCTTTAGAGTTAAAGCATGGCCATAAATTATGGCAAAAAAATATTAAACAAATTATAACCAGTGGTCCAGCTGTCCGTGAAAGGATAGTTGTTGTTGTTACCAAGCAACCCCAAGTTATAGCTTTAGCCGCGGATACAGGAGATGTTTTATGGCGAGCAATATTACCAAATCAAGTATTAGCACCTCCCGCTATCGGGGAAGGGCAAGTTATTTTTAAAACAGTAGATGGACAAGTTTTATCATTAGAACTACAAACAGGCGAGTTATTATGGGCTTATGAGCATGGTTCACCTACGTTAATCCTAAGACCGAGCAGTGCGCCACAAATTGTAGGAAATAAAGTTGTGGTTGGTTTCTCTGATGGTAACTTAGCTGCACTGAATATAAGAAATGGTAGTTTATTATGGGAGCGAAATATTGTGTTTCCTCAGGGGGTAACAGCCGCTGATCAATTAATTGATATAGCTGCGGATCCCATATTATCTTGTGATGTAATTTATATAGTTACTTATCAAGGCCAGCTTGCTGCTGTTTCTTTACGGTCTGGACGAATTTTATGGCAACGAAACTTCTCAAGTTATTCGGGTCTTACAATTGGTAATAGTCTGTATATAACTGATAACGAAGGGGGGGTATGGGCTTTTAATCGTTCTACAGGTGAATTGCTTTGGCAACAACAAGTATTAAGACATCGCGGTTTAACTGCACCCGTTATTTTTGGGAATAGTTTAGTCATAGGTGATCGTGAAGGGTATATTCATTGGCTTGCTCAATCAGATGGTCATCTTTTAGCACGGGATCTTGTTCATGATAATGCTAGTATTATAGCTAATCCAGTTGTGGATTATCCGTTAGTATGTATTCTAACGAGAGAAGGTGGTTTATCTGCTTGGACTCATACTACCTTACCTGTATGATCACTTCTACTTTGCCAAGCATTGTTCTTGTAGGCCGACCGAATGTAGGAAAGTCAAGTTTATTTAATTGCTTGACTAAAACTCGTCATGCTTTAGTTGCAGATATTCCAGGTTTAACGCGAGATCGACTTTATGGTAAAGGAGTTGTGGGAAATCTTCCTTATATCGTAGTGGATACCGGAGGTTTAACTGGAAATAAAGAAAAAGATATTGCTTCCCTAATGGAACAGCAGACCCAACGTGCCATCACTGAGGCTGATTATGTTTTATTTTTAGTTAATGCAAGAGAAGGTCTGTCAGCATTGGATCAAGAATTAGTACAACTATTACGTCGGCTAAATAAAAAAATTACATTGGTGATTAATAAAAGCGAAGGCTTAGATGCTGCTTTATTACAAAGTGAGTTTTCACTATTAGGTTTTGATATGTCATCACTTTCAATTATTTCTGCTATCAATAGCCAAGGTATTCATGAATTAATGGAAAAAGTATTAAGCCATTTCCCGAATAGTGAAACCCTAATCATTAAACAACTATTACTAGAAGAACAGGCAGTTCCAAGAATAAAGGTATCTATTATAGGGAAACCAAACGTAGGCAAATCAACGCTATTAAATAGAATTCTAGGGGAAGAGCGAGCTATTGTTTTTGATCAACCGGGGACCACTCGTGATAGTATTGCAAATGATGTTGAATATCGCGGCAAATTGTATACATTTATTGACACCGCAGGCATTCGTCGAAAATCAAAAACAATACAAGAGATAGAAAAATTTTCTGTAATTAAAAGTTTGCAGGCTATTGAAGCAAGTAACGTTGTTTTATTAATAATTGATGCACAGGAAGGTATTAGTGAACAAGACTTGCATCTTCTAGGATTTATTCTGGAAAGTGGAAGAGCACTTATCATTGCTGTAAACAAATGGGATGGTTTGTCTAACGAACAAAGAATACAAGTCAAAAAAGATTTAGATCGGCGTTTACAATTTGTACCATTTGCTAAACTTATTTTTATTTCGGCTCTTCATGGGACGGGTGTTGGTAATTTATTTGCATTGATTCAACAAGCTTATCGCTCTGCAACACAAAAGCTATCTACATCACATTTAACTCGATTATTAGAACAAGCGGTTAGCACACATCAGCCTCCTCTGAGCCGCGGGCGGACTGTTAAATTGCGTTATGCTCATCCAGGAGGATGTAATCCCCCAGTAATTTTTATTCATGGGCAACATGCAAGTTTTTTGCCAGAGTCTTATCGTCGATATCTTGAGAATTTTTATCGCAAGAGTCTGAAAGTTATTGGTAGTCCCATTCGGATTGAATTTAGGGATAAATGAGTTCAAAGTAATACATAATGAATAGCTTAGGAGAAAATTGCTAGAAGTTCTTTGGCTTTTTTTCTCTCTGATCCTTTACTACTAATATTGCGTTGGACTATTAATGAAACAATAGTTGCATCTTTATAAATATCGCGTGTAAATTCTGTATCATGATTAGAAATTATCACCCTAATCCCTTTTGCAGCCAAATTTCTTGCAGCGTTTGCTAAGCACATATGTTGCGTATAGCTGAATCCTTCAGATGTATAATGAGTAAAATTTGCGGTTTTAGATAATCCAACGTAAGGAGGATCGCAATATATTACATCTCCTTGCTTTACGTATTTCAGAGTGGCTAAAAAATCCCCATGAATAAATTCAGCTTTTCTTGCATGCACAAAAAAATATTGCATTTCCTTCTCGGGAAAATAGGGAGTTTTATAGTAACTAAAAGGGGTATTAAATTTACCTTTTTGATTAAATCGTGCTAATCCATTGAAGCAATGTTTATTTAAATATAATAATAAAGCAGCTCTTTTGCGATGTTCCTTGCTATCATTAAATAAACGACGTAAGCGATAGAATTCTTCAGCAGTATTAAAATTTTCATGAAAAAAAAGTCGACAATAATCGATAAAAAATTGACCTTCTTGCTGAAGATATTTATATAATTGAATCAAATCAAGATTGCTATCCCCTAATAGGTAGGCAGGATAAGAGGTGTTAAGAAAAACGGTAGCAGACCCTAGAAAAGGCTCTATTAAACGATCAGTTTCAGGTAAATGAGCTTTTAATTTATCGAGAATTCGATGTTTGCTCCCTGCCCATTTCAAAAAAGATTTCATATTAGACAAAGTCTAAACGAAATAGGTTATTAAAAAAAGTTTGAACTTTAATTTTAAACGATAAAGAAATTTTAATTTGCTTAAATAGGATAATTATTTTTTTAAAAAAGTAATATATACTAAAGAAAAAAATTCATAAAAAATTATATATAAATTATGTTTTGTATTTACGCCATTCCAAAAGGAGCTCTTATGGACACAGATGCCATTGAAAAAAAAGAACTTGCTCAGGAAGTAAGAATAGCATCCGATTTTGGTGAAAATACAGCTATTTATTCTGGAAGATTAGTGAGACAAAGAAGCTTATCAGGGCATGGTAATAATAGTAAAAAATGGCTATTAAGCGAGAATCCAACTTGGTTAATAAATTCTAGAATAGAAGTTCACGTTATTAATAGTTGTTTATGTTCTTTAGATGAAGTAGTGGCTACACCTTCTTTCAATGTTAATGTTATTGAAAGTGCATGTGATCAGGATTTTAAATTTTTTGATGCAATTAATAAAAGTAAATACGTATCATACATCGATAGTGCACTGGTAGGTCTTGGTTTGTTTGCTATTTCAATAGGTATTTATGTTATTAAATACAGTAAATTGCGTGAAATAGAACGAAATAGTAATTGTTTTTATTTTAGCCGTTTATTTAAAACCTGTAATGCAGAAGAAATTAAAAATTTAATGGGTGAAATAGCCCAGGATAATGATAGCACTGATGACCTGATTACCTATGAGTATTTACAGGCCGCAGCCTATTTTTACCCCCCTGACATATCTAAATTTGCATGCTGGAGACGTCGTTTTTTTGCTTTAGGAAAAGAAAAAGAAAAATTAAAAGCATTAAATAATTTTTTGAAAAAAAAATCAAAAGAAAAAATGCTTAATAAATTACATAAGATAATTACAGAAAAGGTGTGTCAACTATTGAGCCAAACCCAAGCAAATAAATTTAAAACCGATTTATATAAAAATACTGAAATTATTACCTTGTCGGATGCTTATGCAATTAATTTTTTTGAACATGTAGAGGATTCATTCAATTACAATGTAGAGACGACTATAAATGAAATTAAAGGTAAAACAATTAAAATTTATATTCCACCTATTTTAGCTGCCTTGGGACAAGCCAGTTTTATTTACTGGATTTTAATGTTTACTTTTTGTTTTATTCCTATTGCACCAGTGGTTACTGCGGCAGCAATTTCGGTTATTCCATTGGCTATAGCATTATGTGGTGCTTTACCGCTGCTATTAATTTTTAAAATAAAAAATACTTATCAGACATATAACGATCAAAAACAACTGACAGAGAAGACGATTAAAGAACAGCATGAACAAATGCTTAAAAACAAATTAGTGACATTAAATAAACAGAAGGCATTTTTAAAATGTTTTCAAAATAAAGGTACTAATTCGACTATAGAATTAGAAAACTCTCCTCTGATGAGGGATTTAAATAGAGTGCTTAAAAAGCGCCGTTTTAGTAAATACCATGCCATATTCATGGGTTTTCTTGATGGTTGTTTTTTACCTTTGTTTGCAGGTTGGTTATTGTTAGATGGAGCTAAAGTCATACTTACTTATGCATTTTGTCCCGCAATAATTCCATTAACCAGCTTTACTCCTATAGGTCTTATAGCAACTGCAATCATTACGGGAGTAACCCTCCTCATTGGGATAAGTTATGGTATTTACTCAGCATATATGGCCAATCAAGCCCATGAAGCTAAGTTTGACGACTTGCAAGTTAAAATTAAAGCATTACAAGATGAAGTTCCAACTAAAAAGGTATTAAATAAACCATTACGAGACTATGATCGACTGCTACGTCGCTTTAGTGATGAGCGACCTCTTTGGACTAACGCTAAGAAAGGTTTAAGTCGATTCCTACTAATTATCAAACGTTTAGGTACTGGAAGTTTGGTTTTTCGTCTCGTTATATGGGGTCCTATAACTGCCGTGGCTGCAGCTTCTATGACAATACTCCCTACCTTTTTTCCGATCATATTAATTATAGGAACAGCCATAGGTGCATTTGTTTTAGCATCTTGGTATTTATATGCTTACAACCTTGAAAGTAAAACCAGCCAAGCAGGAAGAATAGTCGAGCATTTAGTGCAAAGTGAGCAACTGGCTTGGATTGATACACAATTACCAGTGCTAAGACTTGAAGGGTCTTTAAACATTCATGAGTCAATTGAAAATTTATTACCATCCGAAAAGCGAGCTGATTGCAGAAAGGATCATGATGATATTTCTTCTGATACTGCAAGCAGTGAGACAAGCGCAATGACAACTCAAAGTGAAACAGGTATGCAAAAAAATACTAGTAATTCAAGTTTGCATGGATTATTTCAAAATTCTCATATGGAGAATAGTGAGAAAAAGGGAGAGTGCTTAAAGTATCGTTGTAGTTAATTGTTAAAAAATATGAGTAAAATATACATCTAAGCGATGTTGTTTACCGAATAGACTATGATGAGGTTTTATTTCTGCTAAATGAGGAGATAAACGAGGCCTTTTAACAACAACACGTTGTTTTGCACACTTGATTGCTAATTTTAGTAAATTAGGGGCATCATTATCGTTACCAACAAGTTGTCGTAGAAAGCGCATTTCCTTTTTTACTAACGCAGATTTAGTAGAATGAGGATACATTGGATCTAGGTAAATAATTTCAGGAAATGATTGTCTGTCGGTGCTTATTTGCTTTAGAAAAATAAGTGCATCGGTTTTTATTAGCTTAATCGATAGAGGCAGAAATTTTGGGTGACTTAAAGCACGTTTTAGAGCATCTTCCAGTAAAAGAAAAATTATCGAAGAACGTTCTAATAAAGTGACGGAGCAACCTAACTGGGCTAAAACAAAACTATCGCATCCAAAACCTGCTGTCGCATCTAAAACAGCAAGTTTTAAATTAGGTTTTAATCCAATTGCTTTAGCCAATAATTGTTTTTGATTTTGAAGATGACGTAGTCGATAAGCTAGTTTTCCCTGAAGAAAATCAATTTTTAATGAGCCTAGTTTTTTTTTGACATCCGCTAGGTATAAACCTGTTGAGTTTAAAGCCAAGACATAATCAAAGTTATCACTTTCAAGATAGTCAATATAAGGTAAGGAATTTTTTTTTGCTAAATCTTGTGCAGTAGATAACAAAGAAATTTCACTGCTGGTTACTGCAATAGAAAGGGAAATACTCATTCGAGGCGAAATACATCAATACGAGCTGGAGGTAAATTTTGCCATACCCATTGTTGATGGATCAACTTTAGTTGAGGAGAAGGGCATAAAGGCTTTCCCCATAGACTATAGGTATATTGAATATATAAGCCTCCTTTTGTCAAAACATGATTTATCTCAGTTCCAATTTTTTCTACAATAGAAGGTGATAAGGTGCGTAAAGGCAAACTTGAAATAATAGCTTGTATGGGAGTGGAGCTAGATTGATCAATTAATTTATGTAATTGACGCGCATCTCCTTGGATAATACTTAACTCAGGAAAGCGCTGCGTTAAATGGTTAGAAAGTTTTTCTGATCGCTCAACAACGATAAGTTGGTGAAAAAGGTTTTTTTGACTTATTAGGGCAGCTGTAATAGCTCCTGTTCCCGCTCCTAATTCGACAACTAACCCAGGAGGATTAGTTGATATTTGTTGAGTTAAACTAAAAGCAAGCCTTTTTGAGCTAGGAAATAATGCCCCCACCATACTAGGATGCATGACGGCTTCGTAAAGAAATAGGGTAAACGCCCTCATTATTTTTATCCAAAAGTCTATTATTCTAATTCTCCAAAGACCTATTTTAAATGAAAAATTCTTATCTAGATAGCGTTACCTTTCCTCGTTAGGTACTCGATTTACTAATATTTTTTCTAATATGCTTAGAAGGAATTGGTTTTGCTTATCTGTACCGATAGAAATACGTAAAAAATTAGATAAACCATAATCATGCAAAGGTCTTACCGATATACCGTATAGGAGAAGCTGTTGATAGATAGGCCAGCTCGGTGACTTCAAATCTATACATAGAAAGTTAGTATAAGAAGGTAATACTTTTAAACCTATATTTTGTAAGCCTTTTGAAAGTTGGAGATGCCCTTGTCGATTCATTAAAAGAGCTGATTTTATATGTTCTTGATCTTTCAGACTAGCTTCTGCTGCGGCTAATGCAACTGCATTAACTCTGAAAGGTAAGGAGCTGTGATTTAGCGAAGCAGCTATTTTAAGCCCGCTAATCGCATACCCTAATCTTAATCCGGCTAAACCATAGAATTTGGAAAAAGTTCTAAGGATGATTAAATTCGGATACTGCGTTAATAATTGAATGCTATTAGGATAGTCGTCGGCTTCAACATATTCAGCATAGGCTTCATCTATAACTACGAATATATTTAGAGGAAGATGTTTCAGTAGATATAGCAACTCCCATTTATTCATGTAGTTGCCAGTGGGGTTATTAGGATTAACGATGAAGATCATTTTGGTTGAGGGTTCAACAGCCTCTAGCAAACTAATAGCTGAGAGATCCAAATGTGAATTTTTAGCTATTTTAAGTGTTAGATTAGCTTTTTTTAGGATTTTAGAAATACCGTTAAAGCAAAAATTTGGGATAACAGCTGAATTTAAAGGACTTAAAGCATTTTTAACAATAAGTTCCAATAAGCTTTCTGAGCCATTACCTAACGTAATATTTTCAGAAAAAACACTTAAATAAGTAGATAAGGATTTCTTTAAAGCAAGTCCATGGTTATCTGGGTAACGATGGCAATTAAGCATGGCCTGTTGACCTGCGGCTATTGCACGAGGACTAGCTCCCAGAGGATTTTCATTTAGATCAAGCTTTATAATTTCAGTGGGCTTTTCAATATTAAAAATAGAGTTTTTCTTTGAAGAGATTGTCATTGGTCAGTTATTTTAAGTATAGTGTGATTATTTATACATTATTAGGTCGATTATGTTGTTATGTTTGGACGTAGGTAATACCCATATGTTATGTGGAGTGTTCGCCAAAGATAAGCTTATTCTACGTTTTCGCTATGCTACTCCTTTATTAGGAACAGCCGATCAATTCGGAATTTTTTTAATAAATGTACTTAAATACAATAAACTAGATCCTTTGAAAATTAGAGCGGTTGCTGTCTCTTCTGTAGTTCCAAATTACGATTATACGGTTCGGCATAGTTTTTTCCAGTATTTTAAAGATGCTGATTATTTTATTTTACAGCCTGGTGTTAAAACGGGGTTAAATATATGCTGTAAAAATCCAAATGAAGTAGGAGCTGATAGAATTGCGAATGCCATAGGAGCTATAGCTGCTTTTCCTAAAAAAGCACTGATTGTTGTTGATATGGGGACGGCTACAACCTTATGTACTATTACCAAGGATCGAAATTATTTGGGTGGAGCAATTTTGCCAGGGTTGCGGCTTTGTATGGAAGCTTTAAAAAATAATACTGCTAAGCTAATGGCTGTGGATATAGAAATACCCAGCACTTATATGGGTAGAACAACACGGGAAAGTATCCAAAGTGGTCTTTATTATGGACATTTGGGAGCCCTGAAAGAAGTTATTTTAGGGTTTAAAAAAGAAGTTTTTCATAAAGAGGTTGTTAAGGTCATTGGTACAGGTGGTTTTGCACAGCTTTATGAAGAAACCGGTTTATTCGATACACTTATTTCAGATTTAGTCTTACAAGGCTTGCGTAAAGCATATGAATATAATCAAACAGAAAAATAATTATATTCTTTGCATTTGAATTTTTGTCTGTGTTACCGCTCAACTCGCAATTCTCATTTCAATACACCCGGTTGCCTCACAGCATAGCCCACTCTCACAAAAGACTTAATTGCTGTATTAGAAAATTTGATCATTTATCTAGAATATTTTTTATTCAATCCTAAAAAGTTGTAAATATAAAAGCGGAATATTCCTATATATTCATGAATAGCAAAATCATTCATAGCAAAATTATAACCTAATGGGTATTTAGAGATAGGGATATTAATAAAGTCTGAAGCAATAGGGGTGGGATAAATATTAAAAAAGGAAAAATATAAGAGTGCACGCTTTAGAGCTAATCCAGAATTAACTAATAAAAGTTGTTCACTATCATAATTTTTTAAAATATAACTTGAAAATTGAGCATTTTGATAAGTATTTTTACTTTTAGTCTCTAATTGAATATCTCTGAAATCAACCCCTAAAGATAATAAACTTTCTTGATAGGTTCTTGCTTCGGATTTTCCATGGTCCAAAGGATCTCCACCGCTTATTAGTATATAACAGTTTGCATTATTTTTTTTACATTCACGATAAATAATTGCGGTTTGTGTAATTCTTGAAAATGCCAATAGACTGGGTTTCACTTTATTAGATCTGAAATTTTTACTTGTACCTGCACCTAATAAAATAATAGTATTTGTTTTTTTCCAGGTGATAGGGGGATATTGACTATAAGGAAATTGTAATTTGTGTAATAAATAAGCAGGGAAAAAACCATAACCTATAACGAGATAACTTACAATTAAGGTTGATCCGATTATTAAACTCATTTTTTTATAATTAAATAGACTTAATAAAATGCATATGAGTATTAATAGAAATATAAAAAAAGTTGACATATTTAATTTTTACTAATCCAAGAAATAATATAAAGCATATATTAAAAGGTAAAGATAAAAAAGAAAAGTAGTTTAATTGGAATTCTTGACTCAATTCCAAAACCATGAATAATAGCTAGCTTATATACATTAGAACATTTAGTAGTGAAGGTCATTTAGAATAGTCTGATTTGGCTTCTAAGGAAAGAATTATGCATGTGATAGACAGAATATCTCCTCAAGAAATAAACTTTAGCGAACAATATAAGTTTTATCCAAATACTTTTGGTCTTTCAATCAATGAAAATATTTTCGAAGTCAATAAACATTCGTTAAAACAATTGTTATTGGCATTTTTACGAGAAGATATTTTACCTTACCATTATCAAAACACTACAGTAATTTTTGATCTAAAGCGATCTAATTATTTTATGTATGTTACAAACGTAAAATTATTTTCTTTATTGAGATTTACCCATTTTGACACTTTAATTTTGAAGCATAAATCAACTTCTTTAAAGCAAACCATTACCGATCCATTGAAATTATTGGATATCCTAAAGAATGAGCTAGAGAATATTTTGAATATGGATCAATGGGTAAAATTTTACAAAGAAATAGCCAATCATTTACAAAACGCTTTGCTCTCTACTTGGAAAAAATACAGCGTGGGAAAATTAATCGATCGGAGTAAAAAGAACTCTCATCATCAATTAAATGCCTTATTAAAATCACCTCAAATAACTATTAATAGCTCTTTACAGTTTGAACAGTCAGTATTTAATGGACACCCTTATCATCCGTGTGCAAAAACAAAATTAGGCTTTACTATTGAAGATACCATTAATTATTCACCTGAATTTCAATCTAAGGTAGGTATTTTTATAGCCGCAGTACAAAAGGAATATGTCCATATAGAATCCATGCATCAAAATTTAAACTTTACTGAATGGTTTAGTGAATATTACCCGGATGCCTGGTGTAACTGGCTAGAAGAAATAAAAAGAAATAATTTAAAAGTTAAAAATTATATTCCATTTCCGGTTCATCCTTGGCAAGTTTATTATTTTACTTCTATATCACCTTTATTTAAGGATTATTTTGAAAAAAAAATCATAGTTATTTTCGATAAGGCTAAGATAATAGCGAGCCCTACCTTATCTTTTCGCACACTTTTACCTATAGAAAATATAAATTCTCCCTATATCAAATTACCTGTTGCTGTGCAAGCAACAAGTATAGTAAGAACATTATCGCCCATCTCTACCAAAAACATGCCTAGAATAAGCAATATGTTGCGAAAAATTTTAATAGCAGAGAATTACTTTTCAGATCGATTAGGTTTATTACCAGAGTCTTACGGTTTACATTTAAATGGATTGAATATAGATGAAGCTAAACATTTTACTGCTATTTTCCGAGAAAATATTGCAAAACATCTTGCAGATAATGAAGTGGCTATCGTTGTAGCTGCTTTTTTTGAAAAGTCCTCTATCAGTGAAATCAATTTATTTATTGAGATAATGCAATTATCAGGATGTTTAACCTATAAGGATGCACTAGACTACTTTTTCCATTATGCCGATCTAGTATTGGGTAGCTATTTGGATCTTTTTCTATTGTATGGTATTGCGCTAGAAGGACATCAACAAAATACTTTAGCTATTTTTAGAGATGGAAAAATTAAAAAATTCATAGCTAGAGATTTCGATGGTATAGAAATTCACAACGAAAGTATGATATCGATGGGAATTGATTTAGATCTAACTGAAAACGCCCCTTACATACAAAAAAATAAAGAAACTGTTAGAAATCAACTTTTATATACAGTATATCAATTACATTTAGGCGAAATAGTACTACTTTTAGCTAATTATTTTAATTGTGATGAAAAGCCTTTTTGGAAAATTGTTAGGGAAGTTACAGAACAAAGATTTTATGCATTAAAAAATCGTATGTGCCCTGTTACGTGGAAAAAAGAGTTTAATACGATTCTTAATACCCATTGGCCAGTAAAAGCATTACTTCGTATGAGATTAGAAAAAAATTATTTACGTGATGGTTTATTTTCACAAATAGTGAATCCCCTAACTGTATAACCATGGTAAATATGACATCAAATTCTGCTTGGTGTCAGCAGACACGTTATATAATTTTTGGTCAGCTTATTATTATTGCTATGCTCGATATGAGTGATCCCTATTGGCCATTGATTTTATCCTCACTTCATTCATTTGATGCCAAAACCTTGCAATATTGGAGTGGAGCAATTTATATGGCTCCCTTGCTTACTATTATATTTACGACGTTAGTATGGACTAAAATAGGGGAACGGGTTGGCTATAAAAAAATGATACTACGTGCTGGATTTGCATTAGCCGCTAGTCAATGGGCATTAATTTTTTTTAAAAATCCATGGTGGATTCTATTGATTAGATTGTTGCAAGGAGCTTTAGCAGGTTTTACTTCAGCTGCCCAAGCTTGGGCATTAAAAATATCGCCGATTAATACCCACAGTCGGATAGTCGGCCGTTTACAATCAGCAACCGCATTGGGAAGTATAATTGGTCCTATATGTGGAGGTTTTTTAGCCAATTATTACGGGTATCTATCAATATTTTTAACTTCAGGTTTTGTTTGTGTCTTAGTTTCATTTTTATTAGCTTATTATCTAATTGAAAATCCGATTGATACTAAAACTGTAAAAAATAGCATCAAAAAAATTACAACAATTTACCCCCGTGAAAATCTATTACTTTTTCTCATTTGTTTTACACAAGCGGCGCGATGGATGTCGGCACCTTTTTTTGCTTTATATGTAGTTAAACAATTACATTCGAGTAATATCACAGTAGGAATCCTTTATGCTTTGATGGCTTTGATGATATCAATAACTACACCTAACCTTGGTCGGCTCATTGATGGAAATATTCATTTTGTTTTGGGGAAGCGAATTTTAATTGCGGCATTACTAATTTGTGGGCTAGTTTACTGTGGTTATGCTTTTGTTACCAAAGCTTATTTAGCATTTATACTAAGTTTATTTTTAGGAATTAGTCTAGGCGCCATTTCGTTGATACTTTTTACCTTTTTATTAAAAGGAATAAAAGATAATAGACGCGCACATTTATTGGGTTTAGGTAATACGTCGTTAAAATTAGGAAATTTATTGGGTATCATGATAGGTTCTGCAGTTCAGGCAGAAGGCAGCTTTTTGATAAGTTTTATCTTTATTGCATTTTTTTATTTTTTTTTGGCAGTTTTGACTTTACGTTATAATTAATATTATTTTTATTAGCTAAGAAAATGTTAGGTTTCCAATGCATACTAAGGACTTTTCAAATAGTTTAAAATGGTTGTTTGTCTTAGCCATTGCCAGTTTTTTTTTCAGTCTGTTTTTACCTTATATTGGTGAAGAAGGAGTGTATACTATTTCTTCTTATGAAATGTGGTATCACCATCATTATTTATATCCAACTACTTATGGTTTAGCTTACTGGCGGCCACCTCTTTTTAATTGGTTAATTATTAGCATCACTAACTTGTTAGGCTGGAAACATATGTTAGTTGTCGCCCGCCTAGTTACAGCTTTGGCGACAATTGCTAGTAGTATTATGTTAATGTGGTTGGCAAATCGCTTATTTAAAACTCCTTATTTTGGTTTATTTGCGGCATTAGTTTACCTTACTAGCGATGCGTTATTTTATCATGGCTGGCTTGCTTATTCGGATCCATTATTTGCTTTTTTTGTATTAAGTTCAATTTCGTTTTTATGGGTAGCTAATTTAGAACATCGTTATAGTTTTGTGTGGTTATCTGTAATTGCCTTAATTGCTGCTTTTATGACCAAAGCGCTAACAGCCTACTCATTTTATCTAATTTCATTCATTTTTATTATTCACTATGATAATAAAAATGAATTTTTTCTCTTAAAACCAGTCAATCTGCTAGCCTACTTTTTTCTTATTTTTTTTTATTTTTTTTGGAATAAAAGCTCGCATAGAATTACCGAAGTAGGTATGTGGACTGATATCTTTAGCAAGTTTCATTCTGTTTATTGGATAGGCTATATTCAACAAATAATAGCCTTTCCTTTAGAAACACTCTGTCGTTTTTTGCCAGCATCTGGAATTGCGGTTTATTATTTTATCAGGAAAAAAATTGTAAAAATAAAGTTTAATCCATATCTAATACAAATACTTATAGGGATAACTTTATTTAACTTTATTCCTTATTGGTTGGCCCCCCATACCAGTATTCGATATTTATTACCATTGTATCCATTTATTGCTTTATCATTGGCGATTGCTCTATGGCATTTACCTAATAGGCAACTAAAACCTATCATTATTTGGTTAGCCCTAACCATTTTGGTTAAATACGTTGGATTAGCGGTCATGTATTATTATCAAGTTTATTATAGAGGGAATTATACCCTGGCGGCTAAGCAAGTTATAATGAAAACAAAAGGGTTTCCAGTCTATTCGAATGATTTTGTGGCTACAGGACTAAGTGTAGTCGCTGAAATTGATAGATTAATTTATCCTAGTCCACCCTTACGAGATCCTCAATTTGCTAAGGAAAAAAATTATTTTGTAATTAATGATAAAATTGATTCCAAACTAGGAAATTCGTATAAACGTATTAACTTAGGTAAACAAGGAACGTCTATTTATATATTATGTCGAGGAAAAGCTTGTTATCCTCACTAGCCATTGCAATTTTATGAAAGCAATTACAAAACAATTTTCTCGTTTTTTTATAGTAGGTGCACTATCCGCATTGATTCAGTTTTCAATTTTAATAAGTTTAGTTGAATTTCTCTTTATAAAACCCATTTGGGCTTCTACTTTGGGCTATATTGCGGGAGCCTTAATTAATTATATTTTAAATCATTACTTTACTTTTAAAAGTAGTTTATCGCATAAAAAAGCTTTAGTAAGATTTACATTAAATTCTTTGTTCGGACTTTTTCTTAATTTTTCATTAATGAAAATTTTTCTAATTTATTATGCCTATATTCTAAGTCAAATTTTAGCATCAGGTGCCATTTTATTTTGGAATTTCTTGATACATCGATATTGGACTTTCGGCCCTAAAAAAGATTCTCTATGATAGAACATGTATCTTCTCCCATATTTCTGACAGTTATTGTTCCAGTTTATAATGAGCATGAAGTACTAAAAGATTTTCATGAACGCCTTATCTCGGCTCTAATCTCTGTTCCAAAGCCCATCGAAATCTTATATGTTGATGATGGGAGCCAAGATGGTTCTGACAAAATTATTACACAATTGAAAAAACATGATTCACGCATTTCATATTTGGCTTTAAGTCGAAATTTTGGTAAAGAAATCGCTTTAACGGCTGGTTTAAATTATGCACAAGGTGAATTAGTGATTATTTTGGATGCAGATTTGCAGCATCCTCCAGAGTTAATCCCTCAATTTATACAAGTTGCCAATGAAGGCTATGATGTTGTTTATGCTAGACCCATTAATCGTCAGATTGAGTCATGGGTTAAAAGGAATTTGACTAATGTATTTTATAGATCTATCAATTCCGTAGCTCGTATTCATATTCCTTCTCATGCAAGCGATTTTCGTCTTCTTAGCCGGCGTGCAGTTGAAGCAATAAAAAAAATAAAAGAGCAACACCGCTTTATGAAAGGTTTGTTTGCATGGGTTGGTTATCCGCAAAAAAGCATTGATTACAAAATGGATGTCCGTTTTGCAGGAAAAACTAAATGGAATTATTTAAAACTATGGAATTTTGCTATAGAAGGTTTAACTTCTTTCACTATTATGCCACTTAAACTGGCTAGTTACTTAGGCTTAACTACAGCTTTTATGGCATTTATTTATGGAATTATTATTATTAGTAAAACCATATTATTTGGCGATCCTGCTAGGGGCTACCCTTCCTTAATTGTCGTTATTTTGTTTTTAGGTAGTATACAATTACTTACCTTAGGCATTATTGGCGAATATTTGGGGAGGACGTTTAATGAAACGAAAAATAGACCCCTATATTTTATAAAAGATTATTTTCCAACTAATTTTGATAGTTGATAAGGCTATTTGTTTTTTTTGGTTTTCCTAGTTTTTTTTCGCGCTATGCTGTAAGCAATAGCAACAGCTTGCTTTTGCGGCTTTCCAGCTTTAATTTCTTGTTTGATATTAGCTGAAAATCCTTTGCGAGTTTTGGCAGTTTTCCCTTTAACAAGAGGCATTTTATTTCCTTAAATAAATAATAATACAACTTTTAGTTTAGTAAAAACTGGATAAATATGCAGAAGAAATATGGAATAATGCAAAAGCGATAAATATAAGTCTTTGTTTTTACTGGTGGGCCGTGATGGGATCGAACCATCGACCAATAGATTAAGAGTCTACTGCTCTACCAGCTGAGCTAACGGCCCAAAAATGGGGTGAACGATGGGGATCGAACCCACGACAACCGGAATCACAATCCGGGGCTCTACCAACTGAGCTACGTCCACCATTAAACATAAAGGGTGCATTAGGAATTTGGTGCGCCTGGCAGGACTCGAACCTGCTACCCTCGGCTTAGAAGGCCGATGCTCTATCCAGATGAGCTACAGGCGCTTTCCTGAAAAAATTATCATCATATAAAGTTTAAATAACAAGGCTTGTTTACTAAAAGTCTAAATCTAATTTCTATAATGTATTTTATTAAATTACTGGCTAAAAGTTAAATATAAATACAAAAATTTGGTCGGGGTAGAGGGATTCGAACCCCCGACATCCTGCTCCCAAAGCAGGCGCGCTACCAGACTGCGCTATACCCCGTAATCCACCAAACTTATGCTGGAGTTGGTATATTAAGTCACATTCACATGAGCAAAAATTTGTGCCAACTGCGGCTAAGGATAATACCTGCGCAATAGATTAATATCAACTGGTCTATTCATTAAAGCTAGAGCCTTGCATCCTATAAATTTCTAAGCTATTTATTCAATTTTTCCATTAATCTCCTAATTTTATTAACCTGACTAGAAATTCCTATCTGAATTTAGAAGAATAGGTTTAAAAGCAAGCATTTTTCGTATGTTATACTTGTAAAATTTTTTAGATGAGGCGTTTACTCGGTCTCATGGGGGTTTATGCCCATATTTACTCAGTTTTCTTTACTAAAAAATCGACGATTTATGCCCTTATTGTTAGTTCAATTCCTAGGTGCATTTAATGATAATGTCTTTAAAAATTCCTTAATTATTCTAGTTACCTACCAGCTCATCACACAATCTCTATTGTTGCAGCAACTCTCTGTCACGCTAGCGGCTGGATTATTTATTTTACCTTTTTTCCTTTTCTCGGCGTTTGCAGGCCAATTAGCCGATAAATTAAGTAGACGTAATTTAACCATTATCATCAAAGGCTTCGAATGCTTATTTATGTTATTGGCTAGCCTAGGATTTTATTTTCATTCAGTAAGTTTATTGATGTTAGTTTTATTTTTTATGGGGATGCATTCGAGCTTTTTTGGCCCTATTAAATACGCTATTTTGCCTGATTTATTAGAAAAGAATGAATTAATTGCAGGCAATGCATTAGTGGAAGCAAGCACATTTATTGCTATTTTGATAGGAACACTATTAGGTGGATTATTAATAGCTAATCATACCAATTTAAGGTGGATTTCGATCATAATAATTTCTATCGCAGGTCTTGGATTATTCACTAGTTTTTATATTCCCAGAACTGCTAAAGCAAATCCTAATTTAAAATTGAATTTACATTTTATTCAAGCTTCAGTAAAAATAATTCAGCAAGTAAAAACCGAAAAGAATGTTTTTTTAGGAATACTCGCAATTTCTTGGTTTTGGTTAATAGGCGCTACGTTTTTAACGCAATTTCCTAGTTTTACTAAGAATAGTTTGCATGCAGATGCGAACGTTGTAACACTTTTTTTAGTTATTTTTACAGTCGGCGTTGCTTGTGGCTCATTAGCTTGTAATCGATTATTAAAACATAAAATAAGTATGAAATGGATACCCATTAGCCTTTGGTTGATGAGTATTTTTATGATTGATCTTTATTTTGCTTCCAAGCATTCAATCTATAATCCCCAAAAACTGATTAATATTGCTGGCTTTTTTACTTCATTAACACATTGGCGAATTTGTTTAGATTTATTAGGTTTATCGGTTAGCGGTGGTATTTATGCTGTGCCTCTTTATACCTTAATCCAAACAAATACTGCTACTGAACATCGTGCTCAAACTATAGCAGCTAATAACATTATTAATTCTTTGTTTATAGTTATCGCAAGTATCATAATTGTTTTTTTATTTAAAGTGGATTTAAGTGTTACACAGATTTTTTTATTATTGGGGGTTATTAATGCGGGATTTGCAGCATATGCAACACGATTAATACCACAAGGATTAATTAAACCACTTTTAAGAAAAATATTAAAATGTCTTTATGATGTTAAGTTAAGTGGTTTTGAAAATTATAAAGAAGCTGGCGAAAGCGTCGTTATTATTGCCAATCATACTTCTTTTCTAGATGTGGTTCTACTGTATGCATTTTTACCCGACGAGCTTTTATTCGCGATTAACAGTTTTACATCACGCATTTGGTGGATACGACCTTTTTTATATTTTTCTAAAGTGTTTGAACTAGATCCTTTAAATCCTTTAGCTATTAAGACTTTAATTAAAGAAGTAAAAAAAGGGCAGAAATGTGTAATTTTTCCTGAAGGAAGAATTACCACGACTGGTGCACTGATGAAACTTTATGAAGGGCCTGGATTAATAGCGGATCATGCAAAAGTGAATTTACTGCCTATTCGTATACAGGGGGCACAATATACTCCTTTTTCCCGTTTACGAGGTAAAGTCCAAATCCGTTGGTTTCCTAAAATCTATATTTCAATTTTACCACCTAGGAAATTTATTGTTGATCCGACTATGAGTAGTCGAAAAAGAAGGCAAATTATTGGTAATCAACTTTATGACATGATGGTAGAGATGTTATTTAGAAGTACAGATTATAATAAAACTTTGTTTCAATCTTTATTAGAAGCAAAGTCAATTCATAAGGGTCCAACAAAAATATTAGAAGATATTACACGAGTAGCTATTAACTATAATCAATTAATAACACGCTGTTTTATTTTAGGTTCTCACATTTGCCGTTATACTAAGTATCAGGAGGCAGTAGGGCTTTTGTTACCTAATATGGTGAATTCAATAGTTAGTTTTTTTGCGTTGCAAGCCTATGGGAGAATTCCTGCTTTGTTAAATTACACCGCAGGTTTTGCCCAAATAGAATCAGCCTGTAAGATTGCTCAGATTCATTGTATATTCACTTCCAGAAAATTTATCGAAGTAGCCAATCTTTTCGAACTTATTAATCGCTTAAATGAAAGATCCATTCAAATTATTTATTTAGAAGATATAAAAGAGAAAATTACTTGGAAAGAGAAATTGAGAATGAGCTTATTAAGCCGATTTCCTCAGTATTATTATAAAAAATTAAAAAAAGGTACTAATCCACACAACCCAGCGGTTATTTTATTCACTTCTGGGTCAGAAGGAGAGCCTAAAGGAGTGGTCCTTAGTCATAAAAATATACAAGCAAATCTTGCACAAATGACTACACAGGTCGATTTTAATCAGCGAGATATTTTCTTTAGTTCATTACCACTATTTCATGCTTTTGGATTAACTGCATGTATTATATTGCCCATCTATCATGGAATAAAAACATTTATTTATCCGTCCCCTTTACATTATCGTAAAGTCCCTAATATGATTTATGAATGTAACGCAACTATCATGTTTGGAGCGGATACTTTTTTAGCAGGTTACGGTCGTTATGCTCATCCCTATGACTTTTATAGTATTCGTTATGTTTTTGCTGGTGCAGAAAAATTAAAAGAAAAAACACGTAAACTATGGATGGAAAAATTTGGAATTCGTATTTTTGAAGGTTATGGTGTAACTGAAACATCTCCAGTTATTAGTGTTAATACACCCATGCAAAATAAACCAGGCACTGTAGGTAATTTTCTGCCAGGTATTCGCTATGAGATTGAGCCTGTTCCTGAAATTAAACAGGGAGGACGTTTATTAATATCCGGTCCTAATGTCATGTTAGGTTATTTAAGCAAGGAACAAATTGGCGAAATTATTCCACCCAGCCACGGTTGGTATGATACAGGAGATATAGTTGAAGTAGATACAGAAGGGTATCTAACTATAAAGGACAGAGCCAAACGCTTTGCAAAAATTAGCGGGGAAATGGTTTCTTTAACTGTCATAGAAAATATAATTTATGACTTATGGCCTGATAAACATCATGCAATATTAAGCGTTCCAGACGCTAAAAAAGGGGAACAACTTATTTTAGTTACAGATCACAAAATGGTAACTCGGCCTATGCTTATTAAAGCATTCAAAGAAAAAGGATTATCTGAATTAAGTTTACCAAGAAGATTATATTTTATTGATAATATGCCACTGTTAGGTAGTGGTAAGGTAAATTATGTGGCTGTTAAAACTTGGTTAGAAAAACAGTCTTAAATAAAAAGTATTTTTTTTATACTTTTTCTGATTTTTTTAGATGGGCAAGTTTTTCTGCGATTTTAAGTTCTAAACCTCGAGGAACGGGAAAATAATATTGTCGATCCTTTAATTCTTCAGGAAAATAGTGTTCTCCATCGGCATAAGCATTAGCTTCATCATGAGCATAACGGTAATTTTTTCCATAGTGTAATTTACGCATTAATTGGGTTGGGGCATTACGCAAATGTATAGGTACTTCTAGCATACCATTTTCTTGCGCATCTTTCATAGCTGCATTAAAGGCTTTGTAAACGGCATTACTTTTTGCGGTGCAGGCTAGGTAAACAATGGCTTGTGCTAAAGCAAGCTCACCTTCAGGGCTACCTAAACGTTCTTGTACTTCCCATGCGTCTAAGGCTAGTTGCAAGCCTCGTGGATCAGCATTACCTATATCTTCACTTGCCATACGGAGTATTCGCCGCGCAATATATAAAGGATCACAACCACCATCGAGCATACGTGCAAGCCAGTAAAGTGCAGCATCTGGATCCGATCCACGCACCGACTTATGTAAAGCAGAGATTTGATCATGAAAAATTTCGCCACCTTTATCAAAACGGCGTAGATTGGTTTGATTGACTGTCTGTAAAATGTTCGTATCAATGATATTATCTTCAGCTAAATCAGCTGCAATTTCTAAGAGATTTAAAACTTGGCGTGCATCACCATCAGCGATAGTAGCTAATTGTTTTTTTATAGGAAGGGCTATGGATAAATTTTTCTTGCCTAGTCCATCGGTATCGTTTATTAACGCGCGGTCGATGATCTGTATAATTTCTTCGATACTTAATTTTTTTAATACATAGACTCGAGTTCGTGATAATAAAGCGTTATTAATTTCAAATGAGGGATTTTCTGTTGTAGCACCAATTAGTATAAATAGACCTGATTCTACAAAAGGTAATAATGCATCTTGTTGAGCTTTGTTAAAGCGATGGATCTCATCAATAAATAATAAGGTTTTTTGTGATGGTTGAAGCTGGAGTTCAGCTTGTGTACGTTCTGCAATTTGGCGGATTTCTTTAACACCTGCTTGCAATGCAGATAAAGATTCAAATCGAGCTAGTATATGATTTGCCATTAATTTGGCTAAGGTGGTTTTTCCTGTTCCTGGTGGCCCCCATAAAATCATAGAGTGTAATTGGCCTTGCAGAATAGCCTGGCGTAAAGCTTTTTGTGGGCCTAATAAGTGAGTTTGACCGAAAAAATCATCTAAATGACGAGGGCGTAATCGGGCAGCAAGGGGGGGGTATGGGAGTTTAGCGCTTATCATACCTTAATTTATACGACGCTAGCATTTTAGTGTCAAATATTATGCTTGTTAAAGATTAATGTTTATTGGATCTTTTCTCGATAGATTTAATAATAATTTCAGCAACATTTTTTTGTGTGGCCTTCTCTATCCCTTCTAATCCAGGAGACGAATTCACTTCCATTACCAAAGGCCCTCTATTGGAGCGTAATAAATCAACTCCAGCAATATTGAGACCAATAACTTTAGCAGCTCGAACTGCCGTAGCTCGTTCTTCAGCGGTTAATTTCGCGAGTCGTACCGTTCCTCCACGATGGATATTAGATCGAAACTCACCTAATTTCGCTTGTCGTTCCATAGCAGCAATGACTTTACCATTGACTACAAAACAACGAATATCTGCTGCTTTAGCTTCTTTGATATATTCTTGAACCATAATATGGGCTTGTAAATCCAAAAAAGCTTCAATAACACTAATAGCAGCTTGTTGAGTTTCAGCTAGGACTACACCAATTCCTTGAGTTCCTTCTAAAATTTTAATGACTAAGGGTGAACCACCTACCATGCGGATTAAATCTTGAATGTCATCAGGAGAATAAGCGAAACCCGTAATCGGTAAACCTACTCCTTTTCGCGATAAAATTTGTAAAGAACGGAGTTTATCTTGTGCACGGGTAATAGAAATTGAGTTATTTGCAACGAACACACCCATCATTTCAAATTGCCTAACCAATGCAGCACCATAAAAGGTAATGGAAGCTCCAATTCTTGGAATAATTGCATCGAATTTATCAAGAATCTTTCCTTTATAGTGTATGTATGGATTTTGCGTGGTGATGTTCATATAGCATCGCAGGGTATCTATAATTTTAACCTGATGCCCTCTTTTTTTAGCTTCTTCTTCTAAACGGCGTGTAGAATATAGTTTTGGACGGCGAGATAAAATTGCAATTTTCATGGGATTCTAGTTTTTTTGCTATATAAATAAGAGTGAGTTGGATCAACGATAAAACGTTGTTTTAATGCAGTCCGGCCTAATAGCATTCTAAAACGCATGTTATCGCGGCTGGTTAAAGTAATTTCGATAGGCCAGCATTCTGTGCCGAGAACGACTGAGGTTTGAATAACACATCGACATTCCTTATGACCACCCGAGTCGGTAATTTCACGTATATCGATTAAGTCAGCAATACATTTTATAGATTTTTCAGGGAAACGTTTTGGTTGAGGATGTATGATAAAACATACTTGCTTTTGCTGGGTAGTCTTTTCAATAACTTCTACACAACAAGCATGTAAAGCTGAGGTCCGAGCGCCGGTGTCTACCTTAGTTTTCAAACGAGGGATTCCTAATCCAGGCAGAGATACCCATTCTCTCCATCCAATTATGATTGAGGAAGACATATCTACTTAACAATAGAAAGCTTAGGTTTTGTTCCTGGCCTAACCCTAGGAGGGGTAGGGTTTCCACCCTCGTCACCGCTTTCTTCCTCTGTAAATACCATGCCTTGACCATTTTCTCGTGTATAGATGGCTAATACTGCTTGAATAGGGGCGTAAATAAGCATCGATTGACCATTAAAACTAGCCTCAAATTGTATTGCTTGATTATCTATTTTTAAATTTAAAATGGCATCAGTAGATATATTTAAAGTAATTTTTCCATCTTTAATACATTGTTTTGGTACTTCTACATGCGGCTGTTCAGCATCTAAGAGAATGTATGGTGTTAAATGGTTAGCGATAATCCATTTATAATAGGCCTCTAATAAATAGGGACGGATTGAAGTCATCATTTTAAATTTTTACTCCAAATTCGACCTCATTTAAAGTGGTTTTAAATGAGGGGCGTTTAAATAAGCGCTCTTCGTATTCTTTGATAGCACTTGGCATAGATGCTAGTTTAATATCTAAACGGTGTAAACGCCATAATAACGGTGCCATGCAACAATCTACTAAGGTGAATTCATCGCTCAAGAAAAATGATTTACCAGCAAATATAGGAGCTAGACTAGCTAAACTACCTTCCAATTTCTTTTGAGCGGCATAGGCAGATTCTATAGGCTTGGTTACTTTGGTATTATTTAATGTGCTTTCAATTTGTTGCAATAAAGGGTACCAATCACGCTCAATTCGATAGATCATCTGTCGACTTTTGGCGCGAGCTACAGGATAAACCGGTAACAAAGGAGGATGCGGGAAGCGCTCATCTAAATATTCGGTAATAATATTTGTTTCATAAAGGACGAGATCTCGATCAATAATAGTAGGTACAGTGCCATAAGGATTGTGTTGTAATAAACTTTCAGGTAAGTCTGTAGGTGAGACTTCTATTATTTCTGCACTAATTCCTTTCTCAGCTAAAACAATACGCACCCTATGGCTATAAGGGTCATTGATATTTGCATATAAACTCATAGTTGAACGTTTACCGGCAGGTTGTGCCATATAAAAGGTTCTCCATATTAATAATTTAAAACATTTTTTATGGATTATGAAAATAGTTTATTTTTTTATATTTATCCAAATTTGCTTTTTTAAAATATAAACAAAATAGGTTAATAATAACAAGAATCCGCATATTTTTTTTCCCAGCGATTGACGATTATTTTTTGTAGGCTCAGCTATATAAGCTAAAAAATTAACTAAATCAGTAACTATTTCTTCTAATGTAGGGGTTTTTGATCTACTTTTATTAGAATGTGCGCAAATTGCACGATTACTAATTTTTAAGGACAACCGTTCATGAGTATTATTTAAGTTATGATAAGTATTGGTATCCATACGTATTATTGCTAATGGATCCGGCATTGCAGTGTTTTTAATGAAACTATTGTTAACTCCAAAGGGTCTCGTATCATCCAAGTAAAAGCTAAGTAAGTAATTATACACCCAATTGGCACTTCTTGCCCGAATAGTCAAAGAAAGGTCTGGGGGAAGCCTTCCAAACCATAATAAACTCTCTTTTTTCGGAAAGTTTGATTTTATTGTATCGCTAGTTTTACCCTGAGCAAAAACAAGGTTATCTTTTAATCGTTGTTGGGTGGCAGAATTGAATCTATCAGCAATTTGCAGATCATATCCGAGCTGATTATAACGCATATACTGTAGCGAATGACACCCTGAGCAATAATTTATAAAATATTTTGCCCCGCGTTGTAAGGAAGCCAATTCAGATGGCGGAATTACAGATTTTTCGAGTTTGTTTCGAAAAGTACTTACTAGAGTGAATGAAAATACAAAGATAAATAGAAAAAATGCACTTATTTTCCACATATGGATTTTGGTAAAGGTTTATTTTTCTCATATTTTGTGTAAAGAGGCATTAGGAGAAAAAAAAGAAAATAGTTTAGTAATAAAATTTGCATGAAAAGTATTTTATTGGATGTAAGTAAAGTTGTACTCATATAACTGAGTAAGCCAAAACTTAGTATAAAAATTGATAAAGCAAAGCGAGAATAATATCCCCTGTAGCGCATCGATCGAACTGGGCTGCGATCTAGCCAGGGCAACAAAAATAGCACGAAAAGAACACCTCCCATCATTAAAATTCCCAATGGCTTATTAGGTATAACACATAGTACGCCATAAAAAGGGGCTAAATACCATAATGGTTGGATATGGCTTGGAGTTAGTAAAGGGTCTGCTGGTATAAAGTTACTTGCTTCAAGGAAATATCCATGCATTTCGGGGAAAAAAAATAAGATAATCGAAAAAATAATCAAAAAAATTAGTAATGTATATAATTCTTTGATCGTATAATAAGGATGAAAAGGGACTTTAAAAAGTGTTTTATTATGCAAGGATGTGGGTATAGAAATTCCGTCGGGATTATTAGAACCAACTTTATGTAAAGCAATAAGATGTAGTCTAATTAAAAATACTAAAGATAGAGGTATAGCTATTACATGGAACGCAAAAAAACGATGTAAAGTTTCTCCTGATACAACGCTATTACCTCGTATCCAAACTGTTAGCGTTGGGCCAATTTTTGGAATTGAGTCTAGCAATGAAGTGCCAATTTGACCCGCCCAATAGGACGTTTGTCCCCAGGGAAGTAAATAGCCAAGAAATGCCTCTAATAGCAAAATAATATAAAGACATACGCCTAACAACCAAACTAACTCTCTAGGTTTTTTATAGGATCCATATAAAAGGCTGCGAAAGATATGTGCGTAAATTATGATAAAAAAAACAGAAGCACCAGTAGAATGTAGATAGCGTAATAACCATCCATAAGGTATATCTCGCATCACCATTTCGATTGAATTAAATGCTCCTTCAGGTGTTGGGGTGTAAAACATGGTTAACCATATTCCAGTCAAAACTTGTAGAAAAAAAGTAAATAGGCTTAAAGAACCAAAGAAATACCAAAAATTAAGATTTTTTGGCAGATAATATTCTGTTAAATGTTGACGTATATATTCGTTAATTGGCAAACGTTCTAACAACCAATTGAATAGCGATTTTTGCATTACACTAAGCTTGGATTTTCGCCTATCACAACAGTATGTTCATTTATGAAGCGATAAGGTGGAATTTTGAGGTTAGTTGGCGCAGGGACACCTTTCATAACACGCCCTGCGAAATCAAATTTAGAACCATGACAAGGACAGTAAAGCCCGCCAGGCCATTTGCGGTTTAATTCACCTAGCATGGGTTTAAATTGCGTAGAGCAACCTAAATGGGTGCATAAGCCAATAAGTATTAAATATTCGGGATTAAGAGAACGATATTCATTACGCGCATAACTAGGTTGTTGTTCTGTTATAGAATTTGGATCGCGCAATAAAGAATGAATGTTAGGAAGATTATCTAACATCGCTTGGGTTCGTCGGATAATCCAAATAGGTTTATTTTGCCATGCAACCACCATGGATTCTCCTGGTGCGAGATGACTTAGATTGACTTCAACAGGATCAGTCGCTTGTGCGAGTGTTTCGACAATTGGCTTCAATGATGCTAAAAATGGTATAGTGCTAGCAGCTACACCAAATCCAGCCATGATAGCTATTATAATAGCCAGTAAATGGCGACGATCTTCTTCCATTTTTTCGTCGATAAAAAGACAATATTACGACACAACTTAAGATTCTAAAAACGATCTAATAAATTATAATGATGATTATCGTTTTGAATATTGTTTACCTTTTCGTGCTTTAACACGGCCTACTTTCTTACGCTCAGGTCTTCCTGCTCTACAAGTAAGTAAGCCAACTTTAGCTTGACGTAATAATTGACGGGATGATCTTTTATTATTTGATTCACCACTACCCGTATCGCCATCATCACCATCAATAGTAGTTGATTCATCATAATTTATTAACGCTCGGCTTATGCCATGCTGAACAGCGCCTGCTTGGCCACTGTTTCCCCCACCAGAAACAGTGGCTGTAATATCAAATCTACCGACTTGATCAACAACTTCAAGCGGTTGATTAACGAGCATTTGAGCGGTTTCACGGCCAAAGTAATTTTCTAAGGTATGGCCATTCACTTTGATAATACCAGTTCCTTTTCTAAGATATACTCTAGCGGTTGCCGTTTTGCGACGACCTGTACCATAATTCTGTTCTATTGCCATAATTTACAACCTATCAATGCTAATTAGTTTGGGGTTTTGAGCACTATGAGGATGTGAAGAGCCAGCATAGACTTTAAGTTTACTTATCATAGCATAACCTAAAGGATTTTTAGGTAACATGCCCTTAACAGCTTTTTCAATAATTCGAGTAGGAAAACTTTTTTGCAGCTTTTCAAAAGAAATAGATTTTAACCCACCAGGGTAACCTGTATAGCGCTCATATAGTTTATTTTTAGCCTTAGTGCCGGTTACAGTCACTTTTTCAGCATTAATAACAACAATATAATCTCCAGTATCAACATGAGGCGTAAATTCTGGCTTGTGCTTTCCACGTAGAATATGAGCTATTTTAGTAGCAAGGTTACCTAAGGTTTTACCCGAGGCATCAATCAAAAGCCATTTTTGTTCAATAAGGCCAGGCTTGGCCATCAATGTTTTCATAACTGGGAAGCTCCGAAGCTCTAAATGCGTACTACCCTTATGAGTAGAGGCGGGTAATTCTAACAAAAATAAATCAAACAATACAAGTAGGGTGTTAAAGTATTCTTTGAATATGTGGTTTTATAAGTTAAAGTATTCCAAAATATAGAACAATTTAATAGGATTTTCTAATGCGCCAGTTTCCTCATACGCGCTTACGTCGTTTAAGAGAAAATCAATTTAGTCGACGGTTAATTCGTGAAACTAGGCTTAGCTGTGATGATTTAATTTATCCACTATTTCTGCTTCCAGGGGAAAACCAAAGACAGAAGATAACAACTATGCCTGGGATAGAGCGGCTTACCTTAGATTGTTTACTGGATGAAGTTGCCGTTTTACAGGGGTTGCAAATCCCGGCTATTACATTATTTCCAGTTATACCTATAGAAGATAAAACCTTGGATGCTTGCGAGGCCTATAACCCAGAAGGCTTAATCCCCCATGCAATAAGAGAATTAAAAAAGAGTTTTCCAGAAATGGGCGTGATCACAGATATCGCACTTGACCCTTATACGCCGCATGGTCATGATGGTCTTTTATCGAAACAAGGTGTTATTTTAAATGATGAGTCGATAGAGATATTGGTTAAACAAGCGCTTTGTTATGCGCAAGCGGGTGTGGATGCTATCGCTCCTTCTGATATGATGGATGGTAGAATTGGTTGGATACGCAAGGCTTTAGAGGAAAATGGCTATTCAAACACCCAAATCATTGCCTATTCTGCAAAATACGCCTCACATTTTTATGGACCTTTTCGTGATGCAATAGGAACTTCTGGGCAATTAAAAAGTGCTAACAAAAAAACCTACCAAATGGACCCAGCAAATAGCAATGAGGCTCTGCAGGAGGTAGCTTTAGATCTTGCTGAAGGAGCAGATATAGTTATGGTAAAGCCAGGTATGCCCTATTTAGACATTCTTTATCGTATTAAGCAGAAATTTGGAATGCCTACTTTTGTGTATCAAGTAAGCGGTGAATATGCGATGCAAAAAGCAGCTATTATGCAGGGTTATTTAAATGAGCGGGAGAGTATTTTAGAGGGACTTTTGGCGATGAAGCGGGCTGGAGCTGATGGTATTATGACCTATTTTGCCAAACAAGCAGCTAGTTGGCTGACAAATTTACTAGATTGATTTTTTTCATGATAAGATACCTGTATAATTAACGACCTTTGCGAAAGTGGCGAAATTGGTAGACGCGCTGGATTTAGGTTCCAGTGGGTTTAAACCCTTGAGAGTTCGAGTCTCTCCTTTCGCACCAGCATTGCCTCCAAGGATTTACGATGATAAGAGCTTTAAAATATGAATGAAATGCAAGTTTCGGTAGAGAATGTTGATAACTTTACCCGACGTCTAAATGTCACAGTACCTATCAGCCAGCTAGAAGAAAGAAAGAAATTACATCTTCTGGAATTGGCTAAGAAGACTCGTATAGATGGATTTCGGCCCGGAAAAGTGCCAGCTAGCCATATTGAGAAGCTCTATGGAAATAGCATTTGGCAAGATGTGATAGAAAAGTCTTTACAAATTAGCTTATCGAGTGCTTTAGAGCAAAAGACTTTAAATCCAGTAGGACAACCCCATATTGAATCCATAAAAGCGGAGCCGGGTAAAGATCTTACTTATACAGCAAGTTTTGAAGTTTACCCGCATGTAGAAGCGCCTACATTAAAGGATTCTAGTATAGAGAGGCTTAACGTTAATATAACTGAAGAAGATATTGATACAGTGCTAGAACAAATGCGTAAACAGTATGCTGAGTGGATTGAAATATCTGATAAAGCAGGTTATGGCAACCAGGTTAGCTTTGACATTGTTTTCGTTGATGAGGAAGAGAAGACTCGTAGGGATTTACAGTGGATTCTTGAGGAAGATAAAATTCCCGAGGGATTTTCTGTTCTTTTATCCAGCGTAGCTGGTGACACTTTACCGATTTCACTCCCAAAAGAGCAAGGATCTGAGCAAATTTGCTCAGCAACAATAAGAGTAAAAAAAGTTGCTAAAGCAAAATTACCTGAATTAGATAATGCTTTTGCAAAGCGGCTTGAAATTAAAGAGGGAACACTCAAAGCTTTAAAAAATCAGGTTAGAGAGCATATGCAAGTAGAGTTAGATAGAATTTTACGTGAAAAATTAAAAACTCAGGTGCTAGATAAATTAGTTGGTACACACGCAATTAATAAATTACCTCAGGGAGCACTTAATCAAGAGTTTCAGCGTTTAGAGCAAGATGTTTATAGGCAACAGAAACAACAAGGTAAGGAAAAAATAAGCTTATCAGAAATTAAAAAGGCAGACTTAATGCAAATGGCGCACCGACGAGTTACGCTTGGATTGTTATTTAATGCACTTATTGAAAAACATCATTTGCATGTTGATGAATCTCGAGTTCAACAACATGTTGATAAATTGGTGGGAGCTTTTCAATTTGATCAAATGGTGCGGGAGAAACTGTATAAAGACAAAAACATGATGATGAGCATTCGTTCTTCAGTTTTGGAAGAACAAATAATTGATAAGTTATTAGAAGAAGTAGAATCCACTGAAAAAGTAGCTGAATATTCGGAGATTATGAATCTCACAAAGAAAAATCGTATGGGCAATACTGGAGTAGTAACAGTTTAATTGTCAAAAAATTTATTTTTATCTTTAGAGAGTAATTATGTATTTACGCAGTTTACCGAAGGAAATATCGAATTCATTATTAGTCCCTATGGTCGTTGAACAAACCGGTCGAGGAGAAAGGGCTTATGATATTTATTCTCGTTTATTAAAGGATCGCATTATCTTTGTTGTGGGCCCTATTGAAGATCATATGGCCAATTTAATTATTGCGCAAATGCTTTTTTTAGAATCTGAAAATCCGGATAAAGATATTTCACTTTATATTAATTCACCGGGAGGTGTGGTGACATCCGGCCTAGCTATTTACGATACCATGCAATTTATCAAACCCGATGTGAGTACGATGTGCATCGGTCAAGCAGCTAGTGCAGCGGCTTTATTGCTTTGCGGTGGGACGAAAGGAAAACGTCATTGTTTACCGCATGCACGCATGATGATTCACCAACCATTAGGCGGATATCAGGGACAAGCAACGGATATTGAAATCCATACCCGTGAAATGTTGTTAGTTAGAGAAAGAATTAACAATATTATGGCTAAACATACAGGAAAAAATACTGAACAGATCTTGCGTGATACCGATCGAGATAACTTTATGGGAGCGCACCAAGCCATAGATTATGGCTTAATCGACGAAGTTTTAACAATGCGTACAGAAACTGGGAAAACCAAAGAATCTTTAGCTACTTCGTCAGTTGATTAAGTAGTTTATTCGAAAGTTTTTAAATTTTGTTTAAATACACTCATAGCAATTAGGTTTTTTTGAGAGTGGACCGTGTAAGCGAAGCAATTGGAGTGTATTCAAGGATACATGAGAATTGCGAGTAGAGCGGTAACACAGACAAAAATTCAAGCGCGAAGAGTATATCAATATATGAATAATAGTTTGTTGAGGTAAATAAATATATGAGTAGTTCCATAAACGATAAAACCTCGGGGCCTCTTCACTGTTCATTCTGCGGTAAAAGTCAGGATGAAGTACCAAAGTTAATTGCAGGACCTTCTATTTTTATTTGTAATGAATGCGTGCAGTTATGTAGTGATATTTTGCAAGAAGAGTTTCAACAGGAAGCTCCGCGCCAGGAAGGTGGTATGTCGATTCCTAAGCCTGCAGAGATCCATGATGTATTTAACGAATTTGTTATAGGCCAAGAATTTGCCAAGAAAATATTATCTGTAGCAGCTTATAATCATTATAAACGTCTAGAATTAATTAAAAAAGCTCGTCTTCATCCGTTGAACATTAAGGATGATACAGAACTTAGTAAGAGTAACATATTGCTTATAGGTCCTACCGGGAGCGGAAAAACTTTACTAGCAAAAACTTTAGCACGTTTTTTTAACTTGCCTTTTGCTATTGCAGATGCAACAACCTTAACCGAAGCGGGCTATGTAGGTGATGATGTAGAAAATATTTTGCAAAAATTGTTGCAAGCAGCCAATGGAAACATTGAAAAGGCTCAGTTAGGAATAATTTATATCGATGAAATTGATAAAATTAGCCGTCGTGCTGAAAACCCCTCTATTACTCGAGATGTTTCAGGCGAAGGTGTTCAGCAAGGATTACTCAAATTACTTGAAGGTACAGTTGCTTCTGTACCTTTACAAGGCGGACGTAAGCATCCTAACCAAGAGACAGCACAGATAGATACTACTAATATTTTGTTTATTTGCGGTGGTACCTTCTCAGGTTTAGAAAAAATTATTCGTGAACGTACCGAGAAAACTGGAATTGGATTTTCTGCTGATGTGCGCAGTAAAGGCGATAAAAGGAATTTAACAACTTTATTAAATCGGCTTGAGTCAGAAGATTTAATTAAGTATGGAATTATACCCGAGCTAATAGGACGTTTACCTGTTATTGCAACTTTAGAAGAGCTTGATGAAAAAATGCTGATCCAAATCTTAAAGGAACCTAAGAACGCGTTGATCAAACAATACTTTAAATTATTTAAAATGGACAATGTCGATTTGGAATTTCGTGAAGATGCTTTACAAATGGTGGCGAGAAAAGCTTTAGATCGAAAAACAGGCGCAAGAGGCTTACGTGCAATTTTGGAAAGTGTTTTATTAGATACGATGTATGAATTGCCTTCTATGCAGAACGTAAATAAAATTGTTATTGAAGCAAGCACTGTCAGCAAGGGAGCAAAACCCTTGGTGATTTACAAGCAAGAAAAAGAAATTGAATTAGATAATAAAGAAATAGCGGCGGGTAGCGAGTAAATCTTTCAAAGGCTGAATTTTATGGTAAAGCAACTTATGGGTGAGGCAACAACTTCTAAATTTTCAGAGAAGCTTCCGCTACTCCCTTTGCGGGATGTTGTAGTTTATCCTCATATGGTGATACCACTTTTTGTAGGCAGAAAACAGTCGATTAAAGCTTTGGAAGCCGCTATGGCAGAATCCAGTGCTGAGAAAAAGGTTTTACTCATTGCACAAAAAAACCCAGCTGAAGACAGTCCTACTATCGAAGATTTTTATCAAGTTGGAACGATAGCTACTATTCTGCAATTGTTAGAATTGAAAGATGGCACTGTTAAAGTGTTAGTTGAAGGTTCTCAACGAGGTAAAGTTAAACAGTTTTTCAAAGAAAGTAATTATATTGCTGCAGAGATTGAAGCCATAGGCATACCTCCAGCTGAGCCAGATCAAGAGATTGAGGTTTTAACACGAACAATCCTAAGTCAATTCGAGCAATATGTTAAATTAAATAAAAAAATTCCTTTAGAAATTTTAAGTACCTTATCGAATATTGATAATCCTGGTCGATTGGCCGATATGATTGCTGCGCACTTGACTCTTAGGATTCAAGAAAAACAAGAGATACTCGAGATTTTCCAATTAAAAAAACGTCTAGAACGATTATTAGCTTTTCTTGAAAGTGAAATAGACCTATTGCAAATACAAAAGCGAATTCGCGGACGCGTTAAGAAACAGATGGAAAGAAGCCAGCGCGAATATTATTTAAATGAACAGGTTAAAGCTATCCAAAAGGAATTGGGCGAATCTCAAGGTGTTACAAATGAACTTGACGAGCTTGCAAAGCGTATCGAAAAGGCAAAAATGCCTAAAGAGGTGAAGGATAAATCAATCTCTGAATTAAATAAATTAAAGTCCATGTCTCCTATGGCCGCAGAAGCGACTGTGAGCCGAAATTACTTAGATTGGATTTTATCTCTTCCTTGGAATAAACGGAGTAAGGTGCACTACGATTTAGACAAAGCACAGAAAGTATTGCAAGAAGCGCATTATGGGTTAGAAAAAATCAAAGAACGAATTATTGAATTTTTAGCAGTTCATCAACGCGTTAAAAAATTGAAGGGTCCCATTTTATGCTTAGTAGGGCCGCCTGGTGTAGGAAAGACATCCTTAGGGCAATCCATTGCCGAGGCCATAGGACGTGAATTTGTACGTATGTCTCTAGGTGGTGTGCGTGATGAAGCAGAAATTAGAGGTCATCGACGTACCTATATTGGTTCTATGCCAGGTCGAATTATGCAAAAAATGGCTAAAATAGGGGTCAAGAATCCTTTATTTATGCTTGATGAAATCGATAAAATGGCTATGGATTTTAGGGGAGATCCAGCATCGGCATTACTTGAAGTATTAGATCCTGAGCAAAATCATGCTTTTGATGATCATTATCTAGAAGTAAGTTATGATTTATCTGAAGTTTTATTTATTGCTACTGCAAATACTATGAATATTCCGCCCGCATTACTGGATCGTATGGAAGTCATTCGTATCCCTGGTTATACCGAAGACGAAAAGATTAATATTGCTAAACAACATTTATTACCTAAACAACTTAGACAAAACGGTTTAAAAATTACAGCAAAAAATAAAGAATTAGTTTTGTCAGAAAGCGCATTGCAGGACATCATTCGTTATTATACTCGTGAAGCGGGTGTTCGTAGTCTGGAACGAGAAATCGCTAAAATTTGCCGAAAGGTAGTAACAGAAATAGCACGTAAACCTAGCTTAAAGTCAGTTACCATTACTAATCATAACTTAGAAAAATATCTTGGTGTAAGACGTTATCGCTATGGCTTAGTTGAGCAACATGATCAAGTTGGACAAGTAAGTGGCTTGGCATGGACAGAAGTCGGTGGCGATTTATTAACTATCGAAGCTGCAGTTGTGCCTGGAAAAGGTAAAACAAGTTATACTGGTCATTTGGGTGAAGTGATGCAGGAGTCTATTCAAGCTGCATTAACAGTGGTTCGAAGTCGCGCTGAAGTCTTAGGTATTCCTATTCATTTTTATGAAAAAAAAGATATTCATGTTCATGTTCCTGAAGGAGCAACACCTAAAGACGGACCTAGTGCTGGGGTAGGTATGTGTACGGCATTGGTTTCTGCGATCACTAAAGTACCTGTAAGGGCTGATGTTGCAATGACAGGGGAAATAACCTTACGTGGTGAAGTTTTGCCGATTGGTGGTTTAAAAGAAAAATTACTAGCAGCACACCGTGGGGGCATACGTGAAGTTATTATTCCTGAAGAAAATAAACGCGATCTCAAGGAAATCCCAAAAAATATCAAAGAAGGTTTAATTATTTATCCTGTTCGTTGGATAGATCAGGTGTTGGATATTGCTTTACAACATCCAGAAAAATCTTCAGTTAAGTCTAATGCTAGCAAGAAGCGTGAAAAAAAAATGACTGTGCCTATCAAACTAGTCAATAAAAAAAATCAAGCAAAAATTAATCCTACGACAAATACTCGTTAGCATATCTCTTATTCCCTTGACAGAGGATTCACGCTATTGATATAAACAGTTCCACTTATAATCTATAGCAAGATGCTTAAAAATTTAATTTAAAGGTATGGGTTTTAATTTCTACCGTTGTGAGGGTATATGAATAAATCAGATTTAGTTGACGTTATTATAGAAGCTGCGCAAGTTCCAAAAAATGTTGCTGGAAAGACTTTAGAAAAAATTTTAGATTCAATTACTAAAGCTTTATGTAAGGGAGAGGATGTTAGCTTAGTTGGATTTGCTACATTTTGCGTTCGACACCGAAAAGCACGGACTGGACGTAATCCTAAAACAGGAGAATCTTTGCATATTAAGGCAAGCAATGTTGTAGCATTTAAGGCAGGAAAAGCATTAAAAGATGCTGTGCAAAAAGGCTAGCAATATTTTGCAAATAAGTTTAGAATGACGTCCCTTTCGACAGGGTGCTTAGCTCAGTTGGTAGAGCATCGCCCTTACAAGGCGAGGGTCGTAGGTTCGATCCCTACAGCACCCACCAATATATATTGCGGGAGTGGTAGTTCAGTTGGTTAGAATACCGGCCTGTCACGCCGGGGGTCGCGGGTTCGAGTCCCGTCCACTCCGCCAGTTCTCTAGAATTTTAAATATAAATTGTAAACATAGATTATAGTTAGAATAATAAAATGTTCTTACTAGAGTTTTAGAGAGTATTTTTTGTTAAAATTCTTTTTAGATTAATTAAAGCTTTATTAATATGTTGCAGTCCATTCGTGATAGAACGCAAGGCTGGATAACCAGCACAGTAATTGGACTATTAATTATTGTTTTTGCTTTATGGGGTATCCACGGTTATTTAGAGCTTAATGCGGGAAGAAATAATAAGGTAGTAGCTAAGATCGCTGGTCAAACATTACTACAGAGCGATTTTGATAAGGCATATCAACGCGTCTATCAACAAGCTCGGGATCATTTGGGAGAAAAATTTTCTAATAATGATGAAGAATTGACTCAGCAATTGAGACAACAAACTTTACAGAAGTGGGAAACAACCCAAGTTTTATTTCAAGCGGCTTTACAATCGAAATATCGCATTGGTCAGGCCTTAATAGATTCTGTTTTATTACAAATCCCAGCATTTCAATCGGAGGGTCATTTTTCTGTTGGGCAGTTTTATAATGTGTTACACGCTCTAAGTTATACCAAGCCCCAGTTTTTAACGGATATAAAAAAAACGCTGCTCATTAATCAGGTGCAACAAGGAATAACACAAAGCGCATTTGCTTTACCTCAGGATATCAATAATTACATAAAATATATCCATCAAAAAAGAGATTTTGCTTACCTTATTATTCCTCGTTCAAAATTTTTAGATCAGCAACTTCCATCTGATTCCAAAATTTTTGCTTATTATCAGCAAAATAAACAGATTTTTAGCCAGCCTGAGCAAGCTAGCATTGAATATATCCAGCTTTCCGATAAGAATGAAAAGGCCTTCCTGGAAAATAGAGAGAAATTAGCTAATTTAACTTACATTCATCCTTATTCTTTAGCTATCGCAGCAAAGAAATTACATTTAGTGATACACTCTACAGCCTTTTTTGATAAGGCTGGCGGAAAAGAAGGATTAAGTAAAGAACCAAAAATAATTGGTGCTGCATTCAGTCAGGATGTTTTGCAAGGAAATAATAGCCAAGTGATTAATATTAATCCAAATACTGCCATCGTTTTGCGAATCAAAAAGTATCAACCTGCTGGAGTAAAGCCCTTTAACAAGGTGCAAGAAAAAATCAAAGTAATTTTGAATAAACAAATGGCTATTTCTGAAGCACAACAATTTGGAGAGAGTTTACTCAAAAACTTAAGAAAAACTGGCTCTATTTATAATAAAAGCTTAGACAAAAAAAATTTAAAATGGCAGTTTATTCATCAAGTAAGTCGGTATGATAATAAATTAAATAAAGATATATTAAAGACAGTATTTACGTTAACTCCACCAAATAAAAATATTTCGATTTCGTTATCGACGAAAGGTTTTAGTTTGGAAAATGGGGATTATGCATTGGTCAGATTAATTGTAGTTCACGATGAAAAAAACCAACTTACACTAAATAATTCAAAGCAAAATATTTACCGTGAAGGAGTAGCTAAAAGTTTTGGTCAGTTAGATTATACACTGTATGTGCATAACTTATTGAAAAAACAAAAATTAGCTCAATAAATGCGATTGAATTTAAATATACTTATAGCAATGGGATTTTTGGCAAGGCGCCAAGAGAATGAAGCAACCGCCGTGTATTAGAGGACTGCGAATTAATCGGCAACACAGTCAAAAATTCAAGTGCGAAGAATATACTTAAGAATGACAAAGGTCAGGCCGGATTGAAAGGTAATAATCAAGTAAATTTAGATCTTCTTTATCAGTAACTTTAATATTATCTGTACGCCCTTCTATCATTTTCGGTTGTTGGCCGAATAACTCAATCGCATTAGCTTCATCCGTGGTGAATTGATTTTTTCTGATAGCCGAATCAAGCGCGTTAAGCAGCCAGTGATAGCGAAACATTTGTGGTGTTACTGCTGCCCATAATTTTTCCCGATCCAAAGTTTCAAATCGCTGATTGTCAAGGTGTTTAACCGTATTCTTTATCGGATGCCCCAGAAGCCCCCCTACAGGATGGTTATCTAAATGCATAATAAGCTTGTCGATATCGTTTTGATGCAAAAGTGGCCTGGCTGCATCATGTACCAATATCCAATCATTTTTTTTTGCAAAGGGTTTTAAAGCCAACAAACCATTAAACACTGAATGGCAACGTTTTTCTCCTCCTAATACTGTAAGTAAATGAGGAGAACTAAATTGGAGATCTGACCAATGGTTGTCTTTTTTATTGATAACTACAACACATTTTTTAAATTTTGGATAGTCCAGTAAAGTAGTTAGTGTGTATTCAAGTATTTTTTTTCCATTAATAGATATATATTGTTTAGGTAAATCTGTTTGCATACGATTACCTATTCCTGCGGCGGGGACTATTGCAAAATAATTAGTTGAATACTTCATTTTAATATGTCTATACTTGTATACTGCTAACTATGAATTCTTTGCTTAATGATATAGTTTCTCTTGCCAAACAAGCCGGGGATCAAGTTCTTAATATTTACCAAGGTGATTTTACTGTTGAATATAAAACAGATAAATCTCCTATAACCGATGCAGATTTAGCCTCTCAAGAGTGTATTTGTCAAGGATTACGCTATTTAACCCCTGATTTACCAATTATTTCTGAAGAATCTGTACCAATTTCCTTTCAAAAGCGACGATTATGGGAAAAATATTGGTTAATTGATCCCTTGGATGGGACAAAAGAATTTTTAGAAAAAAATGGTGAATTTACTATTAATATTGCTTTAATTGAACAACATAAGCCAATTTTGGGGGTTATATTTGTTCCATCCATGAATATTTGTTATTTTGCTATGAAAGGACTAGGAGCTTATAAACAAATAGGCCAAATTCAGCCAAAAGTAATGCTTGGCCGAGTTTGGAAAGAAGAACAGCCCATCACCGCGGTGATTAGCCGTCGACACGGTATGGAGGAACTAAAGAAGTTTTTGGCTCAATTTTCTAGTTTAAATTTGCTGTACTCTGGAAGCGCATTAAAATTTTGTTGGGTGGCTGAAGGTTTAGCAGATATATACCCGCGTTTTTCACCTACATTTGAATGGGACACAGCCGCAGGGCAATGCATACTTAATGAAGCAGGAGGCCAGGTTATAGATAAAACTGCTCAAGAATTGCAATACAATAGGTCATCCTCTTTACAGACAGCTGATTTCTTGGCTGTAGCCGATAAACGACATCATTGGTTGCATTATCTTAAGTCGGCATAAAAAATTTAACTACATATTCGTTTTATAGGAATCCATATATGAACAAAAAACCGATTAAAATAGCCGTTACCGGAGCAGCTGGCCAAATAGGCTATGCTTTGTTGTTTCGTATCGCTTCAGGTCAAATATTTGGTCCTGATCAACCTATTATGCTTCATTTATTAGAATTGGAAAAAAGTCTTCCTGCTTTACATGGGACTGCTATGGAACTTGATGATTGTGCTTTTCCTTTATTAAAAAATATTATTTGTACCAGTGAACTGAAGGAATCGATGAAGGATATAAATTGGGCTATTTTAGTAGGTTCTATGCCACGTAAAGAGGGAATGGAACGTGCGGATTTGTTAGAAAAAAATGGTCGCATATTTGCTCCACAAGGAGAGGCTATCAATGCATATGCTGCTGCAGATGTAAAAGTTTTGGTGGTAGGCAATCCCTGTAATAGCAATTGTTTGATCGCCATGCATCATGCTCCAGACATTCCCAAGGATCGTTTTTTTGCCATGACTTTATTGGATGAAAATCGAGCTCGTGCACAATTGGCAAAAAAAGCGGTAGTTTCAGTCGAGAAAGTTACTCAAATGGCAATTTGGGGAAATCATTCATCAACACAGTATCCTGATTTTTATAACGCTAAAATCACAAATAAACCTGTAATTGAAGTGATTTCTGATAAAAATTGGCTAGAAAATGATTTTATACCTATAGTGCAGAAACGAGGAGCTGCTGTCATTAAAGCTAGAGGGGCCTCTTCTGCCGCCTCTGCTGCCAATGCAATTATTGAAAGTATTCGAAACTTAACACATGATACAAAAAAAGATGATTTTTTTTCTATTGCCTCCTCTTCGGAGTGCCAATATGGGATTGATAAGGGTTTAATATTTTCTTTCCCTAGTCGGGTTGAAAATGGTCAATTTAGTGTAGTAACTGATCTTCAGCATGATTCATTTGGGCAAGAAAGAATTAAGTTGACTTTAAATGAATTACGTGCTGAAAGAGATGAAGTAAAAGAAATGGGATTAATAGTATAATTTTAAATTAAAAACAAAAATTGTACGGTGGATTTATTTTATGAAGTATCTTCTTCCGTACAATTATAAAATCTTTTTATTTTTCAAGAAGCTGAAAATTATTATTTTTAATTTACAGCTTTTTTATTTTTCTAATTTTACTCTAAGTTATATAAAACACTTTAACAACTAAATTTTTTAATTTAAACAGTTAAAATAAAAATAATACCGGATTACTTTTTAATTGTCTAAATATAAAATGGAAAATTTATAAAATATATTTTCTAATGAAATATTTTCTGATTTATTTTTTTTAAAAATTATTAGATTTGAATTTATAAATAAACAAAGATATTGGTCAGAGAGATGAGCTTTTTGATAGGATCAAAAAATAAAATTTTTATATTAGTAAGATAATTTTGAGTTAATAGACTCTCTAAAAATTCTAATGATTTAGGTGGAATAAAAACGCTGCATAATTTTATTCATTTAGTCTGCTCTGTCGGGTATAAGAATGTCACGATTTCCATTGCTTTCCATAGCGCTAACCAAACCTGCTTTCTCCATATCTTCCATTAACCGTGCTGCACGATTATAACCAATTTTAAGTCGCCGTTGAATACTGGAAATAGAAGCGCGGCGCGTTTCTATAACAATTTGTACAGCCTGATCATACAACACATCTTTTTCACCGGCATTGTTATCTAAAAATTCTAAATCTGCGCCGTCATTAAGATTGGCTTGAGAAAGATCAAGCAAATACTCTGGAGCCGCAGATTTTTTTAAGGCACTGACGACATGGTGAACTTCTTGATCAGCTACAAATGCACCATGAACTCGAATAGGAACACCAGTCCCTGGAGCTAAATACAACATATCTCCATGACCTAATAATTGATCGGCACCTTGTTGATCAAGAATAGTGCGCGAATCAATTTTCGATGAAACCTGAAAAGAGATACGTGTGGGAATGTTTGCTTTAATTAAGCCGGTGATAACATCAACAGAGGGTCTTTGAGTAGCTAAAATTAGATGTATACCTGCTGCTCTGGCTTTTTGTGCGATTCTCGCAATCAACTCTTCAACTTTCTTACCAACCACCATCATCATGTCAGCAAATTCGTCGATTAATACAATAATATACGGAAGATGTTCTAAAATTTCTGCTTTACCGCCTTGCTCAGGTTTCCAAAAAGGATCATTAAGTGATTGTCCTTTATCATTGGCTTCTTGTATTTTTTGGTTATGTCCGGCTAAATTTCGTACTCCTAAATGTGCCATCAATTTATAACGACGTTCCATTTCTGTGACGCACCAACGTAAAGCATTCGCTGCTTCTTTCATATCAGTAACAACGGGGACTAAAAGATGAGGAATACCCTCATAAATAGCTAGCTCCAACATTTTTGGATCTATCATTATTAGTCTAACTTGCTGAGGTGTTGCTTTATATAGAATGCTCAACAACATGGCATTAAGCCCTACTGATTTTCCTGAACCCGTGGTTCCTGCAACAAGTAGATGAGGCATTTTACCGAGATCAACGATAACTGGGTGGCCGGCTATATCTTTACCTAAAGCAAGCGAGAGCGGCGAACGTGCATGTTGATAAGCTGTTGAACTTAATATTTCGCTAAGTCGAACAATTTCACGATGTTTGTTCGGGACTTCGAGACCTATGACAGACTTGCCGGGAATAACTTCCACAATACGTACACTAACGACTGATAATGAACGTGCTAAATCTTTGGCGAGTCCTGTGATACGATTTACTTTAATCCCTGCAGCGGGCTGCATTTCAAAACGTGTGACTACGGGTCCAGGATGCACGCCCACAACTTGTACTTGTATCCCAAAGTCTTTTAAACGCAGCTCGACATCTCGTGATAGCTGTTCTAATTCATCACGCGTGTATCCTTTTTTATTCAATTTCTCAGCAGGGTCTAACAAAGTTAAGGATGGAATAGAAGATTCAGTCATATTTTTTTTATTTGCAATTATCGTTGTAAGGGATGAATAAGGTTTAATAGAAAGTGGATTATGTTGAATTATTTCTGTGTTACCTATCTGGGAATTTATTATTGAATTAAATTGAGGTGAAGATTTGTTGTTAGGAGTATTTATTGTATCGGATTTATTCAGAGTGCTTACATGAGACTTGAGCTTTTCAGATGTTCTTTTTTTCGTGGCATAAAGGATGAGTTTTTTTATTTTTTGGATAATTTTTCTTGGTATGACCGCGATAAAGCTGCTTGTTTTATCGATAATACTTAACCAAGAAAAACCAGTTGCAAGCGTTGTACTGGCTAATAAAAGGGCTAATAGAAATAATGTACTCCCGACTATATTAAATTGCACAATAAAATTTTTTGTAACAATATTCCCTAACTGTCCCCCTGGAGTATAGCCATGCGTAGTATGCGTACTATGCAATGTAACAAGTCCACAAGCTGCAATAAAAATAGTGATAAAACCTAATAGACGTAAAGCTAAAAAAGGATAACTGAAAGATAAACTTGAAAACCGATCTTTAAAACATTGCCATCCCCCATATAATATTAATGCGGGGAATAAATAAGCTAAAGAACCAAAACTATTAAAAAAGAAATGGGCAAGTTGATCTCCCCAGCGACCTGCTATGTTCATTGAAGCTTTGGCATGTAGTACGGGGTGGTAAGTCCACAAAGCTAAAAATAAAAAGAGGGCGAGGGCACCACTAACGATGAGTAGGCCTTCTAGTAGGCGCTGCTTGAGACTTAACTGTAAAAATTCTTCAGTTTTGATTCTTTTCAAGGGTGCTCCTTATTTAGATCATAGCATAAGCATACAGTTTTTTTGAAATTCGCACTTGAATTTTTGGTCTGTGTTGCCGCTCAACTTGCAATTCTCATGGTTATTGCATATATCAGATTGATTGTTGCATGGGCGCAGCGCTTGCCAAAGACCCATTTGCTGTGAGTATACTTAGGGGTATAGATACTATTTATAGCGTTCTTTGTTATACTTCGTTAGCAATTTAATTATAACAATTTTTTTATTACCTGGGTTTTTACCTTTAAGTGAATATTATGAGTAAAACTCAACATCATCGACTTCTTATTTTAGGCTCTGGGCCAGCAGGGTATACTGCAGCGCTTTATGCAGCAAGGGCAAATCTTGACCCAGTTATTATTACTGGCATGCAAAAAGGCGGTCAATTAATGACTACAACAAATGTTGATAACTGGCCCGGAGATATAAAAGGTCTGCAAGGACCTGCTTTGATGGAGCGCATGCATGAGCATGTTAAACGATTTAAAACCCAAATTATTTTTGACCATATAAATAAAGCTGATTTATCAGGCAGGCCTTTCGTCTTAAAAGGTGATGATGAAATTTATCATTGTGATGCTTTGATCATTGCTACGGGTGCATCAGCTAAATATTTAGGTTTGCCCTCAGAAAAAGAGTTTATGGGGAAAGGTATATCAGCTTGTGCGACTTGTGATGGACTTTTTTATATGGGTCAAAAAGTTGCAGTTGTGGGTGGGGGAAATACTGCTGTGGAAGAAGCTTTATATTTGGCTAATATTGCAGAGCATATTTTTCTAATTTATAAAGGAAATACTTTTTTTCGTCCAGAAAAAATTTTGCTTGATAAATTAATGGTAAAAGTGAATGCTGGAAAAATTTCGCTAGTGTTAGACACGAAAGTGGAGAGTATTTTAGGAGATGAAAAAGGGGTTAATGGACTAAAACTTATAAATACTAAGACAAATACAACTAGTCAATTAGATGTCCATGGTGTTTTTATTGCTATAGGCCATACTCCTAATACCGAGATATTTAAGGATCAACTGAATATGGAGAATAACTATATTTTAGTGCGAGGAGGGAGTAAGGGCTTTGCGACAGCGACTAGTGTGAAGGGTGTCTTTGCCTCCGGTGATGTTATTGATTCTGTTTACCGTCAAGCTATTACTTCCGCAGGGACTGGTTGTATGGCTGCACTGGATGCAGAGAAATATTTAAATGAGAGTTCTGATTAGAATTATAAATTAAAATGGGGCATTGTGAATGCAAAACAGATTATTAGGATTTTGCCTATTGTTATTAGTGGCGGCACCTGTTTTTGCAGTAGATGCGGATAGTGATTTAAATAACGATCCTTATGAAAATTATAATCGACATGCCTTTAAACTTAATCAGACCTTAGATAAAATTTTTTTTAAACCAGTTGCTACCGTTTATAAAACTATTTTGCCTTGGCCAATTACTAAAGGTATCAATAATTTTTTTAGTAATTTAGAGCAAGTGCCTACTATTATTAATGATTTACTACAAGGGGAGTTTTATGATGCAACTTCAGATACATGGCGTTTATTAATAAATAGCACAATAGGGGTGGCAGGGTTTGTCGATGTGGCTAGTCGAATCGGCTTACCTGATCATCATCAAGACTTTGGGTTAACTTTAGCGAAATGGGGTTATACCTCTTCAGCCTATATAGTAATGCCTATCTTAGGTCCGCGCACCATACGAGATACAATTTCTTGGGGGATGGATTACGGTGTTTTTTCCATTTATACCTATATAAATGATGTGCCCTGGAGAAATGGTTTAACATGGGGTAGTTTCATTAATGCTAGGGCGCAATTGTTGGATTTTGATCAGGCGATAAAGCAAGCTTCTTTTGACCCTTACGTATTCCAACGCAATGCTTATTTGCAACGCAGAAATTATTTAATTCGAGAGAATAATAATTTAATAACAGATGAGGATGAGGATGAGGATGATAGTGATGACGTGGCAGACTAGCTTCGGTTTTTAAGTTTTTTCCCCATGCATCATTTTTAATAATTGCATGGATGCTTTTGGGTTTAAAAAATATACTCACAGCAATTGGATTTTTGGCAGGGCGTCCGCGATAATGAAGCAACCTTTGTTTATATAACATACATGAGGATTGCGAATTGAGCGACAACACAGATAAAATTCCAGTGTGCGAAGAGTATAGCAATCTAAAAATATAAATTTTAATTTTGGAGGTAATCATGAAAGAAGTACTGAATGGTGGATTAACTGAAGTTAAACGGAAAAAAGTGGCTGAAGGATTGATTAAATTATTAGCAAATAATTATGTATTGTATTTAAAAACACATAATTTCCATTGGAATGTAGTAGGCCCTATGTTTCAACCCTTACATAGTGTATTTGAGGGACAATACATTGATCTTTGGAATGCAGGTGATACTATCGCTGAGCGTGTACGCGCACTGGGATTTCCTGTGCCGGCGAGTTATGCTGATTTTTCAAAATTAAGCAAGATTAAAGAAGCTGTTGGGATACGTACTATAAAAGCCAAAGATATGATTAGTCAGCTAGTGCATGATCAGGAAGTCATGGTTCGTTTAGCTCGTGAGTTGCTACCAGAGACCGAAGAAGCTGATGATCAAGTATCTGTGGACTTACTTTCTGGCCGAATGGAGGTTCATGAGAAAAATGCTTGGATGTTACGGAGCTTTTTAGAATAGGGGTTTTTAAAGCAACTTTACCACCCTATATACCCTAGAGGATTTCCTGTGTTACTATGATTGCGTTTAGTTTATCTCTGCCATAGCCGGATTAACAAGCGTGCAAACGGTTAATATCCTGGAAATGGCCTTTTTTAGCCTTTTGGAGGTTTTGCGTGAATAAAAGATTGTATGTGGGTGGTTTAAGCTATAGCGTCGATGACGATGGACTAAGAGAGCTTTTTGCCCCTTTTGGGACAGTAAATTTTGTTAAAGTTATTCGAGACTTCCATAGTGGCCGTAGTAAGGGCTTTGGTTTTGTTGAAATGTCTACACCTGAAGAAGCCCAAAAAGCTATAGATAATTTACATGGTAGTATCCATGAAAGACGTACCATTACAGTTTCTGAAGCTAACCCACCCGATTCTAATGGCGGCGGTGCTGGTGGTGGGCGTCGTACGGGTGGCGGTGCTGGCGGACGTCGTACTGGCGGCGGCGGTGGTCGTGGTGGTATGGGCGGTTCGAGCGGTGGTAATGGCGGTGGCGGATACCATCGTGGCCGTGAGCAACGTGAAGAGCAGTATTAAGTAAGGAGGAGTAAGAGAGATTTAGTAGCTTTCAGTATAATAGAAAGTAGGTTCAATTCCCGTTCAAGTAAGTGCGGGCACAACACCATACATCTATTTTTTTTACACCCACATAGTATAAAGCGCGACTCATCTCGATGAGAGTGTGGCCAGTGGTCATTACGTCATCGAGTAGCGCTATATGCTGATTGGCAAGATCCTGATATGCAATAAACGCATTTTTTACGTTATTAGAGCGTAGATTTGCAGGTAAGTTACTTTGTGCTACAGTGTTTATTACCCTTTTACATCTTTTATATCCGATAGGTATATTTAATTTTTTAGAAATGGGTCGGGCTAATTCAATAGCTTGATTAAAGCCCCGTTCATACAGCCTTTTTTTATGCAAAGGTACTGGAATAATTATATCGGGTAGCTTCTCTTCTTTGTATTGTGAGTTGATTTTTTCAGCTAATAAAGTTCCTAAAATATGTGCATAAATTAATCGTTGCTGGAACTTAAGACCAGTAACAAGTTTTTTTATTATTTCTGTATAAGAAAAAAAGACATATAATTTATGAAAAGGTAAAGGTTCTTTCAGACAACTACCACAAGCGGATTGTGCTGGTAAAGCTAAAGGGGCGGCACAATAACTACAGACGTTTTTTAACCAAGGTAAAAGTTCTTCGCAGTCAATACATAAATCAAGTTCTCTGTTGGCTTTGTCGTTACATAAAATGCAATAATAAGGAAGGAGGCAATGAGTGATCCCTTTGTTTATTTGTTTTAGTAATATACTGATATTTATCATTTAGAATCCTTGTTAGTCTAATAAAGATATCAAACTTTGGTAAATCTGCGAAGAGTATATAAAGGTTTATAAATATGTGTGGAATAGTAGCGGGAATAGCACAGCGTAATATAGTACCTATTCTTATTGAAGGTTTAAAACGATTAGAATACCGCGGCTATGATTCAGCTGGAATCGCTATTTTGGATTCAAACCAACATTTAGAACGCCGACGTACCGTAGGTAAAGTTGAAGCTTTAGAGAAAACAATCCTGCCTGAAACTTTATCGGGTACCATTGGCATTGCACATACACGCTGGGCGACGCATGGAAAACCCAGTGAATCTAATGCTCATCCTCATATATCAGACAATATCGCTTTAGTTCATAATGGTATTATTGAAAATTATTTGCCTTTAAGGCAAGAATTAATAAAAACGGGTTATTCCTTTAAATCTGAAACCGACACCGAAATTATTGCCCATTTATTAAATCAAGAGTTAAAAAGTAATAATAATAATTTTTTGACTGCTGTTAAGAGAACAGTAGCACGTTTAGAAGGTGCTTTTGCCATTGTTTTTCTTTATCAAAATGCTCCTAAGTCTTTAATAGCTGCTCGTAAAGGTAGTCCTTTAATGGTAGGACTTGGGTGTAGTGAAAATTTTATTTCTTCGGATCATTTAGCAGTACTTGCTATTACTCACCAATTTATTTATTTGCAAGAAGGAGATATTGCTGAAGTCACCGCTGAAACAGTCAACGTCTATGATGATAATGGTAAGAAGGTTCATCGATCTAAACATTTAATAGACTTGCCAAAAGATGCAGTGAGTAAAGGGAAGTATCGTTATTTTATGGAAAAGGAGATCTTTGAGCAACCCAATGCCGTAAATGCAGCACTTGAAGGGCGTCTTATCAATCAATCAGAAGTTTGGGATGAAGTTTTCGGCTCTAACTCTATACAACGGTTCTCTAAAATTAAACAGGTGCAAATAGTTGCTTGTGGAACTAGCTATCATGCAGGTTTAATTGCGCAGCAATGGTTAGAGCGATGGGTAGGCATTCCTTGTCAGGTAGATGTTGCTAGTGAATTTCGTTATCGCCCTCATATTATTTATCCAGATACGTTATTTATCACTTTATCTCAATCGGGAGAAACAGCAGATACATTAGAAGCGCTGAGACAAGCTAAAACTGAAAGTTATTCGGCCACATTAACGATTTGTAATGTTCCCGGTAGCACTATGGTACGTGAATCTGATTTTGTATTACTGACTCGAGCAGGTCTTGAAATTGGTGTGGCATCGACTAAAGCGTTTACAACTCAACTAACAGTTTTATTATTACTGACATCTTTTTTAGGTTTATCTCATGGTTGGGATGAAAAACAGGAAGCAGCTTGCCTGTCTGAATTAAGAAGTTTACCTAAACTTTTAGAACAAGCTCTAAAATTAGATCCTGAGATAAAAAAATTGGCTAAAATATTTGTCGATAAAGAACATGCCTTATTTATTGCTCGAGGAATTCATTTTCCAGTAGCGTTAGAAGGAGCCCTCAAACTTAAGGAGATTTCTTATATCCAAGCCGAAGCTTATCCGGCCGGTGAGTTAAAGCATGGACCGCTTGCTTTGGTCGATAGTAATATGCCAGTAGTTGTTTTAGTGCCATCCAATTCCTTGTTAGAGAAACTTAAGTCAAATATCCAAGAAGTACATGCACGTAATGGTCAGCTTGTTTTGTTTGTACAAGACGAGTTAGATACCAATGAGATCGATAGCAAGAGTATTCAGCTGCCAAAAGCAAGCGATATGATTAGCCCAATAATTTTTGCAATTCCATTACAACTTTTAGCTTATCATGTAGCGATTTTAAAAGGTACGGATGTAGACCAGCCACGTAATCTAGCAAAATCTGTCACTGTCGAATAAAAAATAAGTTTAACTCCAGTTATATTGCTGCCGTTTTAACAGTTTCAGCTAATTTATTCGCAATAGTTTGTACTTCCGATAATTCACACCCTTCGACCATGACACGAACTATAGGTTCTGTTCCTGAGGCGCGTAATAATATGCGCCCGCGATCTTTTAAAAGTATCTCTGCTTCTTGGACAGCTTTTTTTATAATAGGGTCGTTCATTGTAACTAAAGGATTTTCAGCAGGGATGTTGATTAATATTTGAGGGAATTTTTTCATTCCTTGTTTGGCGACATGCAAGGATAAGTTAGATGATTGGATAGCCTCTAGAACTTGCAAGGCAATAATGATTCCATCTCCAGTTTTATTAACACGGCGCGAAATAATATGGCCAGAGGATTCGCCACCTAATTGCCAATTTTTGCTTTGTAATGCTTCATTAACATATCTATCGCCCACTGAAGTACGAATAAAATCGAGTCCTAATTCTTTTAAAGCGAGTTCTAAACCAAGATTACTCATAGCAGTACCTACTATACCACCTTGAATAAAACCTTTTTTAACACCGTATTGAGCTAATAAAAAAAGTAACTCATCTCCGTCAACAACTTCACCTAAGCTATCAACCATTAACACACGATCACCATCACCATCGAATGCAATACCTAAATCTGCTTTTTCAGATAAAACTTTTTTTTGTAAAATATCTAAATGTGTCGACCCACACTCTTTATTAATGTTTAGACCATCTGGCTTCGTGCCCAGCAAGATTAAATTGGCACCTAATTCAGAAAATAAGGTTGGAGCAATATTGTAAGTAGCCCCATTAGCACAGTCGATAACGATTTTCAAACCGTTTAATTGAAAGGATTTTGGAATTGTTGATTTGCAAAAATTAATATAACGGGATTTCGCATCTTCTACTCGAATTGCTTTACCTAATTTAGCGGAGTCAACCGTATGAATAGTTTGATTAAGATGAGTTTCAATTTGTAATTCAATGTTATCAGGTAGTTTACTTCCATCATGAGAAAAGAATTTAATTCCATTATCATAGTAAGGGTTGTGTGATGCACTAATTACAATGCCTGCTTGTGCCCCTAAGTCAGAAGTTAAAAAAGCAATAGCAGGTGTTGGAATAGGACCTAAAAGATGGACATCTACCCCTGCAGCGGATAAACCAGCTTCCAGGGCAGATTCAAGCATGTAACCAGAAATACGCGTATCCTTACCAATTAAAACCTTATTTCGCTCATTAGCTAGAATTTTTCCTACAGCCCAACCAAGTTTTAATACAAATTCCGGTGTAATAGGATTTTCACCTACCTTTCCGCGAATACCATCTGTCCCAAAATATTTGCGGATTTTTGTCATGATCAATCCAGGAATAATTCGATTAATTACAGGCTATCTGTTGCGGGATCACCATCAGTTACTGTTGAGTCTTTTTGTGAAGCTGATTTTTCTTCAGAAGAAGAGCTCGGGTCTTTTTTACCTCCGTTGCTCCAGCCTTTGGGCTTTCTAGGAGGTTTACCCTCCATAATGTCATTTATTTGGCTAGAATCAATGGTTTCATATTTTATTAGGGCTTCTGCCATTAGGTGTAATTTTTCAGTGTTATTTTGTAGTAAAGTTTCAGCAAGTTTGTAATTACGGTCAATAATTTTACGACTTTCTTCATCAATTAATTGAGCTGTGTCATCAGAAAATTTATTGTTTTTAGCTATTTGGTGTCCCAAAAATACTTCTTCACTTTCTTGATTGTAAGTTAAAGGGCCAAGGCGTTCAGATAAGCCCCATTTAGTTATCATGTTTCGGGCAATTTCAGTGGCTCGTTGAATATCGTTTGATGCACCTGTAGTGATTTGTTCTGGTCCAAAAATTAGGTATTCGGCAATACGTCCCCCAAATAGACTAGCAATCTGACTCTCTAAGCGTTGTTTGGTATAGCTATAGCGATCCTCTTCTGGTAAGAACATAGTAACGCCCAAGGCTTTACCACGTGGGATAATAGTAACTTTATAAACAGGATCATGATCTGGGACTAAACGTCCTACAATTGCATGTCCGGCTTCATGGTAAGCAGTTAATTTTTTCTCTTTTTCATTCATTACCATAGAACGTCTTTCACTACCCATCATAACTTTATCTTTAGCTTTTTCTAGGTCAATCATATCAACAGTGGATTTATTTTCGCGAGCTGCAAACAAGGCAGCTTCATTGACTAGATTAGCTAGATCCGCACCGGAGAAACCAGGCGTGCCTCTTGCTATAATCACAGGTTTTACATCCTTTCCATAAGGAACTTTTCTAAGATGGACTTTTAGAATTTGTTCTCTACCGCGTATATCAGGTAGGCCAACAATAACTTGTCGATCAAATCGACCAGGCCTCAATAAGGCAGGATCTAAAACATCTGGCCGATTAGTAGCGGCCATAACAATAACACCTTCATTACCTTCAAAGCCGTCCATTTCAACCAGTAATTGATTCAGGGTTTGTTCACGTTCGTCATGTCCACCACCTAAACCGGCACCACGATGACGACCAACAGCATCTATTTCGTCAATAAAAATGATACACGGCGCTTGCTTTTTAGCTTGTTCAAACATATCTCTTACACGAGATGCACCTACACCTACAAACATCTCAACAAAATCAGAACCAGAGATAGTAAAAAAAGGAACTTTTGCTTCCCCAGCAACAGCCCGAGCTAAAAGTGTCTTACCGGTTCCAGGAGGACCCATTAATAAAACGCCGCGTGGAATTTTTCCACCTAATTTTTGGAATTTAGCCGGATCTTTTAAAAATTCTACTAATTCACTGACTTCTTCTTTTGCCTCTTCAGCGCCGGCTACATCAGCAAAAGTAACTTTAACTTGATCTTCACCTAATAAACGAGCACGGCTACGGCCAAATGATAATGCACCTTTTCCACCAGCACCTCCCATTTGCCGCATAAAAAAAATCCATACTCCGATGAGTAGCAACATAGGGAACCAATTAATAAAAATACGCATCAAGAAACTTTCCTGTTGCGGCGGTTCTCCTTTTACATTGACCTTATTTTTTAATAACTCAGGAAGTAAATACTGATCAGGAATAGGCATATAACTTGTGAAAGATTTATCACCTTGTAACTGGCCTTTTATAACTTGATTGCTTTGTATTGTTACAGACTGCACATTACCTTGCTGAACGTCTTTCAAAAACTCAGAATACGTTAAGCGTTCGCCCACGTTATTCCGAGGTTCAAGATTATTAAATACGGAGATAAGTATCGCAGCAATAATTAACCACAAAAATAGATTTTTCAGCATGTCGTTCAAGCTAGACTACCTCGTATTTCTCGCAAAGATGGCATTATATACTAAATTTTGTGGGTTTCGATTATTTTAAGCTTATTTTCCTTTATGATGATAACCTGTAGCCAATAAATAAACCTCTGCAGAGTTTCTTCTCGAAGCAGAAGGTTTTCGAATAGTAACCTTTGCAAATAAGCTTCTTAAGTCTTTCAGAAAAACTTCAAAACCTTCTCCTTGAAAGATTTTTACTAGAAGACAACCTTTTTGCTTTAATACTTTCTGAGCAAAATCTAAGGCTAATTCAGCTAAATAAATGGATCTAGGCTGGTCAACACTACGCATTCCACTAAAATTGGGGGCCATATCAGAAATTACAAGATCTATAGTTCTTAATTGTACACGTTGTAAAAATTGTTGCATAACAGATTCTTCTCGAAAGTCTCCTTGGAGAAACTCCACATGGCTTAAAGCCTTCATTGGCAAAATATCTAAGGCATAAACTTTTCCTGTGCTCCCTATTATTCCAGAGGCTAGTTGAGACCACCCTCCAGGCGCAGCCCCAAGATCAACAATAGTCATTCCAGGCTTAATCAGTTTAGTTTTTTCTTGAATCTCTAATAATTTATAAGCCGAGCGTGAGCGCAAGCCCTCTTTTTGAGCACGTTTTACATACGGATCGCTAAAATGCTGTTTTAGCCAGCGGAAACTACTTTTACTCCTGGACATTAGGTTGTTGCTGGCAATGGGTTTCCTTTATTAGGAATTTTCCAATTAATAAGGCTATTAGATAGCAAAAAGGTAATATGATAAAGGCTTTTCGGTAAGTTTCAACGCTATAAAAGGGGGTATCATTATGATAGATTCCATTCCAGTTTAAATGTAACAATATACCAATTAAAGGTTGAAATAAAGCTCCCCCAGCCACTGTGGCCATGTTATTAATACCCATAGCTGTTCCTGCTACATTAGAGTGATTATTATCTTTCACAACTCCGAATGCGAGTGATTGCCCCGAAGCGGCAAGACCAAATAAGAACAAACAAATGTAGAGCCAAATTGAGGGAAGATGTGGGACATAAATAACAGGTATTAATCCAACTATACCTAAGCTCGCAGCGAACTTTAAAGGCATCCCCCGTAAGTTTACTTTATCTGACCACCAACCTAATAATGGGCAGCCTATCCCTATAGCCAGCCAAATCATAGTGCAGGCGGTAGAAGCAGCTTTAGTGCTGATACCATAAGCGACAACTAGAAAAGGTACACCCCACAATGCTGCAAAAGCAGTAATAGGTGCCCACACCATAAAAGAATATAGTGCTATAAACCAAGTTTGACTATTAACAGCTACTTGATGAAAACTTTGCAGTATACTTTTTTTAGAAGTAGGTTGAAATTTGTGTCCTTTCGAAACAACTTCTGGACTGTCTCTTACTATAAGCCAGATTAACAGGGCTAAAATAGTACCTACTATACCCAAAATAATTATGGTTAGTCGCCAGCCCCATTGATCTACAGCAATAGTTAAGGGAGTCTCGCCAATAATTGCGCCTACACAACTCATCAATTCGACTAAACCTGTCAAAAAAGCAAAATACCGGGAAGGAAACCAGCGGGAGATTAAAACTAAAGTCCCTATAAATGCAAAAGATGATCCTGTTCCCATCATGAATCGACCCGTAGAAGCTGTAGCAATATTGTTCGTTGAGCCAAACAAAAACGCCCCCATTGCGCAGGTAAGAACGGCTATAGTTAGTAAGCGTCGGGGACCAAATCGATCAAATAAAAATCCTGCTGGGAGTTGCATGGGGGTATAAGAATAGTAATAAAAAGAAGCCATTGTCCCTAAGGTAATAGCATTGAGTCCTAAGTCATTTATTAATTGATTTGTCATCACTGCAGGTGAAACTTGCAATATGAATTCATACATGTAAAAACAGGAGGCAAGAATGCAGATAATGGCAGCGAGTAAAGTAGGTTTTTGCTTTGCTAAAGATAGCGATGCCAAATCGTTATTTTTAAACATAAAATTTGATTAAAATAGCGATAATGCTAATAAAAAACTTAAATTGCACTAGCTGTTTCATTGGAATATTGTGGTATGCAATAAGTTTCTCGAAGCAAAAAGTAGCTTACAAAAAACGCAATGATATAACATAAAGGTAATACAAAAAGCGCTTTCTGATAATCTACTATACCATAAAAGGGTGTGCCATTATGCATGATGCCCCCCCAATTGACATAAAGCAAAACCCCAATTAAAGGTTGAAATAAAGCACCTCCTGCAACTACAGCCATATTATTAAAACCAATAGCTGTACCGACTACACAAGCAGTATTATTATCTTTGACAACTCCAAAGGATAATGATTGTCCTGATGCAGCTAAACCAAAAACAAATAGAATAAAATATAGCCAAGGTAGCGGTAATGTAGGGCAGTATATAATAACTGTAAGACTAATTATCCCTAATAAAGCAAAAAAGCTAAGTGGTTTTGATCGCGATTTGATTTTGTCAGAGAACCAACCTGCTAAAGGACTACCTAAGCCGATACCTAACCAAATCATTGCGCTTGCCTCAGAAGCAGCTTCTGTAGTGAGGCTATAACTGGCTACAAGAAAGGGTATACCCCACAAGGCGGCAAATGCCGTAACAGGTGCCCATATAGAGAAAGAATACAAAGCAATTAACCAAGTTTGCCTATTACTGCAGACTTGTTGCAGCCGTTTTAATTCGCTTTTTTTAGATGGGGACTGAAATTTATGCCCTTTCGAAACAACTTCTGGGCTATCTCGAACCACTGTCCATACCAGCAAGGCCAATAAGCAACCCACGATAGCTAAGGAGATAACAGTTGATCGCCAACCCCAATGATTAATAGCTGTTACTAAAGGGACTTGACCAGCAATCGCCCCTGCTGAGCTCATTAATTGAACGAGACCAGTAATTAAAGCAAAATATTGAGGAGGAAACCAACGTGAAACAAGGAGCAAAGCACCTATAAATGAAAAAGAAGACCCTATACCCATTAAGAACCTGCCCAACGAGGCCATGGCTGCGTTGGGTGTAATACCAAATAAAAATGCTCCTAGGGCACATATTAAAATAGCTAAGGTTATTAAACGGCGCGGACCAAAGCGATCAAAGAGCAGGCCGGCAGGTAATTGCATGGGGGTGTAAGAATAATAGTAAAACGCTGCCATGGTGCCTAAACTTGCCGCATTAAGACCCAAGTCACGCATCAATTGATTGGTCATAACAGCAGGAGATACTTGCAAAGTATACTCATACATATAGAACATGGCAGCAAGTATACAAATAACAGAAGCGAGTAATAATTGTTTCTTAGTGGTTAAAGAATGTGGTACATCTTGTGATATTAGCGCTTCATTATTATACATTATTTACCTCTTAGATCATGTTCCTCATGACCTTATTGTTGATAGCTTTTTTTGAAAGATCAAGTTAATGTTATTATGTATGCTATAACGCGATGTATTAAAGTCTTAGTAGAAAACAATAAGTGATTAAGATTTTGATTGCAAGTCCAGTGGAGCTTTAACTCTATCTATTAGTTTGAACTATATTAATTGATCATATTTTGTTCTTAAATAATAAAGATTGATTCAAAAAAATACCTTGGTATACTTAGGCGCTGTTGCCGGGATGGCGGAATTGGTAGACGCGCCGGACTCAAAATCCGGTGATGGTGACATTGTGTGGGTTCGAGTCCCACTCTCGGTACCATTAAAAAGTTATTTGGTTTGAAGGAGAACGATTGCAGTTGCTGCAATTCCTTCTTGACGCCCAATAAAACCTAACTTTTCTGTAGTAGTTGCTTTTATGTTGATCTGATTTAAATCAATTTTCATATCTTGCGCTAAATTAAATCTCATTGTTGCTGAGTAGTCCTTAAGCTTGGGCGCTTCTGCAATGACAGTGATATCTGCATTATTTATAGACCAATTTTTTTCTTCTAACATTTTGACGGCTGCTTGTAAGAATAGTCTACTATCTGTATTTTTCCAACGTTCATCAGTATCAGGAAAATGCAGACCTATATCCCCTAAAGCACAGGCTCCTAAAAGTGCATCTACTAAGGCATGAATGACGACGTCGCCATCAGAATGTGCTTTAAGGCCCATTCGATGCGGAATTTTGACACCTCCTAAAGTTATATGGTCTCCTACTTCAAAAGCATGTACATCGTAACCGTAACCTACACGAAAATTAATATTCATAGCTTTCTCTTCTTCATTATAAATTTTTCTTAACGCGATAACGCCTTAATATCATATCATGATGGACAGATATTTCTCATATCTTTAACATAAGATAGGACATTTATCATTTCTGACTTAAAGGCTAGGTTGGATATGAAAGCAAATGCTATGATTAGCGAGCAGATTTTAGTCGAGAAGGGTCTAATGATAGAAATGACAAATTATTTTACAAACTATTTTTTAGTGGCCATGCCCATTTTAACAGACGCTTATTTTAATCGATCCGTAGTGTATATATGCGAGCATACGGAAAAAGGAGCAGTAGGTATTGTTATTAACCAACCCTTACAATCCTTGCGGGTTAATCTTTCAGAAATATTAAGAGACATCACGAATAGCAAGCTAGAGTCAACTGACACCACTTTAGGGGGAGGTTTTCCGATTTTATGTGGAGGACCTGTTCATCCTGAACGTGGTTTTGTGATACATGTTCCTGTGGGTGAATGGCAATCTAGCCTTAAAATGAGCAGTGAAATTTCCGTAACTACATCTAAGGACATTTTACTTGCGATTGCTAAACAGCAGGGACCAGATAAGTTTATTTTTTCATTAGGCTATGCAAATTGGATAGCGGGTCAAATGGAGCAAGAAATTGTTAATAATTTTTGGTTAACTTTGCCTGCAAGTCCTAATATATTGTTTGATATTCCTTTCGAACAACGATGGTTGAAGGCTATGAATTATTTAGGTGTTGATGTCACTAAACTAGCTTATATGGGTGGTCATGCCTGAAATTAAGACCGTTATAGGATTTGATTTTGGTTCTAAGTATATTGGTGTGGCAGTGGGACAAACATCACCTTCCTTAGCGCAACCTTTGACTAGTTTAACCGTGAAAAAAGGTGAGCTTCCCTGGAAAGAAATTGAGCAATTATTACAGATTTGGTCACCAGAGGTATTAGTAGTAGGTATCCCATTAAATATGGATGGTGCAGAGCAATCGATAACGCATTTAGCGCGAGATTTTTTAATAGAGTTAAAAAGTCGCTTTCAGTTACCAGTTTTTCCGGTTGATGAAAGATTGACTACCGTTGAGGCACGGTCACGCCTTTTTGCTCTTGGAGGATATAAGGCTTTAAAAAAAAAATCTATCGATAGTATTGCAGCTCAATTAATTGTTGAAATATGGTTAGAAAACCGATGAGTAAGGCACTTTTAAAGTCAACTTCAGTCGTTGCGTCCATGACGTTGATTTCGCGGATTTTAGGATTTGTTCGTGATATGGTGGTAGCCAGGATTTTTGGTGCGACTGCAGCTGTTGATGCTTTTTATATTGCGTTTAAGATTCCTAATTTCATGCGCGGGTTATTTGCCGAAGGCTCTTTTTCCGCGGCCTTCATTCCGACTTTATCCGAATATAAGCAAACTCGCTCACAAGATGAAGTGCAACGATTTGTGGCACATATAGCGGGCACACTAGGATTAATTTTATTGGGCATTTGTATTCTAGGTGTTCTGGGAAGTAGGGGTTTAGTTAGTTTATTTGCACCAGGCTTAGATCCTTATCGTTTCCAATTAGCGATAGAAATGCTGAGAATAACGTTTCCTTATTTGATGCTAATCTCCTTAACTGCTTTAGTTGGCGCGACTTTAAATTGCTATGGACAATTTTGGGTTCCTGCGTTTACACCCGCTTTATTAAATATATCACTAATTATTACTGCACTTGAAGTGACGCGTTATTTTAAAGTACCTGTCGAAGCTCAGGCATGGGGTGTGTTATTAGCAGGATTTCTACAATTAGGGTTTCAATTACCTTTTCTCCATCGATTAAAATTATTACAAGAACCAAAATTTAAATGGCGTGATCCTGGCGTTCAAAAAGTATTAAAACTTATGTTGCCGGCCTTATTCGGTTCATCTATAGGGCAAATCAGTTTATTACTGAATACGGTTTTTGCTTCTTTTTTAGTTGCGGGTAGTGTTACTTGGCTTTATTACTCAGATAGGTTGGCTTATTTTCCGTTAGGTGTGTTTGGAGTAGCTTTGATGACGGTAATCTTGCCACACCTATCTCGCCAGCATGCGGCAAAATCACCAGAATTATTTGCTAGCACATTAAGTTGGGGGTTACGTTGTAATTTATTGATCGGTATTCCCGCCTCTTTAACGATGTTGATTTTATCGGGGCCGCTTATTGTTACACTTTTCCATTATGGAAAATTTACTATCCATGATGTTTTTATGACGCAACGTAGTGTGATAGCTTATTCCATTGGTTTGCAAGCATTTATGTTGATTAAGGTATTGGCAGCCGCTTTTTATGCGCAGCAAAACATAAGGACGCCAGTACGGATTGGTATTATTGCCCTAGTTGCGAATATGATTTTTAATGCCTTATTAATCTTTCCGCTAAAGCATACTGGTTTGGCTTTGGCAAGTTCACTATCAGCTTGGTTGAATGCAGGTCTGTTAGTATGGGGATTGCAAACCCGAAAAGTTTTTCAATGGCAATCCGGATGGTTAAAGTTTGTTTTTCAATTGTTATTTGCTAATAGTGCATTATGTTTATTTTTGTATTGGTCTGCAGCTGCTACCCCTGTTTGGATAAATTGGGGTTGGCAGCAGCGATTTTCACATATTTTTTTGCTAGGTATCACTTCAATTATTATTTATATTGCTGCTCTATGGATTAGTGGCTTGCGTTACCATGATTTAAAAGCCCAGTCATGACAGAACTCATTTGCAATATCCATAATATAAAACCTAGATATCAGGGTTGTGTAGCGACTATTGGTAACTTTGATGGCTTGCATCAAGGACACCAAACAGTTATTCAAGCTTTAATCAAACTAGGTAAACAACTTAATCTACCGACTTGCGTAATTCTTTTTGAGCCTCATCCGCAAGAATTTTTTTATGGAGAAAAAGCTCCAGCACGTTTAATGCGGTTCCGGGAAAAATTTAAATTTTTACAATTTTTAGCTATCGATAGAGTTCTTTGTTTACGTTTTAATAAACGCTTAGCAGAGTGCAGCGCAGAAGAATTTGTTAAAAAAATTTTGGTCGATAAATTAGGTATAAAAGGCTTAATTATCGGAGATGATTTTCGTTTTGGTAAAGGACGGCAAGGAGATTTCTCTTTGTTGAAAAAATTAGGTCAGGAATATGGATTCAAAGTTTTTTCTATGCCAACGGTATCATTTGAGAATGAGCGTATAGGTAGCTCACGCGTAAGAAGTGCTGTCAAACAAGCGGATTTTAAATTAGCAGCACGACTACTGGGTCGTCCTTTTAGACTTAGTGGCCGTATAATTTATGGCGAACAACGCGGTCGATTACTCGGTTTTCCGACCGCTAATATAGGATTGCATCGCCGGGTGATTCCTTTACAAGGTATATTTGTTGTCAACGTTTATGGTTTAGAAACTATACCTTTACCGGGAGTCGCTAATATCGGAAAACGTCCTACGGTCAATGGTTTGAAGAATTTATTAGAAGTTTATTTATTTGATTTTGATCAGAATATCTATGATCGATTTATCGAAGTAGAATTTTTAAAAAAAATACGCGATGAAAAAAAATTTGATAGCTTAGAAGCTCTAAAAGAACAAATTACTCAAGATGTAACTAGTGCTAAAAATTATTTTATGAAAAATTAGCAAATTGATTTTTATCATTTAATAAATCCTTAATAATTATTAGCTTATATTATTTCTAAAGTAGTTAATATATTTACAAAAATAACAATAAAAATTAATTATGAATTTTCATATAATACCTTTGCATCAATATGAGGATCTGAGTGAAAAAGCTTCTCCTTATGATATAACATCGAAGATGGAAGTGGCTGGGGTAAAGATTTTTGGAGATAGTTTAAGTGATCCAGGCGGTAAAAATGGAATGTATGACAAAAAAATCCTTGGTTGCATTCCGTTAAGCTTATTTTTATATAAATCTCCGCATGAACAATTTACCAATGGTTTTGGCTGGGATTATGCATTTTATAAAGAACTGGCGTATTTAAGAAAGACACAAAATCCGTTAGAGAATCCTAATTTAGTGCCCATTCATGGTTTCTTCAAATCTGTAAATAGAGCACAAGGAGGCGCGATGGCCTATAATTACGGAAAAATTTTGAGTTTATTTAAATATCTAAAAGGTTTTTTTCTAAGCCTTATATTGACTAATATACAAAACGAGGCAAAAAAATTAAAAAAAAGCATTAAGTTTGATTCTGATGACCTAGCTATTATTTTCGCTGGAGCTAATGATCTAGTCACCGCTGGTTATTGTAATAAAGGCGGAGCTGAGCGAGCCATACGAGGAATTGCTAAGACAATAGACATTTTAACGACTTCCCAACAAAAAGCTGAAAATTATGCTAAAAATATATTAGCTTTTACGTTACCTGATTTTAGTAAAACCCCTCGATTTTCTAAAAAAACCGAAAAGGAAAAAAAACAAGCAAAAGAAGCTTGCCATTCCTTTAATGAAGGACTAAGAGATTTGGCTAAAAACTATCAATATTTTGATTTTAGTTTGTGTGGTGTCTATCAGGTAGATAAAAAAGAGGATGTAAAGCTAAGTAATATAAAAGAAAAAGGAATTATTATAATTATAACGGGTTCGGGGAGTACTAGGAAGGTTTATTTTGTTGATAAGAAACAATTTATTTTGAGAGACGGAAAGGAAATATCAGTAGATATAAAATTATCAAAAGATGAAAAAAAATTGCTTAGTAAAGAAAAAGGCCAGGTTTTAAGGAATGGAAGTACAATAGGACTCGAGAAATTAATTCATAATTTATCGAGGAAAGCCAAATTAAATGCAGACATAAAAATATTTGATGCGGCGGCAGTGTTTGAAAAGATAGATGAAAATCCCGAGGCTTATGGATTTACGAGTGGTTGCGCAGTTTATTATTTAGACAAAAATCAAGACAAAGAATGTGTTTCTAAAAATATAACATCAGGAAATGCCATCATCATCAAAGAAATCAATCAAGCTTATAACAGTCAGAATGAATTAGCTGTAGAATTTTGTTGTTATTATGTCAAAGATGGAAAACTGGTAGAGCATGCAATTAATACAACTAGAATTGCTAGTACTACCAGCCTTACGCTGACTATGGGAGAGAAAATTGAGCTGCAAAAAAAACTTAAGCAATACCCTTTAGTAAACGGAATAAGTCAATTAATTGGTATGGAAGATAAGCATGCTTCTTGGACAACTCATATAGTGCAATCTGCTATACAAGCCCATGAAAATAAATTTGGAGAAAAAATTTATCTTGCAGATATTTATGCTTCGGTATTATTAGCAACAAAGAAACATTTTCCCAATGAACAAGACATATTCTGGGATGATTTACATCCTTCTGTAATCGTACACTTTTTGTTAGAGACGATGTTTGAACCTTTTTTTAAAAATAATTACAACGTGAAACAGCCTAGAATTTGGATGGACGACATGGCTATTAATGAAAGAGTTAGCCCTCAAATTGAACTTCCACCAAAGTCGGCAGAAGCATCCGATGGTTATAGTTTAAGAAGGACTTTTTAATTTAGAGGTTTTTAAAAGACAAATATTTTGACGAAACCGGCTTGTCTGATTAGACTACGCGGAATATGTCTAGAAAAGAATTTCATCTAATCCTCGAGACCAGTGAGCAGATTGCTCCAGATGTTAAGCATTTCACTTTTCATTGTGAAGAGGGTGAGAGCTTTGAGTTTATTCCAGGCCAATTTATTACCTTACATATTCCTACGGCTAAAAAAGTATTGCGCCGTAGCTATAGTATTGCCAATAAAACCCACCAGGCAACTAATAAAATCGAATTTGCAGCCTCCTATGTCCCCGAGGGTATTGCGAGTCAGCTTTTATTCACATTAAAAACTGGAGATAGAGTTACAGCGACAGGTCCTTTTGGCCGGCTCATTTTACGTGAAGAGATGCCTGAACGTTATGTTTTAGTAGCAACTGGCACCGGTGTTACACCTTATCGAACGATGTTAGCCGAATTAGAACATCGATTTAAATTGCGTCCCTGTTTTAAGGTTATATTGTTATTTGGTGTGCGTAGGCAAGAAGATCTTTTATATCGCGATGAGTTTATTGCCTTTGCAGAAAAAAACGCTTGGTTTGAATTGCACGCTTATTATAGCCGGGTTAAATTGAAAGAGGCATTGAGCAGCTATGAACATACCGGTTATGTATTGAATGCCTTTAGTGAAATCAAACCGAATGCTAAACAAGATATTGTGTATTTATGTGGTAATCCCAACATGGTGGATGAAGTATTTACACTTTTAGTCAAAAGCTATGCTTTCCCTACTGATATTATTCGGCGTGAAAAGTATATTTCCTCTAATTAACAAATTAAGCAGCAGGGAATAACTGCTTAATTTTAAGAGTATATCTATTCTACTTCGATTTGTTCTAATACCGAGATCATCTCCATTGCAGCATCTATCGCATCGCGCCCTTTATGGCATCGCTTTCCATCGATGCGTGCTAGTGCTTGTTCTTCGCTGTCAGTTGTTAGAACTCCGAAAATAACTGGAATAGATTCTTGCAAAGCAACTTTTTGGCAAGCATAACTCACTTGTTGACAAACATAATCATAATGATCAGTTTCTCCACGAATAACAGCACCTAAACAAATGATGGCTAAACAGTTTTCATCGGAAATTGCTATTTGTTGTGCCACAAGACCCATTTCTACTGCCCCAGGAATCCTGACGATAGTGATGCATTGTTCAGGGAAATTTAACTCTTTTAATCGTTGTAAGGCTCCATTCAATAATCCCTCGGTGATATTTTGATTGAAGCGACTTACTACGATAGCAATATTAAATTCATCAGTCGGTTGATTGAAATGTAAGGGCTTGGCGGTAATTTCTTTTATTTTTTGCATAGTTATCCTTAATTATAGGTTGAGAAGATGCCCGAGCTTAGTTTGTTTAGTTTTTAAGTAGTCACGATTTGTGGCATTGGGTGTTGCAATTAATGGAATACGTTCAATGACCTCAATTCCATACTGTTCTAAATCAAGTATTTTTTGAGGATTATTCGTTAGTAATTTAATCTTTAAGAGTTTTAAGTTTTGTAGCATTTGTGCACCGATCCAATAATTCCGATCATCACTACCAAAACCTAATTTTTGATTCGCCTCGACGGTATCAAGACCCAGATCTTGTAAGGCATAGGCTTTGAGTTTATTTAATAAACCAATACCTCGACCCTCTTGGCGTAAATAAAGTAATACTCCGCCTTGCTGGCTTATTTGCATTAAGGACTCATGTAATTGCCAACCACAATCACAGCGAGCAGAACCAAAAAGATCGCCAGTAAAACATTCTGAATGGATGCGTACCAAGGTAGGTTGATTTGATAAGGCTGATTTTTCCTTAATAACTGCTAGATGATGATGCTTATCCATACAACTTTCAAACAATTTGATAATCAAATCGCCATATTCTTCAGTTGGTAAACGAATAGAAGCAATTTCTTTGACTAAAGATTCGGTTTGTAAACGGTATTGGATCAAATCACGTATCGATAATAAACGAATTTGATGTTGTTTAGCGAATTTTTCTAAGTCAGGGAATCGTGCCATGCTGCCATCAGAATTCATGATTTCACAGATAACAGCAGCAGATTTCAATCCAGCTAAACGGGTTAGATCAGTACTTCCTTCTGTCTGTCCCATACGTTCTAAAACCCCACCTTTTCGAGCACGTAAAGGGAAAATATGACCTGGCATGACGATATCTTGAGGAACACTTTCAGGATTGATAGCTACTTTAATGGTATGAGCTCGGTCTGCAGCAGAAATTCCGGTCGTAACACCTTTAGCAGCCTCAATAGACGCAGTAAAGGCAGTATGGAAAGGGTTGGTCGAGTTTTTTACCATCATGGGGATCTGCAAACGCTTAATGTCTTCTTCAATTAAGGCTAAGCAAATTAAACCACGTCCATATTGGGCCATGAAATTAATGGCTTCAGGCGTCACTTTTTCAGCGGCAAGGACTAAGTCACCTTCGTTTTCTCGGTTTTCATGATCGAATAAAACGATCATTTTACCTAGACGTAGGTCTTCTAAAGCGCGATCGATATTCGAGATTGTAGAGGTTTTCATCTTTTGATTTATTATTTCAATTTATAATGCATATTATACGCTTATTTTTCATTCCATTTAAACTCAAAACAAGTATCTTTTCCTAAATGAGTGGTATTAATCGGTATAGCCTCTTTTAAGGGATTTGGAGAGGTAAAGGCAATTTTGGCATTTCCCCCCAGCCATATCGGTGCCACGTAAATAAAAGCACGTTGTAATAAGTTATTTTTGATGAAAGCTTGAAAACTCTGCCCACCTGCTTCTATCCATAAATCAATTTTACCGTCTAAACCAATCTGATCGAGTATAGCTACTAAATTTAGACCATTTTTGTCATTTTTTATGGGAATGAAACGTATGTCATGTTGTTGTAGTCTTTGTTGATGTTCTTTGCTTAAATTAGCTTCGTGGAAAATAGTAACAGGTTCTGCAGAATTAAAAATTTTTGCTGAAGTCGGTATGTTGAGATGGGAATCTAAAATATACAGCGGTTTTTTGTAGACTCCATCATCTAAACGGCTATTTAACGAGGGATTATCCAAACAAATTGTTTTTGCTGTCGTTAAAATAGCGTCAGTTTGTTTGCGTTGTTGATGTGTAAATTGTAGTGCCTCATCGCCAGTTAATCGAATATATTTTCCATTTTTTCCGGCAATTTTACCATCTAAACTCATCGCTAGTTTTGCAGTAGTGAATGGTCTTTTGTGTTTCCACCAATAGGCATAGCTCGCATAAAAATTATCGATAGCGGGTAGAGGATGATGCGTACATTCAATTCCTGCCTGTTGTAATATTTTATCAGCATGGCTTTTTACAGCAGGATTTGGATCTCGAAAACCATAAATGACTTTAGCGATACCGCTTTTTATAATGAGATCCGTACAAGGCGGAGTTCTTTTATCAGAATGACAGCAAGGCTGCAATGTCACATACAACGTGGCTCCTTGGACGAGAGAAGGATCAATTTTATTAATAGCATCCACTTCAGCATGAGGAGAGCCGCTTGCCAGATGATGACCTGTAGCGATAATCTGTGTATTTTTAACTAAAACAGCGCCCACGCAAGGATTTGGCGCACAAAAACCGCGACGTATTTCTGCTAAAGCCAAAGCTGATCTAAGATAATCGTCCGCAGTATTCATGCCTCTAAAGCCTGAGCCAGTTTTTCATGTAGCTTATCAAAAGCACTGTTACTCATAATCACAATATGATCGGAAGTATGGGCTTCTTCAACTACTTTTTTGATGATATCGGCTACGGAATCGCAAATAACAATAGGAATAGATGTTGTTTCCAACACCCGTTCAATACCCCTATCTTGCTTTGGTCGTAGTAACCATGCCTTATTTGCATCCTGTAAAGAAGGGCCTAAAGTTTCTCGATGTGTTCCAGAACGCATAGTATGCGTGCCAGACTCTAAAATAACTAATATGCGCTCAGAGCCGATTTTTTTACGTAAACCGGCAAGGGTGGTGGCAATAGCTGTAGGATGATGAGCAAAATCATCATAAAGTGTTATTCCATTGACTTTTTTATAGATTTCTAAGCGGCGTTTGATACCTTGAAATTGATTTAATGCAGCAATCGCTTTTTTTGGATTGACGCCGATATGCTGTGCTGCGGCTATAGCGATAATAGCATTTGCTGCATTGTGGTCACCGATCAATGACCAATTTACTTCACCTAGGTTTATGTTTTTATGATAAATAGTAAATTGACTGGCATCTGCTTTTAATAATATGGTTTGCCAAATTACATCTTTATCTTCTTCATTTCCAGTGTATTCAATGCGTGTCCAACATCCCCTTGATATTACATTTTGTAAATTTTTATCATTTTTTGGACAAATAATTAGTCCCTCACTGGGTACAGTGCGCAATAAATAAGAAAATTGTTTTTTAATTGCATCTAAGTTTGGGAAAATATCGGCATGATCAAATTCAAGATTATTTAAAATCAAAGTTTTGGGATGATAGTGAATAAATTTTGAGCGCTTATCAAAAAATGCTGTATCATATTCATCTGCTTCGATGACAAAAAAATCTTCTTTTCCTAAACGAGCAGAGCTATCAAAATTTTTAGAAATGCCACCAATTAAAAATCCAGGATTTAAACCGGCAAATTCTAATATCCAACTTAATAAGCTTGATACTGTGGTCTTCCCGTGTGTTCCCGAAACAGCTAAGACATGATATTTGTGTAACACATTTTCAGCTAACCATTGCGGACCGGAAATATAGGGGATATTTTGATTTAAAACATATTCAACACATGGATTTCCGCGTGTCATGGTATTTCCCATGATGACTAAATCAGGATGGGGTAATAGATTTTTTTCATCATAGGCTTTGAAAACCTGAATTTTATGTTCGGCCAAATGATTACTCATGGGAGGATAAATATTCGCGTCAGAGCCGGTTACTTCCAAGTTTTTTTGTTTGGCTATGAAAGCAATGCCCGCCATGAAGGTACCACAGATGCCTAAAATATGAAGTCGCATGCTAGTCTAGAAAAAGAGTGAATATTTCAAGTATATTATTTATCTTTAAGTTACCTGGAGAATGCTCAGGATGTCAAAGAAAAATGTGTTTTATGCTCAATCAGGCGGCGTAACGGCAGTTATTAATGCAACGGCCTGCGGTGTGATCGAAACTGCTAGGCAATATAAAAAAATTGGTAAGGTTTATGCAGGTTGTAATGGGGTTATAGGTGCTTTAACTGAAGATTTAATTGATATGAGCAAAGAAAGTAGGAAAGCAATTGCTGGATTACGTTATACGCCAGGAGGAGCATTTGGTTCATGTCGCTATAAATTAAAAAGCTTAGAGGGTAATCGTGCAGAATATGAACGCTTATTAGAGGTTTTTAAAGCGCATGACATTGGTTATTTTTTTTATAATGGAGGCGGAGACTCACAGGATACAGCGCATAAAATTTATTTGCTCAGTCAAAAACTGGGATACCCTCTAAGTTGCATCGGCATTCCCAAAACGGTTGATAATGATCTTCCTATCACCGATAACTGTCCTGGTTTTGGTTCTGTTGCAAAATATATCGCTATTTCTACTTTGGAAGCAGGTTTAGATGTTGCCTCGATGTGTGCAACATCAACTAAAGTATTCATTATGGAAGTAATGGGTCGGCATACCGGTTGGATAGCGGCAGCAAGTGGGTTGGCTATGCAAAAAAAAGGAGATGCTCCACATATTATTTTATTTCCTGAAATAATCTTTAACGAATTTTTATTTTTACAGAAAGTGGATAAAACCGTAAAAAAATGGGGTTATTGTGTTATTGTTTTGGCAGAAGGAATTAGAGACTCTACGAAAAAATTTTTAGCCGAAGCAGATACGACTGATGCATTCGGCCATAAGCAGCTTGGTGGTGCGGCTCCAGTTATTGCGCAATTAATTAAAACTAAGTTAGGGTATAAATATCATTGGGCGTTACCCGACTATTTACAACGTTCAGCACGACATATCGCTGCTGAAGTTGATGTTAAGCAAGCCTATGCTTTGGGCAAGGCGGCGGTTGAATTTGCCATTAAAGGTAAAAATGCTGTAATGCCTACTATCGTGAGAGTAGCTAGCAAGGGCTATCGATGGGCGATAGGTGAGGCAAAGTTAGCTGCGGTAGCAAACCAGGAAAAAAAATTACCTCGTTCCTATATCAGCAAAGATGGTTTTCATATTACGCAGAGCTGCCATGATTATCTGCTACCACTGATTCAAGGTGAAAATTATCCTCCTTATCAAAAAGGTTTACCAAATTATATATCACTGAAAAAGATAAAAGTTAAGAAAAAACTAGGGGATTTCGTTGTTGAATTAAAATAATTATGACACTACCTATCTAAAAAGGTAATATGTATTACCATACATATTACTTTTTTTGACATTTATAGGACTCTAAACAAAGTATAAGTTTACTCTATGGGTCATAACAATAAAACCTTAATAAAGCTATGGCATGAATATAAAAGATATTAGACGGAAAAATTTACGGAAATTAGCTCACTCAGTAGGTGGGATCACCGATTTATCTGAGCATTTGGATCGTTCGCAAAGCCAAATTAGTCATTTAATAGGCAATAGCCCGATTAAAAATATTGGTGATAGATTGGCTAGCCATATTGAGAAGGTTTTTAATAAACCTCATGGATGGCTAGATCATGAGCATGTAGCTGAAGAGTCTGAAGGGGCGTATCAGTATGAAAATAGTCAACCTTATTATCAAGTCCCCTTATTGACATCTCAAGAGGCAAAAGAACGTTTTTTGCATTTTATAAAAATTTCACCAAAAACTTATTCTAAGTATTTGAGCACTAATATTCCCCTTAGTTCCGATGCTTTTGCACTTCGCGTAGAGAATGATTGTATGGAAACTGCACAAGGGCCTAGCTTTCCTAAAAATTGTATTATTGTATTAGACACTGATTGCGTGGCACACAATGCTGCTTTTATTTTAGCTAAAATAAAACAAGATCCAGGTAATACATTACTCTTTAGGCAATTAGTTATAGATGGAAATCGCCGCTATCTGAAAGCGTTAAACCAGCATTACCCTTTAACAGAAATGCAAGCTGATGATACGACGTGTGGCGTAGTACGGTTTATGCTGATGGAGTTTTGATAGACTCTTCGCACTTGAACTTTTGGCTGTGTTGCCTGCTTAACTCGCAATCCTCATGTATTTTGTATATACCATTGCTGCATGGATGCGGCACTTGCCAAAAATTCGATTGCTGCGAGTATAAGCACGAAGCAATGTTACTTTTATTCAAAATTTTTTAGTTATTTAATCCAAACATACTTTTAGTGTATTTTCTAATAATGATAGTTTTTTCATTTCCTTTTATAGCAATTGCCGTTGTAAAATCAGAATAAAGGAATAAATTAGAAATAGTATAAAAAGGGTTTACTTTCCCCATTTTTTCATATTCTAAATTACTTATTTTAGAATATGAGGAAAGTTTGTATCGAGAATAGGGATGAGTCTGCAAGGTATTACCCATTGCTTTTATTAAAGCTTCATTCCTTACCCAAGCATTAAAAAATACCTCTAATTTCTTTACACCCTGCAATAATTGCAATCGGTCATATTCGTAGGCAGGGAGGAAACGATAAGCGATTTTGTCGATATATGTTCGGTTATTTATGTATTCAATATCAATACCTATCGGTGTGTCGATAGTAAAAGCATACACCAAGATATTTTTTGAATGTGAGAGATTAAATTCTATGCACCGTTCTGGATTTATTAAAAAGGGTTTACCAGAAACTGAGTAGGTTAATTTCAGCTTCTGTGGGCATTGTTTAGAATAATAGGCTAGTAAATCGCGCAACATAGCTCTTGCAATAATAAATCGTCGGCGATAAGGGATAGCTAACTTTTCGGCGTGTATTTTTTCCTCGGGGGCAAGCCAGCTTTGAAAAAGTGTATATTTGTTTGTATGCTCTTCAAGCCTAGTATGCCAAATATGAATAGTGGATTGATTGAATACACGCATCGGTATTAAATCCTATATTTTTAAAAATTAACTGAAAATTGGATTTTTGTACCTGACTTAATTTATTTTTTAATATACCTCAGGATATTAAAAATGCGAAATTTTAAGCAATTGGGAGTAAAGCAATTCGAGAAGAGTTAGAAGGAGAGGGAAAATGGTTAGAGGCCTGTCTAAAACTAAAAAACCTTACTGGATTTCCATATTTTCCTACATTATAAACCCTAGAAAATATATCAACGCAGTAAATTCCTGCCTTTAATTTATTTCTAAGCATTAGCTATAAGAAAATAAGTTAGTTCCTAAAAATAGAAATTCAACTCTTCGCACTTGAATTTTTTACTGCGTTGTCGCTCGATTCGCAGCCCTCATGTATTCGGAATACACTTCGGTTGCTTCATTCTCGCGACGCCTTGTCAAAAATCCAATTGCTGTAAGTATATTATTGTTTTTAGATATCTCTATTCCTAACCCCTGGAACTTTACCAGCAAGGTGTTCATTAACTCAGTAATATCTATATAAACATTAAATAATTAATGTGTCAATACATTTTGTTTCCAATTTGCGTTATACTGAGAAAGGTCGAATATACGGACATAATAAAATGGAAAAATTTGCTATCAATAATTTTTTAAAGCACCTAATACTCGATTGTGGATTAAAAAAAGAATTTATTGTCGAAATGATTGATTATGCTAAACAGCAGAAAATTTCTTTTATAACTTATTTAATACAAACTCAAAAAATAGATTCTTACTATTTAGCCCAGCTTTTAGCAGCAGAATTTTTTCTGACATATATTGACTTGGATACTATCGATATCTTGCAAATACCAAACCGTATAATTGATAAAAATTTACTACAAAAATATCAAATATTACCTCTATCTCAAGATAAGGAAAAATTGACTTTAGCCTTGGTTGATCCCACGCAACAGTCGGTTTTCGATGATATTCGATTTTCTACTGGACTAATGCTGGAATATAAGCTTGCAGACAAAAAGCAATTGGTAAAACTATTAAAAAAAGTAAAAGACATTACTTTAATAGAACAAGTCACTTGTAATGGTGTTGGTTCAAGTCGAGTAATACAACCTGTTAATAATTTAGATACAGGTTTAAAGAATTCCAGTGATGACGATTTAACAATTGTAAATTATGTCGATAAACTTTTGATTGATGCTATTACACGTAATGCTTCTGATGTCCATATAGAACCTTATCAAGATCAATTACAAATACGTTTTCGGATCGACGGATTATTATATTCAATGGTTGTTTTATCTAAACATTTTATTCCACGAATTATCACGCGTTTAAAGATCATGTCGCAATTAGATATTGCTGAGCGCAGAATTCCACAAGATGGTCGTTTTCAATTAAAAGATATTAATGGTCGAACTGTAGACTGTCGATTGAGTACCTGCCCAACTATTCATGGTGAAAAATTAGTGATTAGAATTTTAGATAGTAACAAAATGTTGTTAGAAATAGATAAATTAGGTATGAACACAATCCAAAAAAGCGAGTTTATCAAAGCTTTAACTAGCCCTCATGGAATGATTTTAGTTACAGGACCTACCGGAAGCGGAAAAACAATCACATTGTATACAGCATTAAGCTTTTTAAAAAAAACTACAGTCAATATTTCTACTGTTGAAAATCCTATTGAAATTATTTTATCAGGAATTAATCAGGTTAATGTAAATTCTGCAGTAGGTTTAAATTTTGCTTGCGTATTAAGAGCTTTTTTACGTCAAGATCCAGATATTATTATGGTAGGAGAAATGCGTGATCAAGAAACAGCTGAAATAGGAATAAAGGCCGCTCAAACGGGTCATCTAGTTCTATCAACTTTACATACTAATAGTGTTGTTGATAGTTTGATTCGTTTAGAAAATATGAATATTCCTACTTATAATATTGTAGCATCTATACAGCTAATTATTGCTCAGCGTTTAGTAAGACGTTTATGCATGCATTGCAAAATTGAAGAGAAATTACCAGAAAAAATTTTGTTGAAATTAAATTTTACGCCAAATAGTAAAATTTTTACAGCAAAGGGATGTGCACAATGTATAGAAGGGTATAAAGGCCGTACTGGAATTTTTGAAATGTTAACACTTACTGATGAAATAAAAAAAATAATTTTACAAAAAAATAGTTCGTTAGAAATTTGTCAATTTACAAAACAACAAGGGATGCAAACTTTGTATTTATCGGCCATAGAAAAACTAAAACAAGGCGAAATAAGTTTATTAGAAATGAAACGCGTAATAAAAGACTAAAATATTATGTTAAGCATTGTAAAAATTTATGTTTGGAAAGGGGTTACTAACAAAAGTAAGCCATGCGAAGGTAAAGAATGTTTCTTAAGTAAACATCAATTACGTCTAGAATTACAATGTCAAAATATTTTTGTAAGCTATATTCGAACTCGTTGGATTATCCGATTTATAAAACCTGTAAAAATGCAGGATATTTATCTTTTTACCCGTCAAATAGCACGTTTACTACAGGCAGGAATTCCATTGTTACAAATCTTGCAATTATTAGAAACCAGTATTAGTAGTATTGCTTTACAGGAATATTTACGAAAAATAGCTACTGCTTTAGAAGATGGTTTTTCTTTAAATGAAGCATTACAAGAAAATAAAGCCTATTTTAATAAGTTTCATTGCAGCTTAATTGCATTAGGAGAAAGAACAGCCACTTTAGGATTGATGTTTGAACGCATTGCAGAATATCAAGAGAAAAGTATGAAGCTAAAATCAAAAATAATTAATGCATTAGTATATCCTACGGTAGTTTTAATAGTTGCGACTCTCGTTCTTATCACTTTATTGATTGGCATAGTTCCTCAGTTTGAACAATTTTTTTCTGACGTGGGTGCACAATTACCATTAATTACGCGTATAGTTATTTATTTATCCAAGCATATAGGATTTATTAGTGGCTATGGCGGGGTTTTTTTATTGATAGTAGGTAGTTTTTTCATTTTTTTAAAGAAAAAATATTTGGTAGTCAATAATAAATTAGATAGCTATTATTTAAAAATTCCTATTGTTAAAAAAATTATTTCAGAAATCATAATAGCTCGTATTACACGTGCATTATCTACTGCGCTTGCTGCGGGTTTGCCATTAATTGATGCTTTACAACTAATCGCTGAAATATCCGGTAATTTTGTTTATAAGTCGGCTATTTTAATGAGTTGTGAGCATATTCGTGATGGAGAATGTTTTTATCAAGCTTTTTCACAGCAAAAATTATTCCCATTAGATTTATTGCAGCTTATTAAAGTTGGAGAAATGGCTAATTGCCTAAGCGAAATATTAAACAATGCTGCCGATCTATATGAAGAAAAAATGAACTATTTTGCTGATAACTTATCAGTATTATTAGAACCGCTATTAATTATTATTTTAGGTTTAATGGTGGCTTGCTTAGTTATTTCAATGTATTTGCCTATCTTTAAATTAGGAAGTGTTATTTAATGGTGTATTTTTTGACAACTGGCCTTATTCTTTTTAGTCTTGTGTTAGGTAGTTTCTTTACAGTTTTGGTATATCGTTTACCATTAATGCTACAACAACAATGGAGAAAAGATTCTCAGGAGTTTTTAAGCCAAGAAAATCTACTTCAGTTAAATGAAAAAACGTTTAATATATTTTTACCTTTTTCTCATTGCCCAAGCTGTCAGGAATATTTAACTATTTTACAAAAAATTCCTTTATTAAGTTATTTTCTTCTAAAAAGAAGATGCGCCTATTGTCGGATTAAAATTCCTTTTTTTTATCCGTTGATCGAGATTATAACGTTAATAAGCTCACTTATAGTTATTGAACGATTTGGACTAAGTTCGCAAGCCTTTGCGGCCTTAATTTTAACCTGGGGTTTATTAATTTTAGCGTTTATCGATTTTGAATATAAGATATTACCGGATATTATCACTTTTCCTTTATTATGGTTCGGTTTACTTTTAAGCACCATGCGACTTTTTGTTTCCCCAGCAGCTGCAATTTTAGGTGCTTGTTTTGCCTATCTTTTTCTTTACATACTAGCCAAATGTTATCAATTAGTATCAAAAATAGAACCTATGGGGAAAGGAGACTTTAAGTGCTTTGCTTTATTAGGTGCTTGGTTAGGCATAAAAGCTTTACCTTATATTTTATTTATAGCCGCAAGTGTAGGATCCATCGTTGGTATAGTGTTATATCTATCAAAGAAAGATAGTTTGCGAATAGGTATCGCTTTTGGCCCTTATTTAGCTTTATCAGGTTGGTTAGTTTTAATAGGTCGTTCTACATTTGATTCTTTCTTTTAATTTTAAGCTAGCATCAATAAATAATTTAGATACTCAAGTCTATAAGGTTAATCATTTAAGATAATCATCTAAAACTAACTATGATAAACTTAAGTCTAACTATGAAGCTCAATAGTGGAAATCCAATGTCTGAAAACAAATCTGAAAATCATTTTGCTATCTCTATCATTGGTGCAGGTGCTTGGGGGAGTGCTCTAGCTATTCATCTAGCTCGTAAAGGTCAAGAGGTTCGCTTATGGGCTTATGAAAAACAACAAGTTACTGAAATAAATACTAAAAGAACGAACGAGCGCTATCTGACTGGTATCGTTTTTCCTTCTAATATTACTTGTTCAGATGATTACCAAACTATTCTTTCAGGAACGCAAGATATTTTAATCGTTGTACCTAGTGTCGCTTTTCATACAACTTTAAAGAAAATACAGCCTTTTTTACAAGCTAATCAGCGCTTGCTATGGGCAAGTAAAGGCTTAGATTCTGAGAAACATCAATTATTAAATGAAGTGGTTAAAGATGTAATAGGTGATAGAGAAACGGCTGTGCTTTCAGGCCCTAGTTTTGCTAAGGAAGTTGCTATGGGTTTGCCTACAGCTGTCTGCATTGCATCAGAAAATTGTGTTTTTGCACATGATCTATTATTAAGGTTCCAGACAAAAAGTTTTCGCGTGGAAATGACTCAAGATGTTATTGGTGTAGAGCTCGGCGGAGCCATAAAAAATATACTGGCTATTGCCGTTGGCATGACCGAAGGCTTAGGTTTTGGCGCTAATGCAAAAGCGGCTGTTATTACTTCGGGTTTATCAGAAATGATTGAGCTAGGTTTAACATTGGGTGGAAAACAGGATACTTTCTTAGGACTGTCGGGTCTGGGGGATTTGGTATTAACCTGCACAGATAATCAATCTCGAAATCGACGTTTAGGTTTAGCTTTAGGACAAGGACGAAGCTTAGAGGAAGCTAAAAAGCTAATTGGAACCACCGAAGGTTATGAGACTGCAAAAAATATTTTCTTTTTAATAAAGAAATATGGGGTTAAAGCACCATTTTGTGAAGGCGTATATCATATTTTGTATGAGCAAAAACCACCACAAACTCTTTTTAAAGATTATTTTAGTTAAAAAACTAGATGTTTATTGTTTTATCCAATTAATGAGGCCGCCCACTAATAATACTTTCATTTCCCTTGGGCTTAAAGGGTGAGTGACGATGTAGTTTTTATTTTTAGTTTTATTATGAACGGTCAGTTTCTCAGATTTTTGAATAGATTCACGAATATCTTTAATTAATAAAACATCATCTTGGTCAATAGTGTCATAATCGGTAGGATTAGTAAAAACTAAAGGTAAAATTCCAAAGTTAACTAAATTTTGCCTATGAATACGTGCAAATTGTTTAACTAGCACTGCTTGTACACCTAAATAACGAGGTGCGATGGCAGCATGTTCCCGACTGGAACCTTGGCCATAGTTTTCACCGCCAACAATAATGGATCCGGTATTCTGATATTCTAAAGCGCGTTTTGGGTAAGAAAGATCGATTTGATCAAAGACAAATTGACTAATACCAGAAATATTGCTGCGGAAAGGAAGTACTTTCGCTCCTGCAGGTAAGATTGTGTCAGTAGAAATATCATCTCCAACTTTAATTAAAACAGGGCCTTCAATATTATCAGTTAAAGGAGAAAAAATTGGTAAGGGTTGTATATTAGGGCCTTTAGCCAATTTTACTTCGCCAGAATTTGGAGCAGGTGGCACCAACATCGCTGTATTAATAATAATTTTTTGTGGTTCTTTAAAGTGGGGATAAGCCTTATCCTTTAGAGAGCGAGGATCGGTGATAACACCGGTTAAGGCTGAAGCTGCGGCAATTTCAGGACTACAGAGATAAACTTGGTCCTCTTTGGTTCCAGATCGACCTGGAAAATTTCTTGGTACGGTACGTAAACTTATTTTTCCAGAAGCAGGTGCTTGACCCATACCAATACATCCATTACATCCTGCTTGATGAATGCGCCCACCAGCGCGAATTAATTTTTCTAGAATGCCTAAATCAACCATGTTTTCTAAAATTTGGCGGGAGGTTGGGTTTATATCAAACGAAACACCAGGAGATATTTGTTTTCCAGCGACAATTTCTGCTGCAATAGCAAAATCTCTTAGTCCAGGATTGGCCGATGAACCGATCATCGATTGGTAAATAGGTCGTCCAACAACTTCTTGGATAGGAACTACTTTTCCTGGGCTAGAAGGTAATGCAATTAAAGGCTCAAGCTTGGAAAGATCGATTTCATCATGTTCATCATAATCTGAATTTTTGTCGGCAATAATTTCTTGCCAGTCAGGTTCACGTTGTTGGGATTTTAGAAATTCCAATGTCATTGCATCCGAAGGGAATATGCTAGTCGTTGCGCCCAGTTCGGCACCCATGTTGGCAATGACGTGGCGATCCATTGCTGATAAATGTTGCAGGCCAGGGCCATAATATTCAATAATTTTTCCTATGCCACCATTAACATCGTGACGCCGTAATAATTCAAGAATGATATCTTTAGCACTAACCCAATCTGGCAGTGAATTGGTTAATTTTACGCCCCAAATTTTTGGCATAGTGATGTGAAAGGGATGCCCAGCAATAGCCATGGCCACTTCTAAGCCACCTGCACCGATGGCTAACATACCCATCGATCCTGCTGCACAGGTATGACTATCTGAGCCCAATAAGGTTTTCCCAGGTTTTCCAAAACGTTCCATATGGACAGGATGACTCACACCATTACCTGGGCCGCTATAATATAGACCAAATTTTTTACAAGCGCTGAGTAAAAATAAATGGTCATCTGCATTTTTGAAATCTGTTTGCAATAAATTATGGTCAATATACTGAACTGAGATTTCCGCTTTAGTCTGATTTAATTCCATTGCTTCACATTCAAGCATAACCATTGTACCTGTGGCATCTTGACATAATGTTTGATCAATTTTTAGGCCAATTTCGGCGCCTACTTGCATTTCACCTTCAACTTTATGAGAGCTAATTAATTTTTGGGTTACATTTTGTGGCATACAAGAATTCCTAATTATTTATTACCAATAGTTTGAGATAGCATCATCCTACCTATCCATTATTTTTCAGCTATAAAAACTAAAATAAAACGGTTAACGAGTCTTTAACTGACAGGCTATATAAATAATTTCCTATAGAAGAACAAGTTAAAATACGATAGAAACAATAAATTGTTCATCATGTGAAACTTTGTGTAGTTTACTAGATAATGTATAGTAGTTTACAGTAAGCCACAATCTAACGATAGGGACCCAAATATGCATTTATCCGTTACTCGCTGGATCGATTTATGGACATTTTTTCTTTGCGTCTTAGTATTAGCGATTGCGGTCTTTTTGCAATATAAAGTCGGAATTATTCCTTGTCCGCTATGTATCATACAACGGTTTATTATTACTTTGTTGGGATTGCTATTTTTAATGGGCGCGTTGTTTAATTTTGAAGCAATAACGCGCTGCTTATTGCACACCTTAGCTTTCTTATTTGCAGTTGCAGGTGCCGTGGTAGCGAGTCGCCAACTCTGGTTGGAGCATTTTCCTTCGGATCAACTAATTAGTTGTCAAGCAGCGGTAGCGCAATATAGCACTTCTATCTATTTTCATAAAATTATAGAGTTATTTTTTCAAGGGACCAGCAATTGTGGTAGTGGAACATGGCGTTTTTTAAATTTAAGTATGCCCGGATGGACATTAATAATTTTTATTGTATTAGCTGCTATTTCTTTGCGACAAGTTTATATAAATCGACGTAAATATAAACAACATTTTTTATCTTGAAAAAGTTAATTTATTGTTGTTGTAATCTTGATTATCATTTTCTTTTCGTACTAATAATTGTGTGGCGAACTCTTCAGCCTCTCCATAAACAATAAAATGCTCTTTTAATTTTTCCATTATTTTTTTTAATTGATCGGCCTTAAATCTTTCATGTTCAGGAGCTAGCATCAGTAATGCTATTTTTTTAAATACTTCTTTCTTTAGTTCTTCACGTGGATCATTGAGTTTTTCCTGGAGTTTTTTTAGATCGTAAATAAGCATATTTTTAATTTGTTGACTTAACTGCTCTCCGGTTAATTTTAGATATTTTTTAACTAAATCTTGCCATTGTTCTGAATAATTCTTAGCCCAATCTCGATAGAATAGTATTTTTTCTATGTTAGACAATGGTGCCTGGTTTGGGAGTATAGGACTTATTGGCTGATAAGCTAATAAATACCATAAGCAAGCACCTAAGGACCATAAATCGCTATTAAGCTTATCTATGCTTTTTATGCAAAAATCTTCATATATAAGTAATTCTGGAGCAGAAAACTGAAATGTACTAATTTGAGGAGCTGCTTCATCTTTAAAATAGGCACAACCAAAGTCACCTAAAATAAAGTCGCCACTGGTCTTAAGAAAAATATTGCTTGGGTTTATATCATTATGAACAATGCCTTTATGAAATTTTCCATTTTCATCTTCAAACACAGAGCTATCTAAAATATGTATAGCTTCTAATAGTTGCTGAAATCCTTGAAATAGGTAACTTAATACCGAACTGGGATTTGTTTTATATTGACAATGAATATATTTCCCGTGATTTTGCAGATCGCCTATTTCTTGATAACACGTATATAAGATATTTTTAGTCCCATCTAAACTTTGTGCAACGGGTAATGCAAAAAGATCAAATGGAAAGTTTGTACCTGAAAAAGCTTTAGGATCTGAAAGAGATAGTATAGATTTAGTCATCTTGTTTTCATGTTCGACATTTAGATTACCTCGTTTTTGAACGTATTTATGAGTTTCACCTCTGATGCGCAAACTAACTATCTTAACAATCCCATTCTGGCCATTATTTATGAAGTCATTAGTGTAAACCATTTTTTTCTCAATCTCATCTAAATTTAATTTGATTAAAGGATCTTCAGATGTGGTAAGACTTTGCATCGGACTAAACGGTGAAGGGATTTCTGAATAACTAATCGAAGAGGTCGATGGATTATTTTCAGATATAAGTTTTAAGTTAGGCGGACATTTTTTATTAAAAAAACCAGGCAGTGTGTACTTAGGCATAATCATCTAATATTTATATTCGATTGATTTATCCTTTAACTAAATTTATTCCTTAATAAATCATTGTATCGAGCAAAAATTAAGAAACTATTAACCTAACTATGATAAAAATGATGATTATTTTTACGGGAGCTTTAGATGTAGAAAAAACCAGTAATAATTTACTTTAATTAATTACTTAAATGACCTAAAGCTAAACTTGCACCGATTTGTGCCAATGGTTGAACTAAGAGCATGGTTAATAATTTTAAGCCGATAATTAAGATTAACGGTGAAAAATCTAGTCCTGAAATATTGGGTAAGATTCCACGGATGGGCTTAATGAGTGGTTCACTAATGCGTACCAATATTTCAACGAGAGGACCATGGGCCAGGGGGCTTATCCAACTTAAAATAGTTAAAGCGATAACGGCATAAAAGAAGATATTAATCAATTGGTTCAACAGCTCGGCAAATCCAAGCACTAGCAATCCAAATAAGTGTGGAGTTGTATTGATTTGTAACCAGACAAGAAATGCAATTTTAATCATTTCTAAGCCGAGTAATAATGCGATAGCGGCTAAATCAATACCATGTAGTTTGGGAATGACGCGGCAAATAGGCTGAAGTGGAGGATTGGTTAATTTCGCTACTAAAACAAACAAAGGATTATGGCTATCCGTATTAACCCATTGTAAAACAATGCGTAAAAGTAAAATAAAAATATAGAGATCAAAAATAGATTGAATCAGGAATACACCTGCATTACTGAAAGAATTAAGCATAGAAGTTAACCTGTTATTTTAATTATGAGCTGATTTTTATTTAAGTCTAGTAGTGCAGGCATCCCAAGAGGTAAACTCCGATTCTGTTTTCCATGACCAATGTCAGGACAACGTAATACTGGAAAGTTTTGTTCCTTGGCAAAGCGTTCTAGTACTGCTTGTATCTTTTTTTCTTCTTTTATTTTTCTAGTAAAAGTAAAATCACCCAATAAGATGGCTTTTACATGAGTTAATGTTCCCGATTGTTGTAATTGTTGTAGCATTCTGTCGATCCGATAAGCAGCTTCATTGACATCTTCTAAAAATAAAATTTTGTCTTTAGCTTCAATCTGCCAATCGGTGCCCAGGCTTGTTTGCACTAAGCTAAGGCTACCGCCCGTCAAAAGAGCTTGGATAGAATCTAATGTAGTTGGCTTATGGTAAGGTGTTAATAAATAGGTTAATTTAGTTAGCTGGCCAAAAATAATTTTTTTTAACTCATTAATATTTTCTTCTTCGATCAAATGATTAACCACTTGGTTAAGTGTAGGGCCGAGTAGTGTTTGCCAATGCCATTTTTGTTGAAGGAATAAATGTAAGCTTGTGATGTCGCTGAAACCAATAAACAACTTTGATTTTTCAGGTGCGTTTAATTTTAATAAAGAAGGTATTAACCGTGTACAACCATACCCCCCCCGTAGACACCAAATAGCTTGAGAATCAATATTAAATAAAGCAGCTTTTAACTGGCGAAAACGTTCTTCATCACTATTTGCACAAAGTAAATCAGGACCAAATAAATCAGGAGAAATTCTTGGAATTAGTTGCCAACTTTTTAATAAGTTTTTTAACTTTTCTATAATCAATACGTCCGCAACACCACCGGCGGGGGCAATAATATCAACGATCGAATTTTTCTTTAAAGATTGCCAAGGTTTAAAGCTATCCATCTTTTAAGCGCATAATGATTGACTTGGTTTGAGAATAAAATTATCTTTTGGTTTGGAATTCATGCTATTTTCAAGTTTACATTCACTTCCAGGATGGTTTTATATATCTAAATTATCAACTTCTAGTGCATTCTGTTGAATGAAATCACGACGAGGTTCAACTTGATCACCCATTAAGGTAGTAAAAATTTGATCCGTCGCGATAGCATCTTCAATCGTAACACGCAATAAACGTCGGGTATTCGGATCCATGGTTGTTTCCCATAATTGATCGGGATTCATTTCTCCTAAACCTTTATAACGTTGTATGGTTTGTCCTCGACGTGCCTCAGCCAATAACCATTCATAGACTTTTTTAAAATTTTTCACTGCTTGTTTTTTGGTATCTCGCTGCACATAAGCACCTGAGCCAATTAGGTTGTGTAGCTGCTTGGTCATATCGAATAAACACTGATATTCGAGTGTTTTAAAGAATTCGTAAGAAATTTTATAGGTTGTTTCTAGGCCATGCGCACTGATCGTTATTTCAGGTAAGAAAACATGTCGTTCAGTATTCTCATAAATAGAAACTTGGTAGCGAATAGCTTCATTATTGGTAGTCTGTTGCAATTGAGTTTGCCAGTTTTTTGCCCATTCCAACATTTTTGCGGAATCGGTTAATTCCTCAGAAGATAAAGGAGGAAGATCGAGTATGGCTTGCAAAGCATCTATTGGGTAGCGTCGCGACAAATGTTGAATCATCATTTGTGCTTTACGGTAATCCATGACTAATTTTTCTAATCCAATACCTTGAATAGAAAAGCCTTCAGTATGGGGATAAAGGGCTGCATCATGCAGTGCGGTTTGTGTAAGATAAGCTTGTAGTGCTGCATCATCTTTTAAATATTGTTCTTGCTTACCTTTTTTAATTTTATATAAAGGAGGTTGAGCAATATAGATAGTGCCACGTTGCAGTAATTCTGGCATTTGACGATAGAAAAATGTCAATAATAAGGTGCGGATATGTGAGCCATCGACATCTGCATCGGTCATGATGATAATACGATGATAACGCAGTTTATCTGGATTATATTCTTCTTTACCTATACCACAACCTAGCGCAGTAATTAATGTACCTACTGCTTCTGAGGATAACATCTTGTCAAAGCGTGCTTTCTCCACGTTTAGAATTTTTCCCGTCAATGGTAAAATCGCTTGATAGCGCCGATTGCGTCCTTGTTTAGCAGAACCACCTGCTGAATCTCCTTCAACAATAAATAATTCACAAAGAGCAGGATCCGTTTCTTGGCAATCTGCTAATTTTCCAGGTAAATCAGCAATATCTAATGCGGTTTTGCGCCTGGTCATTTCACGTGCTTTTCGCGCTGCTTCACGCGCCCGTGCAGCATCGATGATTTTCATCATGATGGCACGCGCATCTTGCGGTGTTTCCAATAAAAATTCTTCAAGCTTTTCTGAAGTTAAGGCTTCAACTATTCCCTTAACTTCTGAGGAAACCAATTTATCTTTGGTTTGTGAGGAGAATTTAGGGTCAGGAACCTTGACGGATAAAACGGCTGTTAGTCCTTCACGTGTGTCATCGCCCGTGGTGGCAATTTTTAACTTTTTACTAGTCGCTTCACGATCGATATAAGTGTTTAATGTGCGAGTTAAAGCAGCACGAAAACCGGCCAGATGGGTTCCTCCATCACGCTGAGAAATATTATTGGTAAAACATAAAATATTTTCTTGAAAGCTATCATTCCATTGCAAGGCAACTTCAACCGTAATTTCATCGCGTTCAGCAGTAAAATAAAAAGGCTGCTTGTGAATTAAAGTTTTGTTTTGATTAAGATATTCGACAAAAGCCTTGATTCCTCCCACATATTTAAGTTGAGTTTCTCCGTTGGTCCTTTCATCGATAAGATTAATGGCTACACCAGAATTTAAAAAGGATAGTTCACGTAAGCGCTTTAACAGGATATCGTAATGGAATTCATTATTATGTTGGAAAATAAGCTTGCTAGGATAGAAGCGAATTTCAGTCCCTCTTTCTTGTGTCTCTCCAGTGACTTGTAGCGGTGCTCTGGGCTCTCCTAATAGATAGGTTTGTTCATAGACTTTATTATTACGTCGGATAGTGAGCTGTAATTTTTCGGATAAGGCATTGACGACGGAAACCCCCACACCATGCAAACCACCTGAGACTTTATATGAATTACTGTCAAACTTACCACCGGCATGTAAGACCGTCATGATGACTTCGGCAGCCGATCGGCCTTCTTCACTATGGATATCAACTGGAATACCACGGCCATTATCTTTAACAGTGACTGAGTCATCACTATGGAGGATGATGTCGATCTGAGAACAATAACCCGCTAAAGATTCGTCTATAGAATTGTCCACGACCTCAAAGACCATATGATGCAGACCTGTCCCATCATCCGTATCACCGATATACATACCGGGACGCTTGCGGACAGCATCTAGACCTTTTAAGACTTTTATGTTTGAAGAGTCGTACTTCGGCATACCAAGTCCACCCTCACCCTGTTGGCTAGCATTGTCCTTAAGGCATAGTTCTGGCTCAAGAGAGCTTTCTCTGTGCGGGGCGATAGACTCACACCCCGTTATATATGGGTTTTTTCCCGCCAAAATCTCATTTTTAATCGACATAGTGATAAAGGTTAAAACTGAAAATTATATCATAAATTGCCCCTTAAATTCGAATATTAATAAGAAAATACAAAGACTTAAACAGCTAAAATGATAGTGGGCTTTATGGATCTTTAAATATAGTAGTAATTTTAGACTCCATTTCTTTAGTGAAATATTAGTTATTTACTAGCAATTTATTGACAGAAAAATCACTTGACGTGATACTCTTCGCTTTTGCATTGAAGAGCTTCGACATGAATAGCAATGCGCTACGTGGACTATTTCTCAATTATTTTAAAAGACAGGGCCATACTATTGTTCCCTCCGCGTCCTTAATTCCGGCACATGATCCTAGTTTATTATTTACTAACGCTGGAATGGTGCCCTTCAAGGATGTTTTTTTAGACTTGGAAACGAGGCCTTATTCGCGGGCGGCGAGTATACAGCGATGCATACGTGCCGGCGGCAAACATAATGACCTGGAGAATGTAGGTTATACCGCCAGGCATCATACCTTTTTTGAGATGTTAGGAAATTTCAGTTTCGGTGATTATTTTAAGCACGAGGCTATCCAGTATAGCTGGAAGTTTTTGACTGAGAAGTTACACCTTCCTCCCGAAAAGCTATGGATTACGGTTTTTGCCGAGGACGATGAAGCGGCAGCGATTTGGTTAAATGAGATTAAAATTGATCCTAAACGTTTTTCTCATTGTGGTAAACAGGATAACTTTTGGTCTATGGGTGATACCGGTCCTTGTGGGCCATGTTCTGAAATCTTTTATGACCATGGTCCTAGTGTTTCTGGAGGCCCGCCTGGTACATCTACCGCAGATGGGGATAGATTTGTTGAAATCTGGAATTTGGTCTTCATGCAGTTTCAGCGTTCCTCAGACGGTAAGCTCACGCCTTTATCAAAACTTTCCGTAGATACAGGTATGGGTTTAGAACGACTCGCGGCGGTTATGCAAGGGGTTACCAATAATTATGATACCGACCTGTTTCAACCTTTAATTAAAGCCGTTGCTAAGGAAGCATCCCTAGCTGATTTTACCAATATTTCTTTACGCGTTATTGCTGATCATGTTCGTGCGTGTGCTTTCTTAGTCAGCGATGGAGTTTATCCTGGTAACGAGGGACGTGCTTACGTACTACGTCGAATTATTCGTAGAGCAATTTTACATGGTCATAAAATAGGTTTAGATCGGCCTTTTTTCTATCGATTGGTAAAGCCTTTAGCAATGCAAATGCTGCAAGCTTATCCGCAATTAGCAAAAAAACAAAAATCCATTGAGGAGATATTGCTCCATGAAGAGCAGCAATTTGCTCGAACTTTAACCCAAGGCCTTAAACTGTTTGAACAAGAATTAACCAAACTGCAAGATAAACAACAATTTCCAGGATCTGTAGCTTTTCAACTATATGACACGTATGGATTTCCTTTGGATTTAACAGAAGATGAAGCTCGAAGACATAGTTTAACCGTAGATACAGTAGGTTTTAATAAGGAAATGGATCGTCAAAGAAATCAGTCTAAGTCAGCAAGTCATTTTGTTGCAGCACCGACTTTACAATTGGCTGAAAAAAATGCTACTGAATTTGTGGGTTATAAGGCATTAAAATCTGCAGCTGTTGTTCCTATTTTGGATTTATTTGATGGCAAGCGATCTATAGAAGAATTATCTATAGATGAAGAAGGTTTTGTTATCCTAGCTAAGACCCCCTTCTATGCCGAGGGTGGTGGACAAATAGGTGATACAGGATATTTAGTTAATGCAACGAGTCGGTTTTTAGTGACAGAAACATTTAAAAAAGGTGCATTAATCCTTCATAAAGGCAAGTTAATTAAAGGTCATTTAAAAAAAGGCGATAAGTTAAAAGCAGAAGTTGATACTGAAAAACGTCGTTCTGTTACTTTAAATCACTCTGCAACCCATCTATTGCATGCAGCATTACGAGAAGTTTTAGGTGAGCATGTGATGCAGAAAGGTTCTTTAGTAGAGCCAGACCGCTTACGTTTTGATTTCTCACATACCAGCCCATTAAATGTAGAGCAACTTAAGTTGATCGAAGATCGGGTTAACCAACAAATTCGAGCTAATTTAACTGTTGTTACCGAATTGATGTCGATTGAAGATGCAAAGGATGCAGGTGCGTTAGCGATGTTTGGGGAGAAATACGGAGATAAGGTGCGCGTATTGACTATGGGTTCTTTTTCCAAGGAATTATGTGGAGGTACACATGTTTCGCGAACTGGCGATATTGGTGTATTTAAAATAACTGCAGAAATAGGTATTTCTGCAGGAATACGTCGCATTCAGGCCGTGACTGGACAATATGCCTTAGATTGGATTACGGTCTTAGAAGATAAAATTAATCAACTTGCCAAGCTGTTTAAAAGCTCTAAAGATAATTTACTAGAAAAAGCTCACATGGATATAGAAGCTAAACATGCTTTGCAAAAACAGATTGTCGCTTTACAACAATCCATAATTGCTATGATGGGAGAAGAGCTCATCTCTCAGGCTATCAAGGTACAAGGAATTAAATTATTAATTAGTGAAATTAATGGGATTAATATAGCAGAATTACGTCATTTACTAGACCAACTTAAAAATAAATTAAAACCGGCGGTTATTGTGCTAGCAAGTATCGAGCAGCAGCGTGTCCAATTGGTGGTTGGCGTTAGTAAAGAATTGACAGAAAAAATAAAGGCTGGTGAATTGGCCAATGATATCGCGCTAGCAATTGGAGGTAGTGGCGGTGGGCGACCAGATTTTGCCCAAGCAGGGGGAGACAAACCGGAAGCCTTAGATGCGGCTTTAAAAAATGTAAAACATTGGGTTGAGACCCGCCTAAATGGCAACTATGCTTAGAATTGAATACTTAATCAATAGATCATTAAAATGGCTTTAATTGTACAAAAATTTGGCGGCAGCTCGGTTGGAAGTATTGATAAAATTCAACAAGTTGCGAATAAAATTATTGAAACCCGTGCTCAAGGACATCAATTGGTGGTCGTTGTTTCAGCGATGGAAGGTGAAACCAATCGTTTGATTTCGCTAGCTAAAATTTTGAACGAAGAACCTGATTCTAGAGAGTATGATTTATTGTTGGCAACTGGAGAACAAGCGGCTACTGCCTTATTAGCAATGGCTTTATTAGCGCAAGGCTGCCCAGCACGATCTTATAATAGTTTTCATGTTCCTATTTATACTGATAGCCACCATAAAAAAGCGCGTATTCTGAGTATTAAAGAAGAAGTGTTACGTAATGATATAAATGTGGGTAGAGTACCTATCGTTGCTGGATTTCAAGGAATTTCAGATTCAGGTGATATGACTACTTTAGGGCGAGGTGGCTCTGATACTACTGCAGCGGCTTTAGCCGCCGTCTTAAAAGCTGACGAATGTCAAATTTATACCGATGTGGATGGTATATACACCGCCGATCCCCATCTTGTTTCACGGGCTAAGCGCTTAGATCAAATTGGTTTTATCGAAATGACAGAGTTTGCTCGTGCCGGAGCGAAAGTCGTGCAGCATCGAGCAGTTGAACTAGCAAATAAATATCGTATTCCGTTACGTGTTTTATCAAGTTCTCAACAAGGTCTAGGGACTTTAATCCAAGCCGACGAAGAAAAATCGACAGTAGAGGGGGCAAAGATCACCGGAGTAACTGCGAGCCATCAAGAAGCAAAATTGACTATACATGGGTTAACAGCTGAAAAAGAAGCAATGTCGCAATTTTTCTCTCTGCTCAATGATGCCCGTATTGAAATAGATATGTTAACCCAACAACAAGTCTCTACAAAACAAATGGATATAACATTTACGCTAGCAAGAGCAGATTATCGTCAAGCAGAACAAATACTTCAAACCCTTATGAAGAAGAAATATGCCCTATCCATCGTTGGCGATAATAAGCTGGCAAAGCTTTCTGTGGTAGGAACAGGTTTGCACTCTCATCCCGGTATCATTCATACTTTGTTTCAAACGCTGGAATCAGCAGGTATTAATGTTATTTTAACTTTATCTTCGGCATTAAGGATCTCTCTGATGGTCAGTGATGCAGAGATAGTGCGAGGCGTTCAGATTTTGCATCATGTTTTTGGCTTAGGCGAAGAATAAATTAGCTTTGCTAGCTTATTTTTACGGAATTTTACGTACTTTTTAAATAGTATTAAGCTTTCCTTAAGGTTTTGTTAGTAGACTAATTCCGCAAAATGTCTGTATGTAAGTTTTATATCTTTTTTTGTTAATAGATAGAAATTGATTAGGTGTTGCATATGGTCGATTAATGAGTCAACTAAAGGAGAATCATAAAGATGCTTATTTTGACACGGCGTATTGCAGAAACACTTATTATTGGTGACGATGTTACAGTGACTGTACTGGGCATTAAAGGACATCAAGTAAGATTAGGTATTAACGCACCTAAACAAGTTTCTGTTCATCGAGAAGAAATTTATCAGCGAATTCAACAAGAAAAACAAAAACAAGAAAGCCATCATCCTGACGAAGATGAGTCAGAAGACTGTGAAGACTGATAAAACTATTTTTATAAAACTTAAGGTAGTGCTATACTCGCCAACCTCAGCCGGAGAGGTGGCCGAGAGGCTGAAGGCGCTCCCCTGCTAAGGGAGTATGGCGTAAAAACCATCGAGGGTTCGAATCCCTCTCTCTCCGCCATGTCTGTAGAACAAAATTGAATAGGTTAAATTTCTAATTTACTTATCTTGTTGATGGATTTTAGAATGATCTATGATTTTATCGAATTATAGAGGGTTTTTTCGCAACCTCCTATAAATGCTTTTAAATGATAGTCATTAGTTGGAACTTGTATATTGGTTTCATTAACCATGAAAAATTGATTTGATTCATTTCCACCAAATCGGACATGGGAATATTCAGATGAGTTCCATGTAAACCATGTCGCTCTTCGATGGTATCTTGGAGCTTTAAACAGTTTTGGTATTGTAATGTGACTTGGGTTTCAAACAATTGACATGCGGCTTCTAAATTAATTTCTGACATAAAAACAACCTGATAAACAAAAGAATTTCATTTATCAGGTTGCCCAAGGTAAGGGCCGATAGACCCATCGACTTAAGATTTAAAGGAGTTTTGCTAAATATTCTTAAGTCGATAAGATCATTATTAATTACCTCACATTAAATTCTTTAGCTATTTTAAGCATTTCTTGCTGACTATCATAAGGAACAGATAAATGGATTTGTTGACTGCTTAAACTAGGAACTTGACTGTTGAGTAATTGGTCCCGATGTTTTAAATCTTCAGTCATTGCGTTTTCATCTTCAATCAGTTTATTTAAAACCGTGGCATGTAAAGAAGTAGAATAATTTCTAGTCACATAATTTTGAATGACATTAAGTTTTTTACCTAATTTTTTTTCTTACTTTCTAGTTGTGTTTGATACTGTTTTTTTCGATAGCCAACAACTTTAAGAAGCGGCTGAACGCGTGTCGGGTACAAAATTAATACATGCTGTTAAAAAAGCTGGCATAGGAGACTAGCTGGATGAAGGATAAACTGTTAGAATGCCGAGCTCTTTGGGATCATGCGCCCGTAGCTCAGCTGGATAGAGTACCAGGCTACGAACTTGGTGGTCGGGAGTTCGAATCTCTCCGGGCGCACCAGTAAAGCTTATTTTTAAATAACTTATCCAGTTGTGCTAAGCCTTATTTTTTCTATGTATTACCATGTGCCAATCTTGGCCATTTTGCCTGATTTTATCGGAAAAATAGAATAGTAAAATTTTCATCCTCTATGTGAGAAGGCCAATTTACCTTGCCTTGGTAAATTTACATAGAATTTTCTCCGTTTTCTTACTTAACGCACTACCTATGTGATCTTTTGCTAAAAACTTTACTTCTTAATTGCTATTATTATTACATATGGAGAAATTTATACAATTCATAAAGCTAAAAATGATCAAAAAATAGTCAAAAAATCTCAGACTAATAAATATATGCTAGATATATAATGTAAAAAGATTTTAACTTTAAAGGAAGGCTTAAATGGCAAGGCCTATATGGAAAGGATATATTACGTTTGGTTTAGTTAACATACCGGTTATTTTATATCCGGCTGAAAAAAAATTTGATATCCAATTTAAATTAATCGATTCTCGCGATAAAGCTCGTATTCGCTATATGCGTATCAATGAACATACTGGTGAAGAGGTTCCTTGGACAGATATCGCAAAAGGATACGAATATGATGATAATAATTACTTAGTATTAAAACAGTCTGATATTAAAGCAATTTCAGGCGAACATTCCAAGACCATTGATATTGTTACTTTTGTTAATAAAAATAGCATCAATACGATGGATTTTGAAAAACCTTATTATTTAGTTCCGGATAAGAAAGGTGAAAAAGCGTATGTTTTATTACGGGAAATTTTAAAAGATACTAAAAAAGTCGGTATTTCTAAAGTTATCATTCATACGCGTGAATATTTAGCAGCACTTATGCCTTATGAAAATGCGTTAGTGCTCAATTTGCTTAGATATCACCAGGAGCTTCGAAAAGCATCTGACTTTGAATTTCCTTCTGCTAATATAAAAACCTACAAAATTTCAGCGAAAGAACTAGAGATTGCCAAACAGCTGGTTAATGGAATGACCACTAAGTGGGATCCTAAAGATTATCATGATGTATTTAGGGAAACATTAACTAAATGGGTAGAAGCCAAGCTTCATCATAAAAAGGTATCTGCAAAAAAAATTAAAACTAATCTTAAGAAAAGTAACGTCATCGATTTTGTTGATCTATTGAAAAAAAGTTTAGAAAAAAATAAACAAAAGGTATCAAAAAAACGTTGATTATAGGTAGTTATGATTTTACAAAAGTACCGTAAAAAAAGGAATTTTAAGCGTAGTACGGAGCCCTATGGCAGTATTAAAAAAAACAAACAGTTAATTTATATTATTCAAAAACATGCTGCGAGTCATTTGCATTATGATTTACGCTTGGAATTAAATGGTGTTTTAAAAAGTTGGGCAATACCTAAGGGGCCTAGTTTAGATAGTTCAATTAAGCGCTTAGCGATACATGTAGAAGATCATCCTATTGAATATGCTAAGTTTGAAGGAATCATTCCCAAAGGTGAATATGGTGGCGGCACTGTAATGCTTTGGGATACGGGTATATGGGTATGCGAAAATGCGGATGCTAATGTTGCTTATAAAAAAGGGCATTTAAGTTTTATTTTAAAAGGTAAAAAATTAAAGGGGGCCTGGAATTTAGTTCAGATCAAAAATAATCCAAAAAATTGGTTGTTTATTAAAGTAAAAGATAAATATGCACAATCAGAGCGGCAATACGATATTACGCAAGCAAAGCCTAATAGTGTTGTAAGTCGACGATCCTTGCAAGGAATAGCAAAAAAATTCCAAGTAAATGCAATAAAAAATCAAACAAAAAATAATATTTTTGAAAGAATTAATCTAAGCAAAACAAAAAAAAAAGCGATGCCTAATTCAATGCAACCCGAACTAGCTACGCTGGTTAAAAAACCACCTATTGGAGATGAGTGGCTACATGAAATAAAATTAGATGGTTATCGTCTGCTTTGTTTTATTAAAGATAAAAAAATAAAGTTTTTAACACGTAATCAAAAGGATTGGACAGAAAAATTTAAAGAGTTACAACCAGTCATTCAAAAACTAAATATACAATCGGCTATTTTAGATGGGGAAGTTATTGCTGTAAATCAAAAGAACATACCCGATTTTCAATTGCTATCTAATTCTATTAATGCCAATCAGAAATCGATAAGCTATGTTATTTTCGATTTAATATATTACCAAGGCAGTGATTTACGCTCTTGTGCTTTGCAAGAGCGTAAACAATTATTACGAAAATTACTTCCATTAAATAACAGTAAGCTCGTATTTAGCAATGATATCGATGGAAAAAATGGCGATATTTTTTTTAAAAAAGCCTGTAAAAAAGGTTTAGAAGGTATCGTCTCAAAAAAGAAACTCAGTCCTTATATATCAGGAAGAAATCGCAATTGGCTCAAAATTAAATGTAGCAAACGGCAAGAATTTTTAGTCATAGGGTTTACCCCAGGGAATAGAAATAGACATTATTTTGCGTCCTTATTATTAGCGGTGTACGATAAGAAAAATCAATTGCTTTATTGTGGCAAGGTCGGTACTGGATTTAACGAAAATTCTTTAAAAAGCATTAGAAAATTGTTAAATAAATATAAAACAACTAAAGTTCCATTTAAGGTTCCGCCATCGGTTGGTCAAGTGACTTGGGTTCTTCCCAAAATAATCGTTGAAGTTGAATTTACGGAATGGACGCGAGCCGGCGTACTACGTCATCCTAGCTTTAAAGGACTACGCAGTGATAAACACCCGAAAGAAATTATCAAGGAATAGTCGAGGCAAATGCGTAAATTAAATAGAGAGAAATTAGCTAGTAAAAAAAATAATCAGCCAATGGCAAATTTTATTCTGTCTCACCCTGATAAACTATTATATCCCGATGTAAATATTACTAAATTAGATTTGGTAAATTATTATAATAAAGTAGCGAAATGGATATTGCCTTATATTTTAAAACGTCCATTGACACTACTTCGTTGTCCTAACGGTCAAAAGAAAAAATGTTTTTATCAAAGACATTTAACGACTAAAACAAAAAATTTATATGGAATAAAATTGAATGATAAAACTGAGAAGTCTGAACCGTATCTTTATATTAAAGATAAACTCGGCTTAATGGCATTGATACAATTAGGCGTATTAGAAATTCACCCCTGGGCAAGTCAAATTGATAAGATAGAAAAGCCTGATTTTATTACATTTGATCTTGATCCCGGATCAAATATTGAATGGAAGAAGGTTATTGAAACTGCTTTTTTAGTCAAAGATCATCTGCAGAAGCTTAACTTAAAAAGTTTTGTTAAAACAACTGGTAGTAAAGGGTTACATGTCGTAGTGCCTATTAAGCGATTGTATAGCTGGGATAAAGTTAAAGTATTTGCGCATACATTTGTAAAATATCTTGCAATGCAAAATCCGCAACTTATTATTGCTAATATGAATAAGACGAAGCGTAAGGGAAAGATTTTTGTGGATTATCTGCGAAACCAACGGGGTGCGAGCAGTATCGCCCCGTATTCAACGCGTATCAAACAAAATGCTTCCGTAGCAACTCCGTTGTCTTGGGATGAATTAGGTGTTCGAATTAAGTCGGATACCTTTACTGTAAAAAACTTACCGCAGCGATTGACTAAGCTTAAACATGACCCTTGGGCAGATTTTTATCTAGTAAAGCAAAAATTAAGCCTGCCAGTGATATAATTCAGGTCCCTCAGATATGAGGTTTAGGTTTAAGAATGAAAACTATAAGTATAGGATCGAACATCTGGTATGTTAGTACTCCCTCCATTATCGCTTTATATCCATTTTCCTTGGTGTAGTCGAAAATGTCCTTATTGTGATTTTAATTCCCATACTTTATTAGCTGAGTTACCAGAAAAAGATTATATTAATACGTTGTTATTGGATTTAGAACAGGATCTGGATGAACTATCAAATCGGCCGATTGTCAGCATTTTTATGGGAGGAGGGACTCCTAGTTTATTTTCACCTGACTCGCTTAACTATTTGTTAGTAGAGCTAGCCAAGCGTTTAAAATTTTCTGATACCATTGAAATTACTTTAGAGGCGAATCCAGGAACAATAGATTATCAACGTTTCTATGGTTATCATAAAGCGGGAATTAATCGGCTTTCGTTAGGCATCCAAAGTTTTTCAACTGAAAAATTAAAAAGCTTAGGACGTATTCACAATGGAGATGAAGCAATTAAAGCTGTATCGGCGGCTAAAGCAGCGGGATTTACTAATATTAATCTCGATCTCATGCATGGCTTGCCAAAGCAGAGTGTAGTAGAAGGCCTGCAAGATTTGCAGATTGCATTTTCATTGGAACCAACACATATTTCTTGGTATCAATTGACTATTGAACCGAATACTGAATTTTATCAGAAGCCACCGCAATTACCACTAGAAGAAACTATGAGCGAATTACAGGAACGAGGCGAAGAAGTTTTTAAACAGAAAGCTTATAAACACTACGAAATTTCTGCTTTTAGTAAGGATGGATACAATTGTATACACAATCGTAATTATTGGCAGTTTGGCGATTATGTAGGTATCGGAGCAGGTGCGCATAGTAAGATAACCGATAGCGAAAAAAAGATAATTAAGCGTGCATGGAAACTAAAAAATCCAAAAGCCTATTTAGCACAAAAGAATGGTTTTTTAGCGGAAGAAAAATTCATTTTAGCCAAAGATCTGTCTTTTGAATTTATGTTAAATGCCTTAAGACTTTATCAAAAAATTCCAGCTGAATTATTTCAGCAGCGAACAGGACTCGCTTTTTCATCTATTGAGCCTATATTAATGGAAGCTCGGCAACAAGATTTACTTAACTATGATGCAGTTGCTATGGAAACGACAGAATTGGGCAAACGTTTTTATAATAATTTACTTGCTTTGTTTATGAAAGATTAATTTTAATACTATTAAAGCGCAAGAAAAACGAGATCCCAGATTTCATGACCTAATTGTTGACCACGTTTTTCAAATTTAGTTATCGGTCTTGTTGAGGGTCGCGGTGTAAATTGATTTTTTCCAGCAGTGTTTTGCCATTTAGATGTACTTTCCATTACTTTCAACATATGCTGCGCGTAATCTTGCCAGTCTGTAGCAAGATGTAATTTTCCATTTAATTTAAGCTTTTCATATAATAATTCAATAAATTTTGATTGCACTAATCGCCGTTTGTGATGCCGAGTTTTTGGCCAAGGATCTGGAAAAAAGATTTGGATCAAATCTAAACATTGTTTAGGGATAGAATGAGCTAAAATTTCGGTCGCATCTGCATAAATAACTTTAATATTCTTAAGTTTAAACTTTTCAATTTGTGTTAGTAGCCATGCGATTCCAGGACGATGCACTTCTATCCCTAGATAATTATTTTCGGGATACTGTAGGGCTTGTTGTAATAAACTATCACCCATGCCAAAACCGATTTCTAAAATAGTGCATGCCTCTCGCTCGAATAAGCTTTTAAAATCTATGGATTTTGATAACGTATTTTGATCGGATAAAGATGAAAAAGCTAATTGTTGGCTTTTACTTAATTTTTTTTGACGATGCACAAAACTACGGATCGGTCGAAAAGATTTATTCATTGGAAGATTATTCGTGCAGTAATAGGTTTAGTTCTTTTACCAAACATTCAATACCCATGGCTACTTCTTTAATTGAGCGTGCTAACATATAAGCGGGCGTGCTAACTAATTTATGAGTTTTGTCGACAACACAATCTGTGGCAGGACATGGAATATGTTGGACGCCCAGTTTTTCTAATATTTCTGCAGTGGCTTTATCATGGCCGATGGTTATTTTAATACCGGCAGGATAAAGTTTTGGAGCTAATACCGGCGCAATACAAATAAATCCAGCGGGTTTTTTTGCTTCGACCATAGCTTTAGCAAATTTAAAAACATCTGTTTGTATGGAATAGTTTTCCTTATTCAAACCAAAATTACACAAATTCAGTGCGGCACCAAAGCCACCCGGAAAGATCATTGCGGTATAATCGTCTGGATTAGCTGAGGCAATGTTTTTAATTTTTCCACGTGCAATACGTGCAGATTCTTCCAAGACATTGCGTTTTACATATTCCATGGTTTTACCATCAGCCATATTGACAACGCGGGTTTGAGCTATGTTGGGAGCCAAACATTGATAAGCTAATTCAGTGCGGTCTAAAGCTAATAAAGTAAGTACTGATTCATGAATTTCACTGCCATCTAGGGCTCCACATCCCGACAAAATTACTGCGATCTTTTGCTTTTGCATTGCTTTTCCTTTCTAGAACCGTTATAAATTTGCCCTATTATTATAGTAATAGGGCTATTTCTCAACCCCCTATCCAAACTAGGCAGTGATAAAAGCATGTCAATCATTCAAGCTAAGTCCAGTAAAGGAAGCTGGTATTTTGATTTAATCTTACTCTCAGTAGCTATTGTTTTAACTTTCTGTTTATTTTTAGGAACTAGACCTCTGAGTGTGCCTGATGAAGGGAGATATGCTGAAATTCCACGGGAAATGTTGGTTTTACATGATTTTGTAACGCCTCATTTGAATGGAATTAAATATTTTGAAAAGCCGCCATTTTTTTACTGGTTACAAGCCGGAGCCATTAAAGTTTTAAATCCACTGATTATCAAAACAGAATATATTGTAACTAAACCAAAAGAAAATCATTATTTTGCTCCTATCAGTGAATGGACGGTTCGCTTACCTAACGCTATTGTCGCCTTGTTAGGCTGCTTATTAGTTTATGCAGCGGGTCGAATTCTTTTTGAAAGGCGAGCAGGACTATTGAGTTCCATTATTCTTGCTTCGAGTCTTCTATATTTTGCATTAGCACGGATGGTAACACTCGATATGACTTTATCGGTCTATTTATCTGGAAGTTTATTAGCGTTTTTAGTGGCAACCAATCAGTCGTCAAGTTTAGGGCGTCGGCTTTTATTTTATAATGCTTATATATTTGCTGGTCTAGCAGTGCTCACAAAAGGGCTGATTGGCATAGTATTTCCAACCATGATCATTGGACTTTGGATGTTATTATCTAATCAGTGGTGTTTGTTGAAGCGCTGTTATCTTCCTAGCGGAATTTTATTATTTTTATTAATAGTTTTGCCTTGGCATATTTTAGTTCAGGTTAGGAATCCCGAGTTTTTTCAATTCTATTTTATCGACCAGCAATTTTTGCGTTATTCCACTTTAATTGCTCAGCGTTATCAACCCGATTGGTTTTTTATTCCAATTTTTATTGCCGGCTTTTTACCTTGGATCTGTTTTTTACCTCAAGCTATAGTGAGTCATTTTCCTAGGAGTTGGCAACAATTTAAAGAAAAAAATAATTATATCTTTCTTTTACTTTGGGTAGGGATAATTTTTATTTTCTTTTCTTTTTCACATTCCAAATTAATTCCGTATATTTTACCTATTTTTCCTGCCTTAGCTTTATTAACTGGTCATTATCTTTCTACTTACTGGCAGCGAAACTCGGATATTAAACGGGGATATATAGCTGTACCTTTGGTATGGTTAGGTTTAGGAACTATAGGTATTTTATATATTGCAAATGATGCTTCTATTTTGCTATCTCAAACTGCCATACTTTTTTTGATAACAGGCTATAGTGTTTTTTTATTAAATAGCATAATGGCGAGTTGCTTTATTATGCGGAAAAAATCTAAAATAGCATTTGCAATATTAGCAATAGGAAGTGTGATCAGCTTTCTGATTGTTTCTATGAGTATTCCCAAGCTTGATACACGTTCCATAAAGCCTTTAGTCGTTGTTCTTAAGCCTTTATTAAAGCCGAGTGATAAAATAGTGGCATACCATGATTATTATCAAGATTTGCCTTTTTATTTAAATCAGCGGGTATTTACAGTGAATGTAGGTGGTGAATTAACTTTTGGTATGCAGCGTCAGGATACCCATGCATGGATGTTAAAAGATGCTAATTTTTGGCCGATCTGGAATAGTCGTGGACAGGTTTATATGGTAACTAATAAAGCAATATATCAACAATTCAAACAATCCAAAAAACCAGCTATTTATTTGCTTGCACAGACTGATCAAGATGTTTTATTAAGTAATCATTCTAAAATGCAGTTACCGATGATTGAAAGAGGATAAAGAAAAAATGAATAAACCTTATATTAGTGTGGTTATACCTGTTTATAATGAATCTGAAAACTTAGAACAGCTGTACCAGCGTCTGATTGCAAGCTTAGACAAGCTAGACAAATCTTATGAAATTATCTTAGTTAATGATGGGAGTCAGGATGATTCCTATGATCGACTTAATGAATTACAAAAAAGACGCCCAGAACAAATCCGTATCATTCATTTTAATGGAAATTTTGGTCAGCATATGGCTCTGATGGCTGGTCTTGAGCGGGTAAGAGGAGAAATTATTGTTACTTTAGATGCCGATCTACAAAATCCGCCAGAGGAAATTTCTTATTTGCTAAAACTCATTGAAGAAGGTCATGATTATGTAGGAGGTATCCGAAAAAATCGACAAGATACTTTTTTCAGACGTTATGCGTCTATAATAAATAATTGGCTGCGCTATAAAATGACTAAGATTCGTTTGAGTGATCAAGGGTGTATGTTAAGAGCCTATCGTCGTTCACTCATCGATTTAATGATAGCGAGTAAGGAAACTTCTTTATTTATTCCTGCACAAGCTTATAGGCTTTCTATATCCCCTACTGAAATTGAGGTCGGGCACGATGCGCGTAAATCGGGTGAGTCAAAATATAATCTTTATCGCTTGTTACGTTTGAATTTTGATTGGATGACTAGTTTTACTTTATTGCCCTTACAGATTTTTACCATGCTAGGATTATTTATTTCAATTTTAAGTAGTTTTTTTGTTGTATATTTACTTTTACGACGGATTATCATCGGGCCGGAAGTGGAAGGTGTGTTTACGTTGTTTGCGATAGTTTTTTTCTTAATGGGTGTAATGTTGATGGGTTTAGGTATTATGGGAGAATATATTGGGCGTATTTATCAAGAAGTACGTCATCGACCCCGTTACGTTATTAGAAAAATTGTTGATGATACGAACGAAGCCAGATAACAATTGTATTTTAAAAAAATACACGAATTTAAGTAGTAAAATATGAGTTTAAAAGTATTAATTCTAGGAATCAATGGCTTTATTGGTAGCAGCCTACTGGAACATTGTATAGAAAAAACAGAATGGCATTTAATTGGTCTAGATTTAACTGATAACAAAATCAGTGAATTCCTTAAACATCCACGCCTTACCTTTAAAAAAGGTGATATGAATCATGAAAACGCATGGATAGAGCAACAGATTCAACAGTGTGATATCGTCTTACCTTTGGTTGCTATCGCAACGCCAGCAAGTTATGTAAAAAATCCCTTAGGTATTTTTGAACTAGATTTTGAAGCCAATTTAAAAATTATTCGTTTGTGTGTTAAACATAAAAAACGTATCGTTTTTCCTTCTACTTCTGAAGTTTACGGTATGTGCGCAGATGAAACATTTGATGAAGAGACCAGTAATTTTGTGCTTGGACCTATCAATAAACCTCGTTGGATATATTCTTGTAGTAAACAACTTTTAGATAGAGTGATTCATGCTTATGGTTTAAAAAATGAATTATGCTATACGCTTTTTAGACCCTTCAATTGGTTAGGACCTAAACTCGATGATCCACATAATCCTAAGCCCGGGAGTTCTCGTGTCGTCAGTCAATTTATCGGAAATATATTACGTGGTGAAGCGATTCAACTCGTAAATGGCGGACAACAACGCCGTAGTTTTATCGATATAGATGATGGAATAGCCTGTTTGTTAAAAATCATTGCAAATGAAAATGGATGCGCTGATCAAGCTATTTTTAACATTGGTAATCCGAGGAACGATATTTCAATTCGCGAATTAGCTAAATTATTATTAGAGCTAATTAAAGCCTATCCAAAGTATGTAAATTATGCAGAACAAATCCAATTACAAACAACAAATTCAGATAATTATTATGGGAAAGGTTATCAAGACGTGGAACGTCGGATGCCATCGATTAAACATGCTGAACAGCAACTTGATTGGCATCCAAATATCGATATAAAAACTAGTTTGAAGAAGATTTTAGATTTTTATCTATTGCGATAATTCGATTAAGTATGGCATTTAGAAATTTGTTGTCTAGCTCGGTTCTGGTTCTTAAGCACCAAAGTCTAGCATCAACAAAACCTACGCATTTTACTGCATCCTTTTCAGTCATTATTATAATAGCATCTTTGCCGTAGTTAAAATCACGAGGTTTAAATAAGTAATGATCCGGAAAAGGATGTTCAATGATCTGAAGACCTAGCTTACGTAACGAGTTAAAGAATTGTTTTGGATTGCCAATTCCAGCTACGGCATGTACTTTTTTGTTCCGAAAATGATCTGCTGTATATTTATTTTTAGGTTGAATAAGTTGATAAAAATAATCAGGAATTAAGGATAGTTTAAATTCATTGGCCTGAGCTGTTCCCTTGCTGATAACAAAATCAACTGAATTTAAGCGTGAAGCAGGCTCACGCAATGGCCCTGCAGGCAAACAAAAATTATTCCCAAAACGTCTCTCACCATCAACGACAACAATTTCTATGTTTCGATCTAAACTTAAATGTTGTAGACCATCGTCACTAATGACAATATTGCAATTCGAACGCTTCAATAAATTCTTAGCACCGCGACTGCGATTAGGATCGATGATAGTTGGACATGCAGTATGTCGAGCAATTAATAAAGGTTCATCACCCACTTCACGAGCATTACTGTTTTTATGCACTAAGCAAGGGTAATACTGTGTATTACTTCCGTAACCGCGACTTATAATACCTGGGCGCCAGCCTTTTTCTTTTAAAAAACGAGCTAGTTCGATAACAACAGGTGTTTTACCTGTTCCTCCGACGGTAATATTTCCGACAACGATGACGGGTACAGAGAGATGGTTTATTTTTAAAAAATGTATCTGATAAAGTTTATGGCGTAAAAAAATGAAGATGCCGTAAACAAATGATAGTGGCCATAGTAAATAAGCCAAAAAATTTTTTTTCTGCCAAATTTTTAACATTATTTTTTTGGGATTAATGATGTAATACTTCGTTTTTTCTTAAATAATTTATAATGTCGAATCAGAGGAGTTAATAGATTAATTAACAGAATAGCAGCGGTTGAGAGATAGGCTATCCATAAATAGAAATGATAATTTTTCATTGTAACTTCCTGTTATTCTATCTATTGTAGCATAACATAATCTGGAGCGGCTTGCTTATAACCATTATCAATAATTTTTAATTCGTGGTGATTTCTAGTTTTGCAAAAATTGGTGCCCCAGGCCGGATTCGAACCGGCGACCTGTCCCTTAGGAGGGGACCGCGCTATCCACCTGTGCCACCGGGGCTTAAACGAAGCCATATTATTATACGCTGACTTTTTTATATTCGTGCCGATTATTGTTTAATTCAATTTACCAAACACCTGTAAATGTTAATTCTTTTGTAGAACGTCATTTTGATGATGAGTGCAAAATTTGGCTAATAATGCCATAATCCCCCGCTAAATGAACTTAAAGGTTTAGCATGTTATGCATAGTGAAAAGAAACATTTTACCGCCCACCGTTTGTATCCTTGGTTAGTTATTGCATTAGCGGCCGCTTTTTTATTTTATAAATATATATTGCAAGTTTCACCTAGCATCATGACTGAAGATCTGATGCACGTGTTTCAGATACAAGGAACCGGTTTAGGTAATTTATCAGCTAGTTTCTTTTATTCTTTTCTGTTAGCACAGCTTTTTGTTGGTGTTTTATTAGATCGCTACAGCCCTCGCTTATTCACTACGATTGCCATCCTTTTATGTGTTGCAGGAATTTATATTTTTTCTAAGGCGCATACTTTGAGTATAGCGACTTGGGCTAGGGCATTAATGGGGGTTGGTGCTGCTTTTGCTACCGTCAGCTATATGAAGATGACCAGTCTATGGTTTAAACCCAATCAATTTGCTTTTGTCGGTGGTTTATTGGCTACCGCAGCGATGTTAGGTGCGGTAGCAGGTCAGGTACCTTTGTCTTTTGCAGTGAGCACCTTCGGTTGGCGACAGAGCTTATATTTGTGTGCAGTGAGTGGGTTAATTTTAGCTGGATTATTTTATTTAATCGTTCGAGATAAACCGGTTGGAGAATTAAGTGAAACAAGCACAGTAGGAAAATTTTCATTTCATGATGTATGGAAGGTGTTGAATAATAAGCAAAACTGGCTAATCACACTTTATAGTGGATTGGCTTTTGCACCAATTGATGGCTTTGCCGGTCTTTGGTGTATTCCTTTTCTAAAAGAAACCTATCAGACTTCACACACACAAGCCGCTTTTTTGGCCTCTTTTATTTTTTTAGGTTTAGCTTTTGGCAGTCCTTTACTAGGGTTATGGTCGGATCGATTGAATAAACGACTTCCAGTGATGTTGATTAATGCTTTGGTAGCTTTAGTAACCATTACATTGATTATTTATGTGAATCATTTTCCGCTTTGGTTGTTGGGGGCATTGTTATTTATATTTGGATTTAGTACCGGTGCCTTTATGCTGGGTTTTGCATTGGGTAGAGAATTAAATAAAATAACCGTGGCGGCGACGATAATCGCCTTAATAAATACCGGCGATATTATCTTTAGCGCATTAACTCAACCATTGATAGGCAAATTATTGGATGCACATTGGCATGGCAAATTGATAGCAGGGGTGCATAATTTTTCAGCTTTAGAATATCGATATGCATTAAGTATTTTGCCTATATATGTTTTATTGTCCGTGATTTTATTATTTTTTATTCGGGAATCGAATTCTCAACAGTTAGAAGTTTAGAAGCATTTATCTATTAATTCTTTGAATTAAGTTGGTCGATAACTTTCTCTTTATAGTCGGATTGCATAATCGGTAAGTTTCGAAAATCTTCTAAAACTTTCATGCAAGGAATAGATTGGTTTTTTTTCTCGGCTATTTGTGCTTCTTGGCTAATACGCTGATAGACCAGTGCTGCTGCCGATTGTTCTGAAGGATCGTTAGACAACTTATTAATTCCTTCGATTACCCGCGCAGAAAAATCTCCTAGATTCTGGCCGCAAGCCTGCGCGATACCGGCAATTGCGCCCGCTTGCCTAGCAAACTCGATGGCCTTGCTTTGTGGGTTACTGAGAGAAGATGGAGAAGAGTTACTAGCTGCAGGAGTATCAGCTAGGGCTATGGTGCTCAATCCTAATAACAGAATTAAACCCAATATTTTTTTTTGTAATGTAAGCATATTATTAGCTCTAGTGAGTAGAATAAGGTAGGTCTAAAATGTCTACGATTGGACCTTTAAAACTATCTAGTCTGATAGTATGAGAAATAGCTTGAGTTTGCAAACACACTAAGGCCTGGAAGCGATTATTTTGTTCTTTTGCGCTCATGATGAGAGTCCCTTTTTCACTCTTTTGATCGCTATCAAATAGAGGGGTTCCTGGCAGAGGGGCACTATTGGTTTGAAAACTTACTCGATATAACCGGCTTTTGGATTTCCCTAAATAATGCGTGCGCGCTATGATTTCTTGGCCAATATAACAGCCTTTGCTAAAGCTTACGCCACCGATTTCGGGAAAGTTCAGTTGATGAGGCGTAAACTGACCGCTGGTTTCAGGGTAAATAGTCGGAATTCCAACCATAATATCTAATAAGTGCCAATGATCGATACTTTGTTGCCCAAACGCAGCATTGATAAATCCGATAGGTTGAGAAGCAGGCGCTAGCAAAATACTGCGCGGCACAGGTCCTGGAATCGATAGACTTAGCTTTTGACCAGACTCTGCAACTCCATTTTCTTTGGCTGAGTATAATTGCTGTGCATTGAGTAAATCCTTTATAGTAGAGCCATAAAGACCTTTTTTTTGCCAATCTTGACTTATTTCCATTAGTGCTACTTTTGAAAAAACGGCATATTTTTGTAAAGAAGCTAATAAAATCGATACCATATTGAGCGGGATTAAAAAATAATAATCATTTTGATAAGAAAATAACCGAAAATTAGCAATTATCCGCCCCTTAATATCACAATGCGCACCTAATCGACTTTGTTCTGCATTAATTTCTTCCAAATCACAAGTTAATTGACCTTGTAAGAACTGCTTAGCATCGTTACCACTGACTCGAATGAGACCGAGATCGATGAGATCCACATAGTTATTTTTCGTAGTTATTTTTTCAAGCATAAAATCTAGCCTTATTCGTTAAATCTGCAATTCTTCACTAGAATAAATTTATAATTATAAATTATTACTAGTATTTATATAAGCGATCTAAAGCAGCTGATTCAATAAAAACTAATATAAAGCAAAACTATAAAAGCTTTAGGTCTTAAGAGGGGGGGGTATGCGTTATAGTGTCAGAATTTTGACCTGTTTAGTTCTGGTTTTCATTTGCCAAAAGGCCTTAGGCTTAACATCATCGGGGACGTTATCAGTAACAGCTAATGTAGGGGGAGTATCAAATTGCACCTTAGGTTCATTCACTAATATGATGTTTCCAAACTATAGTCCTTTAAATTCTAATCCAACAGATGCAACAGGGACAATTACCGTAACCTGTGTTAACAATGTTCCCTACGATATAGGTATCGATAAGGGTCAAGGTTCAGGAGCAACAGAAGCACATCGTATGCTGACAAAAGTCGAAGGTCAGCAAGAGTTAAATTATAATCTTTACCAAGATCCAGGTCATTTATATCTGTATGGAACAGTGCTTCACCAAAATACCTTACATCAGATAGGCACAAATTCAGCGCAAGTAATTACTATTTATGGGGAAATTCCTGTCAATCAATCGGTAGAAACAGGCCACTATATAGACATTGTAAATATCTTGGTCATTTTTTAAAAAAATCTGTTTATTTTAATTTTTATTAAAAGTAAACAATCCATAAAAAATTTTATTATGTATTAATTTACCCAACTTGAAAAACTGATTAAACCATTCTACTCTTTATAAAATTGAAAAAATTTCGAGTTTTTAATTTATTGATAAATCATATGTTGAAAGCAAAAAATTTATTAGTAGGGTTAGCGTTAATGCTAATGCTTCAAACTACTTTTGCCGCCACTGCGACAGGAACCCTGGCTGTCACAGCAACAGTTGGAACCGCTTGTTCAGTTGGGGGTTCAAATCCACTTCCTTTTGGTACTTATACCCCAGGTGTTACTTTGGATGTGAATGGTCTTTTATCAGTAACTTGTACATCATCTGTCGCTTATAATATTGCTTTGGATCAAGGAGCTGGTGCAGGGGCTACCATAAATACTCGTATTTTGACCAACCCATCACCCGCAGGTACTTTGCAATATACAATTTACACCACTCCTGCACGAACTACAATTTGGGGGGATGGTATTACTGGATCCACCGTGCCAGGGACAGGTACTGGTGCGCCGCAATCCGTTACTGTTCCAGGTAGGATTTTTGCTGCGCAAGCTGGAACAATAACCCCAGGTAATTATACTGACACGGTAAATATAACTGTTAATTTTTAACGTTACTATAGATAATTCCGCCTTCACCTTATTTTTTTAATCTATTTCTTTTAAATTTCACGCCTTGTTTATTTTCTATGTAATTTAAGATCGCCTAAACTATCCAATTAATTTATAAACATTTTTTAAAAATTCTTTTAATAATAAACTATAAATTATCTTGATTAGAGCTAATTAGCGCCATATTATATGTAGTCAATGCACTTAGAGTTAAAAGGAAGTAATCTATGCTGTTAATTGGATTAAGAATATTAGTGGTGTTAAGTATTTTTCTTACTAATACCAGGGTTTTTGCAGCGACTACCACGGCTAACTTACCCATAAGCGCAACCGTTATAAGTGCTTGTTCAATAGGCACAGTAGTGGGTGTGGCTTTTGGTAATTATGATCCAACTAGTGCAACTGCTAACAATGCTACAGGTACCATACCAGTAACTTGTACCAATGGAACTACTTATAATATTGGCCTTGGTGCAGGGACCTTTGCAGGTGCAACCGTAACAACGAGAAGAATGACAGGCGTACCTCCAGGCACTCCACTGTCTTATTTCTTATACAGAGATACGGGCCGCACTTTAAATTGGGGAACAACAATAGGAACAGATACCGTCGCGCTAACAGGCACAGGTGTCGCTCAATCTACAACTGTTTATGGTCAAATTCCAGCTTTACAAGCTGTAACGGCCGGTACTTATTCTGATACAGTATTAATAACAGTAACCTTTTAGAACCATGGCAGAAAGGATGCTTAAATGTTTATAAAGTATCGATATTTTTTGTTGTTGATAATGGATTTTATGCTAGCTCCTCAAGCTTTAGCTAATATTTATGAACTAACCCCAACACAACTTTCTTTATCAGCCAAGCAAATGATAGGAGTGGTTAAAATCACTAATAAAAGTGATGAAACGAGTTTAATGCAATTAAGTTTATTGGATTGGCAGCAAAGTCATGGCAAAGACGTGTATCAAATATCTCATGATATTTTGATGACCCCTCCTTTATTCAAATTACCACCTCATAAAACACAAGTAATACGTTTTGCCTTAAGACATCCTATATTCAATACTGAACAAAAAGCTTATCGGATGCATATCAAGGAAGTGCAGCAACCTAGAAAAAAAAGGCTTGGTCAAACGCTTTATTTTTTGATGGATTTGTCGTTGCCTTTATTTATACAACCCCAACATATTGTTGAACAATTTATTTGGTCGGCTAAGCGACTTGATGAAAATCATATTGAACTAAAATTATACAATGATGGGAATATCTCTTTATTTATTAGTCAATGGAAGTTATTACCAATGGATCGACAAGATGTAAATATGAAAAAGCATGCTACGTTTGTTAATATTTTCCCCCACCAATCACATATTTGGAAAGTAAATCTAGACTCCAACTTTAAGCGTATGGAAATAAAAACGAATATCAATGGACAAAACAAAAAGTCAGCTTTACAAATATTTTAAATATTCATTTGTCATTTGCTTAATAGTTATTTGCTTAATAAACAATTTAGTTGTTAATGCAAAACCTATTAAAAATGGGTCTTTAATTAAACCAGCCTTAGCAACATTAGCGCAGCATAGGTTGATTCCTTTATTACTCGAAATAAAACTAAATGATATTTTGCTGCCAGGAATTACTCAATGTTATAAAGATTCATTGGGTCATGTCTGGATTGAAGAAAGCGATTATTATCAGTGGCATATGCAATTGAGTGCTCATAGGCCTTTAAAATACCGTGGACAAAATCTATATGAGCTTGATTGGTATCCAGATGTTACTTATCAGCTAGACCAATATGCCATGCTGTTAACCATTCAAGCACCAGCGCAATTATTTCCAATTCAAACCTTTGACCCATTGAGTAAGCGTGTTGGAGCTTTGCGCCCTGAAGAACCAGGCACATATCTAAATTATGATGCGGTTGCCTTAAGAAATAATAGCCCAGGAATCAACCAAACGAATCTTTCGGCATTAATGGGTTTAGGCTTATTTAATCGATTAGGTGTGGGAACTGCAGATGTGCTCGCTTACAACAAATATGCGAATAACATTACTTTATTGACCAATCAGTCGAGTAAATTAATCCGTTTAAATACCACATGGACTTTGGATCAACCAGAAAAAATTGCCCGTTGGCGTTTTGGTGATGCGATTACGGGTTCTGCTTATTGGAGTGGTGCATCACGCTTTGCTGGTATTCAATATGCCACAAATTTTAATACACAACCTAATTTAGTGACTTTCCCACTACCTGGCTACCAGGGGGAAGCAGCTATTCCAAGCAAAGTAGATGTTTTTGTTAATAGTGTTTTAAATCAACAGCAAATAATTAATAACGGCCCTTATATATTCAATAATATTCCGGTTATATCTGGAGCAGGTACAGTGAATGTGGTAACCCAAGATTTGCTTGGACGTAGCAAAGTCGTGAGTTTTTCTTATTATGCCAGTCCACAATTGCTTAAACCTAATTTAGTGGACTTCTCGTATGAAGCGGGATTTATGCGTGATAATTATGGTGTTAATAGCAATGATTACGGACGTTTTTTAGCGGTAGCTACTTATCAACGAGGAGTTACTAACAATTTGACCTTAGGTGGACATGCTGAAGTACTATTTGATCAGCAGACCTTAGGCTTCTCGGCTAATTATTTATTGAATAATTATGGGGTAGCCACTTTAGCAATGGCAGGCGGGCATAATAATTCAGGCGGTGGTGGTTTATTAGGCTTAGGTTTTATTCGTCAAGGTGCAAAACTGAGTTATGGTTTTAATACGAGCTTAACAACCTTAAATTATATCCAACTTGGAACACAACCGAATACCTCACCACCTAGTGTCGTGAATCAATTATTTTTAGGATATAGTTTAGAGAATTATGGATCGCTAAGTACCAGTTTTACCATGGTGAATAGCCGAAATTTTAATACTGCAAATGGTATATCCAACACACCGACGGCACGATTATTAACGGCAACCTATAGTCATAATTTATTTAAAAATATTTCATTAAGCTTGGGTTTTGTGGGTGATTTGCGAAATTCGCAAACTAACCAAGCTTTTCTTAATTTAGTATTCGCGCCCGATGCCAATCATTTCGTTAATAATTCTACCACTTGGCAAAATCATCAATTGCAAGACCTACTTCAGCTTACTAAACCAGTTCCTTTGGGTAAAGGATATGGTTATAACGTGTTTGCTAGCAATAATAGTAGCCGTTATGCAGGTGCTGATGTGACCATGCAAAATGAAATAGGAGCTTATACAGCGCGCGTAGGACAAGGTCGCGGGCAAGCAAATTATGAAGTAGATGCCAGTGGTAGTGCTATTTATTTTTCAGGTAATGGCTTTTTAGCACGTAAACTCACTCAAAGCTTTGCTTTAGTGAAGGTTCCGGATTTTCCAGGTGTGGATGTCTTTTATGAAAATCAACTAATGGGTAAAACAGATAGAAATGGCAATTTATTAGTGACTGAATTATTACCCTATCAAGAAAATACACTTGAAATAGAACCGACAACTTTACCATTAGATACTCAACTTGATATCACCCGTCAGACAGTAACCCCTTATTTTGCTAGTGGTGTATTAGCAGAATTTCCTGTTAAACGCATGCAAGGCGTGGATTTACATTTAAGAACACCTAGCGGTAATTTTGTTCCTGTGGGAGCAGAACTTATTTTAGATAATGATAATTCTTGTAAAAGTTATCCTGTTGGATATGACGGTGAGGTCTATATCTCAGATATTAAAGATCGTCTTTTAGAAGGTTCAGTCAATTGGGAAAATCACGTTTATTATTTTTCGACTAGATTGCCCAATACGAATGATCCAATTATCGAATTGGGAGATGTGCAATGTTACTAAAAAAAATTAAACTTCCATTTTTAAAGATTATTATTTTATTCGTTTATAATTTTTATAGTTATCCTCTTTATGCAGCATGTAGCGGACTTGGTTGTTCTTGTACTGTTGCAACCACAGCCGTTGCTTTTGGTACTTATAACCCAGTTATTCCAACAGCAGATACAGCAAATGGTAATGTAGCTGTGACCTGTTCAGCATTAGTCTTATTTACGGCTTCTTATGTAATAAGTATGGCCAAAGGGAATAGTTCTACTTATACTCCACGTTTTATGAATCTGGCAGGCGTACATCTAAATTACAATTTATACACAACAGCTGGATTTGCATCTATTTGGGGTGATGCAACCGGAGGCACCGTGACAGTCAGTGATTCTTACACAGCAATAGGGCTATCAGAGCTTAGAAATTACACGGTTTTTGGTCAAATTCCTGCTTTACAAGCAGTTGGAGTAGGTACTTATACTGATACCGTTTTGGTAACGGTCACTTATTAATCCGTTAGTGACTGGATAATAATGCATTCCTCTATTAGGCTTATATAAGAAGCTAGCGTCTGGATTATGGTTTTTTCTATTTTTGAGCAAAAATCTTCTGTTATTTAATTCAAAATTTGCTTAAATCTAAAATCCAGTTGAAAAACAAATTAATTTTCTAGCAATGGCCTTATCTGTTTGGGAATAAGGGGGGGTGTGTGGGTTATTTTTTTAAAATTAAGTTTTTTTTTCTTATTTTTATTAGTTTTTTAAGTATAAATCCAGCTTTTGCAGTTATTGATACCACATCAATGTTGGTAGCTGTTGACGTAGTAGGTGATTGTACGATTAGTGCGACACCTTTAATTTTTGGTTTATACAATCCGAATTCCTGCCAACCAACCGATTCAACTACTAGGCTTAAAGTGCTGTGTACATTAAATACACCTTATTATGTAACATTGGATCAAGGCGCAAATTATCAGGGGACGACAAGATTACGTAGGATGTCGGGACCCGATCATTCATCTATTAAATATCTTTTAACGCAAAACCTAACGCATACTATCAATTGGGGCAATGTTATTGGAGTTGATGCAAAATTTAATGTAGGAGACGGTTTAAGACAAACTTTAGTAGTCTACGGGCAAATACCCCCTAAGCAAAATGTAGGTATTGGTTCATACAGAGATGTTGTTAATGTCGGAATTGTTTTTTAACTATAAAGAGTAGTTAACAAAACAATTGTTTATCGATTAGATCGCATAAGCAATGAATGATTAATAGATGAGTTTCTTGTATGCGTGCGGTCGATGAGCCGTGAACGCGGATTTCAATATCAGTGGAGTTCAACATACCCGCTAAAGTCCCCCCCTCTTTACCGGTGAGAGCAATAATTTTTAGATCTCTACTTTGAGCCGCTTCACAGGCTTTTAAAATATTTTCTGAGTTACCACTGGTTGAAATAAGAAATAAAATATCGCCTGCTTGACCTAAGGCCCTAATCTGTTTAGCAAAAATTTCACTATAGCTATAATCATTCGCAATAGAAGTGATAGTTGAAGTATCCGTGGTCAAGGCAATTGCCGGTAAACTCGGACGTTCGGTTTCAAAACGGTTAATCATTTCTGAGGCAAAATGTTGCGAATCAGCGGCAGATCCGCCGTTGCCACAAACCAGAATTTTATTATTATTCAGAAGACATTCAACAAACAATTGACTGGATGCCAAAATAATTTCAGGTAGTGTTTCAGCAGCATCTGATTTGGTGCGTATACTTTCAGAAAAATGGGTCTTGATACGTGTTAATAGATTCATAAGCTTACCTAGAGAATGCGTTTTTGACCCATTCTACTTGAGCCGAGTCCAGTTTGGAAATACTGCTTAATTTTTGCGTAGCTGGCATAACACCCACGACGTCAAAACGACAAGCAATTTTTTCAGATAACTGTTGGGATAATAAGTAATATTCTGCTGTTTTGATGATTTTATTTTGTTTAATTAAATTGACTGACTCTAAACTACTCCCAAAGTTGCAATGTTGTCGATAACGAACTTCTATAAAAATCAATGTGGATTTATCTTGCATAATCAAATCAATTTCTCCCAAGCGACACGTGTAATTACGAGCGATTAGTTTAAGTTTTTGTTTCTGTAAATAATTACAAACTAGAGCTTCGATTTGTGTTCCTAATTTTTTTGTATTGATAGGTAGTGCCATTAATCGATAGAGACTAAATTTCCATTACGAAATTGTGCGCAAGGTAATTGGCGAACGATGCGATGTTGACTAGTTAGTGAAAGTATTCCTGTGGTACCTTGCAGTGTTTGTTGTGAGGATAGCTTTAGGCGTCCTAATTGCTGAATAATATGAAATGCATCAATGCCTAACGCATAATATTTACTGTTTCGATTAAAACGCTCAGGGAAAGCTGATTTTAGTTGTTGGTAGAGATTAGGCTCGATTGTGTTGTTAGCTAATGACCAGGGAGCTGCGCAGAAAATAATTTGATTTAGATCTTTGTCAAAACGCTGGGCATGGATACCACTATAAATCGATGCAGTTGCATAAACTGGTATATCACCAGCATAAAAGAACTTTAGTAAAGGTTTGACTTGGCGACCAATTTGCGGACTACTCGCTAAAAAAATCACATCAAAATCGGTGCGTCTATCATGCGGAGGTTTAAAGTGGAGAAAATGGCTGATTTGTTTGGTTATATCAGCAGGATTTTCTGATAACGCAAGTTGACCAACAATGGTTCCTCCTAAAGCTTGCCATTGTTGAGCGAATGCTTCTCCAATCTGCTCTCCCCAATTACCATTGGCAGTCATGATGAGGGCAGAACGTTTACCACTTTGCCAAGCAAGTCGTGTTGCTTGTTGCGCTTCATCTATCGGTGATAACCCAAATTGGTATAACTCAGGAGGTGTACTAATATCAGAATTTAAATAGTTCAGCGCTAAAATGGGCACGCTGGTTTGTAGACTGGCAATGCTTTGTACCTCGGGTTTGAGTAATGGGCCGACAATTATTTGCGCATTTTTGGCTATGGCGTCGGTATAGGCTGCTTGTATAGAAGAGGTAACGCTGGTGTCTATGAGGATAATATGCGGCGATGATCCAGTTTCCTCAGCAGCAGCTAAAAAACCTTGTTTGACTGACTGGCCAATATTAGCTAAAGGACCTTGTAGTGGCAGGAGCAAGGCTATCGGTTGTATCGTATTATTGCTAGGAACTGCTGGGGCCGATATAACGGAATTTTGATCGGTCGATAATACTGGATTAGGCACACGACTAGAATTGCTAGCACAAGCGGTAAGACCTAAGCTTATCAATAAGAAGCTTGTGGTTAAACATAATCGATTCATCAATGAAAAAGACACGATCTTTCCAGTCAAATTTTAAACGACTGTGTTAATAATAGTTTATTCTAATACTTTTACGCAATGCTTAAGAAAATTTTGCTTAACCGGTACTCGCTTATGAATAAATCACCTCCACCTGATAAAGAGGATCTGGCATTTTTTAAAGAAGCGATGTCAGGCGTAAAACGTACTCGGTCGTTCCATGCAAAAACTAAATCAAAAAAAATTATTTCTGTTGTTGAAAAAACAAAATTAATTAATCTAAAAGATGATAAACAGCAAATCGCTATGGCTCTTTTTGACCCGACTGAATTAACGGTAGGATCAGAAGATCGATTATTTTTTAGTCGACCAGGATTGCAAAATAAACGGATTAAACAATTTGTGCGTGGAGATATACGACAATCTGATTATCTTGATTTACATCAAATGACGGTAGAGCAAGCACGAAAGGTGGTATTCAATTTTTTGTTACAGAGTCGTGAACGCAGTTATAACTGTGTGCGCATTATTCATGGGAAAGGAAAGTTCAATCAATCGGGAGCCAAATTAAAAAACTATGTCAATTGTTGGTTAATGCAAATCCCTTGGGTGTTAGCTTTTTCTTCTGCTCAAGCGCGAGATGGCGGGGCAGGGGCACTCTATGTACTTTTACGCCGACGATAAAATTATTTATTTTGCTGTTAACTTTGCGTAACTTGCTACCAACCATTTTGTACCGGCTTTATTAAATTTAACTTGTAGGCGCATGTGTTCACCACGTCCTTCGGCATCGATCAATGTTCCTTCACCAAAAGCTGGATGCGTGACAGTCTGTCCAATGCGTAATCCAGTATCACCTACCATCGAATCACGAGCGGAATTTTTTGCAGGCTTTAATGTTGACGTAGGTCTAATAACAGAGGTGCGTAAACGAATTTCTTCTAATAATTCTTTCGGAATTTCTGAAATAAATCGCGAGGGTCGATGATGACTTTCGGTACCATGTAAACGTCTGACTTCAGCGTAGCTCAGAAATAACTTACGCATTGCACGCGTTATCCCCACATAACAGAGTCGACGTTCTTCTTCTAAGCGACCAGGTTCTTCATGAGACATATGATGTGGGAATAATCCTTCTTCCATTCCACATAAAAATACCCAGGGAAACTCTAAACCTTTAGCAGAATGTAAGGTCATTAACTGCACACATTCTTGTATGATATCGCCTTGATGCTCACCTGCTTCTAATGCTACATGGGCAAGAAAGGCAGATAAAATAGAAATACTATTGTCTTCAGGCACAAATTGTCTGGTAGCATTGATTAATTCTTCAAGATTTTCAATACGTGCTTGGCCACGTTCGCCTTTTTCTTTTTTATAATGACTAAACAAACCACTGCTATATAGAACTTGTTCTGTTTGTTTTGCTAACGTTAACGCCTTAGTATCTTCCTCCATTTTGTTGATCAATTGGATAAAAAGAGTTAATGCATTAGCTGCTCGTGCGGATAAGGTTTGGTTAGTTAATAAATGTTCAGCAGCTTGCCATAAAGAAATACCCTGTGACCGAGCTTCCATGCGTAACATTTGCAAAGTTTGGTCACCAATACCACGTGTAGGAGTGTTGACGATGCGCTCGAAAGCTGGATCATCATTGCGATTAGCAATTAAACGTAAATACGCTAAGGCGTCTTTGATCTCAGCGCGTTCAAAGAAGCGTAATCCACCATAGATACGATAAGGAATTTGCGATGATATTAAGGCTTCTTCAAGTACACGTGATTGGGCATTTGATCGATACAAAATAGCAATTTCACTCGCTTGTACTTCTTTCTTTAAACCTTGTTTTATTTGATTGACGATAAATCGTGCTTCATCCAAGTCATTAAAGGCACCATACAGTGAAATCAATTCACCTTGGCCACCACTGCTCCAAAGTTTTTTACCTAAACGACTATCATTATGCGTTATTAAGGCATTTGAAGCGGCTAAAATAACTCCTGTTGAACGATAATTTTGCTCGAGTCGTATCATCTGATTATCTGGGAAGTCGCGCGTAAAATCTTGAATATTTTTTACACGAGCCCCGCGCCAGCCATAAATCGATTGGTCATCATCGCCGACTATCATTAAATAGTTTTTTCCACTACTTAATAATTTTAACCACGCGTATTGTATAGTGTTGGTATCTTGAAATTCATCAACCAAAATATGCCGAAAACGTTCTTGATAATGGTGTAAAATATCTGGGTTTTTATTAAAAAGTTCATAGCTACGTAAAATTAACTCTGCAAAATCAATAACACCATTCCGAGTGCAAATTTCTTCATAGGATTGATAGATACGAACTAAGGTTTTGGTATACGGATCATTCGCGTTAGCAACTTGATGAGGTCTAATCCCTTCATCTTTTTGTTGATTTATAAACCATTGCACTTTTTTTGGCGCCCATTGTGCTTCATCAAGATTCAGACTCACTAAAATCCGTTTAATCACGCGATATTGATCATCACTATCTAATATTTGAAATGCTTGTGGTAAGCCAGCTGCCTCCCAATGTTGGCGTAATAAGCGATGAGCCAGTCCATGAAATGTACCTACCCACATCGACCGCATAGGGATATCGAGTAAGTTTTCTAAGCGTTGACGCATTTCTCCCGCAGCTTTATTAGTAAAAGTAACAGCAAGAATATTATGCGGAGATACATTCTCCATATTGATTAACCATGCAATACGATGGACTAACACGCGTGTTTTGCCACTACCTGCTCCGGCTAATACCAATAAATGTGTCTGCGGCGCAGCAACGACTTGTTGTTGCGCTTCATTTAAAGATTCTAATAAAGGGTGATTAGGATTAGACATAGAGGGCGATTGTAACGAAATTCTTATCTCCTTGCATGATTATTTTCCCGCGACAATAGTTTCAGATATTTTTGTTTATATCGGTCAATTCCGTAGCATATTTATCTGTGGTTATAGATTGCGAGATGATGTGTTTCTGGTATAAGAACAACATAAATTTTGTATAAGCTTTTTTATTAAAACTAAGTGGCTGGCGGGCAATATAAGGTAAAGTAGTTTGCCAAATCTGATGATTTAACGCGTTGTTTAAGGCAGGATGATTTCTAGTGAATACTTGCCAGCTTTTTTCTGGGTTATTAAGTAAGTACTGGCTCGCTTTGTTGAGAGCTGCCAAAAATTGAATCAGACGCGGATCAGTTAATTTGTTTTTATTGGCAATGATAATTAATTCATCATACGTTGGGATACCGGCTAACTCGACTGGAAAAATTTTTACTGCTTGATGAGCAAATTGCATTTGTAAAGGTTCGACGTTGCGCATCACATTAATAATAGCGTCGACGCGATTGCTGAGTAAAGCTTGCGTTAAATTGTATTGTACATTAATGGTTTGTACATCATGCATCGTTAAATGTGCTTTTTCTAATAAACCATTGAGCATTAACGTTCCTTCAACATGTGACGTATAAGCGATGCGTTTGCCTTTTAGATCGGAAAGCTGTTGGATAGGCCCATTTTTTTTTACAACTAAACAGTTTAAAGGTTGGTCTATTAAACTGGCTATGCGTATTAGAGGTAATCCTTTTGCAGCTTGTATCACTAATTGCGGTTGATAACTAACGGCTAAATCAGCGTGACCTCCTGCTACCAGTTTCGGGCCATCGTCGGGATTACTAAGGGCGATAATATTAACCTTTAATCCTTCCTGCGCAAAAAATCCTTGTTCTTGCGCAATAAAAATGGCCGCATGATCGGGGTTAACTAACCAATCCAGGATCAAAGTTAATGGTTTAGCTGTAATGTGGTTAGCAAATAACAGAAAACTGACTAGAAAAATAATTTTTTTTTGGATTTGCATAAATAAAAAATTTCTTATTTGATTATTTATCTTTTTAGCATGAAGGTAATAAAGTCCATGGTAAAGCCAGCTTGATTAAGGCATCAACAAGGAAATAAAATAAAATTCCTAGAAAAAATATAACAGCCAATACAGCAAACATTAAATCAATTTGCATCTCGGCGTTAGCATTCAGCAATAAAAAACCTAAACCCTGATTCGAGCCAACCCATTCTCCGATAATGGCGCCTAGGGGCGCCATAGCCGTTGCAAGCCGAATACCAGAAGCAAGACTCGGTAATGCGGCCGGAATACGGATTTGACATAAAATTTGCCAGCGATTCGCATTCATAATTTTAGCAATGTTTAAATAATTTTCCGGCGTTTGCTTTAATCCATCGAAAAAATTATTGGTAATAGGGAAAAATAACATAAAAGTAGTGGTAATGATCTTGGCTATTACGCCATAACCAAACCAAAGTACCAGTAAGGGAGCGATTGCAAATACTGGCAAGGCTTGGCTAGCCAATAATAAAGGGTGTAAGAAGGCATGCAGCTTGCGGAATAAACACATACTAATTGCAATAGCGACACCGAAAATAATTGCTAACGATAAACCCAAAAGAATTTCAAGTAGTGTCGGTAAGGTCTGTGATGCAATTAACGTCGCATGATTGATAAGACTCTGTAAAACTTCAAATGGGGTAGGTAGTATATAATTAGGTAACTGTAGCATGCGAATCAAACATTCCCAGATGATAATAAACCAAATGGGGATGCAAGTTTTATAAAAGAATAATGGAACTATTTTAAAAAATAACTGTTTGTTCGCACGGAGTTTTGCAATCCATGAGGATGAGAGAAAAGTGTAGAGTTGAGCAATTCCATGGATGAATTGATTCCGTAAAAAAACAAAGGGAACCATTACTTAAGCTCCTGCAGATGATACAAGAGCTTGGCTTGCCATTGTAATAATTCAGGATTTTTAAGCGATCGTGGCGGTGAATCAGCGAGTTTGCAATGCATATAATTTATTGTTGCAGGTGTGCCGGACATAATCGCAATATGATGCCCTAAGCGCAAAGCTTCTAAAGGGTCATGTGTGACTACTAGTACCGTGCGATCCTTTAATGCATGTGCGGTGAGTTCTTGTAGTTGATAACGAGTAATGGTATCTAAAGCAGAAAAAGGTTCATCCATTAGTACGATCGGCCGATTTTCTGACAATACTCGGGCTAGAGCGACGCGTTGTTGCATACCTCCAGACAATTGTGTGGGATATTTATTTAAAGTATCACTTAAACCTAGCTGATTTAATAATTCACGAGCCTGGACATAGGGCTTACTGTTACGTCGTAGGCGATAGCCTAAGACAACATTATTTAAAATATTTAGCCAAGGTAATAAAGCATGGGTTTGAGGCATGTAAGCTAATCGACCGGCCAAGCCTTTTTGATCACAGGTGGTGATATGCCCTGATGCAGTATTTAGTCCAGCGATCAGTTGTAGAAAACGACTTTTGCCAATTCCGCTAGCGCCTAGTAAACACGTCGTCTGACCTGCAGCTAAATGGAAGTTAAGTTGGTTAAATAGAATTTTATCTTGGTAGTGCAAACTAACATTTCGCACCGATACGCTCGGTGATTTTAACATACACTTTTCCTACGCGGGCACAATCCCGATCAGGTTAGAAGGGTATTTCTCAGCCTAATTATATTAGGCACCCCTAAGCGAAGCGCATGGTAGCAAGCTCAATACCAAAATGAAAGAATTATAAGCATTTAAATTTTTAAATTTCTTAGAAAATACAGAGTTAATTGTAAGTTTTTTCTGTTTGTGTGAATTTTGAACCGGCATGCCAATCGGCTTGAGTTATTTCAAAAATTGAAGTTTAATGGAATTGAACACACTAATTTAAAACCCAATAAAATTAATTAAGTGTTAAGTCACAAAATTGTTCTACTGCGAGGAATAGTATGCGTAAAATTTTTAAACTAGTACTATTAGCCAGTTTTTTATTAAGTGTATCTAGTCTAATCTGGGCAGCCAGTACATTAAGAGATCTTAACCTTTCTGATTATAAAGGGAGATGGGTGGTCATAAGTTATTGGGCAACGTGGTGTGAGTATTGTATGGGTGAAATACCTGAATTAAATGGGTTTTATCGAGCGCATGCTGATCAAATTGCGATGTTTGGGTTTAATTATGATGATCCAGGTAACTTGCAACAACATATACAACAAAGTGGCGTTATATTTCCTACTTTAGTGAATGATCCGAAAGCTAATTTTGGAATACGAGGCATATCGGGTTTGCCCACCACATTCGTCATTGGGCCTGATGGTCGGCTGAAACATGTATTAGAAGGGCCGCAAACAAAACGTAGCTTAGAAAGAGCGGTCGGTTTATAAACTTAAAAAACCGGTTCATTGCTTGTTGCATCATTATCCGTTTTTTCTGCGGTAGGAGATTCTATTTGCATTTGAGGTTCAGTAGTATCTGTAGGAACTTCACTAGGATTATCAATTGCATTGAATGGAGTCGACTCTTCTTGTGTCGATATTCTTGTTAAATCATCTTTACGAAAATATTCTAAGATAGAGCCCGGTGTTCCATCAGGTAATAAATTCCCAGTAACGGGATCAATGCTTGCAGTCACGATATCAGGGGGTTGAGGCATTGTTTTTTCAGCTTGACCTTTTAATGCCACGCGCATGAAATCGATCCACATAGGTAAAGCCGCTTTCGCGCCATATTCTTGTACAGAACTTGGTTGATCAAATCCTATCCAGACTGTTGCCACCAAGTTGCTATTAAAACCTGTAAACCAAGTATCTACATAATCACTGGTGGTACCGGTTTTCCCAGCTAGATCAGTTCGATTTAACACTCGAGCTTGCGAACCTGTTCCATAACGAATGACATCTTTCAAAGCAGATGTCATGAGATAAGCGATATCAGCAGGAATGACTTGAGGGGCGTAAGGACTGTCTCTATCATCCGTTAATGGAGGCTCAATCTCTCCGCGCAGACAAGCTTCACACGCTATTTTTGGTTCTGCCTTATAGACGATTTGACTTTGCTCATTAGCAATATGATCAATTAAATAAGGGGTTATTCGAAAGCCGCCATTGGCAAATACTGCGTAAGCTCGTGCTAATTCGAGTGGAGTGACTTCACCGGTTCCGAGTGCAAGAGAGAGATTGCGTGGTAATTTTTTTGGATTAAAACCAAAACGTTTTACATAAGTTAATGCATAGGGGACATTGATAGCTTGTAATAGGCGAACGGATATCAGATTAATAGACTTAGCTAAAGCAACGCGTAAACGTTCCGGGCCGCTGAAAATATGATTGTCATTTTGTGGGCGCCAAGGTTCATCCCGACCAGGTATATCAAATACTAACGGGGCATCATTAAAAACATTTGCTAGAGTATAGCCCTTAGCCAAGGCAGCTGCATAAATAAAAGGTTTAAATCCGGATCCCGGTTGTCGCTCAGCTTGAACGACACGATTGAATTTACTTAAATTATAATCAAAGCCGCCGACTAATGCGGTAATAGCGCCTGTTTGTGGATTTAATGCGACGAGTGCTCCTTGTACCTTAGGAATTTGTGATAATTCCCAAGTATTATTGGCAGCTAGCTGGACACGAATAACATCACCGACGTGAACTTTATTCTTCAAAACCTCTGGAGGTGGATTTAGGTTAGTCACATCGAGTTGAGGTACTGCCCATGCTACACCTTGCCAAGGAATAAAAATCATTTGATTATCAACTAAAAGAGCAGTGATAGCTTGATCAGTGACAGAAATAACAATAGCAGCTTGTAGACCATTGATGGAGGCAACTCGATGTAATGCGTTTAAGGTATGAGTTACTTTATTTGCATCCAATGGGGCAATATTTTTTTCTGGTTCCCTATAATCGTGTCGTTTGTCATAAGCTAATAAGCTAGTGCGTAAAGCTTTATCAGCTGCAATTTGTTGGGCCGAATTGATCGTGGTGTAAACATTATAACCCTTTAAATAAATATCTTCACCAAAACTTTTGTACATCATGTCACGCACCATTTCGGCAACATAAGGCGCTTTAATCATGCCCCCAGCATTTGTTTGTGCGTGCGTCAACATAGGTGTAGCTATAGCCGCTTCGTAAACAGCTTTAGAGATATAACCCAATTCATACATACGCAATAAGACATGATCGCGACGTTGCTTTGCAGCAATTGGATTGACTAGTGGGTTAATGGCAGAAGGAGCTTTGGGTAAACCAGCAATCGTTGCCATTTCTGGTAAAGTGAGTTGATTGAGTGTTTTATTAAAATAAACTTGTGCAGCAGCAGCGATACCATAAGCACGATTTCCAAGAAAAATTTTATTCAGATAAAGTTCTAAAATTTGTTCTTTAGTAAATTCGCGTTCGATTTTTAGAGAAAGTAAAATTTCAGTAAATTTTCTTAAAAAAGTTTTCTCTCGAGATAAGTAAAAATTACGCGCAACTTGCATTGTAATAGTGCTGCCTCCTTGTACTTTACTTCCTGTAAGCAACACTTCACCCGTGGCACGTAATAAACCATAAAAATCAACACCATGATGCTCTAAAAAACGTTGATCTTCGGTGGCTAAAAAGGCTTTAACCATTAGATTGGGGACTTCATTCAATCTAACAAGATTTCGATGTAATTCTCCAAATTCAGCGATAGGCTGCCCATCACTTGTGTAAATTCGCATGGGGATGGGGAGCTGTACGGATTTTAATTCTTCAACATCTGGTAATTGTTTATCAAGATAAATATATAGCAAACTTCCTACTACCAAAAGAGTAATAAAAAGGCTTAATAGCATCAAAAAAAAATTACGAAAAAAATGATTCGATTGTTTCATAATGAAAGCAGTTGATTAGCTTGGCTTTATCATATCTTAAGTGACATTCCTGTTAAACAAGAGTTTTAATAAAAATAGTGCGTAATAAGGTCTTTGTACACTTTATTTCGATTAAAAGAAAGCAAGATAGGTTTTGCAAAATTGTATTTTAAAAATAACAGCGCACATCTATGTATTAATTAATTGACAATCTATCATTTGGATGCATAATAAAAGAAGAATAAGTTTTGATAGATATAAAAAAAGTAAAAAGAAAATATGTATTTTTTCAAGGATAGATTTAAAAATACTCACAAAATTGATGCTACGATAGGCTTGGATATAGGTAGCAGCATGATTAAATGGGTTAGTTTAGATTGCAATCATGAGCTTAAACACTGTGCTATTCAAGCAATTTCTACCTCAGAAACTACTCATGTTAAAGAGGCCACTCAAATTGCCGCTGTCTTGAAGCGAACATTGTTAGAGTACGACCATATAAGGAACTGTATAGTAAATATTCCTGATATTCTTGTATGGTGTAAATGGGCTAAGATAGATAGCACAGATAGTCAGCAGACTGAAGAAACAATTAAATTATTAATAGAACAGTCCATCTCTTATCCTTTATATAAACTTTATTTTGATTATCAAATTTTTGAACCATCGCTTGTAACTCAAGAAAAATGCAAAGTTTTAATAGTAGCTTGTCGTAAAGAGCATTTAGATTTTCGTTTAGAGATTATTCAGCAAGCAAATTTAGTTCCTATTGCTGTAGAAGTGAGTTCATTTGCTTTAGAAAGGGGATATTGTTTTTTTTATCCTGACAAGATGAATGAAAATACCATCCTATTAGATATAGGAACGAGTCAGTTAGCATTATTGTTTTTCAATAGTTCTCAAACAGTTGTGTATAGTGAAAATCTATTCAATGTTCATGAGCAAGAATCTATTTTATTGCAAATAAAACGCGGCATAAAAATATATTCTTTAGCTCATCCTTATTTATTTTTAAAGCAACTTTTTATTGTTGGTTCTAATAATTTGTTATTAAGTTATTTGATGTATAAGTTAGATGGGTTTTTAGATTTAAAGATAAAAACTTTAAAACATAAAAATAAGAAATTTTTAAATTTACTTTTAAGTTATGGTTTAGCATTAAGGAACCACTCAGATTTTTAAAAATCAAAATCATGATAAATTGCAGGGAAATAATGAAAAAAATCAATTTATTACCATGGCGCGAGCATAAAAATAAATTAAAAGTGAGACAATTTTTTATTGTTTGGTTTTGCGTTTCATTCTTATGTTTTATTTTATTATTCACCACAAAAATTATACTTAGTAAGCAAATAAAACACTATCAGTTAGGCTATAACCGTATTTTATTTCAGATTAAAGCCATATCTCCCATAGTGCAAGAAATAAAAAAATTACAATATGAAGAACAAACATTGACAAAAATTATCAAAATTACTCAGTTAAATCATCAGCAACTTAAAAAAATTTTAGACTTGATGACTCATCTTAAATATTTATTAAGTCCAGATATCTTTATTCGGCTGATTGAATTTTATCCTCCGTACTTTATTTTAGTTATGCATGCGGATTCAGAAAAGGAATATTTAAAAATTATTAAAGCTTTACGAATAAAATATAATTCTAAATTAAAATCATTGATTTTTAATAAATCAAAGGATTTGACATTGGATTTTATAGTTAAAATTATTTTTTAAAACAATAAGTTTTATAAATATTTATATTTTTATTATTGAACAATGTGTAAACATAATTTTAAAAAAATTTACTTATGGCCAGTATACTTAAAAGTTATTGTAATCGTGACGACCATTTTTCTTATTTTTAGTTTAGGTTATTTTTTTTGCTTGCGGTCTAAGTTTGAAATAAAAAAAAATAGCTATTTAAATTTACTAGAATCAGAAAAGGAATTAAATAAAAAAACAAAAATATCATCTAGTTATTATAGCTATCGGACTAAAATTGAAAATTTAAAAAACAAGTTTGATATGCATATACATGAACGAATAGATAAAATTATTCCTTCTATTCTAAGCGGTCAATTAACTGATCCATTTTTTAGTATTAATAAAATAAATATTATATCAATTGAAAACAAAAATTTCTTGAGTTCCTTAAAAATAAAAAGTAATTTCTCAAGTACTAAAAATAATATTATTAATTTTCTATATGCCATGAGTCGATTAGAGAAATTCATATGTATAGAAAATTTCAAATGGGATATTTTAAATCATTTATCAAGCACTAAAAAACAAAACATAGTTTTTTCGTTCAAGATTTATACGTTAAACTTTAGTGCTAAAAATTTAATTTTAGCACTTTCAAAAATAATTAAATTAAATATTGAAGCAGAACAGGAGAAAGGAATTCTAATAAAATTTCCTTTAAATGAAATAAATATGATAGGTTATTGGTCAGATAATAAAATGAAAAATTTCGGATTTGTTTCGTTGCCAAATAAACAAATTTTTAAGCTTCAGTTAGGCGATCAGTTGGGTTTGGAACGAGGTTTAATTATAGGTATTTACACTCAAAAGATGTTTATTTTAAATGAAAACTTTCAAAAAATAATTAAATTATCAATGAAAAATAGGAAGTTTTCTTATGTTGAAAATTTTGTGCAATAAGAAACTAATAGTGTATTTTTTAGCATTAGCATTAGCATTCAGCCATAACTCATTTGCTAATGAATATAAAAAAATTGAAGAAAACAATATTTCTTTAAATTTTCATAATATGAATATTCGTTCAGCTTTACAATATTTATCTGAACTGCATGGGAATAATCTAATTATTGATAATAAAATTCAAGGGAAATTTAGTATTTCTTTGCATCATCTTAATTGGCAACAAACCTTAGACATTATTTTGCAAACTCAAGGTCTTGCTAAACGTGCTATTACTAATGGTTGGTTTATTACTACATCCGAACAACTATTAAAACAAGATCGAATCAACTTTGATATTCAGCAGAAAAAAAATGATTTATCACCATTAATTTTTAAAGTCATACAAATTCATTACAGAAAAGTATCTGATATCAATAAATTGCTAAAAGATAAAACCAATACACCTTTATCATCGCATGGTAGTGTTAGCGCAGATAATCTGACTAATAGCTTATGGATTAGAGATACTGCTGAGCAACTCAAAAAAATTGCAGTATTTATTAAAGAATTAGATAAACCGATCGGACAAGTTCTAATAGAGGCACGAATAGTCAGTATTGATCAAAATAAAGAAAAAGAATTAGGCGCACAATTTGGCTCAACGCAAACACAATCCGCCAATAAGCTTTTAAAATCACATTTGAAAATTAAAGGTAGTAATTCTAATACTGGACTTTTACAACACTTAACCATGGATTTGCCTATTATAGGTATTACCTCTATTAGTGGTATTGCATCACTGGGCTTGCGTTTATTGCGCTTAGGTCAAAATTCCTTTCTAGATCTAGAATTATCTTCATTAGAAAATGAAGGGGCAGCTCAAGTTATTTCTACACCACATTTGATTACTGCTGATCAACAGACTGCATTCATTGAAGCAGGCACTGAAATACCTTATCAAGAAAAAGCCTCGAGAGGTGGGACCAACGTTATATTTAAAAAAGCAGTGCTATCATTGAAGGTAACGCCTAGAATTATGCCAGATGAGCGCATGGTATTGGACTTAAAAGTAAATCAAGACCAACCCAGTAGCTTTATGGCCGTTGATGCGCCGACAATTAAAGCACGAGGAATTAAAACACAAGTTATTGTCAAAAGTGGTGAAACGGTTGTATTAGGTGGAATCTATGAGTATTCTCAGAGTAAAATAGAACAAAGGGTCCCTTTTTTAGGCACTTTACCAATAATAGGTCGATTATTTCGTTTGACAACTTCGAATAGCAGGCGTAGTGAGCTATTAATATTTTTAACACCGACTATCTTAAACTACTAAGTTGTTTAGCTTACTTACAAAGTTTTTAAATCTATTTAAATTAAATTAATGAGCAAACTATGCAATTTATTCAATGGCGATATCAACTTCGTAGATTAGACGGTGATCGACTCGTCCATAGTTTAAAAACAGCTATCGCATTATTATTCGGTTTGTTGATTTCTTATCTATTTAAGCTACCACTTCAGGGAAGGTGGGTCGTTATTACTATTCTAGTGGTTATGTGTGCGCAATCGCGTGTTGGTGCGATTTTGCAAAAATCGTATATGCGTTTTTTAGGGACAGTAATAGGAGCCAGTGTTGCAAGCTTGACACTATGGCTGGTTTACCCAAATGTTGCGTTTACTATTTTAATTCTATGTCTAGCCACAGCAGCTTTTAGTTACATTGCCGATAGTCCAAGCACCTGGAGTGAAGCAGGCCCTTTGGGAGCAGTGACGTTAATAATTATTGTTATTTCACCGAATCCTAATTTCTATACAGTGATGAGCCGTTTTTTAGAGATCAATTTAGGTATTATTATTGCATTATTAGTATCGCGTTTTATTTGGCCTTTGCATTCACGTACGCAATTACGTTATATAGTGATAGATACTTTATCGAATCTTAAAGAGCTTGCCCAACAATTAGAGAAATTTACACCGACTAATGAGGATACCAACGATAAGTCCTATGAAGTTTTTGAAAATAAGATATTGAATAATATTGGAGTTCAAAAAAAATTATTTACAGAAGTCATGAGTGAATCATTTGGCCGATCTAACTTGGCGATAAACTTCAAAAATATTTTAGATGCTGAGAGAGAAATTCTACGTTGTATTACGTTAATAAGAAATGCATTAATGAAATTTTCAGATCAAAATATATTGGTTTTTAACCAGCATTCCGAAATTCAGAAAATTTATCAAGTAATTCAGATTTTGTTTCAAAAAGCCATAGAAATAGAAATAGTTAAAGGTAAAGGTAAAGAACAAGAAGTTGAAATAGTAGAAAATCTTCCTGACTGGAAAGAAATAAAATTTCAGCTCAAATCTTTAGAAATAAATCAATCCGATCAATTTGCCATTGATTTATTTATTTTTAGTGCCGATCGTCTATTAGTCCAATTACATACATTTATTATTTTAATAAAGAAAGTTTAAAAATGGTGCAATATTCTCAGCATTGCCTTATCCGTGCTCTTTTACAGCAACCTACTGAGCGCACACCCGTCTGGATTATGCGTCAAGCAGGACGTTATTTACCTGAGTATCGTGCTACTCGCAGCAAAGCAGGCAATTTTTTAACTTTATGTAAAACACCTGAATTTGCCTGTGAAGTCACTTTACAGCCACTACAACGATTTGATTTAGATGCAGCTATTATCTTTTCAGATATCTTGACCATTCCAGATGCTATGGGTATGGGTCTTTATTTTGTCGAAGGAGAAGGTCCTAAATTCCTTAAACCTTTAAAAACCTTAGCCGATATTAAAGCCTTAGCTATTCCTGATCCTGGTACCGATTTAAGTTATGTGATGTCTGCTATTTCACTGACTCGTAGTGAATTAAAAGATAAGGTTCCATTAATTGGATTTGCTGGAAGCCCTTGGACACTTGCTTGTTACATGCTGGAAGGAGGAAGTAGTCGAGAGTTTAGACAGGTTAAAACACTATTATATCAAGAACCCATCACATTACATCATTTGTTAAACACCTTAACTAAAGCAACTGCCTTGTACCTCAATGCGCAAATTGCCGCTGGAGCGCAAGCCATCATGATTTTTGATACCTGGGGTGGATTGTTAACGACAAGGGCGTATCAGCAATTTTCATTAGATTATATGACCCAAATTATAGCTAATTTGAATAAGCAAAACGTGCCTATCATTTTATTTACCAAGGGTGGAAATTTATGGTTAGAAAAAATAGCCCTATCTGGTTGCGACGCGATAGGTTTGGATTGGACTATTGATGTCGGCTTAGCTCGACAAAGACTTAACAACAAAGTCGCTTTGCAAGGGAATATGGATCCAGCAGTTTTATTTGCCAAGCCTGAGAATATTCACAATGAAGTAAAGAATATCCTTCAATCTTATGGTTCTGGGTCAGGGCATGTTTTTAATCTAGGACATGGTGTATCGCAATTTACTTCTCCTGAAAATGTAAAACTATTTGTTGATGCGGTCCACGAATTAAGCCGCGCCTTTCATTAGAAAATAAATTTATATTTATTTTCTATCTAACGCTACCGTTCGAAATGGACTTGCTTCACTATGATTAAAGCTAGTTTTTGGTTTTTGGTTAAAGATGGTAGCCACATAAACTAAAGTATCAAACTTAGTAGCCTTTGCTGGGTATTGTGGTGAAGGATGCTGATAATAACAAGCTAGGTTTTTATTAGGCTGTTGAAAATCTTGTCTAGAGATGTCCTGGGAATTTTTTTTATACATTTTTTTATTATTTATGTGTGATGTTTATTTAATTAGAACGTTAATAATATGTAACTATCTAGGGAATTTTTATTAGTGATAATAAACTAAAATTTTAATTTGTAAAAATATAAATTATAAATAATAATTTATATTTTCTCTATATTTTTTAAACTAGTAATTGATCTGGAAATAATATAATATTATCTGTAGGACTATCTAGGACAAGGAGGGAATTTTCTCATAAAAAAATTAAAATTTTACTTGCTTAAAGTAAGTAAATAAAAATTCAGGCAATGGAATATATCTAGCTATTTAAATTTTAGCAAAATATATAATTATTCAAATTAATTGAGGTTATTATGCCAGTATTATTAAATCGCCAGTTATATGAGGAACTTTGCGAGCTAAACAAAGATTACCTAAGAAATCAAAACTTGATCATAGATGGAAATGAAGATGACATAGATCTGAGCGAAAATCACAATTTAATTAATCAGCTTATAAGAAACGAAGAAGATAATGTGAAGGCTTGTTCTGAAAAATATCAAAAAGAAAAAAATAAAACAAAGTATACTATTTTAGTTCTGGGGGTCATTGTTGCATTGATTGGCGCAGGTTTTGGCTTAGCTCCACTTTTTATTGTCACAACTATCGCATTACCTATACTATCTGTTTTATTGCTTGGCTTTGCAATTAAAGAGATCACTGAGTTGTCTTTAAATATGAAAGTTAATCGTCATGAAGCAGGTCTTGAACAGACTATTAGTGCTTTGAATCAGTTAAGAGAAATTGATAAAAATTTCAGGAGGGAATCTGTTAATCAAGCCATCCAAGAGATAAAAAATGAAACATTGGAGATGCATGGTAAAATTGACACGCTAGGAGAAAAAAATACTTATATTTTGACGAAGTTAGGTATGTTTTCAGCCGTACCTACCCCTATTCCGAATGTAAATCTAGCTAATGGATTGGACAATGGGGGAAGTGCCTCAAGCCCTACCTTTAGTAGTTAAAGATAAAGACCATTTTTGTGGAAAACAAAGATGGTCTTTGGCAATTTTAAGTTTTAGATGCGCTTCTAAAAGAACGGTTTTTTTTGTCGATGCAAAAATAAAATGCTATAACCCACGATACCAGATAAAATTGAACCCGTAAAAATACCTAAGCGAACTAAAGCGGTTAACGTATTTTCTTCGAAAGCAAGGCTGGCAATAAATAAACTCATAGTAAAACCTATTCCACAAAGCAGAGCGGTTCCATAAATATGCCACCAGTTCACTTGGTAGGGTAATTTTGCCAGCTGAGTTTTTACTGCTAACCAACTTGCTCCGAAAATTCCTAATTGCTTACCAAAAAATAATCCGACAATAATCCCCAAGGGTAATGGGTGAAGAAAAGTTGCGAAGCTTATATTTGAAAACGATAGGCCGGCATTGGCAAAAGCAAAAAGCGGTAAAATTCCGTAAGCGATCCATGGATGTAATTGATGTATTAAACGATGGAGCAAAGAATTAAAGTTATGATTGCTACTGCTTAATGGAATAGTAAATCCAAATAATACACCGGCAATAGTGGCATGAATACCTGAATTGAGTATTAGCCACCATAACGCTATACCTAACAAGCAATAGGGAAGAAATCGTTGAACTTTATAATAGTTTAATAAAATTAATCCTAAAAAAGCCAGCAGTGCTAAAAATAAATAAATCCAGCCAATTTGTTGAGTATAAAAAGTAGCAATGACGATAATTGCACCCAGATCGTCAATAATAGCTAATGCCATTAAAAAAATTTTTAAGGCAACTGGAATATGTTTTCCCAATAGTGATAATACACCTAAAGAAAAGGCGATATCTGTCGCCATAGGAATAGCCCAGCCCGATATAATTTGGGGATAGTTAAGAGTGATGGCCAAATAAAATAATGCAGGGACTATCATCCCTCCTATTGCAGCTAAGGTAGGTAGTAAGGCTTTAGTGAATGTGTTGAGCTCACCCTGAATTAATTCTCGTTTAATTTCTAAACTGACTAAGAAAAAGAAAATAGTCATCAATCCGTCATTAATAAAATGCAGAAAAGAAAAATGAATGTCAGGTCCTATATTTATACTGAAATTTAAGAAAGTTTGATAATAAGTTTGCCAGTTTGAATTAGCGAAAATTAAGGCGAATAAAGTCGCTAATCCTAATGCGATACCCCCCGATGCCTCTAGTTGTATAAATTTATGTAGAAACTTGATACGCATTAATTATTTTTCTCAGCATTAATGGGCCATTTACACTGGCCAGAAAGTGTATTGATATTATTTAAACGACATTGGTGGGCTATTAATTCTTCATCAGTGGCATAGATAACAGGTAATACTACAATCTTGTTGATTATTTTTTTATGTTCAGTAGTTTGAGTAATATGCGATATTTGTTTTTCACTGAACAAATGGGTTTGTCCTCCGGTCATGGCAAGGTAAACCCGAGTTAGCAATTCAGCATCCATTAAAGCGCCATGTTTATTGCGCTTAGAATTATCAATAGCATAACGTTTACAAAGTGCATCTAAGCTGTTGCGTTGACCTGGATGTAATTGACGAGCTAATGGGAGGGTATCTAAAACTTGGCAATAATCAGCAATTTTTTTATACTTTTTTTTGGTTAATTTAAATTCATTATCTAAAAAGCCTAGATCAAAAGGAGCATTATGAATAATGAGCTCTGAATCTCGAATAAACTCCAGTAATTCATCAGCAATAGTTTTAAATAGGGGTTTATCTATAAGGAATTCAGTGCGTAAGCCATGGACAGCAAATGCCCTCGCTTCACTCTCTCGACCTGGATTAAGGAAACAATGAAAATGTCGTTTAGTGAGGCGACGATCGATTAGCTCCAAGCAGCCTATTTCGATGATTCGATGTCCGTCCTTAACATCTCTGCCAGTGGTTTCGGTATCTAAAATGATTTGGCGCATAATTCTAGGGTAGATGAATATTATGATAATGTTACGTGTAGTCAAAGGAATTGGCTAGTGTTAACCAAAAATTAATGATCAAGCTATAAACTATCTATATAAAATGAAATTTTCCCTATAAATAACTAGATAATGTATATAATATGCCAAGTAAAGATTTTGTTTTTGCTTCTTTGCTTAATGGGCCGGAAGAGATCCAACCTAAAGAATATCAAAAGCCTTTCAAACAATCTGAATTTTTTAAACCAGTAAAGAATGATCAAATTAGCACAGAAAGTTTAATTCCTATAGAATTGGAAAATCAATTCAATGAAGGATTTATAGAAATTTTAAAAGGTTTCAATTTAATAGAAGAAATAAAAGAAATAACTAAAGATGGGGAGCAGGTTCTCAAACTTTATCAAATACTTAATGAACACTCCTATAGTAAAAAATAATATTTATGGTTTAGGTAAGAATATAAAAACTCTATATCTTACCTAAGACCTATAGTCAGCAATATCCGATTTATTTAGACAAATGAAACTCACAAGCTAAACGGCTTTTGCTGCAATCATATTCATTTCCGTCATAAGCAGCTTGCCAATTTTTAGAGTTAGTAATATAAGCTTTGTTATTGGCTATCGGCAATTTTAAATCTAAAAATTTACCATTAATTAATTTATAGGAACAACGGAGTAATTCGCCTTTATTAAAAGGTTTCTCAGTATTATTGGGTTTATATAATACCATTTTGAAGGCTTGAATTTTATCTGCATTTTTTTGCATTACACCAGTCCAGCCACCCGGGGCAGTATAGGTAGCACCTATTTGTTTGATAGTATCTTCAGCAGGACAAGTATCTGAAGTTACAGGAGGTCGAGAAAAAGCAAAAGCTGTTTGGTTAATTGACACAGTGAGTAGTATGACTAAACTTATTTTTGAGACTTTCACTTTAGCTTCGAGGTAAACTTGAAAACGATTATAATTTTTAAATCCAGAGTTTGTCTATAGATTTATCATAAGTTTATACATTTTGTTAAATTTGTGAGCAAAGTATTTATTTATCGGAGTTTCAATTAATCTGTAAATAAACTTAATTGGTTTTGTAACTTAGTATAGGTGGCAGTAAAGTTAGCTAATCGCTGTCGTTCTTGTTCAAGGATTTGCGGAGGTGCTTTTTTTACAAATGTTATATTAGCCAATTTGGACTCAGATCGCTCGATTTCTTTTTCTATTTTTAAAATTTCTTTTTTTAAGCGTAGTATTTCAGCATCAGCATCGATTAATCCTTCCATAGGAACAAGTAATTCTAAATTACCAGCTACAGCCATAGCATGTATCGTATTTTTTTCTTTTTCAACTATCCAACGTGCTTCATTAATTTTGGCAAGGTTCATTATGTCCTTTAAAAAAATATGACTATTTTCACGATCTTTTTCATCTCCTTTATAAAAGAGTAAAGGAATTTTTTTACTAGGAATAATATCCATTTCACTGCGTAGAGTACGAATCGTATGTACGATATTTTTTAACCAAATTAAATCGAGCTCTGCATTAGTGTCGTTTTTTGTCGGATCAGATTGAGGGTAGGTTTGTATCATCAAACTATTTCCAGTTTTTCCAGCCAAAGGAGCGATAGACTGCCAAATTTCTTCAGTAACGAAAGGCATTAGAGGATGTAAAAGTCGTAAACAAGTTTCTAACATAAAAATTAGAGAGGCCAAGGTTTCTTGTAATGCAGGCGTATCTGTTGCAAATAAAGTAGGTTTAGCGAGCTCAACATACCAGTCACAATACTCATTCCAAACAAATTCGTAGATTGTTTGTGCCATCAAATCAAAACGATAATTTTGAAAATGCTTATGCATGTTAGTAATAATATTTTGCAACAAAGAATAAAAAGCACGATTAATAGGTAATGTTAAATTTGGTAATGATTTTAAATTTTTTTGTTTTTCAGCATGCATTAAAACAAAACGTGATGCATTCCAAAGTTTATTACAAAAATTTCGATAACCTTCAGTTCGATTTAAATCAAAACGTATATCGCGTGTAGGTGAGGCTAAAGCGCAATACGTAAATCGTAAAGCATCGGTACCTAATGCAGGAATACCTTGTGGGAATTGTTGCTTTGTAGCCCATTCAATTTTTTTGGCCATTTGTGGTTGTAATAAACCTTGTGTGCGTTTTGTTACCAAATCATCAACACTAATACCTAATATTACATCGAGAGGATCTAAAACGTTACCTTTCGATTTCGACATTTTTTGGCCTTCATGATCGCGGATCAAGCCAGTTACATACACTTCTTTAAAAGGAATGTTACTCGTAAAATGTAGTCCCAGCATTAACATTCGGGCTACCCAAAAAAAGATAATATCAAATCCCGTTACTAAAACATTAGTCGGGTAAAAAATTTCTAATTCTTTAGTAGATTGTGGCCAGCCTAAAGTGACAAAAGGCCAGAGTGCTGATGAAAACCAAGTATCTAGGACATCTTCATCTTGTTTAAGTGTCATTTCAGGTTCTAAGGAGTATTGCTGTCGAATATTTTTCTCATCTTTACCAACATAAAATTGGCCCTGTTCATCATACCAGGCAGGAATCCGATGTCCCCACCAAAGCTGGCGACTAATGCACCAATCTTCAATATTCTCTAGCCATTGCAAACAAACTTTACGCCAAGTTTCCGGAATAAAATCAAGTTGTCCTTGATTAAGGGCTAGGATTGCGGGTTTTGCTAGGGGTTGCATCGACATAAACCATTGATCAGTAAGATAAGGTTCTATCACAGCTCCTGAGCGATCGCCACGTGGAATTTTTACCAGATAATCTTCTGTTTTTTCTAGTAAACCTAGATGCTCTAAATCTTTTAGGGTTTTTTTTCGTGCAATAAAGCGTTCTAAACCGCGGAAGTTTTCTGGAACATGTTCATTAAGATGTGCATTAGGTGTAAAAATATTAATGCTAGTCAAATGATGTCTTTGTGCTGTTGCATAATCATTAAAATCATGCGCGGGAGTGATTTTTACACAGCCACTACCAAAAGTGGGCTCTACGGATATGTCGGCAATTATTGGAATAACACGGTCGGTTAAAGGGAGTTTTATATGTTTTCCAATATAAGATTGATAGCGTGAATCATCTGGATGTACTGCAACAGCGACATCGCCAAATAAAGTTTCGGGCCTAGTAGTGGCGACTAACAAAAAATTATCGCTATTAAGTAGTGGATAGCGAATAGTCCATAAATGGCCTTGCTCTTCTTGATTGATAACCTCTAGATCGGAAACCGCTGTTAAAAGCTGTGGATCCCAGTTAACTAAACGTTTACCTCGATAAATTAAATCTTGTTTGTATAAATCAATAAAAACTTTTTCTACCGCAGCTGAAAAATTATCATCACGAGTAAATCGCTCACGTGTCCAGTCTATTGAAGCACCCATAGTGCGTAATTGTTCTGTTATCATGCCCCCAGATTTCTTTTTCCATTCCCATATGGCTTCCACAAATATTTCACGTCCTATATCATGTCGGGATTTTCCTTGAGCTAACAATTGACGTTCTACTACCATTTGCGTGGCTATGCCGGCATGATCAGTCCCACCTTGCCATAACACATTTTTTCCACACATGCGTTGATAACGAATTAATGCATCCATCAAAGTGACTTGAAAACCATGACCCATATGCAAACTTCCAGTTACATTGGGCGGTGGGAGTACGATACAGTAGGGTTCACCTCGGCCACTAGGTTGAAAATAAGAATTCATCTCCCATTGTTTTCGCCAATGAGTTTCTATTTTTTTAGAATCATAATTTTTATTTATCATGATGGATTTATATTATGCATGGTTAACTGGCAGTTCTGTGTTTTATAAAATTTATATTTTTGGCGCGATTGATTTTTATTTTTCCTCTCCTCTGATACCACTTCAATAATACGTGAGAATTCAGAAAAATAGGTTGGAACTTCTTCGCTAAGATTAAATAAAATATCAGCATCGAGCTCACTGGGTTTGTTAGTCGCGATATTAACAGATAACATCGGGTTGAGGGCTGAATTAGTTCCTAAATAGGTATGAGGGGTAAAGCTAATATCACGAAAGGTCCATAACAATTCATCTAAACGTTGCCCTTCCTCGTCTGAGTTAACTCGGATATAAATTCTTTTTTGCAGAAGGTAGGCTTTATCGACTAAGCGGCAAATAAAACGATAAACATCTTCTTGCTCAAGTGTATTCAATAAATAAAAATCAACAGTAGGATTTGGCATAGGATTTTATAGCGTAATGCTAGGATGGATAATCTTCGGAATGACTATTTTCTGTTAGGTTTTGTTGAGAGTGTATTGGTTTAGTATTAGACTTTTCTGTTGCAGCTAACATTCCTGGGTCATGTGCTTTTTCAGCAAGTTCATTAAAAGGGTGTATTTTTGCATATTGGATTATCTGTTGTGCATAAGTTAATCCATTTTGTAGATTTTTACTTTTGTATAATGAAAGTACACAAGACTGTATATCCGTGCTCGGGTTAGTAGCCGCAATAGATTGGCATTGTAAACGCAACTTTTCTAAAATTTGTGTGGCAACAACCAGATTTTTACAAGGTCTAAATAAATCGGAGGCATGAGCACCGATTCCTGGGAGCCATCGACTAGAAATTTGCATCAAGCCAATTTCTAGATTTTTCCCGAGTGCCATTTGAGTATGTGTGTACTGGATAGCAGCTGGAATGGTTTTGAAAGTCTTAGTATCCCCATCTATAGTAACAACTAGCGGGTTATTTTGGGATCCGGTTTGTATCATGGCATACGGAATAGAGTTGTCAGTATAGAGACTGCAAGCTAAAACCAGTGTTACTAGATCCATGATGAGACCCTCATCAGCGTAATAAATTATTTTCTTACCAAGAAATATACCCAGGCTTACCTTTGCTTGGCAAGAGATTTTAGCCAAAAAAAACCAGATTATTATATTTATAGGATAAAAATAGGAGATATAACTATATTAATCTAATAAAGCTTAGTGTTTTATTAGCCTGGTGGCCAAAGTAACGCTCGACCGCCTAGTAAATGTAAATGTAAATGGAAAACTTCTTGGCCGCCATCCTTATTACAATTCAAAACTGTTCGATATCCAGATTCCGCAATATTAGCTTTTTTAGCCAAATGGCGTGCTACTTGTAACATATTGCCTACCAGGATTGTATCCTCCTCAGCCAAATCATTAAGTGTTGCGATATGTTTTTTTGGCACAATTAATTGGTGAATCGGGGCGCGCGGATGCCTATCGTTAAAAGCAACGATAGCTTCATCTTGATAAACCACTTCAGCAGATAGTTCTTTTTTAATAATTTTGCAGAAAATACAATCCATGAAACCTTTTCTTAACTTGGCTAGCCTAAGTCGAATAGTTGATTTATCATTATGCTTCAAAAGTGAAATTTTAGGAATATACAATTATGAATGCGCTAGTAAAATTAGGTGCAGGTAAAAAAGTACCTGATGAAATAAATGTGGTGATAGAAATTCCTAGCCATAGTGACCCGATTAAATATGAGGTTGATAAAGAAACGGGTGCGTTACGTGTTGATCGTTTTTTAGGAACAGCAATGTATTATCCTTGTAATTATGGTTATGTTCCTTCTACTTTGTCGGAAGATAGTGATCCAGTCGATGTGTTGGTGGTAGCACCTTTCCCATTGTTAATTGGTTGTGTCATTTGTTGCCGACCTATTGGCATGTTAAAAATGGAAGATGAATCAGGTGTCGATGCTAAAATTTTAGCAGTGCCTATCGATAAGTTATCCTCTTTGTATCATCAAGTAAAAACTTGGGTAGATTTACCTCAGCAACTCACACAGAGTATCCAGCATTTCTTCGAACATTATAAAGACCTTGAGTCTGGAAAATGGGTAAAAGTGACCGGGTGGGTGGGTCCTGAGGAAGCAAGATCTGAAATTCTGGAGAGTATGGAGCGATATAAGCGATATAAAGGATAGTTAAGCTAGGTAAATAATTATTAAAAAAATCCCTTGAAAATATTTGCGATAAGATGAGACACTCATTTGTAGATTGTCAAATTAAAGTGCAAGTTTTATGGATATGACATTGGATGAGATAGGATATTGGTTAGCGCTTTATACTGTTTCGCGCTGTGGTTTAAGCGCTGTTTCAATGCTCTTAGAAAAATTTGCTAATCCTAAACAAGTTTTATTAGCCTCCTACGAAGAATTGCTGATTGCAGGTGCAAGTCCAATATTGGCCAGAAACTTACAAAAACCAGATTGGAAAAGTGTAGAGCTTTGCTTACGTTGGGTGGAGCTATCCCAACGGTATATTTTACATTGGGGCGACCTACATTATCCGGCATTATTGCGTGAGATTTCTTCTCCACCGTTAATTTTATTTATGATGGGTGAGCTGTCTCTTTTGCAGCAGCAAACTTTGGCTATAGTTGGTGCTCGCAACCCTACACATACTGGCTTAGAGATTGCCCATCAACTCGCTAATGAATTAAGTGATCAGGATTTTGTTATTATCAGTGGGTTGGCGAGAGGTATTGATGGTGCAGCACATCGAGGGGCTTTGTTAAGCAAAGGAAAAACAATTGCTGTATTAGGTAGTGGACTTGAACATATTTACCCGACTTGCCACCAAACTTTAGCCATGGAAATACTGGAAAAAGGAGGAGCATTGATTTCTGAATTTTCTCCATACTCATCGCCCAAGGCAGAAAATTTTCCTAGGCGAAACAGGGTAATTAGTGGAATGAGTCTAGGTGTTATCGTGGTAGAAGCAACGTTACGCAGCGGGTCATTAATCACTGCACGTTATGCCTTGGAACAAGGTCGAGAAGTGTTTGCTGTTCCAGGTTCTATTCGCAATCCCTTAAGTCAAGGTTGCCATGCATTATTGAAAGAAGGAGCTACTTTGGTTGAGAATTATGTAGACATTATACAAGGGTTTTCATTTTTCCCTCAATTGACGGGTAGTTGGACTAATGAAGCAGTAAGGTCCAAGTCCTATAGAGCCGAAGATTTTATAGTAAAAAATGGGTCTAAAGAGACTCTTTGCTCTAAGCAGGATGATGATCTAGGTTTGGTTTTGAATCATGAGGGCACGTACATCAAACCTACTCAGCAAAAAAAGGATCTCTCTAGACTTGATTCACCTGATATAAAGCTTGTAGAGTGCCTTGGATTTGAAATGACAAGTATAGATATTTTGATGGCTCGAACTGGCTTAACTATCGATAAACTGCTTGCTCGTTTATCGACACTGCAACTACAAGGGTATATTGACGTGGTTCCTGGGGGCTACGTGAGGAAATAAAAGATGGCAAAAAATCTATTGATTGTAGAATCGCCTGCTAAAGCTAAAACAATCAAGAAATATTTAGGTAAGGACTTTGAAGTTTTGGCATCCTATGGCCATGTTCGCGATCTTATCCCCAAAGAGGGTGCTGTGAACCCAGAGCAGGGTTTTGCTATGCAGTACGCTCTGATTGAAAAGAATGCCAAGCATATAGATATGATTATTAAGGCTTTCAAAAATGCCGATGCTTTATATCTTGCCACCGATCCAGATCGTGAAGGTGAAGCCATTGCTTGGCATATTTATGAAATTCTAAAGCAAAAAAAATTGCTAAAAAATAAGCCGACTTATCGTGTAGTCTTTCATGAAATTACAAGATCAGCAGTTAATGCAGCTGTGGCGAATCCACGTCATATCGCTATGGATTTGGTTAATGCCCAGCAAGCTCGCCGAGCATTGGATTATTTAGTCGGTTTTACGTTATCGCCATTATTATGGAAAAAAGTTCGACGTGGCTTGTCTGCTGGACGTGTGCAAAGTCCCGCCTTACGATTAATCGTTGAACGTGAAGAAGAAATCGAAGCTTTCAAATCGCAAGAATATTGGACAATCACGGCTAATAATAAGTCAGATGAAAAACTTTTTGCGGCGCGTTTAATTCAGTATCAGCAAGAAAAACTTAATCAATTTAGTATCACTACAGAGGAACAAGCCACTACAATCAAAGAAAACCTGCAACGATTGGCGCAGAATTATTTGCAGGTTATAAATGTTGAGAAAAAACAACGTAAACGCAATCCAGCAGCACCTTTTACCACATCTACTTTGCAACAAGAAGCCGGTCGTAAATTAGGATTTACTGCTCAACGAACAATGCGTCTCGCACAACAACTTTACGAAGGGATTGATGTCGGTGAGGGTTTAGTTGGATTGATTACCTATATGCGAACGGATTCTGTTCATCTATCCAATGAGGCTATAGTATCGATACGTGAACTTATTGTGCAACGCTATGGCGAGAAAGATTTACCCGAAGCTCCCAGACAGTATCGGACTAAAAGTCGTAATGCCCAAGAAGCGCATGAAGCTATTCGGCCAACACATGTGGAATTTGCACCTGAGCAACTTAAAAAACATTTAACTCCTGACCAATTTAAATTATATGAACTTATTTGGAAACGGGCAGTAGCTTCGCAGATGATTCATGCCACTATCGACACGGTAGCAGTTGATTTAAGTGCAAAAGCAGCTAAAGATCATTGTTTTCGAGCTAATGGATCGACTATTGTGCATGCAGGTTTTATGGCAGTTTATTTAGAAAGCTATGATGATAGCAAACCTAAGTCATTGGATGACGATAGATCTAAATCTGAAGAAGAAAGTATGCTGCCACTACTAAAAGTAGGAGACCAAGTTAATCTTATCGACATTAGTGCTGATCAACATTTTACTGAACCGCCACCACGTTATAGTGAAGCAAGTTTGGTCAAGGCTTTAGAAGAGCGAGATATTGGTCGACCTTCAACTTATGTACCTATTATTTCAACCTTACAACAACGAGAGTATGTCACGTTAGATCAGAAAAGATTTAAACCGACCGATGTTGGTAGAATAGTGAATAAATTTTTAACACGTTACTTTATGCAATATGTTGATTATGCATTTACGGCCCGATTAGAAGATGAGCTTGATCAAATCTCTAGAGGGGAAAAAGAATGGATTCCATTACTTCAAGATTTCTGGATGCCATTTAAAACTTTGGTTCAAACCACAGAAGAAACGGTGCAGCGAAAAGATGTAACTCAGGAAGCTTTAAATGAAACCTGTCCTAAATGTGGTAAAACTTTGTCGATACGCTTAGGTAAGCGCGGTAGATTCATTGGCTGTTCAGGATATCCAGAATGTGATTACACTCGAAATATGGAAGGAGAGGTCACTACCGCAAGTGAGCCTGAGGTTGTACAGGGTCGTTTATGCTCTGATTGTGGGCATGCTTTACATATAAAAATGGGTCGTTATGGAAAGTTTATTGGTTGTAGTAACTATCCTAAATGTAAACATATAGAGCCTTTAGAAAAACCAGCTGATACTGGAATAGAATGCCCTGAATGTCATAAAGGCACATTACTTAAGCGTAAATCACGATATGGTAAAATTTTCTATTCTTGTTCTACTTATCCTAGCTGTACTTACGCAGTTTGGAATGAGCCTATCGAGCTAGCTTGCCCGCGGTGTGCTTGGCCAGTGATGACTATTAAAACAACCAAACGTCGAGGGACTGAAAAAGTGTGTCCTCGTAAGGAGTGTAATTATGCTGAGCCTATGCCAAAAGAAAAATGACTACTCTTAGCACTTGAATTTTTATCTGCGTTGCCGCTCGATTCGCAATCCTCATGTATCTTAAATACACTCCGGTTGCTTCATTCTCGCGGTGCCTTGCTAAAAATCCCATTGCTGTGAGTAGAGTATGATTTTTTTATAATAATTTTAAAGCCTTGCTTTGACTTCACACAATAATTCGCCTTTTGCTAGTTTGGTAATAATTTCTTGGCCTGATTTCACATCCTTGCTATTACGTAGAATTTTTTTGTCTGTTGCGTCACTCACAATCGCATATCCACGTGCTAAGCTAGCTAAAGGACTTATGGCTTGAAGTGTGCGAGATAAACCTAAGAGTTTTTGCTGATGCATTTGTAATTGTGTTTTTATACTTAAATTTAGGCGTTGGGTTAATTCATCGCAATGTTGAAATCCATCTTGTAATCGTTGCTGTGGATGACGTAAACGCTTAGCTAGATTTTCTAGGTTTTGCTGATAGCTTTTTAATAAATGTAAGATAGTTTTAATAAGACGCTGATAGGTTTTATCTAATTGTTTTTGGTATTCACGCCCATCGGGGCTCGCTAATTGAGCTGCCATAGTGGGAGTGGCTGCACGCTCATCAGCAACAAAATCAGCAATAGTAAAATCTGTTTCATGTCCAATAGCACTAATAAGTGGTAATTCACTTCTAAAGATGGCTCTAGCGACATTTTCTTCGTTAAAAGGCCACAAATCTTCTAGTGACCCTCCTCCTCGCGCTAAAATTAACACATCGCACTCTTTACGTAGATTGGCGGTTTTTATTTGCTGGACAATTTGTGTAGAAGCATTTTTTCCTTGCACTAAGGTCGGATATACAATGATGTTGATGGCAGGAAAACGTATCTTAAGCACAATACAGATATCGCGCAGCGCAGCACCCGTTTCTGAGCTAATAATACCTATGGTTCCAGGAAATTTAGGTAAGAGTTTTTTATGTTGCGGTTCAAATAAGCCTTCTGCTGCAAGTTGATTTTTTAATTTTTCGAACGCTTTACGTAAAGCTCCCTCGCCCGCAGATTCAAATTGGTCAATGATTAATTGAAATTCTCCACGCATGGGGTATAAAGAAATCTTGGCACGAGCTAGGATCTGCATGCCATTTTTTGGTTGATTGTCTTTATAACGTTGCCGACCATTGAAGAGTGCACAGCGGACTTGGGCATTTTCATCTTTTAAAGAAAAATACCAATGCCCAGAGCTAGGGCTAGCGAAATTAGAAATTTCACCTTCTACCCAAATAGGTAAAAATGCATCCTCCAATAAATCTTGAACCATCTGATTCAGTTCAGAAATACTATAAATTGATTTTTTACACATATATCATCAATCCAATGTCACGCACAGTTAACTAATGACCTGTCTTCTTACATCAATAACATTAGGCACTTGTTTGATGCGATCTAAGACTTTACCAAGTGAGAGCAAACTGGGTATTTCAATAGTGAGTTTAATATACGCTTTGGGATCGGGTTTATCACTGACTAATGTTAATGCGACCAAATTTAATTTTTCATTAGCAATGAGTGTAGATACATCACGCAGTAAACCAGGTCGATTGTATGCTTCTACGCAGAGGTCAACTGGATATACTTGGCTAACGGTTTGTCCCCAATCAGCATCTACTAAGCGATTTTGCTTTTCTGGCTCGAGATTGAGTAAATGCATACAATCATCACGATGCAAAACGATGCCACGACTTTGTGTGATGAACCCTCGAATAGGATCACCGGGAACAGGTTTGCAACAGCCGGCAGTTTGCGTTAATAAATCAGTAACACCAGCTATGCTAATGCCTTCTGGCAAACTGTTGCGGGGTTTACCTAACAAAATTTCAGGCTGGACTAAGCTAGAGACTAACTGTTTTTCTTGCGATTGTATCGCATTTAAAAGTTGAGCAAGTCGTAAATCACCACTGCCTAGTGCGGCAATCATTTCTTTTTTGGTTTTAAAATGCAGTTTATGTGCCAATTTTTCAGGATCGAGTGTTGTTAATCCTAATCGTTGAATTTCTTTATTAAATAAATCTTCACCATGGACTAAATGTTTTTCATAATCTTGCGTTTTAAACCAATGGTGGGCTTTTGCTTTAGCACGAGCAGTATATAAATACCCTAAATTCGGGTTTAGCCAGTCTAGACTCGGACTTCCTTTTTTTGCAGTAAGAATTTCGATTTGTTCACCAATTTTTAATTGGTAGGTTAATGGGACAATAGCACCATTGATTTTTGCTCCACGGCAACGATGTCCCACTTCACTATGAATATGATAAGCAAAGTCCAAAGGCGTAGAACCTTTAGGTAGATCAAGGATATCTCCATGGGGTGTAAAAACATACACGCGATCATCTAGAACAGTCGTGAGACCTGGTACCGTAGCTTTTCCACGTTTTACTAATTCCTTTTGCCATTCTAATACTTGACGAAGCCAGGCGATTTTAGTTTGGTAACTTTCTTTCTGTTGTTGAAAAGTTTCTTTATATTGCCAATGCGCAGCTAAACCATGCTCAGATTCTTGGTGCATTTGATGAGTACGAATTTGAATTTCAAGTATTTTTTGGCCAGGACCTAAAACTGCTGTATGAATAGAACGATAACCATTGGATTTGGGTGTCGCAATGTAATCATCAAATTGCCCTGATACAGGCGACCATAAACTATGAATGATACTTAAAACATTGTAGCAATCTTTAATGGTATTGACTAAAATGCGGATGGCATTTAGATCATATAGCTCTTCAAATTTTAATTTTTTTTGTTGCATCTTTCTGTAAATACTATGGATATGTTTTACACGTCCATATATTTCAAAGTTATGTAGTTGAGCATTATCTAAAATCTTTCGTAATTGAATTAAAATAATTTGCACATAGGATTCACGATCGATCAATCGTTCTTGAAGAAGTTGTGCGATTTGTGCGTATATTTTTGGTTCTAGATAATGCAAAGATAGATCTTCCAATTCCCATTGCAGTTGACCTACGCCAAGACGATTAGCTAAAGGAGCGTAAATATCAAGCGTTTCACGCGCATAGACTTGACTTGCTTCCTGATTCCACATATCCAGAGTACGCATGGTCGCAGTACGTTCTGCGAGTTTAATGAGCACAACTCGCATATCTTCTACCATGGCAAGTAGCATTTTTCGAATATTTTCTAATTGCGTTTGGTGTAGATTAGTGGCTGTACTGGCAATACGAATGGCGTTCATTTGTTTAGCGCCTTCGATAATTTTAGCCACATTAGGCCCTAGATGTTCATAAACTGTTTCTAAACAGAGTTCAGCATAATTTACGCAACTATAAATTAAGGAAGCTGCAATGGTCTCTTTATCTAAATGTAAATCTAACAGAATTTCTGCCATAGTTAGGCCTTGTTGTAAGCAAGACACATGGGTAGGAGTTGTTTTTGCTTCACCAACAATTTGACTTAAAATAGAAGCCTGTCGAATCAATTTGAAATCTTCCTGACTACGCTGCATTGCAGCATGGTGTAGCCATGTTTCTAAATTAATACTGCCATCATTATTTAAGTAGAGCGAATTTTTTATTTTAACCATTTTTAATTATCCTTATTTTTTGTTTGCAGCTCTAAAAAATTGGAAAAATAAACAACTTAAGTAAACTTGGTTTGAGTTGAATATTTATTTTATGTATAACTTCTAGCCAAAAACTCACAAATTCGATTTTCTAATAAACGATAACCTCCTTGATTATTTTTTCCAGGAACAGGATCATTAATTAAAATAGAAAAAGCTAGAATTTGATTATTAGCAGTTCGAACATAACCAGCTAAGCTGCTTATTCCATGCATGCTTCCTGTTTTAGCGTGTATTCTACCTAGCGTAAAACCACCTAGACGATGTTTTAAGGTGCCATCGATTCCTGATCGTGGTAAGGATTCAAAAAGCAAGTCGCTATCAGGTAATTGTGTATAGGCGAAATTTAATAATTTAACAAAGGCATTAGGCGTGACCATATTATTACGAGATAATCCAGAGCCATCAACCATCATTAGATGTTTAAAGTCAATATCTGTTTTGTTGGCAAGAATAGCCTGAACAGCATTTCTACCCGTTTTCCAACTACCTTGCACTGAAAAATACTTTTCCCCTAGTTTTTTTAATAAACTATCTGCAATAAGATTATCTGACTTTTTTAACATATTTTTTATTAAAAAAGCAAGCTCAGGAGAACTGTTTTCAGCTAAGGTCTTAGCGAGAGGTGGGGTTTTCCCGTAAACTAAATTTGAATAGCGGATAGAGTATTTTCTTAATAATCCAGCCACAATATCGTAGGTAGCTAAATTTGGATTTTGCAAAGCGACTGCGAATGATAAAGGTCCCATTTTAGGAGAAAGATATCCTCTTAAAGTATAATGATTTTTGCTAGCAGTATTTGGCTTTAAATCTAAAAAATAACTCGCTTGTCTTAAACGCTTAGTAACTGCTTGGTTGTCGATAACTATACCTAAATTACTATTACTTTTAGTGACAGTAGGATGTAATAAATGTCGATTGGGTATAACACTAAGACTAAAACAATTGCGATTGATGATAGTAGCTGTTACAGGGGCTGCATAGCAGAAAATTCTATCGTCAATAACACGTCCCGGAGGCCAGGTACTGCGATCGATTACGGTATCATCGATAACAATATTTCCTTGTACCCTATTTATATGTTGTTCATTCAATGTCTCTAGCATGTCTTTAAGATCATCGAGGGTTAAATAAGGATCTCCACTAAACTTTATATATAAATTTCCAGTTAAAACACCATTGTGAATCAATGCTCCAGGATTGGTTAAAAAGCGAGTTTTAAATTGGAAATGAGGTCCTAAATAATCTAAGGCAGCAATTCCAGTAAATAATTTTAAGGTGCTTGCAGGGACGAAGCCCCGATTGGCATTATATTGATAGAGTACTCTTCCCGTTGATAAAGATTGAATAGAAACACCCGTGTTAAAGCCTTTAAATTGAGTTAATATATTATTTAGATTTTGTTGAATTGATGAAAAAGGGGATGTTTCTTGGCCATTTTCATCATAATAGGCGAAACTTTTCATCGGGTTCAGCCATAAAAGCGTACTAGAAAATATCCCTACCAAAAGCCAGAAATTCTTGAGAAATATACCGTTTAGTTTATTCATACAACCTATTTAGTAAATAAACAAATTGCTTCGCTATGATGAGTTTGCGGGAACATATCCATTATTCCGGCTTGTTCTAAGTTATAACCTTGTTTTACTAATTCTCCTGCATCCCTAGCAAGACTAGCAGGATTACAGGATACATATACAATACGCTCAACATTCCAATGTGCAATTTGCTGAATGATTTCCAAAGCACCAGAGCGAGGTGGATCCAATAGAATTTTGTTGAATGTTTGTTGAGTCCAAGCTTCTTCCAGTATCGAGCCTGTTAAGTCAGCTGTAAAAAATTGTGTATTGTTAATAGCGTTGTGACTAGCATTGGCTTTTGCCCGCTCTACAAGTTCAGCATATCCCTCGATACCTACGACAAATTGACATCGGGTGGCAAGAGGTAGACTAAAGTTACCTAATCCGCAGAATAAATCCAATATCCGATCGCTGAAATTAGGTGAGAGCAACTCCATAGTTCGCTGGATCATCGCTTGATTGATGTCTGCATTGATCTGCACGAAATGCTTAGGTTCAAATAAGAGTTCTAAAGGCTTATAACCTATATTTTCCAAACGATAACTTAGCAATTTAGGATCTTTTGGCCAAATACAGTGAGTACTATTTTCATCGCCGGGCTGCAAATAAAGTTGTATTTGATGCTGTTTGGCAAATTTTTTAAGTTGCACTTGATCAGAGCTATTTAAAGGAGAGAGATGTCGAAAAACTAAGCCTACCACTTTATCACCCATTGCAACTTCAATTTGTGGGATAGCTTGAAAAGCATTTAACTTGTGAATAAGCTGTTGTAAAGGGACTAAAAATTGACCAACTCTAGGGTCTAGTGTTTTGCAGGTTTGTAATTGTGCCAGATAACGTCCATTTTTTTCACGGAAGCCAACTAGCACAGCTTGCTTTTTAGCGACATATTTAACTCCTAGACGCGCCCGACGACGATAGCCCCAGCTTGCGCCGTTAAGTGGAGACAATAATGATCTAGGTTTGATTTTAGCAAAATGGGCAAGCTGATCATTAAGCGTTTTTTCTTTGTGTTTAAGTTGAGCTTGGTTACTGAGATGCTGTAGGCTACATCCACCACAACTATTATAATGCAGACATTCCGGCTGGGTTCTATCTGTTGAGGCTTTTAATATCTGGATAGATCGTGCTTCATCATAGGCACTCCGCTTTTTGGTGTAAGCAATTAGAACGATTTCGCCAGGCAAAGCATTCTCGACGAAAGTAATTTTGCCATTGATATGAGCAATACCTCGGCCTTCATGTGAAATGCCAGTAATAACAACAGGGATGGTATTAGTAGATAAAGTTTTTAAATTTTCCATGCTTCTATAAATTGTTTAAAATGAGGTTTGTTTTCTTTAGCGATTGTTTCAAGTACATAAGCACATTCTTTTTGATAAGTTTCAATAGAGAAATTTCCTCGTATTAATTCAAAACGAAGATAAATTAAATAGGTATTTAACACATCTGTTTCGCAATAGCTTCGGATGCCTTCCAATTTCCCATCTAAAAAATAATCCCAAACTCGGCTACCATCCATGCCGAGCTTCCCCGGTAAACCTAACATGACGGCAATTTCCGTCAAAGGGGCATTTGCACGGCCTTGATAAGCAGCTAAAATATCCATCAAATCGGTATGTCGATAATGATAACGACTCAAATAGTTGTTCCAACGAAAACTGACATCATCATTACCTACATTCCAATAATTGGGGCTACTAATTCCATATAATAATGCCCGATAGTGTAAAACAGGCAGATCGAAGCCACTACCATTCCAGGAAACTAAGATAGGTAAATATTTTTCAATACATTTAAAAAATGCTTCGATAAGGGCAGGTTCATCTGAATGGATGTTACCTATTGACCCAATTTTAAATTGGTTTTTAGTGCGCAAGGCAACAGAAATAGCCACGATACGTTGTAAATGATGTGCGAGAAAACCAGAATTACCCGTTTTTTCTTGACGTTTAGCGAGCATTATTTCAGCGACTTCGCGATCGCTTTTTTCACTCGCTAAGTTATAAAGAATTCGTCCATTCTTTACATCAGGAACAGTTTCAATATCAAAAACCAAAGTATTCATAATCAGAGAGAATAGGATAAGATATCTTTAAATGTAAATAAGCTGAGATCAACCATTAGAAAATGATTACCCAGCAGCGCAAAACATCCATTTTTTTGAGTGACCTTACTGATGGGCAGTCGATCGAGTTTATTTTCTGAAAAGACCTACATGTTTTGCCTCTTTTTATAGTAGACTTCTTTCGAAACTTTTTAGGTTGATCTGATTTTGACACGGTTATTTTATAGAGGTAAACCCGATTGGCTTCCTATGGACTGGGAAAGTCAGAGAGTGATAAAAGCATATTTTTAGACTTCTGGCTAGTCTGAATTCAATTTTATAGAAGTTTAGACACTTACTGAGATAAACATAGAACATGAGAATTATTTTATTAGGGGCCCCTGGAGCAGGAAAGGGTACCCAAGCAAAATTTTTAACGATTTATTACCATATTCCTCAAATTTCTACCGGAGATATGTTACGCGCGGCCGTTAATCAGGGTACCCCTATAGGTCTTCAGGCCAAGGCATTGATGGACTCTGGCCAATTAATTTCTGATAAAGTTATTATTGAGTTGGTCGAAGCGCGTATTCAACAACCCGATTGTACGAATGGTTTTTTATTTGATGGATTTCCACGTACCTTACCTCAGGCGGAAGCGATACGAGCTGATGGTATTTTTGTAGATTTCGTTATAGAGATTAAAGTTGAAGATGATGAAATCGTAAAACGTTTAAGTGGTCGGCGTATTCATGCGCGTTCAGGGCGTGTTTATCATATATTGTACAATCCCCCTCAAATACCTAATAAAGACGATGTAACTGGCGAAGAACTCACTCAACGGAAAGATGACACTGAAGTAACGGTACGTAAACGTTTACGTATTTATCATCAACAAACCAAACCGTTACTTTGCTATTACAAAGGGTGGCAACAAAGCGGTGATCCGGATGCACCCTGTTATATTTCGATTAATGGCCATGCGGATGTTGAAGAGGTTCGCAGACACATTTTTTTAGCATTAAAGGGAAACATGCAAAAGTAATGCCTATAGGTAACTAGCCGGTAAGGGAGTTAAGCGCTTTAAAAATTGGTTTAAATCTTCTGGTAATTCAGCATTTAACGTTATAGTTTTCCCTATCGATCGTAAAGTAAACTCAAGCTGGCTTGCGTGTAAGAAAAGCCGTTTACAGCCTAATTGACGCATTTTTTTATTGATTTCTTTATCACCGTATTTTTCATCTCCAATGATAGGATGCTTGGCAAATTGGGCATGAACACGAATTTGATGGGTGCGCCCAGTGATAGGCATCGCTGCGACCAATGTAGATTCAGTATAGTAATGTTGTACGGAAAATTCAGTTAAGGAATTTTTCCCCTCTGTTTGGACCCGCACAATACGCTCGCCTGATTGCAGTTGATTTTTATGTAATGGAGCATCGATTTTTATTAAAGATTTAGGCCAATGTCGCGCAACTAAAGCAGTATAAGTTTTTTTAATTTCACCTAAACGTAACAATTCATGTACTTCTTTTAAAGAACTACTTTTTTTAGCTAGCAATAAACAACCTGAAGTATCCCGGTCCAAGCGATGGGCTAATTCCAAGAACTTTAATTGCGGTCGCAGCAGGCGTACAGCCTCTATGACCCCTAAATGCACGCCGCTTCCACCATGCACAGCCAAGCCACTAGGTTTGTTGAGGGCAAAAAAATATTTATCTTCAAAAATAATTGATTTTTCAAGTAGCTCAGCTAATTTTGTATTTAAAATATTTTTTATGGCAGGGGGAGCAAGTCGTAGAGGAGGGATCCGAATAATATCCCCTTCTTGTAAACGATAATCTGCTTTTACCCTTTTTTTATTGATACGTAATTCCCCTTTTCGAATGAGTCGATAGAGGCGGCTTTTAGGCAAACCTTTTAACCGCGACATTAAAAAATTATCGAGTCTCTGGCCTGAGTAGTCGTTTGTTATAGTTAAGTATTGAATAGTTTGCACAATATCGTTAATCTAGCATAAATCTAGCACGTCTTTCTAATAATTTGATAAAATCTTCATTTGCTGAATTGACATCGGTATTTTATCTAGTTAAATAACACCCACTTTTTTGGGTAATTGCTAGTTTAAGGACGAAATTAAATTTATAAATTCAGAGGCTATTATGACTCAATCTGCGGAAGTAACTACTAAAGATTTGTCTTCTTCCACGGCAATTTTAACTATTAATGATTTATCACCGATTAATTTGCCGGTGTGCAAAGCAATATTAGGACCTAATGTTATTGATGTGACTCAATTGGCAAAAATTAATCGATTTACTTACGATCCGGGGTTTCTATCTACCGCATCTTGTTCTTCTAGAATAACTTTTATTGACGGTAATAAAGGTATCTTACTTTATCGTGGCTATTCAATCGATCAACTTGCAGAAAAATCAGATTTTGTAGAAGTTGCTTATCTATTACTTCACGGTGAGTTACCCGATCAAATTCAAAAACAAAACTTTAATGAAGAAATTAATCAACATACTATGGTGCATGAGCAACTACGTCATTTTTTTCATGGATTTCGCAGAGATGCTCATCCCATGGCAATTATGCTGGGTGTTGTTGGAGCGTTGTCTGCTTTTTATCATGATTTGTTGGATATTCATAATAAAGAACACCGTAAATTGGCCGCATTAAGATTAATTGCTAAAATGCCAACACTCGCTGCTATGTCCTATAAATACTCGACGGGTCTGCCTTTCATGTATCCTCTTAATCATTTGGGTTATGCAGAGAACTTTATGCATATGATGTTTGGGGTTCCAACCGAAGAAAACCCACCTAATCCGATTTTAGCACGGGCTCTAGATAAAATTTTTATTTTACATGCTGATCATGAGCAAAATGCTTCTACATCTACCGTTAGAATGGCAGGCTCAACTGGTGCTAATCCTTACGCGTGTATTTCTGCAGGGATAGCCGCTTTATGGGGCCCTGCTCATGGGGGAGCTAATGAAGCTTGCTTAAATATGTTGCTTGAAATAGGAGATATTTCACGTATTAATCATTACATCGAAAAAGCGAAAAATCCCAATGATCCTTTTCGATTAATGGGTTTTGGACATCGCGTCTATAAAAATTATGATCCACGAGCATCAGTGATGAAAAAGACATGCCATGATGTATTGGAAGAAACAGGGCAGAAAGAAGTTCCTTTATTTAAACTTGCATTAGCTTTAGAAAAAATTGCATTAGAAGATCCTTATTTCATTGAAAGAAAATTATATCCTAATGTAGATTTTTATTCGGGAATTACTTTGAGTGCTTTAGGAATTCCTACCAATATGTTTACCGTAATTTTTGCGTTAGCGCGTACAGTAGGTTGGGTTTCACAATGGGAAGAGATGATGTCTGATCCTAAGCTTCGCATTGCGAGACCTAGACAATTGTATATGGGAAATACGCAGAGAAATTACGTAGCTATTGAAAAAAGATAAAGGAATCCCCATAAATAATTATCTATCAATAAAATTAGAAATTTGCTAATTAAAAATGCTTATTAAAAAATTAAATTTTTTTAATAATGATAAAATATTGCTGAATTATCTATAATTTATCGATATAATAGGATGTTTATTAGGCTTATACTTCTTAATTAAAGAAAATATTATTTAATATCGCCTTAATTTTAAGAAGGTAGTATACCTTATAGCAATTGGAGTCTGGTAAGCCGCGATAATGAAGCAAACAAAGTGTATTAAAATACATGGGTATTGCGAATTAAGGCAACAGACAAAAATTCAAGTGCGAAGAGTATATGGTTGATTGATATTGTATTAACTCTAAGGAACACATATGATGAATGCTAAAACGCTAACAAAAACTAAACGAGGTAGACCCCCCTTAACTGCTGCTAAAAAAATGCAACGTAGTAAGGCTGCTTTAAATGCTCGTATGACGCAAAAAGCCTTACGTGCCAAGATTGCTATGCTCAAGGCTAATTTTAAAGAAAAGCTGAAAATTGCAGAGCAACAGGCTTATCAAAAAGCACTAGAAAAGGTTGTTAAAATTGAACATAAAAAAATGGAAGCTAATTTTAAGGCTTTAGCTGTTGCAAAGGCTAAAGGAAATAGAAAAAGAATGAAAAGAATGCTAACGATAAAAGGTCGAGGAAGACCATCTCAACTAAATATAGCTAAAACAGGTGCTATCCGTAAGCGTGGAAGGCCGCGAAAAATGAAATAGTTTTTAAAAATCTGCTTAGAATAGAATTTATAAGACTTAAATCTGTAAAAAATAGCTATATTTATGTCATTGGAAAGCTTACAGATATAAAGTTAAAATGTAAGCCTTTTAACTAGAAAAATCGGCTAAATGCGTTCAAATATTGTACGAATTATGCTATAGTGGTCTTCTTCTACTAATAATTAAGTAGAGGGGGGTTATATAGTGATATTAAAGAAAATAACAAGTTTATTATTGTTAGCGAGTGGTCTTTTCGCAATGACCGTTAATGCTAGTCCAGTAAACCAGGGTGCTAACATGCAAGCTGAGCTGCAGCAGTTCAGTAAGCAAGCCCCAGGCCTAAGTCCTAAAGCATTGCAGTTAGGTTTAGAGGCGTATAACAAAGCGAGACAGGAAGGTTTAGATAAACAGCATATTTTAACGATTATTGATTATACTAAGCCATCAACATCACGAAGATTGTGGGTATTAGATCTTAATAACAACTCTGTGCTTTTTAATGAGTACGTTGCCCATGGACAGAACAGTGGTGGCAACTATGCAACTTACTTCTCAGATAGACCAGGAAGTTTAGAGTCAAGTTTAGGTGTGTTTTTAACCGAATCAACTTATCAAGGTAAACACGGCTATTCATTAAAGCTAAAAGGTCTAGAAAAAGGATTTAATGATAGGGCGGAAGCTCGTGATATCGTAATCCATAGAGCGGATTATGCAACGGCGCAATTTGCGCAGCAGCATGGTCGTCTGGGACGAAGTTGGGGTTGTTTTGCAGTCAGTCCAGCAGTTGCAGAATCATTAATCCATTCGATTAAGAACGGAACGCTAGTATTTGCTTACTATCCTGATCCATCGTGGTTATCAAAATCACAGTTTCTTTCATAATGAAGAGTACTAATGATTAATGAACTAAAAGCAGCTAAAGGGCTGCTTTTTTTGTCTATGTTTTTCTGACTTATCTTTTAGGCTTTATATTTGTAAATTAGCAAAATTAGCTTTATATAAAACTTTTTTCAAAATTTCTTCATAAATTACAGCTAATTGCTCCAGATCATCAATAGAGACACATTCATTAATTTGATGAATAGTACGATTGCATGGCCCAAATTCAACAATTTCTGATCCTAAAGGGGCTATAAAACGGGCATCAGAAGTGCCGCCTGTAGTTGAAACTGTAGGTGTAATCCCAGTAAGCTTTTTTATAGCATCAATACAGGCTAAACGTAACTGGCCCGAAGAACTTAAAAAAGGAAGTCCTCCACGCTGCCAAGTGATTTGATATTTTAAATTATGTTTTTTTAAAATACTCTCTACGTTATCTTCTAATTTTTTTGCAGTAGTTGCGGGAGAATAACGAAAATTAAATTTAATTTCTATATTATCTGGAATAACATTTCCAGCACCAATACCACCATAGATATTAGAAAATTGTAAGCTGGTAGGTTGAAAATTAGGGTAGGCCATTCCTTCATCCCAGTTGTTTTCCAACAATTCGACTAGACTTGAGCTAAAAAGATGGATTGGGTTTTCCGCTAATTGAGGGTAAGCAATATGGCCTTGTTTACCTTTTATAACCAAATGAGCTGATAAAGATCCACGTCGCCCTACTTTTAAAGTATCACCTAATTTTTCTTCGCAGGTAGGTTCGCCAACTAAACAATAATCTATTTTTTCGTTTCTGTTTTTAAGAACTTCAGCTACTTTTGCTGTACCGTTTATGCTAGGACCTTCCTCATCACTAGTAATTAACCAAGCTATAGAACCATTATGATTAGGGTATTTATTAATAAATTTTTCACAAGCCACTAACATTGCAGCGAGGCTACCTTTCATATCAGCGCTACCACGACCAAAAAGTTGGGCATTGTGAATGGTAGGTACAAAAGGAGGGCTATCCCATTTATCTAATGGACCGGTGGGAACGACATCAGTATGCCCAACAAAAACAAATAAAGGCGATTTTTTTCCATGTCTAGCCCAAAAATTATTGACTTCTGCAAATGGTAAGTGTTCAATCGCAAAATCTAGACGCTTTAAATGCTGACATAAAATAGTTTGGCAACCTTCATCTTTTGGAGTAATGGAGGGCCTAGCAACAAGTTGTTGAACTAATTCAATAAGCGATAACATAAGTGTTTTTGACTATGTTTACATTGTATACTCATAACACTTGGATTTTTGGTAAATCGTCACGATGATGAAGCAAGCTTAATTTCTTCAAGATAGATGAAGATTGCGAATTAAGCGGCAACACGGACAAAAATTCAAATGCAGAGTATTTAAGATATTATTCTACCTTAAAGGGGCTACTATAGGAAATAAAAAATGGAATTTTAGTATAAGCTATAGAGTTTTAGGAATTAAAAATAACTAAAGTAATACAATAAATTTTTGCAATTATAGATTCCCATATGAAATGTAACTCAATTAAATACTTTTTTTATAAAATTGATTTGGTATCGTCAGAGTGCCAACCCCGCCGACGTCGTGTATACTTAACAACAAGTTTAGGCGATGGAAAGAATGCTTTATGACGAGCACTTTAATATTTATTTATTTCGTTATTGTCTTAGCATTTATCTTCGATTTTATTAATGGTTTTCATGATGCAGCTAACTCTATAGCTATTATGGTTGCAACAAAGGTTCTAAAGCCTTTAACAGCAGTATTATGGGCAGCATTTTTTAATTTTATTGCTTTTTTATTTTTTCATCTAAGTGTTGCGACCACTATAGGCTCAGGGCTTATAGAACCTCACATCATTACCCCTTATGTGCTTTTTGCGGCTCTAGTGGGAGCTATCATTTGGAATCTTTTAACGTGGTATTTTGGTTTACCTTCAAGTTCATCGCATGGATTGATAGGAGGCCTAGTCGGTGCAGCTTTAGTGGCAGGAGGTTGGCATGTTTTAAATTGGCATGGATTACTACCGGTGTTGATAGCAATTGTGCTATCACCCTTATTGGGGTTATTAATAAGTTGGTTGTTGATAAAATTGACGAATATTTTTTTAAAAGATATCAATTCAGATAAGACTCAAAGTTGGGCTAAACGTGCCCAATTTGTTGCAGGAGCTTTGTTAAGTTTAGGCCATGGTGGTAATGACGCCCAAAAAACCATGGGTATTATTGCTGTATTATTATTTTCTACCGGTCTTTTGAATGGACATTTTTATGTTCCATTTTGGGTAATTATTTCTTGTAACTTTGTAATGGGGTTGGGCACATTGATAGGAGGCTGGCGTATTGTACATACTCTGGGAAATAAAATAACCCAATTGACTCCTTTAAGTGGTGGATGCGCTGCGACAGGTGCTGCGCTCACGTTATTTGCAGCTACAGATTTAGGTATTCCTGTTTCTACCACACATACGGTGACAGGTGCGATTCTTGGTGTAGGCTCAACAAATGGCTGGCTCAATACACACTGGCCCACTATACGACGAATTATGTGGGCATGGCTATTAACTATCCCAGCAGCGGGATTAATTGCTAGCTTTGTTATGGTTTTAGCGGCCCCTTTGAAGCTCGGTTTACATTAAAAACAAATTGTATTTTAAGAAAGCTTTTATTCACATAAAGAATTCAACATTATTTAGGTTTAGGTTCAGGTATAACGATGGCTTGGCTTTCATCATCTGTAAGTTTGGTACTTGAACATGTAAGTCTTTGAAAGAGATTAGAAAAGAGGCTTCCCCCATTAGATGTTTCTTTTTTAAAAGTATTAATTGGTGTTTCCTTAGAAATTTCTCGTGTAATATTTTCAGTGTTAGAATTACACGAAACCCTTTTTTTTTCGAGATTAGTAGATTTTTGCATAGTCAGATTCCTTGTATTAATTTGAGATTTTACTTTAAACCCATCCTTTAGTTAATTATACAAGATAATGCTTTAGATAAAAAATAATATCTATATTACTTTAATGGTTTTTAAATTCACTTAAATAAAATATACAATAAGATAAGTTATTGTATGAATAAAAAATATGGCCCGCTGGACGTTAGGGTTTTTAATTGGTGTGGTATGGATCACTCATTTCTCGCATTTACCTTCGGTAAAACTAGCTTATTTACTGATTTCTCTAAGTATAATTTTAATTATTCTATTTTTTTTAAAGCTATTTTTTTCTTCGAACTGGATTTTATTTTTTGCTGCTGGTTGTATAGGTTTTTCTTGGTCGTTGATACTTGCCCATCAACGACTTTCCCATCAATTGCCAAAAATATTAGAAGGTAAGATGCTTATTGCTAAGGGACGCATATTAACTATTCCAGAGAATCATTCGAATGTCACGCATTTCGACTTTCTTATCCAAAATCTTGAGACTACTGTACCGGTACAATATCCTATAACTGTGCGTATTAAAGGATATTTTTATAAAAATTTAAATGTATTAACTCATTTTAAAAAAGGGGATATTTGGCAATTTGTTGTGTGTTTACGTCAACCCCATGCTTTTTGTAACCCTGGTAGCTTTGATTATCAAGCAGAACTTTTCCAGCAAAACATTTTTGCTACAGGGTATCTATCAGAAAAATTTCCTTTGCATTTAATTCAACGAGCGAATGCTTATTATTTTATAGATAATCTACGTCAAAAAATTACTTTCAATGTAAAAAAAGCTTTGCAAGATTATCCTTTATCAGGGCTTATTAGTGCCTTGACGACAGGAGTACGCTGCGAGATTACAGATGAGCAATGGCAAGTTATGCGCGGTACAGGAACCAATCATTTATTTGCTATTTCAGGTTTACATCTTGCTTTTATTGCAGGAATTATTTATTGGATAGTTCGTTTTATTTTCTGTCGTATACCCTATATCACTTTGTATATTCCAGCATCGAAAATTGCCAGTGGTTTAACGTTATTATCGGCCATTTTCTATAGTGCTTTAGCAGGGTTTGCTATTCCGACTCAACGTGCTTTACTGATGTTATCTGTATTTTTATTGGCGATATTAAAGCGACGTTATCTTACACGTTGGCATTCATTTTATTTAGCATTATTAATTATTTTAATCATAGAACCTTTTGCAGTTTTATCTGCGAGTTTTTGGTTATCCTTTACAGCGGTTATACTAATTTTTTATGCTGTTTCAGATCGTATTAAACCATTAAAAAATTGGCGTGCTTGGTGTCGAATACAACTCACTGTCAGTTTGGGCCTAATCCCCTTATCGTTGTTATTTTTTCATCAAATCTCATGGATTAGTTTTGCTGCTAATTTAATAGCCATCCCCTCCATTGGCTTTTTAATTTTACCGTTTAGTTTATTAGGTAGTTTACTTAGTTTAGTAAGTCCAGTTTTGGGAAATCATATTTTAATTTTTGCAGAACAATTATTAGAGTTACTTTGGAAGCTACTCAAATTTTTTTCAGAAATACCTTTTGCTCAATACTATACCTATTTATCAAACAGCTGGATATTAGTTTCAAGTTTAGTTGGCATATTATTACTTTTGGCACCTAAAGGAATGCCAACTCGGTGCTTAGGTTTTTTTTGGATTCTCCCTTTATTTTTTGGAGAAAGCCAGCGACCACAATATGGTCATATTTGGATTCATCTTCTCGATGTGGGGCAGGGTTTAGCCAGTGTAGTTCGTACCCAACATCATGTCCTGATTTATGATACAGGCCCGCGTTTAAGTCCATCCTTTGATGCAGGAAAATTGGTTATGCTTCCTTTTTTACAAACTATCGGTGTTCAAAAAGTGAATTTGATGGTGATCAGTCATGGTGATAATGACCATAGTGGCGGAGCAAGGATTATTTTAAAGCAAATACAAGTAGATAAGGTGTTAAGTAGTATTCCAACAAAATTTCTACCAAATATTGTAAGTTTATGTGAAGAAAAGATGCATTGGCAATGGGATGGAATTAGTTTCGAGATTTTATATCCACCCATGAATCATCATTATCTAGGTAATAATAGTTCATGCGTGCTAAAAATTAGTAACCATTTACAAAGTATCTTATTAGTTGGCGATATAGAAAAAGCAGCAGAAAACTACCTTGTTCATGAAAAACAAAATGATTTGAAAAGCACGGTATTAATAGTGCCGCATCATGGTAGCAAAACCTCTTCAAGCATAGAGTTTTTAAACCATGTACAACCAGTCTATGCTTTATTTCCAACAGGTTTTCATAATCGATTTAAGTTTCCACATAAAATCGTATTAAATCGTTATAAACGCTTAGGTTCTAAAATATATAATACAGCAATCGAAGGAACTATTACGTTGAAATTAAATGCACTTACTAATAATATAGAAATAGAGACTTACTATAAAAAAATCATCGTTTTTGGCAAGATTGATATGCTCTTTACACCTGAACTTTGTCTGTGGCCGCCCAACTCGCAATCCTCTTGTCTCTTAAGTAAACGAAGGTTGCTTCATTTTCGCGCGGCGCCTTAGCAAAAATCCCATTGCTGTGAATATAACATTGAGAGATAAAAATTTTACATATCAATTTTTATGAAAAAATCTATTCGCAGATAAAAATTCATGTGAAAGTATAAATTAAAAAGGGCCGTAAAACGGCCCAAGGGGGTATATCTGTGTTAGTAACATCCTTGTAGCATCCTTGCTAACACTACATCCGTGTAGTGTAGACATCCTTATCTATTCCACATAACATAAGGACTTGCTAATTAATCTCCATATAAAGAATCCTTTTAAGATTATTACTGAAAATTAAGTCCGTGATTAGATCATTAGCAACACACATTACATAGATTAACAAAGTTATAATTTATTACAATGGGTGTTTAGCGGCTTCAGTTTTAACTTACACACTTTTGAGTAAAGACTTACAGAAGCTAAGAAGAAAATTGAGTAAGTTTTTTAAAGAAATTAATAAATAAAATCAATTAACGTTTAATTATTTGGATAAAAAATATTTTCATCTAAGATGCAGTAGAATATAATTCATGGGTTAACAGCCATTTTTTAATAGATATTTCTTTTCCCTTATAACCCCCTAAATTTCCTTGGGCGATGACACGATGACATGGGATTAATATTGGAAGTGGATTTGCTCGACAAGCATTTCCTATCGCTCGCGCACCTGTTTTTAATTTTTTGGCGAGGGTTCCATAGGTAACAGTTTTTTTAATAGGTAGTTTACTCAATGTTTGCCAAACCCTGTTTTGAAAAGGGCTGCCTTGTAGCCGATAAGGGATGTTAAATTGAAAACTTGGGTATTGGAAGTACTGATTAAGCTGATTTACAATACTGTCTGTAATTTCTTCATAAGGGGCCATTAATTCTGTATCATCAGCTAAGAAATCAAGACGGGTAAGTAATTGATCTGAAGTGGATATTCCTAACTTACCAATGGGAGTTTGAATAATAGCTTTATAAAACATAGTGATGATAGCCAACAATACTTTTAATATTGTTGGCAAAGATTGGCATCTATTCTGAAGGATTGTTATTACTAGCGTCTTCTTTTGTTGAAGAAGCTTGCATGGTCGTTATTAATTTTTCTTTAATACGCGCCGCTTTACCGCGAAGATTGCGTAAATGATACAGCTTTGCTTTTCGAACATCGCCACGTCTTTTAATTTCTATGCTAACTGTTAAAGGACTATAGAGAGGAAAAACACGCTCCACTCCTTCACCATGCGAGATCTTTCTTACTGTAAAGGCAGAATTGAAACCACGATTACGACGAGCAATAACAACCCCCTCAAAGGATTGTAATCGTTCACGTGTGCCTTCTTTGACTTTAATTTTTACCGCAACCGTATCTCCAGCACGAAAGTCAGGAATGTCCTTTTTTACTTGCATTTGTTCTTTTTCAATAGTTTGTATGAGATTGCTCATCGCTAACTCCAAATTTTATTCGCTATTTTCACGGATGAATTCGGCCAATAATACCTGCTCTTGCACACTAAGTATATGCTTTTTTAATAAATCTGGTCGGCGTTGCCAGGTTCGACCTAAAGATTGTTTTAGTCGCCAACGTGCAATGGCAGCATGGTTTCCCTGTAGCAAAACATCCGGAACCTTTTGCTCATCATCTATATTTGCAGGGTGAGTATAGTGTGGATAATCTAATAGGGCTGAACTAAACGAATCTTGTGCGGCAGATTCTAGATGACCTAACACCCCTGGTTGTAGGCGGACTATGGCATCAATAAGGCACATAGCGGCGAGTTCCCCGCCACTCAAAATAAAATCCCCTAGAGACCATTCCTCGTCGACTTCCCTGTTAATAAGACGTTGATCGACGCCTTCGTAACGACCTGCAATTAAAATAAGTCCTTTACGTTGACTTAATTCTTGGGCCGCTATTTGATCAAATTTCTTTCCTTGAGGCGATAAATAGCTAACTAAAGGGGTAGGATGCAAAGTTTTTTGGTGTAATTTAGCCATTTTTATTGCGGCAAGTAATGGCTCAAACTTCATCACCATTCCCGGTCCTCCCCCATAGGGACGGCCGTCTACGGTATTATGTTTATTTTCTGTAAAATCTCGAGGGTTCAAATAGGATATTTTAACCAGCCCTTTTTTCTGTGCACGCCCAGGTATACTCAAATTCAAAGGAGTAAACATTTCAGGAAAAAGACTAATAATTTGGATATCCATCAGAATTCAGCATTCCAATCGACGATCATAGTTTTATTTTCTAAATCGACAGACTTAATGGTTTGATCTAATAAAAAGGGAACCAAGTGCCTTTTTTTGTTAGTGATCACCAGTACATCGTTAGCGCCTGTAGCAAAGATAGCTGAGATTATGCCGAAATAAATGTTTTCACAGTTGTAAACTTTTAAACCTACCAAGTCTGTCCAGTAATACTCATCTTCTGCTAATGGAAAGAATTTTTCTCGCTCAACATAGATTTTATAGTTTGTATAAAGGCATGCTGATTCGGGTGTCGTACAGTTTGCAAGTAGTGCTAATATCTTCTGACCATGGATACGACGACTATCTACTATTTCAATATAATGAGAAGATGGCTTACTGGGTGCTTCTAAATACCAGGGTCGGTAAGCGAGGATATTACTGACAGGTTCCGTATAGGAATTAACTTTAACCCATCCTTTGACACCGTAAGGTTTTCCAATAGCCCCAACCAAGACCTTTTTTTTTGCCATCTTTACCTCTTTGACTAATTATAGTCGCGTTTATTAAGCATCTAATACAGCAGAGAGGTAGTCTTAGTAAATTTTTAGGGAAAGACAATTGTATTAAGCAGCTATCGCCTGATCGTCAGTTTTATTAAAACTATTAGCCTTTTTCAGGAGACTTCGTATTTGTGCTGAAGGCTGAGCTCCTTGAGATATCCAATAGTTAACTCTGTCTTCTGCAATTTGTAATATGACTTCTTTACCTCGGGCAGTAGGGTTGTAATAACCTACGCATTCAATAGGGCATCCAGTATCACGGGGCTTTCGGCGATTTATTACAACAATACGAAAGAAGGAACGCTTTTTACGACCCCCTCGTGCTAAACGAATGGTAACCATGGAATAAATTTTCCTCTCTATTTTGCTATCTATTGAAACCTGCCCGGATTCTACGCAAATTTTATTAATTTGGGAAGGGTTTTCATTAGAATTTATCGCGGATAGTGGTTCTTTAGTCCTTGTAGGAGTTTGTCCATGGAGCCAAGTTTAGAGAAACGCCGCATCATTTTTTGCATTTGGTTGAACTGTTTTAGAAGTCGGTTAACCTCTTGAATTTGTGTCCCGGAACCATTAGCAATACGACGTTTTCGAGACCCTTGGATAAGGTCTGGAAAAAGCCGTTCTTTTTTAGTCATAGAAAGGATGATTGCCTGCATTTGGGAAGTTAGTTTTTTATTAAGCGTATTTTTAGCACTAGCCAATAAAGTAGTATTATTGCCATCAGGAAGTTTACCTAATAATTCCTCCATTCCACCCATATTGTCCATTTGTATGAGTTGATTTAAAAAATCTTCCAGATCAAATTTTTTGCCTTTTTGCAGTTTTTGATTGAGCTTTTGTATTGCCTTTTGATCGGTATGGCGTTGTACTTCTTCAACTAACGAAAGGACATCACCCATACCGAGTATACGTGAAGCAATTCTATCGGGGTGAAAAGGCTCAAGTGCCGTGACTTTTTCACCGGAGCCGATAAATTTAATAGGTTTACCTAAAGTGAATTTTACTGATAAAGCAGCTCCACCGCGTGCATCACCATCCATTTTACTCAGAATAATCCCAGTGAGGGGAATAGTGTCATTAAAGACTTTTGCTGTTATTACGGCGTCTTGACCCATCATGCTATCGAGTACGAATAAAGTTTCTATGGGATTACTGGTAGCATGGATAGTACGCAATTCATCCATCATAGCCACGTCAATATGTAAACGACCAGCTGTATCGATAACAACAACATCTATCCCTTTATTTCGGGCAGTTTGGATAGCAGTTTGAACGATGTCAGGAGGTGTTTGTGTGATATTACTTGTGTGAAATAACACACCGATACTTTCGACCAAGTTTTCAAGTTGTAAAATAGCTGCAGGACGATGGATGTCAGTACTGGTTACTAAAACCGATTTATTTTTTTGTTCTTTTAACCAATAAGCTAATTTTGCGACCGTTGTTGTTTTTCCTGAGCCTTGCAAGCCCGCTACCATAATGATGGCCGGTGCTTGTGTAGAAAGATTTAATTCGGATAAATCTTCACCCATTATATTAGTTAAAGTATCACTCACAGTTTTTATAAAGGCTTGACCGGGGGCTAAGCTTTCTGTGACTTTTTGTCCAATGGCGCCTTGCCGCGCCTGCTCGATAATTGTTTTGACAACAGGATAGGCGACATCGGCTTCAATTAAAGCTTTTTTTACTTCACGTAGACTTTCCTTAATATTATGTTCGCTTAAGCGACCTTGGCCACGAATATTTTTAAAAGAGTGTTTTAAACGAGCAGTTAAATTATCAAACATGTTTTTATAGTGATCCTGGGTTTATCATAATTTTTGGATTAACTCTACACGAATTAGAAAAAAGTCCTAGCTTATAAAAAGGGACAGATGAATGGCCCGAAAAATTCTGTTATTGTACCAGCTTAGCTGAGGAGTAAGCGAGTCTCATTATGATGCCCTATGCTGATTTTATTCATATTTTTCTTTCGACTCTCGCACTAATAGTTTTAGTCAGCGCTGCATTCCAAGCATTATTATTAGCTAGCCAAGAATGGCTGCTCAAGCATAAACAAGCTATTGGGTTAATTCAATATTTTCCCCCTTTGGAAGTGATGGAAGCCTATCTTTTTACTCTAATTTCTATCGCTATCGTTTTGTTGACATTAGTTTTGATAAGCAGCTTAATTTTATTCCATCCTGTTATTGAGCAGCGTTTGTGGCAAAAAATACTTTTATCACTACTAGCTTGGGGAGTGCTTTTAATGCTATTAATCGGAAGAAGCTATTTTGGTTGGCGTGGGAAAATTGCGATTAGCTGGACCCTAGTTGGTGCTAGTTTAATTGGAATAGTTTATTTAGGGAGCGATTTTTTTCATGCCTAATATTTAAAGGATGAGACTTTAGCTCATGCATTATTCATTTGTATTTCTTGTTGCCTTATTAATTTTTTTATTACTAGCAGCTGTCTTTTTTTCATTGGCAGAAGCTGCTATGTTATCTATAAATAGATATCGATTACGTCATTTAGTGAGGCATCATAACCTTCGCGCTAAACGAGTGCAGGATTTATTAAAAAAGCCGGATCGTTTGCTTGGGGTTATCCTTTTATGCGGAACTTTTGCTGATATCCTTGCTTCCGCTGTCGTTACGTTGCTTGCATTACATTATTTTTCGGCGTCAGGTGTTTTTTTGGCAACCTTAGCGCTTACCTTTGTGGTATTAATTTTTTGTGAAGTAGCACCAAAAACCTTAGCAACCTTATATCCTCAGCCGATTGCTTTGTTCGCGGTTTGGCCTTTAATCGCTTTATTACATATTTTGTATCCTTTTGTGTGGTTAACTAATTTTATGGCAAATACTACTTTACGATTATTTGGGATAAAAATTCCAAAACTGACGGTTGAACAATTGTCTCGCGAAGAGTTAGTCAGTTTACTTCGTGAGGGTACTGGACGTATGCCTAATGATTATAAAAATATGCTACTTAAAGTATTAGAATTAGGTAAAGCAGCTGTAGAGGATATTATGGTTCCTAGACAGGAAATTATTGGGATTGATATCAATCAACCCTGGGAAGTTATTTTAAAACAATTAATTAAGAGTGAATATACACGGTTGCCGATTTACCGGGACTCTCTTGATGAAATAATAGGAGTTTTACATTTTCGAAAAGTTTTAAATAGCTTAAGTAGTCAACAACTGAGTAAGGAAGTATTAATAGAAGCAGCAGAAGAGGTTCATTTTATACCTGAAGGAACGCCATTAAATCGTCAATTGTTAAATTTTCGTCGTGAGCAGCATCGTATTGGTTTGGTTGTCAATGAATATGGTGAAATTCAGGGGCTTATCACCTTAGAAGACATATTAGAAGAAATTGTTGGTGAATTTACTACTGATATGGCACTAATGCGCCGGACTGTTTTATTACAAACAGATGGTAGCTATTTAGTAGATGGAGGTATTGCATTACGAGATTTAAATCGTCAATTAAATTTAAATCTACCTTTACGTGGTCCTAAAACTTTAAGTGGATTAATTATTGAGACGCTTGAAGTTATTCCAAAAGTAGGCGCTGTGTTTGAGTTTGAAAATAAAACCATGGAAGTTATTTTGATTAAAGATAATATGATTAAAACTGTTAAGATCTTTCCAAGTTGCTCTGTTTTATCTGAAAATATTTAAAATATATTTTCTATTATTTTTTTTTGAAAAAAAAAAAATAGTTGATATAATTACTTAGGATATTTTAGTTAAATTATTAGAAGGTTATGAAATGATACGAAAAGTTGCAGGGATAGGGAGAGTTCATATAAGATCATTTATTTTCACAAAAATACGTTGTCTCGCTTGGATGAAAATTAATGGTGATCTTACTAATAAACAACAAGGATCAACAACATTAATTCCTCTTAGTGAAGCGAAAGATGCTTCACATGGGAATAAAGAGAAAGTAACTGATTCTGCATTTGGAAAAAATTCAGCATCAGTTTTTTTCTTAGGAGCGAAAGAGTCGGAAACTGAAAGTCCAGTTTTTACACTGCCAGCGCCTACGAAATAGTTTTTTTCGAAGAGCAAGAATTAAAATAGATAACGTATTCCTAGACCAACCGCGTTAGAGCTTAAATTTCCAGCACCAAATAATCCCCAGGCGCCACAGCGATGGTGCGCTCTGACCACAAATTGTAAGTTGGGGTGACTAGGAGCTGCAAAAGTCGCTTCTACGACTAAAAAATTCAATAATCTTTTAGCATTATTATTGGATGAATCATGTTCTTCTCGTAGAGGAATGCTGGTTGCGTAAGAGAGGCCATCACCAATAGCGAAAGTCGTAGTAACGTAATGATCCCAAGGAAAAGTTTTCCAGCGAAAATTTAAGTAAGGGTCGAATTCGTATATGAGTCCGTTCGGGTCATGTCGCTGAGTTATATTACCAGCGACTTCGACAGTACTGACTAAAGGCCGAAAAAAACGGCGTAAAGGATTTGTTGGGGCTAATTCATAAAATAAATCGATAGAGTTCATCGTCCCATATTTGAACTGAATATGTTGGGCTGTCAGCACCGGCCCAATATTACTATTAGTCATCCAACTATGATAAAACAATATACCCCAGTGCTTATCAGGCATAGCCATGCTTTTCGAACTTGAATTTTTGTCTGTGTTGCCACTCAACTTGCGATCTTTATATAGGTTAATACACTGCGGTTGTTTAGTTTTCGTGGCGCCTTGCCTAAAATCCAATTGCTTTGAGTGTAGAGTTTTAGATGTAGGTTCTGCTAATAAAGAGCTAGTGGAGAGGCATAATAGTAAAGTCAAAAAATATCGACGCATAGTTTATTATTGTTTTTATATTGCGCAACAGTATAAGGGAGGCAGGGCTTTAGTTCAATAAAAGACAAAGACCCATTTAGGTATATTAAGTTAATGCTTAAGCTTTGAGACGCTTAAGGCAGGTTTATCCAAATTAAGCTTAGCATTCGCCCTGTTATTTGTTCTCTGCGATATGAGAAAAAATGATGGCTATCGGTAAAAGTACAGTAATTCCCTCCGAAAATGGAGGTTATCCCCAGCTTATGTAACTGTTGTTGTGCCAATTTATATAGATTTGCTTGCCATAGATTACTCGCTATAGGCTTAAAAGCTATTTCAGCAGCTTGATCTTTGTTCATGAAAGATTGAAAAACCTCTTCTCCGACTATAAAATTTTGTGCGCCGATAGCAGGACCTAACCAAACTAATATATCATTGGGTGATAAAGCTAGTGCATCGATAGTAGTTTCTATAATCCCGTTACTTAACCCTTTCCAGCCGGCGTGAATGGCCGCGATACAATAATTACTGAAACTGCAAACCAATAAAGGTAAACAATCGGCGGTTTGTACAGCGCAAACTGTTTGTTCTTTCCTTGAATAGATAGCATCTGCCGCAAGATTATCAATGGGACGATCAGCTGAAATAGCAGTATTCCCATGTATTTGTTTTAACCAGATAATTGGTTTTTTTAGATATAAGTTTTTTTGCAGTAATTGGCGGTTTTTAGATACATTGACCAAATTATCACCTACGTGTGTGGCGATATTTAAACTATTATACGGGGCATGACTAAATCCACCCACTCGAGTCGTTGTGTAGGCCTTGATCCAGCTCGGAGCCGGCCAATCTGGAATGATTAAATCAAGCATTGAGCTTATCTTCTCGTAGACAGGAAATTAATTGCTGCATATCTTCAGGTAAAGGACTTTGCCATTCCATGGGTTGTAAGGTAATAGGATGATGCATAATACCCAAGCATTGCGCATGCAGGGCTTGGCGGGGAAATTGACGTAAGCAAATAATTAGCAGTTTGCTGGCTTTTTTTGGTAAATGAAAGTGGCCTGTGTAGGTTTTATCCCCTACCAATGGATGATGAATATGAGCCATGTGCACGCGAATTTGATGAGTACGTCCGGTTTCTAGTTTTACTTTGATGAGTGTATGATGATTAAAGCGTTCTTTGACTCGGTAATGCGATATTGCCGGTTTTCCATTTAATAATGCAGTGACTGCCATTTTTTTTCTGAGCCTCGGATGACGGCCAATAGATGCATTGATAGTCCCTCCAGCGATTAACAGACCTTGAACAACAGCTATATATTCGCGTTTCATAGTTCGCGCTTGTAACTGTTTAAGTAGCTTTGTATAGGCGTTTAAAATTTTAGGGATAATTAATAGACCTGAGGTGTCTTTGTCTAAGCGATGTATGATCCCTGCTCGGGGAAGTTTTTTGAGTTCAGGTAAATAGTGTAATAGAGCATTAACAAGTGTTTTATTAGTATTTCCTACCGCAGGATGAACGACTAAACCTGCAGGTTTATTAACCACAAGTAAAGCCTCATCTTCATAGATAATATCGAGCGGAAGCTCTTCTGCTTCCCAACTGACTTCTTCAGTCAAGTTAGCCAAAATAGTAATTTTAGCTCCTGCTTTTATTTTATCCCGCGGCCGTTTGGGTTTATCATCAACCCGAACTTGTTGGCAACGGATCCATTGTTGCAAACGTGTACGAGAATAAGCAGGGAATAACTGACTCAGAATTTGGTCGAGACGCTTTTCTGCTAAATGTTCTGGGACAATTGCTTGACAATTTATTACTTGAGCTGTGTTTTTCATAGAATATCGCTATAATGCTGACGGGAGCGAAGCCTTTTTATTATGACTTAATAGAGGATACTATCTATGTTCAATGTAGCAAGCAATCTTGAATCCAACGAACGCCTTTCACGTTTAGTGATTGGTATCGTCTTACTGATTGGTGTGTTATTGGGTCTAGGCAAATTATTTGCATTTTTAGTGGGGGTTATTCTCATTATCGAAGCAATCATCGGCTGGTGTGGAATCCCTATTTTGGCAGAAAAATTTAAGCTGAATGAGATTTTTCGCAAAAAAGATTAAATAGATTTGTTAGTCAAATTAATATTAATGGGCTCACAGTAATTGAATTTTTGGCAAGATGTCGCGAATGAAGCAACCAGAGTGTATTTTGGGATATATAAGGATTGCGAATTGAACGACAACTCAGATAAAAAACTCAGTGCGAAGAGTTAAATTAATTTGATTTTTTTGGACATTGGATAAAAGAATAGACGGTTTGTTTCGCTTATTCCTTCCTTCATTTTAAAAAAGGGAATAAAGCATAGCTTTATTGAAAAGAATTGTGAAAATATTTAAATTTGTTTTTTTAGTGAGTTTTATATTGGCTATGCTGACTGCATGCGCTAGCCATTCCAATGATCCATTTATCGCTTTTAAAGGACAAACAGTTAATCAAATCTATCAAAATGCAAAGGAATCATTGCTAAACCGCGATTTTAGTCGAGCTATTAAAGCTTACGAAGCATTAGATGTGTTGTATCCTTTTAACCGTTATGCCGAAAATGCTCAATTAGAATTGATTTATGCCTACTATAAAGATGGTGATGCGCCATCAGCGAAAGCCGCTGCGGAACGTTTTACCCATTTATATCCCAATAGCGAACATATTGATTATGCATACTATATGCAAGCTATGGCAGATATGGATCAAGACAGAGGTTGGTATTTACGTTATGTTCCAATTGATTTGTCTTTGCGCGATCCAGGGACTATGCAATTAGGGTACCAAGAATTTGCTGAGTTAATTCGTCGTTATCCTGATAGTCGCTATGTTCCGGATGCACGGCAGCGCATGATTTACTTACGCAACTTATTTGCAAGTTATGAATTACACATTGCTGATTATTATTTTCATAGAAAAGCTTATATTGCTGCAGCAAATCGTGCCAATGAGATTGTCCAACGCTATCAAGGAGCACCTGAAGTCCAAAAAGCTTTGATTATAATGATTAAATCCTATCGTATTTTGGGTTTAGAAGAGTTGACGAGTCAGAGTTTGGCTGTATTTAGGTTAAATTATCCCAATGCAGATTATGTGAATATTTAAGTTTTAGAATATTCACGCCAACTTTAATTAGAAGAAAACCCCGAAGTAATCGGATAGCGTCGCTCTCTGCCAAAAGCGCGAGGTGTGACACGAGGACCAGATGCTAATTGTCGACGTTTATATTCATTTTTATTAACTAAATTAATAACTTTTTGTACTATTTTTTTCGAAAATCCTTCTTTAACAATATCATCTATACTTTTATCTTGTTCTACATAGAGTTCTAAAATACGATCAAGTTGAGAATAAGGGGGAAGAGTGTCTTCATCTTTTTGCTTTTCAGCAAGCTCAGCGGTGGGTGGGCGTTTTATTAATGTTTCAGGAAAAATAGTATTGTTTTTGTTACGGTAAGCCGCTAATTGATAAACGCGAGTTTTAGATACATCTTTTAGTACCGCATAGCCACCTGCCATATCTCCATATAAAGTACCGTAACCCACAGCTAACTCACTTTTATTAGTACAATTTAACAGAAGATTCCCAGATTGATTAGATAAGGCCATCAGTAAGACAGCTCGGCAACGTGCTTGGATATTTTCAGTAGCAAATCCTTTGGGAGGATGTTTTGGATCTAGATTAAGTGTGCTTAAAATAGCTGAGAAACTAGGTTCGATGGATAAGATATTAAAAGGCACTGCCAATTTTTTAACGAGTATTTGCACAATCTCTTGGCTAAGTTTAGATGTATAACGAGAAGGTAAAAAAACAGCATGAACGCGATCTTTACCTAAAGCATCCACTGCAATAGCTAATACCAAAGCAGAATCTATACCACCAGAAAGGCCGATTAAAACACCTGGAAAATGATTTTTATTAACGTAATCCCGAACTGCTAACACTAAAGCTTTATAGATGGCTTTATTAGGAGAAGGTTTAGATAAAAGTGCTTGAGGTATAAACTGAGTTAATAAATTTATTTTAAGATCGATTAACCATAATGTATCCTTAAAAAACCCTGATTCGGCTACAAGATGCCCTTTAGCATCATAAGCTTGAGAACCCCCATCAAATACTAAATCGTCTTGCCCACTCACACCATGTACATAAAGGATGGGCAAGTGTGTTTCTTTTATTCGAGCATTAGTGATAGTTGAACGTCGATTAGCTTTTGTGTAATCAAAGGGGGAAGCATTAATACAAACTAATAATTGTGCACCTTTTTTTTTAAGTGCTGATGCAGGTTGGCTGCACCAAAGATCTTCACAAATTAAAACCCCTATACATAAGCCTTTTATTTTAAACAAGCCATCTGAATTTCCAGGAATAAAATAACGTCGTTCATCAAAAACACCATAATTGGGTAAATATTGTTTATGGTAGGTGCATATAATTTTTTCACTTTGTATTAGACTTGCTGCATTATAAATCCCTTTAGAGCTATAATCTGGATGACCTAAGAGAATAGCGATATCACTCGATTTTTCTTGAATAATTTTTAAGGCATGTTGGACTTGTATTTTAAAATCTTCACGTAAAAGTAGATCTTCAGGAGGATATCCACTCAGTGCGAGTTCCGGAAAAATTAATAGATCAACCGAAGCTTGCTTAGCTTTTTGCATACTATCTAAGATTATTTGTGTATTCCCGTTAATATCACCCACTAAAAAATTTGATTGTGCTACGGCAATACGGAATGTTGTTGGCATAATAACCTCGAATTTATTTTGCCCAACGCATTAATATAATAGCGATGAACATAAAAATGAGTATAGGAAGTAGTGCGGCTAAAAAAGGCGGCCATTGATAGACAATGGCAAATGGACCAAAAAAATCATTTAAAAGATAAAAACCAAACCCTACAGCAACTCCCGCAATAGTCCTCAAACTGGTAGCTAGAGTTCTCAAATGTTTAAAAGTAAAAGGAATAGCTAAACAAAGCATAACCCATATAGCGGCCGGTTGTAGTATACGTTGCCAAAAAGCCAAAGAATATTGACTGATATTTAGAAGGTTTTTTTGACGATAGCGAATATAATCATTCAGTTGTCTTAATGACATTTCTTCTGGTTGAATAATAGAAATATTCAAAAGTTTCGGGCTAAAAGAAAATGGCCAAATTTCATGCGCAACATACTGGGCTTGAGTTTTTTTTAAGGTAATTATACTGGTTGCAATATCATAGGCATTCCATACATTATTTTTATAATTGACCTGTTTAGCAAAGCTTGCTTCCAATAAATTGTTGTTATCATCAAACTGATAACGGCTTACTTTATTTAAATGAGTTGGATCTAAAATTGATTGAATATAAATATAATTATGTCCATCTCGAATCCAAATAGCTCCTTGTTGAGTCATTAAAGTTTGCCCGTTGGTGGTAAGAAAGGATTTATGATTTTCTGCTAGGCGCGCGGCGCGTGGTGCTAATCCCTCCCCAATCAAAACAGTCAGGAAAACCATGAGTAAAGTAGATTTAATTAGACTCCAAGCCATTTGATAAAGAGAGACACCATTCGAATGTAATATCATCAGTTCGCTGTGCTTTGCTAAAACACTCAACCCAAGAATACTACCCAGTAAGATTGCTATTGGGAAAAAGCTATAAAATTGGGATGGGAAAGTTAATAATACGTAATAAAAAGCACTAGCTAGCGTATAGTGGCCATATCCAATATCCCGTGTTTCAGCAATTAATTTAATCAGCGAAAATAAAACTAACAATATTCCAAGTACAGAAAGGGTTGTACTGATAATGGTTCTACCTAAATAGCGATCGATGATTTTCATGGTCTTAGCTTTAATAGTCGGAATAAATGATATTTGACTCTATTCCATCTTAAAGCATAACACCACGCAAATACTATACAAAGAATGAGCAGGCCATGTATCCACCAGAGACCCCAGCGGTAAGAGATAACTCCATTTTCAATCCAGTTACGTCCTACTAATAATAAATTAAGGTACATAATATAAATGACTATGGCGGGTAATATGTGTAGATATTTTCCTTGTCTTGGGTTAACTCGGCTAAGTGGTATGGCTAACAAAGCCAGAAGTAAAATTGAAATAGGGGCAGAAAGTCGCCATTGTAATTCAGAAAAATAGCTGGGTTTATTAGCTTGACTCGCATTCCATAAAGCAGTAGTCGGTAAAGCATCTTGTTGTTTGTTAGTAACGGTAGTGTCTAAATCAATACGTATTCCATATTTTACAAACTGCGTAATATAATACTCTTTTTGACCAGGTATTCCTTGGTAGCGTTTTCCATCCACAGCAATAAAAAAAGACTCTTTGGTAACTGGGTTGATCATTTGGTAACCATTATTAGCACTAAGAATAGTCCAAGGTGTTATTCCGGATGATAATTCTTGTGGGTTTGTTTGGGCCAGGAAAATATTTTTTACTGATTTGTGATTAGTGGAGATACTTTCCACATAAATGATACGGTGCCCTCCGTTAGTTTGTTGAAAACTGCCGGGTTGTACAGTTTGTAATTCTACGGCTGTTCCGGTCTGATTTAACAGTTTATTTCGATAGCTTAATAAAAATGGGTTTAACCATAGGTTTAAACCTGCAACCATAAAGGTCAGTAGGAAAATAGAAGGTAAGCTTAAACGCGTTAACTGACCTAGACTAAATCCACAAGCATTAAGTACCGTCATCTCATAATCGGCATAAAGACGACCATAAGTAAACAATATGGCAAGAAATAGGCTAAAAGGGAGAAGTATTGCCAAAAAGCGAGGAGACTCCAGAATTATCAATTCCCATAAAATACTGGCCGCAAATTTCCCCCCCGCTACTTGATTAAGATAATGAACAAATTCATTACTCATTAAAATAAGGAATAAAAGACTAGTAATGAGAGAAAGACTAGTGAGTACCTCTCGAGTTAAATAACGAAAAAGAATCATTTTGCAGGTTAAAAATAGAAGAATTTAAATTATTTCATAAAGAAGGTATCGAATCTAGCAAATAAATATAATTTAGGTAAACTGGTTTATACTCATTGAACTTCAAGGTGCGAGTAAGCACCTTGAAGTTCTTTCATCCCGCGATGGAGATTTTCAAGAGGAGAATTGCGATTCTCTTCTTGAATGGCTGAGCACAAGCTTGGCTTGGGGCAGACATGTGAGCGGATATACCGTTCGCTATGAGTTTGAAAGATGTGCATCGTAAAGTGCGAGAGCAATATATTAAAATAATTTGAGGTGGCTATGCAATTTTCTAGCAATTCAATTGATCTTATTAAACAAACAAGTGATTGTTTAATCGTCGGTATTTTTCAAGGTAAACGGCTCTCTCAATCTGCCCAGTTATTAGATGAACATAATCAGGGCTATATCCAAAAAATTTTAGATAAAGGCGATTTAATAGAAGAATGTGGTAAAAGCCTCATGCTTTATAATGTCCCTGAAATATCGGCATCACGAGTCCTTCTTGTTTATTGCGGGGAAGAATCTAATTTATCCATAGAGGATTTTCGTAAAATTATCGGCTGTATGGCATGTGCCCTTAAGACTCTGCAAGTTGATGAAATAATAAGTTTTTTAACAGATATTTCCGTGAAAGCGTTTGATCTTGATAAGCAGATACGTCAGAGCATTGAGCTTATCGAAGATTGTTTTTATTGCTTTGACGAGTTAAAAACCGAAAAAAAAAATAAAATAACTCCACCGAAGAAATTTATTTTTAATCTTCCAAGCTCCGTGGATGCTGTAAAAATTTCAGAAGCCATAAAACAGGCAACAGCAATTACACAGGGGAAAAAATTAACTAAGGATCTAGCCAATCTACCGGCTAATTTATGTACACCTAATATCATGGCTGAAAAAGCCAAAAAATTAGCAAATGAAGCGGGTCTTACGATTAATATATTAGATGAAGCTGCGATAAAAAAAGAAGGTATGGGTGGGCTATTAGCTGTTGCGAAGGGTTCCGAAGAACCAGCCAAATTTATCATTTTAGAATATCGTGGAGTAGCAGGACAAAAACCAGTCGTACTAGTTGGTAAAGGTGTAACCTTTGACGCAGGTGGAATTTGTTTAAAGCCTGCTGCCGGTATGGAAGAAATGAAATATGATATGTCGGGCGCAGCTAGCGTGATGGGGATATTAAAAACCATTGCTGAACTTAAGTTGCCTGTTCATGTGCTAGGTATAATGCCATTGACTGAAAACTTGCCGAGTGGTAGCGCAGTTAAGCCTGGCGATGTGATAAAAACACTATCGGGACTCAGCGTTGAGGTTATTAACACAGATGCGGAAGGCCGTCTAATTTTGGCAGATGCCTTAACCTATAGCGAGCGTTTTAATCCGGATGTGGTTATTGATATGGCAACTTTGACGGGGGCTATTATTGTTGCATTAGGTGCGGTAGCCACGGGTATGATGAGTAATAATAGGGAACTTGCACTAGAAATCGAGAAAGCGGGCCAACAAAGCCAAGATAGGGTATGGCCATTACCTTTATGGGATGATTACCAACAACAAATCGACAGCAATGTAGCAGATATTTCCAATGTGGGTGTGGGTGGCGGTAAGAGCATTACAGCGGCTTGTTTTTTATCTCGATTTACTAAAAAATTACGTTGGGCGCATTTAGATATTGCTGGAACAGCATGGAAAAGTGGACCAGAAAAAGCATCAACAGGTCGACCGGTATCTTTAATAGTGCAATTTTTATTGAATCGTTGTGAAAATAACAAGAAATAAGAAGACTATATCTCACCCTATTTAAAACTTAGTAGAATAGGGTGATAGGATGAGATAATCTTTTTTATTGCCCTTGAAACTTAATGGCAGGGGGTAAAGCAGAACATTTTTTCTGAGCCGAAAGTGTACGTAGCCAATTATCGCGTAATTGATAAGATTGGATTTCTATACGTTCGGCATCAGAGAAGTCCATAAAAAACCAAGGAACAATTAAAAAAGCCCCTGCAATCCCTAAACCTACATTTTTACCGGTTTTATTTTGCTTAGGAATAAGATGGGTAATTTTGGTTTGATTATCCATTAATTCTTGCTTCAATGCACTGCAGCTTAAACTTTCATCACCTGGTTGGCGTTGAGGGATTGGATTTGGCGTCTTGCCTGCACAAGCTGATAATAATACGACACTGATAAGAACACTGATTATTTTTTTATTCATAGTCGAAAAACCCTTGTTATTGTTATAAAAATTTTGAACGCTGAAGTTTACACGATAAATAAAAGAAAGCGCTAGTAAATGTTTAATTGCATAATTATTATATTATTAATATAATAATTTAAAAGGAAATGACTAAGTTTAGAGTAGAAATGAAAAACTCAGTGTTATTAAGCCATCAACAAGGATTTAGCTTAGTCGAAGTCATGGTTGCTGCGGCAATATTAAGTCTTAGTCTATTAGGTTTTGCTCAAGCAGAATTGATGGCTTTGCATGTCAGTGAACAGGCTTACTTAATCAATTTAGCTGATTTAAAAAATATAGAATTGGCTGAGAATTTTACAATTTGTGGATCTCGGCCGCTTTGTTTGCAGCAAGCATCAAGCCTATGGAGAAAGGAGACACAAGAATGTTTCCCAAACGGAAAGGGACAGATCTCAAAACTTAATTTATTTAACTATCAAAGCAAAATTCAATGGTTCTCCACCTTTTCTAAATTTCCATTCTCACTAAATTTATTATTCAGTGCATGAAAAGGATAGAACAATGCAGTGGGTATAGTTTGATTGAATTAATGCTAGCAATAAGCTTGTCTTTATTTCTAAGCATGGGGATGATAAATATTTTTATTCATAGCAAAAATATTTATCGATTAACCCAGAGTTTGAATACTATCTCAAGTAAAGCCCGGATGGCATTTCACTTACTCAGTCATGATATTCGTATGGCAGGTTTTATTGGTTGTGTACGTTTAACTGATGCTTTGTCATTAACTAGGTATTTAACTGGCGATACTAGCTTAGTTGTTTGGCATAAAGGATATACCACAGCAAAATTAAGCCTACCTAAGCTCGCTCGGTATCAAAAGGATAGTGATGCTATTTTAATTCAATTTCTTGATCCCAATACTTTCCCGATAAAGGAAGCAAAATCTAACCATGTTGTTTTAGCACATAGGAGGGTATTTCGATTTAAAGATAGTTTGCTCATCAGCGATTGCTTACATGCAGAGTTTATTCATTGGAATAATATCCATCTGACCTATAGCTATCAAACGGATAGTGAAATTGGTTTTTTTAATAAAATTATTTACTACATTGCTGATACAAGACGTATAAGTGAAACTGGACAGACAATTTATGCTTTATATCGACGTAATTTAAATCAATCTTTTTACAAACCCATAGAATTAATAGAAGGGATAAAAAGAATGACAATACGACTAGGCATGAAAAATGAGGATGGAACTTTATGTTATAGGAATGCAAATGAGGTAAAACATTGGACAGATGCACGTAGTGTAGAAATTAGACTATTATTGACAGATGTCAAACATTTGCAACAAGAATGGAAACAAGTAATAGGACTACGTGAACGAGAATACAATAATTAAGCGATATTTCACAAACATAAGAATTCACATACATACAACTGAACAAAGGATATAAAATTTTAATATTTCATGAATAAGCAACAAGGATTTATATTAGTGATGGTATTATTTTTTCTTTTTATTATGTCTTTAATGACATTAGCTATATTGAATAGTTCTTATTTAGAACTACGTGTAAGTCAGAATATGGTTATTTCTGCACAGCAGTTCCGGGCGGCAGAAGCTGGGTTAAAATTAACGGAACATCAACTTGCAAATCTTTCAACCTTTATTCCTGAGTTACATGAGCACTTCAGTTATGCAGGTTTTCAAATTAGCTCAGAACTAATAAGGCATTTAACACCGTATTGTATTAACCAAAGCTTAGCTTATATTTATGACGTAATTGTGCAAGCGAAACAAATGACGGTAGGCTCGCTTATCTTAAAAACTACTTACGCAGTGAAAGCAAAAACAGCTTGTCAGCATGAAGGGCTTGCATTAACAAAAACTGGGCGTAGTTCTTGGCGAGAATTAAGCAGTTCAACTTAAATTTATAAATTAAGTCTGCGAGCTAAATTATGGGAGAAACTACAATGATTAGTTTATGTTTTTTTATCTTGATTTTAATAATGCTGTTGTGTGTAACTCCATTGCGGCGAGTTTTTCTAGTTAAACCTTTTTTAGCTTATTTAAGCACAATACTACCGCCTATTAGCGAAACAGAAAAAATTGTTCTAGAAGCAGGTGATATGTGGTGGGAAAAAGATTTATTTCGTGGCCACCCAGATTGGAAAGCTTTGTATACTATTTCTTTATCAAATTTAACTCGTGAAGAAGAAACATTTATCAATAATCAAGTAGAAACGCTTTGTAGCATGCTCGATGATTTTAACATTTTAACCGTGGAGCATGATTTACCATTTTCTGTTTGGGAATTCTTAAAAAAACAAAAATTTTTTGGTATGGTTATTCCAAAAAAATATGAAGGCTTAGGTTTTTCTGCTTTGGCACACTCTTCTATTGTATTAAAAATAGCGACTCGTTCGATTAGTGCAGCTGTCAATGCATTAGTTCCCAACTCTCTCGGACCGGCTGAATTATTACTTCATTATGGAACAGAAGAACAAAAAGATTATTATTTGCCTAGGCTTGCTAGAGGAGAAGAAATCCCTTGTTTTGCATTAACTTCAGTGGATGCAGGTAGTGATGCAGCAGCGCTTAAAGATAAAGGGATAATCTGTAAAGGAACCTATCAAGGTAAAAAAATGTTAGGTATAAAGCTTAACTTTAATAAACGTTATATTACCTTAGCCCCTATTGCTACAGTTATAGGTGTTGCTTTTAAATTAACCGATCCTGAGCAATTGTTGGGAGAAAAAAAACAAATAGGGATTACGGTTGCTTTAGTGCCTTCTTCGTTAGTAGGCATAGAAATAGGTAAAAGGCATTCTCCAATGGGTTTAGCTTTTATGAATGGCCCTATAATAGGTAAGGACATTTTTATTCCCATTAGTTTTGCCATTGGTGGTGAGAAAATGTTAGGCCAAGGTTGGCGGATGTTGATGGAATGTTTATCGATAGGACGGGGGATTTCTTTACCTGCTGTTAGTGCTGCCCAAGCCCAATTAGCTTATCGGATGACAGGGGCTTATAGTGTATTAAGGGAACAGTTCCATTTATCGATTGCTTATTTTGAAGGAGTCGCTGCGGCTTTGGCGAGAATCGCGGGGTTAACTTATTTAATTGAAGCAACACGTCGATTTACGGTGACTGCAGTTGATGCTTCATTAAAGCCGGCATTAGCCTCTTCAATAGCAAAATATCATATGACAGAATTTGCACGTACTATTATTAATGATGCGATGGATATCCATGGTGGACGTGGCATCCAAATGGGTCCGCGTAATTATTTGGCATCAGGCTATATTGCTATACCAATATCAATTACGGTGGAAGGAGCAAATATTTTAACTCGAAATCTTATTTTATTTGGTCAAGGAGCGGTACGTTGTCATCCTTATTTAAGGGATGAAATGGAAGCAATCGAGAAAAAAGATATTTCAGATTTAGATAAATTATTGATTCATCATTTGTTTTACAGTATAAAAAATTTATTTAAAGCATTTTTATTTGCTTTCGGTATAGGTCATTTCTTTGTAGAAACGCCTATCAAGAAATTCGCCTACTATTATCGACAAATTTCGCGTATGTCAGCAGCTTTAGCAGTAATCACGGATTTTACTTTGATAATCTTAGGCGGAAATTTAAAACGTAAAGAACGTTTATCGGCACGTTTAGGCGATGTTTTGAGTTATCTTTATATCGCATCCAGCGTCATTCGTTATGTACAAGATTATCCATTTTCAAAAGAAGATGATGCTTATGCGCGTTGGGGGTTAGATTATTGTCTTTACCATGTTCAACATTCCTTCGAGAAATTTTTTAATAATTTTCCTAAAGCTTTTTTAGCTAAGTTACTAAAATTTATTATTTTTCCTTTAGGACGATCTTATCGATTACCAACGGATAAACAAGATCGTCAAATAGTATCAGTGATGACAAAAACTGGAAAATTTCGTGATCGTATAACCCAAGATTGTTACTTGGGAAAAAAATCTGAAGATCCAACAGGCCGTATGGAAATTGCTTTTAATGAGCTTGTAAAAATTCAACCCATACTTAAAAAATTAAAAAAACATTTGAAACGAAACTTAAGCATTGAACAACAGCTAAAAACAGCTTTAACAAACAGAATTCTTACTCAGGAAGAAGCGAAACAATTTCTATTGGCTAAAAAATTTCAGCAGGATGCTATGCAGGTTGATGCTTTTTAACATCTTTTTTGCTTAAACTTAAATGATTAGCTAACTTGCACATTCAATTACACTAGGTGTATTAAAATAAAACTAAGCAATACATATCTTTCAAAAAATGTTTTAGGGAAATGTTTATGCAAACAGACCGATCAAATTTTGCACGATCAGTTTACATTGTGGATGGCATGCGTACCCCCTGGTTAAAAGTACGCGGAGGTCCTGGAAATTTTTCCGCTTCTGATTTAGCTGTACAAGCAGGACGTTATTTATTGGCACGTCAAACATTTAGTCCTGATCAACTGGATGAAGTGGTTACCGGTTGTGTTATGCCAAGCCCTGATGAAGCTAATATCAGTCGTGTTATTGCATTACGGTTGGATTGTGGTAAAGCTGTACCTGCTTATACAGTACAACGGAATTGTGCTTCTGGTATGCAAGCTTTAGATAGTGCGGCTTTAGATATCGCTTGTGGGAGATATGACTTAGTATTAGCCGGTGGTACTGAAGCGATGAGTCAAGCGCCCCTATTAGTTAGTCGAGAAATGACTGCTTGGTTTGCTGAATGGAATTTAGCTAAGAGTTTTTTAGCTCGCTTAAGGCTATTGACACAGTTTAAATTAAAATATTTAAAGCCAATTATTGCTTTATTACACGGTTTAACGGATCCGATCGTAGGTTTAGGAATGGGTCAAACAGCAGAGGTTATTGCGCATCGTTTTGGGATTACACGTGAAGAAATGGATGAATTTGCTTTACAAAGCCACCAACGCTTAAGCGCGGCACAAGATGCAGGGATTTTTAAGGATGAAATCAATTCGATTTATGATAAACAAAATCTTTACTATTCTTTTGATAATGGTTTGCGTCGTGATACAAGTTTAGAAAAATTAGCTTCATTAAAAGCTTTTTTTGATAAACCTTTTGGTTTAGTAACTGCAGGAAATAGTTCTCAAATCACCGATGGCGCTGCTTTTTTAATTTTGGCGAGTGAAGAAGCAATACAGAGATATAAGTTACCAATTTTAGCACGCATAGTCGATGTGGCATGGGCAGGTGTAGATCCAAGTGAAATGGGTTTAGGTCCTGTATATGCCGTAGCAACGCTTTTAAAGAAACAAGCACTTACTTTTAAAAATATCGATTTTTGGGAAATTAATGAAGCATTTGCAGGCCAGGTTTTAGCATGTTTAGCTGCTTGGCAAGATATTGATTATTGTAAAAATCAACTGGGCTTAACTGAAGCCTTAGGTAAAATCGACCAAGCAAAACTCAATATAGATGGAGGTGCTATTGCTATGGGTCACCCTGTAGGGGCTAGTGGTGCACGGCTAGTTTTACATTTAGCGCATATTTTAAAAAGAAAACAAGCACGTTTTGGTATAGCGGCACTTTGCATCGGTGGCGGACAAGGTGGAGCATTATTACTTGAAAATACCGATATAACCAAAACTGGAGTATTTTAATGCAAGCAACTTATTTAAATTGGCGATTGCAGCAAAAAGAAAATATTTTATGGTTATACTTGGATAAAAAAAATAGTTCCAGCAATAACTTGGATAAAAAGGTATTAGCAGAATTAAGTTTAATCATTAAAGAAATAGCGCGTAACGAATCGACACAAGGATTGATTATTACCTCTGATAAAACAAATGGTTTTATTGTAGGCGCTGATATTCAAACAATTAGCAAATTAGAAACTAAAGAAGAAATTTTTGAATTTATTCGGCAAGGACAAAAGGTATTTGATGAATTAGCTGCACTTAATATCCCAACAGTAGCTTTGATCAATGGCTTATGTTTAGGAGGCGGTTTAGAGCTAGCTTTAGCTTGCGATTATCGTATTGCGATTGATGACGATAAAACACGTTTAGGTTTACCAGAAGTATTGCTCGGGATACATCCAGGTTGGGGAGGGACCGTACGTTTGCCCTGTTTATTAGGAGGCCCACAAGCATTAGAATTAATTTTAACTGGAAAAACTATTTTTCCCTATGTAGCAAATAAATTAGGGTTAATTGATCAGCTTGTCCCGTCGCGACAAGCTGAGCGAGCGGCTTTATATTATGCATCCGCAAAAACCAAAAAAAAGAATCCGTTTTTTGCATTAAATTGGAAAAAAATAACGAATCAGCATTGGATGAGAAATATTATTAGCAAAATTGTGCTACGACGTTTAAGTACCAAAGTTAATCCTAAACATTATCCTGCACCTTACGCTGCGCTTCATCTTTGGCAACAGTATGGCGTCAGGCATCAAGCTTTTTTACATGAGGCGCAGTCTTTAAGTGAATTAGCACTGACTCCTACAGCGAATCATTTAATTAGAGTCTTTTTTTTAAAAGAGCGCTTAAAGAAATTAGGAAAAAAAGATGTTACATGTTTTAAACATGTACATGTCATAGGCGCAGGAACTATGGGGGGCGATATTGCTGCTTGGTGTGCTATGCAAGGATTGCATGTAAGCTTACAGGATAGAGAAGCGAAACATATTTCTCCGGCTATGACAAGGGCTTATGCATTATTCCAAAAACGATTAAAGACACCTCGCGCTATTCAAGCTGCTATGGATAGATTACTCCCTGACTTAGCGGGTTATGGTATACGTCGTGCCGACATTATTATTGAAGCAATATTTGAGGACCTAACGGTTAAACAAGATCTATTTCGGCAGCTAGAGAATCAAATTAAATCGGATGCAATATTAGCTACCAATACATCGAGTATTGTTTTAGAAGATATCCAACAAGGATTACAATACCCAGAACGTTTAATTGGGTTACATTTTTTTAATCCAGTCGCTAAAATGCCTCTGGTAGAAGTGGTGCAGTCGGCCATTAGTGGATCTGATATCATAGAAAAGGGTTTGGCATTTGTTCATCAAATTAATCGTTTACCGTTACCTGTAAAAAGCTCACCTGGATTTTTAGTTAATCGTTTATTAATGCCCTATTTAATGCAATCGGTACTATTATTGCAAACCGGAATTCCTGCACCAGTTATAGATAAAGCTGCAGTAGATTTTGGTATGCCAATGGGACCTTTAGAATTAGCCGATACGGTGGGGTTGGATATTTGTTTAGCTGTGGCTAAGATCCTAAGTCAATCTTTAGGGGGTGTTGTTCCTGAAGGTTTAGAGAAAATGGTTGCGAACAAGGATCTAGGAGGAAAAACAGGTAAAGGATTTTATCGTTATAATAAAAAAGGCAAACCTATGAAAGAAAAAATTCCTGAAGACTATAAGACTCCAAAAAATTTAGTGGATAGCTTAATCCAACCAATGATAGAAGAAGCTAAAAAATGTTTAGAAGAAAAAGTGGTTACCGATAGTGATTTAATTGATGCTGGAATTATATTTGGGGCAGGATTTGCTCCTTTCCGCGGTGGTTTGATGCAATACGCAAAGGAGGAAGGAGAATTGTAGATTTTTTGTAAAACATAAGTATTACTCTCCTTTTTGTAAACGTTCGATGCGCAATTCCAAGGGTGGATGACTTGAAAATAAGGCTCGAAACCCACCACTTTTATGTGATATTTTTAGAGTAGACAAAGAAGGGGCGCGAGTATCTTCAGGTTCTATTGCTTTTTGTAGTGCTCGTAGTGCTTCAATCATTTTATCCCTGCCTGCTAATAGAGCACCACCTTTGTCCGCTCTGTATTCGCGATGTCTGGAAAAAGCAGCAACTAGAATACTACCTAAGAACGTAAACAAAATATCAAATACCATGGATAACATAAAAAACATCGGTCCAGGCCCGCTTATCGTTCCTTCATTATTATCACGTCCGGCCGCTCCTACCGAGATTACATAAGCTACGATGCGCGATAAAAAAAGCGCAAAAGCATTAATCACCCCTAAAATAAGTGTCATAGTCACCATATCACCATTAGTGATATGTGTGATTTCATGTCCTAATACACCTTCAATTTCAGCTGGATTCATTTTTTGGAGTAAACCGCTTGAAACGGCTACTAAGGAATTTTTTTTAGTCGGGCCTGTTGCAAAAGCATTCAATTCAGGTGAATTGTAAATTCCTACCTCAGGCAAAACCTGCAACCCAGCTTTGCGTGCTAAATTATGAATAACTTCAAGGATATTTTTTTCTTCACCAACAGCCGTGTTAGGATCAATAATTTTTAAATCCATACTTTTTTTGGCAATATATTTGGAGGTAAAAAGTGAAATAAAGGCTCCAGCCGTACCCCATAATGCACAAAAAATAGCTAATGATAGATAATTAATTCCGTGAGAGGTGAGATAACTATGTAGACCGAGTAAATTGGTAACAATAGAGATAGTGGCAATTACTAAGATATTAGTGCCTAAAAATAATAAAATACGACTAAACATAAAAATAATTCCTTATCCCATGTAGGAGATCATTCTACTCTTTTCATTAAGTGTAGCAGTTAATTTGTTGAAAAAGAAAAACCCCGCGGAAGCGGGGTTTTTTTATGAAACAAGATAGGAGAACAGGATTACATCATACCACCCATGCCGCCCATACCACCCATGCCGCCCATATCACTAGGGATTGCAGCGCCGCTATCTTTTTTTGGAAGTTCAGCTATCATGCATCCTGTGGTAATCATAAGACCAGCAATAGAAGCTGCATTTTGCAATGCGGTTCGAGTTACTTTAGTAGGATCTAAAATACCCATTTTTATCATATCGCCATATTCACCCGTTGTTGCGTTGTATCCGTAGTTTTTTTCTTCACTACGTAGTACTTTATCAACAACTACATCGGGAAGTCCACCAGCATTTGCTACAATTTGACGCAAAGGTGCACGCATTGCTTCAGCCACGATCTGTATACCGTAGTTTTGGTCAGCGTTAGTGCCTTTAAGATCTTTCAATGCACTTAAAGCACGAATTAGAGCAACACCGCCACCTGGAACAACACCTTCTTGTACGGCAGCACGCGTTGCATGTAAGGCATCTTCTACACGCGCTTTCTTTTCTTTCATTTCCATTTCAGTGGCAGCACCCACTTTAATGACAGCAACACCACCGGCCAACTTAGCCGAGCGTTCTTGTAGTTTTTCTTTGTCATAATCAGAAGTGCTTATTTTAATTTGAGCGTCAATCTCATCTATTCGAGATTGAATCATGCTTTTCTCACCTTGACCGTCAATGATAGTGGTATTGTCTTTAGTGATAACTACACGTTTAGCTGAACCTAAGTCTTCTAGAGAAGCTTTTTCAAGGTTTAAGCCAATTTCTTCAGCGATAACATTAGCTTTGGTTAAAATAGCAATGTCTTTTAGCATTTCTTTACGGCGGTCACCAAAGCCAGGAGCCTTAACAGCACAAACTTTAACAATGCCACGAATGGTATTGACGACTAAAGTTGCTAATGCTTCGCCTTCTACATCTTCTGCAATAATGAATAAGGAACGACCTGCTTTAGCAACGCCTTCAAGCACAGGTAGCATTTCGCGAATATTAGAGATTTTCTTATCCACTAATAAAATATAAGGATTGTCCAGTTCGCAAGCCATGCTTTGTTGGTTGTTGATGAAGTAAGGCGAGAGATAGCCGCGGTCAAACTGCATACCTTCTACTGTGGTGAGTTCGTTTTGTAATCCAGAACCATCTTCTACAGTGATAACACCTTTTTTCCCTACTTTGCTCATAGCTTTAGCTATAATTTCACCAATTGCTTTATCATCATTCGCCGAAACAGTGCCTACTTGTGTGATAGACTGGTTATTATCACAAGGTTTAGAAGTACTTTGCAACTCTTCTACTACAGCATCTACTGCTAAACTAATTCCGCGCTGGATCTCGATGGGGACCATATTGGCGGCAACGCCTTTTATTCCTCCCATGTAAAGGGCTCGAGCTAATACCGTCGCAGTGGTGGTACCGTCGCCCGCCTCGTCTGCAGTATGGGAAGCCACTTCTTTGACCATTTGTGCGCCCATATTTTTAAATGGATTTTCGAACTCAATTTCTTTAGCAACAGTTACACCATCTTTGGTAATTTTAGGAGAACCAAAAGATGATTGTATAACAACATTTCCACCTTTAGGACCTAAAGTAATACCGACAGCGTCGGCTAATTCATTAATACCTTGCGTGAGAAAAACGCGTGCGCTTTCACCGTGTCGTACATCTTTTGCAGTCATTTTATTAATTCCTCTGAATAAAAATAAGGGTTAAAATTGTGATCAATCTTTGATTAATGCCAAAACATCATCTTCACGCATGATAAGATACTCTTTACTATCAAGTTTAATTTCAGTTCCACTATATTTTCCAAAATATATTTTATCGCCTACTTTCAGGGCTAAAGCTTGGATTTGACCTGATTTCAAGCGTTTACCATTTCCTACAGCGACTACTGTGCCCCTAACAGGTTTTTCTTTTGCTGTGTCTGGTATGACAATGCCACCTATGGATCTTTCTTCTTCTTCATCGCGTTTGACGAGAATGCGATCGTTCATGGGGACTAAATTTTCAACTAAAGGTTTTTCTAATGCGACACTCATGCAGATTTCTCCTTAAGAATTACTGTCTAAATGAGGATATTAATCAATTAACCCCCGAGCAGCAGGGCTAATCATAATGATGTTCGATAAAGAGCACAATTAAGTTAACTTTATCACACCAACACCACTTTATATGGGGAGCATACTAAGAAAATTCAAGTCGGATAGGTTAAAATTTGCTGGGTTTTAATTTATTTTTAGGTTTTACTTAATGACAGTCATTTCAAGCGGTTTTTTCAGCGACAGCAACAGAATGGTTATTATTAAAGTTATCACGTAAATACCATAATAAGCCTAATCCAGGAAGGCAAGTAGCTAAGGATACTAGAAAAAATATAGGCCAGTTGAAGCGGCTAACTATTAAACCTGCTAAAGGGCCCACAAAAACACGCCCCGTGCCTGCTAAAGCTGAAAATAGAGCAAATTGTGTAGCAGTATAACGATGATTGCATAGGCTCATTAGTAAGGCAATGAAGGCAATGCTTGCCATGGCATTACAAAAGCTGTCTATAGAGATAGCGAAAACTAACCAATGGAAGTTATGTCCTACGATAGCGAGTTGTAGTAAAGCTAAAATAGCCACAGCTTGTAAAATACCAAAATATAGTAAGGCACGAAATAAACTAATACGTGCCATTAAAACACCGCCAGCCAGAAGACCTAACATTGCTGCAAAAAAACCTACGCCTTTATTTACAAAGGCTACGGTACTTAAAGAGAAGTTTAATCCGCGAATGAGAAAAGGTGTAGTTAATGAAATACTGAGTGCATCGCCAAATTTATATAAAACAATGAACAATAAGATGAGCCAAGGCGATTTTCGGCTTAAGAATTCTTTAAAAGGATCGACAATGGCAGAATAAAGAGAGACGGGTGGATGTTTTTCTTCTTCGTCCGAGGGTTCTTCTCCAAACCAAGCCCCAAAAAGACCTATTGCTACTAAAGCAGCCATCAGCAGATAGGTACTGCGCCAGCCAATATACTCAGCTAATGCAAGGGCTAAAGCGCCAGAAACCAACATGGCTGCTCTATAACCCCAACTATAAAGTGTGGTTCCCAATCCTCGTTCGTTAGGTTTAAGAATATCTGTTCGATACGCATCTATGGCAATATCTTGAGAAGCTGAAAGAAAAGCGACTACAAAGGCAATCGTAATCAAAAGAGAAGCGCTGGTATGTGGGTTTGTTAGGGCCATACCAATAATAGCTATTATAAGAACTAATTGAATTAAAATAATCCAACCGCGGCGTCTTCCTAAGAGGGGGGGGATCCATCTATCTAGTAAGGGTGCCCATAAAAACTTATAAACATAAGGTTGGCCAATTAAACTCAAGCTTCCAATAGCCAGCAGACTGGCGCCAGTAACTGTAAACCAAGCTTGAAGTGTGCTAGAGGTTAATGCGAGTGGTAAACCGGATGAGAATCCTAATAATAAAGTAGAAAATAGATTGCGTTTACTGAGTTTATTCGTAGCCATTTTTTTCCTGAAAACAAGGGAAGAATTTTAACTTCCCTTTATCGAGCAGTTTGAGAATTAAAGGATTAACGTGCGTAGTAATCAGGATCAGCAATGATGCGAGGACGGCCACCTGCGCCATATTGTACTAATATATGTTGACCACGATTGAAAGTTGGTATCGGTGCTTGTACGACAGAAATTAATGAATTATTTCTGAGCCTAACGACATATTCAATACCCGTTTGCGTTGAAAGTCCTTTTTGAATCTCATTGCCTGCAAAACCACCTAATAGGGCACCACCAATTCCACTGGCTAAACTACCTCTTCCTCCACCTATTTCGGAACCAGCAATAGCGCCTAGAGCGCCACCAGCTATACCTCCGACCCCAAGCCCACCATTACCAGTTACTTTTACAACTCGACTGCTTGTTACCACACCCTTAACAACACGGTGGACTTGCCCGGCACCACTTGCAGTATAAACGTCCGGTGATAAAGAAGATGCGCAACCTGCTATAAGCGATAGGCTTAGGATAGATAGTAAGCAATGGACGTGAAACTTCATAATGAGCCCCGTAAAGGTTGGATATTATTTTATAATTAATGTTAATTAAATTTTTAATAGTCACTTACAACACCAACAGATGATATTAGTAGATGCCAACTTGTACGTCAACGTATTAGATCTTTTTATAATTAGATTATTTTGTTATGTACTAATTTAATTTTGTGATGAGTATTGGGTATTATGTGATGGCATGAGTAGTTCGCGACTACGAATAGTTTTGCCTTCGAGCAGATAATTTAGGGCGAGACGAAATAGACGCTTTGCATCTAATAAGTGCATAGATGTATCCCATGATTCATGGTACATCGCCAAAAGCGATGCACCAGAAAAAACTGATTGTTTAGGTAGTGATTTATTTAAGCAAACAACCAAGCCTTGACTAGGAATAAATTGATAAGATTGATGAGGAACAATTGCTTGGTTTGTTAGGCTATCTTTTTCCAGATGTAAAGCATAGCCTAATTCGGCTAATAGTTTTTTTTCAAATAAACGTAAAGCAATAATTGGATTTTTAGATAAGCCACATAGTGCCGTTTGATAAGCTTGGAATAAGTGCGGATAGGGATCATAACGATAAAGTAAATGGATTAATAGCTCATTGAGATAAAGACCACAAACTAAAAGTTTGCCTGTTAAATGAGGAAGAGGAATAGGGATAGGATTGGGTTCTGCATTGAGCAAATTCATTAGATCCGTTTTTCCCCGCCAAGAAAGTAGCAATGGCACAAAAGCTTGTAGCGATCCTTTGTAGCGTGATTTTTTACCGTGCCTTCCACGCGCACCTTTAGCAATAAGATTTATTCTGCCTTGCGAAGCGGTGAATGTGTCTATTAATAGACTAGTGTCTCGATAAGGACGAGTGTGTAAAATATAAGCAGACTGTAGTTGATTAGCGCTTAACATGTAGACTAAAAAAGCTAAAAAATAATGATTAGTAAAGCGATCATAAGCTGTTTTTATATTTTTCTTATACAAAAAATAAACTTTTATCTTTTGCATAAGAAAACTTCCACTTCTTATGGAAATCCAGTAGTATTAGCCTATATAGGTGTTTTAATGGTGTGTTCATCAATATATAGGGTGAGCACTTCTTAAGCAATGCCCATAATGAATCTAAAAAATAATCTTAGCTGAAAATGATCACTACAACATTCTTTAAATTGACAATAGGAGCAACCCTTGGCTGAAATTATTGTTATTACATCTGGAAAAGGCGGTGTCGGTAAAACGACAAGTAGTGCTGCAATGGCCGCAGGTCTTGCTTTCCGTGGGTTTAAAACAGTTGTTATTGATTTTGATATTGGCTTACGTAATCTCGATTTGATTATGGGTTGCGAGAGGCGCGTCGTTTTTGATTTTGTGAATGTGATTCGCGGCGAAGCAAATATTAAACAAGCCTTAATTAAAGATAAAAGACTCGAAAATCTTTATATTTTGCCGGCCTCACAAACCCGTGATAAAGATGCCTTGACCAAAGAAGGCGTAGAAAAAATTTTAGAGGAACTTAAAAAAGATTTCGATTATATTCTTTGTGATTCACCTGCCGGAATAGAACGCGGTGCAACCTTAGCAATGTATTTTGCTGATACCGCTATTGTCGTCAGTAACCCAGAAGTTTCTTCTGTGAGAGATTCCGATAGAATGTTAGGAATTCTAGATAGTAAATCGAGACGCGCTGAACTAGGTCTTGATCCAGTGAAACAACACTTACTGTTGACACGATATTCATTAACCCGCGTCGAAAGGGGTGATATGCTTAGTGTAGATGATGTGTTGGATATACTATCTATTCCTTTACTGAGTGTTATTCCAGAATCACAAGCGGTATTACGCGCTTCTAATGCGGGTGTTCCAGTTACGTTGAATGGAGAAAGTGATGCACATCAGGCTTATGCAGATGCTGTTTCTCGTTTATTAGGCGAAGAAATACCTTTTAAATTCATTAAATTAGAAAAGAAAGGTTTGTTACGTCGTCTCTTTGGCCGTGAGGAGATAGCAACATGAGTTTATTAGATTATATTTTTAGAAGTAAACCTAAAAATACCGCGACGCTTGCTAAAGAGCGTTTGCAAATTATTGTATCTCATGAACGTAGAACAGAGAATAATTCCGATTTTTTACCGAGATTACAACAGGAATTGATTGAAGTCATTGCTAAATATGTCGATATCGATCAAGAACAAGTGAAAGTTGAACTGGAAAGAACTGGGAACTGTTCGATATTAGAATTAAATATAACTTTACCTAATGCAGAAATTACTATGGATAGTGGTGCTTAATATTTCACTATTCGTCAGGAATTAAACGTTTTTCTCCTGGTTTCGATACAGCTACATATACCAGACTTGCTTCAGAAACTTTAATTTGTTTAGATGCATTGACACCTTCTTGGTAACGTTCTGCATAGACTTCTACTTCAATAGTGACTGAAGTCTTACCTACTGCAGTAATTTTGGTATAAAAGCTTGCGATATCATAAATAAATAAAGGTTGTAAGAATTTTAATTCTTTGACAGCAACCGTAACTACAGGTCCTTTTGCCCGTTGTGCGGCAGCAATTGCTCCAGCAATATCGATTTGTGACATCAGCCATCCGCCAAAAATATCACCTGCTTTATTGGCATCGTTAGGTCTGGTTTTGACTCGTAATGTCGGTTCTAATAAACTAGTCATTGCAGTACTCGATAGAATAAGAAAATTTAAGTATAGCAAAATTTTTTTTGGGTTTTTTTAAAATCGTGTAAGTTTTATAATTAGAATTTTGATTGTTTTAAATAGTTAATAATATCAAGAGGAGTAGCAACAGCGGAACTGGCATTCCAAGTAGTTATATTATCTTTGTTATTAAAATATCCATAAAGCGCGATAAGACTATACATGCCCGCAGCATTGGCCGCATCAATATCGCATTTAGCATCACCGACATAAATACAATTTTCAGGAAGGCAGTTTATGCAGGCACAGGCATGTAATAAGGGTAGGGGATGAGGTTTACTATATTCAAGTGTATCTCCAGCGATAATACATTTAGCTTTATTGAGTGATGGAAATTTCTTTATTAACTGACCAGTTAAAAGAGCAGACTTATTAGTGACAATACCCCAAGGCCATTTTTTTTCTTGCAAATAATTAATTAAAATTTCTACACCTGGAAATAAATGAGTATGCACACAAATATGTTGTTTGTAATAATCTAGAAATTGAGTACGCAAAACAGGGAATATGGGATCTGTTGCTTGAATCTGCAGTCCTAAATTTAATAAACCTGCAACACCCGAAGATATGAAAGGCCTAATATCATCAACAGATAAAGGTTTAATTTGTTGGGATCTTAAAACTTGATTAAGAGCTGCTGCTAAGTCAGCAGCAGTATCTAATAAGGTTCCGTCGAGGTCAAAAAGTACCCCATTTATACTCTTCGCAGATGAATTTTTGTCTGTGTTGCCGTTCAACTCGCAATCCTCATGTATATTAATTCATTCCGTTTGCTTAATTCGCAGTGCCTTGCCAAAAATCCAATTGCTGTGAGGATATTTTTGCATGTTTTGAAGTTGAAAATAACATAACTAGGCACGCTTTTTAAAAGCAGCAAGATAATTGACACGAATATCTTTTCCTAATGCATAATGTTGAGTTAGAGGATTATAGTAAATACCTTGAAATTTTTGCAGCGCCAAATTAGCTTGTCGGGCTGCTGTGGCTAACTCAGAGGGGCGGATGAATTTTCTATAATCATGTGTTCCTCGAGGCAAAAGTTTTAAAAAATATTCTGCGCCGATTATAGCTAATAAGTAAGCTCTAGGATTACGATTAATAGTAGAAAAATAAATATCAGCGCCTGGCTTAGCTAAGTCACTACACGCCTTTATAAGCGAGCCGGGATCAGGAACATGTTCCAGTAACTCCATGCAGCACACAATATCAAAAGATTGTCTGTGATTTTTAGCAAATGATTCTGCATCGGTAAGGGAATATTTGATCGAAAGTTGATTTTCTTCGGCATGTTTTTTTGCAACTTCTATAAGGGCATCACTTTTATCAATACCCGAGACTTGTGCCCCTAATTTGGCTATTGCTTCGGTTAATATTCCTCCACCACAACCAATGTCGATTATTTTTTGCCCTTCTAAAGCTTGTTGTGAAGTCATAAATTCTAAGCGCAGAGGGTTGATGATATGTAAAGGTTTGCATAGACCCTCGGTATCCCACCATTGCTCTGCCATGAGTGTAAATTTGCTGATTTCTGCTGAATCGCTATTAGAAGCTGACATAAATTAGATGGTTTTCATTGGTTTTTTGTTGGGAGCGTATTACAATGTGCTAGTCTACTTGACCCCTTAAAAAGTGTCTATTGGTTATAAACAGGAGTAGTGGATTTAGGGATTTTACCAACGGGTATGGGGAATTATTTTCACTCAATCTTTTAGTTCAACATGAACAACCTTACTAACCGTGTTTATAAATCGATCATAGATAACATTTTAAACTTTGCATTATCTTCGCAAAAAGTGCCTGAAGATAAAACTAAGTTATTTATTGCTTTTGCCCAGCAGTATTATGCCCATACCGATTTAGAAACATTAAAAACCCGCTCTGCAGAAAATCTTGCTGCAGCATTGGTTTCGCATTGGAGTCTTATCTATCAGCGTTTGCCTGGTCAAATAAAGATTCGTGTTTATAATCCTAGTCTTGAAAAAGATGGCTGGGAAAGTAAATATAGTATCGTGCAAATTGTTGCAGAAGATAAACCTTTTTTAGTAGATTCCACGCGAATGGAGATCAATCGGCAAGGGTTTAATATTTTTTTTAATATTCATTTTGGAAATATAAAATTACGCCGCGATAAACAAGGAAGAGTAATCGAGGTGTTACCTTATGACGCTGTAGCTGATAAACAAACTGAGGCCTTAATTTACTTGGAGATTGATAAAGAAGCGAGTGTTGAAATTCTCAACAAGTTAGCCAAAAAGTTGGAGAAAGTACTAGAACTAGTTGGTTTAGTTGTTAAAGATTGGCCCGAAATGCGATCAAGAATGCAAAGTTGTTTGAAGGAACTAGAACAAAATTCCCCGCCTTATGATCCAGAAGATGTCGCAGAATCTAAAGATTTTTTATCTTGGTTGTTGAATGATCATTTTACTTTTTTAGGTTGTCGTGACTACGATTTAAGTAAAGATCATAAGACATTGCGTATGATTAAAAAATCAGGTTTAGGTGTTTTAAGAGATGAAACCAGAAGCAAAGAAGAAAAACCTTTAACTGAATTACCACCTGAAGCACGGCGTTTAGCGTTCTCTCCCCAAGTACTTGTTATTTCTAAGACCAATAGTAAATCCAGAGTGCATCGATCCGTTTATGCGGATTATATTGGTGTTAAACGATTTAATGAACAAGGAGAATTAATTGGAGAAAGACGATTTATTGGCCTTTATACATCAACTGTTTATCATAGTGATCCACGTAGTATTCCTCTAATACGACGTAAGATACAATTAATTTTACAAAATTCTAATCTACCTCTGAAAGGGCATGCTGGAAAAGCATTATTAGATATTCTGTCCAGTTTGCCGCGCGATGACCTATTTCAAGCTTCAGTTAAGGAGTTGACCCAATTAGCTTTGGGTATTTTGCACATACAAGATCAAAGAACGGTTCGTTTGTTCGTAAGACAAGATAATTATCGACGCTTTATTTCTTGTTTAGTGTATCTTCCGAAAGAACAATTAAATACCGATCTGCAACGGCAGATGGAAAAGATTTTGGTGCGGGAATTTTCTGGTATTGAAATTGGTTTTTCGACATTGTTTGGAGACTCTAATCTAGCACGGATCCATTTTTTAATTCGGACCGATCCTAAAAAAGACTTGACCTATGATGTAAAAAAAATTGAAGCACAACTTATTGAAGTAGCTCGTTCTTGGAAAGAAGAACTGCGTCAGGCTTTAATTGAACATTATGGCGAACAAGATGGTGCACGTCTACTACAAAAATATATGTATGCTTTTCCTAGCGGGTATCGAGATACATTTTCCGCAAACATAGCCGTACATGATATTGAACAATTAGAAAAAATCTCTTCAGAGCATTCTTTAGAAATGAATTTTTATCCATCCGTGAATGAAAAGGGTGTTCCATTAAGATTTAAGTTATTTCAGGCAGGCAAACCCATCATTTTGTCTGATGCATTGCCAGTTTTGGAAAACATGGGGCTATGCGTTATGGACGAATGGCCACAAGAAATCACCTTGCCCGATGGCAATCGTATTTGGATTAATGATTTTGGTGTAAAACCCGTTCATATTGATGACGTAGATGTTTCACAGGTAAAAGAAATTTTTCAAGATGCTTTCTGTAAAATATGGTCTGGCCAAGTCGAAAATGATGGTTTTAATCGTTTAATATTGGCTGGGCAATTAACTTGGCGTGAAGTTTCTATATTAAGAGCTTATACCAAATATCTTCGTCAAATTGGTGTGCCATTTAGTCAAGTTTATGTTGAGACGGTGGTATCTCGAAATGCCAGTATTGCTGGAATTTTAGTTAAGCTATTTAAATATTACTTTGACCCTAGCCGCCAAGATGAATCGGGGAGTGTAACGGCTAGTCTAGAAAAAAGTTTGCAAGCAGCACTGGATGCTGTTGTTAGTCTAGATGAAGATCGTATTTTGCGAAACTTATTTGAAGTCATACAGGCTACTTTGCGAACTAATTACTATCAAACCGATCATCAAAACAAACCCAAGCCTTGGCTAGCACTTAAGTTAAATCCCAGTCAAATTATGGATTTACCATTGCCAAGACCCATGTATGAAATTTTTGTGTACTCTCCGCGTGTTGAAGCGGTTCATTTAAGGGCTGCAAAAGTAGCTCGTGGTGGGATTCGTTGGTCAGATCGAAGAGAAGATTTTCGGACCGAAATATTAGGTTTAATGAAGGCTCAGCAAGTAAAAAATGCGGTGATAGTCCCTGCCGGCGCTAAAGGTGGTTTTGTTTGCAAACAATTGCCAGAAAATGCTGATCGTGAAGTAATGATGAATGAAGTGGTTCTTTGCTATCAAACTTTTATGCGCGGTTTATTAGATTTAACTGATAATTTGCAAAATAATGTTGTCATACATCCCGAAAATGTGGTGCGATATGATGAAGAAGATCCTTATTTAGTTGTTGCAGCTGATAAAGGTACAGCAAGTTTTTCAGATATTGCCAATGCAATTGCGGCTGAATATAACTTTTGGCTAGGAGATGCATTTGCTTCTGGTGGCAGTGTCGGTTATGACCATAAAAAAATGGGGATTACCGCTCGCGGAGCATGGGAGTCTGTTAGAAGGCATTGCAGAGCATTAGGTTTAAATCCTGATAAAGATGATTTTACCGTTGTAGGTATTGGTGACATGTCAGGCGATGTTTTTGGTAATGGGATGCTACTCTCTCATCACATTAAGCTCGTTGCAGCATTTAATCACATGCATATATTTATCGATCCTAGTCCAGAACCAGAAAAAAGTTTTCAAGAACGAAAACGATTATTTAATTTACCACGCTCTACATGGCAAGATTATAATGCCAGTTTGCTTTCTAAGGGCGGAGGTATTTTTTTACGTTCACAAAAGTCTATCGTATTGTCTAGTGAAATTAAAAAATTATTAGATATTAATCAAGATTCCATTGCACCCGACGGATTAATTCGCGCCCTATTAAAAGCCAGTGTAGATTTATTATGGAATGGCGGTATTGGTACTTATGTAAAGGCATCGAGTGAAAGAAATGCAGATGTCGGTGATAGAACTAACGATAATTTACGTATTGATGCCAAAGAATTGCGTTGTCGCATTGTAGCTGAAGGAGGAAATCTTGGTTTAACGCAATTGGGTCGAGTTGAGTATGCTTTAAATGGCGGATTAATTTATACCGATTTTATAGATAACTCAGCCGGGGTAGATTGTTCAGATCATGAGGTTAATTGTAAGATTTTATTGAACGCGGTGGTGGCTGCGGGTGAAATGACTTTTGAACAGCGAAATGCATTATTAGCTGAAATGACCGATGAAATTGCCAAACTGGTTCTTTACGATAATTATTGTCAAACACGTACCATTAGTTTAGCGGCTATGCATGCTCAGCAAGAATTAGAATTTCACCGCCGTTATATTCAAGAATTAGAGCGACATGGTAAATTAGATCGCGCTTTAGAATTTCTACCGGATGAAAAGGCCTTATTAGAAAGAAAAGCTTTAGGTAAAGGATTAACGAGTCCTGAAATTGCTGTATTACTTGCCTATACCAAAATGTGGGTAAAAGCTGAACTACTAGAAATGCATTCTTTAGAAGAAGATTATTTAAAGCGGGTTTTGGAATCAGCATTTCCAAAGCCCTTGCGTGGTCGTTTCTCTAAATTTATGCAACAGCATAGTTTACGTCGCGAAATTATTGCGACTAAAATTAGTAATGCCATGGTTAATGACATGGGAATTACATTTGTCTTTCGCTTAAAGACCGAAATTGGTGCAGATATTGCTTCTATAGCGCGTGCTTATGCGATTGCACACCATGTATTTAGTTTTTCTGAACTACTCGGAATTGCAGAAAGCTTAAGTGATGATGTAGCGCCAGTTACTCGTTACGCTATTATGCGTCAATTTAATCGATTGATAAGACGTGCAACTCGATGGTTTATCTATAATTATAAAGGTCAATTAACCGATATTATAGGGATGGTTAATCAATTTAAACACTCTATAGTTGCACTGAATAAAAACTTACCCAATTTACTTATTGGCGAAGAACGAGAACATTGGGAAAGAAATGTCCAAGAACTTATCGAGGCAGGTATATGCGAAGATATCGCTAAGCGTATTGCCAATGTGGATCATGAATATGCTTTATTAGATATTATTGATGCAGCGCAGAAGAATAATTTGGCCTTACAAGATGTAGCTGAGTTGTATTTCATGGTAGGTGAAAGATTTGGGTTCACTTGGCTGCGATCTCAGATTATGAAGTTAACAATTGAAACTTTATGGGATAATTTGGCTAGGGTAATCTTGTTGGATGATCTAGATATTCAACAACGTCATTTAACGGTTAGCATTTTACAATGCATTATTGATAAACAGGGTAATAATGAAATTTGTTTGGAGCAATGGGAAACAGGCAATCAAGATTTTATTCAACGTTGGGAACAATTCTTAGCTGACTTACGTAGCACTGGTGAATTGAAATTAATGATGTTTTCAGTAATCATCCGAGAATTAGTTAGTATGGTTAACGCTTCCAAAGTTTTTAAAGTAACAAATTAGAATGTTAAATTTGTTACTTTATTTTTTTTAATATCTTTTAAATTAACTTTTTTTGATAATTTTATGAAAAAATTTTTAAATTTTTTTTATAAAAAATACTTTTAATATGTTTAAAATGGTAATATAATTTACCTTGTGTGAATTCTTACAATAAAAAATGGAATAAAAAAATGTTAATTCTTTCTACATTTAATTCGGACTATCTTCAAAAACCAGCATTAGAATATCCTCACAACCCTCTCTTGGAATCTTTGACTAAAGAATCTATAGAAATAAAGTATGTTAATAAAAGTTTAGTAACGCAACTCATCAACTTAGACCCAGAAAAATTAAAATCATGTGCTATTTTATTTAGATTATTTGATTTCTTAGATGCAGATTTGTCTATAGATGAAACTAAATTAGCAGGGCATTTAAATTTAATTCTAGATCAAATTATTCTAATTAAACAAAAAAGTCAATTCCCTTTTCTGGCTTTTTTATGTCCTAGTCCTGAAATAATTAATGAAAAATTAAAAGAAATAGAAAAAAAAATTATAAAAAAATTTAATGAAAATAAAATCCATACTTTAACCGTATCAAATATTAAAGAAAGATATGGGGATTTTGAATTTGAAAATCCTATAGAAGAAGATACACATATCCCTTATAGTCCAAAATTTTATGCCGCAATAGCAGGTTTATTAGCTAGAAAACTATATGCTATTAACCAAAAATCTTGTAAAGTAATTGCCGTCGATTGCGATAACACTTTATGGACAGGTGTTGCAGCAGATGATGGTCCTGAAGGCCTAGTATTTAAAGAACATAATATTCTCTTACAAAATTATTTAGTTGAGCAACAAAAAAAAGGAATAATTATATGTTTATGTAGTAAAAATGAAGAACAAACTGTTTTGGATGTTTTTGAACAGCGCCAATTAGACATGAGTTTAAAACTAGATCATATTAGTAAATATAAAATAAATTGGAGAGAAAAATCTGACAATGTTAGAGAACTTGCATTAGATTTAAATGTTTTTCCAGATAGTTTTCTTTTTATTGATGATAACCCTATAGAAATTGAAAACGTAAAGCAAATTCTAGGGGTTGTATGTATAACGATGCCGCAAAATTTACAAGAATACAAAGCTGAATGGTTATTTGATATAGATGAACATGCGGTAATAACAGAATCAGACAGAAATCGGGGTGAATTTTTTAAACAAGCTGGGATTAAAACTACACTGGCTACCCAATTTCGTGATCCTATAGATTATTTAAGATCTACAGCGCTAGGTCAATCCATTACCATTAGTAAACTTGACTTAAAAGAAAAAGAGACATTAGAAAGAGTTAGTCAATTATCAGGGAAAACAAATCAATTTAATATATTTCCCGAAAATAAAGGTAAAGAAATTTGCGAAATAAATGAGATGATAGGAGACAAAAAAAAAGAAGTTTTTGTTGGTCGAATTAAGGATAATTTTTCTCCGATAGATATCACAGCTATATCTATGTGTAGCATTGAAAGAAATAATATAACAATCGATAACTTTTTTGTTAGCTGCAGAAGTTTTGGCCGAGGTATTGAGTTTGAGATGCTAAAACATATAGCAGAATTTGCTGATAAAAAATCAATTAAAGAGATCAAAATTAAATTTAAAAAATCTGATAAAAATAAAGCGGCGGGCCTATTTTTAAATAGTTTGAATCAGATTTGCAATCGCTCCAAACCCTCACTGGGTAGATCGGGAATTAATTTTTGGCTTTATGCTTGCTTTAAATTTCTTTTTAAAAAAGTAAACGTACATCTAGACTTTAATTTACTAGAGTTGAATAAAGAGATTATTTTAACATGCCCGGTCCAAAAATTATTAGAAGTAGATCTTGACTATTTAATACGCTTATCTTTGAAGGTCTCACATAAATCCACTCAAACTCTCCAAATTAACAAAGAAACTATAGGTGATAATAATACGAGAATAAACGAAAACTTCTTAATAGAATTCAGGCAAATGACAAGTTCGCTTAATTATCTCGTTAGCAAATTTTTTATGGATGATAAAATAATAAAACCCTTAACCGAATTAGAAAATAGAGTAAATACAATATGCAACAATTTATTAGGTAAAAAAGGGCAGGATAAATCTTTAATTGCACGTGGTTTAGACTCGCTTAAAGCGACAGAATTGCGCTATTACTTATTTGAAAGTGATAATGTAAATATTACTATTTCACAATTACTTTGCCAAAAAATTACTGCTAGTAGTTTGGTTGAATATATTCGCGAACAAAAAAAAACATCAGAAGTAGTTTCTCAAAATGATGACTTTTTTAATCCGATGCTTCCTTCTTTCCAACAAAAAAGACTCTGGTTAGCAGAGCAGAAAGAACAAAATAAAAACAGTAGCAATTATTATATAGTTGCCTGTTACAAAATTCCTTCTATTGAAATTATTTCTGAGCAATTTAAAGCTGCCTGTGACAAAACTCTGAAACTTAATGTACTTTATAATTCTTTTAAGGAGATAAATGGAGACTTACAACTTTCTTCAAAATATGAAGAAAGACAATTAGATTTTGAAATTAATGAGATAGAATCAGATCTTTCTATAGAAGAGGCTGTTCGGCTTGAAAATAGCAAATCCCGATCTATCACAAGTGAAGAGTCACATATTCGATTTAGAGTTTGGACAAGAAAAGAAAATACTTATTTAGGCATTTTTATGCATCATGTAATTTCAGATGGAACCTCCTTAAGTATACTTTTAGAGAATATTTCAGAGATCTATAATTCAAACATTAATCGTTCTAATCCACAGTTGCAATACGAAGAGTATAGAAAATATCAACAAAGAGTTCAAAAGGATCAGAAATATCAAGAGAAAGCAGTAAATTTCTGGACTGAAAAATTAAGTAAACTTGATGCACTAACTACGTTGCCTTATGATCAGCCATTATTGACATCCGAGTCTGCGACAGAGCAAATCGCTAAGCGGTATAATTTTTCTTTATCTGCTGAAGAGCTATCAAAATTAAAAAAACTGGTTGGATTATCTAGTACTACTTGTTTTAGTGCACTTAGTGCTTTATTTGCTTTATTAATAAGCGCTTATACCTATCAAGAGAATATAACTTTGGTGACCGTTACCAACGGAAGAAATGGCCACCCTTCTTTTAATAGAATAATAGGTTTTTTTGTTAATTTTTTAATTTTAAATTTTAATCTAGATAAAAATAAATCGCTTATTAATTTCTTTAAACAAGTTAATGAAACTATTTTAACGAGTTTAAAGTTTCAAGAAATTTCTTTTGATGAAATACAAAAAATTTTACTAAAGAATGGAATTTCTGAAATTTTATCAAATTTGGTATTTGTTTATCAAAATTACCCAATTCCAAAATTGAAATTTGGCCAAGAGACTGCAGAACTCAAAGTGCCGAAACTTCCAATTATTTTTGATTTGAGAGAGACTTGTCGATTTGGTTATTTCACACTTTTTGCTCAGGAGTATCAAGATAAATTAAATTTCGTTGTTGAATATGCTTCGGACTTATTTAGCTTATCTTTTATAGAAGGTTTTGCTAAAAATTTTCTACACACAATTACTACTGCTTGTAATAATCTAGAACAAAGTTTGCAAGACCTATCGGTGGTATGCGATGAAGAACGAAAACAATTAATCAGTTTGGGTCAAGGACCGAAACTTAGTTCTAATGAGAAACTGAGTTTAGTGAGTAAATTTAAACAAATTTCAAAGCAATATCCTACTAATATTGCTCTTAGCTGTGATGAAAAGCAACTAAGTTATAAAGAGGTCGACCAGCAATCAGACAATTTAGCTCATGCTTTAATTGATGCAAGAGTAAAACAAGGTGATTATGTTGGGATTTTCTTAGGTGCAAATTATTTATTTTTTATAGCAGAATTAGCCATATTAAAATTAGGTGCTGTTTTTGTTCCGCTTTCCAAAGAAGATCCAAATGAACGACTTCAATTGATTATTAATGATGCCAAGCTTAACTTTTTTATCGTTGATGACAATCACAAAGGGCTGTTTGATACAAACCCTAAAGAGCGTAAATTAATTTCAATTGATTTGGCTAATAATTTTACACATTTAGATAAGGAGCTGCCTCGCTTAGAAAAAAGTACAGGTGAATTCTGTATCCTTTATACGTCAGGATCCACAGGTACTCCTAAAGGAGTGATTTTACAAGAAAAAGGAATTTTACGTGTGATGGAAACTCCAAAAAAGGAGAAAGAAAAGCCACTTCATTTTATAGGGGTCTTACCTGGTGAGAGAATGGCACAAACTGCAAACCAAGTCTTCGATGCGGCGCAACTGGAATGTTGGTTAGCATGGCTTCATGGTGCCAATTTAGTTATTTTTGATAAAGAAACACTTTTAAATATTACTAAGTTTAGAAATAAATTAAGAACTGAAAAAATTATACATATATGGCTAACTGCCGGGTTATTCGATTTTTATGCTAATAACCAACCCGATATCTTTGCAACTAAAGATATAAAAACTTTGATGGTGGGTGGTGATGTTGTCCATAAAAATGCAGTATTAAAAGTTTTAAACTTTACAGAAGCTCCTATTATTATAAATGGATATGGACCTACTGAAACCAGCATATTTGTACTGACCCATACTTTTAACAAACAAACAATCAATAATTACAATACAACACTTATTGGTTCACCTATTAATGAAACCGAAATAGAAATAATAACGCCTTTTGGAAGCAAAGTTCCCTTAGGAGGTATTGGCGAGTTAGTGGTAAGAGGAGAAGGAGTGGCGAAGGGTTACTTAAATTCATTGCTAGATAAAAACCGATTTACTGGAGAGTTAGATAATCGAAGTTATCATACTGGTGATTTAGTTAAATACACTACGAAGGATCCGCAAATAATGTTTATGGGACGCAAGGATTCCCAACAAATTAAAATTAACGGTAATCTAGTCTCTCTTGAAGAGATTAGGAGTTGCCTATCGCGTTATCCAGCGATTAAACAAATTGAAGTAGGTATTGTCGAAAAACAAATAGTGGCTTTTTATACTTTGAAATCTACAGTTGAAAAGATTACTAATGAAGAATTTTGCAGGCATTTAAGTAAAAGTTTACCTTTCTATATGTTTCCTAAGTGTTATGTTGAAGTGGAAGATTTTTTAGTTAATGCTAATGGAAAGTTAGATAAAAACCAGTTTGAAAAACTAGAATCGGAATTTAACAAAAAGCAGTTACAAGAAATTTCGCCGCAAACACCTAATGGAAAAGCTATATTAAAAATAATTAAAGAAAGGTTAACAGCTTTCCCAAATAATATTAAAGCTAATTTTTTTCATTATGGTTGTAACTCTATTACAGTGATGGAACTAATTAAGCAAATTAATGATAAATTCAAATCAAATTTAGTGGCTAGTGATTTATATGGTAACCCCACTATCGAAGAATTGGAGGAGTCATTAATTGGAAAAGTTAATAAGGAAACTAAAAAGCGATCACTTCGATTATTGAAACCTGGAGGTGACAGTTTACCTATAGTTATCTTTTTACCTCCTGCAGGAGGTGGTTTAAGCATATATCAAAAATTAATCAAAAGTGCAACTATTAATAACACTTGTTATGGTATTGAAGATCGATTGTTAGAAAATTTTTCGTTAGAATTATTATCTATGCAAGAGATGGCAAGAGATATTATCTCTTTAATAATGGAAAAAAAGCAAGATAAAATCATTGTAGGCTTTTCGTTCGCAGGTATGATGGCGTTAGAAGTGGTTCGATTCGTCGAGGATCTGTTAAAAAAACTTAATGAGAGCGAAAAACTTAAAGAGAAAGTTGAACTGATTGAGAAATATTTAAAAAAACTTAAAGAGAAGGAAAAATCTGAAGAGGGAATTAAACAGATTCAGGAATCTTTAATAAAGTTTTTATCGAAAATAAAAGTTGTTTTACTTGATACGCGTGAAGTTTCTTCTGCTCCAATAGAAATTCAAAGTGAATTAAAAATTAAGTCTTTAGAACATTGCGAAAAGCAAAGGGAGAAGATGAATAAAGATAAAAGTTTATCTCATTTATTTCCGGATTTAAAGAAATTATGTGAGCATCAGCAAAAAATTGGTTTTCAATATGTTATAGAAAAAGTTGGAGCACCAGTTTTTTTTATAGGAGCAGAAAATCCGAAGGATCATCTTTTTTCTGAAATACCGCCAAAAAAATATCATAAGAAGATTTTTGAAGCAAAAGAGACAACACATTTTGATATGTTAGATAATCCAGATAAAAATGGTGTCGCCATGAGTTTTTCAGCGCTTATTGAAAAAATCAATCTGAAAGCTCCTAAGAAACATAGCAGCATTTCCGCTATTAGCTGCAATAGCAATCTTTTTCAGAAATCTCTAATCGATCCTAATCTTCAAACTTCATCTGAGGCTGTCGCAACGAAAACGAAGAGCTTTAGGAGCTAGTACGATGAATTTCCAGCTTATCTTAGATAAATTACCTTTTTCAGTTTATTGGATTGATAGTAAAAAAAGATCTTTTCGAGGAGGTAATCAGCATTTTTTTTCGTCATTAAATATTAATTCTTTAGCAGAATTAATTGATAAGCCGATATCAAATATTTTTGTGAGTGATTATTTAAGAATAGTTAATGATTTGTTTAACAAAAGTATTGAAAATAAAGATAAGAGTTTTTCTGCCATTTATCATAAAGTATCTAGTGGACATGAAGAGCTTACATTAATTCAGTGCATTTCAATTATGTTTAAAAATGAATCGGTTACAATCTTTAGTGAAATTAATTCGCCATCTAAGGATTTTAATCAATATTTATGGGAAGAGAATGAAAGATTAACCATTTATTTGAATAATATCATCGACAATGTTCCAGCTAGTATTTATTGGAAGGATATTAATAGTGTTATATTGGGGGGAAGTAAATTACATACTGAATTAACTGGATTTACGGATTCTAAAGCAGTTATTGGCAAGACGGATTTTGATTTTTCCTGGAAAGATCAAGCAGAAAGAATACAAGAAAATGATCGTTTTGTGATGCAAAATAATCAAATGGTAAGTTTTGAAGAAAGAGCTAAATTAGCTGATGATGCCATGCATATTTTTTTAACTCAAAAATCACCGTTAAGAGGGAAATCTGAAAAAATAATTGGCGTATTAGGGGTATCTCTAGATATTACAGAACTTAAAAATACGCAGAGAAAATTAAAAAAATCGAAATTATTGGCCGATGCGGCCAATCAAGCTAAAACCGAGTTTCTGGCGAATATGAGCCATGATATTCGTACTCCTTTAACTGGTATTATAGGCTTATCACAATTACTTGAACAACGTTTAAAGGTATTGGAAAATAAAGACGATTTATGCTTGATTTATAAGGCCAGCCAACAATTATTAAGTTTACTTAATAACATATTGGATGTTGCTTCATTAGAAAAAGCAAGTGAAACTCAGCTCAGGATAAATAGTTTTTCTTTACAAGATCTAGTAGAATCTGTGAAAAATTTATTATTACCATCTGTAAAAGCTAAAAGAATTGTATTGGAGGTTAATTTAGAAGTTTCTTCAACAGAAAATATTGGCAGTGATAAAAATAAACTTGAACGTATTTTGCTTAATTTAGCGACTAATGCTATAAAGTTTACTGAGCAAGGAACTGTAATTATAACCATTAAAGAGTTGGCATTATTACCTCATCAAGCCGACGGAGTGTATGTTGAATTTACTATTAGTGATACAGGAATTGGGATCTCTGCTGATAAACTGACTTCAGTATTTGATCCTTTTTTTCGAATAACTCCAAGTTTCCAAACCAATGAACAATCGAAAGGTTATGGTGTGGGACTTTATATTGTGAAAAAATTTGTTAATTTATTAGGTGGAGAGATACAAGTAAAAAGTGAAGTGGGAGTGGGTACAAGCTTTTTCTTTACCTTGTTTATGAAGTTGGCAAAAAAAAATAAGCTTATAAAATTTAAAAATAAAGGTTCTGAGCCTTTTGCTTTTTTAGAATCTAATAAATTACCTGAAACAGAAAAAAATATAATAGAACAAACACATTCCTCTTCAAAATCAATTAAAAAAAATATTTTATTGATTGAAGATGATCTTTTAACGATTAAATTTTCCCAAGAATTGCTCACTCAAGCTGGTTATAATCTGACGGTAGCTTCAACCATGCATGAAGCATTGTCTTTTGCAAAAAATCACTCGTTTGATTTAATTATTACTGATTTGGGTTTGTCTGGTCTTGGTGGTTGTGAAATTGCCGTTTTATATCGTTATTGGGAACGTATTAGCCAAAAGGCGATGACTCCAATTGTTATCTTAACAGCTCATGGAGAAGATAAAATTAGGGAAGAATGTATAGCAGCAGGCGTTAATGAAATATGGCTAAAACCTTTGACTAAAGAAAGAATAAAAAAATTAGATAAGTATTTTCATGCTAAAAAAATCAATGTGATTGAATTTAATCCTATGCTAAAACAATCAAAATCTATTAAACATGAATATGTTGAAGAAACTACCTTAACCATAGAGAAAGCCAATTTATTCGATATTATAAATTCATATCCTATATTTAATAAAAGTATTAGCCTTAAAAATCTGAGTGGAAATATAGATTTATTCAATGAAATTATAGAAATGTTTAAGCAATCTATACCTGAATATCTCCAAGAGCTTGAAAAGGCCCATCACTTAAGGGATTGGAAAACCATTGAGAACCTAGTGCATAAAATAAAAGGCGGAGCCAGTTATGCAGGTGCAGTCAGATTAAATTATGTATGTAAAAATTTTTTACGTTGCTGCTGTTTAACTGGCCAATCCCAACAATTAGATATGCTCTATACTTATTTAATCTATAGCTTGAAAGAGACGAGTAAAACACTGGACCCTTAGGATTCAGTGCTGAAAAAGGGGAAACCGGATATATTTCTTACAAACGCAAGAAATATATAAATAAGCTTTCTTTTCAAATTAACTATGGCAGACTATATGGTTTCTGCGACGCGTTAACCAATATGCCATCCTTTATTCATCTGCATCTTCATTCAGAATACTCTTTGAGTGATAGTTTAATTAGTATTGATAAGCTTGTTTCCAAGGCAGAAGAGTTAGCTATGCCAGCTATTGCCGTCACGGATCTATCCAATTTATTTGCAACCATTAAATTTTATCAAGCTGCGATTAAAAAAGGAATTAAACCAATAATAGGTGCGGAATGTCGGATAAAAAATGATCGGTTTCCTGATCAAACATTTCAATTAATTTTACTTTGTCAAAATCAACTAGGTTATCGAAATTTAATTCAATTAATTTCGCGTTCTTATTTAGAGAATCAACTGGCAGGTAAACCGATTCTCCAAAAAAGTTGGTTTATAAATTATTCTGAGGGCTTAATTGTATTATCGGGTGGAAGAGAAGGTGAAATTACATCCTGCTTAATGAAAAATAATAACATATTAGCAGCAGAATTTTTACAATCTTGGCTAACGCTATTTCCGAATCGTTTTTATTTGCAGCTGCAGCGTTTAGGTCGTCCCTTAGAGGAAAAATACATCAAAGCGACTGTAGAGCTGGCAAAAAAGTTTAATGCTCCAGTTGTAGCGACTAATGAAGTTTGCTTTATTTCACCAGAAGATTTTGAAGCACATGAAGCTAGAGTTTGTATTAATAGTGGCTATACCTTAAATGATTCTAAGCGTCCTAAGATTTATACCGATCAGCAATATCTGCGTTCTACAGAAGAAATGCTTGCTTTATTTGCTGATATTCCCTCAGCATTAATCAATTCAGTTGAAATTGCCAAGCGTTGTAATTTAGAAATTGAATTAAATTCATCTTTTTTGCCTAATTTTCCTATTCCAGCAGGAATGAACGCAGAAAATTTCTTAATACAAAAAGCAAAACAAGGTTTGGTGCAATGTTTGGAAAAGCACTCTAAAACTTTTTCGCGTTTATCTCAGATTAAGAATCTAGAATCCAAGTTATCTATAATAACTGAAAAAGAAAGCACGCAGAAGTTGCGCGTTAACGTCAATGAGTTTGAAAAAATTTATTTTGAGCGATTGCATTCTGAACTCAAAGTGATCAATTCGATGGGATTTGCAAGTTACTTTCTTATTGTTGCTGACTTTATTTGTTGGGCAAAAAAAAATCATATTCCTGTAGGGCCAGGCAGAGGTTCTGGAGCGGGTTCTTTAGTAGCCTATGCCTTGCAAATTACCGATTTAGATCCTTTGCAATATGACTTGCTTTTCGAACGCTTTTTAAATCCAGAACGTATTTCTATGCCAGATTTTGATATAGATTTCTGTATGGAAGGACGTGATAGGGTTATTGATTATGTAACAGAACGTTATGGGCGTGATGCAGTTTCTCAAATTATTACTTACGGTAGTATGACTGCCCGTGCTGTAGTCAGAGATGTAGGACGTGTTCTAGGCTATCCCTATGGTATGGTGGATAAAATTGCCAAGTTAATTCCTTTTGAATTAGGTATTACACTCGAAAAAGCGCTCGATCAGGAAGATGAACTAAAACATCGCTATACAAATGAAGATGAAATAAAAGTATTAATCGACTTAGCAAAAAAATTAGAAGGATTGGTGCGTAACGTCGGTAAACATGCCGGTGGGGTAGTGATTGCACCTTCTAAATTGACAGATTTTACACCACTTTATTGTGAGCCTGGTGGAATACACTGTATTACTCAATTTGATAAAGATGACATTGAAAAAGTTGGATTAGTTAAATTTGATTTTCTTGGATTACGAACGTTGACCATAATTGATTGGGCGGTACAAGCGATTAATGCAAAAAAGCTGCCGGGAGAACCTTTACTAGATATTACAGCCATTTCTATCGATGATGTGAGCACCTTTGCTTTATTAAAAGATTGTAAAACTACCGCTGTATTTCAATTAGAGTCTCGAGGGATGCGTGATCTCGTTAAACGATTACGCCCAGATAGTTTTGATGAAATCATTGCTTTAGTGGCTTTATTTCGTCCTGGGCCTTTGCAGTCAGGTATGGTGGATGACTTTATTAATCGAAAACATGGACGTGCACAAGTGCAGTATGATCATCCTTTTTTAGAGCCGATATTAAGTCCTACTTATGGAATTATTTTGTATCAAGAACAGGTGATGCAAATTGCGCAAGTACTAGCGGGTTATACTTTAGGGGCGGCTGATTTATTGCGTCGTGCCATGGGGAAAAAGAAAGCAGAAGAGATGTCGCAGCAAAGAACGGTTTTTATAAGGGGTGCAGAACAGAAAAGCGTAGAGCCTCGTTTAGCGAATCAAATCTTTGATTTAATGGAAAAATTTGCAGACTATGGTTTTAATAAATCCCATTCAGCGGCATATGCTTTAGTTTCGTATCAAACGGCATGGTTAAAGACACACTATCCCGCAGAATTTATGGCAGCCGTATTATCATCCGATATGGACCATACCGAAAAAGTAGTCATTTTTCTTGAAGAGTGTCGTTTAATGAAGTTGAATATATTGCCCCCCGATGTCAATCATAGCGGCTATAAATTTACCGTAGATGGATCTACAGGATCGATACGCTATGGTTTGGGTGCTATTAAAGGTTTAGGTGCCGGGGCGATAGAAATGCTTATAGCACAGCGCCAGCAACAAACATTTAGTGATTTATTTGATTTATGTCACCGTGTCGATCTGCAAAAAATAAATCGTCGAAGTTTAGAAGCTTTGATCTTTTCAGGCAGCTTAGATAGTTTTGGGATAAATCGAGCGAGTCTTTTAGCAAATATAGAAGCTGCTTTACAAGCGGCAGACCAGAAATTCTTGGCAAAAGTTTCAGGTCAGCAAGATTTTTTTGGCCTTGATATGGTTTCTCAATCAAGTCAAATGGTAAGTCATGATGATTGGCCAAAATTACAACGCTTACAGGCTGAAAAGGAAGTCTTAGGGTTTTATTTAAGTGGCCATCCTTTAGAAAATTATGCTAAGGAATTATCGCATTTTATTACTACACCTTTAAATGAGTTAATTACCAAGGCAGGGCATCACATGACCATTGCAGGTTGGGTATTGTCTATTCGTTCATTATGGACCAAACGAGGAGATCGTATGGCTGTAGTTAATTTAGAGGATGCGAGTGGGCGTTTAGAAGTGACCTTATTTAGTGATACCTACGCTAAATATCGTGAAAAATTGAATAAGGATAAATTATTAATCATTGAAGGAGAAATTCAACGTGATGAATACACAGGCAATACGCGAGTATTAGGGAAAAAAATTTTAGATATCACTGAGGCACGTGAAAGTCACGCAAAAAACTTAACGATTAAACTGTCTAAGTCAGTCATTAAATCTAGTATACTTGATTTGCAAAAAATAATGAGTAATTTTTGTCCAGGTTTATGCCCAACACGTATAGCCTATTATCACCCTGAATTAAGCACAGAAGTTTATTTGAGCTTGGGGGATAGTTGGAGAGTGACGCCTGCCGATGATTTATTGAAGGCATTGCGCGAAAGCTTTGGTGAGGAGTCTGTTAGTATTCAATATTAATTTTAATAATACATGGAGTTAGACGTTTTGCGAATAGAGCTAAGCCAGCAAAACTGGCAGAAACACACTATATAGATTATTATCCCCTTTGATTTCATGTATTTCTGATGGCTAAGCGATGGTTAAAAATGGGAAAGTAGTTGAAAATCAACGATTCCGGCAACAAGATAAGCCTAGATTGACCCGTTTAAGTTCTCAATTGCCTTCAAGGGGATGGTTTTTTAAGTTTTCACTGAGTTTATTACTTGTATTAAGTTTTGTTTTATTATGGCAAAAATTAGCCAACCCCAGTTGTTTTCCTGTCAAGAACATTAAAATTAGTGGTGATTTAACTTATGTTAAGCAAAGTCATTTGCAGCAAATTATTCTGCCGTTTATTGCAAAAGGTTTCTTTCGTTTAGATAGCCAAGGATTAAAAGAACAAATTTTACATATGCCATGGATCGCTAAAGTAAATATAAAACGATATTGGCCGGATACGTTAGCGGTAAGCTTTACTACTAAAAAACCTATTGCTTTTATTGGAAAGCACGCATTGTTAGATGAACAGGGTAATATTTTTATCCCAGATAATGGAGAGGCTATAGCATTGGATCTACCCATTTTTGTGTGCCCAATAGGCCAACAAAAATTTTTATTACAAACCTATACCACACTGAATCCTATGTTTACACAATTAAACTTAAAAATTAAATTATTAAGACTAGTAGATCAACAATATTGGTATCTAAAATTGAATAATGGGTTGTCAGTTTATTTAAGTAGAAGCCAACCTTATGTACAATTAGAACGTTTACTAGACGTTTATTCTGATGTTATTGCAAGTAAAGTATCTATGGTAGATTATGTGGATCTTCGGTATGCCCATGGTATGGCAGTAAAATTTAAGAAGCGAATTTCTTAGAAAAATTACTAAATAGTTAAGACAACAGATTTTTTTATGCTCAGTGTGCTTTGAGCTTATAGGACAGTTTCGATTGAAAAACATTAAAGGAATGAGCAATATCCAACAATGAAGTCAAATGATGAAGTTTGAAAAGATCTAAAGAATTTAATTGAAGGTGAAATAATATGGCAAAGAAACCGACTAAGAATTTAATTGTAGGTTTAGATATTGGCACGTCCAAGGTCAATGCCTTAGTGGGTGAAGTAAAGCCCAGTGGTATCGAAATTATTGGTATGGGGATTTATCCTTCATTAGGATTAAAGCGAGGCGTTGTAGTCAATATTGATGCAACCGTTGATTCAATTCAACGTGCTGTGGGTGAAGCAGAAGCAATGGCAGGATGTCCAGTTCGAAGTGTATATACGGGTATTGCTGGAAATCATATTCGAAGTTTGAATTCTCACGGAATTGTTGCAATTCAAAATCAAGAAGTAACGCATGCAGATGTTGAGCGGGTCATTGATGCAGCGAAAGCAGTTGCAATTCCTGCGGATCAAAAAATATTACATATTTTGCCCCAGGAATTTATTATTGATAGCCAAGAGGGTATTCGTGAGCCAATAGGCATGTCAGGTGTGCGTTTAGAAGCTAAAGTACATATGGTAACAGGTGCAGTAAGTGCAGCACAAAATATCATTAAATGTATTCAACGCTGTGGTTTAGAAGTTTCAGAAATAATTTTAGAACAGCTTGCTTCGAGCCAATCCGTATTAACAGAAGATGAGAAAGAGTTGGGTGTGTGTTTAATAGACATTGGTGGTGGAACAACCGATATTGCTATATTTACTGAAGGGGCGATACGTTTTACATCCGTTATTCCTATTGCTGGTGACCAAGTTACAAATGATATTGCCGTTGCATTAAGAACACCCACACAAAGTGCGGAGCAGATTAAAAGAAAACATGCCTGTGCTTTGCCAGAACTAGCAAATCCAGATGAACTTGTCGAAGTATCTGGAGTGGGAGATCGTCCTGGGCGCACACTGCCTAAACATGCTTTAGCTGAAGTCGTAGGGCCACGTTATGAAGAACTTTTCCATTTAGTAAAAGCAGAAATATATCGTAGTGGATTTGAAGAATTTCTCGCGGCAGGGGTGGTGCTAACCGGCGGGGCTTCAAATGTTAGCGGCAGCGTTGAATTGGCAGAGAGGATTTTTAAGTTGCCCGTAAGACTCGGTCACCCACAATATATTACTGGGAATAATGAGGTAACAACCAATGGAATGTATGCTACCAGTACAGGCTTACTATTATACGGCTATCAACAACAATGCGAGCAGCGAAAACCTAATGTTTTATTTAGTAGAAAAATAGCACGTATAAAAAATTGGTTATGCGAAAATTTTTAAATAATACTGAAATTCTTAGGAGTTAATTATGAATGCCAAATTTGATTCGCACAATCCGCCTTTACAAAATGCTGTCATAAAAGTCGTTGGCGTTGGGGGGGGTGGTGGAAATACGCTTGAACACATGTTGGCACAAGATATTCCAGGAGTAGAGTTTATCTGTGCTAACACTGACGCCCAAGCTTTAAAAAACTCTTCTGCTAATTGTTTATTACAATTGGGTCAACAAATCACTAAAGGTTTAGGTGCTGGAGCAAATCCTGAAATAGGCCGTCTTGCTGCTGAAGCGGATAGAGAAAGAGTTAGAGCGGCTTTAGAAGGAGCAGATATGGTTTTTATAACTGCAGGGATGGGTGGAGGCACAGGAACTGGGGCTGCACCTGTTATTGCAGAGATTGCTAAGCAGATGAAAATTTTAACCGTAGCGGTAGTGACTAAACCTTTTGAGATTGAAGGAAAGAAACGTCTGCGCTTAGCTGAAGAAGGAATTAATCAACTTAGCCAGCATGTCGATTCACTCATTACTATTCCTAATGAAAAGTTAATGAACGTTTTAGGTGATGAAGTTAGTTTTTTAGATGCATTTAAAGCAGTAGATGATGTATTATTTGGTGCCGTTAAAGGAATTGCCGCTTTAATAACGCGTGCAGGCCTAATTAATGTGGATTTTGCGGATGTAAAAACGGTGATGTCAGAGATGGGTACTACCATGATGGGGACAGGAGTAGGATTGGGTTCAGATAGAGCGTTATCAGCAGCCAACGCTGCTATAGGCAGTCCGCTATTAAAAGATATAAATTTGAAAGGGGCACGTGGTGTGTTAGTTAATATAACCGCGGGACCAGATTTATCAATGAAGGAATTTGGAATAGTCGGTGGTGTGATTAAAGAAATTGCTTCAGAAGACGCTAATGTTGTTATTGGTACCGTGATAGACCCCGGAATGAATGATGAGTTACGTGTGACCATAGTAATAACCGGTCTTGGACATCATCTTCCTAGTGGTGTTGTATTGAGTGAGGGAGAGGATACAAGTCTTATTAGAGCGGCCGACGGTAGCTTAGACTACCATCAGTTAGAACGTCCTACGGTATTACGCAAACAAGGTATTGTTACATCGAGTAAGTCTACAATCGATAATACGACTAGCACCGATATTGAATATTTTGATATTCCTGCTTTTTTACGAAGACAAGAAGAGGTTTCTTAAGGGTGTCCAGAAAAAACAATTTCATTCAAACTTCACGTGCGCTAAAACAACGTACTTTAAAAAACGTTATTAAAGCCGCAGGTATCACATTACATAGTGGTGAAACAGCTATTTTAACATTGCGACCAGCACCCATTAACACCGGAATTATTTTTAGACGGATAGATTTTAATCCTATTGTTGAGGTTCAAGCTCGAGCTGAACATGTTGGTGAAACGACCTTACAAACTACTTTACTCAAAAATGGGGTTAGAGTGGCTACTATAGAGCATTTAATGTCGGCTATGGCAGGGTTGGGTATTGATAATGCCTATGTTGATATTACTGCTTCAGAAATTCCTATTATGGATGGAAGTGCTGGACCCTTTATATTTTTGATTCAGTCTGCGGGTATTGAGGAGCAAAGTTCCTCAAAACGCTTTATCCGAATCAAGCAAGCTATTAAAGTGACTGAAGGAGATAAATGGGCTTCTTTTGAACCATTCGATGGATTTAAGGTTTCATTTGAAATTGATTTTAATCATCTACTTTTTCAAAATCGTAGCCAAAAAGCCAGCATTGATTTTTCTACCACTTCATATATTAAGGAAGTTAGTCGAGCACGTACATTTGGTTTTATGGCAGACTATGAGAAATTACGTGAGGTACGGCTCGCTTTGGGCGGAAGCCTTGATAATGCAGTCGTTGTAGATGAGTATAGGGTGCTGAATGAGGACGGTTTACGTTACGAAGATGAGTTTGTGCGGCATAAAATTCTTGATGCAGTCGGCGATCTCTATTTATTAGGTCACAGCCTAATCGGAGCATTTAGTGGCTATAAATCCGGTCATGCACTGAATAATTTGTTATTACGTCGCTTGCTGAGCAATGCAGATGCTTGGGAATATGTTGAATTTGAAGATGAAATAAAGGCACCGCTTGTTTATCGACGTGCTTTGTTAGATGCCTATAGGACTGAGTAAAGCCTAATCTAAGATGTTCCCTATTTTCACAACAGGATAAATTGCTATTTTAGCAGTTTATCTAAGGCAGCATTAGCCAGACTGTCTACACGGTCGTTTTCCGGGTGGCCACTATGTCCTCTTATCCATTCCCAACTGATTTGATGACGATCAGCTTGCGCAGCTAATTCTTTCCATAAATCAGAATTTTTAACAGGTTTTTTACTTGTAGTGAGCCAAGATCGCCGTTTCCATTGAGGCAGCCATTCGGTAATACCTTTTTGTACATATTGCGAATCAGTGCTGAGCGATATTTGACAAGGTTTTTTTACTGCCATTAAAGCCTGAATGGCTGCCATTAATTCCATACGATTATTTGTAGTTGAGGTTTCTGTACCAGAAATGGTTTTTTCATTTCCCTGATATCGTAGAAGAGCTGCCCAGGCTCCAGGTCCTGGATTTCCTCGACAAGCCCCATCAGTAAAAATCTCTATTTTTGGGATTTTAGGCATGATGGGGTCCTCTAGCATTTGGAGCTAAGACCTTATTATTGAGTACCGGCGGAAACTGCCAAACTAAACCTAAGCCATTTAGTCTTTTTATTCGTTTTTCAGCAATAATCAAATAAATTCCTCCCATATAAGGGATAAGCCAAGGCGATACCCGTTCTAGCCATGCTAATTTCTTGAATAACCACAAACCGGGGGGGCTGACTAAGGGGGGGCGGAATAGAAAGCTCTCAGTATGCTGAATTTCACCCCCTAAAAAGTGTATCCATTGGCAAAGAGTTTGAATCGTGTGAAAACGACCATCCCACACAGGTTTCTTACTTAACGAGAATAGCCGATATAGACCCCATAAACTGATAGGGTTGATACCTAATATAATCAAATGGCCATTGGGGGCTAGTACCCGCCAGGCTTCTGTCAGTATGGCTTGAGCAGTAGTTTTGTTCGTCTCTAATGTGTGGGGCATTAGGATGAGATTAATACTATCATTGGCAAAGGGTAAATGAGTGTATAAACTTTCTAAAATAGAGCTCTTTATTTTGTAAGTATTAGACTTACAGTGATAATTCGAAGCAACGGTAATTTTATGGATAATAGGGCTAGTTGATAGGCTCGAGAACGAATGGGAGCTCAATTGTAACAAGTGTCTGCCTGCATAATGAGAGATTAGACTAGCTAAGCGATGGTCTTCAATTTCTAGGTAATGCTGTTTCAAGAGGGTTATCCAGCTAACTAATAATTAGAAGTAATTTAATCAATGAATCTTAAAGACTTTATTATCGCATAGGTAGGGCCTGCCTAAAAAGTCTCTTAAAAGCCATGGTTTTAACTCTAATTAAACCTTAAAAACAATGCGAAAATGTAGGTTTTTCAGTAAGTAATATCCTTCTTAAATGTAAGTTAAAGGCTTACAAATAAGTCGTTTAATTTAGTTCTTGTAAGCCCTTTATCTTGACCTACCTAAGGGGTCCCCGTAAGATCTTCAGTATGACTTATAAAATGCTTAAAATTTGTACATTATTACTTTCAATACTATTGATTCTAGCAGTGGGTATCACCGCGTGTGTGCAGTTTCCCGCTTCTGAAGAAAGCGGGGTGGGCTTCAGCGGTGCTGGTAACGGTACAGGTAGTAAAACCTATCAAGCCGTTATTATGAAATCGACCGGTAGTCGTTTAGCGCCTCAAAATGCTAAAGCGCTTTATAGCGCTGTAGATAAGGGCACGCTTTGGGGACCTATTCGAGCCCATTTACAATTATCAGCTCGTGATGAAAACCAACCTCAGGTCCAAGAGCAGATCCGTTGGTTTGCTAAAAACCCAGTCTATTTAAAAGACGCGGTAAATGGCGCTGCGCCCTATATTTACTATGTCTATTCGCAGGTGAGACTTCGTAATTTGCCTACAGAATTGGTTTTATTACCTATTATTGAAAGTGGTTATAATCCATCAGCGACTAACTCGTCTTCAGGGGCAGCTGGTTTATGGCAGTTAATGACGAGTACCGCAAAAGGGTATGGTGTTCATCAAGATAGAAGTTTTGATGGTCGTCGAGATATTATTAGCTCGACCAATGCAGCCTTAAATTACCTTAGCTATTTAAGAAGCTTCTTCGGGGGCGACTGGTTGTTAGCTATAGCGGCTTATGACACAGGTGAGGGTAACGTGCAGAATGCGATCCGTCATAATACGCAGCAGGATAAGAATACTCATTTCTGGGCATTGCCATTGGCATCTGAGACACGTTCATATATTCCGCGTTTATTGGCTTTAGCTGCGATTGTTAAAAACCCAGCTAAGTATGGCGTGAGTTTACCTCCTGTCAGTGATAAGCCTTATTTAGGTCTAGTTAACGCAAATAGCATGAGTTTAACTCATGTGGCTAAACTAGCGGGCATGAACGTTGCAAAATTAAAGGAATTGAATCCTGGGGTGAAAAGTAGCTCAGCTGCGATTAAACGTGGTCAGCTAGCTTTACCTATTGATAGGGTAGCTTTGTATAAACAACAATTAGCTACTGTCTCAACGTTGAACTCTAAGGTTCAGATAGCTGATAAAAGGCTTGTTTTAAAACAAGCTGGATCAGAAAGTAAAAGCTCTGTCCAGTTAGTGACTAATCAAGCTAAGCCAAGCCCGGCAACTTTGGTGAAGGCGGTGAAGGCTAACTCAAATGCACAGCAAATCCATGTGGTAAAAAGTGGAGATACACTAGCAGGTATTGCTAAGCACTATCATGTATCAGTTAAGAAGATACAGGCTTGGAATAAGCTTGATAGTGATTTTCTCAAGCCAGGTGAAAAACTAAAAATTATGCTTTCATAAAGCATAAACTTTAAAACGAAGAGGTATTCATACTTCTTCGTTTTTTTTGCTAAAAACTAGTGATTTCATTACTCAAAGTCCTTAAATATCCTTTAAAGGAATTTTTAGTTTCAGAGTGCTTTAAAGCGTAGGCTATTGTCGCTTTTAAATACCCAAATTTACTTCCACAATCATAGCGTATCCCTTCAAATTCACAAGCATACATCACCTCGTCGTTTAGCTGACGAGCGATGGCATCAGTCAGTTGAATTTCTCCATTTTTTCCAACAGACGTTTTTGAGAGATATTGGAAGACAGATGGAGTGAGAATATATCGGCCAACAACAGCTAAATTGGAAGGTGCTTCTTTGTAACTCGGTTTTTCTATTATAGAGTCAATCTGAATTAATCTTCCTTCCTTAGATTTATAACCGACTATACCATATTGATCACTTTCTTCTGGCAATATCGATTGGACTGCAATAATATTTTTTTTCTTTTCTTGATAAAAATCTATCATTTGCTTTAAGCAAGGTTTAGTAGAGTCAACCAAATCATCCGCTAGTAAAACAGCAAAAGCCTCATCATTAATAAGATGTTGTGCGCATAAAACGGCATGTCCAAGACCTAACGTATCGGGTTGACGCAAGTAAACACAACTAACTCCTCTAGGTAAGATATTTTTAACAATATCCAAGAGTTCTTTTTTACCTGCTTCAGACAGCTTAGCTTCTAATTCATAGTTGGAATCAAAATGATCTTCGATAGCCCTTTTACTACTACTTGTTATAAAAATAAGCTCAGTAATTCCTGCAGCAATAGCTTCTTCTACTGCATATTGAATTAAGGGTTTATCTACGATAGGCAACATTTCCTTAGGACTTGCTTTTGTGGCAGGTAAAAAACGGGTGCCTAAACCAGCAACTGGAAAAAGTGCTTTGGTAATTTTCTTAATCTTTCTTTTAAAGTTATTTCTAGTCCTTCTTTTAATATTTTTCATACTAAAAATGTTCCCCACGACCAATGGCATAATATTTAATTCCCATTTGTTTTAAACAATCGGGATCATATAGATTTCTTCCGTCAAAGATAGCGGGAGTTTTTAAATATTTCTTAATAAGTTGGAAATCGGGATTAAAAAAGATGTTCCATTCTGTGACTATCACTAACACATCTGCATTTATTAAGGCCTCTTCAGGGCTTTCACAACAGATAAAATTAGTTTGATCTTTATATGAACGCATGGCTTCTAACATTGCGACTGGGTCGTAAGCTTGAATTTTCATTCCTGCAGCCAAAGCCGCTTCAATAAATACTTTGCTAGATGCTTCGCGCATGTCATCGGTGTTAGGCTTAAAAGACAAGCCCCATAAAGCAATAATTTTTCCGTGTAACTTATTTTGAAAGAATTGAGAAACTTTGCTAAATAAAAGCTTTTTTTGTGCATCGTTTACTTGATGCACAGCATTTAATAGTCTAGGTTGATAATCAACTGATTTAGCGATAGCTTCTAAAGCGAGCACATCTTTCGGGAAACAGGAACCACCATAACCACAGCCAGGATTAATAAAATCATAGCCGATACGTGGGTCGGAACCGACACCAATGCGCACTTGTTCAATGTCAGCTTCTAGACGTTCTGCCAACTGACTCATTTCATTCATAAAACTAATCTTAGTGGCTAAAAATGCATTGGCAGCATATTTGGTGAGCTCGGCTGAACGAATATCCATAGCGATTAAACGATCATTATTACGATTAAAAGGCCTATATAAATTCCGTAAATGGTATTCTGCAGAATTGTTATCAGTACCAATAATAATTCTGTCAGAACGCATAAAATCACTAACAGCCGCACCTTCGCGTAAAAACTCAGGATTCGAAGCGACATTGAATGAAATGTTAGTGTTGCGTTGTCGTAATTGTTTTTGAATAATTGCCTTCACTTGATCAGCAGTTCCTACTGGCACAGTCGATTTATTGATAATTAACCTGGGTTCAACGAGTGTTTTACCTATATATTCAGCAACCTCTAAAACGTAGGTTAAATCGGCTGAGCCATCTTCATCTTGAGGCGTGCCCACGGTAATAAATTGGTAAAAGCCATGTTCAACTCCTTTTTGTGGGTCCGTACTAAAATCAAGCCGGCCAGCACTTAAGTTTTTTTGTAATAAAGCAGGCAAATCAGGCTCATGAATAGGACATTCACCTGATTGTAAACGCTTTACTTTTTCTTGATCAATATCGATACAGAGTACTTTATTTCCATGCTCGGCTAAACAAGCGGCTGTGACCAAACCTACATAACCTGCACCAAAGAGATTAATTCGCATAATTTTAAAAAGAGCTAGAAAATACTAGATGTCTATGGGTTACGAATGCGAAGCGTATAGTATCGCAGAATAGTGATTGCTTCAATTTTGGCTAAACATACGCTAGACTTTGCTATTTTAGAGAGTAATCCTGATGCGAGTCTATTTAGATTTTTTACAGCATATTCTTAATAAGGGACAAGCTAAAACCGATAGGACGGGCACGGGCACACTCAGTACTTTCGGCTATCAAATGCGTTTTGATTTGGGTGTCGGTTTTCCACTTATTACGACAAAAAAGGTCCATTTAAAAAGTATTATTTATGAGTTACTATGGTTTTTACGTGGTGATACCAATATTCATTACTTAAATGAACATCAAGTTACTATTTGGAATGAATGGGCCGATGCAGCGGGAAATTTAGGCCCGATTTATGGCAAGCAATGGCGCTCTTGGCCGACAGCTTGTCATCAAGCGATTGATCAGATGAGTCAGCTGCTTGAGCAAATAAAAATTAATCCGGATTCACGACGCCTTATTGTGAGTGCTTGGAATGTGGGTGAATTGACAAAAATGGCCCTGCCGCCTTGTCATTTGTTATTTCAATTTTATGTGGCGAATTCGCGACTTTCTTGTCAGTTATATCAACGTAGTGCTGATGCTTTTTTAGGCGTACCCTTTAATATCGCCTCGTATTCGTTATTAACGCATATGCTCGCACAACAGTGTAATTTACAGGTGGGTGAGTTTATTTGGACCGGAGGTGACTGTCATATCTATAGTAACCATCTTGAGCAAGTCTATTGTCAGCTATCTAGACAACCTTATACCGCGCCACAATTAAATATTTTACGTAAACCGGATTCATTATTTGATTATTGTTTTGATGATTTTGCATTAGTAAATTATGAATATCACCCGACGATTAAAGCAGCCGTAGCAGTTTGATAAAATGGTGTAATCAAATATTTTTTATATCAAAAAAATAAATAGGTTGTTATTTATTTTCTTTTCTTAAGAAAACCTTAAGTTTCAATTGTTAACCTATAAAAGGGCGTATACGGTCTTTTTTTTGGTGAATAAATTAATTGATATGAATGAAAAAATAAAAAATTTCCTAGCAAAGTTAAACATAATTGAAACTAATTACTCCTCACAAAAAACAGTAGATATAAATGAATTCTTAGTCCAAATAAAAGCAACTACGCAGGAACTTAACGGAACTAATCTATCTAAAGACCAAGAAATTCAAGATATATTAAAAAAGCATCAAGATCTATTAATAAATATTGTAAGCAAACTCGTTTGCGATAAAAACTTTAAAGCTGAATTGAGAGGACAAATAATATTAAGTATTTCTTCTCGTCATGAGCTGCAAATTAATGAAAACGCAAAGTATGAGTCTAAACGTCAGTGGCTGAAACAATTTTTTCAATCTTGTGTAGTAAAAGATCAAGAACGTACAAATATTGGAGATATTAATTTATCTGAAACTGAACACTCTAAATCTAGTAGTTCTATAACTTTAGATGAAAGTGTCGAAACATGTAGTAATAGTTCAAGTAGTAATACTAATAGCTTACTGGTAAGTACAGATGATCAAAAATCAGGTATAGCGGATAAGGAAAAAAAGGTTATAAGATCATTGTTAAATAATTATTCAGGAAATAATAATCAAATAGATAGAAATTATCTACATGAAGTTAGTTCAAAATTTAAATTAACTCCTAATGTAGATGTTGATTCGAAGGTTAATTCTAGATATCCTTCACCAATTCTTTCTAGAAGACGGCGTGATTTTATTAAGGAAAATATTCAGAATGCAGGAAAAGGTATAAAAATAAAACCCAGGATTTAAATATATTCCACTTTATCAATTTCCAGATTAACTAAACCCGCAGGGGTTTGGACATCGACACTATTGCCTTCTTCTTTACCGATGAGTGCGCGGGCAATTGGGGAGGCAACTGATATTTTCGAGTGTTTGATATTGGCCTCATCTTCACCGACGATTTGATAGCTAAATTCTTCATCAGTTGCAGTGTTAATCAGATGTATGGTAGATCCAAAAATGACTTTGCCATGATTATTTATTTTGGTGACATCAATCACTTGTGCACTAGCTAATTTATTTTCGATTTCAGTGATACGGCCCTCAATAAAGCCTTGCATTTCTTTGGCAGCATGGTATTCGGCATTTTCTTTGAGATCTCCGTGCGCACGCGCTTCTGCAATTGCTGCAATCACTTGTGGTCGCTTTAATGTTTTTAATTGGTGGAGCTCTTCCTTTAAATGTTCAGCACCGCTGATAGTCATAGGAACTTTTTTCATAATTTTTCTCTAGCTTGCTTAGTATCTTTTTTCAGCATCCATGCTGAACTGTCGATTAGTTCGGATCATACCTTTTTTAATTCAACTTTTCGAGTTTTCAGTTTTGTTTACTAAAAAATTTCCTTGCATTTTCAAACCATAAGCGTGCTTTAGGGTAGTGATTGCCAGCTTGTAATTCCTTTCCAAGTGTGATGACTAATTCCTTTTGTGCTTTAGTGAGATTAATCGGTGTTTCTACAACAACACGGCAGAGTAAATCTCCTGTTCCAGCAGGGCGTCCAGGGACCCCTTTTCCACGTAAACGTAATACCTTTCCACTTTGCGTTTCAGGTGGTATGTGTAAGTGTACCACACCGGTTAAAGTAGGAATTTGTATGTCACCTCCTATAAGCGCCAGCGTTATGTTAATGGGAACATCGCAATATAGGTTATTACCTTCACGCTTGAATAAAGAATGTGGTTTAAGATGAATCTGTACATAGAGGTCACCGGCCGGTGCGCCACGGCTACCTGCTTCGCCTTCACCTGCTAAACGAATTCTGTTGCCTTCATCGATACCAGCTGGAATTTTTACTGATAAGGTCTTGGTTTCTTGAATTTGACCTTGGCCACGACAATCTGGACAAGGATCAGTAATAATACGGCCTTCACCATGACATTCAGGGCAGGTTTGTTGAATGGTGAAAAAACCTTGCTGTATGCGCACTTGACCTTGGCCTTCACAGGTTTTACAAATAATTGGCTTCGTGCCTTTTCGTGCACCTGATCCATGGCAGCTTTTACAGGTTACTAGGCGCGGAATACGAATTTGTACAGTTATACCATGAATAGCGGATTCTAAGTCTAGTTCTAAGGTATAGCGTAAATCGGAACCATGTTGTGCTCGTTGGCTGTGCTGTGAGTCGCCACGGTTACCAAAAATATTACCAAAAACATCACCGATATCACCAAAAACATCATTAAAGTTAAATCCTTGTGACCCATGTCCGCCACTCATTCCAGCATCTACGCCAGCATGACCAAATTGATCATAAGCTGTCCGTTTTTTGGAATCTGATAAAACTTTGTATGCTTCATTGATTTCTTTGAATTTATCTTCCGCAGCTTTTGCTGATTCACCCTCAGCAGCATGATGTTTATCGGGATGATATTTTTTTGCCAGTCTTCGATAGGCATCTTTAATTTCTTTCTCGGTAGCGCTATGTGACACGCCCAGTACTTCGTAATAATCAGTTTTTTTTGCCATAAATAGAGAACCAGAGATAACAAATCCCTAGCCTAGTCAATCTAAGCAAGGGATTTTAAGAATTTTAATGGAAATATATCTAGGACTGGCTGCAACCTCAGTCACAAGAGTACGAATGGGTTATTCTTTATCCTTATCGTTATCTTTTTTATCCTTGTCTTTGTCTTTCACTTCTTCGAATACTGCATCAACAACATCATCTTTGTTGTCTTTAGTGCCGTCTTGAGCAGTGCTATCCGCTTGACTTCCAGCATCACCCGTACTATCCGTTTGTGCATAGAGGCGATCAGACATTTTGCTAGATATCTCAGTAAGTTCTTTAAGCTTCGCTTCGATGTTTTCCTTATCAGTGCCTTTTAGTGCTTCTTTCAACTCTTCTACTGCTTTTTCTAATTGAGCTTTTTCATCTGTATTAATCTTATCACCGGCATCAGTGATGGCTTTGCTTGTGCTATGTATCAAACTGTCTGCGTCATTACGAATTTTTACAAGTTCATGGAACTTGCGATCATCATCTGCATGTATTTCAGCATCTTTGACCATTTGCTGAATTTCTGCTTCTGACAAACCACTACCGGATTTGATAACAATCTTTTGTTCTTTTCCGGTGGTTTTATTTTTAGCGGATACGTTAATAATACCATTCGCATCAATGTCAAAGGTGACTTCGATCTGTGGTGTTCCACGTGGACCTGGTGGAATGTCAGTGAGATCAAAACGTCCTAATGTTTTATTCGCCGAAGCTATTTCACGTTCTCCTTGTAAGACATGTATCGTAACGGCCGGTTGGTTGTTTTCTGCGGTTGAAAACACTTGGCTTTCCTTAGTCGGAATGGTGGTATTTCTGTCGATAAGCTTAGTCATCACTCCACCTAAGGTTTCTATACCTAATGAAAGTGGCGTTACATCGAGCAATAATACGTCTTTGACAGTACCGGATAATACACCACCCTGAATAGCAGCACCGATAGCAACGGCTTCGTCCGGATTGACATCATGACGTGGTTCTTTGCCAAAAATGGTTTTAACGATTTCTCGTACTTTAGGCATACGGGTTTGTCCACCCACCAAGATAATTTCTGATATTTTATCGAGTGAGATCTTGGCATCTTTAATGGCTTTTTTGCAGGGTTCAACCGTACGTTGAATCAAATCCTCTACCAGCGATTCGAGTTTAGCTCGTGTTAATTTAATATGGAGATGTTTAGGCCCACTGTTGTCAGCTGTGATATACGGAAGATTGATGTCTGTTTCTTGAGTTGAGGAGAGTTCAATCTTTGCTTTTTCAGCTGCTTCTTTCAGGCGTTGCAGAGCCAGTGGATCGTTATGTAAGTCAATGCCTTGATCCTTTTTAAATTCATCCGCGAGATAATTAATAACACGCAAATCGAAATCTTCACCGCCAAGAAAGGTATCGCCATTGGTCGCGAGCACTTCGAATTGATGTTCACCCTCAATCTCGGCAATTTCAATAATAGAGATATCAAACGTACCTCCGCCTAAGTCATAAACCGCTATCGTTGCGTCACGTTTTTTATCTAATCCATAAGCAAGAGCCGCAGCTGTCGGCTCATTAATAATACGTTTAACGTCTAGTCCGGCAATACGTCCTGCATCTTTGGTGGCTTGACGTTGTGAGTCGTTAAAGTAAGCGGGTACTGTAATCACAGCTTCTGTTACTTCATGTCCTAAATAGGTTTCGGCATCTTTTTTTAATTTCATTAAGATTTGCGCAGAAACTTCCTGAGGAGATTGTTTTTTACCGTTGATTTCTATCCAAGCATCTCCATTTTTGGCAGGAACGATCGAGTAGGGGACCATTTTCATATCTTTTTGCACTTCAGGGTCGTCGAACTTCCGACCGATTAAACGTTTTATTGCATAAAGCGTATTTTTAGGGTCAGTGATTGCTTGACGTTTTGCCGGCAAACCTACTTTGCCATTGCTTACTACTGAGGGAGTAGTTCGCTGACCTTCAGCATTATCAATTACCTTTGGATTTTTACCTTCCATTACAGCGACACAGGAATTGGTAGTTCCCAAGTCGATACCGATGATTCCGCTTTTGCTTGGTTGCGCACTGGCCATAAATCTCTCTCCGCGTTAATAACTCATTCTTTACTAGTATTAATTAATTGAGTTGAAAATGATTGGTTGATTGAAAATTAACAACTCCTACTAAAATTGGGTTAGGAAGTTTAATTTTCAAGATATAGATTCATGAAGTTTTCTCTTTAGCTTTTGCGACTACGACTAAAGCAGGCCGCATCAGTCTTTCATGAAGTAAATAACCTTTTTGGAGTACCCTTATAATAGTATTCGGTGCCAGCTCATCATTTTCTTCGGTAAGCATTGCTTCATGAAAGTGGGAGTCGAAGGGTTGACCGGCAGGCTCTATCGATTTGATGCCATTCTTTTCTAATAGACTCTGTAGCTGTTTAAGCGTAAGTTGAATGCCAGATAAAGCTGAATTCTGCTCTCCAGCTTTAGCATGTTCAAGCGTTATCTCTAAACTATCTTTTACCGGCAGTAATTCTTTTATAAATTTTTCTAATGAAAATTTATAAGCATTTTCAATGTCACGCTTAGTGCGACGTTGGATGTTATCCATTTCAGCCAGTTGATAAATTTTTTGTTCTTCTAGTTTAGCTAATTGACTTTTATTGTCATTCAGTCGACTTTCCATCTCAAGTAGCTGTGCTTCTAGTGCTTCATAGGAAGGAAGGGTTATTTGTTTCTCCTGTTCTGGTTTTTTCTTTTCTACAGAGGAAGCTTTTTTCTCGTTGCTAGACTTAGAGGTATCTTGTTTTGCTGCAATATTGAGTTTTTCCCAAGTGGATTTTTTAGATATATCTTTTTCAGCCATTCTGACAGGCTCCCATTTTTTTAAACAAAGAAATTACTATTCTATATTAGATATAGAGGCATATTATAAATTATGGAGACTTGACGACTTGGATTCAAGAGTATTGGGCTAGTGATATAAAAATTTTAATTAGACTAATATATCTACTGTTGACTACCTTGATAGTTTCGACCAGGATATTGTTAATCTTAAATGTACGAATAAAGGCTATGAGCAAAATTTTTACAATCATCGGTTTGATCGGCAGACAAGGAATGAAAGATGTCAGCGATACACTTATTGCTGTGTTAGATTATTTGCAATCCCATCAGTATGAAGTATTGGTTGAAGAAGAAACGGCATATTGTTTTAGAAATCGCCAATTTACTTCTTGCACACGGGATCAATTAGCCCAAAAAGTTGATCTGCTGATAGTGGTAGGTGGTGATGGGAGTCTTATCAATGCAGCTCATAGTGCTGTAAAACATAATACACCCGTGTTAGGCGTCAACCGAGGTCGTCTTGGCTTTCTTACCGATATTCATCCCCAAGATTTAGAAAAAAAAATAGGTGAAGTATTAAACGGTAGTTATCAAGAAGAACAGCGTTTTTTATTAAATGCCACGATAGCCAATCGGTTAGACAAGCAACAAGTGGGTATTGCTTTAAACGAAGTGGTATTGATGCCAGGCAATGTGGCCCGCATGATCGAATTTTCTATCATGATTGATGACCAATTTGTCTGTGCTCAACAAGCGGATGGTTTAATAGTGGCGACACCGACTGGATCAACTGCTTATGCTTTATCGGGCGGAGGTCCGATTTTATACCCACAGCTTGAGGCTGTTGTATTAGTTCCAATGTTTCCACATACTTTAAGTGCAAGGCCGATTGTCGTCTCTGCAAAAAGTCGTATTGTGATTCATGTCGATACGCACAGCACAGCCGCGCCATGGTTGAGCTGCGATGGCCAAGAACGTATATCCGTCCCTATAGGCGCGAACATCAGTATTAAAAAAAATGCTAAAGCACTCCGTTTAATCCATCCTTTAGATTATAATTATTTTGAAACTTTACGTACGAAATTACATTGGCATAAACATAATCACACTAAATAAATTTGCTAATTTTAGCGCTATTTATTTTTTATTGATTGATTATTTTTATAATTTTTTGTATTCTTTGCTAATAAAAAATAATAACAAAAAGAAAAATTTTTATGCCCATAGCGCCACCTGTTTATTGTAATAAAGTTGATGAACTTATTCCCTTTTTCACTCAAGAATATGCGCTAGAATGGCTGAAAAAAAATCAGCTTGATACAAGTGATTCTTCTATTTTAGTTCCCTTCAAAGATAAAAATAACGAAATATGTTTCTTAAAACCGATTAATCCCAATAATTTATTAAATTAGGAACTATTGCTGCAGCAGTTGTAGCGGTCGCTACATTTGTTGGGATGAGTAGCGTAGGGTTTGCTAAAGCAGATAAAAACAATCCAACGACGATAGAGTATGGTACTCCAGAATTTGATATAGAATCTGAAAATACTTTTTCTTCTCGAATAACTCAGAGATTTTCTCATTTAAAAGATTTCTTTGTGGCAAAATCAAGCAAAGCTATAGCTGAATCTAAAAACGCAAGTATCCCGGTAAGTTCATTATTTCCACTTCCCCAAAATTGGATGCTTCTATATCTGACAATAATCAATTGCCTAATAATCTAAGAAATTAATAAAACATTTATGTTATCTGATTTCTCGATGCATTAGTGCTAAAAACATTTTACTAAGTTAGTATATCCAAGGAAAAAAACAAGGGAGTATATGTTGCGGAGTCGATTAAAGAATCAAAAAGGTGCACGAAAAATATTAGTTGATTTACTTTATAAAAATGGCTATTGTCTCTGTATTCCAGATCTAAAATTGATTAAATCGCACTTCGAACAGGTACGTCCTACCTGGATGCAGGAGTTTTTGTTAAGTAAAAATACGCTTGAACTTTCAGTCATCCCGATGTTCATGCTTATTTTTGTTAAAAATAAAAGTTTAACAGCCGATCAAAGTGAACGTTTACTTGCATTATTACAGGTATTAATGTCGCAAGCAGAATTCAATACCATCGATCAAATATTCTTCGATAATAACATCAAGCAAATGGCTTGGTCTTATTATATTTTAAATGAATTATTAAAATTTACGCGAACTGATTTTGTTAAGTCTAAAGAGAATAGCCAGCGAATTATGGCAATGGCCGCAAGCATAGAATTTTTTTTTGAAAGAGCGAGTGTTATTACGGTAACAAAATTTCTTTTAAATACTGAAAATACAGGTTTTCATGTACTTCAAAAGCTTTTTTATGCTATAGCTTATGAGAATTTACATTCAAATCAAATTATTTATTTAAGTCATATTAGTCAAAAAATAATTAGCAAAACAACTGATTCTGGAATAGAAACGCTTAGTTTTCAAATGCATCGTAATGGCTTTAGCTTTATTTGGTATGCTTTAGGAACTTGGCTTCAGCTTGTTTTTCAGCATGAAAACTCAAATCAAATTAAAATTAAGCTCTATACAGAATTAATTAATAGTTTATTTGAAAAAATTAGTAATGAGAAAATTTCTTCTATTCTTTTAGAAAATGAAAATAAAGGTTGTATCCTAATTTTACGTTATATTTTTTTTAGCCGTTTGCAACTTGATATTTTTCATCCTAGATTAATAGAAGTTTATCAATACTTTGATTTATGGTGTAAAAGAATTTTTTCCACACTTACTTTTCATCAAATAGAATTAATATTAAAAGTGCTAGCAATCATATTAAGTAAGGATCGTGCCCTTTCTATTCCTGGTAGATGGCAATTACTCCAAGTTTTTTTTGGTTTTTTATTTGATTGCTGCCAATTGGAAATACAAGAGGTGGCTATATTAAAAGATTTAAAAGTACAACTCGAGGATCGTTTTTCCCCTAGTAATAAAATAATAAAATTCTTTAGACAGGTTAGGTGGCATTGTAATTTTTTTAACAACGCTAATTTTCGAAATTCAATAAATAAGGAGGATGAAATTCCTAATGAGAGCAGTGATCTGCTGAGTTCTGAGTATGCTAGACTAACGACTAATTACTCGGCATTGAGATAAGAGGAATCTAATCATGCGCAAGCAATATATCATTGGCAATTGGAAGATGCATGGTAGCAAAGCCTCCGTTGCTGAATTATTAAATAACATTAGGGATTTTGATCAAAAAGCTAAATCTAATGTAGCCATGGTAGTGTGCCCCCCCTATGTTTTTCTTGAACAAGCGCAAGTTTTACTAAAAAAAACCGGGCTGGAATGGGGCGGTCAAAATATGGCTGCTGAGCAAGAAGGTCCCTACACAGGTGAGATATCAGGTCTGATGCTGTATGAATTTGGTTGCCGATATGTTTTGTTAGGCCACTCAGAACGGCGTCAGTTATACGGAGAAACAAACATCCAAATCGCGAAAAAATTTGGTTTAGCCGTAAAATCTCGGCTGACTCCTATCCTTTGTGTGGGTGAGACTTTAACGGAACGCCAAGCCAATCAAACCCATACCGTATTGCAAACACAATTAGAAAGAATACTAGATTATGGTAAGGATATTTTAAAACAGGCTATTATCGCCTACGAGCCAGTTTGGGCTATTGGTACGGGGTTGTCAGCGCAACCGCAACAAGCTCAGGAAGCACATCAATTTTTACGTGAACAAATTAAATTTTTTGGTTCGGATCTTGCGCAAGAATTACCTATCCTGTATGGTGGCAGCGTTAACGCCAGCAATGCTGAAGCCTTGTTTCAGATGCCAGATATTGACGGTGGCTTGATTGGTGGGGCATCATTAGATGCCATAGAGTTTTTGCGCATTTATGAAATACTTAGCTTCAATAGCAAGTCATAAAGTTTAATTTTTGGTATTTTCACAATATAACTCATAAGGTTTATGTTACAGCAGTTTTTAGTTTTAATGCACGTTATTATTTCGATAGCCTTGATTGCTTTGGTTCTAATACAACAAGGTAAAGGTGCCGAATTAGGTGCGACTTTTGGAAGCGCTGCTTCACAGACAGTCTTTGGTAGCCAGGGATCAGGTTCTTTTTTACTTAAATTAACCGGCCTGTTCGCATTACTATTTTTTGTTACCAGTCTTAGTTTAGGTTATTTAGCCGGACATACTGCTAGAGCGGATCCCATTCAAAATTTAGCAAGCATGGCCCAGCATTTACCATCTTCAGCTAATAAGACTAATGAAACAGAAAAGAAAAATTTATCTTTAAACAAAACCACAGGAAAATCAACCATCAACCATCAACAATCTTATCCTATACCGTCTTAATATTCTTAATATTTGTATCATTGCCGAAATGGTGGAATTGGTAGACACGCCGTCTTGAGGGGGCGGTGGCGCAAGCTGTGCCGGTTCGAGTCCGGCTTTCGGCACCAACTAATTATATACTCACAGCAATGGGATTTTTGTCAAGGCGGCATGAACCGGAATGTATTTAAGATACATGAGGATTGTGATTGAGTGGCAACACAGACAAAAATTCAAGTACGAAGAGCATAGTTTGCACTTCAAGATTGTACCTTGAAGTGCTTATCTCGGATTTTTATTTTTAAATCATTTTTTATTTAACATCTTCTGGTAACACAGAAGAATGATGGGATGAAATCAGCCATTTATGCCTATCCCAACGATAAGTGAATGTATAACGCGCATGAACCTTTTTCCCATCTTTTAATGTGAAAGTATATAAACCAGTATCAATAGCTTTATTACATCCTATCTTTATAGTGCGTGAATCAATTTTTCCGACCGGGTGTTTATTTAAAAAATCTTTAAAATAAGCAATCCGCTCAGTACTGTTTACTCGCGGTTTGTTAGAGATTGTTGCTAATAATATAGCATTATCCGTGTAATTAGCATTTACTTTCACTGGATTTAATGTTTTAAGAGAGGCATTCCAGCGATCAAATAACGCCGCGATCTCCTGTTGGTTAGTTTTAACACAAGCCATATGATGAGTTGAGCTTATAGCCATGATAGTGGGTGTAGTTAATAAGCCGCTTAATAAAAAGGCTGCAATAATAGTTTTTTTACGCATTGGAAAAATCCTTAAGAAAAAAAAATAGTTAGACATAGTTATAATAGTAGGCTAGTTATTTGATGTCTGCAATTATACTCTTTGCATCTAACATTGTTTGTGTTGCTGCTCAATTCGCATCTTCATGTATATTATAATGCACTCCGGTTGCTCAATTTTCGCAGTCTTGCCAAAAATCCAATTGCTGAGAGTATACATTAACTATCTCTAAGTAATTCATTAATCGCAACTTTGGCTCGGGTTCGGTCGTCGATTTGTTTGATAATAACGGCACAATTGAGATGACAATGTCCGGTTTTAGAGGGTAGACTTCCAGCGAGAACCACTGAACCTGCGGGAACGTGACCATAAATGACTTTGTCTGTTTTGCGATTATAAATAGGCGTATTATTTCCTATAAAAACACCCATCCCAATGACACTATTTTCTTCAACTACGACACCTTCTACCACTTCAGAACGTGCACCAACAAAACAATTATCTTCAATAATAGTCGGTTTGGCTTGTAACGGCTCTAGCACACCCCCAATTCCAACACCACCAGATAAATGAACATTTTTGCCAATTTGTGCACAGGAACCGACAGTTGCCCAAGTGTCAATCATACTTCCTTCATCGACATAAGCACCTATGTTAACAAATGAAGGCATGAGAATAGTATTTTTAGCAATGTAAGAACCCTGGCGGACACAAGTATTGGGAACAATACGCGGTGATCCATCTTTTTGAAAATCTGATGCATTGTAATGGGCATATTTTAATGGGATCTTGTCGAAGTAATGTGTATAAGCTGCATCAAACAGTTTATTGGTGTTAATTCGGAAGGATAATAAAATGGCTTGTTTTAACCATTCATGAACTATCCATTCTTTATTTATTTTTTCAGCAACTCGCAGTTTACCTTTATCGAGCAATTCAATAACTTCTAAAATTGCTGATTTACTTGCATCATCAATTGTTTCAGAATTAACTTCATTTAGATTTTGGTAGGCTTTTTCGATAATCGTTTTTAATGGCAGCATGGCTTAGAAACTCAGTTTGATTTAACAAAAAATATGGGTTTTAGTCTTTTTTGTTTTTATCGATGATGTTATCAGTATTTTCTTCAGAATGATAAATTAAAGTATAGATGACTGGTAAAATAAATAAGGTGAAAAGTGTGCCGATAGACATTCCTCCTAAAATAACCCAAGCCAATTGGTTACGCGCATGGGCGCCAGGACCCTTGACCAATGCCAATGGAACGGCTGCCAGCAGCATGGTTGTTGTAGTCATAAAAATAGGACGTAAACGTAAGGCAGCGGCTTCAATAACAGCTGCTTGTACAGAAAGATATCGATTGGTTTGTAATTGTCTGGCAAATTCTACGATTAAGATACCGTGCTTAGTAATCAATCCAATTAAAGTAATTAAGCCAATCTGTGTGTAAATATTTAAGCTTCCACCTACACAGTACAGTGCTAATAATGCCCCGGTTAAAGATAAGGGGACAGAAATGAGGATAATAAAAGGTGCACGGAAACTTTCAAATTGAGCAGCAAGAACTAGAAAAATAAATAACAAGGCAAACAAAAAGGTTTGTGCCATGCTATTTTCTGCTTGCATAAATTGACGTGTTTCCCCTGAAAAGTCAATTTGGACGTTATGAGGAAGAATTTTACCCGTTATCTGTTTTAAATAGTGAACAGCAGCACCTAGGGTATAACCCGGAGCAAGATTCGCACTAAAGGTAACAGCACGTAATTGTTGAAAATGACTGAGACTTAAGGCAGAAGAAGAATTTTCTATATGGACGAAATTAGCCAAAGGAATTAGTCTGTTATCTTGCCCACGTACATTAATAAGTTTCAACTGTTGATCGCAACTCATATAATTTCTATATAATTGGGGAATTACCTGATAACTACGACCATTCCAATCAACAAGACTTAGCTGTGGTTCACCAATCAGTATATTCAAACTATTGGCGATATCGCTCATAGCAATGCCTAATGAATTGGCTTTGTCTCTATCAATGTTAAGTTGAATTTGATCCGCATCCATTTTGAGATCCGATTGTAAATCTAAAATACGCGGATTGTTTTGTGTAATGGCTAGCTGCAATTTTTTGCTAAATTGATACAAGCTGTTATAACTGTCGGTACTTTTAAGAACAAACATCAAGGGAGCATGACCCGTTGCCCCAGGTAAGGCATGAGGATTAAATGCAAAAGTTTGTAGACCCGCCACTCCCCAAAAATGTTTATATAAATTTTGAATAATAGCTAGGCTTGTTGTATTGCGTTCATTCCAGGGTTTTAATATTAAAAAAGACAATGCGCTGTTGGTCATAGGCATGCCTATTAAAGTGATATAGGTATCTATAGCAGGAATGGTTTTATAAATGGCTTGAATTTTAGCCATATATTTTTCCATATAGGCTAAATTAGCGGATGTCGGTCCAGTTGCTGCACTGATGATGAGGCCTTGATCTTCTTGTGGGGCTAATTTGCTAGGTAAAGTTTTAAATAATCCAAAACAAATTAAATAAATGATGGCACCGATACCTAACATTATTTTTCGATGTGTTATGGCAAGAAGCAAATATTTTTTATAAGCTACGATCGTTATATTAAAAAAATAATCGACCTTTAGACTGAAACGAGAAGCTTCTCGTTCATGTTTTAAAAGCTTAGCGCACATCATGGGGGATAGCGTTAAAGCAATAAAACCTGAAATAATGACGGCTGCGGCTAATGTAAAAGCAAATTCACGGAATAACAAACCGGTCATATCGTTGATAAAACCTATCGGCGTATAAACAGCGGCTAGGGTTAATGTCATGGCAATGATAGCAAACCCAATCTCTTTGGTGCCGATAATGGCTGCATTTTCTGGTGTTTTCCCTAAGCTGATATGGCGATGAATATTTTCTAACACGACAATGGCATCATCGACGACTAATCCAATACCCAACACCCAAGCTAAAAACGTTAATACATTTAACGTATAACCTAAGACTAACATGATGAAGCAAACGCCCATTAATGATAAAGGAATAGTGACAAGCGGAATTAAACCAGCACGAAAATTAGCGAGAAATAAAAAGATGATGGTAAATACAAATAAACAGGCTTCAAAAATAGTTTTTTCAACATCATGCAAGGATTCAGCAATAAATTTTGAAGCATTCCAAACCAAATGAATTTTTATATCTGCTGGAGCGGCTTTTTCTAATTCAGGTAACAGCGCTATGACTGTTTTGGAAACATCTAAGGGATTAGCAGTACTAAGAGGCACAACGCCCATAATGACGGATTGTTTATTTCCGTTAACAGTGGCGTTACTTTCATCTGATTCGACACCAAGAACAGCTTGACCCACATCGGACAGTCGCACTAAATAATTATTTTGTTTTCGAATAACTAAATTATTTAATTCTGCTGCAGTGTGTATATCCGTATTGGTGTTGATGTTAATGATTTGAGTAGGAGTAATCAGCGACCCAGAAGCCGATTGAATATTATTTTGTTGTAAAGCGGTCATAATATCGCTAGCGGTTATTTGATGAGCAACCATTTTTATCGGATCAAGCCAAATTCTTAGAGCATAGTTATTGCCACCAAATATTTGTGCTTGGCTAACTCCAGGAACTGTTTGTAATTGCGGCTGAATAACTCGAGTTAAATAATCCGTAATTGCAGGAGGGTTCAGTGTATTACTAGAAAATGAAATGAAAAGCGTTGGATCTGCATCTGGATCCTTGGTATTAATAACCGGATCTAACACTGCTTTAGGTAATTGTTTGCGTACTGAAGCAATCGCATTACTGACATTAGTCATGGCTTTAGTCAGATCATAACCGAGCTTAAATTGTAAGGTGATCTGGCTAGTGCTTTGTTTGCTTGAAGAATGGATCACATCTATCCCTTCAACACCACCTAAAGCATTTTCTAGAGGGGTAGTCACAAAACTTTCCATTAATTGTGCAGGTGCACCGGGATAAATGGTTTGTATATTAATGACAGAAGGGGATATGGAAGGATATAAACGTATCGGCAATGATAAAAAGGCTTTAACACCGATTAGCAAAATGAACAAACTTAAAACAATACTTAATATTGGTTTTCGGATAAACAGTTCAGTGAATTGCATAGATTTATTTCTCAACCATCACGACTGAATTTGCTTGAACTTTAAAACCACCCACACTAATAATTTGATCTCCTGGGTGAATATCGTTACCCAATAAACCGATTTTCCCGGCTTCATGAAAATGGATGTTGACGCGTGTTTTAACTGCTTTATGATGAATGATGCGATACACAAAGCTGCCATTATCATCGGTATTGACTGCGGTTTCAGGTACGATAAACAATGTTTGTGGTGAACCGATTTCTATTTGAACATTGACAAAAGCACCTGGAAGTAATGTATGCTGGGCATTATTGAAACTGGCGCGCACCGCTAAACTGCGTGTGTTATTATCAATGTGTGAATCTAATGCATAAATAGTGCCCAAAAATGTCTTGTCCGGATAAGCACTGGCATGAATCGCTATTTTGCTGCCTACAGCGATTTTTCCAGCTTTTGTTCCCGATATACTAAAATCAACTAATAAGGGATTAATGGCTTCCAAGTCCGTAATGGGCTTGCTCGGATCAATAATGTCGCCTAAATTGACTTCACGTAGGCCTATTTGACCACTGAATGGCGCACGTATCAGTGTTTGATCTAGCTGGGCTTGAATTTGTGCTTGTTTAGCTAGATTGACTTGATAATTTGCTGAAACTTTATCAAGGTCTGCTTTTGCAAATACCTTTTTTTTATACAACGTTAAACCACGTTCATAATCGGCTTTACTTAATTGAGTTTCTGCCTTAGCCGCATCTAATTCGGCATTTAAAATAGCCGGATTAAGCTGTAGTAAGGGGGCACCGGCTTTAACATTATCACCGGAACGAAAGTAAATGGCAGTAATGCGCCCGGAAGCTTCCGCTTTAATGACAGTGCCTTGGCTGGCAGATAGGCTCCCTACAACCTCAATCGTTTTTTGCCAAGATTCTAAGCGCGCAGGTATAGCTTCTACACATTCTGGAGGCATGAAGGCTGCGTTTTTTTTATTATAAAAAAAGTAACTCGCTGTACTTGCAGCCATTAAAATACATAAAAGAAAACAGTAAATTAAACGCATATTATTATTGTGTTATTTTTTTAGCGTTATGGACTATAGAGGCTCAAGTACTTTAAATCAATATGGGGTGGGGGAGCAACCTGATGGCAGATTGAGGATTTCTGAACTGCAAACGTTAAATAAAGAGAGTAAAGCGACAATTAAATAATGCTTTGTTCTTCAGTGCGCTTGGTTAATACTTCATAGCCCGTTTCGGTAACGAGGAGAGTATGTTCCCATTGCGCCGATAGACTATGATCTTTGGTTACGACGGTCCATTGATCAGGCATAAGTTTAGTAAAGCGTTTACCAGCATTGATCATGGGTTCAATGGTGAAAGTCATGCCAGATACTAATTGTATGCCCGTACCGGCTTGGCCATAGTGTAGTACTTGTAGATCTTCATGAAACAATCGGCCAATACCATGGCCACAATATTCACGTACCACAGAGAATCCTTCTGATTCCGCAACCTGTTGTATACACGCGCCAATATTACCCAAATAAGTACCCGGTTTGACTAAGCGTATTGATTTATATAAACATTCCTGAGTAACTCTTGATAAACGCTGCGATAGTATCGAAGGTTTACCGACAAAAAACATTTTACTGGTATCACCATGGTAATCGTCTTTAATAATAGTGACATCAATATTAATCATATCGCCATCTTTTAATGCTCGATCACTTGGGATGCCGTGACAAACTTGATGATTGATCGATGTGCAAATTGATTTCGGAAAACCACGATAATTTAAGGGAGCAGGGATCGCCTGTTGTTCATTGACTATATAATCGTGACAGATTTTATCGAGTTGATTGGTGGTGGCGCCGATTTTAACATGTGGTGCAATCATTTCTAAGACTTCCGCCGCAAGCCGACCAGCGATGCGCATTTTCTCAATTTCTAATGGAGTTTTTATAATAATGGGCGACATATTATTTAATTCTAAATAAATTAATTTATTTGGCCATGACAATGTTTATATTTTTTTCCGGAACCACAAGGACAAGGGTCATTACGTCCGATCTTATTAGTATTTCGTCGTGTATTATCAAGAGACACGGATGTAGTTGTGTTAGTTAATGAAGTTTCATCCGCTGCCAGTAAATTTTGATGTTGAAAATCGAGTAATTGTGGCATTTGTTGGCGTCGTTGCTCTTCTAAACGTTCGGCATCTTCAGGTGTTCTTATTTGCAAACAGCTTAGCAAACTGATGACTTGGTATTTCAACTGATCTAAAAGTTCAGCAAATAATAGGAAGGATTCACGTTTGTATTCTTGTTTCGGATTTTTTTGTGCATAGCCACGTAGATGTATCCCTTGACGTAAATGATCCATAGCTGCTAGGTGATCTTTCCACAACGTATCGAGTGTTTGTAGCATTAGGGTTTTTTCAACTTGACGCAGCGTCGGAGAACCAAATAATTTTTCTTTTTCAGCATAGGCGTTTTGAGCAGCAAGTAATATTTTTTCACGAAGATTTTCTTCTAGACAATTAGGATCCTCTAACCAGGTGTCTATCGGTAAATCTAGACAAAAATCTTGTTTCAATTGATTTTTTAAGTCCGGTATATCCCATTGTTCTTCTAAACTTTGTGGAGGAATATAATGTTCAATAGCGCTATAGATAACATCGGCCCAGAGATTGTTAATGATAGGTGATATATCTTCCGTAGCTAATAATTCATTACGTTGTTCATAAATCACTTTACGTTGTTCATTAGCCACATTATCAAATTCTAATAATTGTTTGCGTACATCAAAATTACGGCCTTCAACTTTACGTTGCGCATTTTCTATAGCACGCGTTATCCAGCGATGTTCAATCGCTTCACCTGGCTGCATGCCAATCTTTTGCATAATCATGGCAACTCGATCCGACGCAAAAATACGCATGAGATTATCTTGTAAAGATAAATAAAAGCGTGAAGAGCCCGGATCACCTTGCCGACCTGAACGACCGCGTAGTTGATTATCGATACGTCGCGATTCATGACGCTCGCTACCGATGATGTGTAAACCACCTGCAGCAATGACTTCATCATGCTTCTTTTGCCAATTTAGTTTATGTTGTGCAATTTCTTCTGCAGAACTGTCACTAGGTAAAACAGCTAATTCGGCTTTTAAATTACCACCTAAGACGATGTCTGTGCCGCGGCCGGCCATATTCGTGGCAATGGTTACCGTGCCAGGGCGGCCGGCTTCAGCAATAATCTGTGCTTCTTTTTCGTGAAATTTAGCATTAAGGACTTGATGAGGAATGTTTTCTTTTTGTAGCAGTTGCGACAAATATTCCGATGTTTCTATCGATGCGGTACCGACTAACACGGGTTGTTTGCATGCTTGGCAGGCTTTAATATCATCGATAATGGCATTAAATTTTTCATCTTTGGTTAGATAAATTTGATCAGCTAAATCTTGACGTGAAACGGGTAAGTGTGTGGGAATAACAACGACTTCTAAATTATAAATTTGTTGGAATTCATAGGCTTCGGTATCGGCGGTACCCGTCATCCCAGCCAATTTATGGTACAAACGAAAATAATTTTGAAAGGTGATGGAAGCTAAGGTTTGATTTTCGTTTTGTATGTTGGCTTTTTCTTTAGCTTCAACCGCTTGGTGTAAGCCATCTGACCAGCGCCGACCCGACATTAAACGGCCAGTATGTTCATCAACAATAATTACTTGATTATTTTGTACGATATAATCGATATCACGTTGGAATAAATAATGGGCACGCAATGCTGCATAAACGTGATGCATCAAACCAATATTAGTCAGATGATATAAATTTTCACCCGGGTTTAATAAACTTTGCTTAACTAATAACTCTTCTAATTTTTGATGTCCTTCTTCGGTTAAGTAGGCTTGTTTCGCTTTTTCATCGAGGTAAAAATCGCCAGGACCGTTTTCTTCTTTTCTTAAAACGAGTTTAGGTATAATTTGATTGATCTTGATATAAAGTTCCGAGCTTTCTTCGCTGGCACCGGAAATAATTAATGGCGTGCGTGCTTCATCAATCAAAATGGAATCCACTTCATCGACAATGGCAAAATTTAAAATGCGTTGAGATTTTTCTGCCAATGAAAAAGCCATATTATCGCGTAGATAATCAAACCCAAATTCATTATTGGTACCATACGTAATATCAGCTGCGTAAGAAGCTTGTCGTTGCGGAAGTGGGAGATCCGAAACAATCACACCCGTACTTAATCCCAAAAAAGCATAGACAGGTTTCATCCATTCCGCGTCGCGTTTGGCTAAGTAATCATTGACAGTAACGATATGTACACCTAAACCACTGAGTGCATTCAGGTAAGCGGGTAAGGTGGCAACTAATGTTTTGCCTTCACCGGTACGCATTTCAGCAATTTTGCCGCTATGTAAAACCATGCCACCAATTAATTGTACATCGAAATGGCGCAAGCCTAACATACGAGTACTTGCTTCACGCACCACAGCAAATGCTTCGATTAACAATTCATCTAAAGAGCAACCATCTTGTAAGCGCGCTTTAAATTCTGATGTTTTAGCTTGCAATTGCGTATCAGACAAATTTTGCATGCTGGGTTCTAACGCATTAATATCAATAACGGTTTTTTCAAATTGTTTTAGCAGTCGTTGATTACGGCTAGGAATAAATTTACTTAAAAGATTAAAAATCATAAATATAAAAAAGTCTCAGTGTGCTTTTTTAACAAAAGCCCAGAAATGTGCTCACTGTACTAAAAAGTTAGTGATAGTGCTAGTCGTTGTTCAATAGCAGACAAGATAGTCGCGGCGTCTAAATCGGCTTGGGCAAGCAATGCACTTGGGTCACCATGTTCAATGAATTGATCCGGCAGTCCTAATATCAATACATCACAAGGAATGCCTTGTTGATGTAAAAACTCACTCACGGCTGATCCTGCACCGCCTACCTTAACATTTTCTTCTAAGCTAACCAATAAGCCATGAGTTTTTGCCAGATTTCGCAACAGTTTTTCGTCTAAAGGTTTGACGAAACGCATATTGACCACAGTGGCGTCCAATGATTCACCAACGCTGAGTGCGGGTTGTAGCATTGAGCCAAACGCCAGTAAAGTAATTGAATGCCCCTTACGACAGAGTTCTGCTTTACCGATAGGTATACATGACATTTCTTGTTCAACTAAAGTACCTATCCCCGCACCACGCGGATAGCGTACAGCACAAGGTGTTGTTAATTGAAAACCGGTGTAGAGCATTTGCCTTAATTCATTTTCATTGCTCGGTGCCATGATAGTCAGATTTGGAATACAGCGTAGATAAGATAAATCAAAGCAACCATGGTGAGTAGCGCCATCTCCGCCGACAATGCCGGCCCTATCTAAAGCAAATAATACTGGGAGATTTTGCAATGCAACATCATGTATCAGTTGATCGTAAGCACGCTGTAAGAAAGTAGAGTAAATGGCAACTACGGGTTTTTGACCTGCACAGGCAAGTCCTGCTGCGAAAGTGACAGCATGTTGTTCGGCGATACCGACGTCAAAGTAACGATCCGGATAGCGTTCAGAAAATTCTATCAGATCCGATCCTTCACGCATTGCGGGTGTAATTGCGATTAAGCGTTCGTCGATAGCTGCCATATCACAAATCCATTGGCCAAAAACGTTTGCATAGGTCTTAGGTTTGGGCTTGTTCGCATTAGTGAGGGGTAATGTAGATGCTAAAAAACAGGAATTAACAGCATGATAAGCAATAGGATTTAGTTCGGCTGCAGTATAACCTTTGCCTTTGGTAGTAATGACATGAACCAGTTGTGGACCAGATAACTGACGTAAGTTATTTAGTGTATTTAATAATAAAGGTAAATCATGACCATCAATCGGCCCAATGTAATTAAATCCTAATTCTTCAAATAAAGTTCCTGGTACGAACATTCCTTTTACATGTTCTTCAGTACGTTTAGCGAGTTTGCGTACACTAGGGACAGATTCCAAAATTTTTTTACTGCCTTCTCTGACACTTGAATAAAGTTTGCTAGATAATATGCGCGCAAAATAATTAGATAAGGCGCCGACATTGTTGGAAATCGACATATCGTTATCATTGAGTACTACTAACAGATCAGCATGGATATCGCCCGCATGATTTAAAGCTTCAAAAGCCATACCTGCGGTCATTGCGCCGTCCCCTATGACTGCAATCGCTTTTTGATCAGTGTTATTTTTTTTTGCAGCAACACAATATCCCAATGCAGCACTAATGGAGGTGCTAGAATGACCGACACCAAAACTATCAAATGAGCTTTCTTCTCGGGAAGGAAAGGGTGCTAAGCCATGGGTTTTGCGAATACTGCACAGCTGTTCGCGCCGACCAGTGAGGATTTTATGTGCATAGGCCTGATGACCGACATCCCAAATGATATGATCATGAGGCGTATTAAACACATAATGCAAAGCAATCGTTAATTCCACGGTTCCTAAGTTAGCGGCAAAATGACCTCCGCATTGATCTAACGTTTGAATAAGAAAGGCTCTCAGCTCAGTCGCTAATTCCGGCAGTTGCGCGGGTAAGAGCTTGCGCAATTGTGCTGGAGAATTAATCTGTTCTAATATACTCTTGGTACGTGAATCTTTATCTGTGTTACCACTCAATTTGCAATCCCCATGTATTTTGAATACATTCCAGTTGCTTCATTCTAGCGGCGCTTTGCCAAAAATCCAATTGCTGTGAGTATAAAGGGCATAGCGCATTCTTGAGATCCCATGTAGTGGTTATAAGATAAAATTATCCTGCTGTTTGATTAGTGTTATTGATAGTTTGTACTTGCTTCTCCAATGCAATGCGTCCTTGGCTATTGTTAATTTCTAAGATTAAGACCGACATAGTAGCGAGTAAACGCTCTAATGTCATCCGAGTTTGATAGCTTTCTGCTAAATTTTCCGCTAATAGTTCTACCTGTTGGCGCTGTAGGGTCGCTGGATTTTCATTAATCAAATCATTTTTATACCAATTTTTATCAAGAATTCGACGTGTTGCCATAAAATTTTCTAATTTAAGTAAACTGACTGGACCTCTGCCACCTAAAGCTTGTAGAGCTGGACGTACAGTAGGATCCGCTTTATTAGGATCAATTGCTTGGCGTTCTGTATAAAGCTGGTAAAAATTACTCAGGGCCATCGTTTGCGTCGCTAAATAATTACGTAATGTGGCGAGATATTCTTGAACTTGTTTTTCCTGGAGTATAGCTTTTATATTAGTTGCTTTATCTCCAGATAAATTGGCAATAAGTTGATTGAAGTCTACGGTATTAATAGGCGCTAAAGAATTACTTAGGGCATTGATGACATTTTTAGCTTCAGCTGCTTCGGTGTCGCTATAAGTAATAGGTTGTAGCAAACTGTTCACATCAACAGAGTTTAAAGGATTTTTTTCGATATTAGAGTTGGTTTTTGTATCCGGACTCCAAGTTAATGACAATACATTATTGTTTTTATTGTTAAGATTAGCCAACTGAGTAAGTAATTGTTGTGTTAAGGGCCCCACTAGAGGGGAGCCAGACGATAATAAATAAGCAGCTTGAGCATTATTAATAGCGATAGTTAAATTATCGCCTGCCGGCGCCATATTCATTAGATTACTCGAAATGGCTGTACTACCATAACCAGCTACTAAATTTTTTATGCTTATTTCCGTAAAATTAGGTGTAGGAACGGGACCTATATTGGCATAACTGGGCAGTGTACATAATAAGTTTGTTATAGCTAAAGAAATACTTAAAAAACTATTTTTTAATGTTTTTATTTTTGATGAACAAGACATAACAATATCCTCATGGAGTTTGAAATAAAATTCTCTTAGAAATTAGCATTTGGCTGCGCTTTGTTTGTGTTCAGGGTTGGTTGTGAATGTGCAAAAATATTCGGTGGATTAGGAATAGCTAAGTTAGCTGGAGCACTTGGTCCCGGAATGGGTGCATTTGAATAAGGATTTACTTTAGCGTTTTTTTCCCAAATATTAGGGGGTTGTTGTGCCCAAGGATTAGGTTTAAGCCAAGGATTTTTATTGGGCGAATTGTTTGTGTTGGCAGCTGAGGGAGTAAAAGCTTTATCGATATTCGAATGAGGCTCCGGAGTTCTTGCGGATGCAGATGATGAGTGAGATCCAGGTTGGTTATTTTTTTGCTGAGAAGAGTTTTCAGTGTCGGCATTGGCTGCTTGTAAGGCATCTAAAACCGCTTGTGAAGCATTAGTTTCAGACTGTTTGATTTCATCACGATAGGCCTGCAAATCATTCGTAGGTTCAGCATAGGTTGGTGCCAGGCCGATGATAAAACAGCTGAAAAAAATTAACGAACATCGAGACAGGCATGATGTTAACATAATTATTCACCTTCTAATGCTTTCAAAACTAAATCCAAACGATCTTGTGAAAAAACTCTAGCAAGTAGTCGTAAGCGTTCAAAACTAATATTTCTACGCAGAAATAATCCCGCTTCATCTTCGGGGCCATTGCTGACTTCTTCGGCATGCATTAATAATTTAGCGGCAGAGCCTGGATGTGAAGTATCTAAAGCTTGGAGCAGGCGTAAGGTACGAGACATACCCAAATGATTGCCTAAGCGGATAAACAAGGCTTGTTGAGCAAGCTTATCCAGATCGACTTTATCAATATCCTCCAGCTCTTTGCTTAGTTCTAAAATGCTTGCTTCAAGTGCATCATCGCCATCCTTGGTCCAGGATTCAACGCTTTCCATGAAGCAAAGAACCCGATAAATTAAGGGATCTTGATAGTGTTTCCAATAGAGGTGTGAACCTTTGTGAGTTAAATCAGGCATAGTATTATATTTTTATTTAATTAGATTCTATTTAAATAGGCATAAACTGCTGCAAAGGAATCTTGATTATCCATCTTAATGCAAGCTAAATCAAATCCATTTTAGATGATCTTGACTTATCCCTATAAAACTGAAATTTGCAAGTTTGATGTGGTCAGGATAATATAGACAATTAAACCGCGGGGTGAAACGTGAGTTTTTTTGGTGGTATAAAAAAAATAATTAAGCCGGCTGTTGATGTCCCGAAGTGGGTAGACTATCGACAATTGGTTAAAAGCAATCGTTCTTTTTTCGGGTTCATTAAAAAACTTTTCATTCCTGAACAAGCTAAGCTACAGGAATCCTTTGAAGAAGCCCTATTACGTCTTAAACTGACCCCAGCTGATTTAATCCAACGCAACAAAGAATTTACCCGCTTGATGTGGTTATGGATTTTTCTTTTCTTTCTTAGCATTAGCTACAGCATTTATCTCTTATCCAGCCATGCTTTACGAGGATTTTTTCCTTGCCTAGGTATTAGTTTTATTATTTTAACGCAAATCTTTCGATATCATTTTTGGTTATTTCAAATTAAAAAGCGTCGTTTAGGCTGTGGTTTTCGTGATTGGTTAAATGCTCAATTTCTTAGGAAGAAAAAATAATGAAAAAATTTCTATTAACTAGCTTCCTTTACTTATTTCCATCATTGTTGTTAGCAGATACCTTAAGCTTGACACCACCCAGTACCGATTTGTCCATGACGTATTTAGCGACTATTTTCGGTGTGGTTGATGGCGTACTGCATGGAACAGGAAGTCAAATTTTAGGAACGATGTTCGGTGCATTTAATTCCATTATATTAGTCATGGCTTCCACTGTATTGGGTTATGTCTTATTTGTGTCGATCTTAAATACTTCACATGAAGGAGAGTTTCTTGGTAAGAAATGGTCTTCGATATGGGTTCCTTTAAGAACCGTTATGGGTGTTGGTTTATTATTACCGAAAGCGACTGGTTATTCTTTTATCCAAATCATGGTGATGTGGGTGGTGGTCCAAGGAATAGGTGCGGCAGATGAAGTTTGGAATGTCGCTTTAAACTATATGAATCGTAACGGGTCTATAGTCGAACCGATACAATCGTTGGATCCCACATCAGGTTCTGGTGCAAATAATACCTTTTTAATTAGCAAAGCTGGCAATATTCTTAAATCAGAAGTATGTATGTTGACGGTTTATAATTCGTTAGTTAAACAATATAGCAACCCTAAAGATCCCGCTAACAAAGTATCAGTGCCTAGTTTTCTGACCACTCTGACGGTAACAGGAAAAGGACCTAATGGACAAAACACTGGCCTACCCATTGATTATACAAAAGATACCGGCGGGTTTATTACTTTTCCAGGTCAATTGCCCGGTACTTTTGCAAATTTAAAAGGGATATGTGGTAGTGTTTCGTGGGATTTTATTGGTAAAGCAGATAATGGATCAGTCGATAATCCTGCACAATTAACAGCTAACGATAGTGCAAGTATTGCCGCTAGACAAATGGCTATAGATTTAAGTTCTTCGGCTCAAAGTATTGCTAATAAATTATCTCCTCCTTCTATATCGCAACCAACTCCGATTGTGCATTTAAAGTTAAATGATTTTGACTTCTCTAATAATACTTCTAATGTCGAGGGTCATCCTAATCTCTCAAATAATTTAGTGGATACGGCCGAAGATTATTTTGCTATTGTAAAACCTGCATTACGCACTTTGGATGATGCAGCGAGTAAGAAATATAAAGAATTTATTACTAAAGCTAAAGATTCTGGTTGGATACTCGCCGGAAGTTATTATTACAATATGGCGCGTTTGAATCAAAGTATAAGAAATAATACAGGAGCGCTTGCTCTTCAAGATAAAATTACACCGATTTTTAGCCCTGAATACGATGGAAGTGGTTTTAATACGATCAGTGATAGTAATGTAATTGCCAATTTGAAAAATAATTTACCGGTTAATGGTGGTGTTTTCGATCAGTATATCACCGCTGAGATTGCTCAAGCTGGGAAGAGTAATCCAGGACCTGAAGCGGATCCCACCTTCCCAAAAAATTCAGCTGAAGATGGTTTAGGTAAAGCAGCCTCATGGATAATGAATGTTATTTTCCCTCGTGTATATGACTTTGAAAGTTCATTTGCAAATAATTTGAATAATAAAAATATGGATCCTATTTTTGCTTTAGCCTCACTAGGGAATGGCTTAGTAAAGATGGTTGAAACCATATGGATTAGTATTTTAGGAGCAGCTTTTACCGGAGGAATCGTTTCAGCGGTTGCTTCTGTTTTCTTCCCTGGTCCTGCGATTATAGCGAATATGCTTGTTATGCTAGTTGTTTTCTTAGTCATGCCATTGGTCACAGTATGGATGACAGTGAATTTGCTTTTAGGATCGATGTTGTCCTATTATGTGCCATTAATTCCGTTTTTTCTTTTTGCATTCGGTAGCATTACTTGGTTTGCTGTGGTGCTAGAAGCTATTTTAGCCGCGCCGCTAGTAGCATTAGGGATTACTCACCCGGAGGGCCATGACTTTTTAGGTAAAGCTGAACAGTCTATTATGTTGCTCGCCAGTGTTTTCCTAAGACCGATGTTGATGATTTTTGGTTTTATTTTTGGGATTATCCTGTCTTATGTTGCTATTTCTGTCTTTAATCGAGGCTTTAGTATAGCCTCACAATATTTAACAGAATACAATGGCGATATCTTTAGTATCGTTTATCAATTAGCGATGATGGCTATTTATACGGCAGCCATATTAGCTATTGTGAATAGGTGTTTTGCGATGATTTATGAAGTGCCGAACAAAGTGCTGCGTTGGATCGGTGGTCCGCAAGAAAGTGGTCATGAGGAATCCATGTTGCAAGGTATTCGTGGTCAACACGATCGTGATGTAGGCCAAATTGCTCAACAAGCGCCCGATGGTCAAACGTTCAATAATGCAATGGCAACCGGGCAGCAAGCGGGTAAAGTCATTTCGGGTGCTAATCAAACCTCAGCGAGTTCCTCGAGTGGTGGAGACGGCGGCGGTAGTAGTGCACCCGGAGGGGAAACAACAGGTGGAGCAGCAGCTGGAGGCGGAGGCGGCGGGGGGGCTGCAGGTGGAGGGGCTGCTAATGCAGCCGAAACAGCTGCGCTGCTATAGTTTCAACATTTAGTGATGCGAATATTTTTAATCTATGAAAGACGATACAGAATTTAATCTAGATTTAGATAAGCTATTTGCTCAACTCGCTGAAATTACACAAACTTCAGAGGTTAATCAGCAATCATATTTATATTTATTGCTTTTATGGGGATATTTTGAAGTTTCTATGCAGGATGGAAACGAAGGAAATGCTTCTGGAACTATAGCATCAATAAAGCCTAAAATCATACAAGTTGAGCAAGGCTACCAAATTTTTGACTATGGCACCTATCTAAAAACAGCCGCTGGAAAATATTACGGTAGTTACACAACGGGACGACTGCTAATAACCGTGCGCGAGATGATTAAAATATTAAGTGAACGTGGCGCTAAAAAGATCGAATTCTCAGGTTTGGATGCAGCTAAACGGCTTGCTTGGCTGGAATGTGAAAAATACAAAATAAAGGTGGGTAATTTTACCCCAGACAATCAAACGATCATACTTCGTGATCGTTTACCTCGTTTAGACAGTTTACGCCACAATGTGTTGTATATTTCAGGAACGAGATAAAAAATAATTAAATGGTTTAATAATCTGAATAATGCAGTTTATTCAGATTATTAAATTATCGGGCTAATAAAACTAAAATCGGGGTCTTGGTGTTTCAGTTTGTTCTTCTGAATATGAATTTGAGTCTGTAGCATATCCTTCATCTTCGATTGAATCAGTTTTCTTAATAGTCTTTTGTTCTTTTTTTAGATTTTCAATAAGCTCTTGATTTGCTTGCTGCAAGCGCATGGAATGTTCCGAACTTAATGGTCCTTTTTCCTTAATGACGCCCCATTTTCCATTTGTATTTAATTGTTTGATAGTATAGCTTATATCATTTGGATCGATTGCAATACCTTCTTCTTTAATGATTTTTTCAAAAGCTTTGACCATTCTTTCTACATCGTTATTTTGAAATATGGCGAGGAAATAAAAAAGTATCAAAACAAAAAGAGCCACTGCAGGGCTTCTATATTGAAAACTAATATCTCCAACTTGTCTCATGATTCCGCTTCTGTCAGGAATACTAAGCGTTACGAGGAATTTTTCTCCGGGTTTTTGATTAGCTAACTGATGCATCAATATTTTTTTAAGATTATCAGTGTCAATTTTCCAGCCTACAGTGGGATCAGGTGAAATTCCAATCGATAGCTTATCAAGATCAGTTTCGCTTACGGAAAACGTAGCATTTGGGTTACTTGTTTTAAGCGCTGCTGCTTCGTTGCGTATGCGTAATTGAAATTTAGCAACTTTAGGCCAGATCCCCTCCATTTCTTGAAAAAGGCTATTAAGTTTTTTTTCACAATCATCGGTATAATTGTTTAATACCTTGTTTAGTTCTTCTTGATCCTCTTCATCAAAATTTTGATCTTTTGTTATGAGTTCATTATTTAAATTGCTGGAAAGCGAAGTGTTTAATTCATTTAATTTTTTTTTTAATAAAGCTTGTGCTTTCTGTACTGTTGCATGAGGATCAAAGGTTTTTGATGCATCTCTCCCGGCTAAATCTAATAAATTTAAATATTCGGTTGTTAATTCATCACTAAATTTTTTGTATGCATTTTTTAATGATTGTTTAAAAGCATCACTATCATAAATAATTTTTCCAGATTCTGATAGATTGCCTTTAAGTTTGTCTTTAAATAATTGTAAAAAATTCTTCTCATCAAAACTTAACGATTTTTCTAGGTAATTTCTAGTGGTTATCAAAGCATTTTTATAGATATTTAACTTGTTGAGCATAAAATTATCCTCTTGGCATTTGTCTTGGAGTAGTTATATCTGTCATTTGACTAAGCTGTTTATTTGCATTATTAAGCTCGTGAGTATGGAGCTTTAATTTATCTTTAATATCGTTTTTTACGGTATCTATTTCTTCTCGTCTCATTTTGAGGTTCGGATTAGAATTACCTATCAATATAGGACCCTTATTATTTCGTAACTCATTATATGCAGCCATAAAGAGGCGTAATTTTTTTTCCATACCACTTGAACATTTACCAAATTGCAGTGTGCAAATAGAACCTTCTTTAAAGCTGTTAACTGCGTGAATCATTTGTGCGAAGCTAACTTCCGTTCCATAAGTGGTTTTGTAGCCCATTCGATCTTTAATGTTATTGCTCGCATCTTTCCAAGGTTTATGGGTTTCATAAACCAAACAGTTATCATTGCTACGCGTAACAGACCAAATACGTTCTTCGTTAGTAACTATTGTTTGTTTAAAAGTAACTTTTTGTCCGATTTTAAGTGCATTTTGTTTGTAAAAAGCACCACCTAATACTTGAAAATCAAAGACTGAGGGATCTGTAAATTGTGAGTTGGTTGAATCTGTAATGATGGAACAATGATGTGGAAGATATACCTCGCCTGGACCTGTTTTATTGTCTGTATCGATAGCTGGATTATTAGCATCAGCTTTTTTTAAAGATAACATATTGTCTAGTTTTGCTATCCTGATGTCTATTTTTCGATTAAATGACTTTAGTTTTTGTGTGGAAGCATAAAGCTGTTGAATGTCTTCTTGCCATTTTGTTCTTTTTTCAATTGTGCCTTTAAGATCGTGAAATTTATATAATATATTTAATGCATTGGTAACTAATATTTGGATAGCTTCTTCATCAGACTCAAATTGATTTGCAGGATTGGAAAGAATATCGTTGCAAATTTCTTTAGCTAGATTATTACTATTTAATAAGCCCCATTTACTAACATTATTTTCTAATCGATGGTTTATCTTATCTGATAAGCTTTTAATTTGAGCGTTATTAAGTTTAGTTATGCCCTTTTTGTTAATTTGAAAATTGAGAGGTAGAGAATTATTTAGATTAGCTTCGAAAATTTCATCTTTATCAATTAAGTTTGGATATTCTTTTAGCTTAGTATCAATTTCTGAAAATGTCTTATAAAGCTTAGTAACAACCATTATCTTTAAATCATTTAGTTTTTTTAATTCTTCACTTAATTCATCAACCGATTTATGTGTAATGGCCATATCTTCGAGTGGCGATAATGGAAATAATTTATGAAATTTATTATCCAGATTTTTTTGTTGCTTAGTATTTAGTTTTAAACCAATAGATTTATCTGTTATAAGTTGAAGCTTTTTCTCTAACCATTTTTCAGCATCTAACGTTAATATATTTTCATCGGCATTAAGAGCTGGATTTATAGTTGCTAAAGATTTTTTTCGTAGTAAAGAACGGGTTTTTTCAAATTGGTTTTGGTCTAAATGAAAAGTTTTTAAATGAGGATGTTTCGCTGATAAACCTAAAGTAAATTCTTCAAGTGTGTCGGCATATTGGAGTTCAGATGGAATTTTTTTTAATTCTTCATTTGTTAAGGTGTTACCTTTGCTAATTTTTTCAAAAATTGGATCTAATTGAACATTAGGAAAGTAATGGTCAAAGGTTTGGTTAATTTTTTGCTCAAGTTGTTGATGTAATTCTTCTTTGCTTGCTTCTAAAAGGTTAACAGTGCGCCTAGTTTTTCTCTTCTCTTCTTTTATAATGTTTTTTATATTGTTTTTTTCCAGTAACGGGGTGACCAATTCCTCGCAAGCTGTTTTTATTGTCTCCTTACGTGTGTCAATTTCTAAATGAGCACCAGTAATTGCATCTTTTAATTTTTCTTTAGCTTCATCTAAAAGATGAATTTTTTCATTTATTTGAAGATTTTCAATACAAAGATTTATAAGAAGTTCAATACCTAAATCGGCTATATGCTCTTTAAAACTTTTTTTGGTTTTTCCCTGCATTATGCTTAAATCATCAAAAATGGATGCAGCTGAATTTTTTATTTCTTCTAAATAAGTTGAAGTTGTTAAACCATGAGTCTGAATTTTTTCTATAGTTCCAGAGAATAGCTCAGGTTTATTAAATAGCGCAGCAATTAATTTTGTAATTTCATTTGCTGAGGTTTCCTGAAGCTCAACTTTAAAGACAGATAGATTGCTATCGATATCACCATTGAATAAAGTTTGGGTAGCATCAGTAGCAATCTGTTCAAATTTGTTGGTGAATGCTTCCTTAATTTCTTCATAATGTTCTTCTTTAAGTGCATCGACCACTTCTTTTGCATGTTTCATAAGGCTTTCAGCGTTATCAGTATTTTCTTTTAATGAGTTTTTTAATAAATTTGTATTAAATTCACTTAAATGATTATTAAAAAGATAAAAGCTTGATAGTAATTTGTTGAGTAATATATCTGCTTTTTCTTGAGTCGATAAATCAGCGTAACCATCTTGGGTATATAATTCAGTAAGTACTGTTTTTATTTCAGTTTTTTTATTATCATTAACCAGCCCATTAACAGTATCATTGGCCAAAATTTGGCGCTTTAATTTTTCGCTGTTTAATTTTATTAAAGAATCAGCTAAAGAAGCATCTAATAAATTAACGGAGTTATCAAAAACATGTCTGTAATCTTGGTCAAATTTACTAGCTAAAGCTGTTTTAAGCTGTTTTTGAAACTCATCATTTGAGAATAAGTTATCAATTTGAACGTCTTGTTGTTCTTGCGGTGTACCTTCATTAAAAAGATTTATTGTAGATTTTTTAAGTGATTCTAATGGTTCTTTAGTTAAGGGATGAGAAGTATCCGAAAAACCAAAATTAAAGTTTGTCAAATCAGATGTACTTTGAGTCGGACTTAGGGGAAATTGCGTTAACTCAGGTGCAAGCTTCAGATCTAACGAAGAACTATTATCCGAAAATCCTTCATCTGAGCTCGATTTCCTATGCTCTTGAATGTTGGGGGAAGAGGGAGGAACATTATCGTTGTTAAAGGTTTCAAAAGAAACTGAAGAGTGCCTAGATGAACTCTCTGAGCTAGAGCCAGCTTTATTTTTAGGATCAGATGGCTTTGGACTTGAGTCATCAAAATTCAAGTCTATTAGATCTAGATCGTCCTTATTATTACCTGGCATAAAGCCTCCTATTATACTGTTTGCTTGATCTTGTGAATTCTGTCGTTCCAAATCTTGTCTAATAATTTCAAACTCGTTTGTTTTTTTATTTAAAGTTTCTGTTTCTTGTTTGATAATTTCAAATTGCTTTTGAATTTCTTGATTTTTATTTGTTAGAATATTAATTTCGGCAGTTTTTTCTTGTGAAGCTTCTTCAAGCGTATCATGTTCTTTTTGTAGATTGTTATAAGTTTCTTGAAGAGTTTCAAACTGCTTTTTTAATTCATTATTTTTTTCATCAGAGTATGTATTTGAAGTTTCTTGTGATTGTATCAGACTTACATTAGCTTGGTCTAACTGCGTTAGAGTTTCTGACAAATTATCTCTAGTGTTTTGTATTTCTACATTGAGAATTTTTAATTCCATTTCATCTAATTCTGTTTTCAGTTGAGTTATCTCTTGTTTTAAAAATTCTTCCATTTCATTTTTTGAGTCATATTGTGCAGTTTCTAATTGTATTGCATCTAATTCTGTTTTCAGTTGAGTTATCTCTTGTTTTAAAAATTCTTCCATTTCATTTTTTGAGTCATATTGTGCAGCTTCTAATTTTGTTTCCAGTTGAATTATTTTTTGTTTTAAAAATTCTTCTATTTGATTTTTTGAGTTCTTTTGTACGGTTTCTAATTCTGTTTCCAGTTGAGTTATTTCTTGTTTTAAAAATTCTTCTATTTGATTTTTTGAGTCCTTTTGTACAGTTTCTAATTCTGTTTT
>JBBIWD010000002.1:0-367027 GCA_037439325.1 Rickettsiella sp.
GGTGGTCAAAATCGTCTTTGGGATTATGGCGCATACCGATCTTTTCCATTACTCGGCGCGATTTTATATTATTTTCTACAGTGAATGAAACAACTTCTTCTAACTTCAGTGTAGTAAAAGCAAAATTAACTATGGATTTTGCAGCCTCGGTAGCATAACCCCTACCCCAGTATTGAGAACCTAATCGCCAACTATTTTCAATAGCAGGCGTGAAATGTGCCTCAAATGAAACAACCAACAATCCTACAAAACCAATAAATTCACCATTTGATTTCAATTCCACAGCATATAATGAAAAACCATACTTTTCATAGTGATTAATAAAACGTTGAATTAAGGCTTTTGTTGCAGCTCTATCTCCAATTTTAGGAAGAAATTCACAGACTAAAGGATCTTGATTAATTGCTGACATCGGATCAAGGTCTTGTTCTTTCCAAGTTCTAAGTATTAAACGTTCAGTTTTTAAAATAACCATAATATTTTCAAAAACTAAATTAGCCACCATTTTCTTCTTAATTACCATAGGTCTTAGCAAGGTTAATAGCTTAGTTATTTTGATAGTTAGTTAGTTAGTTAGGTTTTTTGACTATCTACAAAATATGCTCTTGTTGTTTTTTTGAACAAAGCTTATGTCATAATAGTAAAGATTATAATCAACTAATTCATTAGAATTTAAGGAGGAAACTAATGGAACATTATGAAAATAACACCACTGAAAATTTATATATAGAACTGCCACTATCGGCTTCGTTACCAAGGAAAAATTACTGGTGGGCTCACTATAAAAATGACAATGAAACTTATAAGGATGGGTTTAGGGAAGCTTTTATTAGCCTATTTGGTCATAGTCCCGAGATTTTAGATCGCGATGCAAATACCGCTGAAGAATTCAATATACATACAAGCAATAAAAATAGTCAATCTTATTGGCTAAAATGTTGGTTAGAAAGTAGCATAAGTTGCTATGGTTGCAGCAAAGATAATATCTATTATATTTCAATAACAGAATTTGGCGGTACAGGCCATGGAAGAAGTGGACGCGCCACTCACGCTGAAACAAGAATGGCTTTTGATCTTTTTCATTCAGGACGTACATCGTATTTTCCTACTGATATTTTCATGGAAATAGGGGATGAGGTCGATATCAAAGTCGGCAACTTGGATAATCCTCAAACTGTCTGTTATGCGGCTACAAGTAACGTATATCCCTATAGCATAATGGGAAAAGAAAAATTAGTAGAGAATCGAAACACGACGTATAAAGCGATTGAACCCGGGACATTGATGTTGTCCTGCATTAATAATAACCAAGATATGCAAAGCTGGGGCAAAAAAATTAAGATTACCCTTTTTCCCAAAAGCACAAATAAAGGAAAAAAAATCCCAATTTTCATTTTCGGTCTCAATACCCAAAAGGAATGGGTACAAGATATAAGCCAAAATCCTAATTCTTTTAATCATGTTCAATTATTTAATGGCCTTCATAGAATTTATATTCCAGGAGATAAAGTTTCAACAATATCTAACCAAATCTACATTAATCAATTGCTTGCAGAATACCTGTTAATTGGTACCGCTTATGATAGGTTTAATGGCTTCGATGGCTCAAGTGCCTTACATCTTCCAACACAAAACTTACAAATTATAACCTATGAAAAATGTGGTTACTCCGCTTACGATTTAATTGCTGTTTGCGATGATATAGGCACAAGAAAATCAAAAACTTTGTTTGTTGATTGGCATGAAATGGGCCACCAAAATACGATGGGGTGGTCTTGGGGTACAGAGATAGAAGTGGTTGCTAATCTTTATGAACTCATAGCCGAACGTCTTTTTAAGGGCAAAGGTGATTGGAATAAATATGATATCTATTATTATGCGCCTGAATATTTTGACTCAGGTAAATATGGCAGTAGCCGAGCTTGGGATCCCAATGCAGTTAATAATTTTATTACCGCTAAAGTCAATCTTTCTGATCTTGAAGGGGGTTATGATGTTATGTCATCTATAACCTATGATGAACGAAATCCACAGTACCAATATAACGAAAAAGATAAAACATTAAATTTAAAGTATCCACAACATATTCAAAATGAATTTTTACGTTTACAATTATTTTACCAATTACTGTTTACTTATGGCGATGATTTTTATATGAAACTGGGCAAGGCTTATCGAGAGCAATGGAACTACTCTGAGGGTTGGGATACATTTAACACTAATCAGAAAGACAAAAACTGGTTTATCAGAACAGCGTGTGATATTACAAAAACAAATTTATTACCATTTTTTGACGCATGGGGATTAGACATAAATTCTGAAGTGCGTAAAAAAATCGAACTTCAAGGATACGCTTTTCCAAAATAAAAAAGTAAGTATTAAGCAGTAAAAATTCAAAACGAAAACCGGGTGGATAAAGAAGTCCACCCGAATTTTTTATTTTAAAAATTTTTCAATGGTTTGAATATCCTTTTCTGTAAAAGGTTTTTTAAGTACATAATCGATACCCACCTCTTTACATTTATCTTTAATGGTTTTTTCTGCATGAGCCGTTAAAGCAAAAATTGGAAGGTGTGGTTTTTTATTTTCATGTTCCCATTGACGATAACGCTGTGCGATTTCTATTCCATCGAGATCAGGCAAGCCAATATCGAGTAATACCCAAACAAAAGATTGGGTCTGTAAGGTATCTAATGCTGCTTGCCCTTCTGTTACCACAGTAACGTCATAATTTAATTTAGTAAGCACATTTTTTACTGCATATAATACTAAGGCATTATCTTCAGCAATTAACACAGCGCCTTTGGTTTCGAGACCCAGTGATTGCATGGAGTGCTCTTTTCCAGGATGACTAATTTCATCTAGATTTCCCTGAAATATAGGAAAAATGAATTCTAAAGAAAAGCAGCTACCCTTTCCTTCTTTACTGGAAACCCTTATTTCTCCACCTAATAATTTCGTAGCTTTTTTTACTAAAAACAAACCAATACCATAACCTGTATATTCGGCTTTAAAAGAAGGGTGGCCACGATAAAATCGATCAAATATTTTATCGATTTTATTTTTAGCAATGCCAATACCCGTATCGGAAATAAGTATTTTAATTTTGGCTTCATCATTTTTTATTATTAGCATATTTATTTCTAAACAAATCTTTCCTTGTTTAGTAAATTTGATTGCATTGGATAGAAGATTTAATATAATTCGTTTCAATTTAATTCGATCAGTGATAACTATGGGTAAATCGATATCCAGCTTAAGTTGAAACTCTAAGTTCTTAGTCACTACAGCAGGTTGCATTAACGCTTGAAGCTCCTCTGCAAATTGCTGTAAATTAATGTTTTCTTTTTTTATGTTTTCAATTTGTTGCTCAGTTGCTAGTTCTATAACTGAATTGAGTAATTCTAAAAGCTGTTCACCCGCATTATGAATCCATTTCCCATATTGTTGTTCCTGTGGGCTGCTTGCATCATCAGCTTGTATGCTGGAAATTCCTATAATTCCCGCTAATGGCGTACGTAAATCATGGCTCATATTCATAATAAATTCAGTTTTCGCTTTATTAGCAGCTTCAGCTTTTTCTAAGGCAATATGAAGCGCCGATTCAGTTTCTTTAAGTTTAGTAATATCCGTTGAAATTCCAACTACACCTATGACTTCCCCTTTTCTATTTCGTAAAGGAGTTTTATTTGATAGATAATAGAAAGTTTTTCCATCTGCTTTGATAGGCGGTTCCTCTTTATCAATACTAGAAATACCGGTTTTCATTACCTCTATTTCGGTTGTTCGAAATGGTTCAAATGCTTGTGTTGGTAAATTAGCAGCTTGTGCCATTTGTTCATAAGTTAAACCTACTAATTCTCCTCCAGATTTTAAATTGAGCTGATTGGCCAAATTATTATTACCACCACGTAGTACACAATTTTTATCTAGCCAATACACATTATTAGGCATAGAGTAAATAATATTAGTAAAATAGTTTATTAAATTATCTACATAATCTTGAACTGAAGCTTTTTCCGAAAACGTATCCCCAGTAATTTGTAAAGTTACCTTTTTTAAGTATTCGATATAGTTTCTTTCCGACATATTGTTATCCTCTATTGAGAAATATTAATAACCGCCGACTAATACGTGCTTATCTAACAATTTTTCAAAATGTATTTTAAGATCGTAAATCGTATGAATAGTCATGAAATCTCGCTGTTTCAATTTTAAATTACAGTGCAACGCCATTTTTTTTAAAAAATGAGTACGTAATAAATGATTGCTATTTATGTTAAAGAAATACTGTTGGTTTTTTAAGTTAAAAACATTAAATGTACTTTCCAAAATTTTTACTAATTTTTCATCGATTATATTTTTAGGGATTGGTTTTTTGTTGCATTCATTTTGTTGATAAAGTAATTCTGAGCACAATTTTTTCCGATCTAACTTTCCATGCTGGGAAATAGGAAAAGAAGAAACACGTAAGTAAAAGTTTGGAATACAATAAAAAGGGATATTCTTATTTAAGAAAGAGATAAAATCATTTATTCTGAAGTTATTATTATAAATAATAAAGGCAATTAAAAAATTTTCTTCTGATTTGAAAATAGGAAGCGTGGTCACTACAATTTTTTGAATGCCTGGGTAGCTATTTATTATGTTTTCTATTTCAAAAAGCCCTACTCGATAACCCATGATCTTAATTTGATCATCTATTCTTCCTGAAAAATATATATTCCCATCCGGAAAAAAATATCCCAAATCACCCGTTTTATAAAAAATATTTTTCTCATTATCTTCTAAAGTAAGTTCAACGAATTTTTCCTTAGTCAAGTTAGGCCTATTCAAATAACCTTGAGAAACCCCATAACCCCCGATATAAATTTCCCCTTGTATCTCTGGAGCACAAAATTCAAATTTTTCGTTAAGAATTTTAATTAACGAGTTTGGAAAAGGCCTTCCAATAGGTACTGATAATCTCTCATCAAATGCTTTTGTTTGATCATTTAATTCAAAATAAGCACTATCTATAGAAGCTTCTGTAGTGCCATATGAATTAATTAAACGTGCATTTGAATTTAAAAAAGATTTAAAGTGTTTATACTCTTTTAATGACCAATTATCAGAACCGCAAATAAGAAGTCGCATAAAATGCAAATTTAAGTCTTTTTGTTCAAGGTAAGCAATTAGCTTCCTTAAGACCGTCGGTGTAAATTCGGCTACATTAATAGCATTGCTAATCAATCGCTCATAAAGTTTTTCGGGTTGCAATACTATTTCAGCGGGACATATAACTAATTGTGCTCCAGAACCCAGTGCTCTTATTATATCCCCTGTACAAACATCGAAGCCAAAATTAGCTATTTGCAAGTGTCGATCTGTAAAATTTAACTGATAAACTTCTTCCCAAGCATAATAGATGCTTGAGATATTACACTGAGTTACTATAGCGCCCTTCGGATTACCTGTCGATCCAGAGGTATAAGCAATATAGGCGATGTCTGTCAGTTCACTATTATCGGGTAAGTCATTCGTTGGAAATGAAGATATTTCATTGCTATCATCTTCTAGAAAAATAGAAACGATAGGCTTAACATTAAAAAAAATACTTTCTTCACTTTGTTTATCTATAATAACAAAGTTTACCTTTGAATCATCCAGTATAAAATTAATCCTTGCTAAAGGATAACTTGGTTCAATGGGTAAATAGGCGGCAGCCAATTTCCAAAGTGCAATAATGCTTATAATTCTCTCTAAGTAATTATTAGAAATAATAGCCACAACGGTATTTTTTTTCACCCCTTTACTTTCTAAATAATAAGCAAGCTGATTAGAGCGTAAAGTTAACTCATTATAAGAATAAACTTGCCCCTCAAAACTCAAAGCTGAGTTTTGAGGATTCAATAAACAATTTTTTTTAATAAGAGAACTCAATGGAATAAACATAATATTTCGATTTTTTAATTTTAATTTTTTAATTCAAAATTTAGCCTATTTCTAAAGTAGTTATAGCATAAACATTGCTATTGCTTGGCTTCTCAATTAGTGGGTCTTTGCTTTTATACATTCGTGTAGTCTCAAAAGTTTTATACAAGCCTAATTGCGTAGCCAACTTCACAGCCGTTTGATTATTTTCCGGCACATCAACTTGCACGATATTTTGTTTTCCTTGAGGCAAATAGGCAAAAGAAGCGTATAATTTCTGCGCTATTTTTTTATCATTTGCAAATAGCGGTGCGATTTTGTAACCCTCTATGCATTTACTTACGACACCATAGCCGCAAATTTCTTCTTTTTTTATTGCGGCTAATAGATAAGATTCTGGCATTTCTATCCATTTTCGCAAGAATTTCGGCCGAGGAACTGAAAATATATTCGCATCATATTCTATTAATTTATTAATATCTAAGCCTTCCTTTCCTACTATTTTAATATCCATTTCAGATTTTCTTAAAGCAAAATTATTTTGAATTTTAAATTTACCCGTCCATCTGAAATTCCTATGAAAAGGTATAAAACCATATTTTTTTTGATAGTTACTCACTTGTTGTTGAACTGCATTAATTCCTATCAGAGAACAATCTTCCAAATCTTCTAAGGTAGCTTTAGCTAAAATTTGTCCTAAACCTTGCTCTCTATATTTTGGATCAACGATATAGATTCCTAAATAGGCTAAATCTTTGGAATAACGAACTGTTGATAAAGAAGCAATTATCCTACCATCGAGAAATAATCCTTTATGCCCATTTGTGCTGGTCAAATAAAAAGGTAAATATTCATATTTTCCAGGGTTCCAGCCTTCTTTTACTGCCCAGTTACCTAGTATTCCTTTAAATTCATCAATTTTTAACGATTGCATAGAAAAATTGGATTTATTTAAAGGCATATTTTTTGCAATTTCAGAAAATTTTTGATGAGATTTAATATTAACGTTTGAAAGATGAAGTTTAAATAATGAAAACATAATGCTAAATTATTACCTAAGATTATCTGGGGCAGCAATACTACCATTAAATTATTGTAGGCTTTTATAAATTTAATTTTCAACGTCAGCAACTATCTTTTTTTAGCCTATTTATCTAAGCTTGGTGATAGATAGCCTAAGATAAAAATTTCCAGAAGGAACAAGCGGTGCAACATGCCTGAATTACCCGAAGTAGAAACCACATTGCGAGGCATACAGCCCTCGATACAAGATCAAATTATTCATAAACTGCTAATCCGCCGACCTAATTTGCGCTGGCCTATTCCTAAAAAAGATCTGCAACAATTAGCCGGGCTTGCGATTACTCAAGTCAGCCGGCGCGGCAAGTATTTGTTATTAAGCACTATTCGAGGACATATAGTGATCCATCTCGGCATGTCCGGCCGCCTGCTTATCTTAAATAAATGGGTTGCCCCTGCTAAGCATGATCATGTGGATATTCTCTTTAATAATGGCGCCCTGCTACGTTTTACTGACCCGCGTCGGTTTGGAGCATTACTCTATGCAGAAGATGATCCTAAACAACATGCCTTGCTAAAAAATTTGGGTATCGAACCTCTCAGTCGTCAATTTTCTGCGCTATATTTAAAGCAAAAATTGGCTAATAAACAACTACCGATAAAATCGGCAATTATGGATCAGCGCATCGTCGTGGGCATTGGTAATATTTATGCAACGGAAGTCCTCTTTAGGGCTGGAATTAATCCATTAAAACCCGCTAAAGTATTATTACTCAGTGATTTAAAATCATTGGTCAATGCAATCAAAGCTATTTTACGAACGGCTATTACACAAGGAGGGAGCAGCTTAAAAGATTTTTTAAATAGTGAGGGTAAACCCGGTTATTTTACTCAGCAATTAAATGTTTATGGCCGTGCTGGCCTAAGTTGTATCATTTGTCAATCAAATTTAAAACACATACGCTTAGGCCAACGCAGTACGGTATATTGTCCAACTTGTCAAACTTAATCATAGGCTAAAGCTAGCTTGCTCATAAATTATGCTTAACAGCAAAAATTGGCAATTTTTCAGTTGAACCGGAGTTTTTTTCTACAGACTGCTTGAAATAAGCTGGCGTATAAGTCCCTGGGCCTGGATTAGTCGTTGATCGCCTACGAAAAGCATGAGCCATTATCGGTTCTTCAGTTGACTGTGATCGAAGCATATTTTTATAATCTAAATCAAAATTATCATTTTCTCTGGTAGAACAAGATTGTGAATAAGTAGTTACACTTGAATTTTTTTCTACTTGGGGTGGGTTCAGAAAAGCTTCATATTCTTTAACAATTCTCTGTGTAGCGTGATTTCTTTTGGCACGACTCACATCGGGCGCTAGCATATTTCCAGTGAGAGAATTAAGCGCACACGCGATAGCTCCTAGAATCGAGGTAACAGAACCTGTAAAAACCAATACTGCATTACCAACGGCGTTGATAACAAGACCGAGCCAATACCAAATCTTAGATAAAACTGACTTTACTCGGTCTAGTGTGCTTTTAGTAGATGGATTATTTTCTACTTGTGGAGTTGGAAAAAATAAATTAATTAAAAAATTCTTAAATTTATTAATAGATAAATAAGTAAAAGCCATTTGAGGAATATAAGCGACAATTCCCATCACGATAGCAGCAGCTACGCCAATAGAAATCGACAAATCTACACCAGCGGTATAGCGAAAATACGCTAAGCCTGCTAATGCAATAGGCAGCAAGAACAGCATAAGCGCTAATTCGACTTTTTTACGAGTCGGTAAATTTTTTAGATTCTTGAAAAAGTCTACACAATTCTTATAGGCATGCGCGCATAGTTTTTTAAAACCCATGTTTAAGGCAGCCACATTTTTTAACAACTCGAGAGAGGCCGTGAATACCGCAATGGTTAAGGCGATGCCCACCGCTACTGCTAAAACACCGACGATAATCAAAGGCAGTGGTGGCCAGATAATGGCGAGTATAGGTAATAGCTTGGCAACTAAACCTGAAACAGTGATATAGGTTAACGATATAGTTCCTACACCTACGGTTAGTGAAGCAATTATTACTAGAGGCCTTAATAAATATTTATACGTTGCAGAAAATTGCCGACGTTTCCCTTCGATATCAATATACTCAGTTATGCCACCTTTTTTTAAAAGGCTAAGCAGAAAATCAGAGAAATTCTTCGAAAAAAAGCCAAAATTAGCTTTAAATCCAAAGAAAGCAATCAATCCCCCTAAGATGAATGCCGTTGCTGACAAGCTAGGAAACAACAAAATAATCGCGCCGCCGGTGGCGAGGCCGCAGGCTAATGCGGCAATGAGAGCCAGAAAGATACCGAAGTATTTGAGAAGTTTTTTCTTTTTATTCGGAGTTTGAAAGGCTGCAATCGCTGCGCCAATTTTCTCAATTTCTTGTTGGCTTAAAGGCTCTTCATTATTGACTCTAAGATATCGTTCAGATTCGAATTCATTTAAACGCTGAATATGCTTAGAAATAAAATCAAGCAAATCTTGTTTACTGTCTACCGCTTTAAATAGGTTAATTTCAGCTTCTTCTGTCAGCGCATAGTCTTTAGCATAAATAATTTTATTTTCTCGATCTTTAATAAGCTTGTTACTTTGCTGACAAAGAATAAAAGCCATGGCCTGCAGAGCGATATTGATTGCATATCGATCATCTTTATCGATGGATGATTTATATTTAATTTGCTGGCGTGATCTTTTAGCTGGCTCTGATTCGGGCAATTGCTCTGATTTAGACTCTTGTTCAAGCTTCGGATCGTCTTTCCAAACCATTAAAACAAGTGATAACAGTGATAGTTGCTTTTTAAGCTGGTTAATCTCTTGAGGAATATCCTTTTTAGTGGGTTCGTCGTTTAGGTTAGATTTTTTAATTTTCTCGAGCAAAAATTGTTTAAATCCAGGATTTGCAGTAAATTTATATTTTTCAATTGGTGCTGGAGATTTCAGCCATTCTTGCTTAATTGGACGACCTAAGCGACGTAAATCACTAAAAAGCTGGTGATAGCTTCCATCCTTTAAATCATTTTGTATTGATACGACATCATCGTTTCTTAACATAACATACGAGCCCGCTGCATTAATAAATTTAATCTCGGTCAAGATTTATTACTTGGACCCTTAATTAAATATAGTCCTGATAACTTAAGATAAAGTTAACCCTTTCTTAGCTTAAGAAAGCCTTAAGTATTGGAACGGATTTTAGATGCTAAAAAAGAGCTAAGCTTAAGAGCAACTTATCTCTTTAACGTACTATTTAGGGGATGGACAAGAGGAGGATCGACAGGTTTCTGTTATTAGCAAGCTCGTATTGGAAGCTTTGTCTATTTGGTGGGGTATGAATAAGCTTATATCAGGCAGGGAGCTAAATTCATTTAAATAGAGTCGATCAATAACTTTTATTTTTGATGCTTCAAGCATGCTACTTTCCTCCAGTTTTTTTGCGATTCTTATTCCAATGAGCTTTTTTTTAAAAAAAAGCCCATTAAATTTAAGCATGTTGAAAAAGAAACTGCAAATGAAAATTTAATTAATTAATAATTTCTTTTTTATACCGATACACACTGATAGACGGTAAAAAAGGGGATGATTCAATTTGCTTATCCACGCGCGTCTTACGATTTTGAACACGTGGTTTAGCAAAACAAACGATAGGATTCGGCAATGCGTGATCATGCAAATAAAATAAAGGTAAAGCGGTTCGTATATCTTCATAGGCAGAGCAATTGTTTTCTTTAAAGGCACCGACATTCACTACCCAACCGGCTTTAATCGCTCGATGTTTAATAAGTTTAGTCTGATGATGTAAACCAATAAGTTTTGCTTTTTGTATTTCGATATGTAAGCCCTGCCCTGCTTTATCGAGTAATTTTTCTGAAGCTTGTTTTGATAGTTGCTTACTGCTGGTGTGTTTACCTTTAGTCCAAGCAATGCGTCGCGGATGGTAATCAATATAAATAATATGCCGAAAAACCTGCTTTAGTTTAATTCCTGGATAGCCGGCACGTGCCAAGGTGTCGCGAACAAATTTAGTGATATCTTGCTGGGTGGTTTGCTGGCAGGCATGCACGAGCTCTTTAAAAGCGCTTTTAATCTGATTAACCTTATCAATAAGCGCTAAGGTTTGTCGTGTGCCGGCTACGACACCTGGACATTTAAAGGTTTCTTGTGGCGACAAACCTTGTGTCAGACCAAAGTTCCCTAGGGCAAAGATGACTTTATCACGATTTTTAACAAAACCTTCGGCACCATTATCTACCCAAAGCGGTAGTTCACTAAGCTCGCCTTGCATATGCGCGTTACAGGCGTTAAGTGCTTGTAATAATGCGGTAAAACAGCTAATGAATTGCGGCGCAAAATCTATTAACATACCCTTCCCTAGAAAGAATTGAACACATCGCACTTAAGGTTATCCCATAACCTATACCAGCATTTTACATACGCTATTCTACCTAATACAAACTATTTACCATGGCTATTTTAATAGTAATTTTTTAGTTTAGCTATTTTTTTACTACATTAATCGGTTATGGGATAAACTATAAATGCTAATTAAATCGAGATAATTCTTCGATTTGAGCGCGACAAAAATCAATAGCTCTAGCTAAGGTTTGTTTGTTAAATGGTTTAATAAACACAACATCAGCACCTAAATAGAGACACTTTTGTTGCATAGGTGCATCGGCATGGGCAGTAGCCACGATAAGTGGCGTTTGGTAATTAGTCTCAAACTCACGTGTTGCGCGTATAACTAATTCACCGGATTGATCAGGTAACCCTAAATCTAACACGATAAGATTATAAACATAATGCTCTAAGCGATCAATTGCTGCTTCAGCATTGTCCACTATTTCTACTGTGTACCCCAGCTCCCGAAGACAATGACTTTGTACCCGTTGGCAAAAAATATCATCCTCTATTAGTAAAGCATTACGTTCCTCAAAGGCAGGTTGTTTTTTTAGATTATTCATAAAATCATCCATTAATTTTTAATTTTATTTTTTAATTTACATATTACTTACTATATTAACGAGAATTAATAATAGGAAATTGATTGTAATTTATTTTGTAATATTGTTATTGGTTATAGTTGTTGCCTATCTACTACTTCTAAGCTAGTTTATATTGAATTTATCTTCTTGGGATATATGCTAGGTACTTTAAAGAATAGTGTCAAGTCATTCAAGCATTTTTAAAAAATTTTTCATGCTGATTTCAAAAAACAAATATAAAAAAAAATTTTTATTAAAAAAAATGATAGATAGCTTATGTAAAGAAAATAATCATTTAATTTTTTTCTGCAGATTGGTTAATTCATAGTAACTAAGCTTAGAAAGCAAATCATAACGTTGATTTAGCAACGAGATCTGAATAAGATATATCGCTTGCACTTGAAAAAATAACCCCTGAAAAGATGATAAAACTTATCAATATCGCAAAAACTTACATTAGTTTAGGCCCGCCTTTCCATGCCCTACGCGATATCAACCTAACTATCCGTCAAGGAGAAATATTTGGCATTGTGGGCCAAAGTGGTGCCGGAAAAAGCACGCTGGTACGCTGTATCAACCTGTTAGAAAAGCCTAGCCTAGGACAAGTCTGGGTAGCTGGGCAAGAATTAACCGCATTGAACGCCGTTGAGCTACGGCTAGTGCGACGACAGATAGGCATGATATTTCAACAATTTAATTTACTTACAGCAAAAACTGTGTATGAAAATATCGCTTTGCCGTTAAAATTTGCCCATTATTCTAAATCAAAAATCCTTGCCACGATTGCCCCTTTATTAACACTCACCGGTTTAAACGACAAGCAATATACTTATCCTGCGCAACTTAGCGGTGGACAAAAACAACGTGTCGCTATTACACGTGCTTTAGCCAGTCAACCCAAAGTGCTGCTCTGTGACGAAGCGACATCAGCCTTGGATCCACAAACCACACACACTATTCTCCAATTATTAAAAGATATCAATCGGCGCCTAGGGATCACCATTGTATTAATTACACATCAAGTCGACGTCGTAAAAAGTATTTGCGACCGTGTTGCATTACTGGATCAAGGATCTATCGTTGAAATCGCAGATATCGTTAGTTTTTTCACTGCTCCAAAAACGAGCTTAGCCAAGAAATTTGTTAGTTTGTCTTTAAAGCATGAGCTACCTCCCCTATTACAAAATCGACTCAGTGCGCAAAAAAAACCTGACAGCCATGCTGTACTTCGAATCATATTTCAGGGACAAGCTGCAGCGGAACCTTTAATAGCCCATGTCATGCGTGAAATGGGTATTCATCTGAATATTTTACAAGCCAATATCGAATGTCTTAAAGAAACAATCTTAGGTATCATGGTAGTCGAAGTCATGGGCGATCAATCTTCTTTACCTCAAGGCATAGATTATTTAACTGATAAAGGACTTCATATAGAGAGTATGGGTTATGTCGACAAATCTATTGTTTGAATTACTTATATCCACTGGAGAAACACTGTACATGGTGTTGGTCTCAGGGTCACTGGCTATGCTATTGGGATTACCTTTGGGAATATTATTATTTAATACCCGTCAAACCAATTTATTGCCGAAGCCACTACTTAACAAAAGTTTATCTTTAATAATTAATATGGCACGTTCTATTCCGTTTATTATTTTAATGCTAGCTATTATCCCTTTCACACGTTTCATCGTCGGAACTTCGATAGGTACTAGCGCCGCTATCGTACCCTTAACGCTGGCTACCATACCGTTTTTTGCGCGGATGATAGAAAATAATCTCAACCAATTACCTTCCGGTTTAATCGAGACGGGACTCGCCATGGGCGCTACGACGTGGCAATTAATTCCAGCTATCTTACTGGCGGAAGCCCTACCCGGTATGATAGGCACATTGACGACGACCTTTATTACTTTAATTGGCTATTCCGCCATGGCAGGAGCAGTCGGTGGCGGCGGTTTAGGTGATTTAGCAATCCGTTATGGTTATCAACGCTTTGATGCTAAGGTCATGGTCATCACTATTTTGATTCTAATCTCGTTAGTACAAGGGATACAACACCTAGGAGATTACTGGGCAAAACGTTTAAACCATCATTAAAATTTTTTATTAGATTATCGGAACGATTAAAAGATGATAAAAAGAGTTCTTAATTTTACGCTTCTACTCATCTGCCTATTGATAAGCTTATCGGCTTGTCATAACCGCGAAAATCCTAATCAAATTCGTTTAGGCACGATTAGCGGACCAGAAACCGAACTTATGCAAGTCGCTAAGCAAGTGGCGCAGCGCGATTATGGTTTAGAAATAAAAATTATTGAGTTTTCTGATTATTCGCTACCTAATCGGGCATTAAACGACGGCAGTCTCGATGCTAATCTATTTCAACATCAAACTTTTCTAAGCGACGAAATTCATAACCGACGTTATTCATTGGTCGCCATCGCCAAAGAATTTATTTATCCGATGGCGCTCTATTCAATAAAAGTTCAACATTTAAACGAATTAAAACCCCATGCCATCGTAGCCATTCCCAATGATCCGAGCAATGAAGCGCGAGCCTTATTATTACTGAGCCAAGCTGGCTTAGTAACACTGGACGCACATAAAAGCACACTCATGACACCTATCGATATCCTGGATAATCCCAAACAACTAAACATCAAAGAGTTAGACGCAGCGCAATTACCACGCGTATTAGCCGATGTCGACGTAGCGGTTATTAATGCTAACTATGCTGCGTTCGCTCATCTTTATCTGCAACAAGCGCTATTCAGCGAAAGTAGAAAGTCTATTTATGCCAATTTATTAGTGGTCAAAGTTGTCGATGAAAATAATCCTAAATTTATTAATTTAATTAAGGCAATACATTCCCCAGAGGTACTAGCTGCCGCAAATAGGTTATTTCATGGGTCAGCCATTCCAGCTTGGAAATAGCTCACAAACTTAAATTTAACAAGAAGACAAACGACGATGGAGACAATGGAAAAACATATTAAAGCAATTTTATCTGCACTCGGAGAAGATACAGAACGTGAAGGCTTAAAAAACACACCACAGCGTGTCGCGAAATCTTTACGTTATTTAACGAGTGGCTCGCGTGAATCTTTAGATGACATTTTAAATGGCGCGGTATTTTGCTCAGCGATGGAAGAAATGGTCTTAGTTAAAGACATAGAATTATATTCCCTATGCGAGCATCATTTATTACCTTTTATTGGCGTCTGTCATATCGCCTATATACCGAATGGAAAAATCATAGGCTTATCAAAAATACCACGTATTATTAATTTTTATGCACGACGTTTACAAATTCAAGAAAACTTAACCCGTGAAATAGCCGATACCCTGATGAAACTATTAGATGCCAAAGGCGTTGCTATCATTATTGAAGCCAAGCATCTCTGCATGATGATGCGTGGCGTTGAAAAACAAAAGGCTTCCATGAAAACTTCAGTGATGCTCGGTCTATTCCGGCAAGACTTACGAACTCGATCAGAGTTTTTAAGCTTAATCGTATAATACTCTTCGCACTTGAATTTTTGTCTATGTTGGCGTTCCACTCGCAATCCTCATTTATGCTAATACATTCCGGCCGGTTGCTTCGTTTTTGCGACGCCTTGCCAAGAAATCAATTGCTATGAGTATAGTTACTTTTAAAATATTTTAAATAAAAAAAACTTGGGGCGTGCGGCAAATACGGCGGGTCGATCCAATACGTATCATTAATCGTCCGCAATATCTTTTGTCGATAGACTGGATAATTAAACTTTGTACCTATTAAATAGTAAAAAGTAGCGTGTTGGTACTGAAACGTATGCAAGCTCACCTTCTGAAAATAATACTTATAATCATTATAGATTAGTGGCGTTCTTGAAAAAATTAAAAAGTTTTTGTTTTTAAAGTCTTGAAAATTGGTAATTAAATCATCTTCACGGCCGTGATAAGAACCTTTTAAAAATACCGACACATAATGATTGGTATCGAAAAAAAATAAACACGCATCGGCATAATTAGGGCTAGCATAAATATAATGTTGTGGATATTTTTCTTTCAACAAGCCATTGATAGTTTTATGATGAAAAAAATAGACAATCTTACTATAATTTAAGCCTAAAAAACGATGATCTTGTACCGACTTGAGCGGAATCAGCAATAAACCAACTATCAGAGCGAGCTGCAGTCCACTCCAATAGAGTGTAAATCTTAATAACTTTTTTAGCCGATCAGTACTTAAATACATCCCTGCCCAAACATAAATGAATGGGATGAACGCAAGTGGCCAATGCAAACCTATCGGTTTAAAACTACTGAGTATTAAAAATATGAATAAAGGTATAAAAAAGAAATAAACTAGCGGCTGATGTTTTAATTCCTGTTTAGAATAATGGGTCATAGTAAACGCTAGTGGGGGGGTGATGAGATAAAGCAACATCAACAAATAGATGAATAAAGTTTTAAGGCTAAAGCCCATATCATTATTGCGATTGTAGATATTAAATAAAATATTCGACCAATCATGTTGGTAATTCCAATAGATATTCTGCACCACAAAAGGCAGTGTGAATAAGAACAACAGACCTAAACCGATGATTCGTTTTCGATTCGGCGCGATAAAAAGAAAATATACGGCATAGGCTAAACCTAATAAACAAGCAAAATATTTCGAGAAAAAAGCGAAACCTAAAAACAAGCCACCGACTGCAAACCAACCGCTATTATCATTCTTTTTTAACGCCTGTAAGACACACATGACCGATAAAAAAGAAAATATAAATAAAGGGGTATCGGTCGTAATAATAATATTGAATAGACTAATCGGAGCAATCATTATTAGAATGCTAGTGATTGCCGCGCGCTCCGGGTCATCTTTTTTTAAATAGAGATACGTCACAACACCCAGTAGTAGACTCGTAAAAATGGCGGGTAAACGCAAGGTCAAGGCATGATGGCCAAACTGCAACAAAGGATATAAAACAAAACCTATCATCGGTGGATGATCATAACCTCCTCCGCTCAAATAAGCCCCCCACATGGCATAGTAGGCTTCATCCGCGGTAATGGGAATAAACCACGACAATAGGAATTTGACAGCGAGTACCCCAATAAGGGCTATAGAAAAGCATGTTGCTGAAGAAATAGAGTATTTCACTTGTTATTTTTAGTAGATATCTTGAGTAATAGAAACTATGCCGATACTAACTCTAGACCTGAAGAAAGACAAGTTGGTTTTATTGTGTTTTTAACCTCCTTGTTATTTCTATTTTCTCATGTTGCTTACGCAGAAATTAGTCCATTCATTTTCTTGCTTTACCTTGAACTTATTTATACCTTGTTGCTTTCTTAGTTTCGGAGCAGGTGCTTGAACATGTTTATGCTCATAACGCTGTGGTAATAGCAATTTACACAACAATAGCGTACCGTGTATATCAGGCGTTGCAGTCACACGGGATAAACCTCTTGATCCTCTGAATGTCTTTTCAGTCTGTGACTCTAGCTGTAAATTTTGTTGGTGTGTAGAATTTTTTGATAATTTAAAATAAGGATCACTAGCCAGTATTCTAGAATAATCATACTGTCCATTTTTACGCCAATTTTTTTCAAGCAATGTGTTTTTATAGCCTATTTCTGTATTAGCTTGTACTCTTTTCGAGTTAGCGTTCGCATTCTTAAAACTCCCTTGTTCAGTGTGTTTTACAAAATGGGTTGAATGATTAAATTTCTGTTTTGATTTATTTAAAAAATTTTGCTGAGGCCTATCCTGCATAGCACAAGTTTCTAATGCCAGATTTTGTTGAGCTTGGAATAAAGGCAAGCGTGACTTTTCATTCGGCTGAGTCATGTGTTGCTTATCAGTAATTTCTGACTGATTCGTTTTATTTTTATTTCTTTCCGTATTCCTTTTCTTTTTTCCATTTAGCTTCTTAGTCAACTCAAAGTTGTAGCGCTCATCATAGTCCAATGCTACTTCCCATATTTTTTTATTTTTATCCGAAAGGGTTTTCTTAAAATCTGTTTTTGAGGAAAGAGAAGATACGTTATTATCTGTAGAAAATAGCCAGTTAGCGACTTTCTTAATACTATCCACTGTAGTTTGTAAGATGCCGGTGTGCGAACTTATCGCTTGATTAGTAACAGCTGGGAATAGATCTCTATCTGCAGAACGACGATATCTTTCGTCATTAAAAGAAATAAAGTATTTTAAACATACATTATCACTATAGCCAAATAGTAGACGCGGAGCTACCGATTGATAGACTCTAGTAAATAAATCTCTCTTGTGTTGATTGAATAGATCATTCCAATCTTCAGTCGCATATGAAATAGCCAAACGATGATCACTGAGGTGTAATTTTTTATCAGTAAACTCTAATTGATGTGTCATTGATTTTTCAAGGTCTTCATAAAAATCTGGTATTACTAGAAAGTAAAGGTTTTTCTCTTCCACAAAAGAAGTTAATGCATCTGTTAGGATCAGAGCATTTTGAATGCGCAAAAATAAAACTTCTTTCATCGACGCGGATATCAAAATTCGACTCTTTTTTTCTAGATTTTCAAGCTTAAGAAAATCCACATTATTCGTTGCGGAAACTCGATAAGAAAGTGGTTCTAAATCTAGTTTCAAACCACGATTGACTATTTTACTGGGTTCAACATAAGAAATGACTTCTAATTGTTTATACCAATGCTCCTCTAAAGTATTTTTCAAAATAACTGAAATAACCGGTATCGATTGCTCAATACCTTGTGGATCAAGCTGTTTAAAATAACGATTAATGATTAAATTATTTTTATGTGCCGTCAAATTAAGCAATAAATCGGCATTAAAATTCTCTTTAATTTGTTGAGTCAGGATACGAAAATCTAAACGCTCGACTGGGTTTATATTCGATAGATGAAGTGCAACTTGAGGTAAAGGAAATTGAGTTAGATTAAGCGTATCGGATCCAGAAATTAAGATGTTTTCACCGCCAATAAAATGACAAGCATACTGCAGATGATTGTGCATTAATACCGATTGAGCAGGATTAATCACGATCATTTCATTACTAATAGGTTTAATAACACTAAAACTTATATTTAAGCGATAAGCTAAATCAACATAGGCCTGAATAATATTCGCAATGGATCGATTACTGCTTATATAACCAACAAAATGTGCTTTTTCATCGATACGCAACTCCGCATTTTCAAATTTTAAAACAGATTGGTAAGGTAAAACAGTTAGATTCTGCGTAAAATTAATAAGAGGTCTTTTTAAATAGTAAGGCTTAATGAGTTTAGTCAATAGCCAGCGAACCAGCGTTTGATCGGATACCGTCACATTAAAACAATCCTCTTCACAATGTTGAAAAACATCCGGATAAGCTGCTTTTATCTCCGGATATTGCGCCATATCAAGTAGATTATTGAACTGCTTTGTTTGTTGACGTTCCAACGTCGTATTGGACATTGCGTGAGGGATAAAAATAGTCTTGGCTGCGGGTTGTTTATACATTGAAAACGATTGAATTTTTTTAAGTAGCTGCCTTACTTCAGCCGATAAAAGATCAATCGTCAAATCATACTCACTGGAAGAATTAGGATTAGAAATAGGCACTATTGTATTGATATCAAAAACAGTTGCATTAAACAAATATTCTTTACCTTTCCATAAAGAGGATAATTCTGTTGGCGTGTTGAATAATAGTGTCGTCGAGTTGGCATAGGTAAACGTATCGCTTATTGTGCTCGATACATTTTGCGTTTGCTCTAATTCAGCAATAATATAATTTTTATATTCTGGCCATAAAGCACTAAGTTTTGCATATTGAATTAATAGTTTTAAAGCATCTTCTGCATTTCCAGAAATCTTGACGGCCTGGACAATTTTCAACAACTGCTTCTGTTGTGCTTCATTTTTAGATTGTAATATTCGTATAAATAACTCACTATTTATTACAATTTTATTAACATCGCAGGTAAAATCTTTGTTTAAGCTCATACTATAAATATCAGCCCAAGTTATCTGACAATTACTGGCTGGCTTTGATTGTACCGGTAAACACCGCGCCAATAGCGATTTTGGTTCTTCTTCGTCTGTCAAATTTACCGCAGGAGTTCGATTAGGATATTTTTCCTGATTCACTTGCTTTAATATAAACCAATCGTAAAAAGAACTTCCTAAATTAGGACCGTAATTGATATGCTCTGTCAATGTAGCTTCTAGATTAGCGCCAGATACCTTCGTGCGTGGTACACGAGCTTTATCGAAACAAGCTCCTCTTAAATCAGCATTTCTTAAATTAGCCCCATATAAGTCACTATCCGTTAAATTAGCTCTTGATAAATCGGCACTTTCTAGATTCGCCTCGATTAAATTTGCACCTAACAGATCCGCATCCATCCATTGTGTTTCTTTTAAGTTGGCATTAGTCAGCTTAGCCCCTTGCAGATTAGCATCTTCAAAATTGGCTGACTCTAAACGACTTCCACTAAGGTTGATATCCTTTAAATAAGCACTTTCCCAATTCGTTTCAGCTAAGCTCGCTTGACTTATATCCGCTCCACTGGCATCAACTCGTGCTAAATCTGATCCTACTAAGTTAACCTGACGAAGATCAGCATTGCCAAGATGGGCATCGGTAAAATCTGATTTGCTTAACTGTGCTTGCTGAAATTGTGCTCGTTGCAGTCGAGCATTTTTGAAATTGACATTGGAACCTATTGCGTTTAAGAATGTCGTATTCGACAAATTTGTTTCACTAAGATCAGTAAAAAATAAAGTAACTGAATCTAAACAACTAAAGGATAGATTCGCTCTTTTTAGCTGCGCACCGGTAAAATTAGACTTAGAAAAATTTAAACCACTTAAATAAACATTTTGTAACTTAGCACCTGAAAAATCAAGATCGATAAAAACATGTGTATTTCCATTCTCTTTTGCTTCCTTCTCAATTTGCTGAAAATCAACCTCGGTTAAATTACACGCTTTAAAATCTTTTAATTTCATACCAAAAAGTAATTCTTTAAATAGTTCAGTTGAAATTTTAGAAAAGGGATCCGTTTCAGAAAGTAGATATAAATTCTGTTGTTGTGTTAAGTAATCGTTTATTGCTTTGAGAGTATTATTAGATTGAATCGTAGAGCGTTTAGGCATAAAAAATCCTTATTTTTAATGTGGCCAATCGTAGCTTTATTGAAAATTTAACTTTTAAATCAGCCGATAAATATTAACATAAATAAATTATTTTCAACTATTTTTTATAATTATTTTATACACCAAATTAGACAGTTTTTACCTTTTTGTTCTTTTCAGTTTATTTTTTTATTCTGATTTTCCTGGAACAAAAAAGAAAATAACCGGCGTAAAAATCATAATTAATTCCTTTGATAAATAAAAGAAGATTGTTACTATAAAAAATTTCAATTCTTACTAGAGACAGGAGTTTTAATGAAATATCTTATACTCATAGGGTTTATCAGTTCTGTTTTTTACATCCATCAGCGCGGAAAAGAACGTTATCCATTTTGGCGCCAACTTTCCGATCATTCGACTTTTTTTGCGCCACTGAATGTGTTTATGTATCTTTTTTCAGCAGTACCCAGTACCCCCTATCTAAAAATGGAAAATTTTCCTGAATTGGCAATTTTACGTAAAAATTGGCAGCTGATTCGTGAAGAAGGCCTGAATCTTTTAGCTCAGCAACACATTAAAGCTTCAGAGAACTACAATGATGCCGGATTTAATTCGTTTTTTAGAACCGGTTGGAAACGTTTTTATCTGAAATGGTATAACAGCCATCACCCTTCTGCAGCGATGCATTGCCCAAAAACCATTGCACTATTAAAAACATTACCCTCGGTTAAAGCCGCCATGTTTGCAGAATTACCGGATAAAAGCCGTTTACCACGTCATCGCGACCCCTACGCAGGTTCTTTACGCTATCACTTAGGTCTGATAACGCCGAATGATGATCGCTGTTACATTGATGTTGATGGCGCGCACTATAGTTGGCGTGATGGTGAAGATGTCATCTTTGATGAAACCTATATACATTATGCGCAAAACACTAGCGGTCAAAGTCGCTTGATTTTATTTTGCGATATTGAACGACCCTTAAAATATCGTTGGGCACAACGATTTAATCATGGCGTGGGACGTTACTTAATGAGCGCGGCAGCTGCACCGAATGATGCAGCCGATGACACCGGTGGCGTGAATCGCATCTTTAAATATGTTTATTTTATTCGCCGCATCGGTAAACGTATTAAAAAATGGAATAAACCAATTTATTATTTGGTTAAGTGGAGTTTATTTGGGGGCATCGCTTCTGCGGTCTTTTTTGCATTCTAAAGGTTCAAGCACGATTTAACAAAATGCTGTTCAAACTCTAAAAATTGTTGTTCTAATTTCCATTGGCTATCAGCCTTTTGATTATTAGCTAAGAATCGTTGACACGCTACAGACAGTTTATCGGTGTTTAAACTATTCCTACAGGCCGAAACCGGATATTTATAATTGGCCTCTTGCCATAAACTTGCTCCCGGTAAAAAACTGTATTGAATACTATTGCGAACTAATTGCTTTAAGGTTAAATAAGAAAAATGGTAATTTAACACTGCTATCTGGAATTGCTCGGTCAGATTAGTTCGTAATACGCCTTCATCATCGGTAGATAAGGCTATAGGGACGTGATATTGCCTATAAAATAGTATCGGATGCTGCTGACCTTTAACGTTTAATATCGCGGCATTACTACTCAGATTAATTTCAACCATAATCTGTTTATTAACCATTTCTTGCAGGAGTTGTGCATTGTCATCTTCATGACGAATAGCTACACCATGACCAATACGATTCGCGTGAGCGATCTCAACCGCTTCACGGATATGAAAACGTAACCCACTCATCGGAACTAAACCGGACACTAATTCACCAGCATGCAAACTAATTTTTACATTGGGATAGTGTCGATGCAAAAATTTAATCATCTGCATCTGCAAGGTATAATCACGCATCGATATCTTTCCATCTTCGGCTTGGACTAGATTAATGCCTACGACGCGTGGATCACGGCTGGCTAATTCAAAGCCAGTCAATAATTGCGCAAATACTTGTGTCGGCGGTTGTTCACGTAATGCTTGGTATAAATAGCGCAATTTGAAACTTGGGCACAATTGTTTTCCCAATCCAGTCAAAAATATTTGTACTTGTTTTTGGTAGCTATCCAATTGTTTCGAAATGCTTGCAACTATAGGCATAACGCCTTTTTTTAAGAGCTGCGCACGCATTCGCTCGAAATGTGGATCCCATGCGATATGCCTTCCTAATAAACCCGATGCGTTATCATCGGGCATAACCATCAATTCCAGATAGATTAAATGTTCTCGACACGCCCTTTCCACTGCTTCATTCACCATCTCAGTACGATGTTTCATCAAAATAGGTAAATATTTTATAAATGTTGCAAAAAAGTGATCATGTCCAGATTCTTTTCCGGGTCGAAAATTTCGCATCGACCAAGCATCAATCACTTGATTATATAAAGATGGATATTGTTGAATTTTACCAACCAGAAAAGCCGGGGAACAAGGTAAATTTTTTGTTACCGCATAACTTTGGCTATTAATACACAAAGCATCCTGTTTCGCATAACCCAGCATATTTTCTGCCATACTGACACCGCCAAGATGATTATGGAGATCACCACCTTTGGGCATGTCATATAAAAATACACTTAACTTTTTCTGATTACTCTGGATCGAATTAAAATAGCTTGAGGTTGCTCGCTCACTATCGGTTTCTGCCATTGAAAAACTTATATTAAATAACAACAAGAAAAAAATAAATGTGCGCATTATTACAAACGCCTCTTTTATAAGCTTAATATTAACATAAGGACTTAACTCGGCTTGCACTAAAACGTTTAGTTTTGTTGAGCCTGCTTAAACAAGTTAAAAAAATTAGTGGTGGTTTGTTTAGCAATTTCATCTAAAGCACAATCACGCAATTCGGCTAAACATTCGGCCACATAACGTACATAAGCCGGTTGATTAGGTTTACCGCGAAAGGGTTGCGGTGCTAAATAAGGAGAATCGGTTTCAATGAGTAGGCGTTCCAAGGGCAATTTTTGCGCGATAGACTTTAAATCAGTCGCATTTTTAAACGTTAAAATTCCGGAAAAAGAAATATAAAAATTCTCTTTAACGGCCGACTCAGCCATGCTTAAATCTTCGGTAAAACAATGTAATACGCCGCCCACCTGCTGTGCGCCCTCCTCTCTTAAGAGCCGTAACGTATCTTCGCGTGCCGCTCGAGTATGCACGATGAGTGGCTTATTCACCGCAATAGCGGCACGAATATGCTGACGGAAACGTTGTTGTTGACACTCTTTTTCTGTATTTTCTCGATAATAATCCAAACCGGTCTCGCCTAAAGCCACCACTTTGGGATGCTGTGCCAGCTTAATCAACTCATCCAATGCGGCTTCTTCAACCACTTGTTCCGTAGGATGCACACCCACTGACGCGGAAACATCAGTAAACTGTTCAGCAATCGCTAATACCGCTGGAAAATTGACTAAATCAATACAGACACATAGAAAATGTAATACGTCTTGCTCCCTGGCAAAATCTAGGCAGCCGCTTAAATCTTTTTTAAAATAATCTAGATCCAATCGATCCAAATGACAATGCGAGTCAACTAACATGATTTACCTTGTAAAGCCCAACGAGAAAACAGATCTTCTAGCATTAACGATAGATTCAATGTAATTTTAGCCGTGTGAGCTTGTAATGACATTAAGCCATCAAAATATTGCAACAAAAAATCCGTCGACAAACCTATCGATAAATGGCCTATCGCATCTTCTATGGCCGTATAGCCACTCAGTAACTGGCATTTTAGCAATTCGCTGATGACATTCATTAACGTCGATAATAATTGCTGCGTATCTGTTTTCACATAATGTGCAGCACAGCGTATCGGATCCATTTTTTGATGCAATAACTGCGTTAAAGACGTCAATAAATCAGTATAAAATGGATAATAATCCTGCTGTGCATACGCCAACGCGAGCAATGGCGCACCGGAAGCTAAATGATAAAGCTTATCAATAGCGGTTGACTTGGGAAGTTGCTGTGCTAACCAAGCTATGGCTAATGATTTTTCTGGCGTCGCAAAACGCATCACTTGGCAACGACTACGAATAGTCGGTAATAAGCGCTCAATTTTTTCGGTCAGTAAAATAAATAGCGTACGCTCGCTAGGTTCTTCTAAACTTTTTAATAAAGCATGACTCGCAGCTAGCAGCAAACTATCTGCCGGATTAATTACTATAATTTTGTATGCGGCTTGACTGGTGTGATTTAATTTTTCTATTACAGTGCGTATTTGATCAATTTTAATGCCCTGACTGGCTTTTTCTGTAGCAAGCAGACACAGATCCGAATGCGTACCCGCCGCAACTAAAACACAATCTCGGCAATTCTGGCAAGCAAATTGATTCACGGGCTGTTTACATAATAAAGTTTTGGCAAAATTTGCTGCAAATAAGGCTTTACCTAAACCGGTTTGACCTACTAACAACAAGGCATGCGGTAAATGATGCGCTAGATGACAGCGATACAGTTGTTGCCATTGTTGGCTATGCCATGGTAAAGGCGCCGAATAGTTATCCAACAAATTATTCATCCGATTTTACCCATAGCGCTAATAGTTGATCCAAGACTTGCTTAATTTGTTTTTTCACATCCTTTAATGAACGACTGGCATCTATTACATGGTAACAGTCTGGCATTTGTTTGGCTCGTTCTAGATAGCTGGCACGTGCACGTGTAAAGAAATCTTGCTTTTCGGCTTCGATGCGGTCCGCTGTTTTTCGATGATGCGTGCGACGTAACGCAATATCGACCGGCGCATCGAGTAATAAAACCGCATCGATTTTTAAATCTTGTTGTACCCACAACTGTAAGCTACGAATAAACGCTAAATCGATACCTCTACCACCGCCTTGATAGGCATAACTGGTTTCGGTAAAGCGATCACACAGTACCCAATCACCACGTTGCAAGGCCGGTTTGATCACATAATGAATATGTTGCGCGCGTGCTGCAAAAAATAATAATAGTTCAGTTTCAGGAATAATGGCTTCGGGTGCAAAATCAGACTGCAATACTAAAGCACGTATCGCTTCGGCTATTTTCGTGCCCCCAGGTTCGCGTGTGACCGTAAGCGAAAGTCCCGCTTTTTTTAAATAATCGGCTATAAATTTCTGCTGTGTGGATTTTCCTACGCCTTCGATGCCTTCTAACGTAATAAAACGCGCTTGATTAATTTGCATAACACTTCCAGACAAAGACTTCTGTGATTATATCTATAATCGCACAATGAATCGACCGAATATTTTTTAATAGCATTCGGTCGCTAACTAAATTTATCTATCGCGGTATATCAGGGTATTTGTGCTTGCACGTTGCATTCTTGGCTCTTAGCTTTTTCCTCTTTAGCCGCAAAACATTTTCCAATCGCTTGCTTGGCGGCACCATTTACCGGTTTTGAAGAATAATCCACTCGTGGAGCCATTTTTTTAATTAGAAAACTATCTATACCAGATTAAACATGTTGTTATAATAGACTTAACTCACGATAAATGCAGAATTGCAAGGGACTAAGAGAGTGGTATGTCAAGACTATGTATAAACGTTGTTGCCAAAAAAGAAAATAATTTTTTTCGTCGAATCTTATCTGAGATCATTCTAGAGCAAGAAGGATTACAGCTAAAGAATAAACATCTTATTGTCCAACTACTCATTCTTAAAATCTATCAGCCCTATCTATTTAAAGAAATAAAGGGTGGATATTCCAATAATACCTTTCTTCACACAGGAGAAAATTTAGTATTGCGCTTTCCAAAAATTTATAATCCAATCGATCCTGAAGTATCCGTAGAAGTACAAAATCTTAATCTAGCCCAATTGTTCAATTTAACTCCTTTAAAAACGCTTGCTTATTATTCAAAATATAACTTATTAGTCACGGAATTTATTCCTAATTTTCGACTCTGTTCGGCGGTAAACTTTAAAAATCCAGCCAAATTAATAACTTTAGCACAGTTAGTCAAAAAATTGCATTATTCTGAATTTAACTTTAAAATAAATTCAGAAACAGCCCTTTCTTTTACCGACCAATCCTCACAATGTTTTCAAACGATACAATCTATCTTAACTAAAAAAGATTACCAAACATTAAAAAAACTATCCGGCATTAAAAATTTTCTTAGTAAGTTTAAGTGTTTAAAAGTACCTTCACATGGCGATTTACACCATTTAAATGTCATTGAAATTAATGGACATCTGCAATTAATAGATTGGGAACTTTCAAGCATGGAAGATCCTGCCTATGATATTTCTCGATTATTTTGTGTGACCGGATTTAACTCGGCGCAAAAAGAAATTTTTTTAAAAGCCTATAAATATGCTGATAATATTTTTATATCAGAAAAAGATATAAAAAATTTAATAAAACGGATATTTCTCTATGAATCTTTAAATTATTTTTCGGTCATCATCTGGTCAAAATATGCCATGTCTCATCTTCATGAAGAAAATCAACAACATTTATTAAAAGAAGCGATAATAAATTATAGTCAAAAAGATAAACTTATTTGTTATTGAACGAGTATTTGATAAAAAATTCTAAAGATCATTCAATTTACAAAAAAATGCGCGCATTGATTTACTTAAATACCAAAGACTTTGACAAGATTTTCTAGTTTTTACGTAAGGGTAACGTTGGTCAAGTTGATAAAACTGCACTGCTCTATTATGTTCAGCTAAATGCGCAGAAAATTGATGTGAACCGTCACCTTTGGCAACAAAATATAAATTTTGACTTTGATCCGGATGTAAAGCCGCCATGATCGAAGCATAACTTGGACTCGCTATCGGTGTCGGCGGCAAGCCTTTGCGGGTATAGGTATTATAAGGTGTGTCTTTACGTAAATCTTCAATGGTTAATTTCCCTGTATAATGTGAACCTAACCCATAAATGATGCTGGCATCGATCTGTAAGGGAGTCCCTGCCTGCAAACGGCGCACAATCACACCGGCAATCATTGGTCGTTCTTTAGCCAGAGCAGTTTCTTTTTCGACTAAAGACGCGACAACCAATGCTTGATAGGGTGTTTTATAGGGTAAATTCGCGGCACGATGTTTCCAAGCAATTTGTAGCTTCTTTTTTAATAATTGATAGGACCATTTTAATAAATCACTATCCTTAACACCCGCACTGAAGTAATAAGTGGCTGGATAAAATAAACCTTCAGGATTCTGTGCCGGTAAACCTAAATTTGCTAGCACTTGTTCTGGAGAAACATGCTGCAGTTGATGTTTAACTGAGTCTAAATTATTTAATGCACTAATTAATTGTTGAAACGTCCAACCTTCAACTATCGTAAAACGATGAAAAATAGCTTTTCCAGCTAACATTTGATCTAGCAACTGACCGGGCGTCGTACCCGGATCAAACTGATATTCACCCGTTTTTAATTTATTCGTTGCCCCTTTAAGATAAGCTAAAAATAAAAAATAACGTGGATGCGGCATATCGGCTTGTTGTTGTAAATCCGCAATTAAATGATGCACCGATGAACCAGGAGCAAAAACGATATGTATCGTTTGCTTTGGATTTAAAGGAGTTGCTAAAAAACGATGATAATGCGAGACAAAATAACTGCATAAAAAAATAACGACCAGAATGACTAATGCAATCAGTGTCAATCTTTTATGCATAGGCGTTACAATCGAGCAAAAAGCAATGATGCGTTCGTTCCACCAAATCCAAAAGAATTAGATAGTGCGTAATCCATTTTTAATTCTTGCGGCACATTCGGGACAAAATTGAGACCGACGAAATCATCATCTGGAATATTCAACTCAGGTGGGTTGCCCGGATTATCTAAGTTAATAGTCGGTGGCGCCTTTTGATCTTTGAGTGCCAAAATAGTAAAAATAGCTTCCACTGCGCCCGCGGCTCCTAACAAATGGCCAGTCATCGATTTAGTCGAGCTGATAGCCATCTTCTTGACATAATCACCGAATACACGGCGAATAGCTCTTAATTCTAAATAATCGCCTTGCAAGGTCGAAGTGGCATGCGCATTGATATAAGCCACTTTTTCTTTATCGATATTCGCATCATGCAAGGTATTCAACATAGCGGTCATAGCACCCTGTCCATCTGGAGCAGGACTCGTCATATGATAAGCGTCTGCACTCATTCCAAAACCGACGAGTTCGGCGTAAATCGGTGCATTGCGTTGTTTGGCACGCTCATATTCCTCTAAGACTAAAATTCCGGCACCGTCACCTAATACAAATCCATCGCGCGCTTTGTCCCATGGACGACTGGCTGCTTGCGGATCCTTATTACGATTAGATAAAGCACGGCAAGCAGAAAATCCACCTAAGCCTAAAGGTGTCGTTGCCATCTCTGAGCCGCCGACTACCATGACATCGGCATCACCATACAGTATGGTCCGTGCACCTAACCCAATATTGTGTGTACCCGTAGTACAGGCCGTTACCACAGCAATATTAGGACCTCGCAATCCATAACGTATAGAAATTTGACCGGCTAACATATTGGTAATAGCACCGGGTATGAAAAAAGGAGATATTTTGCGCGGCCCCCCTTGTTCTAATTTACTGTGATTTTCTTCAATAAAAGGTAACCCGCCTATTCCAGAGCCTACTGCAACACCGATTCTATCGGCATTTTTTTCAGTCACTTCTAGCTTTGAATCCGCCATCGCCTCTATTGCTGCCGCTAAACCATATTGAATAAATAGATCCATTTTGCGCCCATCTTTCGGCGAAATACCATAATTCTCTGCTTGGAAAGCACGCACGCTAGCAGAGATTTGGCAGGGGAAAGCGGAAACATCGAATTGAGTGATAGCGGCAATTCCACTTTTGCCCGCCAATATCGCTTCCCACGATGTTTTGGTACTCAAGCCTAGCGGCGTCATCATACCGACACCGGTTACTACTATGCGTCGCTTTTTCTTCATGTTACCCCCCCCCGCCTTCAATGAACTAGTTTATATTTTAGATGGAATTTATTCTTCAGTCTGTTCTGAGTCTTCCATTTCAGCTTGATGTTGTTTGATATAATCGACTGCTTGCTGAATCGTACGAATTTTTTCAGCATCTTCATCTGGGATTTCGGTATCGAACTCTTCTTCTAAAGCCATGACTAGCTCTACGGTGTCTAAAGAATCGGCACCCAAATCATCCACAAAAGAAGCCTCCATAGTCGCTTCTTCTTCTTTTATTTCAAGTTGATTAACCACTACCTTCTTTACACGCTCTTCGATTGTACTCACTGAGAATCTCCCCTATTTAATATAAATTAAAACTTGCCGCTTAGTTTATTCAATTCCTGAGTGAACGCAAGTCACTTTACTTAAATTAAGTCATTAATTACGTCATTAAGTTTTTTGTGTGTAATAAATTAAATTAAAATTACAATTCGATGCTGTTCAATTCATATACATTCCGCCGTTAACATGTAAAGTGTTGCCTGTGACATAGTCAGCCCAATCGGATGCTAAAAACACACAGGCATGCGCGATATCCATCGCTGACCCTAATCGCTTGACTGGAATTTTTTCCAGTAACGATGTGCGTTGATTTTCATTTAGCTGACGCGTCATATCGGTTTCTATGAATCCTGGCGCCACAACATTCGCGGTAATATGACGCGTTGCAATTTCTTGCGCCAAAGCTTTAGTAAAGCCAATTAACCCTGCTTTTGCAGCCGCATAATTGGCTTGGCCTGGGTTTCCTGTACACCCTACTATAGAAGCAATATTAATAATACGTCCAGATTGTGCTTTCAGCATTGGTTTTAAACAGAGTTGCGTTAATTTAAAAACGGCACTTAAGTTAGTCTCTAGCACGGCACTCCATTCGTCAGCTTTCATGCGTAATAAAAGATTATCACGTGTTATACCCGCATTATTTACCAATATAGTCGGTAGTCCAAATGTTTGTAATTCGGTCATTAAATTTTTTATCGAAGCATCATCGTTTAAATTTAATACCAAACCTTTGCCCTTTAAACCTTGCGCTTGTAATGCGTGTGAAATTTTTTCCGCTCCCGCTTCGGTCGTTGCGGTTCCTGCAACCAGTGCACCTTGCTGCGCCAGCGCTACTGCAATTGCTGCGCCAATACCACGACTAGCACCTGTTACTAATGCCACTCTATTTTCAAGTAATAACATAAATTATCCTATTAAAGAAACCATTTAACCGGTTAAGGCTTCTTGTAGTACTTCCGGATCTTGTATCGAGAGTGTTGGTATTGATGTGATCCGTTTATTCAAACCCGCCAATACTTTACCTGGGCCGCATTCAATAAATTCTTCCATGCCACGTTTCTCAAGATCTTGTATTATTTCTACCCAACGCACAGGATTATATAATTGTTCCATTAAGGCTTTTTTTATCAGGATCGGATCATGTTCGATACCGACATCGACATTATTGATGATAGGGTAAAATGGCACTGAAATTTCAATGTTTTCTAATGTTTTCGCCAAATATTTTGCCGCGGGTTTCATTAAAGCACAATGCGATGGTACACTGACTGGAATAAGTTTTGCTAATTTAGCGCCGGCTTGTTTAGCCTGCTCGATCAATCGACCCACCGCAGCAGCGTCTCCAGATACCACCGTTTGACCGATGGCATTGTAATTCGCTGGCGCTAGGACTTGACCTTCAGCGAGCAATTCACATAAAGCCTGTATTTTAGCATTGTCTAAACCGACTATAGCGGCCATAGCGCCTGCACCAGGTGGGACCGCTGCTTGCATTAAACGTCCTCGTTCTGCTACCAAACGTATTGCTGTAGTAAAATCCAATGCCTCTGCACACACTAAGGCAGAATATTCACCTAAACTATGGCCTGCCATAAATGTGGGTCTAACACCACGTTGTTGCCTCCAAACACGCCATAAAGCTACGCTGGCCGCCAACAAAGCGGGCTGGGTATTTTCTGTTTGATTGAGAACATCTACAGGACCATCCTGGCATAGCTCCCATAAATCAAAATTTACAGCGTAGGAAGCCTCCATAAATGTTTCTTTAATTGAAGAATAATCTTTAGCAAACTCTGCTAGCATTCCTAATGCTTGTGAACCTTGCCCCGGAAAAATAAATGCAATTTTTTTATTCATAAAATTATCCATTCAAATTAAATATTACAAAACCAAATATTTTGTTTGAGTTCTAAACGAAGATTTTCCGTTTTAGTAGCGTACTAAAGCGGAACCCCACGCTAAGCCCGCGCCGAAGCTTTCCATTAACAATAATTGTCCGCGTTGAACGCGACCATCACGCACCGCTACGTCTAATGCCAATGGAATAGAGGCGGCAGACGTATTGCCATGTTGATCTAATGTCACCACCACATGTTGCATGGTCATTTTAAGTTTATTCGCCATCGCTTGGATAATGCGTAAATTGGCTTGATGTGGAATTAACCAATCAATATCTTTTTTATCTATTTTATTGACGGCTAAGGTTTCTTCTAATACTGCACTTAATTTATTCACCGCAATTTTAAACACATCACTGCCTTGCATTTTAAGCAGTGGAACATCATCTTTTTTTAGGCCTGTGCCTAATGATAGTAAATCTTTATAAGAGCCGGCAGCATGTAGATGCGCAGAAATGATGCCGGGCTCGTTAGCAGCTTGCAGTATTACCGCACCCGCACCGTCACCAAATAAAATACAGGTTGAGCGATCTTCCCAGTTAATAATATTCGACATGCTTTCACTGCCTATCACTAGTGCAGTCTGAGCGACACCGTTACGAATAAACTGATCGGCAACACTCAAGGCATAATTAAAACCTGCACAAGCCGCTACGACATCAAAGGCCGGACAACCATCTTCACCCAACGCGGCTTGTACGAGACAAGCTGTGCTGGGAAAAAATTTATCGGGCGTGCTCGTGGCAACGATAATAAGCTGTATCTCTTTTGCTGAAACACTCGCAGCCAGCATTGCTTTTTTTGCGGCCGTAGTCGCCATACTTGCCGTGCTATCGTTAGGACCAATAATGTGACGTTCGCGTATACCGGTACGCTCGACTATCCATTCGTTTGTGGTAGCCACCATTTTTTCAAGTTCAGCATTCGTTAATATTCTTTCCGGTAAATAACTGCCGGTACCTGCAATACGTGAATATTTCATAAAGACTGTTCAGATTCCTTCAATAAACCGGTCACTTGTTCTCGTATACGTTCGGGGATATTTTTTTGCACTTCTAAGATCGCTTCATTAATAGCATTTTTAAAAGCGAAGACATTCGCACTACCGTGGCTTTTAATCACAATACCGCGTAAACCGACTAAGCTTGCGCCATTGTAACGGGCCGGATCAAATTGTTTACGTAGTCCTTTCAACACATGTAAAGCCATTAAACCAGAGAGACGTGAAAACCAATTATGGTTAAACGCTAATTTAATATAATGACCCATTAGTTTTGCTACACCTTCTGTGACTTTCAATGCGACATTGCCAACAAAACCATCACAGACAATGACATCCGCCAAGCCTTGATAAATCGCATCACCTTCGATGTATCCGATATAATTGATATGTGCATTTTTTAATAATTCGGCTGCCTTTTTAACCTGCTCATTACCTTTAATTTCTTCAGAACCAATATTTAATAAAGCAACACGTGGGCTCGGAATATTATCGATCTCTGAGCTTAATACCGAGCCCATAATGGCAAATTGCAGTAGATGTTCAACCTCGGTATCAACATTTGCGCCCAGATCTAAGACGCGTACTTTGGTTTGTTCTTTCATGGTAGGGAGCATCGCACTGATAGCAGGTCTATCAATACCCGGTATGGTTTTCAATACAAAACGAGCGGTCGCCATCAATGCACCGGTATTACCGGCGCTGACGCAAGCTTGCGCCTCACCTTCTTTGACTAAATTAATCGCAACGCGCATTGAGGAATCTTTTTTATTACGCAGTGCCAAAGCCGGAGGTTCGTCCATCGATACGACCTGAGTCGCCAAATGTAGTGTCAATTGATGGGATGCGGGCTTAAATTTTGCCAATTTCAGTTGATCTTGCAAGGCATCCAAATCACCGACAAGAATAATGTGTAGCCGAGGCTCTTCTTGAAGCGCTAAGAGCACAGCAGGAACTACGACAGCGGGACCGTAGTCGCCGCCCATCGCATCAATGGCTAGAGTATAGCGAGACATTTTAAGGGGTTATTCCTTAGCTTTTAGGACCTTTTTTCCACGATAATAGCCATCTTTGGTAATATGGTGGCGAATATGGGTTTCTCCACTGGTTGGATCAATAGAGATAGCTGGCGCAGTTAATGCATCATGCGCGCGGCGCATGTTTCTTTTGGAGCGGGATTTGCGTGATTTTTGGACTGCCATGATGGCCCTCTTGTGTAAGCAATTCTAAAAGACGCATATTATGCGGTCTGATGGTTGAAAAAACAACCGGCGTTTCGAAAGTCCAGTTAAGGTTTAAGGTTTTGTTATACGTTGACTAAGCCCTGGTATTTTAATAACAATTGCTCTGGAGTCTCGTTATGTTCTGGATTAACGACTATACAAGCAACAGGACACACCTCAACACACTGCGGGACATCAAAATGCCCTATACATTCTGTGCATTTATTCGGCTTAATTTCATAGATAAGCTCACCCTGAATGATGGCTTCATTTGGACATTCGGGCTCACACACATCACAATTGATACAGTCGTCAGTTATTAATAAAGCCATTCCACACCTCATACTCTTCGCACTTGAGTTTTTGACTGTGTTGCCGCTCAATTCGCAATCCTCATGTATATGAATACACTCCGGTGGCTCATTCTTACGGGGCCTTGTCAAAAATCCAATTGCTGTGAGTAACTATTTTATACCCTACGTTTGAATTTTGTTTGCAAAGCCTCTGCAACCACGGCGGGTACAAACTGCGCCACATCGCCACCGAGGCTCGCAATTTCTCTGACTAAGTTTGCTGAAATAAACGAATGCTGTTCGGCCGGCGTTAAAAATAAGGTTTCCAGATCAGGCATCATTTTTCGATTCATGCTTGCCAATTGAAATTCATACTCAAAATCAGAAACTGCACGCAAGCCGCGTAAAATAACGCGTGCGTTATATTCTTTCGCACAATTGATTAGTAAACCATCAAAACCATGTACCTGTACATTACTAAAATCGATTAATGCCTTTTTGGCTAAGCTGATGCGCTCATCGACAGAAAAAGCCGGAACCTTACTGGGGTTTTTCGCCACTGCAACGATCACAGTTTCAAATAAGCGCGCAGCACGCTCAACCAGGTCCAAATGACCGTTGGTTATTGGATCAAACGTACCAGGGTAAATAACTTTGATTTTCATGAATTAACCACCTTTAGATTATTATACCGCTCGTACTTGAGGGTGCGAAGCGTCGAAAATGCAGATAATACGCTTCATAGGATTGGCCACAAGGCAAGTTTTAGGTTCAGACAGTTACTTTAAAATAGTTACCTAAGGGTTTTGTCGTAATATCATTGAACTCTCTTCTCTGGATTCTTTGATTATGTTTCTTACTTTTACAACTGCTGTTTCATCGGATGCTATTTTATAACAAAGATCGAATAAACACCCTAGCCGACCATTACTTAAAGCAGAAGAATGAGACTGCTTCAAGCTTCCTAAGTTTTTGAGCAAATCAGGTTCTTCTAATCCAGTTTCTAGAATTTCCTTTAATTTGAAAGCAGCTATTTCTTTTTCCTGGGTAGAATAACCGGAGTTATACGTAAAAAATCCAGTAGGAAACGTAGTAGTGTGAGTGATCCCTTGAGCTTTTCTATCTAAATATTTCTCTAATAATGCTTTCATTATAAAGAAATTCCAGCCATATCCAGTATTTTTTGCCATTATCTGTTTCAGTGTTTCTTCATCGAAGAGATCAGAATGTTCAGCTGCAAATTTCAGCATAACATTTAATCCCTCAGGTTGATAATGTGTTGCCAAGATCAACGCATTCCAACCATTACTTTCTATTGCAAAGCGCAATTTTCTCAGATCCAGATTGATACCCCTAGCAAGAAAAGGATTAAGTACAAGAAAAGGATTAAGTAATAGTAAAAACATAGAAAGCTGTTTCAGAATATTATGAACATTAGTAATTTTTTGTAAGAGCATCTGTTGTAATGTTACTTTATCGATTAGAGTAGGATGTTCAGCTATAAATTTTAGTAGGCAATTTAATCCATTTGAACTGCTAGCGGCTGCCAACATCAGAGCATTCCAACCATCTCTGTTTATTTGTAAGAACATTTGTTGTAATGTTGCTTTATCGATTAGAGTAGGATGTTCAGCTATAAAATTTAGTAGGCAATTTAATCCATTTGAACTGCTAGAGGCTGCCAACATCAGCGTATTGTAATTGTTAGTTTCTTTTTGTATTAATTTTGCAGATGAATCAAGCAGAGAGCCATCATTAATTAAACTAATTAAATCTAAATCGAAGAGTGAAACAATTGTTTCTAGCGTACTAAAATTAAGCGGAGCTTTTTCTAGCTCACTAAAAAGTAAAAGGAGATTTTTTCTTAAATCTGGGTTAGATTGGAATCCTAGTCTTAATTTCCGCCAAAAACCAGGAAACTCTGTTTTGATCTTTTTTAACTGAAGAATACTATTTGAATTAAAGCATTTAGATTCTATACCTAGCAGATCATTATCTGTAGAAAATAAATTACTAAAACAAGCACAATCCAATAGATTATGTATTGCTTCCTGTGATGGCTGTTGTGTAAAATACCTCTCATGAGATAAGGTCTGGAAAAAACATTTTCTAATTATTTTCCAATTGAGATCATAAATAACAATGTTAAAATCGTCATTTTCATTAGTGATAAAAAAATCTTTCCAATCCATCCCCTCAACAATTTCTTTAGACAAATAACATTTAATTTGTTCAGCTATTCTTCCTGCTACCCCTACGGCGTATCCCTCTTGCTCAGGGCCGGTATAACCTCTATTGGTTAACAACCCACGCAATTGATCCACTAATAAAGTAGGTAAATAAAACGGCACATATTTTTCTTTGAACTCTTTTTCTAGGGCACAGACAATTTTATCTTCTGGCAAATTACCATTGTGAATATCCTTATCAAAATTAGCTTTAATGCCAATACCTTCAGCTGCAGCAACTTTTGTAGCCCGATTCCAAGCATGGATTTCTCCTGTTAGTGAAGCGGATACGTTTTCCACTAATCCCTTACGTACTTGGTAGATTAGTTGGGGTAAATTTCCTGGTATTTCGAAAGCGGTGGTAATATGCTTGACACGATTTTTAAAACCATCTGTGCATGCATCGATGTCTTCTATTAGCTTAGCGATTATCGCCATGCGATCAGATTCTGACAGCGGATCTAACAAATGGTCAAGATCACCCTGTAAACGACGATAAATAAGCTCTAGCCCCTCAGTCAATGATATGCTAGGTGACATGCTGATACCTACGGAGTCAATAGTAAAAAAAGCGAGATGCCGATTAAAACAATTTTCAGTTAAATCACTCTTTTGCTTGCGACAAAAATTTTCTAACTCTGCAAGCCATTCTGAAGGCAACGGTGGTAACGGTGAATTACTATCAATGCTTGCTGGTGGGGTAAACTGAAAAAGTTTTTCTTTATTTAAAAGGGGGTTTAACGCGTATGATGGATACAATTTAGGTAAAGCCATACATTTACTTGCTCCCATTTTATAGTTTTGGTATATTATTTATTATAATTTAGGAGTATTAACTAAATGTTAAATAGGTATTGTCAGCTTTTAAGATAGCAGGAGCATTTTGTTTACAACTCTTTGCTAAAAATCCAATGGCTGCAAGTATTTTTATTTTAACAGTGCATACCGAAAAAAAAACCTAAAAATACTAAACCTCCTACCCATGCGTTATTTAAAAACGCTTTAAAACACGCTTCAGATTTTCGATCTTTAATTAAATGCTGCTGATAAATGAATAAACCCACGACCAAGGCCAATATCACATAATAAATCGGATACATTTTTAAACAGCGTCCGATGATAGCTAACAGCAAAACAAAAACTAACTCTAGAACAGCAATACCTATCACATCATAACGACCCAAGGCAATGGCGCTGGATTTAATTCCCACACGTTTGTCATCCTCTCTATCCACCATGGCATAAATAGTATCATAGGCAACACACCAGGCATAAGCTGCCAAAAATAATAACCAGGCAATGGCAGGTATTTTTCCTGTTTCTGCAGCAAAAGCCATTAAGATCGACCAAGCACCAAATACGATGCCTAAAAATAACTGCGGCCATTCAATGTAACGTTTGGTCAATGGATAAATAGCCATCATGACAACGGCACTTCCAGAGAGTACGATGGTTAATCCATTAAATTGACAGACGACGAGGAAGGCTAACGACGCCAAAATGATGAGTATAAATAGGGCTTCTTTTAAACTGACTTCACCGGTAGCGAGTGGTCTGCGCTGAGTTCTACTAACAAAGCCATCCAAATTTCTATCGGCAATATCATTCATCACACAACCTAAGGATCGGGTTAACACTGCACCGATTATAAACAAAGCAAAGATTTTAAAATCTACTGCGCCCGCACTTCCAATCCATAAAGCCCATAAAGCAGGCCAGAGCAACAAAAATATTCCTATCGGTTGATGCAATCGAAGCAATTCACCATAAGCTCGCCAACGTGGTAGGTAGTTCATGCTGCTTATCGTATAATAGGATATCTTCATTCACAAGGAGCGTTGTTTATGTTGAGAAAAATTGGAACTAAGCTCGTTTTTATGCTTTCAGCTTGTATGCCTTTATTAGCCAGTGCTTCAATTCCTGGATTTTACATCTTAGGCCAACTCGGCACTGCCGATACCCATCAAGAAGCCAGCAATGCCGCTGCTCTCTCTATTAATAGTAAAATGGCTTTCACCGGTCGTATTGCTGGTGGTTATCAATTTAATCAAAATGTTGCATTTGAAATTGGTTACACACGGTTTTCGGATGTAGAGTTTTCTGGTGTCGGTGGTGTACCCGGTGCCAACGTTTCTTTAAGTGAAAAAGCTATCGATTTCATGGCTAAACCAATGTTACCTATTTCAAGTAATGTCAATCTTTATGCCAAATTAGGATTAGCTTATCTTAAAGCAAATGGTTCTGCTGTCGTAAATGGTCATAATTACTTAGGCTATTCAGACAGCTGGAATCCCAGCTTCGGTCTCGGACTCAGTTATGACATCACACCTTTTGTACCCATCGACTTAGCTTGGACACGTATCCAAAGTGTCGGTGGTGGTAACAGCGCACCGAGTACTGATTTTTATTCGATAGGATTAGCGTATTATTTTGGTTAATCCATAATGCATTTAACAATGTAATTTAATTTTATCTGCAGTGGCTAAATTTTTTGATACTATGTTTTTTAACTGTTTTAATCATTCATTATTAGGAAGCATTATGCTAAAAAGAAATATAAGCACCTTACTGCTGGCGAGTACTATTTTCAGTATCGCCCAAAACACGCAGGCTGAAATGCCAGGATTTTATGCCGGCGCACAACTCGGCTATGTCAATACTCATCTCAATACGACAGATTTAGTAACCGTTAACAATGGCAACTCGCCAGTGGCATTACCCGGTATAAATAATATTCTTTTAAGCTATCGTCTTAGTTTTGGTTATCAGTTTGATCAGCATTGGGCCATGGAATTCGGGTATCGTCATTTTAGTAATGCGAGTAGCTCGGCCATCGCTACTAATTACAACGCAAGCACTTCAAGCAAAGTCAGTGCTTTTGATTTAACTGCAAAAGGAATACTTCCAGTTAACTCAAAATTAAATCTGTATGCCAAATTAGGAATAGCTTACTTACGTCCTAACTCACAAGGCAGTTTAGTTACCATTAGTCCTTATAGTGGCACAACGAATAGCTATTCTAAAACCTTAGAACCGACGTTTGGTGTAGGTATTAGTTATGCACTGAAACCAAATGTTCCTGTCGAATTTTCTTGGAACCGTATCCAAAAAATGGGTGGCAGTAATCATGCACCAAGCAGTGATTTTTATTCGCTGGGTGTATCGTATTATTTTGGTTAAACGCATAAATTAAGTTGTCTTTCTTATACTTCAATTCAACGGTCTAAGGGACGGTGAAAAAATTACCATCCCTCGACAAACGCTTACTCCTAGCGCTTAAATACATTCTGAGAACACGCTGTTTGTGTCCCCAGAAATGCATGATTTTTTATAAACTTCAGTTTCTTATTTCTTAAATGTGTCAAACATACAAATTGACATTAATTGCTATTAACGCTTAAATAATAAGTTCTAATAATAATATTTTTCCATGGAGAAAATAATAACAATGTTAAAAAAAATACTTATTACCACTGTATTAACAGCGAGTACATGCACTGTGATAAATGCGAATGCGGCACTCCCAATGGGTTTCTATGTCAGTGGTCAAGTCGGTTATGCTGATTCAGGTATAAAATCTCGTTTGCAATCTCTACCAGGCATAATTCTAGCCAATGATGGTCTTGCCGGTCGTGTAGCGCTAGGTTATAAAATTACACCTAAAGTAGCTTTAGAAGTAGGTTACATGCAATTACGCAGTGCACAATTCAATGATGAAGACGAACAAACTTCGGCTTCTAACGAGCAAAATGCGATTGATATCGCTGCCAAAGGTATTTTACCGATTACCAGCAATGTTAATATCTATGGCAAATTAGGCATTGCTTATTTAACGACACAGATAGAAATGTCAGAAGAAGGAGGCAGAAAACTCGATCCTGTGCCTAACATTGCCAAGCGTACGTTTGCACCTGAAGTTGCTGTCGGTATGGCTTATGACATCACACCGAATGTAAGCGTCGACACCTCACTAACACACATCCAAACCTTAGGAAGTCGCCGCCCCGGCAACATCGACTTCTTAGCAGTGGGTGTAGCTTATAATTTCGGCTAATCTTTAATAGCAATCCAAACAAACAACCCCTTTTTTAAGGGGATTTGTTTTTTACATTAAAGTAGATTCAAAATCCATTTTCCGCGCAGTCTCTGCATCCTGCAATGCAAGAGAATTCGCAGAGGCTAGGCTATTAAAAAAACTGTGACGTAATTGTGACGTAGTCGCTTTAGTCGCTTGGGTTTTGACTTCATCGTTAACCAAACTATCTTCTTGCATTGGTTCATCATTTAATTTTCCTTTAAGCACTTTGACGTAATTTTGAATATCTTTTTTAAACTCTTTTTCGTTGCTGATTTTAGATAAATTCACCAAACCTTGCCAAGTCTTTGGCGTGATTAATTCTTCCGGCATCTCCTCGAGTGCAATCAACCAAGAAAGATTATTTTCTGCTGAGATCAAGTCAAAATTCTTTTGGGTTAAAAGTCCTTTTTTTTCTAAAACGATTAGTATCTCGGTTACTCGGACCATAGCGGGTCCCGAATAAGAAATAATAAAATTCTGGTTTTCTGTGGTTAGGGTATCGGTGCGTTTCATTTCAATCAAACAGCTAGCCAAAAAACTCGCTTGTGCACTCTGCCTCATAACATCAATATATTCTTGATTTAACATTCCCTCGGCACATAATTTACCTAAAGCAAGAAAGCAATCGTTGGTAAAACTATCCTCTAGATAACACTGACTCAACACGTGAAAAAATTCTTGCATTTTTTCAGAATTTCTTTTGCTATCTAATGGCTCCACGCTTAATTTTGAAAATTGTTTGATAAAATTTTGATAATTTATCGTAGACCACACTTCGTAAGCCGCTTTTCCCAGTTGCACAGGATGATCGATGATAAAAAAACGATTAATAATAAATAAATCTTGATTCGATAATTGTTTGTGAGCTTGTAAAGAATTTAAATAGATTTCGGTAGCCCGTATAGCTGGATGATCCGTTCGGGTTAATTTTTTTATGAAGCCTTTATTCTGACGATAGAGATTGATAGCTTCAGTCACTTGTTGGATGTTGAGCATAAATTTTCCTTAATTTATAACTATTATTGATAAATATTTTTTAGTCAGATTTAGCCAATAGGACGGCCTTTGAACTAACTTTCTTTGATGAGCTATTAGCTTAACCTAAACAATAAAAAAAGAAAGCTTCAATGTTAAAAATTACTTTTTTCAAAATAAAAATTAAATTAAATTAATTTAAAATGAAAAAATTTTTATGCATAGAAGTTGACAATAAATCAATCTAATTGTTTAATACTTGTTCGTTTAACTAGTTACACTCTTTAGGAGAATAATAATAATGTTTAAAAAAGTTCTAAGCACCACTGTGTTAGGTGTTTCCGTATTAGGTGCGATGGCCGCTAACGCTGCTGCACCTGGCCTATATGTCACTGGCCAAATAGGATACTCCGATAACAATATGAAAATTGAAACTAAGGATAATATCCCAAATAACGATATATCGAGAGCGGGTTTGGCGGGCCGAGTCGCGGTTGGTTACCAATTTAATCAAAATTTCGCAGTAGAAGCGGGTTATTTCCGAATTGGGCAGAAAAAAGCGACTGTAGTTAAGCTCATAAACTGGCCGCGATGGCGACCCCGTGTTGCTACCGGCAATTTGACCTACGATCAAAATGCTATTGATTTGCTGGTCAAAGGTATCTACCCTGTTGCCACTAATCTTAACCTGTATGGTAAATTAGGTGTTGCCTATCTCACAACAAATGCCAATTTCAATTCAAGTGACGAAGACTTTAATCTTAATCTTGACAATATTGCAAAACGCAAATTTGCTCCAGAGGCTGCAATAGGTGTGAGCTATGATATTACACCTAATGTATCACTAGACACCTCATGGACTCACATCCACACAATAGGAAGAAACCAACCCGGTAGTATCAACTTTATTGCTGTCGGTTTGGGCTACAACTTCGGCTAAACTTCGTTTAAACTGAGATCTCACAAAAACCCTTTTTTAAGGGTTTTTGTTGGGATTGCCGCACGCTTCGCATTCCTAAAGACGCAATCAAATTAATCTATAAATTAATACATTTAAAGCTTTTAACTTTTGACAATTTGACAATCTTCAAATCTGACTGTTTAATAGTTGTTCGTTTAGCTAGTTAAACTCTTTCAGGAGAATAATAATAATGTTTAAAAAAGTTCTAAGCTCTACTGTATTAGGTGCTTCTGCCTTAGGTATGATGGCTGCTAATGCTGCTACCTGCACTAATGCTAACCTTACACCATCCTCCTCTTCTATTGCTATGGCCGCTAATGCTGTCACATCTGGCGTATATGTAACCGGTCAAATCGGTTATGCGAACACCCACATGGGTAGCAAAACCGCGCTATCTACTCTCGCTCCCGGTACTCGAGCAGATAGCAATAACCTATCCAACAATGGTTTAGCGGGCCGCTTAGCGTTGGGTTATCAATTTAACAAAAACCTTGCTGTTGAAGCCGGTTACCTACAATTAGGTCAAAGAAAGGTTAATCTTCCTTCGTATTGGCGACAAGTGTCGTTAAAATTACAACAAAATGCGATTGATTTTGTCGGCAAAGGCATTATCCCTGTTGCTAATAACGTCAATGTTTATGGTAAACTCGGCGTTGCTTATGTCACTAGTAATGTTAATGAAACCGTTAAGCGAGGTAATACCCCTACCACCACAACTGATCTCAATGATACCGCTGGTGTCAATAAACACCTATGGGCTCCTGAAGCCGCTGTTGGCGTGAGCTACGATATCACACACAACGTATCTGTCGACACCTCATGGACTCACATCCAACCTTTAGGACACAACAAGCCAGGTAACATTGATTTCGTTGCCGTCGGTCTGGGCTACAACTTCGGTTAAAATCCTCTTTTTAAACCTGAAATTCACAAAAAAACCCCTTATCCAGGGGTTTTTCTTTTTTTACCTATCATGCAAACTACAGAGATATACACGCGCATTATCCCTGACCTTAATGGTTATTATCAATAAAATTGATGAAAAAGTTGACAAATATTCACAAAAATGATATTGAACGGGTTGTTTAACTAGTTAAACCTTACGAGGAAAATAATAATATGTTACAAAAAATAATCGCAGTAAGCGTATTAGGCGTTTCCGCGCTGAGTATGATGGCTGCTAATGCAACGACTAATGGTATCTATGTCGATGGTCAAATCGGCTATGCGCGTACCGGCAATCAATTTGAAGGCTTACCTTCTGATTCTGGTATTACTGTTAGTAAACACAAAAAAGGTGAAATAGCAGGTCGTTTAGCGGTTGGTTACCAATTTAGCCCAAACTGGGCAGCTGAATTAGGCTATCTGCAGTTTGGTCAACAAAAATCCAATCTGTCGATGACTTCCACCGTTAGCACCCAAATTCCAGAAATTGGCAAGAAGGTCGATCCGTTAACTGGAATGATAATTCCATTTTACACCGGTAATACCATAACTACGACTGAGACCATTCAATCTAAGGAAGCTATTACCATTAATCAACATGCGTTTGATATCGTTGGTAAAGGTATTTATCCTGTTTCCGATAAATTCAGTGTGTATGGTAAAGCCGGTATGGCCTACTTAACCACCACTGTAAAAAGTGATGGTAAAATGCAATACCAGGGTAAACCAGTAACTGAACTATTTAGTAAACATAATTGGGCGCCTGAAGCAGGTGTTGGTGTTACTTATGACATTACACCGAATATGTTTATTGATACCTCCTTTACTCACATTCATCCTATCGGTAAAAACAAACCGGCAAATATTAACTTTGCAACGGTAGGTCTTGGTTATAGCTTCGGTTAATTAATTCCTAAGTTCAAACCAACATTTTGTTTGTTAAAAAACCCCCTGTTCTAGGGGGTTTTTTTTATATAATCGGTGTCTTTTGCTTAATTCACCTATATACCGCTTCAGCCATGACGACTACCGTCCTCACTCGACAAATTGCATTTACCCAATAAAGATTTTAAATAGTGGCCCGTATACGAAGCCGGTTGTTTTGCAACCTGCTCAGGCGTGCCGACACAGACTATCTCGCCACCTTTACTCCCTCCTTCTGGGCCAAGATCGATGATCCAATCGGCAGTCTTGATCACATCGAGATTATGCTCTATCACCACGACTGTATTACCGCGTTCACGCAGCCGATATAACACCTTCAATAACTGCTCGATATCATAAAAATGTAAACCGGTCGTGGGCTCGTCCAAAATGTAGAGCGTCTGACCGGTATCTCTTTTACTTAATTCTTTAGCTAACTTGACACGTTGTGCTTCGCCTCCTGATAAAGTGGGTGCACTTTGACCCAGGTGTAAATAACCTAAACCTACTTCGATCAAAGTCTGTAACTTTCGTGCCAAAACGGGTACCGGATTAAAAAACTCGTGCGCTTCCTCTACCGTCATTTCGAGGATTTGGTAAATATTTTTTCCTTTATAATGTATTTCTAAGGTTTCACGATTATAACGCCGACCTTTACACACATCGCATTGTACATACACATCAGCTAAAAAATGCATTTCTACTTTAAGTACGCCATCGCCTTCACAGGCTTCACAGCGCCCGCCTTTTACATTAAAGCTAAAGCGTCCCGCACTATAACCTCGTGAACGTGCTTCAGCCGTCGCGGCAAATAATTCGCGTATCGGTGTGAACAAACCGATATACGTGGCAGGATTCGAGCGTGGCGTGCGCCCTATCGGACTTTGATCGATATCGATCACTTTATCCAGCTGCTCTAAACCAATAATGGATTGATATGGCGCTGCTTGCGGCAAGATAGCAGCATTTAATCGCTTAGCTGCAAGTGGATACAAGGTATCATTGATTAAAGTTGATTTCCCCGAACCCGATACACCGGTAATGCAAGTTATTAAGCCAAGAGGGATCTCAATATCAATGTGCTTTAAGTTATTACCATGGGCTCCTGACAGTTTTATCACACGTTTTTTATCAAATTTGAGTCTTTTTTTAGGACATTCAATACGTCGCTGGCCGGATAAATATTGACCCGTTAATGAGTTAGGATTACGCATAATTGCTGCTGGTGAACCTTGAGCAATGACACAGCCACCATGTACACCCGCACCAGGTCCCATATCGATCACATGATCGGCATGCCGTATGGCTTCTTCATCGTGTTCAACGACTATCACGGTATTCCCTAAATCGCGCAATCTCAGCAATGTACTTAATAAACGAGCATTATCACGTTGATGTAATCCTATTGACGGCTCATCGAGTATATACATCACACCCACGAGACCTGAACCGATTTGACTGGCTAAGCGAATACGCTGCGACTCGCCGCCCGATAAGGTATCCGCACTCCTGTCCAATGAGAGATAATTTAAACCGACATCGATTAAAAAATTTAAACGATCAATAATTTCTTTTTGTAAGCGCGAAGCAATCTGTGCACGTTGGCCGGACAAATTTAATTTTTCAAATAATTCTTTCAATTTATCAAGTGGCAAGGCAACCCAATCGGTAATCGCTTTATCCCCAACAAAGACATGCCGTGCAGCGACATTGAGCCGCGTACCATGACAGCTAGTACACGGTTTGGACGCCAAATAACGCGCTAAATCTTCACGCACCGAATGCGATTCCGTTTCTTGATAACGACGTTGCATCACCGGTAACACACCTTCAAAAGGTTTTTTCTTCTTATAGATATAGCCTTTTTCACTTTCGTAATGAAACTTTATTTCTTCTTTACCGCTACCATATAAAATAATTTTCTGAATAGTGTCTGGTAATGCATTAAAAGACGTGTCTAAAGAAAAATGATAATGTTTTGCTAAAGTTGCTAACAACAAAGAATAATACGGGTTTTGGGCATCCCAACCGCGAATAGCACCGTTCGCAATACTTAACTCCGGCTGTGGTATCACCTTGTCGGCATCAAAAATTAGCTCATGACCTAAACCATCACATTGTGGACAAGCACCCGCCGGGTTATTAAAAGAAAATAAGCGTGGCTCTAACTCGCTAATACTATAACCACACTCAGGACAGGCAAAACGCTCAGAAAAAACTAATTCTTCCTTAGACTTTCCTGCGGCATCGAGTATCACTACCATCACTAAACCTTCACTCAAAGACGCCGCAGTGGCTAGGGATTCACTCAAACGTAAGCGATTATCCGGTTTTATTTTTAGCCTATCAACGACAACATCGATACTATGCTTTTGTTTAGCTTTTAAAGACGACACTTGATCCAATTCAATCAATTCACCATCAATCCGTACGCGTAAGTAACCTTGGCTACGTAATTCATCCAATAACGGTTTAAACTCACCTTTTCGCCCTTGCACCTTTGGCGCCAAAATAAGTAAACGCGTTCCATGCGGCAAGGCCATCAATGTATCCAGCATCTGACTGACACTTTGCGCGGCTAAGCCGATATGATGCACAGGACAACGCGGCTCGCCTATTCGAGCAAATAACACGCGCAAATAATCATAAATCTCAGTCACCGTACCGACTGTCGAGCGTGGATTATGCGTGGTTGATTTTTGATCAATCGCAATGGCAGGGGAAAGGCCTTCAATATGATCGACATCCGGTTTCTCCATCATGGAAAGAAATTGCCGGGCATAAGATGATAAAGATTCCACATAGCGACGCTGGCCTTCGGCATATAAAGTATCAAAGGCTAACGAAGATTTACCCGAACCCGATAATCCCGTCATCACAATTAGTTGATCGCGTGGAATATCCAGATCGATATTCTGTAGATTATGGGTGCGCGCACCACGAATGCGAATTGTATCCATAGATAAATAGGAAAAGTTCTAGTGCAAAAGCTAAAAACTTTATCAGTTTGTGGAAATCCCACACTATAACCTTGAAAATAACGAAAAGAAACCTTTAAAAAGCTCCTTTTTATTACTTTCTTTTTTACACGACAAGATTTAGAATTTAAGGTTAATTTTTTAATTTCGCTAGCGTAGGAGTTCACATGGCCAAAGGTATTAATAAGGTTATTTTAATCGGCAACTTAGGTGCTGATCCAGAGATTCGTCATATGCCTAACGGTGCGGCTGTTGCTAATATTAATCTTGCCACCAGTGAAAGCTGGAAAGATAAAAATACCGGTGAACTCCAAGAACGCACTGAATGGCATCGAGTGGTTTTATTCCAACGCCTTGCTGAGATTGTGGCTGAATATTTAAAAAAAGGTTCTAAAGTTTATATTGAAGGCCGTTTACAAACGCGCAAATGGCAAGATAAAACCACCGGCCAAGATCGCTATACCACCGAAATTATTGCCAATGAAATGCAAATGTTAGATAGCCGCGGTGGTGGTGCACCCTCCTTTACTCAGAATACTTCCACTTCCACTGCGCAACCCAAACGCGAAGCCAACCCATTACCCGAAATGGCCAGCGAAGCCTTTGATGACGATATTCCTTTTTAATCGCTTTCACTTGCATACTAAAATATTACGCTACTTTCCATAAGTAAAATCGTAATCCTTATTGCTATTTTAAAATCAGCACTGGTTTTATTTGCAAAAATATCTATTTGATAAAAAATAAACCAAAAAATTGAAACAGCATGCAGTTTAGCTAAATGCTAAAATATTTAAAAAGCTAGAAATAAATAGTTAAAACTAGATAGCGCTCTATTTAGTATTTGAAAATAGCACTTTTTTAGCTGAAGATAACAAGGATTTCATTTCATATATATTAAGGAATAAGCATGGAAATTAAAACTACTCCAACCAACTCTATTCATATTCATGGTGAGCCTCTCCACCATATGATTTTTAATAGTCAAGGCAATCAAAATATTTGGGTTAACACGAATAAAAACAAAAACGGTTATAACGCAATTACAGAAACTGTTGTTCCTTGGGATCACCAAAGTGGTGCCGGACCTTTCCATGTGGTATTTGATAGTTTCATTTGGAAAAATTTATGGTGGGTTGAATCTTATCAATGCCCTGGCAACTGGGAAGAAGACCCAAACATTAACTCTTGGCGTAAACAACGTCCTGCAACCAGTGCAGAAATAGCCTTAGGAAATCCAACCAGCTGCAATGGCATCGAAGATTGTACGGCCTTGTTATGTAAAGATTTAAAAACAGAAGCCATGTATCAACAAGTTGATTATAAACCCGATGGATCGGGCACAAACCTTTCCTACACTTCAACCCGCGTAGCAAAATCGGTTTACAACATTTACGAAAAATCCGAAACAAAACCTAAGTTATCTGCCTACATCACCGATTGGTGTCAATATGATGGAAGATTACAAAACGACACCTCACCGACCAATGCAGGCCGTGGTTTTGATCTGACAAAAATTGATCCTAACGCGTATGATCGTCTAATCTTTTCTTTTATGGGAATTTGTGGAGACTTTGGAGAAAAAGCGGATGTTGTAAAAAAATCAGTAGACGGTTGGAACAAGCAATCTACTACACCGATGAAAGAAGGCCACATAGTCCTCATGGACCCCTGGGGTGATCTGGCTACCTATATTAACGTAGGGCTCACAGCTGCAGAAGGACATATGGATCTCACCTATGATAATTACAAACAATATTATCAGCAAGATAAAGCAGCTGGCCTATTAGGCGGAATGAGAGAATTAAAAAAGAAAAATGCTAACCTAAAATTTTCTTTTAGTGTGGGCGGATGGACTTTATCTGGATTTTTCTCTGATATGGTTAAAAGCTTAGAAATGCGCCGAGAATTTATCAATAGTGTCATCGATTTCATGGATAGCTTTCCTATGTTTGATGGCATCGATATCGATTGGGAATATCCAGGCGCCCCAGGAAATGCAGGAAATCATTTCGATCCAGTCCATGACGGACCTAATTATGCGCATTTGATAAGAGAATTACGTAGCGCATTGGATAATAGGTTCGGAAAAAATAATAAAACGATTACGATTGCCATGAGTGCTGATCCAGAAAAAATGAGATTTAGTAATATCGCGGGATTAAAAGCAGCCGGTTTAGATTTTATTTTTCTTATGAGTTATGATTTCTTTGGTACAGGCTGGTCCCCCAGCTTAGCACATCATAGTAATTTAAATAATTCAAAGCTCTCTAATTTTTCTGCAACCAAAGCAGTAGAATATTTGATCAGTGAAGGAATTCCACCCGACATGATCCATCTAGGTGTAGCAAACTATGGACGTGCGGCAGCAGAAGCAGATTTATCCTCCTTAAAATACGATATTCAAGGGAATGCGTTAGGTAGTTTTGAAAGAGGCGCCTATGAATTCTTTGATTTAATTAATAACGTACTAGATTTAGAAAAAAATCAAGCAGAGGGTAAAAATGGCTTTACATTAATAACCGATACCGATGCCGATGCTGATATTTTATATAACTATACGAAAAAACATTATATTTCTTTAGATACACCACGAACAGCACGCAACAAAGGCGAATATGTTAAAAGACTTGGTCTAGCCGGTTGCTTCAGTTGGTCTGGCGATCAAGATGATGGCTTACTCGCCAATGCATCTAAAGAAGGAATGGGTTACAGTTTGATCAAGGAAGTCTTTGCTATGGCGCCTTTATATAATAAAGGCGAAGCAATTGATTTGGCTGGAAACAACAAAAAGTAAAGATAGATCTGAAATAATAATAAGAAAAAATTATCGAAGTGAAGACTACGTAGGCTAAAAATCTATAGAAATAGGTCATTTAAGGAGCGTCTAGACGCTCCTTTTTATTTTTGTAGAAAGTGATCATCACAAAGACTGCTCTGCAAGCCCTAGCAATAAAACCTGCACATTTTATGTACATAACCTCTATTCTTAAAAACGAGATTACTTGATTTATCTGCCGACTTGACTAATCTTTTTATAGGGAACATTTATTCTCAAAGAAGAGTGTAAGTCGAAGGGGGGATAGTGAAATATTTAATTGCTTGGTTATTAGGCATACCTATTGCCGTATTGTTACTTATTTGGCTATTCAGTCATCTATTTTAAACTCTGACCCTTTTATAGAATAAAATTTTTACACAAAATGATCCAGCTTTATGATCCAGATTCTATTTTAGCAGGAGTCTTCATACTATGAAAACAAAGTTATTACTTATCTTAGGCTTAATTGCATTACCTATCGCCACTACCATCGCTTGGGAACATCGCGATACCCCTGGTGGAATACAAAACATCGATCTCCACATTAAAAACAATCCGGCTCTGACCAAAAAAGTAACGGATAAACTAGAAGCTGACGACATACTAAAAAAATACATAAAATTTGAAAGAATATCAATAAAAAGTTATATGAATGGTCACGTCAAGCTTACCGGTCAAGTAGAAAAAGAAACAGAAAAACAAAGAGCTACCGAACTCACTAAAGAAGTGGAAGGCGTCACCGATGTCACTAACAACATTCTTATAAATCGATCATTACTTAAATAGACTGGTCGAAAAAATGCCTAACAAACTTTAAGCTTAAACAACCTTTTGACCTAAAGCAGGTAAAGAAAAAAATAATGATTCAATGTTCCAATGATGGTCCAGATTTTATTCCAGGAGTACTTATATGAAAGCAAAGTTATTTGTTATCTTAGGCTTAATAGCACTACCTATAGTCGCTACCGTAGCCATGTCCAGTCATCAGGCGATACCAAAAGTAAACGTCAAAACAGACATCGGTAAATATTTTTCAGATAGGGTTATTTGCTTAAATATAAAAAATAAATTAATAACCGATGACATAACAAAAAGTCTTCCTATTTCAGTTAACTGTAATAAGGGTGTAGTCACATTATCTGGTTTTGTTGCTAATTGGAAACAAAAAAACAGAGCGGCTGTTCTGGCTAAAGAAGTCGAAGGCGTTACCAGCGTAATAAATAAGATCATTGTTAGATGTATTAAAGATGTTCCCGTTAAAGTTTCTATACCTTCGCCTGTTAAACCTGCTCGATAAAATTAAAAACAAGAGATAATCAATAATAAAAAACAAGGGATACTCCCTTGTTTTTTAATTATTGATATAGGACTCTGAAAATAAGAGGGTTACATCAGATCTGACTATAAATACTGCGTGCTAAACGCACACTTTTAACGTAATCGCGGGTTTCCTTCCAAGGTAAAATTTCTACCCATACATCTTTCGGTAGACGCTGATACAAGCCTTGAAAATGTTTAATCCGAGTCGGACCGACATTATAAGAAGCTGTCGCTAAGGTCGCGTTACCATCGAATAATTTTAATAGCTGTCTTAAATAAATGCTACCTAGACGAATATTCTGTTCTGGATCCAGCAAATCCATATGCCGTAAAGCCAATCCGCGCGCCAACTGCCTACCCGTACTCGGCATAATTTGCATTAAGCCTAATGCACCTGCACTGGATTTCGCATTCCACATAAAAGCACTTTCTTGACGCATGATAGCCCAAATCCAAGCCGAATTTAAATGCGCTTTACGTGCTGCAGACAACACTCTGCGTCGATAAGCGAATGGGAAGCGTAATTTAATATCATTGTGAATATTCGCTTTACTGGCGCCGACAATCGCTAAATCATACCAACCCCATTGTTTAGCCAATTGGGCAGCTGCTTGGCGTTCTGGTACGCTCAAGCTATCCAACGCCCATAACCATTCCTGACGCGCCTCGCCGACAAAACCTAAGGCCATCAATTCTTTAGATCGTTGTATGCTAGAATTATTTTCTAATGATTTGCGATCACCCAAAATGTTGCGTGTAGTGGGATGATAGCTTAACTTCAAACGTTGGCTCGCTAGCATACCATAGTAATCAACCTCTTTAGCTAAACCGGTGTAAATACTATTTGCCGCAGCTGTGTGTTGGGTTGCTGCTAATGCCCTCGCCCGCCAATAACGCCAACACGCGGATTGCTGCTCTGTATGCGACAAATGATCCAGCCAAAAAAGCACCTGATCCCATTGGCCCTTTAATAAACAATTTCGTACGCGCCATTCGCGTAATGTGGCATCGGCATAGGGGGGTTTAATTTTTTTTAACCAATCACCTGCGGTACGATGGCCACGTCTGGCTAAACTGATGGCTAAATCGGCCAATATGGGTTGTTTTTCTACTTCATTGAGATCATACGCTTTACTTAATTGCGACCAGTCTTCTGCTAATGCTATCGGATCTTTATTTGCCAAACGCTTCATACCGAATAATAAAATTTTTCGATCAATACTATTATCAGGATCAAATTGATTGATGCGTTCAATTAATAAGGGATACCGTTGCACTTGATACCAACGCCGCACTTTTTGACGTTGTGCTGGCGGTAAAAATTGTGCAACATGTTGGATAATGGTGACATTATTTTTGCTCATTGCCTGATCTAATTTTTTCCAAATTAAATCAGAATTTAATCCTCCCGATTGCTCCCAACAAGCAAAAACCTGTCGACAAACATTCGGTGGTGAATTAACTTCTAGCCAAAGTGCGGCTATTTTTTTAAACGCTAAGGATTTTTGTTGTGTCGCTAATAAAGATTGCAAGTAATCACATTGTAAGGATGTGCCATAAATAGGTTGATAATAATGGATGAAATGCTGCCAATCCTGTTTTTTTGCCAAATAAGCTAACCAATCTGCACGTAACTTTACCCCTAATGGTGTATCATCATAAGTTTGTAAAAACTTATCGATTTCGCCATTATTGACATAAGGCCATTGTTGTTTTAATTGAACAAAAATTAAATAAGGATATAAAGGATAATCTTTTAGCTTAGCTTTTAAGGCAAAAAACTGTTGATAATGTTTAGTCATTATCAATTGTCGCGCCTGCCAAAATAATTTTCGTTGTTGATCTCTATTCTCAGCGTGGACTAAGCATGGCCCTATTAATAGTAAACCTATAATAAAAATAGTACTTTTTATAGACCTCATAGCATTCTAAAGAGTAGGAAAAATTTATGCCCCTCTATTTTATATATATCACTTTAGCGCTGCTTACCAGCTTAATCGCTTTTACGCTGTTGCATTTTTATAAATTAGAACGTCAACATGACAAATTAATTCAAATGGAAAGTCGCTGGACAGATATCAATCGCTTGCTCAATCAACTGCATGATGCACGGGTCATCGATCAACGTCAAACCGCTGCCAACAAAGAGCAACTTTTATTCGAACTCAATACTTACAGGCAACAATTTGATCAACATCAACTCAATAGTCTAAAACTATTACAAGATAGTTTACAGCAAGGATTGCAACATATCAGTCAACGGATGGACAAATTAACCGAAAACACACAAGAGAAATTACTTGCCATTAGCGGCCAAGTCGAAAAAAGATTATTTGATGGTTTTGCGCAAACCACGGCTACATTTGCTGATGTGGTGAAACGACTCGCATTGATCGATGAAGCACAAAAACGCATTACCGAGCTTTCTAGTAATGTAGTCAATTTACAACACATTCTTGCCGACAAACGTTCGCGTGGTGTTTTTGGAGAAATACAGCTGAATGCCTTAATCGAAAATGTCTTACCCGCTAAAAATTACAGTCTGCAACATACCTTAAGTAACGGTAAACGCGTCGATTGTCTATTATTATTACCCGCACCCACCGGAAGCATCGCCATCGATGCTAAATTCCCTTTAGAAGGCTTTAGAAAATTAACCGAAATTGATCTACCAAAAAGTGAACAACGTGCCGCCGCCGCACAATTTCGCCAAGATATCCGCCATCATATTCAAGCGGTGGCCAGTAAATATATTATCCCTGGTGAAACCTCAGAAGGGGCTTTATTATTTATCCCCGCTGAAGCTATTTTTGCTGAAATTCATGCCCACTATTATGATTTAGTCGAAGAAGCACAGCGCCAACGCGTCTGGTTGGTCTCACCCACCACGATAATGGCCGTACTCACTACCACGAGCGCTATTTTAAAAGATGCAGCGACACGCGAACAAATCCATTTGATACAGCAGCATTTAAATATCTTAGCCAAAGATTTTTCGCGTTTCCAAAAACGGATGGATGATTTGTCCCGTCATATTCAGCAAGCCTATACCGATATTCAAGACGCAAAAACTTCAGCCGATAAAATTACTTCGCGCTTTGAAAAAATAGAAAAAGTCGAATTAACTGCTAATTTAATTAGATAAGCCCAAAGTTCGTGGTAAAGCTTGTTTTTTTTCAACCCTATTTTCAGGATAGGCCGATATTAATTTCATTGCTTGACTATCGGAGTCCATAGCTATTATAACTCTCATTGATATCTCATTATAGTAGCCTATATGTAGACCATTATATTTGCCTTTTACCTCCCACGATGGTCCATGCACACGCATCTCACGAGATCCTGAACTTCTAGCCGCCTTTTCTTCTTCTCCCATCTCAGGCGTTAGAATCTTTGTTATCGTTGATTTTTTATCCTTAAGGATATCCGTAATGACATCTTTTATTTCTAATGGACCCCATTCTGGGGGGAAAAAATTATGCATATTTTCTTGGCCATTTTCTTTATTCTTAATAATTTGGTCGCTTCTAGTTTTTATTTGTCGAATTTCATCTTTTACCCTAGCCTTAACTCTACATTTGTCTTTTTTTTCAAATTTTTCAAGTTCTTCATTATATCTTTTTTCTTTTTCTGCATAACCAGCTGAATTTACATCTAATTTATTAAGTTCTTCTTTAAGCGTATTTAAATATTTTATTCCTTTCCCTTGATCATTTTTTACTCTTGAGTGTTTTTCTTCAAGCTCTTCAATTTTAATCTTTAAATTTTCATCATTGAGACACATATGAGCCCCTCCATTTGGATCTCCATAAAGGGTGTGATTCAATCCTTTTCCATCCTTTCCTTCTGGATTAAGCGTAAACTTATTAAGTAGATTTCGAATTTCAGCATTAGAGACTGGAGGAAAAAAGCTTTGGGTAATTACTTTTTCAAAACTTAGCATAACATTGATCCTTTTTTATTGTCGTTGATGACATTGTACATCAATTAAGCTATTTAACCATTACTTGTTAATATCGTAATTTGGTTATGGGATAAACTTTATGTGGGTTTAATAAAAAATAGTATCCCCCCGTACAAGACGGGAGGTTTTTGATGAGCCGAATAGAATTTAAGGTACTGAAATATTCTTTTTGCAACAACTTATTGCACGTACCAGTACATAAATAGCACACAAACCAATGATAATATAAATAATTCTAGCAATCGGACTGTAATCTCCAAAAATGCCAGTAATTAAATCGAAGTGGAATAAACCGACTAAGCCCCAGTTCAAACCACCGATAAATAAGATAACAAGTGCAATCCAGTCTAAAACGCTCGGATTTTTGAACATAAATACTCCTTTATTTAAGCAAGTGAAACTCAGGTAGCACACTAAACGTCTTATTTTTGGCTCATTTGACAGCAATACCCCCTTACTGTAGCTCAAAAATTTAAGATAAACAAATTTTTGGAAACCTCAGGGCGACTCTTTAAGCTCTGGGTCTTATAATAAATATTCCAAATAAAGATTTTTTGTTAATATGTTTTTTAATTTTAAAACGATATAATCGTGTTTATTTAAAAAATTTCGGAGAAAGCATGCTGACACTGGATGATTTGAAAAAAGCCATCAGAAAAACGGATTTTAATCGCATAAAAGATATTTTAAAAGAAAAACCCAAATTCTTAAAAATTACCGATGATTTAGGTTCAACGTTGTTGAATTGGCTTGCGAGTGATCAAAACAATGAAGAAATAAACGATCGAAAAGAAATTATTACTTTTTTATTAAAAAATTATACAATTGATATTGATCAACCTATGCAAGATGGCTTTACAGCACTGCATGAGGCAGTGACTTGTCAGCTAACAGACATAGTAGAAATTTTGTTAGATCATGGCGCCAAAATTATACCTAACACAAATGGCTGGACTCCATTGCATTCGGCAGCAATTCATAATTACACTAAAATAGTAAAACTACTTCTAGACAACGGCGCTGATGCGCATGCGAAGAATATAAAAGGTGATACAGCGGCCCATTTAGCTGCGTCAGAAAATGAGGATCTATCTACATTGAATTGCCTGATAAAAAACGTTCCTGATATTAGGACACTGCTATGCATAAAAAATAATGCACAGGAAACACCTTTCGATATAGCCATGGCCCGTACCGAGTTTTCAAACAATGAAAAAGAAGGCCTCAAAAAAGTTTTGTTTGAAAATTCCTCGCTCGAAATACCGAAAACTATGCTTTCAGATGCTTTGCTTTTTAAGCTTCCTCTACCTGTTTCTGATTCCAAACAAAAATCATCACCAAAAAAAATTCGATCTACTTTTTAAAAGATATTTTTCAACGATACCTATCGTTAACAAAGATTTTGTCGTTGATGATAGGGTATGTTTTTTTAATCATTTTTTAAGCGTGTGAAAAAATTTTGTATTTTCAAAGCTTAGGCTTTAAGTTCAGGGATCTTTACCACTAAGGCATCACAAGACAAATGATGGATCACGGCGCTGGCGGTGGAACCAAATAACACACCGATACCATGTCGACCATGGCTCCCAATAATAATTAAATCGGCTTTTAATTGTTTCATTTTATCAAGTATTACCACTTTAGGTGATCCGACTTCAACAAATTGATGCTTAGCGGGGATATCAAATTTGTTCGACAACTCGGCTAATTGCTTTTGGGCTTCAGCAAGCATTTCGCCTTCTAAATCAATAACAGCTGGATAAGCTTGAGCCACACCGTAGGCATTAATGTGTTCAACCGCATGAATAACCGATAATTTACCATGCCCGCCTTTGACTAAAGCATGCGCTCGCTTCAAGATAATTTCATCACAAGTAGGATGTAAATCGATTGCTACTAAGATATTTACATAAATTGCCATGTCCTATCTCTCCTGATTTTAGGTAAATAAATTATACGCTTCGCATTTGAAATTAGGAATAGATTAGATGATGTGGTCGGGGCGACTGGATTTGAACCAGCGACCACCTACACCCCATGCAGGTGCGCTACCAGGCTGCGCTACGCCCCGAAAAATGCAACATTGTAATGCCCTGATAAAAAACTCGCAACTATAGTCTTCGCACTTGACATTGACTGCGTTGCCGCGGAGCTTGCAATCCTCATGGATACTACATACACTCGGTTACTTCGTTTTTGCGACGCCTTGTCAAAAATCCAATTGCTGTGAGTCTACATTACACTTTCTAACAGAAAGAAAAGAATTAGTTTTTTTGGTTCTTTAATTGTAATTTTAATTTCTGACTCGCTTGAAATAACACGACATTCCGAGAACTTACGATCGTTGTCACGCCCGTTTTTGGGTTTCGGCCAGGACGTTGCTTTTTTTTACGCCTGCGAAAACTACCTAAGCCAGAGATTTTAACCGACTCTCCTTTTTCCAAGGCTAATACGATCTCTTCAAAAAAAGCATCCGCCAGTTTTGTGGCTAAAGGACGACTGAGACTCGGTTCTTGTTGTCTTAAGCTAGTAATTAAATCTGCTTTAGTTAACACTGGATTCATAGTACCCTATTCCCGTAATTGAATAGTAAAACTCTGTTTAAGATTGTCTATTATTTTTTGCATTAAGTCATCCACTTCAGCATCAATTAAGGTCCGTGTCGGATGCTGCCAGCATAAGGCTAAGGCTAAACTACGCTTTTGTGGTTCTTGCTTTGCTAAATAAACATCAAACAAAAAGGATCGATAGAGATACTCTCCACCCTGATGCGTCACCGCATCTAAAATAGTTTGTGCAGGATATTGTTTATCCACCCAAAAAGAAATATCCCGCCGTACCATAGGAAATTTAGAATAAGGTTTAAATTGTGGCAGGTGTTTTTCACTAATCGCGGAAGTTTCTAATTCAAAACAATAAATAGGGCCGATTAAATCACATTCGGTGATTATTTTCGGATGCAAAGCACCAAAATAACCAATGACCTTATCTGCCCGCTGTAGATTAGTGGAAAGTCCGGGGTGTAATGCCGGATGAGTTCCCGGCATAAACTGAATATCGGTTTTACCGGTTAAACTTAATAAGGCTTCCAGGTGAGATTTCATTGTAAAAAAATCTAAGGGTGTGTTAGCGACACCCCATTGTTCCGGTAAACTATGACCACTGGCAACGGCTGCTAAATATTCTTTCTGTTCAAGTTTTCCCAGGTGATGATGAAAACAAACACCGGTTTCAAATAAACGACAACTCAATTGCTGCCGTTGTTGATTATAGCGCAAGGCATTCAATAAACCTGGCCACAAACTGGTACGCATCACCGACAGCTCACTCGATATCGGATTCAGCAAGCGTAAGGATTTTAAATGAGGGGCTATCGTTTGCTGTAATTTAGGTGCAGTAAAACTATAATTGATGGCTTCGTGATAACCGCGGTCGATGAGTAAATCCTGTACTCGAGTTAACGAAAGTTGTGTTTCTGGTTGAGGTGAAAACATGAAAGGACTATTTGGCAATGTCGCTGGAATATGTTGATAACCATGAATCCGCGCTAACTCTTCGATGAAATCCGCTTCTAATGATAGATCAAAACGCCAGGTCGGTGGTGTGAGCTGCCATACTTTTGCATCAGCATGCTGAACTTTGATGCCTAAGCTGGTAAAAATAGCGATTATTTTTTTTTCGCTCAAAGAAAAACCTAACAATTTTTTTAAATTCGCTGGATGAAATTTTATGCTAGACACAGGTTTAGTCGGCACTTGACTTTGCGTGATGGGGCCTGCGTGACCACCGACACTCTCCGTAATTAATTGTGTCGCTCGCTCTAAAGCCGATATAGTCATAGCGGGATCAACACCGCGCTCAAAACGATAGGCGGAATCGCTATTCAAACCATACTGCCTGGCACGTCCAGCCAAACTCGCTGGAGTAAAAAAAGCACTTTCCAAAAAAATATCGTTTGTTTGTTCCGTTACAGCAGAATGAACACCCCCCATCACACCCGCGATTGCGAGTACTTGGTTTTTATCGGCTATCACTAAGGTATTGTGATCCAAAACAACGTTTTTTCCGTCTAATAAGCTTATTTGCTCTTTGGAATGTGCATAACGTACGCTCACGTCACTTTGTAGCTGATTTAAATCAAAGGCATGTAATGGTTGACCCAGTTCTAACATCACATAATTCGTCACATCCACCACTGGATGAATACTACGCACACCACTACGACGTAAACGCTCTTGCATCCATAAAGGTGTTTTGGCTTGCGTGTCAATGTTACGGATAATCCGCCCAGCATAATATGGACAGGCTTCAGCTTCTGCGACATGAATATTCATTTTATCTTTTATAACAACAGGTTGCTCCATGACGGGTGGCTGAATCATAGTTTGTTGCGTTATCGCAGCAATATCACGTGCCAAGCCTTTGACACTTAAGCAGTCGCCACGGTTAGGTGTCAAATGGATATCCAAACAGTAATCATTTAATTGTAAATACTTAACGATATCTTTACCGAGTGGGGCATCGTTCGGTAATTCCAAAATCCCCGCTTCTAAAGGTATTTCAGTCAACCCTAATTCACTGCTGGAACATAGCATCCCCTGCGAAGCGACACCACGTAACTTGGTTTCATTAATAGTTACATCGTGCGATAATTGCGCACCCACTCGTGCAACAGCCACTTTTAAACCCGCTCGACAATTTTTGGCGCCACAAACTATCTGTAATGTTTGATCAGCGCCGGTAGCCACTTCGCATACCTGTAAACGCGATGCATCCGGATGTGGTACGGCGCTTAACACCTCACCGACGACTACGTTATTAAAAGGACCCGCAACAGAATGCACTGCAGCCACTTCTAAACCTGCATTGGTGAGCTGTTCTGCCAATTGTTTAACACTTAAGTCAGGATTAATCCATTCACGTAACCATTGTTCACTCAATTTCATCTTAAAATTGCTCTAAAAAACGACAATCATTTTCAAACATCAAACGCAAATCTGGAATTCGGTAACGCAATAACGCTAAACGATCGATGCCCATACCAAACGCATAACCTTGATATTTATCCGGCGCTAAACCTGCTTTTTCTAACACATTCGGATGAACCATACCGCAACCTAATATTTCTAACCATCCGGTTTGACTGCACACACGACAGCCAAGACCTTCGCACATCACACATTGGATGTCGACTTCAGCCGAAGGTTCAGTGAAAGGAAAATAAGCCGCACGAAAACGAATCGCTAAATCGTTTTTTTCAAAAAATTGTTGTAAAAATTGAGTTAATAACCCTTTGAGTTCAGAAAAATTAGCCGATTCGTCGATTAATAATCCTTCGACTTGATGAAACATCGGTGTATGCGTGACATCCGAATCACAGCGATAGACACGACCCGGTGCAATGATTTTTATGGGCGGTTTAGCATTTTGCATGGCACGTATTTGCACCGTTGAAGTATGTGTACGCAAGAGTAAGCCATCCGCAAAATAAAACGTGTCATGTAAAGCGCGTGCAGGATGATTACTGGGAATATTCAATGCCTCAAAATTATGATAATCATCTTCAATTTCAGGGCCTCTCTCCACTGTATAGCCAACACTCGTAAAAAAATGTTCAATACGTTCACGGGTGCGCGTCACGGGATGTAAACTGCCGATAGGCTGGCCACGACCCGCTAAGGTGATATCGACTTTTTCGCGCGCCAATTGCGCGTTGATTTCTTGATTAATTAATAACTCATTCTGTGCTTTCAGCAGACCTTCTATCTGTTGCTTGGCTTGATTAACCGCCTGTCCTAATTTAGGTTTCTCTGCGGCAGGTAATTGGGCTAATTTTTTTAGATAATCATTAAATACACTTTTTTTACCTAAAAGCGTACTGCGTAATTGCTCTAAATCATACGAACATTTCACTTCAGCAATCAATTTTGTGGCTTGCTCAATAATTTGTTGCAAATCCTCTATCATGACATGGTAACCTTAATCCGCTCTTCAAATGATTGGATAATCTATTAACTCAAACGATCATATTCTTCTAACGATATTCTTCTTGCTTCCGACTCTAACATAATAGGAATCTCATCTCGAATAGGATAAGCCAAACGATCAAAACGACAAATAAGTTCTTGAGCCGTTTTTTCATAGACCAAGCTCGCTTTGCATAATGGGCAAACAAGAATACTGAGTAAATATTTATCCATCTCAACCTCGTCGTAACGCGACTGTTTCTCTTAAATAAGTAGGCAAGGCTTCGCTAGCCTCAACCGTTTCACCTCGTTGATACGCACAGGCAGCAATTACAGCCGCATCGTAGGCCCTAGGATAGCGTTTTGGAAGCCATCGCTGCAACCGATTCTTGAATTGCTTTTCGAATAATGCATGATGCTGATCCCAACCACTACCGACGCCGACAAAATGGCTTAAGCCGGTCGCTACACACTGTTGTGGCAACACTAATTGTTCAGAACTCAAAGCTTGCATGATGCCAGTTTCTTTTTGCAGATGATAAGGGGCCGAAAAAACCTCCTGTAAACGCGCATCGATAGCTGTGAACACCTGTTCAGTTTGCAATTCTCGGTAAGCACCTTGAGCTAAGCACTGTAAACTTGACACTAGCACGACCGGCAAATCAGCGGCAAAGGCACTGGCTTGAATAATACTCGTCGCAATCCGAATTCCAGTAAAACTACCCGGGCCGCGTGTAAAGGCCAAGGCATTTAAATCGCTTAGTTTGAGTCCTGCTTCATCTAGCAAAGACTGCATCATCGGCAAAATCAATTGTGAATGTGCGCGCGGCACACATTGATAACGTTCTGAAATCTGCCCATGATGCATCAAGGCCGCCGAGCAAGCTTCGGTACAGGTATCAATTGCTAACAATGTGATGGATTTCATTTTAATTATAGTTTATAAACGCTTTGCAATTGAAAAATCTGAGTTTTGTTTGGGTTGCCTCAACTCGGCAACATCTTCTTCTGATGGCACTGCTTGTAGATTCTGTGGTGAGTTGAATCTAAAAAACTGGGACTGACACGTGGATTCGATAGTACCATTGCCCAATGGTACTTGGCTACTTTCTGTACCCCATGTTACCTGATTGTCTTTGTCTAAGTAATTGAGTAGTTCGCGTCTTTTTGGATCGGTCATCGGTAAATAGGGATGAAAAAACATCAGCCCTTGTTCGATCAAATATAATAGTTCTTGGGCCCGATCCACATCTCGGGTTATTTCCCACCAAAGTTCTTCGCTGACTGGGTTTGAATTTATCAGCGTGAACCAATCCCTTCGATCGCTCTTCCAAAGAGGCCGGCCATGAGCAAATAAATTCTCTGGATCCGTTGCGGCATTCTTGGCTAATGTTCGCAATGCATTAACGATACGTTGGTCTCTATAACTTTTTCCCGTGCTGATAAAGCGGATTAAGATTTGATAAATTTCTTTATAGATTTCTGGTGTTTCAGCGGAATACATCGCGTAATGAACTAGAAAATACAGCGTATCGCCCTCAGCTCGACCTATTGTCTCGAATTCATAGGCTCCTAGATATAAGCAGCTCTTATACACTGGGTTTTTACCTATCGTATGTGCCAGATAAGTATCAAAACGAGTTTCTTGATTAGCATAATCAGAAATAGCGGTTAAGTCAAAATCATAGGCTCTTATTTCAATTTCTTTAAGCATTTCTATGCTCGAATCATCATTAAACGCTTTAGCTATCTTACCTAAGTGACGTAACGCAGGAATATACGTCCTAAAAATATATTCACGTTGTGATTTTGATAACAAATTGGCCCAAAAAGTATGTCCGAGATCATGTAACCATAAACCGAAGGGACCACACCGATAACCATCTGCATCTTTAGGATTGGATAGAATTTCTGGAGAATATAAGGACACCGGATGAAAATCTTCTTGATGCCATTGGTATAAAGTTTTTAAACCTGGGTTGCCTAATACCGGACGCATCTGCATCGGCTGTTCGCCCATTCCCTGAAAAAAATAATTAATCAGTGATGAAGAAGGCACTAAATATTGCGTGGTCAAATCGTCATACGATCCACCCGATATTTTTTGTACCAAGGGTAAATTCTCTAATAATATCCAAACTAAACGATTTGAATCATTTCGAATCTCTTGCGGCATCAGGTGGTGATTAAATTCTGTTTTGATTAACCACTGCTCGATAGACGGAAGCGCTAACACGTACGCCATTAATTCACTTAAATTAAAATAAATCTTTAATTTTTCTAAAGCATGGATCACACCAAACAAATACTGACCACCCAACTCGCTGAGTTTCCCCGCTTCAACTAAAGGGATAACATTAACCCGGTAGTTTAATTTGACATCCTCATCTTCAGGGCGCAATCTTTGTTGCTTGGTATATTGCATTTTCGCAATCAAGTACACATAGGCAGTAATTCCTTGCCAAAACGGAATCACTTTCTTTTGGATGAGATAAATCAGATATAAATGACACTGGGGGTTATTCCAAATAGAGACCTGAAAGTTCCCTTGGCTTATTGCTTCTTTTAAGCGGAGCAATTCCTTATCCTTAGGCATCAAATCATTTAAAAAACAAGGGATTTGTTTATTTTTCTGAACTAATTCCAATAGGTCATTGCCGGCGGGTTGTACCTCTGACATCCAAGCAGCTAATTTCTTTTTATTTTCATCCATAAAAAATTCGGGTTATGCTTATTTATTTTATTAGATTTATTAGTAAATAGTATTAAATAACAATATCCATCGACATGATTACTTTTTAAGATACTGTAATTTATCTTCTTTATCCTTCCATTCATCGGCATCGGGAGGAGGATCTTTGCGGTGTGAGATATTTGGCCATTTTTGCGCAAGTTCTTTATTCAATGCTAAAAATTCTTTATATTTTTCCGGCAGATCATCTTCGACGTAAATAGCGTTCACTGGACATTCTGGCTCACACAGACCGCAATCAATACATTCGTCAGGATGTATAACCAACATATTCGGGCCTTCGTAAAAACAATCGACAGGACACACTTCAACACAGTCGGTATATTTACAACGAATACATTTTTCAGTCACTAAAAATGTCATTGGAGTTCTTTTTAATAGCGATATATAAATTTAATCTGGTGCCCGGGGCCGGACTCGAACCGGCACAGTGTTACCACCGAGGGATTTTAAGTCCCTTGCGTCTACCAATTTCGCCACCCGGGCAATATAATAATTATCTTTCTTTTGCTGCTCTCTAACTGGAGGCTAGGGCCGGAATCGAACCGACGTACGCGGCTTTGCAGGCCGCTGCATGACCACTCTGCCACCCAGCCAATCTCTTTACTTAATGGCTTTGTCTTTTTGTCAATTTCTTTGTTGGATGCTCGTTTCCGGTGCTCATGTACTTTCCAGTACATTCCGCTCCTCATCAATCATCCGCCTCGAACTTTACAAAAATACTTCAGCCTCTATTGATTTGTTAAGTCTAATCAATAAAAAAATCAAAATTTTGTCTTTTTGTCAATTTCTTTGTTGGATGCTCGTTTCCGGTGCTCATGTACTTTCCAGTACATTCCGCTCCTCATCAATCATCCGCCTCGAACTTTACAAAAATACTTCAGCCTCTAGATCTGTAATAAAAACTTTGGAGCGGGAAACGAGGCTCGAACTCGCGACCTCAACCTTGGCAAGGTTGCGCTCTACCAACTGAGCTATTCCCGCAAAACGCTGATATTGTAACTGCAAGAAAAATGCTGTCAAGATGATAAATCATGCCAAGCTGCTTTTAAATATAAGCACATACTCCACAGCGTTAAAAAAACTGCAAGATAAAGTAATACATAACCCAACAAAGCAAACCCTATCCAAGCACCCGGTTTATAAAGTAATAATAAAATGATCGCTAACATTTGTAGTGTCGTTTTTATTTTTCCTAGCATAGTGACTGCCAACTGCTTTCGCTTACCAATTTCTGCCATCCATTCACGTAATGCGGACACCATAATTTCACGAGAAATAATAACGATAGCAGGAATAGCTAAATAAGGTAAGGCGCTATCACCGACTAATAAGATCAACGCCGTTACAACAATTAATTTATCGGCAACCGGATCTAGAAATGTGCCTAATTTAGAAACTTGATCCCAGCTTCGTGCTAAATAGCCATCTAACCAATCTGTCATTGCAGCAAAAATAAAAATGATCGCTGCCAATATATGACTACCTCGAAACGGTAAATAAAATAATAAAATAAAAACCGGAATTAAAATAATACGTAGAAAGGTTAATATATTAGGAATACCCATAGGGTGTATACCAGTCATCAGCAGAAATCAAATGTTTAATCTATTTAGTGTAACCGGTTAGTTTATGCTTTTAAAGCTAAATAAATCTGCTCAGCTAAACGTTTACTAATACCAGGAACTTTAGCCAGGTCATTAGCACTGGCGTTTTGTAAGGCTTGTAATCCACCAAACTGACGTAATAATTCACGCCGCCGTTTCGCGCCTATACCTGGAATATCTTCCAATACAGAGGTCCGTCTTTTTTTGGCGCGTCGACCACGGTGACCCGTAATAGCAAAACGATGGGCTTCGTCACGTAGGGTTAAAATAGCATGCAATGCCAAAGAATCCGACGGCAATGTCATGGGTTGTGCCCGAGTGGAAAAATATAAGGTTTCAAGACCGGATTGTCGGCCAGGACCTTTCGCTACCCCTATAATAAGGATGCCACTAATCTGTAATTCTTCTAAAACTTGTTCCACTTGCTTGAGTTGCCCTTTACCACCATCTATCAGCAAAATATCCGGTAAATTTTCTTCTTCATTTTTCAAATGTTTATAGCGACGCATTACCGCTTGGCGCATTGCTGCATAATCATCACCAGGAACAATATCTTCTATATTAAAACGTCGATAATCCATTTTTCGTGGACCTTGCTCATCAAATACCACGCACGATGCAACCGTCGCTTCGCCTTGCGTGTGACTGATATCAAAGCATTCTAGGCGCTGCGGCAAATTATCCAACTGCAATGCAGTTTGTAAACATTCGAGTTGCTTATAAAAAGCCAATTTATCGGAAAGATGGGCTATTAATGCGTGATGTGCATTTTCATGCGCCAGTGTTAACCAATGCTTCTTTTCTCCGCTGGGTTTGTTTAACAATTTAACTTTATGTCCTGAACGTTCCGTTAAGCTTGCCATTAACCACGTTTCTTCAGGCACTTTTAAGGGCGTGATAATCTGTTCAGGAATACTGTGAGAAATTTCTGTTTGTAAATAGAATTGACCCATAAAAGCAGATAACACTTCGGCAACAGTATACTTAGGTGGAACATCGGGGAAATACGCTTTGCCGCCAAGTAATCTTCCATGGCGTACATTCAACACATAGAATACATAATGTGTCCCTTGTTGAGCTAAGCCAATAATATCAAGATTCCCCAGACCCGTGGTAATAACCTGTTTTTGTTGAATTTCACGCAAAGCGGCAATTTGATCACGTAAGCGTGCTGCCGTCTCATAATCGAGCTCCTGCGCCGCCTTATCCATTTGCGTAGCAATATCATCGATAACGGTCTGATTTTTGCCCTGTAAAAATAAAATGGTATTTGCCACATCTCGCTGATAATTCTCTGGTGTAATAAGCCCCACACAAGGACCCGTACAGCGTTTAATTTGGTATTGTAAACAGGGCCTGGTCCGATTACGAAAAAAACTATCTTTACATGAACGAATTCTAAAAAGTTTTTGTAATAGATTTAAAGTTTCTCTAACCGCTAAGATGCTTGGAAATGGCCCAAAATAGCGGTAATCTTTAACGCGTGCACCGCGATAAAATGCTAAGCGCGGGTAACTTTGATGTTTGCTTAAAATAATGTACGGATAACTTTTATCATCGCGTAATAAAATATTATAACGCGGCTTCAATTGCTTAATGAGATTACTTTCTAGCAGTAAGGCTTGGTTTTCGGTTTCGGTACTAGTGGTTTCGATGGCTGTCACCTGCCGCATCATCAGCGTAACACGACTACTTTGCTGGCCACGGAAATAGCTACTAACACGTTTTTTCAGATGGCGCGCTTTTCCGACATACAATACTTGATGATTGGCATTTAAAAATAAATAAACACCCGCACTTTGACTGATAAAAGCAAGTTGCTGTTTTAATCGCTCATCACTCGCACCCACCGCCACAGAAATCACCCAGTAAAAAGAAGTAGCCATCTCAAGATGCGCGTGCACATCTTGAGATGCATGAGTATATTTTATTTATTTAAGTTATCAAAGATTTGTTTAACTGTTTTTAATGCCGGTAAATTAGGAAACTGTGTCGCCAAAGCATCCACTAAAACGCCCACACCTTTAAAACCGGTTTTGGTCGTAGCCTGTTGTTGATTCAGCTCCTTAGAAGCATTAACTTGTTGGTTTTGTTGACTTTTAAGTTGATCTTTAATCATTTGCACTTCCTGTCGTAATTGGGCACAGCAATCAGTATCCTGCGCCCAAACGGGACTCACCGAAAAAACAACGAATAAAAATAATGTGACTGGTTTTAATAAAGACATCTGAAAAAATCTCCTTATGTAAATGCGATATTGCAGACCGATTATTGCCCAAACAGCTCATGTCAGCGGCTAAACTATCGATCTTTTTGACTTTAAGCAAAAGAAGCATAGTCTATAGGTTAAACTTATGCGAAATGGTAAAAGTTTACAGCTGATTTCTTGGCCAATTATCACCCCATCTTTTGATTAATTTTAAACCGAAAAGTCCACTGAAAATTTAAATTTTATTACCTTGCTAAAAAATAAATAACCTATTTCTTGTCAATTGATTAAAAAAAAAGTAAGATAAAATTATGATGAGAGGTTATTTTATGCCGTATTTTATAGAACAAAAAAATATTTTACTAGTCCCTTTAGCTTCGTTCATAGGTTTTAATAAAAAAATAGCTGGAGAAAAATTAGCTAATTTATCCGGTAAATATTTTGAAGACCTATTAGCTCTCGAAGAAGAATTACAAGAACATAATGAATTTTGTGAAGATTTACTGAAAAAAGTTCTGGCCTCGCAATTTGTGGCAGATTTTAATCTGGGAAAAAAAAGCAAACACGAATTTATTTCAGAATTATTAAGTTTTTTAAACAATTTACCTAACAATAAATTAACTAAACGTGAGACCGCCGATATTGAAGCAGCTTGGAATTCTTTACTTGAATTTGATAAAGAATTACTCGATGTATTCAATGAACTCATCAAGCTGACAGAGCAAGGTAAATCGATTTATTTTATTGGGAATACCAATGAATTACATGCTCAAAAAGTCCTCGATCTTTTTAAAAAATATTCAGACGATAAATTTTCATGGGTGGAAAACTTACCTAACCCAGTTGGCGCTTTACCACTTCCTATCATTGATAGTTCCCAAATCGGCAGCGTCTATTTTTGTCTTTCTTATTTTTATCAAGCCTTAATAGAGCAACCATCGGGTATTTTGACTAAACTGTTCACCCCATCTCAAGCAACTTCCGGCTTACTCACACAGTTATCAGCTTATTTAACTAAGCAAGGCAAAACTAAACAAGATATATTACTCATCAATCCTTATAAAAATACCAATGCCGTCACAAAAAAATTAACCCATGAAATTATTTCAAAAGACAATTTTTATTGTGAGTTACGAAACTTTGCCAGCGATGCGATGCGACCCATAGCGGCTCGGCTCTCCATTGAACCACCTCCTAGGTCCACAGAATACATTCCCCTATCAACCCATCCCTAACACTTAAAACCTCATCAGGAAACCCAAGCTTATGCTACCTAACAAAATCAATCCAACCCAAGCTACTAATCCAGACAATATAGTTTATATTCTCAATCTATCCACTATCCATGAGCTCGCGCCCATCGCGACAGTACTCGATAATTTTGCCGATTTACATTATCAATATGCGCAAAATTGGCTGCATTACAAATGGTATAGCAAGCTTTGGGTAAGCTACCACTATCTCAAACTGATCGGCCCAATTAATGATTACAAGCTTGGGAAAATTGATAGCAAAGGTTTTATCAATAAATTACAAGAAATTTTTAACTTTCTTCCTCCTGCAGAAAGTACAGAGTTATTAAAAAATACGTGGAATTCATTGATTGTATGGGATGCCCAATCCAACCAACGTCTTAACTATTTAATAGAAAAAATTCAAGGGGTAAATTTAATTTCAAACACCAATGAACTCAATATTCAAAAAATTAAACACGACATTGATAGTGCTACAGGAAAAACCTGGGACTGGCAAAAACAAACCTCTGGAGAATGCCACTTTCAGATTTACGAAAAATTTAGATTAATGACTTCCTATGACAATGGAATTTTCAAAACTGAGGGCTTACTGGAAAATTTGGTAGCACAACTGGTATCTGAAGGACATAATCGAGAAAATATTAGCTTGGTGAGCCAATATCAAGCCGATTTAAATAAAGCAAAAACATTAGGGATCAACAGCCAAAAACCAAATCAATTCTTTCCTGCTAATCTAGCGGCAATATCAACACATTCTCAATCACCAACTATCGCGTTAGCGAATAATTTGGATATTAGCAGCCGACAAGCTCCAGCAAGATTATTTTGTTCAATTAATTCAAACAATCAAGATCAGCAAAACAATTCGGAAACATCCCCTTTACTGCTTAAATCTAAGCCTTAGAAAATTTCATCAGCGCTGATGCAGTTAAAATATCAAAAGTGGCAGCGCTAGTTTCTCATAAAGCGCAGGACTTTAATTTGCGAAATATAGGCTGATGGCGCATGACGTTTTTTTTCATAAACAACTCCTTCTTATTCTAATAAAATATTTCGTATTAATTTATCTTTTATTTTTTCAACTTTTAAGATGCGTTTGCCTTATGTCTTAATGAATAGCCTTAATAATTTTTTAAGGTTTCTAATGTATATTTAAATAGTAAATTGTTATTTCGAACAGAAAGGCAAATGATTTTAAGATAGAGAGAGAGAGTCAAATGTTATAAATATATTTTTTTAAAATTAGTGGAGTAAAATTATGGATTGGCAAGATGCAAGAAGAGAATATGAAGAAAAGATCAAATTTGAAAAAGAATTATCAAATATTTGTAAAATAGATCATCCGAATGAAAATAACCTAGCTAGGGCCAAGGAGTTATTAGAGAAACCTAATGTCGATCCTAACAATGGTGAGATTCGTATTCAAGATCCTTACTTTCCCCCTTTATTTGTCGTTCAGTCTGAAAAGATGTTCAATCTACTTATAAGCTCCGGTGCAAAGATAGATACTACCTATACAATACATGGCAATACTACCTCAGCTTTGCACCATGCACATTCTAAAACGATCATTGCTTGTTTTGCAAAGAAAAAAGCTGATTTCAGTATAAAGCTTGAGCAGTATGGTTCTTCTCAAACACCGCTACAGTTTCAAATATATGAACATAGCAAAAATTTAAAATGGGGGAATAAGCACTCCCAGTTCGATGCGGTATTAAAGCAAAGCAGTGAATCCATAACAGCCCACGTTTTAGCTATTCATTTAAAGAATCCAAAAGCTAATTTGGAGAATTATGTTGACTTTTCGGATAAAATGCACTCTTTTGCAGTCGATTCATGTAAAAAGGCTTGGAATGAGATCCGTGGATTAAAGGAAGAAAAGATTCCTGGCACAGACTACACATACCTTGATTTATTAAACAATAATTATGAAATAGACACTAAAACGACCAAACAATTATTACCTTCGTTGGAAGCAAGGTTTCCTTGTTATGCGCCGGATATAAAAGAAAAATTATTAACATCGTCTTTTTACAAAAAAGATATCGCTTCCCATGTTACTTTATCGGTTCAAGGAGTACAGCTGGATGTACAATCTACAGAGCATGTTTTAAGCTATTTAAGCTTAGATCAACTAAAAGCTTTACATGATTCCCTGCAAACAGAAAGTGATAATCGACTGTACCAAGAACTGTATGGCCAGGAAGCAAGTGTATCAAAAGCTATCTCTCAGCTAGATGACAAGAAAAATGAACTAATAAACTCTATTATCGTTAAGTATGGAAAATTACCAAATAATCCTTCTCAAGAGAAATTACTGAACTCAGAAATATTAAAACATAAAGAAAAACTCGAAGAAATTCAAATGGAAAAAAAGGAGAAATCGGAATTACTTAATAAACTTAAGGCAGAACCTGGTACATCCAAAAATGAAAAATCTGAATCTGAGGGATTCGACTGGGAAAAAACGGGTGCTATAAGAAAAAAATCAGCGCCTAACTCTGAGACTTTGATTTTAAAAGAAGAAAAGCAATTGATCCTAGAGAGTAGATCGACTGTAGCCACTTCATCGATTCAATTACAAAACAAACCTCTTGATTTACCAATTTGTCAAAGTAAATTCTTTGAAGAAGCAAAACAAACGGAATTAAACGAAAAATTAGAAAGGGAAAAAAAGCAAAATGAATTAAGGGAAATAGAAGAAAAACAAAATAAATTAAAAAAAGAATTAGAAATGGAAAAAAAAAATAAAGCGGCGCTAGATCAGAAAGCACTTGAAATAGAAAGAGAGAGAGAGAAAGCAACCGCGCTAAGGGAAAAGGAGGTAAAACAAAGGAGTAAGAAAGAACAAAGGAAACAATTGGAAAAGAAACCACTCAGCTATAGAAGATAAACCGTTTAGACTGCCTAAGTTATTTTTAGAATTAATATCAAAACAATAAGTATCAATCTGAGCAGGAAAAATGGGAACAAAAGGGTCGTGTACAGCGCAATATGATTTATATCATAAAACAAATCTTTTTTAAATAAAAAGAAGGGGTTAAGGTATGCTTGATGATGAGTTAGATAAAAAAATAAAAGCTACAAAAGAAGAAAATGAAAAACTTCAGCAGGAAATAGACAAATTAAAGCAAGAAACAGAGAATCGAGAAAGAAATTTAGCATTACAAGAACAAGCGCGTAAGGAAAAAGCAGATAAACAAGCAACACAAGCCAATAAAAATGCAAGCTTTGGACACCTGAGCGACTCTAAAAATGAGCTGACAAATGAATCTATCAGTTTACGAAGTGAAATGTCGATTTCTCTAGAATGCAAACAACTCGAGAAAATCGAAGCAGCATTAACTAATCCTTTTTTTGTTGAGAAGTCACTTCAAACGCCTCAGCATCAATTTATGCTGATTCAAGAAGCAAGAAAACGAGGGAAGATATCGAAGAGTGTTTGTCAACGGTTGATCGAACCAAGAATGAGTGCGTTACCAGAACGCGTGAAATGGGTTGAGGAAAAAAATGATTTTGAAGAAAATATTACTAGAGAAGCAGATAACTTAGAACTATATCAGAATGCTTTACAAGCTCAAATCATAGATACAAACGATGCTAGCTATAAAACATGTCAGGCTAAGTTTATAGCAAGGATTAATGGAATAAACAAAGAAATACCACCAGAGGATCGGTTAGAAGAACTGAGAGTTCAAGTGGGTGCTTTGCCTTTAAATAAGCCTGACTGCTCAACGTCTAGTGTAGCTGGAGAGCATTCAGAAGATGAGATTCTTTTTCAGCTTTTGGAACAGTTAGCGTCTGTGGAACAGTCGCCATCTAAAGAAATAGAAGAACCTGTAATAAGAGAAAATCCGAATAATGATGTTGATTCTGATTATGCCTCTCAAGAAGAGTTAGCCATTTCAACAAAAGTAGCTATGAACGAGGATGGAGAAAAAGTTAAGAAGACATATGATTGTCTTCAATTTGGGGATTACGAAGCACTGCTGATTACCTATTATATTCCAGAAAGTAGAGAAACAAAACTCTGCTTAAATGAGCTACAGCCTCATACATTGAAAAAGATAATGCAAGCAACTTTAGCAGTGAAGAGCTCACTCTCGCCAATCGAAAAAGCTAACCAAGATATGCAATATATGGAAAAAATGAAAGCAGCTTTTATTCAGGCAGAAAGAAAGTTTGATGATAGAAAGGATCAAGGAAATCTAGTAAGCATTGAACCTGATAGCATCATTGTGGATTTTGAAAAAAAAATTAAAGAAATTCAACAAACCCACGATAAAACAAAAGAAAAAGACTGTAAACTACAGGGCCCAGAATTAATTCAGGCTTATTTTTATTGCCTTCATAAAAAACTTTCCTCTCTTTTGGCAAATCGTCTTAAGGAACATGGCTTCGGAAGAAAATTTGACTCTAAGTATCGTAAATTGGCTGATAAATTAATAGCAGCAAATAACATTAATAGAGACACTCATTTTGAGAAGCTTGTATCTACGATCAATAAAAGTACAGATTTTAATAAAAATAAATCAAAGGCAGAGGCCATAGAGGCACTGAGCCGTTATAAGAAGGGAATAACTTTTTTTAATGATGTAGAGAAATTTGTTGAATCGCACGCTGATAAAGATTTAAGCGAATTTAATGTCTATGAAAAAAATATTGTTTGTAAAATTTAAAAGATAAAGCAAGCAAATTTTTTCTCTAATTTGAGCTAATTTTAACATAAGTTTGTCAATTTTTGATTTGATAAATTTAATTCTTATAAAGACAACCGAGGAAGATTATTCCTCCGGATTTTCCGGTGTTTTATCGGCATACCCTTCTTCTTCTTCCAATAAGCCATAACGCAAAGCAAGATGCGTTAATTCGACATCGTTATGTACGCCTAATTTTTCATACAATCGATAGCGATAGGTATTCACTGTTTTAGGGCTTAAACAAAGCTTTTTGGCAATACCATTGACCTTAGTGCCATGTGTCACCATATACATAACTTGTAATTCACGTTCAGAGAGCTGTGCAAAAGGCGATTTCGAGGCATCAGAAACCTGGCGTAAGGCCATTTTTTGTGCAATTTCTAAGGTAATGTAAATTTGACCCGCAACCACTTTACGAATTGCGGTAATTAGTTCTTCAGCATTGGTATTTTTAGTAATATATCCTGCTGCACCCGCACGCACTAATCGATCCGGAAAAGGTCCTTCACTAAACACCGTGACGACGATAATTTTAAGCTTAGGATTGACACGCATCAAACGTCGGGTTGCATCTAAACCACCTATTCCAGGCATTTTTAGATCCATCAACACCACATCAGGCTTGGTTTCCTTCACTAAATTAATAGCTGCTTCGCCACTTTCGGCTTCACCGATGACATTAATATCACGAACATCCTCTAACAAGCGCTTCATACCTAAACGCACTAAGGCATGATCGTCAACGATAACGACGTTAATCATGGAACGCCAACTCCTCTTGTCAATTTCATTTTTTTGGCGGAGGGACAGGGATTCGAACCCTGGAAGGAGTTGCCCCCTTGACGGTTTTCAAGACCGTTGCTTTCAACCGCTCAGCCACCCCTCCTACTTTAAACAGTAGCTGATGGCTATATTAGCATAAACTATATAGGATGTAGACTATAAAGAAATACGTCAAACACTGAGCTGAAATTACGCAATTAACTTTTCATGCGTCACGCAGATTAAGCGTTTTACGTTTGTTTTTAAAAAATTGCTGTAATTTTTCTGCACAGATTTCAGCTAATATTCCATCAGTAAAACCAAACCTATGATTAAGACCTTTTAAACGATGCAGTTGTGTTGTTATTGCACCAAAACGTGGATCATATGCGCCAAACACCAGTCGTTTAACTCTGGCTTGGATCATCGCACCAACACACATTAAACAAGGTTCTAACGTAACATACAATGTTGAATTTAATAAACGATGATTTTTTAGTTGTTTAGCCCCTTGTTGTAACAAAAGAACTTCAGCATGTGCGGTAGGATCACAGTGAGTGAGTGTTTGATTATAGGCTGTACAGATGATCTGTTTATTCAGAACCAATACCGCACCGACCGGTACTTCGCCACACAATGCTGCCTGCTCTGCCGCGTTTAATGCTTGTTGCATATAATGGATATCTAGTTCGAGCTGCTGCATAACATGACGATGTTGTTAAATAGCTTTTTGAATTATCCCGCGGTTTTAGCCGCGGGATTGGAGTTTGAGTTAGAACGCTAATTTTTGTCTTTCACTCAACAAAGACAGATTGGAAGTGGTAAAAAAAATAGTCAACTTATTTTTTGTTACACATTTTACAATGATCGCAACCGCAATGGCAGCCTTTGTGTGAGCGAGGGCAGCATAAATATTTTATCAATGCGCCCACCGCTAAAATTGGCAGCATAATATCGAAGAAGCGCGAAACCATCACAATCATATCGACCGACTCGGGTTTAGCTAGACTTGCAGCGATTGCCATTAGTACAGCAATAATTATCACTATTGCTGGGAAAAATTTACGACACATATCAAGGTCTCCTTGCAATTTTAAATAAAGGTTAAGTCTCTGTTAGCAACGCAATGTTGTATTTTATTTTACCGCAACACTGAGCAACAGATACTATCATAGTTGGATTTTATTGTCTTTGCCTAACCGCTTCGAATAAACATATCCCAGCAGCGACAGAAACATTTAAACTGCTGACGCTACCTGCCATCGGAATAGCTATCAAACCATCACAACGCTCTTTGGTTAAACGACGCAAACCTTTACCTTCAGCACCCAATACCAATGCCAATGCACCGGTCAATGTCGTATCATAAATGAGTTGCGACCCTGATTGATCCAAACCATAGCACCACACCCCAAATCCTTTTAATTTCTCTAAGGTTATGGCCAAATTAGTGACGATAAAAAGTGGTGTCATTTCTGCCGCACCTGCGGCAATTTTTCGCACGCTAGGTGTCATACTTACCGAGCGATTCTGTGGAATAACAACAGCATCGACACCCGCTGCATTCGCAGAACGTAAACAGGCTCCTAAATTATGCGGATCCTGAACTTCATCGAGCACTAATAAAAACGGCGGCCTCGTTTCATCGAGTATTCGTTGTTCCAATAAAGCAAATAAATCGCGCTCGCTTAATTGTTTAGAAATTTTTACCTCGGCTAACACGCCTTGATGTACCGCATCATTCGACCATTCATCACATTTAAGCTTCGATAAAGTTTGGATGGGAATATCATGAGTGTCGGCCAATTGCAGAATCGTTTGGATGCGTTGATCCTCACGACCCTCTTGTCGATAGAGTTGACATATTCTTTCTGGATGTGATTTTAATAATGCGCTAATCGCATGAAAACCAAAAATAAATTCTTTTTTAACTCGATTATTCATGATAAAATTTTACTATTCAGAACTAAAAGCACACTAAAATGATAAAAAGGACTTAAACATGCCATCCAGCTTAGCACTCGAAGTAAAAATTGAAAATTTTGATTTTTTTAAGTATAAATTTTTAAAGTTTTTACTATCTCCTGCTCAAAAAATTGTTATGCAAACCCTTAAAATGGCCCATAAAGACATATCCAGATTAAAAAAGCAAGAATTTTTCGAATTTACGGCAAGCAATGAATTCCATATTTCTCGTGGTGATGACTATGCAATAACTGATTTTTTGCAGGAAAGGTTAGCGCTAGAAAGCAATCGTTTAAACGATCTGCATGCTGCACTCGAACTAAAAAAAATTTCTTTAGATAAACTACAGGCGGCGCTCGCAATAAAAAATAATAATTTAGACGATCTGCACTCGGCGATCGAACAAAAAGGAATTAATTTACAGGATCTATACGCTGTAATTCAACAAAAAGAAATTAGTCTAGAAAATTTACAGATGGCGCTGGAACTAAAAAAAATTAGTTTAGAAGATCTACAAGAAGCATTTGAAAAAAATTATCACATTGACAATAAAGAAATCTTATCCTTCATCATATTATGTTTGGTAGAGCCGGTCTGGATCCCTGGCAGCTTGTCAGCACTCGTCAACCATCTACTACTGCCCACTGACTATCGCTGTTCAAACTTAAGTGGAATTGGCGCAAAGAAAACGGGACTACAGGTCACCAAAGACGATAGCAACGCTATCGAGTTTTGTTTTGACTTACATATAATAGATAATAACATTAGTAATCTTGTTAAGGGCTCTACTAGCATTTGTTTTTCGATTGAAAAGACCTTTCCACTGCAGATAAAATTATTACCTATCACGATGCAACTTAATTTTTCCAATGAACAAGCGTCTAAGCACTTTCAACAAAAATTAGCTAAAAATTTTAAAGGCTGGTTATTTCACCAAAATGAATCAGATTATATTCCGATTAAACTTGATGAATGGCGAGCTATGCAGATAGATTTCTTGGTATTTCCGATCTTGATAGGACTTTTAATTGGTTTAAGTGCTATGATTAGTTTAATCGCTTTAGGCCTAACGCCTATGTCACCGCTGCTGCTACCGCCTTTGGGTTTGGCATTAGGTTTAGGTTTATCGGTTATTATGAACAGTTACGTCCAGGTTAATATAAAAAAAGAACAAGTGAAAATTCAACGTCCTATTCACTTATTAGATAAAACACAGATACAAACTACACCTTTCTTCAACCATCCTAGGTCACTTAATCCTTCTATAACGGCTGAATCTCAAGTTGTACTTAATAAATAAAGAACAGGCTATTTTCTTTTTTTATATCTTTTCGATTTTCTTGAAGGTTTTTTAACCTCTGGCTCAATCAATTCAAAATCAATTTTACGTTGATCCAAATCGACACGCCCTACTCTGACCTGAATTCTATCACCCAAACGATAGACTATTCCGGTACGTTCACCTTGCAAACAATGACGATTTACATCAAATTGATAATAATCATTATGCAAGGCCGTAACATGTACTAACCCTTCGACATAAATATTTTTCAATTCAACAAACAAACCAAAACCGGTTACATTGGTGATGATACCATCAAAGGTTTCACCGACGCGATCGCGCATATATTCACACTTCAACCAATCCAATACTTCTCGTGTCGCTTCATCGGCACGTCTTTCGGTCGTCGAACAATGTTCACCCAAGCGAGAAATAGTAAGCTTATCATAGAAAAAATTCTTTGGTTTACGTTTTGCTAAACCATGGCGTATCGCTCGGTGTACTAATAAGTCCGGATAACGACGTATCGGTGAAGTAAAATGCGCATACGCATCGAATGCCAAACCAAAATGACCAATATTTTCTGGGCTATAGATTGCTTGACTCAATGACCGCAACATCACTGTTTGGATCAAATGCGCATCCGGCCTGTCGGCAATTAATCTTAATAAACTCGAGTAATCATCCGGTGTCACTTGCTTTTTATTTGGAAAACGCAGACCTAACTCAGCCAGAAAACTTTTTAAATCCGCTAATTTCTCTACCGCTGGGGCCGCATGAATACGATAGAGCGTCGGAATTTTAGCTTTCAATAAAAAATGTGCGGCAGATACATTCGCCAGCAACATGCATTCTTCAATAATACGATGCGCCACCGTACGTACTGTAGGAATGATCTGTTTAATTTTTCGATTCGGTCCAAAAATAACTTGCGTTTCAGTGGTCTCAAAATCAATCGCGCCGCGTGCTTCGCGTGTTTGACGTAACAATTGATAAAGACTATGTAAATTTTGTAAATGCGGTAATAAATTTTTATAGGCCGGAGGACATTTATTATTCGCTAACCAAGACGCCACCTCATTGTAGATCAATCGTGCCCTGGAATGGATCAACGCCGGATAAAATTGAAAACGCTTTAATTCTCCCTTACTGGATATCAGCATATCGCAAACCATACACAGTCGATTGACCTTAGGCTTTAGTGAGCACAGCTCATTCGAAAGTACTTCCGGTAACATTGGCAACACACTATTGGGGAAATAAACTGAATTTCCACGTGCTTCAGCTTCCTTGTCTAATTCGCTTTGTGGATTGATGTAATAGCTGACATCCGCAATCGCCACCACTAAACGCCATTGTTTTTTTTGTCGTTCACAATACACCGCATCGTCAAAATCCTTGGCGTCCGCACCATCTATGGTGACAAACGCTAAGTCAGTTAAATCAATCCTGTCGTCTTGTTCATCATTGGGTAACACACCGGCCTGTAAAGCGACAATTTCATCCTGGACCGAATCGGGCCAGACATGCGGCAGATTATAATTACGTATGGCTATTTCTATTTCTAAACCCGGCGCCATGTGTTCGCCCAGTATCTCAGTAATGCGACCAATCGCTTGTTGGCGAAAACTAGGAAAACGAGTTATTTCGACGACGACGATCTGTCCAGACGTCGCCGCACTTTCATCATCTACGCCAATTAAAATATCTTGTGTAATCCGGTTATTCGATGGCACAACAAACGCAACACCTTTTTCTTTAAAAAACCGCCCCACTAATGAGGGTGTATTACGTTCTAACACTTCAGCAATCACGCCTTCGCGTCGATTACGTCGATCGGTTCCGATGACGCGCGCTAAAACTCTATCACCATGAAATACCAACTGCATTTGCCTGGCACTTAAATACAGATCATCACTGCCATTCTCGGGAACTAAAAAGCCAAATCCATCACGATGACCAATAATCCGACCGCGCACTAAATTCATTTTATCGGGTAAGCCATAACCTTCACGACGCGTTAAAACAATTTGTCCATCTCGTTCCATCGCCCGTAAACGTCGTCGCAACGCTTCTTGGCGCTCGGGATCGGTTAAGCCTAAACGTTGATTCAGCTCATCACGCTTAACCAGGTGGCCACATTTTTTTAAGAAATCTAAAATGTACTCGCGACTTGGAATCGGGTTTTCATATTTACCTGCTTCACGCGCTGCATATGGATCAACAAACTGCTTCGGTTTTTTTGCCATAGTGATTACTCATTAACGAGTATAAAGTCTTAATTACATTGAAAGGATTAAGTATATAGCATAAATGAATATTTCTTCTGAAAGAAATATTTTATGCAGTTAAAACGAGTAGATAAAACAGATAAGATTTGTCATTAATAACTGACGTCACTACGGACTTTTCCCCAAAATACCCAATAAGACCAAGCCGTATAAATCAAAATAATGGGCAGTAAAAACAAAGTGCCAATAGCCAGAAAGAGCTGTGTATCAGGAGAAGAGGCGGCCTGCCATAATGTAAAATGATGCGGTACAATCATTGGAAATAAACTCACCACTAATCCAAAATAAGCAAGCAAAAATAAAGCTAAGGCACCAAAAAAAGGCATAACATCCTTGGATTTTTTCAGTAAACGCCATTCATAGACCGCGACCAATACTGTAATTAAAGGTATCGGTGAAAAATAAAGCAAATTGGGCCAACTAAACCAGCGTTGTCTTATATCAGCATCCACAAAAGGGGTCCAAACAGAAATAACTGCTATGGCAACTAACACCGCAATTAAACAAACACGACCTTGACGACGTGCTATCATTTGCAATTCGCCTTCTGTTTTTAAAATAAGCCATCCCGAACCCAGTAAAGCATATCCAAAAACCAATGCTATCCCAGTAAATATTGAAAAGGGTGTAAAACAATCCCAAGAACTACCTACAAACAGTCTTCCGTTAACAGCAAATCCTTGGATAAAAGCACCTAAAATAACGCCCTGAGCCCATGTAGCAATTAATGATCCCAAGCTAAAGGCGCGATCCCACATCGTGACATGCGAGGCTTCACTAAAATGAAATTCAAAAGCTACTCCACGAAAAATCAACGCTAATAACATAATAAGAACAGGAAAATAAACGGCAGGAAAAATGATAGCAAAAGCCAATGGAAATGCCGCCAATAATCCCACACTGCCCAGTATCAACCAGGTTTCATTACCATCCCAAACCGGTGCAATTGAATTCATTATTAATTTACGCGCTTTGCGATTCGGGGCAAATGCATAAAGGATACCCACACCTAAATCAAATCCATCGAGCAACACATAGAAAAAAATCCCTATGCCCAATATCAATGTCCATAAAAGGATTAGATTATTTGCCATTTGTGAACTCCGGCGGAGATAAAATAGGATGACTTGGCTGCCCTCCTGCAACAGGTGCATTTGGTTCTTCGACAAACCCTTTTCGAGCAACTCTTGTCATTAAAAAGATACCCACAGGAAAGATAATCAAGTAGACCAACATATAACCTAGTAACGAAAGTAAAACATCTATACCTGTTAATGAAGGGCTCACGGAATGAGAAGTTCTTAATAAACCATAAACCGTCCAAGGTTGACGTCCTACCTCTGTGGTAACCCAACCCGCTAATATCGTCAAAAAACCTATTGGCGCAATATATTGGCAACCGTTTAAAAACCAATCGCTATCAAATAAACGACGTTTAAAACGTAACCATAAACCCAGTAGGATAAACATTAACATGATGGCACCCAAGCCGACCATAATTCGAAAAGCGAAAAATGGAATAGCAACCGGTGCACGATCGATCGCCGGCCATTGCTTTAATCCAGGAACAAGACCATTGACATGATGCGTTAGAATGATACTCCCTAACAACGGTATTTCTAATATATTGCGATTCATTTCCTTTTTCTCATCAGGAATGGCAAACAGAATAAGAGGCGCACGTTTTTCAGGAGACCAATGCGCTTCAATGGCTGCCAATTTTGCTGGTTGATATTTCAACGTGTTTAAACCATGTAGATCGCCCAAAGCGATTTGTAATGGGACAAGAACCGTTAGTAGCACAAATGTCATGGAAAACATCTTTCGACCTTCTTCAGCAAATCGTTGTCGTCGAATAAAATACGCGCCCACCGCAATGACAACAAAACCGGTGGTAATATAAAAACCCGTGACTGTATGTGCAAACCGGTAAGGAAAAGAAGGATTAAATATAATCGCGAACCAATCGCTAGGGAAAAAACGGCCATTGATTAACTTAAAACCTGCTGGTGTTTGCATCCAGCTGTTGGTAACCAAGATCCAAAAAGCAGACAACAAGGTTCCAGCTGCCACCATCAACGCAGAAAAAAAGTGAGCCCAACGCGGCACTAGTTTACGGCCAAATAATAGGACACCCAGAAAAGTAGCTTCTAAGAAAAAAGCAGTTAAGCCTTCATATCCCAGCATGGGCGATAACACATTAGCCGTCGCATCAGAAAAACGGCTCCAATTCGTACCGAATTGAAAGGGCATGACGATCCCTGATACCACTCCCATACCAAAAGAAATCGCAAATATTTTTGTCCAAAAAGTAGAGAGGCGTAAGTAAATTCCACGATCCGTGAAAAAATTCATTCCTTCTAATACGGCAATAAAAGAAGACAATCCAATCGTGAAGGCCGGTAATAAGATATGGAAAGCAACCACCCATGCAAATTGTAAACGGGACAAAAAAAGAGGATCAAGATGTATCATTGAGTTTCCTCGGCAATGGCAATAAGCGCGCAAATAACTATAGGCTATTAATAGTTTAATTACATTTCAGAAAAACAAATGATTACTTCAAAACTATTATTAATGCCAATTAAATTTTAATAACATATATTTAAAATATATGTTATAATTCAAACCTATCGTTGTCAATTTTCTTTTTAGTACAATAATGTTTAGGTTAGCAAGATGCAACTAACACGTTATGCAGATTATTCGTTACGGGTTTTACTTTATTTAGATCAAATGCCAAAAAATACGGCCACCATTGTTGAAATCGCTAATTTTTATCAAATCTCTAAAAATCATCTGGTCAAGGTTGTTCATCATCTCGCCGATTTGGGTTGTATAAAAACACTACGAGGTAAAAACGGTGGATTACAATTAATCCCTGCTTCCCGTGATTGTACACTCGCTGAAATTCTAAAAAAAACCGAGCCTCACTTTTTTTTAGTGGAATGCTTTAATCAAACAAACAATCATTGTATTATCACTCATAGTTGCCGTATGCAAAAAATTTTTCATCGTGCTTTAAACGCTTTCTTCCAGGTATTAGAACAGTATACATTAGCCGACTTGAGTCAACCTAACTTAAGTCAACAAATCAATTATTTTTTAAATGTAAAAAATTTTAATTTATAAATATGACACAAGAACACATCAAACAATTAGTTTTTCATTTTTATCAAAGAATACAAAAAGACGAGTTGCTAGGCCCTGTCTTCAATGAGGTTGCACAGGTCAATTGGGAACATCATCTCTCTTTACTTTGTCGGTTTTGGAATAGTATTTTATTGAAAACCAACGAATATCATGGAAATGCCTATAAAAAAAAACATGTCGATCTCGGAAAGAAAACTAAACTTCACCAAACTCACTTTGCGCGTTGGCTGCAGCTTTTTCAGGAAGAAGCCTTCATTCATTTATCTTTTCAAGTGGCACAGCAAATAGTCGATAGCGCCACACGAATTGCCAAAGTTTTAAAAATAGGTACTCTCGAACACAAACCTTAGATGGGCTTAGTGCACCTAACAAATTTTGATCTTAAACCTTTGCTTAAAAATAACAGGAGATAACTATGCTAAAAAATGAACTGAATCTAGAAGAAGCCGTCACCAAAGAGCCTAGAGTAGATATCGTAAACGAGCAATATAAAATTGAAATAAAGATACTTATCTCGGGAAAAAGAGCCGCTGTTTTTCTAGTACCTTCTTGTGTAACGCCATTGTATATTCCGATAGAAAATTTAGAAAAGATTAAAGAAATTATAGCCGCTCTTGAAAGTAGTCCTGCCAATTCTGAAAAACTTATAGCCGACTTAACTCCACTGATACCGGATGGTTTAGTCCGTAAGGATATATTAAAAGATCCCGCACAATTAAACACAGTGATTGAACGGGTTGGATCAATCAATAAATTGCTCCAAGCAGGCGCCCCTATCACTATTTTATGTGTTGATCGCAACCGAAAAAAAGTAGATTCAAAAACTGAGATTGTCGATGATACCAATGTCAAAGCACTTGAAAAAAAATATAAAGAAAATTTAGATATCGTAACTATTACTCAAGAACTATATAATCACTATAAAGATAAAGCCTGTGCCGCGAGCTATTGTTTTATCGATATGCAGACATGTGAAAAGATATTGGTAGGTGTTAATGCCACACAAGTTAATACAAAAGAAGGAACACCTAACCCCTGGAATATCATCGATGGCGAAGCCGTAGTCACTGATTTAGATAAATTACTTCAAGGATTAGGTTTACCACCTTTAGAAGACATGGTGGAAAAGAAAATAATTACAGCATCCGATTCTACTGTAAAATTAGCTACGACTCGAGGTCTCTTTACCGCCCCTGCAGCTAATGAACCCACTCAGGAAGAACAACCCATGCCTTCATCAAGCACTTATCAACCTTAACTTAAACACGCTCATCAAATAGTCAGACCCAGTCATCTTGTTATGCGGGTTGCACTTTTGATGAGCATTCTGACTGCTATTTTTATCCTAAATCGCCGAACTGCGCTTGCAATATACTCGTTGCGGCTAAACCGGCAGTTTCTGCTCTTAAGACACGCGGCCCGACATGCACAGGACTATAATCAGCGACACGAGCACACTTCAACTCATTTTCTGACCAGCCACCTTCAGGCCCCACTAATAACGAGACACTCTGGCAAAATGGCAAGGAATTGATAGTTTGCTTAGCACAAGGCTGCAAAATAATCCGTAGGTCGGCTTTAATCGCTGTCGTAGCGACATCAAAGGTCATCGGATTTTCTAATTTCGGTAGCCGTGTTCTTCCCGACTGTTCACAGGCAGCGAGCATCACACCTTGCCAATGCAAACTGCGTTTTTGCCAACGCGCGGGCGCTAACTTGAGTGTACTATGTGCGGTTATCAGCGGTATAAAGCGTGTAACACCCAATTCCACTGCTTTTTGTAACACGTAATCCATTTTACCGGATCGCAGTACGGCCTGCGCTAGGGTAATTTGCAAAGGCGATTCACGATTCACGGCGTCAAATTCACCCAGTTTGACCCTAACCATGCTTTTATTCAGCTCAATAATAGTCGCGCGAAATTCTCCTGCTTTCCCATTAAATACAATAAACTCATCATCGACTTGCAAACGGAGTACGCGAATTAAATGTCCTGCGGCTTCTTTAGATAAGTTTATTGTTTGCCCAGCACTTAAAGCTTGCGGTTGATAGATACGAGTTAGACGCATAGAATGTTACGACCTCAATAATTTACTGATAAAATTTTTATGCAAAAGTTTAGTGTCATTATTTTAGCAATCTTCTTGAGCAGCTGCGCAAGCTTTATGCCAACACCTAAACCAGTCACTAAGCCTAAAATAATAAATCACTATCTTCCTTGGGCACAACGCAAAGCGCAACTGAATGCGATACAAAATTTTCGAGTCAATGGCAACCTTGCCATACATGAGACATCTGGACATGGCGTGAATGCCTCATTCAGTTGGGAACAGATGCATTCCAATTATCAACTCAGCTTTTTTGGACCCTTAGGCACACAAAGTGCGATACTTACCGGAAGTCCTCAACAAATCAGCTTAAGCACACATCAACAAACCTATCACGCACAAAATCCAGAACAACTCTTACATGATCAATTAGGTTTAAATTTACCGGTATCACAATTTTATTATTGGTTACGCGGCCTACCCGCTCCACAATCACGTTATACCACGAATCTAGATGCTTATAACCGTCTCATGCAATGTCGACAATCCGGTTGGCACGTCGTTTATAAACATTTTACTAACATCGGGAAAATTGATTTACCGGATCGGATTGACCTATCCAATTGCCAATGGCAAGTCCGTATCGTGCTCAATCATTGGGACATAAAATAATATGCTTAGCAATTGATTTTTTTTCTGCGTTGTCGCTCAACTCGCAATCCTCATGTATAATGTATACATTCCGGTTGCTCCTTTTTCGCGACGCCTTGCTAAAGACCCACTTGCTGTGAGTATAACACTGTGTACTATTGGCCAGCCCCTGCTAAACTAAACCTGTTTTTACATCTTACCGGTCGTAAACCCTGTCGCTATCATGAACTCCAAACTGTTTTTCAACTGATAGCTTATTATGACGAATTAAGCTTTACGCGGCGTATGGATCCACAAATTAATTGCACGTGTTTGTCCTTACTCAATCCAGTCACTGCGGCGGTTATACCTGATGAAGATAATTTAGCCATTAAAGCGGCACGATTATTACAAAATAGAAATAAAAACTTAACCGGCGTCGATATTCTGATTAAAAAACGTATTCCGATTGGCGGTGGTTTAGGTGGCGGTAGTTCCAATGCAGCAACAACATTGATTGTTTTAAACCATTTGTGGAAACTGCATCTCCCTTTAGATGAATTATTGCGCTTGGGTGCGACACTCGGCGCCGATGTGCCCTTATTCATTAAAGGAGAAACCAGTTGGGCAGAAGGTATCGGCGAAAAACTTCAACCAATTCAATTACCTGAAAAATGGTTTGTCGTGATGATTCCGCCACTTGCGATTTCAACTAAAAAACTTTTTTCACATCCCCAATTGACATACAACACAACACCCATCAAAATACAAACCTTTTTAAGCGAATCATTAACAACTCAGAATGATTTTGAACCGCTTGTTAGGCAGGATTATCCGATGATAGCTGAAGGCTTGGACTTCTTAAATCATTATGCTCCTGCTCGCTTGTCAGGGACCGGAGCGTGTATTTTTGCCATACTTGAGTCAAAAATAGCAGCCGAAGCAATACTAGAAAATATTAAAGCGCCTTATCGAGGCTTTGTATGTAAAGGGTTAACCACTTCACCTTTACAGCAAATAAAGAAAAATTGGGGTGTCGCCAAGTGGTAAGGCACCGGGTTTTGATCTCGGCATTCCTAGGTTCGAATCCTAGCACCCCAGCCATACGCATCCATTCTTTTTTATATAACACAATGAGGTTACTCTGTGTCTGAAATGATGCTCTTTACTGGCAACGCTAACCGACCTTTAGCTGAAAAAGTAGCTAAACATTTAGGCAAGGAATTAGGTAAAGCCACTGTCGGTCATTTTAGTGACGGTGAAATCATGGTAGAAATCTTAGAGAATGTCAGAGGACAAGATGTCTTTATTATGCAACCGACGTGTCCACCGGTTAACACTAATTTAATGGAACTTATCATCATGGCCGATGCCTTACGTCGTGCATCGGCTAAACGTATCACAGCGGTCGTTCCTTATTTTGGCTATGGTCGACAAGACCGACGGATTCGTTCCTCACGTGTCCCCATTACCGCACGCGTTGTAGCCGATATGATGACCGCCGTAGGCATTAGTCGTTTACTCACTGTGGATCTGCATGCCGATCAAATCCAAGGCTTTTTTGATATCCCTGTGGACAATGTCTATGCCACGCCGGAAATCTTAAAGGATATGGAAGGACAAAAGATTTACAAAAGCAATGAACAACTCATTGTGGTATCACCTGATGTCGGTGGCGTGGTTAGAGCACGCGCTATTGCCAAACGCTTCAATGATGCCGATATCGCCATCATCGATAAACGCCGTACCGGTCCGAATAAAACCGAAGTTATGCATATTATTGGTGAAGTAAAAGACCGCAATTGTTTATTAGTCGATGATATTGTTGATACCGGCGGCACCTTATGTTTAGCCGCAAAATCCTTAAAAGAAAATGGTGCCAATTTAATCATGGCGTATTGTACACATCCCGTGTTATCTGGTAATGCCATTAATGACATTCAAAACTCATGCATCAATGAACTCGTCGTCACCGACACCGTTCCCTTAAATGAAGAAGCACAGCATTGCAAAAAGATTCGCCAACTGAGTTTGAGTGATATGTTGGCAAAAACCATTTGCCGAATTAATTCCGAAGAATCGGTCAGTTCGATGTTTGTAGATTAATTTGACTTCTTTCTAGTCAAATTATAAGAATTAAGTTAATAATCTACAATTTACCAATGAAGCTTCAGCAGAAACTTCCCTCACCTTACCCGCTAATCTACAACAAATAGCATATATCTTTTTTAATCTTCCGTTGTCCAAGGCAGGATAGGATATTTTCAAGTTTGATAATTCACTGGTTGCTTCTTGCAATGTTCCTACTTTAATTTTTTTAAAAATTTCCGCTAAAGAGAATTTTAAAAAAGAAAAAGGGATGAATTTCTGGGAATAATCAAATTTATAGCGTTTAAAATCTTGTTCTGGCTAAAATAGCGTGCTATCAGCGTTCCCTTAAGTGAAGAAGCACAGCATTGCAAAAAGATTCGCCAACTGAGTTTGAGTGATATGTTGGCGAAAACCATTTGCCGGATTAATTCCGAAGAATCAGTCAACTCGATGTTTATTGACTGATTACTTCTGCCTTGGAGGTGGTAAGGGATTTTGATGACGTTCAGATTTCGTGATTAATATTAATTTACGACCCTCTTTAGCTTGTTGACTGAAAAATGAACTGGATGGTCTTAAAGGTTTTTTCTTACGATCGACCTCGGGACCTTGTGTATTTGACTTTTCTTTAATTTTATTAACCTGTTCCAAAGCTTCTTTTTTCTGCCTGCGTAGCAATTCAATTGTTTGTCTTATAATTTCATCTTCATCTAGCACTTCTGTTTTAGATTCCGGATTATTCCAACCCTCAGATGCTAGGACTTTTTTAATATCACTTAAATGGGATGCATCCTTTTTAGCAAGGATAACTTGGTAACCTTCTGCATCGGCTGCCTCGATATTTTTAAGTGAATCATCCATAAAAATAACATCCGTTGCCTTTCCTGAAAAGCCCTTTAGGGTTTGAGCGTCTGTGATAGCTTGTTTTATATGTTCATTCTTATCTACTCTATTTGGATTGTTTGGAAGCCTAGCTATGATTTTTATTTGTTCAATATCTGTTTTAGTTAAACCTATTGTTTTATTAAGGAAAATTGGAATGATCTCCCCAAAAGAATTAAACGAGGCAATATAAACAGAATGACCTTGCTGAATTAACGTTTCAAAAATCTTCCTCCAGTCATCACTAGAACCAACTGTTGGAAAATCTTTTACCAGATTCCATCTTCCAGTTGCGGATTTATCAGATAACTTCCCTGCGTTTAATGCCTTAACAATTGTATTATGCGTATGACCTTTTACAATAGTACCATCAAAATCAAAGATGAATAATTTCATAAAATACCTTCTATCAAAATAGTATTTTTAAGAATACCGGTGTTAGCTTAAGGGAAAATTAATTTATAAAAATAGGCAGCTATCCACTGGAATTTCATTAAAAATACCCGTAAACTACAGCCAACTTATCCTGGTCGCGGGTAGCATACTCACAGCAATGGGATTTTTGACTAGGCGCCGTGAAAAAGAGCAACCTTCATTTATTATAGATACATGAGGATTGCGATCCGCGCGATACACAGACAATGTCAAAGTGCGAAGAGTATATTTTTTTGAATTTGAGGAAAACCTATGTCAAGCAATCATTTATTTGAACTCAATGCGCAAACTCGAGAGGGGTTTGGGTCGGGTGCGAGCCGCCGTCTCCGCCGTCTTGAGAATCGCGTTCCGGCTATTTTATATGGCGCCTCCGAGCCCCCCTTACCTGTCTCCTTAGAACATAACCAGGTATTACGGGCACTGGAAAATGAAGCCTTTTACTCGCATATTTTAACCATCAAGATCGATGGCATCGAGCAAAAAGCGGTGTTAAAAGACCTGCAACGGCATGCCTATAAGCCACGCATCCTGCATGTCGACTTAATGCGCATATCCGCCAAAGAAAAAATCACGATGTCAGTACCCTTGCATTTTAAAGGTGAAGCAGCTGCCCCTGGTGTTAAAGACACGGGCGGTGTGTTAACCAAACTATTAAACAGTGTCGAAGTTCGCTGCTTACCGGCGGCACTTCCAGAATACATCGAAGTCGATGTATCGCACTTAGGCTTGGATGAATCCATCTTATTATCTCAGCTCAAGCTACCGCAAGGAGTCGAGTTAATGGCTGCCATCAGTCATGAAGACGACCGGCCTGTGGTCAATATTCACATACCCCGTGCGGTAGTTGAAGAAGATCTGACTGCAGCACCTGAATCAGCCGAGGTACCGGCTATCAATGTTAAAGATGATGCCGAACAAACAGCCAGTGAAGATAAAGAAAAAGTAAAAGCCGAAAAGGACAAAAAATAAACCGTCGGCATGGCAGCAACTCATCCGATACAGCTGATTGCCGGCTTAGCGAATCCCGGTAGGGATTATGCTAAAAGTCGGCATAATGCCGGAGCATGGTTACTCACTGTACTGCATCATCAACTCGCTTTGTCGCCTTTAAAGATGGAAAATAAATTCCATGCCTCGCTGACTGCCTGGTCACTTGCAACGGGGAAATGTTGGTTGCTCATCCCTAACACCTATATGAACGATTCGGGTCGTGCCATTAAGGCCGTAGCCAGTTTTTACCAAATCCCCCCTGAAGCGATATTGATTGTTCATGATGATTTGGACTTATTGCCAGGTGTGGCACGCTATAAACAAGGTGGCGGTGACGGTGGCCATAATGGATTAAAAGATATCGTTAAACACTTGCATAGCAAAGACTTTTGGCGCTTAAGATTGGGTATCGGCCATCCGGGTCAACGCGACCGTGTTCACGATTACGTTTTAGGTCCTCCTTCTGTTTCAGATAAACAAAGAATCGATCTGGCCATCGAGCAGGCACTGACAACACTCACGCAATTTGCCGAAGGCAAACAAGACATAGCCATGCAAGCGCTACATACTCAACAAGAATAACAGGAAAACCTTATGGGATTTAAATGCGGAATCGTTGGCCTGCCCAATGTCGGAAAATCCACTTTATTTAATGCACTCACTAAAGCCGGTATTGCAGCAGCCAACTATCCTTTTTGTACCATCGAACCCAATGTAGGGATCGTCCCTGTTCCTGATCCGCGCCTCAATGAACTAGCCAAGATTGTTAAACCACAAAAAGTTATACCTACCAGCATGGAATTTGTTGATATCGCAGGTTTAGTACAAGGCGCCGCAGAAGGTGAAGGCTTAGGAAATAAATTTCTGTCACACATTCGTGAAGTTGATGCCATTGTCCATGTAATACGCTGCTTTGAAGATCCGGATGTAGCCCATGTCACAGGACAAATCAACCCGGTTGCCGATGTGCAAACCATTCATACCGAATTAGCCTTAGCCGATTTAGAAAGCGCTGAAAAAGCAGTGTTACGTCTTAACAAAGCCAGTAAATCCAACGATAAATCGGCACTACAAAGCAAACGCTTATTAGAACGTATCATTCCAGAATTAAACCAAGGTCGTTTATTACGGCAGCTCGATTTTAGTCCTGAAGAGTTGTTATTGTTACGCCCCTATTCTTTTTTAACACTCAAATCCACCTTATATATTGCCAATGTGGATGAACAAGGTTTTGTGAATAATCCATTACTCGAACAATTAGAAGCTTATGCCATTACAGACAAAGCCAAAGTTGTCGCGATTTGCGCAAAATTAGAAGCGGATTGTATCAACTTAACTGATGAAGAAAAACAAGAATTTTTACAAGACTGTGGCTTAACTGAAACCGGTTTAGATCGTTTGATACGTGCCGGTTATGAATTACTCGATTTACAAACCTATTTTACTGCAGGTGTCAAAGAAGTACGTGCTTGGACAGTGTCTAAAGGCGCCACTGCACCTCAAGCTGCGGCGTGTATCCATACTGATTTTGAAAAAGGTTTTATCCGTGCTGAAGTCATCAGTTATGATGACTTCATACTTTATCACGGTGAACAAGGCGCTAAGGAAGCCGGCAAATGGCGCTTAGAAGGCAAAACCTACTTCGTCAACGATGGCGATGTCATGCATTTTTTATTTAATGTTTAATTAAAATTTCACTGGATTGCTACGCGCTACACAACCCTTTCGCTCCAGTTTTTCCTGCAGATTGATACTTATTGTCTTTGATATTAATTCATAAAAATAAGCTAAGCAGTCTAAACGGTTTATCTTTTATAGCTGACTAGTCTCTTTTCCAACTGTTTCCTTTGTTCTTCCTTCTTTTCGTTTAACGCGGCTGCTTTTTCTCTCTCTTTTTCTATTTGAAGTTCTCTCTGATCTAGCGCTCCCTTGTTCTTTCGTGCCACTTCTAATTCTTCTCTTAATTTCTTTTGTTTTTCTTCTAATTCTTTTAATACATTTTGTTTTTCTTCTATTTTTCTTAATTCATTTTTTAATACATTTTGTTTTTCTTCTAATTCTTTTAATTCAAAGAATTTACTTTTACACGTTGGTAAATCAAGCGGTTTGTTTTGTAATTGAGTCGAGGAAGTGGCTCCAGCCAATCTGCTCTCTAGAGGTAATTGTTTTTCTTCCTCTAAAGTCAAATTCTCAGCGTTAAGCACTATATTTTTCGATCTATTTTTCCTCGTAACACCACCAACTCTTTTGAAAGAATATTCTTTTTCTTTAAATTCATTCGGTTGGGAAGTAGACAATGAAGCTTGATTACTAGATATCATGTCATTCTTAAATGCTTCATTCAATTCAGCATTGATTTTCCCCATTTCCTTATCAGGAATTTTTTGAAAATTTTGAGAACTATATGAAGAAGGTCCTCCTAAAACGTTTATATCTTTCGATAGAGCAAGTTGTTTATCTAAAAAACTTTTTTCTTTAGCACATTCTTTAAGTACTTGTAAATATTGATTTAGTTCTGGATTCAATAGAATTTCTTGAGAACGACTACGGGGTAACCTCTCGCTAATTTCAAGAGCTCTGTCTATTAATGTTTCTTTCTTAACATATAATCTTAGTTCTTTGTAAGCTAATTCTTGTGTAAGCGGCATGTTATGTTTTCCTCTTGTTTAATTTTACATGTTTTCATTGTGTTTATGATGATAACTAAAATTTATTAAGAAATTATTAAGACAAATAAGAATTAATTTTGATATTTTTGTCTTGTCAAATCAGCTAAGTGCACGGCCATTTAATCGCCTCAAGGTCAGAAAATTATAATAAAAAAATAGAATTAATCATTTTTATTTAATCATAAAATAGATAAATTAATTTTTATATTTTTTATTATAAAAATTAAAAGTTTTTTGTTATAATTTTAAAATAAAAAGATTTCAACTCCAAGGATAAGGAGGATTTATGAATTTAGATCACTTAGATAACAAAATACCCAAACGCTGGCTATTATTACTGCGTTATTGGCTGCCATTTTTTAAAACTCCAAGTAGTTTTTATTTTGAATGCCGATCGTTTATCGATAACTTAAAGCGCTCTGGTTACCAGTATTTTTCTTGGGACAAATTCCCCGATTTAGTATCTATTTTTGAAAAATATGCCAAAAAAAAATCAGAAATAAATCTTTCCAAACAAATTATTGATACTATTTTTACCGAAAAAACTCAAACTATCACGCAAAAACTTATTGAACAGTTTTTTGAAGGTTTTAATCCCGATAGTAGCCAGACACTTATTTTAAACGAAGTTTTACGGCGACTACCGGCCAAATTGTATAATGCATATTTTAGTCAATTAAACGCCGCTAATTGTTCTTCCAAACATTTAAAATGGTGTGCATTTTTAAAAGAAAAATTTAGACTCGAGGATAAATTACATCTCATTTTATCGCTGTCGGATGAAACCTTAATCGTTAGTCAACCTGAAATTTTTCAATTAGCTATTCATGAGTGTGAAGATCAACTACTCACTCATCAATTTGGTCTAAGTAAATTTTTGACTGCTTATACTATTGAACAGTTGGTAACATTTATTTTCACGCGTAATCACCCCTTAATTTTTTCTGATACTTTTATTCATACTTCAATAAACCAGTTGCTTAAAACTCAAAATCCAATACTTAGCTCTTATATTCTTAAATTTGATGAACACGCAAGATATAACTTTTTTAAAAATTTCTTAGCCGATAGTCAAAATTTTCAGGAAAATATTCAATATTTTCTTAGTCTTTGTCCAGAGGAACATTGGTCGGGCATGATCGATCAATTAATTAACTCTGTTTTTAATGCGACTGAATCTAAAATGACTGATGACGCTACAAAAGAAAAAAAATTGACTGCCGATGCTTCCCATTTATTATTAACCCAACTGCAAGAAGACTCTATCGCTTATCGACTTAATCTATTTCAATTTATTGCGCTACAAAGTTTAACGAAAAAACCACTAGATTTTGAGGATTTAGCCGCACTAAAAAAAGCTTTTGCCGCGAATCATGGCTCGCTTGAACATGGTAACAATTTCTCAATTGAACACCAATCCGCTGTTGCTGAGAACAGCATTTTGGCTATAAAAGTTTTTATTAAAGATCATTTTATGATCCATGTGCATAGAGAAAATACTAGACGGGATATTCATCAAGCCTTTTATCAATTCTTTAACAATGAATATAACGGTAAGCCTCCCAATGTAGCTAAACTTATCTTAAAAAAATTACCTACCTATTTACAATCAATCTGCGAACCTGATTTAAATTTTTTACAACAGTTATTAGCGCAGCTCTATTTAATAATAGAAAATCCAGCGGTAGTAGCTTACAAAGATAACCTTCTCATAACTTGGATTGAAAACCAAAGAAAATTTGAAGAAAAAAACCTATTATATAGAGAGCTTTTACAACTTTTCCGAGAAGGAAGGCAAAGCCGTGTCTCTTATCAACGCATGGAGAAGTTATTTGGTGCTGAGGCGCAAACCACGCAAGAAAAATGGAAAAAGACATTAAACGTTCATTTTTTTGATGCTAACAATAAAGAAGAATATAAAATTGCATCAAAGGAAACAGCTCACATAATAAAACTTAACTATAAATGCAATGATTTTTCTTATTTAAGCGTTTCACCACCATCAGTGAGTTATTTTTCGCTATAAAAATTGTGCGATCGCTTTACCCATATCAGCGGGTGATTTCACGGTATGCACGCCTGCTGCTTCTAAAACCTTAAATTTTTCAGCGGCAGTCCCTTTACCACCGGAAATAATCGCACCGGCATGACCCATACGTTTTCCAGCGGGTGCTGTCACTCCGGCAATATAGGCCACCACGGGTTTAGTCACGTAGGTTTTAATAAAATCTGCGGCTTCTTCTTCAGCTGTACCACCAATTTCTCCGACCATCAAAATCGCTTCTGTTTGTGGATCTTCTTGAAACAATCGCAGCACATCCACAAAATTCATACCTGGAATTGGATCCCCACCAATACCAACACAAGTACTTTGACCTAAGCCTAAATCGGTGGTTTGTTTAACCGCTTCATACGTTAACGTACCGGAACGTGATACGATACCAACGCGGCCGGGTTGATGGATGTAACCTGGCATAATACCAATTTTACATTGACCGGGTGTAATCACGCCGGGACAATTCGGCCCTATTAAACGTGCATTGGTATTATTTTCTAAATAAACCTTCACATCCAACATATCCAACACCGGTATGCCTTCAGTAATACAGACAATTAATGAAATACCGGCATCAGCCGCTTCAACAATAGAATCTTTACAAAAAGGCGCGGGGACATAGATAACACTAGCATCGGCACCTGTTACGGCAACAGCATCGGCTACGGTATTAAACACCGGTAAATCTAAATGTTGGGATCCGCCTTTTCCTGGTGTGACACCGCCAACCATCTGTGTACCGTAAGCAATAGCTTGTTCAGAATGAAATGTTCCTTGTTTCCCGGTGAAGCCTTGGCAAATGACTTTCGTGTTTTTGTCGATTAATATACTCATGGATTTAACCTTTAAAGAAGATATATTTTATTTTGCATCATACTGTCATTGGAGATTTGACTGCAGCCACTATCTGCTCTGCTGCGTCGGTTAAACTAGTAGCTGCAATGATATTTAAACCACTTTCAGATATTTTTTTTGCGCCACTATCGGCATTATTACCTTCTAAACGCACCACGACTGGAATTTTAATGCCAACATCTTTGACTGCACCAATAATTCCATCCGCGATCATATCGCAACGCACAATACCACCAAAAATATTAACCAATATACCTTTAACTTTTTCATCGGATAATATGATCTTAAACGCTTCTGTCACACGTTCTTGTGTTGCGCCACCACCGACATCTAAGAAATTAGCGGGATTCCCTCCATGTAGTTTAATTAAATCCATGGTAGCCATTGCTAAACCTGCACCATTCACCATACAACCGATATCACCGTCTAAAGCGATATAGTTTAATTCCCAATCGTGGGCACGATTTTCACGTTCATCTTCTTGCGAAGGATCGCGCATCGCACATAATTGAGCTTGGCGAAATAATGCATTATCATCGACGACGATTTTGGCATCTAAACAAATCACATGATCATTTTTGTCAATAATCAAAGGATTAATTTCTACTAGACTCAGATCGCGCTCGACAAACATCTTGCCCAAGCCTAATAAAATTTGCGTAAATTCTTTTAATTGATTCGGTGTTAATTGTAATTTAAAACCAATGTCGCGCGCTTGATAAGGCATAATTCCTAATAAAGGATCCATGGTAATTTTTAATATTTTTTCAGGTGTTTCTTCAGCGACCTTTTCAATTTCAACACCGCCTTCGGTGCTTGCCATAATCACCACACGACGCGTACTGCGATCTAATACCGCACCTAAATAGAGTTCGCGTTCTATGTCACAAGGTTGCGCTATCAATACTTGATTAACCGGTTGACCGTGTTCATCGGTTTGAAAAGTCACTAAGCGTCGACCGAGTAGACGTTTAGTTTCTGCGGCTACCGCTTCTTTACTGGTAACATATTTAACACCGCCTGCCTTACCTCTGCCGCCGGCATGCACCTGTGCTTTGACCATCCATGCATTTCCGCCTAATGCTGCGGCTGCGGCCAAGGCCTCTTCGACTGTGCTAGCGGGTTTACCTAAGGGTACGGGTAAACCATATTCGCTAAATAGTTCTTTACCTTGGTATTCGTGTAGATTCATGGATTTCTTTTTCTCCTATATATTACTCTTCGCACTTGAATTTTTGTCATTAACTATGTAAATATCACTTAAACATCGATCAATAAACGGGATGGATCTTCAAGTAGTTCTTTAATGGTTTTTAAAAAACTCACTGATTCTTTGCCGTCAATAATACGATGATCATAAGATAAAGCAACATACATCATCGGCCGAATAACCACTTGGCCATTTTCCGCCACGGGTCGTTCCTCAATTTTATTCATTCCGAGTATTGCACTTTGCGGAGGGTTAATAATAGGTGTCGCAAGTAACGATCCAAAAACTCCGCCATTGGTAATGGTAAACGTACCTCCCGTCATATCTTCAATAGCGATCTGATTTTCTTTGGCTTTACGGCCATAATTGGCAATAGTTTTTTCTATATCTGCAAATGATAAACGATCCGCATCACGTAGGATTGGAACCACTAGACCGCGATCGGTCGAAACAGCAATACCGATATCAAAATAGCTATGATAAACCACATCACTCCCATCGATGGATGCATTCACCGCTGGAAAACGCTTCAAAGCTTCAATAACAGCTTTAGTAAAAAAGGACATAAAACCTAAACGTGTTCCATGCCTCTTTTCAAAACTATCTTTATAGAGACTGCGAAGTTCAATGACTTTTTGCAGATTGATTTCATTAAAAGTCGTCAAAATCGCGGCATTATGCTGTGCTGCCACGAGTCTTTCCGCAATACGTGCACGTAAACGAGTCATGGGCACACGTTTTTCCATACGTCCATTGTTGCTCTGAGCATCCGATACAGGAACATCAGACAATCGACTGGAAAGATTCGGTGTTCGAGGTGCCGATGCATTTTGCTGCAAGACATCGGCTCGTGTCACACGACCTGATTTACCGCTACCTTGAATATTTTCTAAAGGTAAATCTTGTTCAGCAGCACTACGTCTTGCCGCAGGTCCGGCTAAATTGGCACCGCTATCGGCGGTTTTAGTTTTTTCTGCAATAGATGTTGCTGCTGCTGGCGATGAAGAGGGTTTTTCATTTTTCATACTAGCTTCCTTGTCTGTGTCTAGATGCGCTAAAATTTCACCCGCTTTAACGACAGTTCCTGCTTGTTTTGCAATTTCACCCATCACACCGTCGGCGGGTGCCGGTACTTCTAAAACAACTTTATCGGTTTCCAGATCGACTAAATTATCATCCCGTTTAACCATTTCACCTGGCTTTTTATGCCACGTGACAACGGTCGCATCGGCAACCGATTCAGGTAACATCGGAACTTTGACTTCGATATTGCTCATTTCTGGATTCCTCTATAAATATACTCTTCGCACTTGACATTGTCTGTGTATCGCGCGGATCGCAATCCTCATGTATCTATAATAAATGAAGGTTGCTCATTTTCGCGGCGCTTTGCCAAAAAATCAATTGCTGTGAGTATCATAACTCTGTTTTTAGGTTTTTTAGGTTAAAGCTTCTTTAACTAGTGTTTGTTGTTCTTCTGCATGAACCAAAGGTGAACCCACCGCTGGCGCAGCGGAAGCGGGTCTACCCACATATCGTATCGTTTGGGTTTTTGTTAGACAGGCAATAAGTTCATGTTGAATACAATACCAAGCGCCTTGATTTTTAGATTCTTCTTGACACCAAACAAACTCTTTTACTTTAGAATAAGGTTTTAGTATGGCACTTAACTCGATGCCTGGAAAAGGATACAATTGTTCGATACGAATCAGAGCAATATCTTCGCTTTTTTGCGCGCGGCGTTGCTCGCATAAATCGTAATAAACTTTACCGCTGCATAAAATGACACGTTTTATTTTTTTGCTGTCAATTTCGCACTCAGAAATAACGGATTGCCAACCGCCACTGCTTAATTCATGCAAAGTCGAGACTGCTAATTTATGTCGTAATAAACTTTTTGGTGTCATCAAAATTAACGGTTTTCGATAGGGCCGTATCATTTGCCGTCGCAAACAATGAAAAATCTGTGCCGGTGTGCTAGGCACACAGACTTGCATGTTGTCTTGTGCGCATAGCTGTAAGAAACGTTCTAAACGCGCTGAGGTATGTTCAGGGCCCGAACCTTCGTAACCATGGGGTAAAAATAAAACCAAACCACACAGTCTTCCCCATTTTTGTTCCGAAGAACTTAGAAACTGATCAATAACGACCTGCGCGCCATTTACAAAATCACCGTATTGTGCTTCCCAAATCACTAAACTATTTGGATTAGAAATCGCATAACCATATTCAAAACCCATGACTGCCGCTTCAGAAAGTATTGAGTCAATAACAGTCAATGCATTCGGATGTTTAGCAAGCTGCGCTAAAGGCGTTATCGTTTGATTAGTATTAAAATCATGCAGCACCGCATGTCGATGGAAAAATGTTCCGCGTTCGCTGTCTTGTCCGGATAGACGCACTTCATAACCTTCTTGCAATAATGTTGCGTAGGCCATGGTTTCGGCATAACCCCAATTTAATGGTAATTGACCAGCAGTCATTTTACGTCGATCTTCCATAATTTTAGCGACTTGCGGTTGCAATACAAATCCTTTTGGTAAGGTTTCTAGTTGCGTTGCTAATTTTTTCAGTAAAGATAAATCAACACCCGTATCAACGGGTGTGCGCCAATCTTGGTAACGATAAGGACGCCAATCAATACGGTACGGATTTTCGTAATCGCGGGTTAGACGTTGCACGACAGGCTCGCCATTATCTAAGCGATCTCTATATTCGTCGGACCACTGTTGCACTTCTTCTCCAGTAACAATACCGAGTCCAATCAAGACATCGGCATACTGCTGTTTTACCGTCGGTAATTGTTTAATGGTTTGATAGATTAACGGCTGCGTTGCTGCGGGTTCATCGGCTTCGTTATGACCATGGCGGCGATAGCAAACTAAATCAATCACAACATCCTTTTTAAAGGTTTGACGAAAATCAAATGCAAGTTGTAAAACAAATAATACTGCTTCCGGATCATCACCATTGACATGAAAAATCGGCGCATCAACAATTTTAGCCGGATCGGTACAATACCAACTCGAACGCGCATTCTGCGGATCTGTCGTAAAACCGAGTTGATTATTCAGAACAATATGTAGAGTCCCACCGGTACTATAGGCTTCGGTTTGCGATAATTCAAAATTTTCCATCACGATGCCCTGGCCTGAAAAAGCCGCATCACCATGGATCAGTAAAGGTAATACTTGTTTTCTATTGCTATCTAGACGATGTTCTTGACGTGAACGTACCGAACCTTCCACAACAGGATTTACAATTTCTAAATGTGAAGGATTAAACGCCATGGCGATATGCATAACACCCTGCTCGGTTTTTATATCAGCAGCAAAACCTTTGTGATATTTGACATCGCCGGAACGATTTTCTTGGATTAATTTACCCGCAAACTCTTCGAATAATTTAGCCGGCGATTTACCTAAAATATTAATGAGTACATTCAATCTGCCACGATGTGCCATACCGATGACGATTTCTTGCACCGAGGCGGCACTTGCATACGCGACTAATTCTTCGAGCAATGGAATTAAACTATCACCGCCTTCCAAAGAAAAGCGTTTTTGTGCGACAAACTTATTGCCAAGAAATTTTTCTAAGCCATCGGCTTGGATTAAACCTTTTAAAATAGTTTTTTTAACTTGCGCTGGGAAACTGGCTTTACCAGCAACTGATTCGATACGTTCTTGCAGCCAAGATCGTTGCACATGATCAGTAATATGTTCATATTCAAAACCTATATTACCGCAATAGATTTTTTTAAGTTGCGCCAATAAACTTGTCGCTGTCACACTTTGTAAACCGAGCAAGCCATTGAGACTAACAATATGCGTCAAATCTTGCGCGCTAATATCATGGTTTTCTAAACTCAAATCGACTATTTCTCGTTTTGCAGCTAATGCCAAGGGATCCAAGTGGGCTTGATAATGACCATAGCGACGATAGGCATCAATTAAACTGAGTAGTTTATAGTGTAAACTACTGCCTTCCTCGGTCTTTTGACTCCCAGTGGGGCGTTGTGCTAATTCGGTAAAATATGAACGAATATCGGCATGCGAAACATCGTTTTCTTTATCACTCTGTTGACTAAAATAGGTTTGCCATTCAGCACTCAGCTGACTCGGATCATGCAGATATTGTTCATAAAGGGTTTCTAAATACGTGCCATTGCCGCTAAATAGATAGGAGTTTTGTTGTAAGGCGTGCGCCGATTTTAATTGCTCAGTCATGATGGTTGAATTTTACCCTATTAAATGCCCAACGTTAAGGTGTGAGTCGATACTCTTCCCGCTTCATTTTTTTGTTAGAATTTTATACTTCCTCTTTTAAAAGCTCAGAGCGAATATGACCTATCGCTTTAGCTGGATTAAGCCCCTTAGGGCATACGGTCGTACAATTCATAATAGTCCGACAACGAAATAAACTAAATAGATCATTTAACTCTGCCAAACGTTGTTCTTTGGCATCGTCGCGATTATCCACCAAAAAACGACAAAGCCACAATAAGGCCGCAGGTCCCAAAAATTTATCCGGATTCCACCAATAAGAAGGACAAGCACTCGTACAACATGCACATAGAATACACTCATAAAGTCCATCTAATTTCTCGCGTTGCTCGGGTGACTGTAATCGTTCTTTCGCTGGCGGTTCTTTATCATTGATAAGATAAGGCTCGGCTTTTTCGTATTGACGATAAAACGGCTCCATATCCACCACGAGATCGCGTACCACTGGTAAACCCGGTAAAGGTCTTAAAACGATTGGCGAGCGCAAGGATGAAACCTGCGTAATACACGCCAAACCATTTTTACCATTAATATTCATACCATCCGAACCGCAGACACCTTCGCGACAGGAACGTCGAAAACTCAAGGTTTGATCCTGTTCCTTCAAACATTCCAAGGCTTCCAATAACATCATATCCTTACCGGGCGCGATCTCCAGCGTGTAATCCTGCATATAAGGTTTTTTGTCGATCTCGGGATCATAACGATAAATGGAAAATTGCATAATTTAGCCTAATGAATAATTCATATTTACACATTTAAGTAATTGCATAGTTAAAGTCGACGGGTCCTGCCGCTTTCGGGATCCTGATTTTTTGACTAAAGCAAATAATCAGGAAAGCCTGCACATCACCCGTCGACCAACAGATATACAGATATAATGAATATAACTTTTTAGTAAGTTCGCTCTTTAAGCTCCATCGGTGGCACGGTTAATGGTTTTCGGTTCACGGCTCTAAAACCTATTGTGTCTGCTTTAGAAAAGTAGAGTAAATGTTTTAACCAATTTTTATCATCCCGTTTCGGAAAATCTTCGCGACTATGCGCACCGCGACTTTCTTCACGGGTTAATGCCGATATAGCCGAAGCAGTAGCCACTTCCATGAGATTATCGAGCTCTAAGGCTTCTACGCGCGCGGTATTAAACACATGACTATGATCGGTTAACACCGCGTGATTTAAACGCTCTCTTAATTGTTTTAATTTAACTAAGCCTTCTTCCATATATTTCGCGGTACGAAATACACCAAAATCGGTTTGCATCACTTTTTGCATCGCATGCCGAATCTCAACCAAATTTTCGCCTTGTTTCGATTGCTCCCAACGGTTCAATCGGCTTAATGCCGCATCTAAATCATCCTGCGTAATATTAAGTAACGGTAAATCATCCTGGATTAAGGATTCGCCAACATGTAACCCCGCGGAACGACCAAACACAATTAAATCAAGCAAAGAGTTACCGCCCAATCGATTCGCACCGTGCACCGAAACACAGGCGCACTCACCTGCTGCGTACAAGCCTTCAACGACTTGATCCTGACCTTCAATATCCACCGTAATAACTTGACCATGGACGTTTGTTGGCAAACCGCCCATCATATAATGACAGGTTGGAACAACAGGAATAGGTGTGCTGATAGGGTCGACATGCGCAAACGTCAATGCCAATTCCCGAATTCCCGGTAACCGTTTTTTAATAATATCGGCACCGAGATGATCCAATTTTAATTTTAAATAATCGATACCTTCTGGATTAAAGCCATTTCCGGCACGCAATTCTAAGGCCATGGCACGTGCCACCACATCGCGTGACGCTAAATCTTTGGCGTGTGGTGCATAACGCTCCATAAAACGTTCGCCATTCTTATTAATTAAATAACCGCCTTCGCCGCGACAGCCTTCTGTTACCAATACACCCGCCCCGGCAATACCCGTTGGATGAAATTGCCACATTTCCATATCCTGAACCGGGAAACCAGCACGTAAGGCCATACCGATTCCATCGCCGGTATTGATCATAGCATTGGTCGTCGATTGGAAAATTCGACCCGCACCTCCTGTCGCTAAAATAGTGGCGCGGCTATGAAAAAAAACCACTTCACCCGTTTCAATACATAAAGCGGTGAGTCCAGCGACACCTTGCGGTGTTTTAACCAAATCGATAGCGTACCATTCGTTAAAAAAATGGGTTTTGGCTTTTAAATTTTGCTGATACAAGGTATGTAATAAGGCATGACCGGTTCTATCGGCCGCAGCACAGGTGCGAGCGGCCTGATCGCCGCCAAAATTTTTGGATTGACCACCAAAAGGACGCTGATAGATTTTTCCCGAGTCCATACGCGAAAATGGCAAGCCCATATGTTCCAGTTCGTACACTGCTTCAGGGCCGGTTTTACACATGTATTCAATACTATCCTGATCGCCTAAATAATCAGAACCTTTAACCGTATCGTACATATGCCAGCGCCAATCATCTTCATGCGCATTACCTAAGGCACAGGTAATCCCTCCTTGTGCCGAAACCGTATGCGAACGTGTCGGAAATACTTTAGAAATCAATGCAACTTTCTGACCCGAGTGCGCTAATTGCAAGGCCGCTCGCATACCTGCACCACCGGCACCGACGATTACCGCATCAAATATGTATATCGGTAAGGTCATAGCGGTGTGCCCCAGAAAATAACTAAACCCCAGATAAAATAGAGGAATAGCACAATGATAATGATGAGTTGACTGATTAAACGTAAACCCGCTGATTTAATATAGTCCGTCACTATCGTCCATAGGCCGATCCAAGCATGCCAAAATAAACTGAGTAAAAATAAGCTACTGAACAAACGCATACTCAAATGACTAAATAAGCTTTGCCAGGTCATATAGTCTAGTGGCTGGTGACAAAGAATAAAGACCAATAAAAAAATAATATACGCAGCCAGAACCACTGAAGTAGTACGCTGGATTAACCAATCGCGCATCCCATTACCCGAAAGACTCGTTACATTGGTTAATTTTTTTACCATAAATAAATTCCCATCAGACTGGTCAGTAATATTGCTAGCACAATAACCAAACCAGCACTAAAACGAGCTGGCTTTAATTCTTCAGCCACGCCAGCATCCATCAATAAATGACGAATACCGGCGAACATATGATAAAAAAGCGCAAATAAAAAACCTAAGATGAGCAATTTAATGAAGGGATGCGTAAAACACGCATGCACGGTAAAAAAAGCCTCAGGACTCTGTAACGTAAGCGCCATAAGCGCTAAAAAGACCGGAATAACTAAAAATAGAAAGAAGCCTGAAATTCGATGCAAAATTGACACGACCGCTGTAACAGGAAAGCTAATCGTCAATAAATTTAGATTAATGGGGCGTTTACTCACAGAATGTAAGCCTTTTAATGAAGCTAAGGTAAAAAAGACTGGCCGATTATACGCTTAATTTTATTTCAATTACAAACCCTTCTATTATTTGTTGTAATTGTTATATTAAAAGGTTTTAATTAAGTTTAATTAAACTTAAGTCTGTTAGGGGCAAAATTAGGGACAGGTCACGCTACTGCCATCTCCTGTTGCTAGCATTAGTCGCGTTAACAAAAATGGTTATTTTTAACACAAAAAAGCCTATTTTCAAGCGTTAATGCGGCCTCAACTACGGCAAGAAAGTTGAATGAGTAGTTACTTGGCAATCTTTAAATTCTTTTACGACATTTATTTTTAATTTATTTTTTACTTCTCTTAGATTACCCTCATAATTCGGGTTAACAATTAAGGTTTCTTCACTAATTTTAAGTAAATGTGCTAAGGCACCGATAGCAAAAACACCGATAATATGTTGTGGTTTAAGGGAAGAAGGAACGATAAAAAAAAATTTACAATTAGTTCCTGAATCAAATGGGGCTCCTGTGAAAAATTTAGGATTATTGGTATTACAGGGAGAGGCAGGAAAAGAAGTAAGATTTTTTTCTCGCGATGCGTCTATTATGTAAATAAAGGGATAACGCCCCGTTAAGAGCAATGATTGTATCTTAGAGCTATCACCTAGGATCAAATACGCCTCTTTATCGGTAGCGTTATTAGTAAAATAAGGAATAAACTCACTTGCACTTAAACGGCAATTGCCGGGATTGATACCCTCCTCAAATAGTGATCCCAACTTGTCAAGTATAACAGTTTTCTCTATTTCGTCATTATTATTTTCTTTTATTATTTCATCGTTATCATCCCCTACAAATAAAATCCCATGACGAGGACCATAAGAAGTGAAGAATCCATCTTTAGTAAGATTTTTTGGGGCAAACCAATGTTTATTTGAGAACTCTTTTGCCCACTGTAATGCTTTTTTAGCTTTTTTAGCTTTTTCATTTATAACTTCTTCTTTAAAATAAGTTGGGAATTTTCTTTTTTTCATAATAGCTCTATAGACGAAAATTACTTGGTCTTACCTTTCAAAATGCTTATCAAATAACCAGATTTCACTGACTACTTGGGTGAACTAAGTTCCTCGATGCGGCTAGCCTCGATAGCATCAAGCCAAGTGGTAAATATCGTGCGTGCTACGACTGACAGCGATGTTCCGTGTTTCTGTGCTTGAGCACGAAGTGTACGCGGATCGATGCCTGCCTGGGTCAATTCATTGGCATGACCTATCAACCAGTGTTCGATCTGGTGTACATCAGCCTCTAGATGAAATTGGAGACCCAACACCTGCGATCCTCGCGCAAATGCTTGGTTCACACCAATCGCAGTACCTGCTAATCGAGTGGTGCCTGAGGGGATATCGAACTCGTCGCCATGCCAATGTAGCACCGGTATATTATCGCACAACGCTGCCAGTACCGATGTGTAACCCTCTTTGGTCAGTAGCACTGGCCCGAATCCTATTTCCTTGAGACCTAAGCTATGCACTTTCGCGCCCAGTGCACGGGCGATCAGTTGCGCGCCTAAACAAATACCTAAGATAGGGCGCCCACTTTCCAGCCAACGGCGCACTATTGCTAATTCATGCCTGAGGAAGGGATAAATTTCATCATCATAGGCACCGATGGGGCCGCCCAATATCACCAGCAAGTTAGCTGTTTGAACGTCCAGCTTGGCCAGATCGTCCACTGCAGCATCAATATATCGCACCGTATAGCCACGCTCGCGCAACAATGGCTCCAAAGTACCCAGGTTTTCAAAATGAATATGGCGGATAGCGATGACAGTTTTCATGGCGACTCCTCGGATTCGGTTAATTTAAATTCTTTATCGTTTTCTGGACATGATACCTTTGCAGTTTAGTGATTCTAGTTTTGCTTTTCTTTTTTCTATCAGAAAATATAGCATGATAATAAATTTTTTACTTTATTTTTTATTACATTTAATTACCTTATATTATCTTATTTTTTTTAAATGCATATAGATTTATTTTAATTTTCTGTTAATTTAATTGTTATAGGGAAAGTCATTCATAGAGCATTCCTTTAAAGAAGTCTCTGCTTAGAAAATTATAAACTTATTTAGTGGAGATTAAATATGCCATATTTAAATTCTTATTTGTTTTCCGATCCACTGTTGTCAGCTAAATTCTTTTGCTTTGAAGATTACCAAAAATTATCAGAAGAAGGAAAAATTCCCGGCCAATTCTTCTTAGATTTCTTAAAAGAAAGAACATATGTTTTAACAAATCATATGTTACAAGGCTTGGAAAACTTAAATACAATTCAGTTTTTTATGTTTAAATTCTTTAGCGATCTAGGTATTCCCATCCAAATTAATATTGCTGAGAATGCTCTGTCAGCAGATAAGAAGAAATTTCTAGATGATAATTATGCTAAATATAAAATATCCCTTATAGCTGGCCTCACGACGAATTCACTTGTTGATTGGATGTGTGGAAAATTTCCTGCTGAGTCGATTTTTTCAATGACTGATAGGTTAGTCAAGGAAGGATGGATCGATCTGGAGCTGAATCAGGAACGTTTGAAAAACCCTGAGAGTTATTTTTATAAACGGAATGCTTTTAATAAAGCATCTTCAGTTTTATCATTAGTAGACGTTAACTATGCGATTTACCCCTATAACATTGAATTGAGCTGGGTCAAAATCGAAAATAAAAAACATCTCATCATTAGTCTTATTAATCAGAACAATGGTTTAGCACAGCTACAAAACATATTACCTGCTGATCAAAAAAATGCATTAGTGAATTATTTGATTCAAGACCAAAGCGATTTAAATAAGTTTTTTGAACAATTAAATTTCTTAAAAAAACGACAAGGATTTGATTGGCTGCAGGAAGCTCAGCTTGATCTTAATCTAAGAGGTGTTGATGCATCTGAAAATAAAGCACTTTCAGATTTTTTAGATGATGAAAATAGTGATTTACTGCAAAAGATAGAGACATCTTCTGATTTAGCAACTTATCCTGATCCTTATTTTACGGATCAGTTTCTGACATTTATAGATTATCAAGCCCTCACCGATGAAGATACCGAAAAGAAAATTGCCGAAAAAATTAGAACAATGTATGGCTACGCTGAAGATCGACTGCCTACTTATCCAGATAGAATGGGCGAGAATGATGAAAAATTAGCAGACCGCTTAAGAGCAGAGCTATCTAAAGCAGAGCTAAAAGACAACTATCAAGTTTATAAAGATGAATATGCTCGAACTCTAATACAGATAAGACAATGGCTGAAAAGAAATAATATTAAAAATAATAGAGGTGGATCAGGTAGCGCCGCATTAGAAAATTTTAATAATAGGCTTTTTGATTCATCTCATGACAATTATTTTTTGAGAAGTCATGAAGATACCCCTTATCTCTATATAGAGACAAAGAAAAATTTAGAAATTATTGCCGTTCTTTTAGAAGAAGAAAACATAAGCCTTGATAGTCGAAATGATCTGATGTCAAGCATGTTAGCTGATGATCCTTTCACGGTTTGTACTGCCGGGTGTGGAATGAAAATAGCTACTATGAGTAATAGATTAATGACACTCTATAGTAATCCGAGTACCGAAATCCTTATTGGAAATTTTATTAATGACCAATTTCGAGTAATCGCTAATCAAGTAGGATCAGATGGTAATACCTTAGTTAAAACAATTCTTTCACTCGTGTGGAGTGATGGTTTGACGGTTGCGCAAATGGGACTCCATGCGGAAAATTTTATGAAAAAGAAGTTGGCTACCTTTCTAGAAATGCCATTTCTTATGCCACTAAAGGATAATTGGGTAGAAAATGCTGAGGCAGTGCTACCAAGTATGTCTCATAAAAAAACAAAATGCTATACAAGCGGTTTTAGGACAAGTAGAAGGCTTATTAAAAGGAGAACTAACACTCACAAATTTTGTTAACTATGTTTGGAATAGTAAAGCTAATTTGGGTAATGATAAACTTTATTATGATCTGTACGCTCTAGCAGATGTGATAAATCCTGATAAAAGTAAAGATCAACTTTCAGATAACTATCTTCGTCATTACCTTCATAACTTTAATAGTATCAAGTATGATATTGATAAATGGCATGAAAAATATCTTACTTATTTAGGAAATGATGAAGCGATTCTGGCTAAATACTTTCCTACGGAAACAATAAATGCCATAAAGGAAAAATATCCCTCAGGATGTCATTCTCTTAGGGATTACATCCTTGTGCATTTTGCTGAGGATTACCCAGGTGTGTATGAGGAAGTGGATAATGATACTATCCGTTTTCAGGATAACTATCTTGCTAATACAGGCCGGTTGTTTTTTAGTCGGGCCTATGTTGATAAATTAACCTCCGAAGGATGGCTAGACTCTGACTCAAATAAACCTCGTTTGCAAGACCCGATTAGTTATTTTAAACAACGTAATCCAGACTTAAAACAGATCTTAGCATTTAATGCAAAGTCGAATCAGTATCATTTTTTTTATTCTAATCTTGAACTCAGTTGGGTGCACATTCAAAACAAGGATCAATTTATTCTTGATGTTTTTTCAGATGTGGATAGCTTAAATGTTTTAAGAGTTATGTTCCCTCAGGATCAGCTAAAAGGGGCAGTTAATGCACTTTTTCAGACACCCCATGAGTTGAATAGACTGTTTGAAAAATTGCCTCAATCTAAGTACTTACAGGTTTTAGCTTGGTTAAGTGATCGAGAATTAGATTTATCAGCCAATAAGAATTCTTTTGATCATTTTATATTTTTAGATGTTTTATCCCAAGTAGAAACGCTTAAAAAATCTCAAGGGCTTACTCCTTATTTATCAGAAAAGTATCAAATTGCTTTAATGAAAGATGCCTTATCCAAATATCCTGATCTTAATGAGAAATTGAAAGGACATATACAAGAGAAAATAAATAAACTGGCTGTTATCACAATTCAGAATGGTTCTACCGACGAACTGATTTTTGTAGAAAATATGGAGAAATGGAGAATTTCTTTAATAAATCTGATAAAGGATCCTTCTATAAAAGATAAAAATAAAGCAGCCCAAGAAATTAATACGTTACATAGTGATTTTTTTGATTGGCTCTCTCAATACTTATCAGAACACAAAACACTTTACCGAGCTTTACAAAAAAAGATTGCGAATGATTCGGGTAATGAAATTCCGGAAAAAGAATTGTATGAATTTTTCGAGTTTATGAGTGATTCCAGAGAAGATTTAAAGAAAGAAATACAAAATTTTGAAATAGTTGCCAGACAATTATACGCTACGAATAATCCAGAAGTAGATCTCGAGTATGAAGATTCCGTATATAAAGGTTTAGTCGACTCAATGCTGGAGCAAGGGTTAAACTTGTTGAATATGCCTAATCGATATAAGCCTTTGATTAATGAAATAAATTTATTAGTGAAAGAAAAAGTCTTAACTGACTTTTCGCGCATGATTTTTATCCCTCCCTTCACTGCTATAGGCCCATCGAAACAATCTAGCCCTTTCTTTTATGAAAATATCGATTTTTCTTACTGTGATCTGAATAATGCCTTTTTTATGGCGGATATTTTTAGAACCAACTTTAATTATGCCAATTTAAAAGAAGTCAGCTTTATACAGTTTAGCAATTATAAAAGTGAAATATGGACAAGTCGATTTGTAGGAGCTAGTTTCTCAACGCATTCTTTTCGTGAGCTATTAATGCTCTTTCAAGAAAATAGTAAAGAACTTCTCCCAAATCAATTTAAGGCTTATACACTTGAAGAAACTGATTTACGAGAGGTTAATTTTCAAGATGAATCACTGCGTAGGGTTCTTCAGAATATCCCTCTCAATTATTTTATTAATTTATCTAATGTTAATTTTCAAGGGGTCGATTTTTCAGATTATGATCTTTCGAGTATGTTAATAAAGAATGCAAATATGGCGGAAGTAAAATTTAATACGGTGTCTTTTGGTCCAGCGAATGATTTGTCCAATGTTCAATTAACGAATGCAGTTTTTGAAAATGTTAAACTGGCAAATTTCAAACAGTTTTTTGATCTCTATGATCGCGGTATATGGGATTATTCTGGCTTTCTAATTAAGGATAGAAAAGAGTTACCTAATGATTTTATGACTCATTCATTGGTTGATGCGATGCTTTCTGATGATATTTTTTATAATTTTTATGTTATGGGACGTAAAGATTTTAAAAGAGTCAATTTAGAAAAAATTGATATTAAAAACCTTGAATTTGCTAAACATCGCGGACTAATATTTGATCAAAATACCAAATTTCCAGTAGGGTATAAGCCAGAATTTAAATTAACTGCCTATCAACAATTATTTGATCTCTATGATCAGGGTATAAGAGATTTTTCGGCTTACTCCTTTACCGATGACAGGCTATTGAGGGTGTGGTTGGATATACAATCTTTCCCGGATAATCTTCTTGCTAAATCACTGGAAAATATGATTTTTTCTACGAATCTTTTTGATACCCTTTGTATACTTGGTCGTAAGGATTTTCGAGGCACTAATTTAGAACAAGTATCTTTTAAGTCGCTATACAAATTTAGTAAAAATTCATTGCTGTTTGATCAAAACACAAAATTACCCTTAGAGCCTGAAATAAGTCCTCTAGAGAAGCCCTCTCCCAATTACTTAAATCTACGTAAGTTAGAATCTAAAATAAGTCGTCAAAAAGCCTATTTAACCCTAAACAAGGAATTAAAGAAAAATAATTTAGCATTTGAGTTAAAAGCGGTTAATCAAGGCTTGTATTTTCCTTCTTTTGAAAAACGAGGCTTAACTATTCAGGGCGAGTGTGTTTCCATTACGCGGGGGTTTTTACAAAATTTATTTTTTGGCAACGAAAACATATTTTTGTCAAACCTTAATGTAGCAACAGACTTGTATGAACTGATCGTTTCGAATCAAGAACTTTCAGTTCGAGAAAGTAGCACGCTTTTTGCCTTTCAGCGCAGCTTAGATAGCTTTCAGAAAGGGCGTGAAAAATCATCGAGTCTACCTCAATCACTTATTGTAGATATGATAAATTCAGACGAACATGATCCCGATCTAGATAATGATATAGACATCCTGGATATCAGGACAGAAGCAGCAGATTTTTCTGCCAATATCATTGTGGAAGATCATGTTGTAGCTATCTATAAACGTGATGGAAAGTACGGTTATTTTGATAGTAATGTGGCTTGGATTTCCAATATAGAAAACCGATATGATTTGAAAACAATCATGAAAACTGCTATTGCAGCAGCGGGTTATAAAATGTCAGATGTAGGGTTGCGAATCGAGGTTTTTAATGTGCATAAAGCTAATCACGAGTTAGGAGTCGTATCTAAAAAGACCTTAACCACAGAATTGCTTACCGAACGAGAATTATTTGCTTTACAAGATAGCCAGCAAGGTCCACTTCACGCTAAAGGACAAACTATCTATAGAAAGACACTCTATGATATGAGAGCTAAAATTCAGCTCAGTGAACAAGATCCCATTCCTCTGCTTATTCATAATGAGCTGACGACAACTCAGTTAGTGCAAGCGATTGAAACTGGTCAAGTCACTATTTCTGCGATTAATTACTTAGAAAAACTCAAAGGAAAGACAGCAGTAGGTATTAAAGAAATAGGTGCAGAGGTTTCGGGGATTTCTTTTTCTGGAACAAAGCGTGAAGTGGAAGCTGCAAAGAAAGTTAAAACTTTGTTATCCTCCGCAGAGGCCAACCATTTAACGAATTATGAATGGGGGCAATTATTGAAAGCACCATTAAAGGGTTCATTAGAAACCAGTTCATTTTATTTGGCTCTAGCTAAGCAACGCATGCCGCTGCAAAATTCGGGCAGCCTATCCCAAATGGGTATTAATGCGGCGGGTCGAATTAGTTTGTTACGCGGCTTGCATAGTACGATTCATGCCGGGGTAGTAGGAGATACTACGTCGTTTTTTCTAGGTGCAGGTGAAATAAGTTTCTCTTTTTTATCTGATGCGATTGAAAAAGGGGTGTTAAAGATTACGCCACAGCTAATCAAACAACTAAAAAGTGGCATTTATATTTCACGTGGTGCAGCAGGTGTATTAGGTAGTGCTTTTGATATAGTAGATTTAGTGCAGTCTAGTATTGCGCTTTCTAAAGCAGAAAAAGATTCTAAAGCTTATCGGGATGCCATTGCAGGCGTCACTTTTTCCAGCGTGTCCGTTGTATCATCCGTAGCTTTAGCTGCAGTGAGCTCAGCGACTGCAGCGACAGTGGTTGGTTTTGTTATCGTAGTGGGGCAATCTTTTTATATGGCCTTTTCAACACTAGCAGAGTTTAATAAATATAGATTAACTTCTGACCAAGAAGCCCGTTTGTTTTTTCATACTCTGGTATTTTTGCCACCTCCTGAAGATGTGGCCTATAAAGCTGCTAGAGATACGAACATTAAAAATCTCATAGAGCGAAGTAGAGAATTCCTAGAATTCTCACAAGCAGTCGCGTATTTAACTGGCTTAGGAGAAACCCTATCAGAAAATCCTTATAAGCATGTTTCTGCGAAGAGTAAACAACTTGGCCTTTCGTTCTTCACGGGTAATAACTTACCACTTTCAGAAAATTATCATGCTTATTGTGGACCAAGCTGTTCAAAAGAAAAGCTCTATTCACTTGATGAATCGATTCAACAAGCAAGTTATCAATATTCCTGTGAGTTACCGCTTATAGAATACACCTCTAAAAAAGATCACAGCTGCGAAAATACATTAGTATTGCTTAACACTACAAGACTAAATGAGCTAAAAAACAAACGAGGAAAAGCTATTTATGATTTAAATCTGATTCATACAGGTATGGTTGTGAGTATGAACTTTCGTAATGGAACTACTTCACATTCGGGAAAGCTCTATGTTGATCATGAATTTTATATTTTTTCAGGTGATGTAAAGATAGTAACCAGACCATATTTGTCAAATTGGTTTAAAGTGTTGAGTCCATCTTTTGTGGGTGAAATAAACGGTGCATACCGTAGTAAAAATATATTGGATGTGAGTCAGATCCAAGCCTCGGCTATCACCTATGATCAACCAGTTGAGCAAGTATCCATTGATATTCTGAAGCGAAGGTTTAACCCAATGTCTATTAAATACCCTTTCCTCGGAGGAAAAATAGAAACTATCGAGCGAAGTAAATTTAACGCAAAGAATATTAATTATTTTTTAGGCAGTGACAAAGTAAAAGAAACTATCATTTGTAATGAAAAGGAATCATTAGTTGTTGATTGTAAAGGAAATTCTAAACAAGATCCGACAAGCTACGATGAGATTACAGATTGTAAAACTGTATTTGTGTATGGCCAGACTAAGATATGGGGTAATAAAAAATCCTATGTGCTGTACGTGCAACCCAGTATAGGACAGGCAGAGATTCATGTATTGGGAGGGCAATTAATTTTTAGAGATCATGCCTTATTAGAGAAAGCTTCTATGAATTATTCATCGAGTAAGAATGCGCTTTATATAACAATACCTACTGCATCCTTTTCTATGACTATTTTTAATTATTTGGATTTAAAGACGAGATTACCTCAGTTTAGATTATTTGACCGTCATGAGAGTGATATTGTACCTTTGATTTCCGAACAGACAGAAAATTCAGATAAGCAAGCCATTAATTTTTTTAACTTAATTGCAACAGTCTCTGCTAAGAATAATGCTGAAAAAATTTGGAAAGATAAACATAAGGATAAGCTCCAAGCAGAATCGGAAGTAGAATATAAAAACCTTAACCTTTTCTATAAACGGGAAGCGCTAAGAGGGGTAAGGCAATTAATCGTAGCCAAAAATATTGAACTTGGAATTCAAGAACGTAAGTATGCTGGATCAATTATTGATAGTAACCCTGGTCATTGGGGAGTGATAACACACGATCCAGCTAAAAACTATAGAATTTCCAAAAGAATAAATGCAATAGAGTATGCCCTTCAAGATCTCACTCAAAAACTTCCACTTCTGATTAAGCAGTTAAACCAAGCTTATGGAGAATTAGATAGCGCCAAGATGAATTTAGAAAAAGCTAAACTGCTGGAAGAAAAAGCAAGATTAATCAAAATAAAAGATAAGCTGGATAGCCTCGATCTTTATCAGCATTATGCGAAGATTGGTTTCAATCCTATGAATTATTCCGTTTTTGGAATATTAAAGATTCATCAAGACCAAGGAAAACAACAGGAAGCGCTATTTGGATCAAAGGATGCGGATGTTTTGCCACTCAGTAATGAAGTAACTTATGCTCAAGGAAATGAAGGCAGAGATATCTATCAAATCAATGAGACAGTTTCCGGAGTTTTAACGATTAATAATAAAGCATTGGATAAACAACTAGATGTTATTCACCTTACTACGATGCCCAGTGTTGGTCGTTATAATGGTGCTTGTGATCTGCTCGTTTCACCTTCGACCTCACAAGACATTATTATTAAAGATTATTTTGTGAGTGATGAATATAGACATCTCATCTTTATGGATGAAAAAAAACAAACATTTTTAGCAGATCCTTCTTTAGAAGAAAAAGATTACAGTGGTGGTATAACCATTCCTTTTATACCTTTTTACCTGGCAACTCAGCATAACCCTGTATATAAGATAGCCAAGCAGCATAGTAGTCTTGCAATGGATGTGACATTCAATACGTTAAGCGCTTATTTCCAAAATGATGCTCTCATACTAGCTGGCCAGAATGCTCAGCAGGGTACATTGATCCTAGAGCTTGAAGATTTCTTTTCAATGAAGACAGATAAAACTAGAGATTTATATACCTATCCCGATAATGTGCTTATCAATCTCAATCAGCTAGCGAAAATTGCCATCGATGCAGAACAGGTTAAGCGAGTTTTTGTTGAAGATCACGTGCATACCTTGATGCTGAGCTTTGGAAATAAGCCTATGGTTATTTCTGAGATAGCAATTTCTTCTAAACCACACGTTTTAATCATAAACCAGATTAAACCCGATGAAATCGTTGTAAACCGTACTGAAACCGATCTAGTTTTTTATCGTGGTGATCAAACCATTACCATAAAAAATTGGAATAGCAAAAATACAACTCAAATAGTGTCTCTCTGGTTTGATGAACTTTCTCAAAGTCTTCCCATTGGAAGTTATCGATTAGATGAGGTAAATGAATTGCAAAACGCATTGAAGCAACTAAGTGTACTAGCACTTATTGAAGCTAAAATAGATAGTTTTTCCCCAGAAATAATTAATATACTTTTATATTTTTTAGCGGTTAACAGTGTAGCCAATCGGGTTAAAGCCCATGCTGCTTTAGGGTTTGTTACACCGATGGCCATGGAAGATTTTGTGCAAACGTATGCGACGAGTTTTTCTGAAAATGAAACGATTATTGAGCGCGTCTGTACGCACAGATTTCTGCAAGTAGCTGCTAACGTTTTACCTTGGATATTAATAAGAGGTTTGTTAAAAGAGCCTGATGAATTAATCCAAAAAAAGATATTTAGCTGTTTGCTCGATACTTCGTTTGATCGGCATGTTTATTTAAGAGATCGCTTCTTTAAAGGCTTGATTTTAGAAATTCCTATCAAACTTTTCAGTATGGCTAAATACACTTGGGATGATAATCTAGTGAGTCTGATGGAAAAATTAAAAATGCTGGAAAGAACCTTTCCAATGGCTTCGGGATACGAAGAGTTAGTGAATAGCTTTGCTTGTAATAATTCTTTGCTGCAAGCTCAAAGACAAGCTTCACCGCCGCCGATGGCTAATAAAATTTCAAGTTTAAAACTTCCCTTGGTCAAAGCCGAGAACATTGAAGAAAAAGCAGTAAAACCATCAGCAACATGGTCTTCAAAAGTTTGGGGTGCATTAGCGGGTGTTGCTGCAACAATGAGCCTATCGACATTAGGCTATTTTGGCATAAGAAGATATTTCAGAGGACAAGCTGCAGAAGGACCAGGGCCTGCACTTGCTGCTGCTGTTATGATTCCACTGATGCAGCTTTCATCTCAACCAGCAGAAGCTGTTGCCTCCTCAGAAGTTAAGGATTTTCCAGCTCAACTAAAACAAGATATCCCTGTGATATCTTGCTTTAAGGAAAGCTTTTTCAAACCTATTACCGCCGATAAACAAGTACCAAGATTAGAAGCATCAGCTGCTAATCACACTAGAGCTATTCCATTTGAAGCGGATCATTATGGAAATGCGTTGCTTATTAAGCTAAGTGGATATCTCTTGGGTAAACGTTCAGCAGTTAAACGAATGAATAAGGCGGAACGAATGGGTACATTCTGCGAAAGGGGCAATCATCAGAATCTTCCAGAAGTTTTGTACGAGGCTAAAAAACATTTAGACGAAGCAATAGCCTCTTTTGGCCAAAAATAAGATTGAGATAAACTGTTAAGCGACTTAGCCTAAGCTAAACTTAGGCTGAGCGTTAACATCTTAAACTGACTCCACAAGAAAGACTCTAAATGTATCAAATTTTACGTGAACTACCTTTACTCTCTCACTGCGATACGCATGCTATTTTTTTGTCCTACTCGAGCTATTTTTACAAATTCAAAACCAATTACCAGCTTCTTCAGCTGAGTTAGAAAAAAAATGAAACGTTTTTAGACAAAGTTTTTTACATGAAAAATACGCAAATTTTCAAGACAATCATTTTAATTATCTATTGAATAAGCGAAGCTGAATTTATTCAGTGGAAAGCTTATCTCGCAGAAGTTGAGAATAATAAAAAAATAGAGTTTTTCACTGAGCAGCTTCTTAATGAAATAATTTCTTTGAACTATTTTAAAATTCAAACTGGGCGTTATCAGCTTAAAACATTAAAAAAATGTTGTTTCTTCTCATTATCTAAAAACCTATCTTCCCTTCAGGGAATTAATCATTTACCTCTACCCAAACGACTAAAAGAAGAATTAACAGAATTTGCCCAACAAACAACTCGACTTGCTTCATGAAATTGAGCAAGCCTTAACTAACTGCTCTTCTAAGAGCTAAATCGACTAAACTGATTAATTTTTGTATGATCGGCTTTTAATTCTCGGTATTGTCCCCTACTCAGATCTTCAGGCAATGTCACATTGCCAAATCGCAGGCGCATGGCTGGCCCTTATTAAATATATTTCAGCTAAGGACACTTTCTTTAATCCATTTTGAAAGTTCTTTTTTAGTTAATTTCTTTTCAGCTATTTTCAACATAATATCTACTATAACTTCTGACTTTGCATTCAGTTCATAGCCATTTATCTCTAAAAAATTATACATGACAGCAAAAGCAGTACGTTTATTTCCATCATTAAATAAATGACCTTGGGCTATTGCAATACAATATATAGAGGCTATTTCAAACAGGTCATTAACGTCTTCATAGAACGAATAATTTTCAGCACGGTTTAAGGCAGCTTCTAAGGATTTGTCCAGAGAAATACCCACTAAACCACCTGAGTTATTCAAAATGTCATCGTGGATTTTAATAACTTCTTCAATGGTTAGCGCTTTTATTTTGTGCATATTAAACTAACGCTTTGCTAATTCTTTAAACACATCAGGGTATTTTTTTAAACATTTTTTTGTAGCTCTTTCTACTTCGGATTTTGATGCATAAACTATTTTTACATCATTATGTTTTTTTTTATCCAAAATTTTTTTCTTTTTCATCACTAAATCTCCTCTAATTTAAGCTAAGCCTACTAAACCAGCTAATTTTTCTATGGCGTCGGCTTTTAATTCTCGGTATTGCCCCCTACTCAGATCTTCTGGCAATGTCACATTACCGAATCGCACGCGTAACAAACGGCTGACGTTAACGCCTTGTGACTCCCATAAACGCCTGACTTCCCTATTCCGACCTTCTTTCAGTACGACGTGATACCAATGATTGGCACCGGACCCGCCGCGCTCTTCTATATGCGTAAACGCAGCCATGCCATCATCTAATTTCACTCCTTGCTTTAAACGCTGCAAAATTTTCTCATCCACTATACCTAAGACACGCACGGCATATTCGCGTTCAATTTCGTAAGAAGGATGTGATAAACGATGCGCTAATTCGCCATCGTTGGTAAACACCAATAAACCTAAGGTATTAATATCTAAACGTCCAATCATGATCCAACGCTGACCGCGTAACGGTGGCAAATGTTCAAATACGGTCGGACGCTGGCCAGGATCCGAACGCGCACAGATCTCCCCTTCAGGTTTATGATAGATCAATACGCGTCGTTTAAAATCATTGAGGGGTATTAAAGGGATCGGCTTACCATCAATAGAGATTTTTGCCGTCAAATCAATTCTATCACCGAGCTTAGCGGATTGTTGATTAATCCGAATTCGATCTTCACGGATCCAACGTTCTATTTCACGACGCGAACCGACACCTAAATTAGCCAATATTTTTTGTATTTTTTCATTCATACGAGATAACCCGGTTAATCCTCTGATGGTATGTTAAGTTAAACGGTTTGCCAATTTTTCATCTGTAACGTTTTTTTTCGGTTAAGCTTTAATGGTATACTAAAACCTATTTTTCAGGATGAAAAAGTTTGATACAGGAGTTGTATGTTAGCCAGAATATTCATTGCCGTATTATTAATACTAACCGCGGTAACTACTTACACACAAACCCATAATACTATTTTTTATTATCGCTTAGTTGGATCAAATCGTTTAAGTCCTTTTTGATAACGATGAATCTTTTCTAAATAATGTTGCGCATACCATTGCATATCGTTTATTTGTTGTGTTGATAATGGCTTTATTTTTCCTGGAGCGCCTACCACCAAGGAACCATCAGGAATATCCTGATCTTCTAACACCATCGCATTCGCGGCAATCAAGCAATGTTTACCAATCACGGCATTGTTCAATATTTTAGCACCGATAGCGATAACGGAATAATCTCCTACGGCACACGCGTGCACCATCGCATGGTGCGCAATTGTCACATTTCTGCCAATTTGCATCGGCCTATCGGGATCAGTATGCAACACCGCACCATCTTGGATATTGGTATTTTCGCCAATTTCTATGACGGTATTGTCCGCACGAACAACCGCTTGCGGTAAGATAATGACATGATTATGAATAATCACTGAACCAATGACATCGGCACTCTCAGCAATAAAAATATCTTTGCCTAATAAGCTTGGAATTCTGTTTTCAAAAGAATAAAGCATGTAGAAAAATTTATTTAATTCTCAAGGACATCGAGGAGCATTCGATTCATTATCGGCAACCCCCGGAAACTTTCGAGGTTCGCTCAAAGGAAAAGGCGGCAATTCGGCTAACCCTTTTAAACCAAAATGATCGAGGAATAATGTCGACGTTGCATAGAGATTAGGTCGTCCCGGGACTTCACGTTGCCCAACCACCTGTATCCATTCCTGCTCCAATAAAGTCCTAATAATATTAGGATTCACCGCGACACCGCGTATCGCTTCAATATCGCCGCGGGTTACCGGTTGCTTGTAAGCAATGATACTGATGGTTTCTAAGAAAGCCCGTGAATACCGTGGTGGCTTTTCTGGCCAGAGTCTTTTGACCCAAACACTGAGTGGACTCGCCGTTTGAAAACAAAAACCACTGGCCAATTGTTTTAATTGGATACCGCGATTGTGATAATCTTCTGTAAGCTGCAGCAGAATTTTTTTTAGTACCGCTGCGCTAGGCCGTTCTTCATCAGTAAATAAGTCTAAAAGACGCTTCACACTGACCGGCTCACCCGCAGCAAGAATAGCCGCTTCGCAGATTGATTTAAGCATTTGATTTTCCATAAGCAAACTATAGCAGCTTAAGAATAAGCTGGCTATTGCATCCTAAGGACTTGATCCGACTTATTAATTAATGTCTAATACAGCAAGTCACCGGGGGTGCCTTTTAAAGGGCTGAGAGAGTGTTCCCATTCAACCCTTATAACCTGATCGGGCTAGAACCTGCGTAGGAAGACGTGCATGAAAACAAAAAACTGTTTAGATACCTTAACGCGCTCACCGACATCTACACCCGCAATTAATGCATTCAGCTTAGAATCGTTATTCCATGATGTCGATCTAATCCGACTAACCCATCCATTAATCCACAATATTACTAATTGGGTCGTTATGCCAACGACGGCTAATATCTTACTGGCATCAGGGGCTGCACCGATTATGGCGCATGCTCATGAGGAGTTAGATGAGATTATCCAAATCGCACAAGCCTTAGTGATAAATATCGGCACACTCGATAAAGCTTGGCTAGCTGCTATTGAACAAGGCCAACAAGCAGCATTAAAACGTCGTATTCCTATTGTATTTGATCCGGTCGGTGCCGGCGCGAGTGCTTATCGCAGCACTTCAGCTTTAACTATCATCCGGCGTGGTGTCGATGTTATCCGTGGCAACGCTTCAGAGATTATGGCATTACTCGATTCCTCCATCACCACTCAAGGTGTCGATTCAACGCAAGCAAGTCACGACGCTGTTGCATCCGCACAAACCTTAGCCCAACAATATCAATGTATCGTAGTCGTCAGTGGCAAAATTGATTTTATTGTAAGTGAATCCAAGTGCGTTGCACTCGATTATGGAACACCGCTACTGACTAAGGTAGTCGGCATGGGATGTTCCTTAACCGCCCTGATTGCGAGTTTTTTAAGCGTAAATCCGAATCGATTTAACGCTACTGTTCACGCCATGGCCTGGATGGGCCTTGTAAGTGAAGTTGCCGAAAAAAAATCCAACGGACCAGGAAGTTTTTACAATCATTTATTGGATAGTTTTTATGCCGTCCAAAAAAATGAGTTACTAGCGCTTATTAAAATTGATCCTATAGCATTAACATGAGTCAAAAACTAGTACACACTATTTTAAAATCAACATGTCATCGCATCACACTCAATTAAGCCAAGTCGTCAGTATAGCGGGTACCGATCCCTCCGGTGGCGCCGGTATACAAGCAGACATCAAAGCGATTTCAGCTACCGGCAGCTACGCTGCGAGTATTATTACGATCTTAGTCGCACAAAACACCCAGTCCGTTACCTCGATACAAGAAATTTCTTTAGCTTTTATCCAACAGCAAATCGATAGCGTCTTTACTGATTTATCCATAGGCGCCGTTAAACTCGGTATGCTTTATCATGAAGACATTATCCATTTAGTCGCGAGTAACTTAAAAAAATATCAACCCCCTTTTGTTGTTTTGGATCCAGTCATGATTTCTCAAACGGGTCATGCATTATTAAAACCACAAGCAATACATGCTTTAGTTACTGATTTGTTTCCTTTAGCCACAGTGATCACACCGAATATTCCGGAAGCTGAAGCAATCTTAAAATTTAAAATTACTGATGAATCCAGTATGCAAGAGGCAGCCATGCTGCTTGCAACTCGCTACAAAATTTCAGTACTACTTAAAGGTGGACATTTAACAACGATGCATTCCTCAGATATTTTTTATGATTATCCTCAAAAACAAATACATCGTTTTGATATATTGCGGATCACTACTAAAAATACGCACGGCACCGGCTGTACGTTATCCGCTGCCATTGCTTCTTATTTAGCACAAGGTGAGAATTTACATAACGCTATTGCACGAGCAAAACATTATTTGACGCAATGCATTGTGGCTGCAAAAGACTTAAACCTAGGACACGGTCAAGGTCCAGTAAACCATTTTTATTTCTTAGATAAGGAGACTCTTCGCACTTGAGTTTTTGTCTGCGTTGCTGCTCAATTCGCAATCCTCATGTATACCTAATACACTCCGATTGCTCATTTTCACGGTGCCTTGACAAAAACCCAATTACTGTGAGTAAAGAACACTATGTTTGATGAACTCCAAAATGCTGTAGCTGATGTAATGCCTAAGATTTATCAGCATCCTTTTAATCAAGAGCTCGCAAAAGGCACTTTGGCGATTGAAAAGTTTATCTTTTATTTAAATCAAGATGCCTTATTTCTCGCCGATTTTTCGAAAGCACTCGCACTGACTGCTATCCGACTACCGCACAATCAGCAAAGTGAATTATTTATTCAATTTGCCATCGATGCACTTAAAGCCGAACGTGAACTACATCATAACATTCTAAAAAAATATCCGACTACGCACAACACTCATCAACAGAGTCCCTTTTGTTTTATGTATTCTAATTATTTGTTACGTATGGCAAGCACCGCCGCCGTTGAAGAGTCTGTCGCAAGCCTATTACCGTGTTTTTGGGTTTATCTACAAGTAGGACAACGCGCTAATACTAAAAAAATTCTTAATAATCCTTATCAAGAATGGATCGATTTATATTCCAGTCATGAATTTAATCATTCCGTTAATTTAATGATAACAACCACCAATGAACTTGCCGCACATGCCAGTAACCGCTGCCAACAAAAAATGTTAAGCGCCTTTAGACTCGCCACTTTGTGTGAATGGCGATTTTGGCAAGGCGCGTACGCACAAGAAGTCTGGATAATTTAAATAAACTCACAGCAATTAAATTTTTTTTTAACTCCATTTAATCAGTATTAAATTAAATTTATAGAATATAATTTAATTTAATTTATTTAATCTTACCGCTATTGTGAATATTAAATTGACCTGATATTCTTATTTTATCTTTCTTATAAAAGATATAATAAAGTGTTATTTAAAATAATTAATTTTTTGTTCATAACATAGAGGGATATTAAATGTTAGATGAATACTCAATGGATCCTGCCTTTAACAAAAATCTAGTTTTTGCGTATCAGCCTCCTCCAGAAATTGATGCTTCCAAATTACCGATTTTAATTAAGTATTGGTTAGAGCATTTACAAGAAATTATCTGCACAGCAGATAGTGAATTACCTAAAAACATTTTGGATAAACATGTAGGTGAAAGATCTGAGTATTTTGCCAAAAAACCACTTTTAGAGTATTTAAAACTTATTTATCATCGTTTACAAGGACATTTAGACTCCGAATTAGGCGCACTATCAGAGAATAAGCGTCTGGATATCATTAATAAATTAAGCGAAGAAATTATACACTGTAGCGAAGGTTTTCATAACCGCATTAACATTATTGTTGATTCATTTCTTAAACCACGCAATTTAGCCGAATTACTCTATATGGTACGCAGAGAATTAGTCAAAGAAACCGCTTCAACACTGACTAATGAAGTTCATGCCTGGAATCGTGTAAGTGTCATTGCAGCCAATGATGGCTTAGGTGTCAAAGTCAATTTTCCTGACGATACATATTCGGGTGCACTAGCTGAAACTTCCATTAGGCGCGCATTACAACATACCTTTCAAAATAAATTTACACCTTTTAACTTACCTTGTTTATTAACCGCCGCATTCAGGAAATTCATTCCGGAATTAGAGGGTGAGAAGAATGCGGAACACGGTATCTGCCTGCAAACTCAAGATAAAATAAAAACGTTGCTTAAACTTTTTTTACCTAACTATATCAATGAAAAACCCAATAATCCAAATAATTGGAAGAATTATTTTATAACCTATCGCAATGAAAAGAATCCATTAATTTTTAGTTTTGTTAACCTCAATTGGGAAAAAATATATCAGTCTTTTTATCTTGCTCTTTCTGAGCAAAAATATTTTATAAATCCACAAATAAATACTTTAATAGACAGTGCCTATTATAGTTTATTTATAATTAAGAAATTATATACGCCTACAGAACTTATTTCCAAATTTTTTAAAGAAGGAAGATATTTTAACTTATTGGAACAATTAGTAGAATTAAACACAAAATTCCCTGATTATTATCAAAAAATAAGTAAAAATAGAATATTTAGCAAAAATGGTCTGGACTTTACCGATTATTTAACCCAACAATTAAAAGTCAGCTGTAAATATTCTTCAGAAATCATACAAGGCTTCCAATTACTCCTCCATTTAGATTTACGGCGTAAGGATTTTATCATTAAAAAAATCGCAGATAGCCTCCTAGTAAAGAACCGAGCTGGCTTTAATCTGTTAATGTTAGCTGCACAATGTAAACCTTCACTAGCAAACGATATTCTAGCTTTTCTTAAAACAAATGAAAAAATCATAGATGCCGAATTAACTGAAGAAATGTTTTTAATGAAAAATAAAGACAACTCGAATGCGTTAATGATAGCTGCGAGCAAACAAACTGAAGCGATAGTGAGTATTTTAAGCTTTTTAACGACAAATATTAGTCACTTTGCTAATGATACACTACGTAGTCTATTTACGCAACAGCAAAAGGATAGTTGTACGGCTGTAAGTATAACTGCGCGCGACCATCCGGATCGCTTAAAAAATATTTTATCGTTCATAACCAATCACATAAAAATTGATAGGAATACCTTACGTAAACTTTTATTTTCTGAGAATTCAGATGGCGCTTGTACGGCATTGATGCTAGCGGTAAAAAATCAAGCAGAAGCAACCTATTTGATATTAAAATTTATATCTAAAAACATTAGAAATTTTGATCCTGAAATTTTAAGAAAAATGTTTTTAGAAAAGGATCAAGACGGTTTTACTATTTTGATGTTAGCTGCTCGCTATCATCCTAAAGCTTTAGAATATTTACTGACGTTTATTAATGATTTTCATCAGTTCTTTCCTGTAAAAAACTTACCTACGTTATTTTTAGAAAAAAATCCTGAAAACAATAATTGCTTAATGTTGGCTTCGGAGTTTCAACCCCTATCTGTACCTACTATTTTATATTTTATTAACCAGAAGATTGAAAGTTTTAAACCCTACTTAGCCGAAATATTATTTGCTAAAAATACAAAAGATTATAATAGTTTAATATTAACACGTCACCATCCTGAAGCCATGGCCGCACTTTTAAATTTTATTAATACGCAACAAGATGTGCTACCGCTAACTTTAGAGGAAATATTCTTAGAAAAATATGACTTAGGATTTTCTATTTTGATGTTAACTTCGCGTGATTGCCCAAAATCCTTAAACTTAATACTTGAATTTATTTATGACAAAACACGCTTCGCTAGTATTTTACCTCAGCTACTCTTTGAAAAAAATCAATTAGAATATACTAGTTTAATGTTAGCAACGCGTACTCAATATGAGGGTGTCGCCTATATCCTAGGCTTTATTGAAAGACATCCCACTATTTTTACACCGTTACTAATTAGGCAACTTCTGTTAGCCTCTGACAAAGATAAAATTAACACATTAATGATAGCGATAAGGCATCAACCGCAAGCCGTCAAATTTTATCTCGATTTCATCCAAAAACATACCGAAATTTTTTCTCCAAGCTTTTTTAATGAATTTCTGTTAGCACATGACAAACACGGTGTTAACGCATTAATGGCAGCTGCTACTTACCATTCTGAAGTTATCAAGCTGTTATTAGATTTCTTATCGAGGAATATTGAGCATTTTAATAACCATGCAATATATGAATTTGTTTTTAAAAAAATTAGTGACCACTCCGCTGGGTTTATCTTTGGTTTGTATACCAAAAAAAGCGTTTTCTCTGTCACCACTCAGCTTGAAGATCGCACCGCGATCAATGCACTGCTGAGATTTGTAGACGAGCATATTGAATTAATAGGGTTACAAACCTTAACTGAACTACTTACAGAAAAATATAATCAAAATTATTATATTTTTGGTCCCGCTTGTTCTAGATATCCCTTTGTTATGAAGGGAGTTTTAGACTTTATCTCTGATCCAGTAAACAGTAAAAATTTAGCCCCCATACAAGACCTATCCGCTCATTTTATATTCGAACAATTTGCCAAATGGTCGATAGAAACTGATGATGACCACAACTTACTTAACAAAGTGATACTAAATTGTTCAGCATTATTATTAATTTATTTTAACAAAGACTATTTTGTTGAACAGCCTAATAATTTGAAAGTCGTGACCGATAAATTATTTAATTGTTATTTAAATGAGTTAGAAGACCGAAAAATCAAACGAATAAACTATACGACCAAGTTTTCTTTTTTCAAATGGCGATATTCTACGACACAGAAATTGGAAGCAGCACGAGCCTTAGAAAAAGTGGTCACTTCAAAAACCATCATCGATAAAATACCGGCCTTGATGAGATTAAAAGATCAGTATTCTGCCTTATCAGAATCTAGACTAGGGAATTTATTTGCTGCCTATCAAGAAATTGCCGAGCCCAAGGCTGAGGAAGTTTATGAATTTTATTTAACAAACGAACCTCAGTATTTAAAGCTAGCTATGATAGGATAGCTTTAACTTAATTTAGTCCTCTATTTAACTTATCGTCGCCATCCAAACTCATTCGCGGAATTCCTCAATGCGAGTAAGAATGAGGCAGTTTACTCGTAAAACCTAAGTACAGCGCAATAATAGCCATCAGGAGATAGAAGAAACTATCCGAGATAGTAATGTGTACCAGCCTTAAATTGCCATTCATGGCAAAACCCCAAATCGCAATAGCGGCAAAGATAATCCCAAAAAATTTAAAATACAGACGTGCATAAAACATCGAACCGCTGGCCGACAAGGCGAACAGGCCAATTATTATATAGAAAAGATTCAATAATATACCAACTGTAAAAAAATTGAACAGCACATGGTTAGATGTAATAGGTGGAATAAAGCCCAGTATGCCCAATAGAATAAAGACAATAGCAAAAATTAAGGCCATACCTCTTAAGAACACGCTGAAACTCCCTTTGCAACGTTAGGCTTTTGCTAGTAAAGCACGAGTATAGTTTACTTATAGAAATAAGCAAATAGATCCCAACGTCTTACATAAGTTGTCACGCGTGAAGAAAAATGTTTAATTATTAGGCATTAGGAGGACAAATCCGAGCTTACCCACAGATTCTGTGAATAACTTTGTGGACAGCGTTGCGGGAAGCTAGTAAAAACCTTGATTTATAAGTCATCGTTACAATTTGTACAAGCTTTAAACAAAAGATAAAAAATGTCTTTTTTCAAATAGTTATTCCCTGTCAATCAGAAAATTACTTTTACATACTGTTAAGATTACATAGAATAAATTAAATTAAGCCGACTTGTGAAAAAGTCCTGACCATTCTTAGTTAAACTCAGCGATGTCAATAGGAAGTCTATGGAAATTTATAAAAAACTTTTCAATTTATTAAATTCAGATGATTTATTACTGACAGGCAATAAACGCTTAATTCCATTTTTACATAAAGCATATGCACGATATCAACAAACGCAAAAAAAACAGTTTTGGTCTACACCGCAATTTTTTACTTTTACACTTTGGTTAGAAACGCTTTGGGAACAACAATTCATTGCGCAAACTGGTTTTCCTTTGCGTTTACTCAAAAAATCACAAGAATGCCTGATATGGAAAACCATTATTCAGCAATCCGCTTATTCTTTTTTAGATAGCACACATACCGCAAAAAACGCTCAGCAAGCTTGGCAATTACTACAACAAGCGCAACTCGATTATCAAAGCGTGCATTTTAAACAAAGCAATGAAACTGAAACTTGGCAAATCTGGGCTACTGATTTCCTTAGTTTTTGCCATGATCAGGCTTATATCGATTTATCCAGTGCAGTTAATCATCTCATCCTATTATTTAATAAACAAATTTTACATCCTCCACGTCGTATTTTTCTAATTGGATTTAATGAAATAAATCCGCAATATAAAAAATTGCTCAAGGTTTTAGAAGAACAACATTGCAAGATTTGTTATTATGCACCTACTTATCACCCAACTAAACTTCAACGTCTATGTTTAGTGGATAGAGAAACTGAGTATCAAACAATGGCAGTCTGGGCGCATCAATCCTGGCAACTGGGTAAAAAAAATATCGCCTGCATCATTCCCAACCTCATTGAACAACGCACACATTTGTTAAATACCTTTACCGAAGTGTTCAGTGAATTAGCGCATAGTGATAGACTTTTTCCCCCTTTTAATATTGCAGCAGGTAATCCCTTACTAGAATTTGGCTTGATTCAAACTGCAATGCATATTCAGGGCTTAGAAGATATCAATTCATTTCGACAAATCAATCAATTACTACTCTCACCTTACCTAGGTGGGGCACAACAAGAACAAGCAGCACGTGCGCAGCTCGATGTCACTCTGCGTAGTAATGCTGAGAATAGATTGAGCTTAGACCAATTGTTTAAGTTTAGTTACCAACACGCTTGTCCGCTTTTAAGTGGTTTAATCACATCTCTCATTCCATTAATAAAAAAATATCCTGTTAATTTTTTAGCTAAACCCAGCTTTTGGTCAAACTATTTTGCTAAAAAACTCCATGCCTTAGCTTGGCCTGGTGAACGCTTATTAAGCAACTGTGAATTTCAATTGCTGAAACGTTGGTCTCGGTTACTCACTGAATTTGCTAGTTTAGATTTTATTCTCGGTGATCTATCGCATGCGCAAGCATTACAACAATTACATGAATTAATTGCAGACACGTTATTCCAGGCCAAAACAGTGCATGAACCACCAATACACCTATTAGGATTACTGGATAGTGCCGGTATGTATTTTGATGCGCTATGGATTATGGGACTTGACGATAGAACCTGGCCAGCGATCGCGAAACCTAATCCATTTATTCCCTATGCTTTACAGCGCACACACCAACTACCTTATGCCTCGAGTGAACGAGAATATTATTTTGCTTCCCTTTTAACGAAAAAGTTAATCAGCTCTGCAGAAAACATTATCTTCAGTCATCCTAAACAACATTTAGATCAGATTTTACGTCCTAGTGTCTTGATTAAATCCATACCAGAAATCGAATTGAGTGACCTAAAGCTCCCCGTTTATCACGCTTTAGCAAAAAAAATAATGGCGACCCAGCACTGGGAATATTATTTGGACGAACCGGTAATGCTAGAAGAAGAAAGCTTTACAGCAGGGACACAACTTTTGCAATCACAAGCCGTTTGTCCGTTTCAAGCCTTTGCGCGTTGGCGCTTAAAAGCCCATTTTCATCCCTTCCCGAAAAACGGACTCAATGCACGAGAACGTGGTAACCTCTTACATCAAGTTTTGGAACACTTTTGGAATGTTGTAAAGAATCAGGCATCTTTATTGCAACAAACACCCAGTGCTCTCGATGAGCTCATCAATAATGCGATTGAACAGTGCTTAAGCTCACTTAGTAAAAAACGACCTATAGGATTTAAAACTCATTTTATCGACATCGAACGACAACGTTTGCAGACTTTATTGAAAAATGTCATCGACTTAGAAAAGCAACGTCCAGTTTTTCTGCAAACACAGCATGAAACGAAACAACAATTAAGCTTAAGCAAGTTAACCTTTACATTACGTATCGATCGACTCGATAAGCTTAATGAAAATCAAACCATGATTATCGATTACAAAACTGGCCTACCGAGTAAAATAGATTGGCTAGAAGAACGTTGTGATTACCCACAGTTACCCTTGTATTGTTTAAGCTACGCCGAAACCGTGCGTAGTTTTGCCGTCATGCATTGTCGTAGTAATAAGATTACGCTACAAGGAATAAGCGCAGAAGAATCCGCTATGAAACAACTCACACCTTTAAAAAAACTTAAAACCTCACTGGTCTTAAATCATTGGTCAGATTTACTTAAACATTGGCAGATTTCCTTAAAAAAACTGGCCATGGAATTCGAACAGGGAATTGCTGGGGCTAACCCGAAACATGGCACTAACACCTGTCGACATTGTGATCTGCAATTATTATGTCGTATTAATCATCCACAACTTAATACTCTTCGGACTTAAATTTTTGACTGTGTTGCCACTCAACTCGCAATCCTCATGTATAATATATACACTCCGGTTGCTCCGTTTTCGCGGCGCCTTGCCAAAAATCCAATTGCTGTGAGTATATCATGCAGTCTCCATATCACTTAGCCGATGCCGAGCAACGCCAACTCGCACTTGATCCGAGGCTATCGTTTATTGTCCAAGCACCTGCCGGTTCCGGAAAAACAGAACTACTCGTACGTCGTTATCTGGTGTTATTGACACGTGTCACTGTCCCAGAAGCGATTATTGCCATTACGTTCACACGTAAAGCCGCTAACGAAATGCGGATAAGAATCATGCAAGCTTTAGAGCTTGCGCAAAGCCCCACAGCACCCACTGGCAAAGAGGTTGAACGTTATCATCTCGCCAAAAAAGTGTTGGCACACGATAAAGCATTAGTATGGAATTTGTTAAGTAATCCGAATCGACTCCGTATATTGACCATCGACAGTTTTTGCCAGTCCTTAACTAGGCAAATGCCTTTACTCGCTGGGTTAGGCGAAAAATTAACCCCAGTCGATAATCCTGACTATTTATACCGCTTAGCCATACAAGAACTCCTTAATCAACTCGAAGATAATGTGCCTTGGCAAGCATCATTAAGTCATTTATTGCGCCATTGTGATAATGATTTTCAGCGCGTAGAAGATTTATTCCTCCCAATGTTAGCACGACGTGAACAATGGTTAGATTATATGCTACAGCATCAACAACATTTACGCGAAGACCTAGAACAGGCTTTATTGGCTATCAATCAAGCCTTAGTCGAAAAATTAAATACACTGATTGACAAAGACATCGCACGAGAACTTTTGCAACTTGTCAATTTCTCTTTACAACAGCGTCATATGCCACCTTTAATCCAACCTAATGATTTAAATTTTTGGCGCACGGCAAACCAGCTATTATTAACAGAAACCAATACCTGGCGCAAACAACTACGAAAAACTGAAGGATTTGCTGCTGCAAAAAATAAAGCCGCAGAAATTGAAATTACAACACTAAAAAAGCAATGTTTGAATTTAATATCCCATTTAAGCCAACAAACTTGTGTTAAAGAAACATTAATCGCTTTAAAACAGGCACCCCCTTTACACTATACCGAGTCACAATGGCAAATACTTAAATCACTCTTTGAATTATTGCCGGTATTGGTTGGCCATTTAAAAGTTATTTTTCAGCAACAGAAAAAAGTCGATTACACAGAAATCTTACTCGCAGCGAGCTCGGCCTTAGGTTCAGCAGAAAATCCTACTGATTTAGCACTGGCTTTAGACTATCAAATCCAGCATCTACTCGTGGATGAATTTCAAGATACTTCCAGTACACAGCTGCATTTAATCGAAAAATTAACGGCCGGTTGGCAAGATCAAGATGGCCGCAGCTTATTTTTAGTGGGCGATCCAATGCAATCGATCTATCGATTTCGCAAAGCTGAAGTCGGTTTATTTTTACAGGTGCAACAATGGGGTTTAGGGACATTGCAACCGCAAGCCTTAAGTTTATCCGTTAATTTTCGCTCCGCGCCGGGTATCGTCGATTGGGTGAATCAACACTTTAGTCAACTATTACCCGCCACGCAGGATATCCAACAGGGAACAGTCTGTTTTTCCCCTGCAACTGCTTACTCGCAAGCGAAACAACGCAGCGATGCCGTTTCTACCTACTGGCAGCAAGCCGACGATTCGGCCTCGGCAGAACAAGCAGAAGCCGAACAGATCATAAAAATAATTCAAAAAATTAAACGTGAGGAGCGTCACGGTTCTATTGCGATTTTAGTCCGCGCACGTAGCCATTTACGCAGCATTTTACCTGCCTTGCGTCACGCAGAGGTAGCTTATCAAGCCGTAGAGATAGATAGTCTTGCCGAAAAGTCAGCTGTGCAAGATCTATTAAGTTTAACGCGGGCACTGCATCATTTGGGTGATAGAATCGCTTGGCTCGCTTTATTACGCTCACCTTACTGCGGATTGTCGTTAAATGATCTTTACCCGATTATACAATTTAATGATGGAAAGAATACATCAATTAGTATTTGGCAACAGTTGCAGCGCTTTGAAGAGATTCCACTCAATGCCGCGCTAAAAGAGCGTTTACGCCGCATTGTACCGATTTTACAACAGAGTTTACAGCAACAAGGTCGACTTCCTTTAGCATTATGGATCAAACAAACCTGGTTAGCATTAGGCGGGCCTACGACCTTATCTCACTGGGAAGAGATGGATCATATCCATGCGTATCTAAACTTTCTAGAAAATAAAATTAAACTGGAGGGTGAAGCACTGGATTTTTTTAAACTCGGCGATGAATTAACTAACATTTACACACAACCCACATCCGCTACACCGACATATGCCGTCGAAGTCATGACGATTCATAAAGCCAAAGGTTTAGAATATGATCATATCCTCTTACCCGGCTTACATCGTCGTGGTCATCCTGAGCTATCGCCCTTATTACTGACTAGCGAAAAAATGCTGGCACCACAAAAAAAAGATTTTTTACTAGCACCTATCAAAGCCAGTCACGAAGAACACGATTTAATTTATAATTATCTTTTTAGTGAAGAAAAACAAAAAAACACTGCTGAGTTAACCCGTCTACTCTATGTCGCTTGTACGCGTGCCAAACAATCCTTACATCTATTAGGGACATTCACGCGAGACGAAGCCGCAGCAATAAAACCCCCTGCTCCACTTTCCTTATTAAGTCATTTATGGCCGGTTTTGGATAGTAAGCCAGAAGAAATTTTAGCACATGCATCAGTAAAAACTATGTCAGCCTTACCTAGTCAACGTTTATTAAAACGTTTACCCGCCGATTGGCAAACACCCATTTCGAGTCAACTGAATTTATCTTCTGAGATGGAAACGCTATCGTATACCTATCAATGGCAACTCTATCCGGAACGCGCATTGGGAACAGTCATCCACCGTTTACTCTATCAAATCAGTCAAGACGGTTTAGATCAATGGGATAGTAAAAAAATAGCGACTGCACAAACCATGTTCTCTGGTTTACTGGCACAAAACGGTTTGTTAGCCTCACAAATTCCACTAGCCTTAATTACACTAAACACATGCTTAGAAAAAACCTTAGCCGATCCGCGCGGACGTTGGATTTTAAGTCAGCAACATCAAGCATCACAATCTGAGTATGCCATAACCGCCCTGCTCAATGGTAAACTGCAAAATTGTGTTATTGATCGAACGTTTATTGATCCAAATACAGATATCCGTTGGGTTGTTGATTATAAAACGACAAACTATCAAGGAACTAAACCGGAAGAATTTTTAAATGAAGCCATGCAACAGCATCAACAACAATTAAATACGTATGCACAGGCATTGTTGCTGGATAAACAACAGTTCCTTCGCTGTGGCTTATATTTCCCACTCACCTCACTTTGGTGTGAATGGGAATTTACTGAGGTGTCGGCGATTGAATCTATCTAGTATTAACTAGATTTGCTCGTTGTATTTTTGTATCGATATTTTTAGCTTCATCACGACAAGGACTAGGAAAAAAAGAATTAGAATTTCGATCACTGAAATTTAGTTTCACTTCTGCTTGTTTTTCATTATGAAGATTTATTTTTTTATTAAAAAACTCTATAATTTTTTCAAAAATACCTTTTGTTAACTTTTTTACCCTCAAAAAGGCAGTACATAATCTATTGACTAATGAATTGGACGATCCATCAGTCGATGAATCCTCAAATAAACAATTTTTCTGATCATGAGCCCTAGCTTCATGATAAGTTTGTAAAAATTGAGTAAAATGCTCTTGGTTTAAAATATTTGAATCACTAAATTTAGAAAGTACTTCGAATAAATTCACAAAATCAGCATTGCTAAGCTTTTTAATAAGATCAAAATTTTCTTGTGTTAAAATATTCGCTTTATCCAATAAGGAAATGACATCCGCTAGTTTTTTAGTATCAAACGCTGCTGTTTCTATTTTGTTCACATTCTCTAAAGTTAGCAGATTTTTTAGGCTAATCGCTAAATCAAATTTTTCTTGAGTTAAGATCTTTGATTTATCTTCTGCCTCTATAAGCTTAGCCAGCAAGTTTAGATCAAGATCAGGATTATTGAGTAACTTCTCTAGATTAACCTGCGTCAGTAGATGGTTTATTCCACCACTTAGACTTAGCTTATTTAGCACATTAGCAAATAAAATAATATTATTATTATCATGTTTACGATTAGCGACAATTTTACTTAGATTCTGTTCCGTTAGTAAATCAAAATCACTGAGTCTTACCAGCATTTTAGCGGCATCGAAAGAATCTGATTGCGATAAACTGTAAATGATGCTAGCAACTTTGATAATTGAAAAATTATTTTCTCCAAAGAATTCGGATTTTTTCATATGATCTAAGGCCTCATACACTGCTGATGGATTCTGAGAGTGTATTAAATTAGGTGATAAAAATCCGAGTACTTTCCATTCAGTCGTTTCCAGATACGCTATATTTTTTTCTAATGCCTGCAGATTTTCTATAAAGCGCTTAAAATAATTAAACTTAAGGGTTTGTTTATTTTGGATACAATTTCGTAAATTTTGATCCGATAAGCGTTTTTTTAAAAAACTTTTATTTTTGTCTTTTATCTCCAGAGAAGATTGGATGGCACTGAAAAAATTTTCAAATAGCTTTTTAATTGGTTCATTCTTTATATCCGCTATAATTATTTGTCTCATATTATCTCTGGTGCAGCAGCCTTGCGGATTATTATTAGTTACAGTGTACTTAAATAAGCTTAAATTAAGCTTAAGTTAAAAAAACTTGATTTTTTATTTTTTATACTGAAATAGAGCTAATATAAAAAATGTGGGGGAAGAAAAAAGCCTTTTTGCTGCTATTTCTGGATTATTCATGTCGCACACGCAATGCAGAAACTATATAACGGTTTTTAGCAATAAACTAATCTGTGTATGCAAGGCCTCAGCCGCATTATGCCAATGATCGTGGAAAAAATAACCGGCGCCAATAAATAGGCTCACCCACAAAACTGCACCGGAATAGGCAAATAATGAAAAATAGCGCAACGGTAATTTTAATGCGCCGGCCACATAGCCCGTCAGATGTCGAATGCCAGGAATAAAATAACCGATCACTAAGGCCCATTTACCAAATCGCTCAAACCAATTGTGTGCTAACTGATAACGCTTCTCGGTTAAGCCGATATATCGTCCCCAAGCCTGACTCAGATAATGACCTGTCGCTAAACCGAGACCATAACTTCCGCTAATACCGCAACAACTCCCCGCATACGCTGCCACTAAGCTAGAAACAACGGCTAGTTTTCCTTTGGCCATTAAAAATCCCAACAATAACAGCAAGGATTCTTCGGGTATCGGTATTGCAAAAATTCCTAAAGCAAACCAAACAAAAATCGCAATGCTACCGTAGTGATTTAACCAAGGTAAAAAATGATCAAGTAAGGAAGGTAAGGACATAAATTAATTTCGATAAAAAACAATTAAATAGCACAAACAATCCAATTGTATCCATTACACCTCAAGATGCGACAAGTGAAAAAATATACCGCTCGCTATAAATTTAAAAGCTTCGCATTTTCAAGTATGAGCAGTATTAAAACATATCTTTACAACAGATAGTCATTGTTTATGCTATTAATGCTTTTTTAAACATCTTAAGCATGATTGGTAATCGCATCTTCGATCTTTTTCAGCTCAGCCTGATTCTTGTCATCTTGGTTCGCGGCAGCTTCGTCATCCTGAATTTTTATTTGCAATTGGTTGTCCGCCACTTGATTGTCCAATAGTTCAAAATCATCATTACTGCTGATGATATCATCATCATCATCGTCGTCATCATCACTGACCTGAACACGATCATGATTGGCAGGATAAGGTAAAATAATCACCTGTGTACCAACATCGGCAAATTCTCTATTGAGCCAATAAGCATCGTCAACAAATAATCGTACACAACCATGGCTCGCGTTATACCCCGGCACACCACGCGAACCGTGCATTGCAAAACCGCCCTTAAAGAACATACAATACGGCATCGGCGCTCCGCCATAGGGTTTAGGAAATTTAGTTGAAGCACAACCCGGTCCACGTTTTTCATAGATTCTAAAATTCCCTGAAGGCGTATGACAAGGTCTTCCTAAATCCGGGCACCAATTTTGTCCACTCGATGCCGGTCCCCAGCGGATAATATTTCCCGCCGGACCATAAGCCGCCCAAGCGTTTAATGCGGGTGAATAAATGATCATTTTTCTACCCGAAGGCGCTCGGTAGGGTGAAAATGGTGTATACTCCATCCAATTAGTTGCGTCGAGATTGCGTGGGGCCGCGATCCTCATTCCAGGCCATATACCCGTATTCATACGGTTAATACGTTGCACCAACTCGCGTCGTTGTGGATTAGGAAACAAAGTGTACCAAGTTTCTCCTCTCGCTACGACTAAACAATACAACCTGGGATCATTACACAAACTTTGTAGTAACCAACCACGCGCGGCAAAGCTATCACCATGCATAATTAAGAATACAACCAGTAATGCAATCAATAAACCAAATCTTATGAGTATACGCATAATGGCTCCTTCCGCTTTTTGAAGGCGGTTTTTTCGCTTTTTAAGAAAGCGTTACTCTTATTAAAATGATAGTCTATTTTTAAAGGCTAAGAAGAAATATGATGCTTAAATTTGCCGAAAAAAATCGTAAGTGGTGGATCCTGCTCGCTATGTCAAGCGCCTTGGCGCTGGTATTTATTGACCAAACTGCCTTAGCCGTGGCTCTGCCGGCCATCCAACGCGAACTAAACCTCACCAATAGCCTCACACAATGGGTCATTAATGCTTATTTATTAGCGTTAAGTGCCATTATTTTATTGGGTGGAAAAATAGGCGATAGACTGGGTCATAAACGCGCTTTTTTATTTGGTGTGATTGTTTTTGTTGTTTCGTCGGTATTATGCGCTCTCGCCGAGTCAGGTAGCTGGCTTATTACCATGCGTGCCCTTCAAGGCATCGGCGGTGCGTTTATGATGCCTTCGACCAACGCCCTCGTCACCAATGCCTTTCCTGATAAAGAACGCGGTAAGGCCTTAGGGATTTATGTCGCTCTGGCTGCTGTGTTTCTCGCCTTAGGACCCTTATTAGGTGGCTTCTTAACCCAAGTCTTTAGCTGGCGTGCAGTATTTTGGATTAATTTTCCTATTGCGTTAACCAGTATTTTCTTAGCGATTTCTTCTGTTCCAGGATGGAAACGCAGCGAAAAATTGAATATCGATTGGTTAGGATTTTTTATTTCAATACTTTTTATTAGTGGATTTGTACTCAGTTTTATGGAAGGACCAAACTGGGGTTGGACCTCTTTACGCATTATCAGTTTATTATTATTTAGTAGTATGAGTCTTTGTGCTTTTATTATGTGGGAAAATAAAATCAGTAATCCCTTAGTTGAATTAGATCTATTTAAAAATCTAACTTTTTCCATTTTATTTAGTGTACTACTGATTATTCAAGCGGTGGGTATTGTATTTGTATTCTGGGCAATATTTTTACAAAATGTATTGCATTACACGCCTTTAAAAGCCGGTGTACTACTTTTACCCGCAATGCTACCTATCATTATTATGGCGCCTATCGGTGGCCATTTACGTGATAAATACGGACCGACGATGCCCATGTCCTGGGGTTGTTTGCTGATTATATTAAGCCTTGTTTGGATCAGCATTTTTAGCCACAACCAAAGTTACGCTATTTTATTCCCCGGTTTACTCGGTTTTGGTATTGGTATGCCATTGATGTTATCCGGCATTATGGTAACCGTGATGAATATGGTCAAAGTTGAACAACGTGGCATTGCCAGCGCCATACTCAATTGCGCTAGACAGTTTGGCACATCAATTGGTTTAGCGGTATTAGCAGGCTTACTAGGCAGTTTAAATAAATGGCAACTCAGCTCTTTTTTAAAGCAAAGTGCAGCACCCTTTTCTTCTCTACAAGAATACCAAATTGATGGATTATTAGTACAATCGGATCGTGCGATGCAAGCCGTCAGTCATTTCTCACAACATAATCTGCAACTACTCAAAATAGCGGCGGCTAAAGCATATACCACAGCGTTTAGCATCACGATGTTTGTGGCGGCTTTATTTGCCGCGATCACCTTAATGTTAGTATTGAAAATTCCACGTAAAAAATAATGTTATTTCCATTAGGACAAAGGCCTCCGCCTCTTTCTATCGTAAAGCGCTATACCTGCTTCTAATTGCTGCTTGGCCCAATATAAATCTTCTGGTAAACCACTGTTCACGTAATTTTCTTCCAGTGATCCACTTAATGTTTTCTCAGCCTTATTGATTAGCTTAACCCTCTCATGTCGACCCAATACGAAGTAGGCCAACCATTTTATGAACGGGACATTTTCGCTCAATGTCCCTTCATATCGCAACGGTAAGTTCATGTTTGGGTATGGCTTAGAAGTTTGTTTTTCTTCTATTCTGAGTTGCTGGGTTGGGTGGTTATTCCAATTATTATTTGGAGTAGAAGCAGCGTCTGTTTCTATAGAGGGGTGAAAAAAGCTTGAATAAACCTTTCCCTTCTTGACTCTTGCTTTTAACTCGGTATCCTGATTGCGCTGCCTAGCGAGTTCTCGCTTTTTAAGGACATGAAACGATCCCTTTTCAAGATAATGCTTCTTTCTGTCTGTTGTTCCTGCACACAAAATATCGCCGGTTACATTTCTTTTAATCACCTTTATTGGAATGGGTTGATGCCTTGTGCAGGTTTTAATGAGTCGCTCACACGCGGGTAACTCAAATAAAATTCCATCTTTAGTTAACACATTTAAATGTTGCTTACTTTTGTCATCACAATAATCCACTAAAATCAACTTTCGTCTAAGGTTCGCCTGGGTTGAGCGAAGTGTCATACTGTTATTATGAACAATACCTAATCTCAGTGTCTTAAATAAGACGGGCAATACTAAATAATCGTTAATTTTATCTTCAGCGTCATTAGCAATATAAAGCACTGTATTATCTAAGCGACTCGGCTTAACAATATAGCAATCTTTAGCTTCACCCCCATAAACAAACATTATTTTATCAAGGAAGAGCTTATCACTAAACCTTGAACCAAACACTCGACGAGTACCCTCTGGATTTACCATTTCGCCATAAAGCACGTCGATATGAGCGTTACTCTGTGTCCTATTTTGATACCAATCCACAAGATATTCAGCCTTATTTTTATGTAAGTTTAATGCGGCAGCTGGAGTAGCCACCTCGACATGAGCCATGCTGACGTTTAACGGGGAACCTAGGCGGAGCGTCTGAATCTGATTTTCTCTAAAAATTAAACCCAGCTTATCAAAATTAGTGTCGCTAAATGTATAGTGTGTCGAATTAAAGCTAGAGTCAAAATAGTGGTTCAACTGAACTAAAAAAGAATTTTCATTGCTCGCGAATCGATGCTCTACGTCAATAACTAAAACATTCGAAGGTAAGCCACTACAGATAATCATTTGTTGCAACACATTCCATGAATTAAAATTAATTAAAACAGAATTATTAGGCTTAGGCGGCAAATTAACTTCTATCACACTGATCGTGTTCGCGATGGGATTGATAATACAATCTCCTTCACTATAGCGTGCATTATACGTGGCGGATAACTCAACTTGGGTGCAATTGGCTATTATTATTCGGTCTAATATGGGTAATAACGGCATAGTGCTGTTTCCAGTGTCAACCTTACGTTCAGTTACCCTATTCGTCGTAGTTTCTACTGTGCTCTCTTGCCTACAGTTGATTGGCTCTACTTTCGGGTAAGGTGCAAAAATATTCGCGTGGGTATCTATCCATTCATAATGGTTATGGCTGGCATTGGGAAAAACAAGATTTTCTTCACCTGCATTGAACATCGGTAAGGTGAGATGCAGTTGGTCCTGGCAAGGGAAGTATTGTAGAGTTTTATTTTCTAAATTCCATAGCGATACATCCACTATGGTAAGCGGGACATCCTGATAATCGATCGATAGATAGCAATCTAGGCTAGCTTCCTTATCTCCATAGTTAATGGTACACAAAGAAAACAGTCTGGAAGGATCGGCATCTGCTACTGCATCGGTAAGGTTAAGGAGTTCTTCAGGAAAATTATTAAAAGGTCTATCCGGTTGTTGTCGCATCAGCCATTCACGGCTTAACCAATTTAAAAGAGCCTCTCGTTTTGCTCGGCTTGAACCGGCTAATTCCTTCTTTCGTTTATTTTTAGTTCGTATCAATTCTGCTTGCTTTCGCTTGTTAGTTAACTTCTTAGTGACTTCCTTGCCTTGGCGCTGATAGACTTTAGAAAGACTCTCGGCTTTTTCTTTAACTTGCCTTAAAGCATCTTTTGCTTTCATTTGTGCTACCTCTTCTCCTAATTGTCCTATCTCTTTGAAGACTTCTTCTATCTCTTCTAGTAGCTTAGCCTCTCGATTTGACATTTTTTGTAACTGAGCCATTAAATTACGCGTTTGACTAATCGCATTTGTTACCGTAGCGGCTGTTGTTCCTAAAGCGCCTAAAAGAGTCCCTAGCCATGCAGCAATTCCACCTAATAGATTTCCCAAAGATAAAACACCAGCGCTTTTTACATCCGGACTACTTTCTACATTGCTTTCTCGATCGCCTATGTAACCTGGATCGGGACTTCGCCAGGGAGGCGTCTTAAAACCATCGGTTTTGAGGGGGGGATTTTCTTCAATATGGCTTTCAACTTCCTGAGCGTCACGGTTGCTCTCCAGCGTTTCATGGATATCGTCGTGATCCTCTTGAGAGGATACCGGCGAATTAGCAATCCACTCTGAACCTGAGGTATGCACTATCTCTTTTAGCACTTTATCATAAAGAAATAAGCTTTTTGCCAGGCTTGATTTTGCGTTATAGGTGATAGCAATTAACTCTAGCTTGCTTCCGTCTGAAAAACTTTTAGTGTTTCGTGCATAGAGTCGCACCTGATTTATTGCTTCGTCCTGCACCTTTTCTGCTGCCTGACTTTCAGTATATTTCAACTCGATGATTTTTAATGGCCTATGACCATTTTTTCTATCAAACGGCGCAACCACTAAATCAGCTCGTTTTCCTAACACATGATTCGATTCAGTAAAAACTTGTACCTCTCCACTTGCCAGCAATCCACTCTGGAATAGGGCTTGCAGATCACTTTCAGAATTTGTTATTTCTAGACCTTCTTTTCGAAAGTCCAGCAATTCCCTCCCTAGTTCTTTGTATGCTATACGATCGTTTTGAATAAACTTAAACGGATTAATTTTTTTAAACGCAAAATTTTTCTGATTGTCAACGCCTGCTGAGGCGAGCAGATCACTTATGACACCATATTGATTTTCTTTGAGGCTGGGGGTACTTTGGCGGTTGTTAACATCCACTGTCGCTATAAAATAATGGCTAATTTCTACTAAGACTCCTTTTGCTTTTAAAAACGCTAATTTAGACTTTGTTTGATCTAAATCTAAGCCCGACATCTTATTTTTCAGATCATTACTCGCCAGTAGGCCATTGATAATTAAAATAACGAGCTTACTATCCTGGGCGAAAAATAAACTTAGGTCTTGATCGACGCTTGAACCGCGATAATCAGACGTTTCAAATACAACATAAATTGAGCTCTCTGAATCAAAAGCACCCATGGCTTGACCCAACACAAAGGTTTTAAAATAGTTAGAATTATCATTGGCGCCATTCTGTCTTACTATTGAATAATCAATGTCGAGTAAACTTTCTTTTATTAAATCCTCATTCTCTGTTTGCTGGGCTTGCTTTTTTTCTGCGGTGAGCTGCCCTTCTTCCATCTGGATCATCTGATGACCTATTGCTAGGAAGGACTTTATAAAGTTTATGGGTTCTACTTTAATTTCCTTGATCGCTGAAATAACCGAGTGTGAATAGGCAGGATTAAAATTAGCACCCAGTGCTACCCCCTTTGTCGATAAGGTTCTGATACGCGGCGTGTGCCGCAAATAACCGCGACTCTCTATTTGTTCTATGGCCTTCTGAGGCGTCTCAAGATGCGCTTTAAATTCTACAGTAACCGGAATAGCTTCCCAATTTTTATTGAATAAACCATCTAAACGTGAGATAAATAATAGATCAGCTCTGCCTTGGCCTAATATCTTTTCAACAGAAATATCCAAGGCATAGCGATATTTAAATAGGTTTTCCAATACGCCATACGTATAGGCCTGATAACACACCTCTGATCTACCTAAATTCAGTATCGGTTGCCAGTAATTGTATAGCGTGACCAGATCTTTGATAATATTACTTCCCGCAATGGCTACTGCTTCAGGAACCTCATTTAATGGGGCATTGACGGACCCTTCTTCCTCCGCATGGGATGATAATTTCTGAAAATGAGACTCTAAATCTGTCACTAAAGTATTTTTTGATTTACCTGAATTTACTACATCTTCAGTTAATCGAATAATTTCTGTAAACTCCGTTTTTTGAGACTGAGGTAACGGAGTTTGCTCTATTAAACGTTCAAATTCGCTGGTTAAAGCCTTATAACTGATTGATTTATCTTCCGAGCTTATTTTTATATCCTCCACTTGCAAATCAAAACCTTTATTATTTTGAACATGATAAATCTTTCCGCTAACCTGCAGCGTGCTATCTATTTTATAACTTTCTAATTCACTTTGTGTAATTTTCAAGTAAGCAATGACTTCTCTTATTTCTTCTAAAGACCAATGTTGTTTCGCATTAATACCTTTTGTAGTCGCAAAAGTATAAAGTGCGATCTGTTTTTTTCCCGCTTCTTCTAATTGCAAAGCCACCTTCACCGTTTTTATAACCATTTTTCCTTTTTCAGAGCTTTTTATCGGGTTTATATAAACGTGTTTAAGGCTTAATTTATTTAACAGTGACGTGTTTGGTAAAACAGTAAAGGCACCTATCGTGTAATAAGTAAAAAATTCAGCTTCCGTCGTGGTACCTATTCGGGGTGTTTTTTCTAGAATCGATCGAAATTTCTTTAAAAAATCTTCTTTATTCGTTCCTTTGCTACCCGTAATGAACAACTCCATCAATTCTAAGTTATCAGAAGCAGGAAAAACTAAAAGATCCGTAATTTCAGATTCAGAAGTCAATAAAACTTGGGGCATATAGAATATCTGTTGTAATAATTTTTGTTAAATAAGTAAAAAGGCTGGCTAAAAAATTCTATTTTCGCCGCCATTCAGTTCCGGTGGTAGTATCTTCCAATGCTACACCTAACGCTAACAATTCATCTCGAATCCTATCGGCTTCTTGCCAATTTTTAGCGGTTCGCGCATCATTGCGTGCAGTAATTAATCGGTCGATTTTTTCTGCATCCGAACTATCTTGTTGTATACCAAGTTTTAAAAACTGTTCTGGATCTTGCTGCAAGATACCTAAGATACTGGCTAAATATTGTAAGCTCGCGGCATATTGCTTTGCTTGCTGAATATCCATTTCACGCAAACGATTAATTTCACGGGCTAAGTCAAATAATACCGCCAAAGCATCAGGTGTATTAAAATCATCATCCATCGCGATTTGAAATTTTTCTAGAGTGGCTCCAGTGAATTGCTTAGTAACAAATGTCTGCGGCGCTTTGCCAACTAAACCGCGTAAACTAGTATATAAACGTTGTAAGGCTGCCCATGCTGTTTGTAAATTTTCTTGGCTATACTGTATCGGACTACGATGGTGGCTTGACACTAAAAAATAACGGATAACCTCAGCGGGAAATTGTTTCAATACATCACGTAAAGTAAAAAAATTACCTAAAGATTTCGACATTTTTTGGCGATTGGTTTGGACAAAGCCAACGTGAATCCAGGTATTAACAAACTTCGTATCAGTCGCCCCTTCCGATTGCGCAATTTCATTTTGATGATGTGGAAATACCAGATCTAAACCGCCGCCATGGATATCAAAATGTTCACCTAAGGCGGCCATCGACATCGCCGAACATTCAATATGCCAACCGGGACGCCCTGCTCCCCAGGGAGACTCCCAGCTTGGTTCATTAGGTTTAGCTTTCTTCCACAATACAAAATCTAAGGGATCTTTTTTAGTGACATCAACGGCAACCCGCGAACCGCTGCGTAATTTTTCTAAATTTTGATGCGCTAATTCACCATAGGTTTTAAACTTTTCTACCGAGTAACAAATATCACCATTCTCTGCCTGATAGGCATAACCTTTTTCCAGTAAGATTTGAATTAAATCGAGCATCTGTGGAATAGCATCCGTTGCTCTGGGTTCATGTGTCGGTGGCAAAATAGTTAATTGGGCAAAATCTTCATGCATTGCCGCTATCATGCGCTGGGTTAACTCACCCATGCTTTCATTATTTTCTTGCGCACGTTTGATGATCTTATCATCAATGTCTGTGATATTACGAACATAATTAACCTGATAGCCTTGCATCGTTAAATAACGTAGCATCACGTCAAAAGCGACTAATACGCGGGCATGACCAATATGACAAAAATCATAAACCGTCATACCACAGACATACATGCCAACTTTCTTGTCATGCCGTGGTATAAATTCTTCTTTTTTTTGCGTTAATGTATTATAAATTTTTAGCATGAAGTATTCTCTTTCGAACTTTTTCATTACCTAACAGGCAAAATAATTTTGCCAACTCAGGACCATCCTGACGACCGGTTAGTGCCAAGCGTAATGGTGTAAATAAAGCTTTACCTTTAAGATTTAATTTTTCTTGTAACTGTTTTATTACGATTTTAAAATCAGAGTTTTCTTGCTCCAATAAATCTAAAAGTGTTTGCCAATAAAAGGGGTCCACCTTTCGCAAAAAAACCTTGGTTTCTATTGAAAAACTTAACGCATTCAATTCGCCAAATAAAATACTCGCCCACTCTGCAGCCTCATCAGGAAAACAGATGGTCCCGCGCATTAATTCGATAAAGTCTAACTTAACATCACTTGGCACTAGGTTTTGTACTTTAACATCTAGCCATTTGCTCAATTTATCCTTAGAAAGTTGTAATAACGTCTGTTTTTGCCAATACAACAATTGAGAAGAGTCATAGCGCGCTGGGGATTTGCCAAGACGATTCAGTGAAAATTGTTCTGCTAAGGCATGGATATCGAGAAAATTTTGATTCGCATAGGTATGTCCTAAGCGTGCTAAATAATTCTGTACCGCTTCTGGCAAATATCCGGCTTCTCGCAAGCTTTTAATACTAAAGCTACCATGCCGTTTCGATAAAGGCGCACCATCATCACCGACAATTAATGCCATATGCCCATAGGCCGGAATAGTTAAACTCAAAGCCTGTAATAACATAATCTGCCTGGGCGTATTGGTTAAATGATCTTCACCACGTAATACATGTGTCACTGCCATTAATGCATCATCAATTGCATTGCAAAAGAAAAACGCCGCCGAACCATCGCTACGTTGAATCACAAAATCGCCGATATCATCGCTGACAAAGGTTTGCTCACCTTTGACGAAATCATCAAAGTGTATCGTTTGTTTAGGCAACACATGAAAACGTAAACTGGCAAGTTGACCTTGGGCTTTTTTCTCAGCCACTTGCTCGGTTGTTAATTGACGACATTGACCATTGTAACGCGGTGGCTTGCCGAGTGCTAACTGACGTTTACGCATCATGAGCAATTCCGATTCGCTACAAAAGCAGGGATAAGCGCGGCCGATACTGACTAATTGCTCATAATAAAGTGTATAAATTGCTTGTCTTTGTGATTGGTAATAAGGACCGAGACCTTTTTCCTGACCAGGGCCTTCCTGCCAAGAACAACCTAACCAGAGCAGGTCTTCTTCTAACTCTTTAGCGAGCGCCAGCAAAGAGCGCGTTGCGTCACTATCTTCTATCCGCAATAAAAAACAACCCGATTGAGAGTTGGCAAATAAAAAATTGAATAACGCGGTTCTAGCATTTCCTAAATGGATATGACCGGTAGGGCTAGGTGCAAAACGAGTTTTCATAGTCAACTACTTGTTTAAAATTTGATAACTTAGTCCAGGATTGATAACTTAATTTAAAAATACTTATTTTAAAAGTATTTGTTTTAAAATAACCACTATAAACTAATTTATCACTTACGCTATGATTAAGTCCTATGTCGACCCTCTTTATATCCGATTTACATCTCAGTATCGACCAACCTGCTATGACGCAGCTGTTTCTGAATTTTTTACAACATCAAGCAAGAAAGGCAAAAGCTTTATATATATTAGGCGACCTATTTGAAACCTGGATAGGAGACGATAATTTAAGCCCCTACAATCAGGAAATTATAGCGGCACTCGCTGATTTAAGCGCAAGTAGCATAACGATCTATTTCATGCCAGGGAATCGTGACTTTCTGATCGGTAAGCGCTTTATTCAGCAAACCGGCTGTCACTATCTCATTGATCCTACCATGATTAATCTTTATGGAGTCCCAACACTACTAATGCATGGCGATAGTTGTTGCACTTTAGATAAGCCGTATATGCGCTATCGACGCTGGTCACGCTATCCTTTTTGGCAATTTTTATTTTTACAGCTGCCATTGACCTCGCGGCAAAAAATTGCGAATTACTTACGTGGACAAGAGCATTCCAGTACACCGACTGATGCTGCTAAATACGATGTAATTATGCCGGATTTATTGGCTTGTTTAGCACACTATCCTGGGGCACAACAAATTATTCATGGCCACACCCACTTACCAAGTATTCAATTAATAAAAAAAACGGATAATACATGGATTAAACGCTTTGTATTAAGCGATTGGCAAGCGGTGCAAGGAAATGTATTAATCGCACTGCCCGATCATCGCTTTAAACTTATGTATTTTAATTAGTCGGTAAGTAACATTCGATATAATTTGTAGAAATTAAAATTTAATTTGAGCAAGTAAATCGTTTTTTGTTTTATTAAATTTTTTAATTGATTTAACCTTTACTGCCTGCTTTATTTAAGAAACAATATTATTGTTAAAAATTAAACTCGATCTAATTAATTTTTATTAAAACAGAGTTTAAAAAATCTTTTTCACGGATAGTTTTTAAATTATTCGTTTTGGTTTCTATTTACAAAAATTTTATATGAATAAAATTTATTCTCTATTGATATGAAAATTTCATAATTACGTGTATTCATTCTATTGCAGGGAAGCATTTTATTGCTAGGAAGCATTCTTACCCTAGTGAGGTTTTATGCCAGATAATATAAGTTCCTGCAATCAAAATCTGATTCAAGCTAAATTACAAGAGATATTAACTAACAAAGAACATTTAGAATTCCATGATTCAAAATTAATAGACGCAATCAAATTAATAGATGAAGTCAAACCAAAAAATTTTTATTCACAACAAGTTTTAAGTGTATTGCAGTGGTTTGCTAAGTTTTATACGAATTGTGAAAACGACGAAAAGGAATTTCTATGTCAACATTTTGATAAAATCAGAAACTCTGCTTACCCTAGAGACGTACTGGATACCTTATGTTTGCTTTATTACTACAAACTTCATAAATCGCAACAACAATTGGATAAGGAATTTTCGAATTTAAAAGCGGCTTTAGAAAACAGTAAACCTATTGTTCAAAATTCTATTTCAGCGGAAGATAGAACTTTTCTAGATGAAATAAAACCCTCGTTCAGTCTAGAAGCTTACACGGAGCTTATTCTAAGAAATAACCATTGCAAAAAAATTGCTAATTGTCTCGCCGTATTGAATAACTATAAATTACTCATAAAAGAAAATATAGTTCTCCTCTTCAAACAACCTTATCCAGATTTTGAATTACTTGAAAAATGCCTCGTTGAGCTTAATAATAGATTACTTATAAAAGATGATCGTTCATTCTTATACCAAAATAATTCCAATAAATCGGTTATAGTTGCTAATTTACAAAAAATTATTCAAAATTTTTCAGAACATTCACCTATTATAAAAGTTTTCTCATTACTCGAGCAATTCTCTATTCTAACCGTAAACAACATTCATACCCTATTAAATAATAAAGAAATAGGCGTTTTATTTGTCGCAAAGTTATTAATCATTAAAAAAAATGAACAGGCACTTACCGAACAGATTATCGAAACTATTCTATCAACCTTACTAATTTCCCTTGAAGAAAAACATAGCCAACAACTAACTAAGCTTATTTTTTTACTTAACGAAAGGACTTGCTTTTTAACAGAAACAAACATCTTAATGCTTTTAAAACAACCGATAGAAACTCTTTCCAATCTGGAAAATATACTTCTTGAAAGCAATGTAAATAGTTCTTTAGAACTACTCAATAAAGATGAGTTTTTCACTAAAGAAAATCTCGTTATTATCCTTAAACAATTTAACCTTGAAGAATCTATTTACCAGGTATTAAATAACTTAGACGATAATTTGTCAGAAAAAAACTGTAATCAGCTGAAAACTGCGTTATTATCTTCTGAAAATCAAAAAAAGCAAAAACTTTTATCTCTAATAACTCTACTAAACACTAAAAGTGGATCTCAAAAAAACCCCAGTGTTTCTGTCTCGCCAAATTCCTTCACACCATCCTTTCATCATGAAAAATTAAGTCGTTCTTCAAACTTCAAGAGACGATGGAAACCAAGTATCAATTTAATCAAAAGGATAAAAAAGTTGATACGCAAATGGCAAGCATTTATTGAAACGCATAAAAGAAAAAAAGTGATTTATCGTCAATACCAAATTTACATAAAACAACTATCGGAACGAACCGATATTCAAGCGCTAGCAAGAATTCTAGGCGATATCGGCATACTCTATAGAAAAGCTACTCCTCTTCCTAAAGAAAATCCTAGTATTGATCAATTAATCGAAAAATTTGCTTTAACCAATCCGCTACAAGCTAAAGTATTACGATGGCTAAATAGTAGCTACTACCGTTATGGAAAAGACGATGAAAAAAAATTTATCCAACAACATCTAAATAAAATTCTAAATTTTACTAATCCTGAAAAAGCACTTTATGCCATATTCATGCTCTACTATTGTGGTTTCCATACTGAAAAGCAATACAATGATATTTTAGTTAGTAACCAGGCTAATGATTTTATTACATTATTTTTGGAAAAATTGCATTTATTAAATGGAAAATCGGTTGAATTGCTAAAAAAAGAAGTCCAAACTGACTTAGATAGACTAAACACGCCGCCCGCGATTCGAGCGGATAAAGTTGAAATAAAAATATCTGCAGTTACTAAGAAACCTCCCTTAGAACCAATAAAAAGAGGAGAACCTTTCTCTGTCTCAAGTCCAACTAAACATGGCGCCTTTTTTTGGACTCCCAAAACCGTAGATAGAATAAGAGTTGACTTTATTAATCGAGCACTACGCAATCGTGGTGTATAAAAAATTTGAAATTTCTCAAATTAAATTGGCTATGTCGTAATCAAATCGGATGAGATCACCCATAGCCTATCCCTTCGGGGATAGTAAATTAATCTGTGTCGCTTAAAAAATCAGCAAAAAACCCGCTGACTTAATAAGCGACATTAATTTGGTAATATACTTTGCAAAAATTAATAATGATCTTTTTGTAATTCGAGATTATGCTGCATGGATTCGGGTAAGAAACTGCTTAACCAATTTTCTAAGGGTTGAAAATGCGGCACTAACATGGATTCTTGCCAAACCTCTTCTTTGGCAAAGGGTGTTAAACTGACCAGCATCATCAATAGCACGACGACTAATATTCCGCGCGCAATACCGAAAATAATTCCTAATACCCGATCGGTTCCACTCAAGCCGGTATTCGCCACCAATTGGCCAATTAGATAATTAATCAGCATGCCTAATACTAAAGTAACCAGGAATAAACCAACAAAACTAACTACTAATCTCACTGAATCAGAATGAATAAAATTCACCAGTAAATCAGCAATATAACGATAAAATATAAAGCTGACTGCAATCGCAGCAACCCAGATGACCAAAGAAATCACTTCGCGTACAAAACCACGCATGACGCTAATTAAAACCGACAGCGCAATGATAGCGATAATGGTATAATCAATCCAATTAAATGTAGACATCAGAAAACCTTAGCATATAACTTTAAAAAGTAGAGAACACTCTTTTGAGTGTATAGTATAAACTACTTTTTTATTGGAGTAATATGAATTTTAGAAATAACTAGGACAAAAAAAGATCGATAATATTAAATTCAACGAATTAACCACTTATTTTTTTAATTAATTCAGATAAGGAAATAATAATGAGGAAATGGAATTCTCCGCTTGATCCAGGAATTTTACTGCGTCGTGCAGCAGCAGAAGGCGATAGTGACAAAGTCAAAAACTTATTAGATAAAAACTATATCAATCAGAGTAGTTCAAATGGGAATACGGCTTTACATTGGTCTGTTCTTAATCAACGTTATGCCACTATAAAACTCTTATTAACCCTCTGTGACATCGACGTCAACGCTAAAAATAAGCACGGTGATACGCCACTACATTTAGCTGTAAAGCTTGAAGATAAAAAAACCACCTATCGTTTAATAAAAGCGGGCGCTGGGAAAAAAAATATAACCAATAAGCAAGGATTTTCTCCTTTAGATTACGCTTTACAAAAGGTTAATAGCTTTATCGTCAGCAAATTAAAACAAAAGCCTCTAAATTTGCCTTTTAAAGATCAGGATAAATCGGCTGAAGAGGCCTATGAAAAATTTAAAAAAAATAATCCTAAGCTTATAAAAAATAGTCAAATTTTCGATCAAAATTATTTTTTTAATGAAAATCTGCCCCTTATTTCTCTCCCGGCAACAAATTCTCTTTAGACGATATTAAGGCAGCTGTAGAAAAAAAAATATTGGATCCCCATAAACTATTTTGCTGCGGTAATTTATTGCAAAGCGCCGCCGTTTCCCGAGTAGACACCTTAGAAAAATTTAGTTGGTTATTAAGCCTAGGTGTCGATCCCAACCTACAAGCCAGTCATGAAATCAATCCTAGCTCCTACAAAAATACAGCTTTACATACACTGATTGCCAATGAAGATGAAAAAGATGCACTCGCATTCATCAACCTACTCATTGATAATGCACACCAAAAATTTAATTTCAATCTGAGAGACAGTGAAGGAAAAACCTGTCTTTGTCTTGCTGTAAAAGTGGGCTTAATGGAGGTAGCAAAGAAACTTATTGCCTTAAAAGACCAAGTTGATGTCAATGTATCCGATGAAGACGGTAATACACCGCTACACTATGCCCTACTATTAGGACACACTGCCCTTGCAACTGAATTGCTTGACAATAAGGCGGATAAAACTGCAAAAAATAAGGACAGCAAAAATCCTTACGAATTATTAATCGCAACCGATAGTGAAGATGTCAGAGACTGTCTCGAGACCATCTGGATTAATCCAGATAGAAAAGTTAAAGCTTGTAAAAAAACGTATATGCAACTCTGCATCGAAAATAGAGAACACGCTAAAAATAAATTGGCTAATTTTTTTACCGACTCTTCGCAATCGACTGATACTTCACTCTCTATGGAAGAAAAAAGAAAAAGTATTCATTTTCTCATCGCTGCGGCAACAGGCGATCTAACGAATCTACAAAACACCTGCGATTCTATTATTTTGAATCAAGTCAACGCAAAAGGTAATACGGCTTTACATTTAGCTTGCCAGCATGGTCATAAAGCATGTGTAACATTTCTTTTACAACAACCTGGAATCGATCTCTATAAACCGAATAATGAAAATATCAAAGCAGTTGATATGATTAACAATGTACTCCTAGCCAACTTATTTGAAGAAAAATTGCAGACTCTTTCAGTGCAAAAAACTGAAGAAAAGGAAGACGCGATTCCTAAAATAAACCCGCATGAGAACACTCTTACTAAGGAAACTATACCTACTTTAAGAAATTAATCTCAGATGTGTCTTCAAACTAATTGGCTTAATAAACTAATTAATGATCTCACCCAAGGTATAGACACTATGTAATTGATAACCAGCGGCTTGTAACGTTTCTTTACCACCTTGTTGTCTATCCACTAAAACAACAATATCTCTTACTTGCAAATCGTGTTTTTTTAATATCTCAGCGACTTGTAACACACTACCACCCGTAGTTACGACATCTTCAACGATCAAACAATCTTGACCGGATTTAAAAACACCTTCGATTTGTTTTTTTGTGCCGTAATCTTTGGTTTCTTTTCGACACATTAGCATCGGTAGATTTTGCTCAAGTGAAATCACTGTAGCCATCGGTAATGCCGTATAAGGCACACCACATAACAAACTCGGTTTTAGATGTTTTACTTTATCCCACAATGCATTAGCAACGTTGCGTAATAGCGGTGGATAAGAAATAATTGCACGGCAATCGATATAGATAGGTGAAACTTCACCACTGCGCAGTGTAAATTCACCTCTTTTGATCACCTTAATATTAATTAAGGCTTCGAGTAAAGTTTGCTTTTGCATTATGAGGCTTAAAGCTCATCGGTGTTAGTTTTTTCGACCGCTAAATTTATCAATGTATCGGTTTGTTCTGGGCTTGCTCCAGCCAAATCTTCTTCGATACGTTCTAAACCAACTAAGGTTTCGCCTTCATTCATTCGTATCAATCGTACACCTTGCGAATGTCGACCCGCGACGCGAATTTCAGCAACCCGCGTACGCACTAAAGTCGCTTTATTGGTAATTAGCATCACTTCATCGGAAGGTAATACTTGCACAGCAGCGACCACATTACCATTACGCTCCGTCGTTTTAATTGCGACCACACCGCTACCACCACGACTCGTTAAACGATGTTCGGGAACGGGCGTGCGTTTACCATAACCCTGACTGGTTGCTGTTAAGATTAATCCCTCAGGCTTAGCAATAATTAAGGAAATAACCTGTTGTCCTTCTTGTAATTTAACACCACGGACACCACAGGCAGTACGACCCATACAGCGCACTTTACTTTCATTAAAACGTATTACCTTACCCGCATCGGTAAACAATAAAACATCTTGTTGACCATCAGTTAATGCAACACCAACTAAACGATCGCCTTCACGTAAATCAATAGCAATAATACCATCATTACGTGGCCGGGAAAAATCAATTAAGCTCGTTTTTTTTGTCGTTCCATTGGCGGTGGCCATAAATATAAAATGTTCCGCACTATAATTCTGCACAGGCAATACCGCATTAATCCGTTCATTCTCACCTAAAGGTAATAGATTAACGATGGGTCGACCTTTAGCGATGCGACTACCTTCTGGTAATTTATATACTTTAAGCCAATACACTTTACCTACGCTGGAGAAACACAATAAAGTGGCGTGTGTATTGGCAATTAATAAATGTTCAATAAAATCTTCTTCTTTAACATCACCTGAGGATTTTCCTCTTCCGCCACGACGTTGTGCTTGATAAACATCTAAGCTTTGTCGTTTGGCATAACCTTCATGCGACAATGTCACCACGACATCCTCGGTAGGAATCAAATCTTCTTCATTAATTTCAGCATCGACACTAATAATTTCCGTGCGCCTTGGATCGGCAAACTCTTCTTTAATTGCCATCAGTTCATCGTGAATAACCTGTCGTAAGCGCTCCGGTTGATTTAAGATATCTAATAAATCAATAATAATATCTAACCCGTCGCGATATTCTTTTAAAATTTTCTCTTGTTCGAGACCTGTTAAACGATGTAAACGCAGTTCTAATATGGCTTGTGCTTGTTCGGGTGATAATCGATAACTATTTTCACCTTTTTTTACACCATATTCATGAGCGACATCGACTGTTAATTGGGTTTCTAGCAAATCGGTTTTCGCGAGCATCTCAGCTACCATACCTAACTGCCAATATTGCGCTAACAGTTGAAATTTGGCCTCTGCTGGATCTTTCGCGGCCTTAATTAAGGCAATCATCGGATCGATGTTCACTAAAGCAATACCTAAACCTTCTAAAATATGGGCACGTTCTCGTGCTTTACGTAATTCAAAGATCGTGCGTCGGGTCACGACCTCACGTCGGTGGGCTAAAAATTTGGTAATTAATTGTTTGAGATTGAGTAAAACGGGTCTGCCATCAACCAAAGCTACCATATTAATACCAAATGTGACTTGCAATTGGGTTTGCGCAAATAAATTATTCAATAACACATCCACGTTTTCACCGCGACGCACTTCGATGACCATCCGCATACCGTCTTTGTCGGATTCATCACGCAATGCGGTAATCCCTTCGATACGTTTTTCCTTTACCAATTCAGCAATTTTCTCGATGAGTTTTGCTTTGTTGACTTGGTAAGGCAGCTCGGTGACAATAATTCGTTGTTTATTCGATTTTTCGTCCTGTTCGAGTTCGATTCTTGCTCTAACAAATATTCGTCCACGACCACTGTGATACGCTTCAATTATTCCCTGCTTACCATAAATTAAACCTGCGGTAGGAAAATCAGGCCCTTTAATAAAATGCATTAAGCGTTCTATAGTCAATTCTGGATCGGCTAGTAAAACTACGCAAGCATTAATGACTTCCGCGAGATTATGGGGAGGGATATTAGTCGCCATACCAACCGCGATACCCGAAGAGCCGTTGACGAGCAGGTTAGGCACGCGTGTCGGTAGTACGGTAGGGATCTGTTCGGTTTCATCGTAGTTAGGTGCAAAATCGACCGTTTCTTTGGCTAGATCTGCTAACAAGGCATGTGCCAGCTTCGACATACGGATTTCGGTATAACGCATCGAAGCCGCAGAATCACCATCGACCGAACCAAAGTTACCTTGTCCATCAATCAATACGGAACGCATGGAAAAGGTTTGCGCCATACGTACGATAGTATCGTAAATTGCTCCATCACTATGTGGATGATATTTACCGATGACATCACCCACCACACGGGCTGACTTTTTATGCGGCTTATTCCAATCGTTGCCAAGTTCACTCATGGCAAATAAAACTCGTCTATGTACGGGTTTTAAGCCATCTCGAGCATCAGGCAACGCCCGTCCTACTATGACGCTCATGGCATATGCTAGATAGGACTGTTTTAATTCCTTTTCAACTGTTACCGGAATGATTTCATTTGCCACCGATTCTGCCATAAAGCTCAAAACCTATGATAGGTAAAAAAGAGGTAAATAGTACCATAAATAAGCTTAAACTGGCAGCGTGTTAGCGTAAAATTTTAAAAAAAGGAGCATTCCCCCCCTGATTTAACAGGAAATTTTAGGAGGTAAACTTAGACTGTTTAAACTTTTCCTGACTATCCTAGGGTGGTGGTTAAAACCGCCTAAGATAGCTCTAAGAAAAGGCAAATTATTCTTAAACTAGCACCTATAAAACTCTGTTTACAGACGACTGATTTATAAATTACTTAGCGGCTCCAGCTGCAGAATTAGCTGAATTATCATTATTAGCCGGTTCTGCTGGCGTAGTCGTGCTGTCCGTTGCATTATTAGAAGATGATGTATCCGGTGTAGCTGGAGTAGCAGGCGTTGTATTGCTAGGTGGTGTTTGAGTAGGTTCAACAGCGGATGGATTAACCGGCATTTGCTGTTCATCCGAGCTGGATGAATTTGCTGGGTTAGCCATTTGATCTTGAACAGGCATCGTAGTAGCTGATTGATCTCCTTGCTTATCAGAAGGCTGATGATTACAGCCGACTAACGCTGCCGTCAGCAGCATTGAAACCAAAAACTTCTTACACATAAGCAAAATTCCCCATCTAAAAAGTAGTGTTCAAAGGCATTTAAAGAACAAGTTGTCAGTCTTAGACTTACAACTCCGCAGCCCATGGTAGAGGCCAACTTAAGCATAGCAAAACTTTTAAGTAAAACAAAATCTGATAAAAATTAGACTAGTCCATGCTTAAGTCTTGAGCAAGCAGCCTCTTCTTCCGATTGCCAAGCTACTAAATGCTGTTATAATGACTCCTAGATTTAGTATCCCGTGTCAGTTTATAGCTAGGCAACTGCCTCCACTATCTAACTGACACAAAACAGAACGAAATGATAAGAAATCAACGTTTTGTAAAAAAAGCTAACTAAAAGTAAAAAATTTTTAGTTTTATATATTTAACTTATTTGGTGATGATTTAAATCCCAAATTGAAAGAATTAGTCTGGCTTCTTAAGTTTGCAATCTTTTATTTGGAACGAGGTACTTCCAATGCAGATTTTATGAACAGTAATATTGATGAATACTGCTCATAAAAAATACGGTATTGAGAATATGCAAGCCTATAATTCGTGTTAAAAAATCAGATATAGTCACAGCAAGTGAGTTTTTGGCAAGGCGCCGCGAAAACGAAGCAACCAGAGTATTTTATCATACATGAGGATTGCGAGTTGAGCGGCAACACAGACAAAAATTCAAATGTAAAGAGTATAATTAAAACCTGCTACTTAGCCTAAAGGGGGCAAAATAGCTTATGCAAAAAACCCTATTGATTCACTCGCCCCTTTTTAAACTAATTAAGCGGTCATTGTTTCAGGTAATGGCAACAGTTTTAATTTTTTAACCACGATTTACGTTTACAAATAAGCAAGCTTAGTTGAGCCTTCATTAAATAGGATTCAACATGCATAATGAAAAGAATCGAATATTGATCAATGCAAGTCAACCGGGAGAAATCCGAGTTGCTTTGCTCGAAGAAAATCAGCTGTCCGACCTAGATATCGAATATAGTGGTCAAGAACAAAAAAAATCGAATATTTATAAAGGAAAAATTAGCCGCATTGAGCCTAGCTTAGAGGCTGCCTTCATTGACTATGGCGCTGAGCGTCATGGTTTTTTACCCTTCAAAGAAATCTCCCCTACTTATTTTAAAGACAGAAATCATGAGTCACATGCCATCAAGCGCTCGTTGAAAGTTGGCCAGGAGATGATGGTACAAATTGAAAAAGAAGAACGCGGTAATAAAGGAGCTGCTTTAACCACGTATATTACTTTACCCGGTAGTTACTTAGTACTGATGCCGAATAACCCAGGCGCCGGTGGTATTTCACGCCGTATTGAAGGCGAAGAACGGCGTGAAATGCAAGATTTACTCAGCCAAATGGAACTCTCAGAGGATATGGGTCTTATTCTACGCACTGCTGGCGTGGGTAGAGAATTCCATGAATTACAAAATGACTTGAACTTACTTATCCAGCAATGGAATGCTATCCAAAAAGCCTCTAACGAACGCTCTGCTCCGTTTCTTATTTTTCAAGAAGGTGATTTGATCACTCGTTCGATACGTGATTATTTAAGACGCGATATTGACGAAATTATTATTGATGACAAAAAAATCTATGCAAAAATTAAGCATTACATAGAACAAATTAGGCCGGATTTTGTTTCTCGAATTACGCTTTATCAAAATTCTATTCCCTTATTTATGTTTTTTGATATCGAAGAATCAGTTGAGTCTGCCTTTAAGCGTAAAATAGAACTCCCATCAGGTGCCACCATCGTTATTGATCGCACCGAAGCCTTAGTATCCATTGATATTAACTCAGGCCGTTCCACCAAAAACGAAGATATTGAAGAAACCGCTGTTGCCACCAATCTAGAAGCAGCAAAAGAAATTGCCCATCAATTACGGGTACGTGATTTAGGCGGCTTAATTGTCATTGATTTTATCGATATGAACTCAGAAGACAATCAACGTAAAGTTGAAAACTGTTTACGTTTAGCCACTAAAAAGGATCGCGCGCGCATACAAGTCGGTCGAATTTCTGCATTTGGATTATTAGAAATGTCGCGACAACGCTTGCGCCATTCCCTAGGGAAGGCCAATGAAACCTTATGTGCACACTGCAATGGTGAAGGCACAATCCGAACTATCGAATCATTAACCTTATCGTTATTACGCGCAATAGAGAAAGAAGCGTTAAAAAAATCGATACAACAAATACGCGTCGAAATACCTGTCGATATGGCAACTTATCTTATTAACGAAAAACGCACATCCATTCAACAAATTGAACAACGTTATAAAATAAATATATTATTAATACCTAACCCGTATTGGCAATCTCCACACTATAAAATTACCGGTCTATGCCATAACGTTAATCTTAATCTACAAACCAATGATAATGCCAGCTACCAAATGACTGATAAGTCATATACAGAATCACCATTACCCTATAGTTCACCTAGCATTAAACCTATTGAAATCCCCGCTGTTAAACCGTTAACTTTTGCGCTTAACAAAACTAAAACCAAATTAGGTTTGCTAAGTCGATTACTAAGCATGTTTAAAGACCTAGTTAAAACTAAAACTGAACTTAGCAAACCAACTAAAAAAGAATTCGGCACTACTCCTGCACAAAATCACCCTAATGAAGCCCCACATCGACATTACTCAGAAAGACGTTATTCGAAAACAAACCGTAACAACCGACTGCGCAATCATCGCCGTGATGACAGATGCGATAAAGAGGGAGAAGGCAGCGGCGGAAGTGATGGTGGGCAGCATCACCACCCGGCTAACAGCAATAAGCAATCACATCATCGTTATAATAAACATCACCATCCACGTTATGAGTCGCAACCACATCAAAACACTCAACGTAATAATAAGTCTCTCTCATCTCCTGTTGCTGCCGAATCAGAAAGAAAACCATTACCCAATAAAAAACGACCACATCCAGAAAGAACAGCAATAAAACACGAAAGTAAAATAAATACTCAAGCCCCTCGAGAAGAACAAACACCACCTAGACCAGCGCTTAACACGGAAAGAAAAGCCGTTATTTCATCCCCTATGGAAAAATCAACACCGAGTATAGAAAAAAAACCAGCGGCTACTCCTGTTAACAACTCCAACGTTAACACTAGCAATCCATCTGCACAACGTCGTAATACACGACGTTACGGTGGCGAACCTAAATTACGTCATCGAGCTTACAGTCATTATGAACAGAATCAAAAAACTAAAAACTAAAAACTAATCTATCATTGCTAATATGCATCAAGCTAAACCCTCGATAGCGACTATCGAGGGTTTGGCCTATTTAACCTAAAATTCAACAGCTAGCGCAACCTTATCAGCAGCAGCTATCTCTTCAGAATTTTTAAATTATTTCTAACCGATCTTGAATTAAAAACCTTTAAGCATTGGGATCCTAGTGTAGTTAATTTTAAACAGATTAACAAAAATTTTTTTCCAAAAAAATTAGACGATTCGCTAATCTCGCTCGGTCAAATTTTAGATAAACCAACTTTGCAAGTTTAGCTTTTGATACTAAGGAATAAAATATTAGATAAATCCAACTCGCATTGACGTTATATCAAAAAGCTTGCTAAAGTAATATTTCCAAGTGCATTTTTTTTGCTTATTGATTTCTACAGGGAGTTTGCGATGAGTTATATTAAAGTCGGTAAAGAGCATGACGCTGATATCAAACTTTATTATAAAGATTGCGGCAAGGGGCAAGTCGTGGTATTTAGCCATGGCTGGCCGCTGAATGCACCACATGGTTTATGTTCAACATTAAAAAACCAAATTAATCAGGATCTGTTAGCATTCTTTAAACAATAACGAACAAAAACTATTCCTAAGGGTTGGTTTGCCAGCTACCATATAAAGGATTCGGTAAAATGAAATAACCGTGACCAAACCTTGCATATTGTTGGGTATCGTCAGGTAACGCGTAGGCTGTTGCTTGCTTAAAGCTTGGAAAATCTTGAATATTATCGCCAAAATAAGCAATCACAGCATGCGCAGGTAATTTATTAGACCAAACCATCTCATTTTCATCGTAACAACCATGGATCACCGCATTAAAGCGTGGATTTTTATCGGCTGGATGTTGTGCATTTTTATTATTGGCTAAAATAATTTGATCAAATGTCACATGTTGTTGTTTTAAATTATCAATAGTCGCCTGAAGAGCAGTTATTCCAGATTGATCGACATACGAACCATCACGATTAGAAACCAAACTCACATAACCGCCTAATTGATGAACTAAATTCGTAAAGACAACCACACCCGGTAATGCCTGTGATTTTTGTGGTATCGTTACAAAATGTGAGAAATCAGCTGGATTGGCAGCTAAGTTGCTACATTGATAGTAGTACCAGGAATTATCTAATGTCGTTTCATCAATATCTAAAACTACACCCCAGGTTTTGGGTTTAGGATGATGCTGCTTCACCCACGCTATGACATAAGCAGACCCTATATTAAAGACCTGGCGATAACTGGCTTTTTTCTCTGCCGAATCGCGATACCATTCCAAAGCTTGCACTATTGCAGGATTTTTTTTGGCGTTTTGGGCACAAACAATCATATAACGATTATCGGCAAAAGCTTGGTAGCTCAAAAAAAATAAAAACCCAGCCGTTATTAATATTTTTTTCATAAGTTAATTACCACCAACTTGTGACTAATGGTGGAGCTAAGCGGGATCGAACCGCTGACCTCTTACATGCCATGCAAGCGCTCTCCCAGCTGAGCTATAGCCCCGTGCTGAGCATTTTACCCCAGCAACCACCACTGTCAACTGCGAGTTGAGCAGCATTTTACTTCTAAGAAAATTTCAAACTAACTTTACTCTCAATAAGCTCCTCATCATTATTACTATCTAAAAAAGCTTCTTCAGTATCGAGTGCTTGTGGATTTTTCCTATTCCAAAAAGGCGAACAAATTCTTTTTCCCATTTGATAAGTTTCTTCTCCCACTTTAAAGCACAACGCTTGCGTTATTTGTAAGAATAATGTCGGAAATAATCGGCTACTTTCCGATAGGAATAAACTAGGATTCCATAACATAGTCCAGGTCATCATCTGAATAAAAAAGTTAAGTACTTTGTTTTGAATCTTTTCAGCCAGCTTTTTATTTAGCGGTTGTCCAATAATTACGCCGAGATAGTTCATCATAAAATAAACAAAAAGCCGTGCAAACTTCTCTTCTACGTCAACAACAGCTTGATCATAAAAAATAGTATTCAACCCGGCACTCACTGCGGCAAATACAAAGGGTTTAAAGCCATTATTGATATAAGCAGGAAGCGAAGGACAGTTCTCTTTATAAATTAAACCGACATCATCCAGAAAGGATGAAGTCATTCCAGCAAATAATGCTGCTAAGCGTAAGGGTATTCCCACTTGAATTCCTTGCCAGAAATCTTCGGAACCATAGGATTTTTCTACAGCTTGATATAAGTCAAATTCGGCATTTTGGGATAATATATCTCGTTTAGTCAAGATCACATTAGGCAATCCACAGTTGTTCGTCTGATTTAAATAGGCTTGAATATCCTCTAAGTAAATCTTCTGCGACTGATGTCCATCAGGAAAAATACTGAGATAATGATTACAGGTATTCACCTGTCGATAGGACCAATCTACAAACGCCTGTCTGTTAGAATCATTGCTGATAAAGGAATCGATCGTTGCATAAAAACTATCGATATCGTCATTTTGCAGCGAATTGACGAGTGTCGCAAATAATTCAGGTTGCTCATTAACTAAATAAGCAACCCATTTAAGCGCATTAAAGTAAAAAGGATATCTACGTGCTTTCAAAAATTCAAAAATGTAAGTATCATTAACATAATTTCTTAAGTTGTTAATGTTTCTTTTAGAACAGATACCATCGGAATATAACTCTGCAGTTCCTTCAGTCAATGTCAAATCTTGTTCAAGATCTTTAATAAATAATGCATATAAATGATGAATGTATTCATGGGTAAGCACGGAAGGATTATTCGTGTAAGTATAGGTCGAGCCAGCTAAAGGACCGGTGTAACTGGGTTTTTTAGGTTGAAAATAAGTTGCCAATACTCTGTGGGATGTTTCTGGTGGATCATCGCTTTCAAAAAGAAACTTATCGATTAAAAAATTCTTTTTAGTATCCGTTACATGCAAAAAATATTGGCTGGTATTGTAGATTTTTTTAAACCTAAAATTTTCCATCCAAGGAACAAACGATTCGACGCTTCGCATTGCCGCACACAGGCGATCTAAATCTAATTTAGAATAATTATTATTTTTAATATTGATTGAGAAATGAGGCATTTGACCTGTAGGACAACGATAATTATCTTTAAAACGGCTGTAACCCGATTGACAGTGCATTCGATAATTTTCGCTATCACATATTGCCGTGAGATTAGTTACATTGGGGTAAGCTTGAGCTAAATAGGATTTATAAACAATAAATTGTAAAAGATTTTCTTCAACATAGGGCTTAAATTGATCATAAAGTAGATCGCGTGTAGCCTGAATCGATTGATTTATCGTTGCTCGATTTATTTTAACTTGATAAACTTGTGTCGTTTTTAACGTTTGATCGAGTACACCTAAGGTATCAAATAGTTTCATCGCCTGCAATTCATTAGTATCCGTATTTTCTTTATCCAAAAAGCATGCTAATTCACGAATAGTTCGTATTAATGCGGGATAATTCTTAATAAAAGCTATTGATTGAAAACTAAGCTGCAGCGTATTACGAAAATGTGATAAAAATGCTGAAGAATTATGCGACGTATTAGAAATTTTTTGAAAATCATTAGTCCATATACTTATTTCAGCTTTCTCGAAAAGATATCGATAACGGGGCTCTAACATTAATGCTAATAAATTAAGATAATGGGTCGCAAGCATTTCTGCGTTTTTATTCAGACAGGTTACCTCACTAAACTTATCTAAAATTTCACTGGTAATTTGACTAAACCCTTTTAAAACATCATTATTCTGTGGCTTAGATTCAACCAATTTTCTTAAAAAACTAAAAAATAAACTGGTTTCTGGAGGATTATTAAAGAAATTAACTAACTTAACTTGCTCAGAAAATGTATTTAAAATCATTGCCAAACCGCTTGCATTTATCGCTAAATATTCAGGCCATTTAGCTTCGCTAAGCAATAAAATTTTCAAACTTTTTGAAAGAGGCCAAGACGAAAAATCTGGCTTAGAGGGAATTAAATTCATGTTTTTCATACAAAATCCTTTTATAATTTTTACTTATTTATTTAAACCTATTTTTTATTAATTTACAATAAATTTTTTATTTTTTTATAAAAAAATTATCTGAATTCTAAAAATAATTGGCCGACTTTTAACTTAAATTTAAAACCTGTTGCAAACGATTCAGCACTTCTTTTTGACCTAGAACGCGTAAAGTTGCATTCATGGGTGGCGAGATATTTCCTCCGGTTATAGCCCAACGCAACGGTTGTGCGACCTTTCCTAATTTTAAGGAAAACTCCTCAGCGGTGTTTAATAAGACCTGGTGTATTGACTCATCCGTCCAAACCGTCAGGGCTTGGAAATGTTGTAAAATTCTTTTTAATACGCTTAAAACCTCTTCTGATAGGTTTTTCTTATCTAATTCGGGAACTAAATAAAAAAAACGACTTTTTTCTGCCATTTCCTTCAATGTTTTAACGCGTTCGCGTTGCAACATCACCACATCTGTTAAATCAGGGCCTGCTGTGGTAGGAATATTTAAATGCTGATATTCTTTTTCTAATAACTCGGCGATTTGTTTTGCATCATCGGTTTTTAAATAATGTTGATTTAACCAAATGAGTTTATCTGGATTAATTGCTGCTGGTGCTTTATTTAGATGATGTAAATCAAAAAATTCAATCATTTCTTTTCGAGAGAAAATTTCTTGATCGCCATGGGACCAACCTAATTTAACTAAGTAATTTAATACAGCGTCCGCCAAATATCCTTCATCCCGGTATTGTAAAATATTAGCCGCACCGGTTCTTTTAGAAAGTTTTTTACCATCACTACCGAGTATCATCGGTAAATGGGCATACACCGGCAAACTTGCACCTAATGCGAGTAATATATTGATTTGTCGCGGTGTATTATTCAAATGATCATCACCACGTATCACGTGCGTAATCTGCATATCATCGTCATCGACAACGACTGTGAAATTATATGTGGGTGAACCATCGCTGCGCGCAATAATTAAATCATCTAATTCACTATTTTGAAAAATAACCGGGCCGTGAACTTGGTCATCGACTAGCACTTCACCGTCTAAAGGATTACGAAAACGCACGACATAACTTTGTTGACTAGGCACCGAAATTCTATCTCGACAATGGCCGTCATAGCGGGGCTTTTGATGTGCGGCAAGTTGCTTTTCTCGTAATTCGCTTAAACGTTCTCTAGAACAATAGCAACGATACGCCTTCCCTACATAGAGCAATTGTTCTAAAATTTCTTGATAACGCGCTAAACGTTGACTTTGAAAGACAGGGCCCTGGTCATAATCCAAACCTAACCATTCCAAACCCTGCAAAATAACATCAGTTGCCGCCACTGTAGATCGTTCAATGTCCGTATCCTCGATACGCAAAATAAACTCACCTTGTTTTTTTTTTGCATACAACCAAGCATATAATGCCGTTCTGACACCGCCGATATGCAAATAGCCTGTAGGACTGGGTGCGAAACGAGTACGAACTTTCATAAATTAACCTTTATTTTTAAAACTCACAGTAATAGGATTTTTGTCAAGGCGTCACGAAAATGAGCAACCGGAGTGTATTATACATACATGAGGATTGCGAGTTGAGTGACAACACGGACAAAAATTCTAGTGCTAAGAGTATCTATCATATAGATTGAAACGGTTTAATATCGCCCCTACCACAGCGAATAATTTCTGGGGTATTGCTTGATAAATCAATGACAGTTGTTGGCTCTAAACCGCAAAAACCTCCATCAATCACTAAATCTACGCGCTTACCTAAAATATCACACATCGCTTCAGGTTCTAATAAAGGTAAATGCGATTCGGGTAAAATCAAAGTGGTGCTGACTAAGGGTTGATCGATCATCTCTAATAGTGCATGCACGATTTTATTGCCAGGAATTCTTATGCCGATGGTTTTACGTTTCGTATTGACTAAATAGCGTGGCACATGCGAGGTAACAGGCAGCAAAAAAGTGTAAGGACCCGGTGTAGTCGCTTTTATTAAACGGAAAATAGGGTTTTCCAACTGGGCAAAGAGTGCCATTTCTGAAATATCACGACATAGTAAAGTTAGGCAATGTTGGTCCTTTAACTGACGTATTTGTCTAATACGTTGTATCGCTTTTTTATTGCCTAATTGGCAGCCTAAAGCATAAGCCGAGTCCGTCGGATAGACAATAACCCCTTCTTTCAACAACATATTCGCAGCTTGCCGTATTAAATGCAGCTGGGGATTTTCCGGATGGATCTTGAGAAACTGGCTCACATCACTAACCCTTTCCTAAACAACTCATACTGTTATATAATAAAGTCTCGAGTATCTTTATTACCTTCATTCCATGCGTTTACTCTTCGATTTTTTGCCTATAGTTGTTTTTTTTATTGCTTACAAGATTTTTGGCATCTACGTAGCAACCGCTGCTGCTATTATTATCAGCTTGTTACAAGTAATCGGCTACTGGATTAAGCACCGTACCGTACCTAGTATACAACTTATTAGCTTAGTCCTCATCCTCTTCTTTGGAGGTGGAACACTGTTATTGCATAATGAATTATTTATTAAATGGAAGCCCACAGCTCTTTATTGGTTACTCGCTTTTGGCGCATTGATAACTCAGTATTTTGGCAAAAAAACTTTAATTCAGCATCTCTTAGAAACCAATATTGCCCTACCCAGCCATCTTTGGTCATCCTTAAATAGAAATTGGATTATCTTTTTCACCTTGATAGGTGGCATTAATTTATGGGTTGCTTATACTTTTGATACCAACACATGGGTAAATTTTAAATTATTCGGTTTATTGGGTATCACGTTTGTCTTCATACTGATACAAGCAATTTATTTATCACGGTATATACGATCGGATGAAAAAACATGAAAAATAATCTTATGCTCGATACTACCAACACTATTCAAAAAAAATTACATCGGGCACTTGCGCCCACTTTTTTAGAGATTATTGACGAAGGAGATCAACACATAGGCCACTCTGAAGAAGGTGCAGGTCATTTTGCAGTACGGATCTCTTCGCCCTTATTTAAAAATAAACCTTTGGTCGAATGTCATCGGCTTGTTTATGCTGCGTTAGGCGATACCATGCGTAATGAAATCCATGCCTTAAGAATAGAAATTATTCCATAGATTTCAATAATGCCTACGCTCACACTAAGCCTGCTGCTTTATCAAATTATATTTTTTTCTAATTCAACTAAATCCAAATTAGACAATTTAGTGACTTTCTTTACTAAATCTAAAGCTAAGCCTTCCGCTAAAAGATTTTTAGCCATTTTAAACCGCTCTTCTTCACGGCCTTGCTGTAAACCTTTTTGTTCCAATTGTTGTGCAAATGTCTCGTTTTTGTTTAAGAATAGTTAAAAAATTCTTTGCCCTAGAGTGTTTTAAAAGCATTTCCATCAGAAAAGCAAGTCCATCTTGAGCCAGTTCATCATCGGATAAAACGGTTAGATCGATCAAAGTAAATGGTTTGAAAATTGTCTGTTTAGCTAACAAAGGATTATCAAAACATTCATAGATATCTAATAAATGGGGATAGGGTGTTTTTGTACCATGATAAAGACAAATGGGCAAAACAATTGGTAATTTTTTATGTCCCGGCAGATTGCAAGCTAGCAAAAAACTAACCCTCATGAAATAACAGCAACAGAAGCTAATTCTGGATCTTTCCGGTAATTAACCAGAATTTCCTCAGCAATTTGTTCAATAATTCCTAAGCTAGAATCTTCAGTGATGACACCATGATCTTCTTTTATACTTGCTAAACGTCTTTCTACCAATTTTTTAATACTGCCATTTGGAAATAAGCGTGCTAATACGCGCCGCGCTTCTACCGGACCTAAATGGTGATAAAGCCGGTTACGTAAACTAACATCTTCTACGGTGGTACTAAATGCCCATAATTCAATGGGCCCTAAGGTTAAAGTTAGCAATTGGGTATTCATGCCTTCTTTTGTAGCAAATTGCGCTAAGAAGGTGGCCCCCCCTTCACGTGGGCCATGCACACGTGTTCGCAATGCAATTTTAGCAGTAGGTGATAAACCAAAGGTTTCTGCTGATTTTTCCACGGATTGCGCTGGACCCGCATCCATAATATAAACAGAAGTAGCAAACTCTACCATCACTTCATCAAAATCATCTAAGGATTGAGAGAGTAAAGCAATTTGAATATTCCATTTACGACCTTCGCGCATATCCGCTATCACTTGATCACGGACTGCTTTGGCTTTTGAAGTGCGATGAAATTCATCAAATACAACACGTTTAGGGTCTTCGCGCAACTCAGCAATACGTTGCTTATGATAATCACGATATTGGCTAGCAATATCACTTAAATTTTCTTCACTCAAATAATAATGTCGCGCTAATACATAACGCGCCAACATATACATAACAGCGGTTTGTCTATCCGCTGCATCACCACCACTTTTAGCCACTTCATCTAAATCTAAAGAGACTATCTTTGCCTCACCCAAATCAAAACGCGTTACGCGTGATAAAATAGGATATTCACGTATCGCGCTGGAAATCATACGTGCAAATGCATTAATTAAGCTTTCACCCGTAGGAGCTGTTATTTTTCCATATAAATCTTCAATAATGGGCGTACGACAAATAGCGGCTGCATCGGCAAGTAATGGCATCGCATAGCGTTGCGCCAACATCGCTTCATGTGGAAATCCTGAAATAAACAAGGCATCTGTCACTTCCCACCAGGTAGTACGCTGATCCGAAATAAAACCCATTTCCTCTAAAATTCCATCGACCAAGGGTTCGATCCCCACGGTATAAGGATAAGGCATGCCATCGTCTGATAAATTTTTATAAAGTTCGTCTATGACTAAGCCAGCCATATCAGACATGGCATCATAAGGTTTCACTGCACTTAAGGGCGTGGTTAATAGCGTTAAAAAATTAACTAAAAAACTACGTTCTTGCGGTGTCGGGTAACGACAACCCAGTTGCGTATCAAAGGGGTTAATCGCGTAATCTGCCGTCATGCGTAAACGATGGTATGCCACCCAATGCCGATTCGCGACCGGTAAGGCTTCACGCAATAAAGAAATTAAACCGCTACTTGAAGGACCGATATCAATAATGGCAATACGTGGTAAACGTTGTAAACCACCTGCCAGACAAAGAGCTAAATTTAAGGTATTCGATAATACTGATTTTCCTGAACCAGGCCGGGCATAAATCAGATCGATCCACGTAGTTTGTTCGCTAGAACCAGGCTGAAATGGCCAAGGCTTACCATCAGGACTACGAAATAATTGCGCACCGGTTTTCCATGGCGATGCGGGTCGTGTAATCGGTAACATATAAACAACTTGCGAAAAAGGCAGTATTGTCGGCGTCGCAACACTTTCAGCGGATAGTCCTAAAAAAGTTGAAGCAAGACCGCCAAAAGGATCGCCAGAAACTTCAGAAACATCACAAGATCCCCAACCTTCGATAGCTTTCGCTAACTCTGCAGCACGCGTGCGTAGTAAACCTATTTGTCCCTCAGGTGCCCAAGTGCACGCAGCGACGCGTAGTCGCACCACAGCATCATCGGTATTAATGGCCACGTAATGTAATAAATTATTGGCATCGCTTAACAAACGATTTTGTGCCGATGAGAAACTAAGTATAGAGGCTAATACCGACCGTAATTTAATGGTACGTAAACCGTCACTTTCTATAAAAAAAGAAATCCGCCATGGAATTCTTGCGGATAAAGTACGTTGCAGTAAGGAATTAAACGTTTTTATTTCTTTCGGTAACAGATCAATAAAAACACAAGAATAAATTTTATCACCAAAGCGTACGGTTCTTAAATCTAGATTCTCAGCATCACGTGGTAATACTTGGCGAGCCAACGAAGGCCATAACACATCAGAAATAGTATTGCGCGAGCGGTCATATTCTTTCAATGAAATTTTATCGCCTGGTAATGCCGCACGCCAATTTTTATCGGTAAAAGCCGGATCAGCCACCGAACGTATCGCATGCAGCGCATCATGGACTTCTAATAAATTAGCAGCAATATTTAGATTAGCTAAATCATGACGTATCGAGCGGATAAATGCATCGTGTGTATCACGTAAATCGGGGATAGCCGCAATAACATTTTGGGTCAGTATGGAAGGAGGAATTTTTTTTTCGCGAATAAATTTTAGTTTATCTTTGGTTGAGCGCTGATATTGTTCAGTGGTTAAACTCGTAGGACGAGTCCAACAAACAAAATAAACACTTTCAGAAGCACAATGTTTCGCCAAAAAATTAATTCGTTCGCCAAATAAATCATTTAAATCTAAATTTAAACGTTGACTGGTTTGTTTGCCTGGCTCTAAAATTTCTTTTAATAGTTCAGAAACCACTTGTCTATCATATTGAAATAGAACTTGCAGTGCATGGCCTGAACGGGAAAGTGCAGTTTGCAAGGTCTGCGTTAATCCTTCATGCAGACGCTGAAATTCAGTTGTTCCTATGAGTTGCGTCACACCGACTATTTGGATGACAGAAATAAGTGAGCCATCATGGGCAACAAGTACAGTAGGACTATCAGCGGTTTCTAAATCGCAATAGGATTCCACAGTCTGCTTAAGTGAGGTACTCAACCAAGCTAGAAAAGAATCTATTCCATCTAAAAAAGAATCTAGAAATTTAGCCATACCATTTTTTTATTTTAAAATAGTTGTTATTGAACGTGACCAATCTGTACTTTGATACCTAAATCCTGCGCGTGAAGGTAGTAAACGAATAGCGTTAAAAATTTTCTTGTTTAGCAAACCTTTACTTTCAGATTCTATGATAAGCTGACCAAAAATTGCAGGCTCTTGCATTTGCGCACCCCATTCATCTTCTAGAACCTGAGTACGTAACTTTAAATTTCGATAGGCATTTTGTGCAGTTTCTTTGTATTGGGTTTCATTATTCATCGCCGTAAATAATAAATGACAAAAACCATTTAAATGATTTTGTGATACTTCAGGTAAATAAATTAATACTCCCCCACCATAGGTTGCGACGGATTCTAAAAAAAAACATTGTGTACACAAACTACAGGCCGTCACTAGATTAGAAAATTTATTGTTATGATAATTTTGATCCAAATTAATTATTTCTTGATGTTTTTTGGATTGTAATCCACAAAATCGACACGTAAACTCATCTCGTTGCCAAATTTTTTGACTAAATTCCTCAAAGCGTTTATCCAACTTCCGTTGCATAAAAAGGCGCCAGCCTTGAGGGTTTACATTTAATTTAATAGGATACATAATTTACATGCCAGGCAAGCCCGTTGTACCCGAAATTCCAGCTGCACCAGTGGTCCCGCCAAAAATCGTGTAACCGGCAATAATAAATATATGCGGTAAAAAAATTAAAGCAGATCCAACAAATAATAAGGCAATAGGCGTTCCTATCGGAATTTGCGTCGGGTTGTCTTTATGTGCTTTAAATTTCAGCATCGAGGCCATCACAAAGCCGATTCCTGCCATATAGGCACCCGCAGTAATTAATTTGGCTAAACCCTCAAATGATTTAGTAATCGTTAAGGCCATATCCCCTAATGTCATCACATCGGCTTTACTCATCGCCGCGTAACCTAACGTGACAAACATCATTGTTAGTGTAGATATTAAGCGCTGGGCACTTAGCTTTTTAACCAAAACCATTTTTTTATTTTTCATACACTGTCAGTATAAACCCCTACTGGATAAAAAAATAAGTTAAGAGTGCCAAAACAAGCTAGCCCACGCTCAAAAATTTTCCAAGAATGGTTTTTAGAGACCTCCGCCTCCCGAAAGACCAGTCGTACCACTGACACCACCTGCTCCGCTGGTTCCACCAAAAATTGTGTAGCCTGCAATACGGAATATATTCGGTAAGAATATCAATGCGGCACCAATAAATAATAATGCAATGGGGGTTCCAATCGGGATTTGTGTAGGATTATCTTTATGCGCTTTAAACTTTAGCATCGATGCCATGCAAAAACCGATACCGGCCATATAAGCACCTGCAGTAATCAATTTAGCTAATTGGCTAAATGAACCGGTGATGTTACTCGCTACCTTGCCTAAGTTATCATCGGTATCCGCCGCTAAGGCTAAACTGGTATAGAAATAGACACTCATCCATAGGGGAAGCTGAATTAAGTTGGATATACGGCGTCGAACTCGCTTAGTTTTAAACAATTTATTCTTCATTTTAGACTCTCCAAACATATATTTATAATCGCGCTCTAACTCATACCAAAACTGGCTTGTAATATTTCTTTTGTACCTTCGATATTAATCGCTAAAAGACCGGCGACAATATGCGTTATTGCTTTACCCATGGTACTCCTACCATTAGGATTAGATACATGCGTTAAGCTTACCCAACCTTTAATAAATGAGATAGTACCTATTAATTGGACAAAGCGCAAAACTGCCTGTGAGGCTAATAATGTCGATAGGCTACTCGCTGGTTGATAGCTCATGGGATCTTGGACCGTGGTAGTCGCAAAAGTAGATAACAACATGCTCTTAAAGGCAGTCGGCGCATACAGAAGTGCCGTACCCGCAAAAAAGACCATCATGGTCGCCTTAAAGTTAGTTTGTACTGACATCATGGTTCGTAAATCACCATATACCTTTAATTGGTAGACTCCTCGGAAAATAAAAGCGATTCCCATTAAATAAGCTAGGGCGGTAATCAGACGATAAATATTCGGAAACTGATTCGTCATCGTTAGCAGCATGCTTTCAATGCCGGGATAATTAACCTTACCGCATCCACTGAGTAACAAACAAGACAGTAGGAAAAGACCATTCCTCCAGTGTTTCCTGATTATACACTTCGCATTTGACATTGTCTGTGTACTGCGCGGATCGCAATCCTCATGTAGTGTTAATACACTGCGGTTGTTCATTTTCACGGCGCCTTGCCAAAAATTCCATTGCTGTGTGTATTTATAGATATCAAATAAACTCATGTTAGCTATCTGTCATCTGGGTTGTAACCAATGATAGCCCCCGAACTTAAAGTAATAGTCCCTTGATTAGGATCAATGACTGTTATAACACCATAACCTGCTAATTTATCCCCAACTCCTAACGTCAGTGTCGAACCATCCTGTAAGATTAACCACACACGACCCGGAATGATCGCGCGCACATAATAAATAGGTTTAGGTATTGCTTTTTTTCTTTTCGCGAGTTTAGTTTCTGCTTTTTGTTGCTTTTGCAAAAAAGCTTCCTGTTGAGTAGTTAGCATCTGTGTTTGCTCATTCATATTGCCTAGTCGCGAATTAAGATCCGCTAAAGTAGATTTAATATCGCTAAGTTCCGAATCAAAAGCTTGCAAATGAGACTGTAATTCGCGTTGTTCTTGCTCTAAATGGTTAAAACGATTATCAATTGCAATGTTAGTTTGCACTGCAGCTGGAATTACCGGCATAGCGATTTTTGGTGCTTTTGCGATAACTTTAGATGGTGAGGTAACATGCATCCTATTAAGTAAGGTACTCACTAGTTTATAAATACCCAAACTAGCAAAAATAATAAATACAATTAAAAAAATATGATGACGTTGGGTTTTTTCCAAAATAGCAGAGGCCGGATCTGGACTATTTGTTGTGCCAGAAAAGTGCGATGCTGATTCTGTTGTTGACTCCTGAAGCTTGTATTCTTCATCAGAATTATAGTTTTTCTTATCCATTATTGCCTCACTCTATAAAATTAACTTGTCGGTAATGCCGCTAAATCAGAAAGGAATAATATTCCCATTGGTGTTCCTGAAAAAACCTTCACTGTCGGTGGTGTATTAAATATATTTCTTAATACGGATGAGTATTGCAGACCCACTTGACCTAAACCGACAAAGATTCTATCCCGCGGAGATAAATTAGTCTGCGCAGGTTGAATCGGTGTTGGCGATGGGAATAGTGAAATATTATAATTAGGCGCTGAATTGATAAATGATTGGCCGTAACCTTGAATGAAAGCGGAAGCAAATAGAGTCCCATAACGCAACCAATAATGATTATTCGTATCACTCGATAAAGCAGTACGAGCAGTATTCTCATCAATCGCAACCGTATTAATCGTTACACTTTCGGATAATTTAGGTAACGTTAAGGTATTGAAGGAAAGTAAAACCTTTTGACCTTGATTGCTTAATGTACCCATTAAACGGGCACCTTTAAACTTACCTTGCACTATCTCAGCTAATACCGGACCTGGCTCATCACTATTTACTGCTGTTAAGAGTACCGCATACATAATAGTTCCAGCTTTTACCGCAGGAGCTTTGGCGCCCGCTGGAGATCCAGACAACGCGCCATCTAAACCAGCCCCAAGACGATTTAAGTCTGGAGTGCCTGCTACATATTGCTGATTGGGCGAAGTCCAAGCTGCAAACAATTGACTGGCTTGCGTGCTCATCGAACTTTGCATTTGCTGTTGTAATTGTTCAGCTTTCTGGGCTGAAATTTGTTGCTGTTGCCTGTCTAAAATGGCCTGTAATTCTGGATTGGGTTTATTCGTATCATCTGGAATTAAACTAACAGCCGCTTTAGTCGCTGACATATTTTTGCTGCTTAATAAAGTGCTAGTATTTCTATGTGGCGGTGTAATACTGCCGATAGGATTTGCTTCTACATTTCGAACAATGCCATCTGCACCTAATTTACCTAACGCTTTACCTTGTGCATCTCTAACGATACCATCGCTACCTACGGTTCCAACTAAGTGATCTCGTTGATCATATACGGGTACCCCAGGTGCAGTTGCACCGAGTTTCCCGATAACTTCATCATGTAATCCGCGTACCAAACCATCACTATCTATCTTACCGATGACCTTCCCTTGCGCATTGCGCACTTCACCATCACTATCCAATGTACCTATTAATTTACCTTGGTGATCATAAACAGGTGTGCCTGGAATAGCCTGCCTTTTTTCATGTGTACCCTTTAAATAAGCATGACCGATAATTTTGCCGGCTGAATTACGCACCACACCATTGGCATCGACTTCGCCAATAACATTTCCTGCTGCATCTCTTAACTTACCATCGGCACCGATCGTGCCCAGTAAATGCCCTTCAGGGTCATAAACAGGGGCACCCGTCATATTGACACCAGTTTTTCCGATAATATCACCGTCGACATTACGAACAGTGCCATCCGCATCGACTTCGCCAATAATATGACCATTGGCATCTCTTAGCTTACCATCAGCATCCACCGTACCAATGAGGTGGCCTTTTTTATCATAGGCTGGGATAACAATACTGGCTTGAGGAACAACCACTTTACCAATCACTGCACCTTTTAAATTACGGGCTATGCCATCCGAACCCACTATGCCAATAACACGCCCTTTTGCATCTCTAACCTTCCCATCTCGTCCTACTGTACCTATTAACCGGCCCGCCACATCATAAACTGCATCTCCCATTGCAGGGACAGCAGCACTACCGATAACTGTTCCATCTGCGGTTCGGACTAAACCATCAGGTCCTACTTGTCCTATTATTTGGCCACTACTATCCCGTACCTTGCCATCGACACCCAGATGACCAATTACTTTTCCTTGCGTATCATAGATTAAGGTTCCAGACTTCAATTGGCTAGGTTGTAAGGAAGATCCAGAGGTTGTTGTCCACTGTAAACCCGCACATGCCATATATTTTGCACAGGCATCACAGGGTGAACATGCATTATTCATGGGACAAGGTGAACTGTCGTTAATACTCTGTCCCATTTGATTTTGATTAAACTGATTCGCATTCAATAAGGTCGGAATAGCACTGGCGCCGGTTTTTTCGGCGATAACTGCTTGTTCAAGATTTTGTTGCGCTTGCAAACGCTGGTAGTCGGCAGAAGGCGATTGCGTTAAACCACCCGGAACAGATTGGATATTAGGAGAGTCTTTAAGCTGTACTGAAGACTCTTCAGCGGGCTTTTTAGTAGTAAGATGGAGGTAACCATATAAAAAACCGAATGCAAGAACGCAGCCGGTTACTATAATAATGCTACGCGTACGAATATTTTTAAATAAATTAGCAATATTTTGTAATTGAAGTTTCATAAAATTATTTAAAACCCTTCAACTTTTAATTGGATAGATTGTCCATCTTCAAAACCCAAAATAAGAGGTGTTTTCGGCATTTCATAGGCCTTCATACCATCTGGACTCGACATCGTTGAAATCCAAGCTGGAGAAATTAAGGTTAAACGTGTTCGCAAATAAAGACGATCACCGACTAACCAGGCTTGAGCAAGACCACCTGAAATCTTTAATGCGGTATTTCCTGCCGGCGGAACGCCTTCTAAAATGTTTAATAAAGCTGGATCGGCACTTTGCGGCAAATTTCTACCCAAGAGTGCTTTTGCATTAGGGCCATTACCAGGAATACGTAAATCAACTCGGTAATCTACCGCTTTTTGACCGGAAATAAGTGTAACCATCACAGGTGTTTCTAAACCACGTAGTTGTACAGCAAGATTTCCAACGTTATATAAAGAAGTCGCTTGTATCATCAACAGATTACTTTTTTTATCCCATTGAATATTAAATGCTTGTGGATTACCGATATCATAATTGTCTACAGGCCAGGGTTGGCCAGTCGAATCAAGAAATGCCAGTGTTGTCACATAACCTTCAGCTAAGCGGATAACAGTCGGTGTGGCGCCCGGTTCTAATTTCACATATTGAGATGAAATAGTGGGACATGGCGGCGTACCAGGCGTAGTGGCAGCGGCAGCTTGTGTTTGATTGAAAAGTTCTCTTAAGCGTTTTATTTGCTCTGGTGACATCGGTAGCATCGTTTGCGCCATCGTTCCAAAAGCGGCTTTATTCAGTGATTGAATCGAAACTGAATCATCGTTATCACTACTCTTGGTTGATGAATTATTAACAGAAAGTGAGTCTGGCTTAACTAAATTTTCTGCAGCAAAAGACACAACCGAAAGGTTGACTAAGACTATTAGCGCTAAAAAATTAAAAATATATTGTAATAGTTTTCTTTTTTGAGCAGTTAAAAAATACATACCTGTTAACCGGTTATACCCCCGCCTCCCGATACAATAAATTGTGCAATACCGATACCACTTGGTGATGTTAAGGTCGATACACGTACAATCAACATGGTGACTGTCACGGCTTGTTGAGAAAACTGACTCGCACTTTGGAAAGTAATAAGCATCGGAATTTGCACTTTCCAGGTATAACGATCCGCTAATAAACCTTCCTCCAATATGACCGGAACACCTGTCGCTACAGCAGAAACAATTAGTTTTTTGCTGATGACGGCTTGCAAATTATTTGAGTTTTTGATCGCCGAAAAAAACATTTGTTTTCCCTCTGGCGTAAAATAATCAGCTGCTTGTTGAAGCGCTTGTCGATAATTAACAAAATTATAACTATAGGCTGCTGTAGCCGCGGTATTAGACCATTCCAATACCGTGGCATTACTTAAATTAGGTTGTGAAAAAGCGACCAAAGGAACGATATGACCATCTCTACTGGTTGCAAAATAACGTGGCGCAGGTGGATGTGAAACAATGTAAAATAAAGCGCCAGCTAAAATTAGCATAACGAAAAAGCTAAATATTAATGCGGCGATAACTTTTCTATAATTATCCCGATAAAATTCGTTACGTAATCTAACGACTTGTAAGGCATCTTCTTTCATGATCATCTCAATTTTAATTATTCTTATTAATTAAGTGTGCGTAGTGTTAGGGAAATCCGATGAAATTAAACGTGTTAACTTTCCGTCTTGAGAGCTTGCATAAAAATCAGGAGTAGGCAAAAAAATAGCTAAATAAATAACGAGTGCACTGAGTATTAAAATAATAAATAAAGTTAACACGAGTGCACTACAAGCAAGGTTGTAATTATCCCGGTAAAATCCTTTACGCGATTTAAGCAGCTCAATACGGTTCCCCACTATGACCTCTTTTTGTCTAATTTGGCCTTATTTCAACGAACTATAACCCAATACCCACCATAAAAGCTAGTTCTAAATATACCCTTTAATTTAGAAAAAAAAAGAGCTTTTATAATTATTTATTGACTCATTTCCTAGATTATATTAGAGCCTAGCCTAGCTCTCTCAATCGATATCTTCCGGTAGTAAATGGCGAGTTCTTATCTCAGTCGATAAAATTTGCGGTTGATCCCCGTCAAATCTCACCCCTCGCTCATCGCTTTGATCATTTCTATCCCAGGCTCTAGCAACAATAATTCGTGTATTTAAACCATGATCTAACAGATAATCCTCGATAGCCAAAGCCTGTTGCCTTGCTAAATCTGAGGTTTCTTGTTGTAAATCAGGTGTTGGAGTAAACGTCAACACGTCTATACCAAAATTTTTCCGCTGATTGAGTAAGGTGACAAGCAGGCTTAATGTAGGATAAGAGCTGATTTTTAATCGAGGAGTGCCTTTTATAAAGAAATCTGCATTAGGAAGAATTAATCGTAACTCATCTCCCACTGCCAGTCTACGCACACCACCTTTGCTAATAGCACTTAACAAATTGGCCTGTTGCTCGGCTGGGCTGAGCGGTTTTTTAGGCGTGCTCGCACAAGCACTCAGTAATAAAACAATAAATATTAAAAAAATTCGATTTTTCATAAATTAACTCGACTATGCATCTGATTTTTGTTCGCCGCTCACTTGCTCTTGTTTAATAGCTGCCAGCAATTTATCTACATCCTTAGCCAATTCTGCGCCAGGAAAAATATGATGAAGTGCGGGTGGATAGTGGGTTGCTAATGCCATATCCTGAACAATTTCAGCCGCAATACTATTAGCATGTTTTTCAAATTTACCTGATACCTTTTCTATTATTGCAACTTGTTTTTGTGTTGCAGAACGTTTTAAAAATTCCGCGTTAAATTGATCTGGATTATCTACCATCATCAGGCTAGCTAATTGCGGCGTCACGGTTAGCGGAGTAAATACATTCAATTCATTCGCAGGCAATGATGCGGCTTCCTCTACGATACTCTCTTCTTTACTTATCTCTGTTGTAGGCTTATCTAATGCTAATAAAGCAGGCATAGCAGCAGCTATAGGACTAAGTTCAGGATGTTCAGATAAGGTTTGCGACAAGCTAGCAATAATGGTTGATTCATCGAGTTTCTTAAGTGAAAATTGTTCTTTTTCAGTCATTAGACGAAAATTTTGTAGGCGTAATTGCAAATCTAATAAATAGCGGTTAGTGGGTAAACCCACTTTCAAAAACTGATTAAGTCGCATACGTGCTACCGGCCGTGGATTCGCATAAAATAATCGCGCACGAATAATTTTAGATTTAAATAAAATATGCGCTTCTCCTTCACGTTGTTCTTTTAAATCAAGTAAATCAATACGTGCCCGTTTTTCTGAAGAGGCACTACGTGTATCCGCATAATTATTCATCACACTTTCAGCGCGCGTTTGAAAAGCATCGACTTTAGTCACCCACGCCTCACCTGCACTTTTTGAAAAGAAATCCCAAGTTTCTAAGGGATCTTCTAATTTCATACAAAGTTTAATATTACAGTTCGCACCTATCGATGCCGCTTCTTCTTTAGAAGCTTTTTGAAAAGCAGGTAAATCTTGTCCCGCAAAAACGATGGAAAATCCTAATGACCGCGCCTGTGCAGGAACGACCGCGAATCCAGGAACTGCATAATAACCATATTCATCCAGCACGCATAAATAGGGAGTTAACGCATTGGTGGGCTTACGTTCAATAATATCACGGTAATCTCCTTCCACTTCCTCGCCTAAACCCGCAGCTAACATAGCCTTTAGAGAAGCTATAATCACTTTACCTAGATTAGATAGTTCGTCAGGTGATTTTTCAAAAGCGGGCAATAACACTAAGAGTATACGCCGATTTAAAACCACGTCTTTTAAATCAACTTCAGCCAAATTAGTACGTAAAATATGGCCATACGTATCGGCTAAGGAACCAAACACTCGGGTTAACTGCATAGTAATAAAACCATGCTGCTCTAATACTTGTGAGACTTGTTTACCTTTTTTTGATTTATCATAACCCGGTAAGTTTATAAGATAATTGGTAATCGGTTCTAATACGACTTCTGGAACGTCCATTAAGCCCAGAGGTTCTTGGCCATCGCGTGGGAATATTTTGTCGATAACAATATTTTCTACGCGTGTTAACTCAAAATAATTACGTACCACGTTAACATCTAATAGAATTCCACCTTGATCTCGGATATAAACCAGTAATTTCATTAACGCTTCAACAAATACTATCGCTCTACCTTTCCACATATCACCATCGGGTGTATTACTACTGCTATCCATTAAACTCACCACCAGCTGAGATAACATGCTTGAAGAACCATTAGCAAAGGGATTCATCGTATTTGACAAACGTTTTTCTTGTGGTCCGACAATATCACGTGCACCGGTCATGAAATTGACCACGAGAATATCATCTTCACGTCCCATCGAACGTGCCATAGAAAAAACTTTGGCAAATAAACTGTTATCCCCTTTTCCGTCCACATAGATAAACCCACTGCCCTGTACCAATGCATTGAAAGCCAAGGATATTAACGCTTCGGTTTTACCACTTCCGGTAGAACCAAAGATTAAACAATGCGTCCGCATGTCATCGTTACTAAACCATAATTCTTCACCACTCGATATTTCATTACCAAACAAACAAATACCACGCGCCTTTTGTGGTTTATTACTCCCGGCTTTTAAATCGTTATGATCTAATTTATGCGAACGTTGTGGCATTCGAAACGGTAAACTAGTTTTACGGGTATAAGCATAAAGAAAGGACAGGATACCGAGTAAAAAAATAATATCGGCAATTGCAGGAATAAAAAATGCACCTGAAGCAAAACCAACTAATAAAATAGTGACTGCTGAAGGATTTTTGAAAAAATCGACAAAACGCTGGGACAGCGTACGCGTGTCTCGTAATAACTTACGCGGATCTTGTTCGTGTTTTTGTTCTAAACCACGTGCTATCGCTACCATACCGATCAGCCTTCTTCCGCATCAGGAATATAAAGTATGTCTTTAATCGCGGCTTCTAAACCATTCACCGCTTCTTCTACCATAGGAACCATGAGTCTTCTACCCATCGCCTGCTCGACATTCCAATGTGCAAATGGACCGCTAACTTCTGAAAAAGAGGTTTGACGGCCGACTGAATTTAACATAAACCACAATAATCTATCCGTCGGTTTAAGCCACAAAAAATCCGCCGTCGCTAAAACTCCTTCTTTTCTTGCCAACACTAACATTGAGGCCATTACCGTTAAAACATAAGCATGACCATGTATCACTCGTTGAACGAGTTTATTATTTTTATGCTTATTTAACATTGCATCAACACCTGAAAAATCAAGTTTTCCCTGATTTGTCGATTCCGCAATTTGTAATAATAATTTCAACGCACCATCACGATCGCGATTGGCTCTTGCTGCAAACACGGCAAACAATGCCTTAGTCGCTGGTTTCAAGTAGCGGATACCTTGCCAATATTCACCGCATTGCATCACAAAAATATGATGTGCAGCCTCTTTTTTTATACTCACTGCCCTTTGATTATGCTTTTTTGCAGTCATAGTCATGGAAGGGATGATTTTTTCTTCGTGTAATAATTGATATTTTTTGGCAAATTGCATGGGTGATAACGCCATCGCCCAAGGACCTTTATCAATATCTTCTTTAACCAAATCAAGCTTAATGACCGGCGAAATTTGTGGCCAATTTTTTCTTTCCGCTGCGGCTAACGTGTCCATATTATAAAATTTTTTAAATTGCAGATTAATATGACTAAAGTAAATAAGAAACGCTAACGCCACAAGAATCACAATAATCGGATAACGTAAATAACCACCGACTTCACGACTAACATCTAGCAGTTGCGGAAAAGCTACTTGTGCAGGAATGAGATGATGAATATTTAAAGGAAGCTGTTCCATGGAAGGTAACACGAATGAAATTAAATGTGCTTCCCAAAATTTAATCTGCAGCGCAAAGCCAACGATTTGAGTGTGAAAAAAAGCCCAAAGCAACCATCCTAGAAGAAAGATACATAAAATGATCCACAATGGAGCCAGTGAATTATCCCCGGATTGTTGTTGTTGCGCTGGAGCGGCCATAATTATATTTTTTTATTTTTATAGTAAATTTAAATTTGCTTAACTAAAAAATTTCTAATTAATTTATACTGCCCTGTGGCATGTACTAAGCGAACAATATTTTTCAGTTGTATTGCTGCTTCACGCAAGCTAATTAATTTGCGTCCTTCACGATCGGTACGGATTAAATCCGCGGTATCGGATAGAATGGCATCGCTAGGTACTTTAACCACAGCGTACGCTTGATTTAAATTTCTATCATTTAAACGTATCGCTGCTCGGACATCCATTTCATTACCATAAATAGGCCTCCCCATAGTATAATTAACCAAAGAAACAACCACCTCTTGCCATTTATTCATATTATTCCCCTGTGATTGATAGAGAGCAATATAAACTTCTGCATTGTCAGCACTATTAGCGATCAGCAAGTCATTCGCAATTTGTTCATGGTGTTGATCTAAACCGACTCGAGTAACAAACTCATCGCGTATTTCTTCTAGTTTTTTTTTAATGCCTTTTAAAAATAAATTAGCCGGCCATGGACCGTTGGCTATCCCTTCATCCAATATTTTCTTTATTTCTAAAGCGACTTGAATTTCTTCCTCAGTCTGAAGCATAAATTAAGCCTCTAGAAAATCAGGCACGTTGCAAAGTTCGAGTAGACTCGCAAACAGTAGTAGCCGCTTCGATTTTATTCCGCATCGAGTTAATACAATCAGTTGCAATGGCTAATTTTGGGTTTTGTATTTTTTCGGCAACGCTAATGATTCGATTATTTAAATAATGTAAGCTTTCTAAGGTAGTCGCTACTGCTTCAGTGAAATCGTTATCAACTTTTTTACGGTTAGAAAAAATCATAGTTAACTGATCCTTATTTTGTATTACCAAGTTTTAATGCAATACCCAATCTACAAACGAGTCCGTTTATCATATAACTTAAATCCATTTAATGGGAAGAATTCACAGTTTCGGGTCAAGCCCATCACTTTAATAAGCTCTCCCATTTCACTCGGTGACGTTAATAAATGCACTTGTCGGTTGACATCCATCGAGGATGTCTCATCATAACATTTTTCTATTAAAGGTAACAAATCATTGTTAAGTAAGAACGCCGCCTGTGATGTATAGCCAGCTACTTTGAGTCCACCTTGTAACGCCGCCCGCGCTAAGCAGCTAAAATCGACCGAAGCAGTGATATCCTGCAAACCCACTAAGCTCAAAGGATCGACATGCGCACGATGTTGGTAATAACACATGAGTGTGCCATTCACTCTATCGGGATGATAATATTCTTGGACTGGAAAACCATAATCAACAATTAAAATCAAACCTTGTTGTAATACTTGGCTTAGCTTATCCATGAAATCGCCAAGTCGCAGACATACTTCTGACCGATAAGCATTTGTTTCAGAAAAATAGTTTGTTTTTAGCTGGCTTAATTGATTTAGCATGGAGTGCTTAACAGGACTGAGATGATAAATAAAACGATCCTTTGCATAGCCAACTCGTACCTCTTGAATGTCATCTTCATTCCAAAAAAACTGATCCACGGGCAAGGCGTCCAACACTTCATTGGCTAGAACCACTCCTTTAATTGGCGCTTCTGGCCAATCAGCTAACCATTGTATTAGAGAAAATAAATGAGGAATATGTTGCTGTAAACGTTCTTGCTGGCGTTGTCTCAGTGTTGGACTGATTTCAACAATTTGGTAGATCCGAGGCAAACTCTGCTGTTGTTCTAAGAACAATAATAAATCCATGGCAAATTGGCCGGTTCCAGCTCCTATTTCTAAAATATCGACCTGACCTAGACAGGCGAAAACCTGTTGACATTGTCGGCCGATGCACTGCGCAAATAAGGAAGAAATTTCAGGCGCGGTGGTGAAATCACCCGTTTTACCAAATTTATCTAAAGCCGCTGTATAATACCCTAGCTCTGGCTCGTATAATGCCAGCTCCATAAATCGTGCAAAACTGATAGAGGTCGATGGCGCATGACGTATTTCTTCGCGAATCAAATGGCACAATTCGTTACTTTGTGCTTGCAATGCAACAGTCGGAACCGGTAAACCTAACGGTATTTTTATCATTATTACTCTATTAAGGTAAAAGCCATGCCAGATTCTAAAACAAATAGCAAAGTAGTGCTAATAACCGGAGCCGGAAAGCGTGTCGGCGCCGCTGTTGCTCAATATTGTCATCAAATGGGCATGCGTTTGGCCATACATTATCGAGAATCCACACAACAAGCTGCTGCCTTATGTGCCAGCTTCAATCAACAGCGCCAAGATTCGGCCATTGCCCTGGGCGTCGATTTGCGCGATACCGATAAACTGGAAGGCTTAATCACAAATGTCATTAGTCAATGGGGTCAACTCGATGTTTTAATCAACAATGCATCTAGTTTTTACCCAACCCCTCTAGCCCAAGTTACTTCTAATGTATGGGAAGATGTGATGGCAAGCAATTTAAAAGCACCGTTTTTCTTATCACAAATCGCAGCACCTCATCTTAAACTGCAAAAAGGTTGCATTATTAATCTCGTCGATATCCAAGCACAACGCCCCTTAAAGAATTACTCGGTGTATTGTATTGCCAAAGCCGGATTGGTGATGCTAACTAAAAGTTTCGCCAATGAATTAGGACCCGATATACGCGTCAATGCGATTGCGCCGGGTATTGTCTTATGGCCCGACGATGAAACCCAATTCAATGAAGTCTTACGTGAAAAAATCGTGACCCGCAATGCCTTAAAACGCGTCGGAACACCACAAGATATAGCCAACACAGCAGTTTTTTTGATTAACCACGCGGATTTCATCACCGGTCAAATTATCGCTGTCGATGGCGGCCGTTCGCTAGGTTATTAATCATTACTGTTAGGAATGTTTTTTTGAGTATTTGAGTAGCGGAGTGTACTGGAAAGTACATGAGTAACGAAAAAAGCAATTCAACGCAGAAATTAAGCAAAAGACAAAGGTCTTAGGAATGAAAATAGAAAAAGTTCCGTCGGTGTCTTATATCTACTTGAATGCGACAATGCTACGATGGCGATTTGTGATGCACTTTAGGCTTCCTACTTAAAGCAGGCATGCACACCATGCGTCAAGACTATCTCCAACCTTATAGGATCAAACTTCAAGCGCTATCCAACGGAACTTTCATAATCCAGTGTAGTCTTTTATCCGGATAATGCAACATTGGTTACCGACGACAGGTCATTCTTTGTCCTAAATCAGTTTCTTTTTCTTCGCCTGGCTCAGTGTTTTTAAGATCTGAACCAGTTTGTTCAAAACCAGAAGTAGGCGCAGCTTGTGAGGATCAAAGGTGCTCAATATGAGCTTACTAGATTCATTAGGATTTTCTTAATAAATAGATGAACAAAACAAGCATACGAATTGCTGTCTTTTTGTTTCGCATAATCAATATAATCAATCTTGACCTGGCAACTTTTCGTCTTTGAGCCCTTTATCTCTAAATCCTTTAAATGATTTGAATAAAATAGCTTCCTTCTTCACTCAGAGTCTGAATTGTGTATCCGGATATTCATTTTCCTCTCATTGCCCATCTTATCAATAGTTATCTCAGTTAAAACACTTTTATACTTAGTCGTCTTAGTTATCGCACCTTTTACTTCTAGTTCTCCTTCCCCTATAGTATACCTCCCTCGCTCTTTTAAAGATTCCACCAAATAATTGAAGTTTAGGTTATTTATAGGGCATAGCTTATCCATTGTTATTATTATCCTCATAATACCTTTCTACATTAAGCATCCCTTAATTTCTAATACTTGTTTTTAGCTTTGAATAGGACTAAAATGGTCCTATTTCAACGGATATAATAAAAATCGACTCCTATGTTAAGGCTCAGCAAACTCACCGATTATGCCGTGGTCATCATGGCGTATTTATCACAGCATCCTGGACTTGCCATTAATGCCAAAAGCATTGCTGAGCATACCGGCATCTCTTTACCTACCACTAGTAAACTACTGAAACACTTAAGCCATGAAGGTCTTTTGCTAGCTAATCGAGGTATTAAAGGTGGCTACCAATTGGCCTACCCAGCAACGGCTATCTCACTCGGAACCGTGATACAAAGCCTAGAAGGACAAATTGTACTCACCGAATGCAGTCATAACACGCGAGGTTGTGGCTTAGAAAAACAATGTACGATTCGTGATAACTGGCGTAGGATTAGCGCCTGCATTCAAGCGACATTCATGCAGATTAGTTTAGCCGATCTCATCCAGCCACTTGAGCCTAGCCACTTAGAAACATTGCTAAAAACCAATCCTTTTCTTCCTTTGAGAACAAAGAGCAACCCATGACCTCCGTCACTTTAAACAAATTATTACAACAAGACTACCAGCACGGCTTTGTCAGTGATATTGCGTCTGATACGCTCGCCTGTGGATTAAACGAAGATGTGATCCGTCATATTTCCGCTAAAAAAAATGAACCTGAATATTTATTAGCTTGGCGTTTAAAAGCCTATCATCATTGGTTAACATTAACTGAGCCACACTGGGCTGATTATATGCATTATCCTGCCATCGACTATCAAGCCATCAGCTATTACTCGGCGCCTAAAATAAAAAAACAGCTGAAAAGTTTAGATGAAGTCGATCCGGAATTATTACGTACTTATAGCAAATTAGGTATTTCACTTAAAGAGCAAGAGCGTTTATCCAATGTTGCCGTCGATGCCGTTTTTGACAGTATTTCTGTTGCCACTACTTTTAAAGAAAAACTACGTACAATGGGAATCTTATTCTGTTCCTTTTCTGAAGCGGTACAAGAATATCCAGAACTCATCAAAAAATACTTAGGTACTGTCGTCCCTTATACTGACAATTTTTATGCATGCTTAAACGCCGCCGTATTTACCGATGGATCGTTTTGTTACATTCCTCCTGGTACACGTTGCCCGATGGAATTATCCACTTATTTTCGAATTAATGCGGCGAACACCGGCCAGTTTGAACGCACCTTAATCATCGCCGATAAAGGTAGTTATGTGAGTTATTTAGAAGGCTGTACCGCACCACAACGCGATGAAAATCAATTGCACGCCGCTGTGGTTGAATTAATCGCTTTAGATCATGCACAGATAAAATACTCGACCGTGCAAAATTGGTATCCTGGCGACAAAGACGGCAAAGGTGGAATTTACAATTTTGTGACTAAACGCGGCCACTGTCGCGGTACGCATTCAAAAATTTCTTGGACACAAGTCGAGACCGGTTCAGCTATTACTTGGAAATATCCGAGTGTTATTCTGCAAGGCGATGCTTCTGTCGGCGAGTTTTATTCTGTTGCTCTGACCAATCATAAACAACAAGCCGATACCGGAACCAAAATGATACATATCGGTAAAAATACCAAAAGCACGATTTTGTCGAAAGGAATTAGTGCCGGTCACGGTCAAAATAGTTATCGTGGTTTAGTCAAAATTGCAGAAACTGCTGATAATGCGCGTAATTATACGCAATGCGATTCACTCTTGATTGGGGGGGCCTGCAAAGCGCACACCTTCCCTAGTATCGAAGTTAAGAATCAAAGCGCACAGATAGAGCACGAGGCCTCTGCTTCGAAAATTAGTGAAGATCAACTGTTTTATTGTTTACAGCGCGGTCTAGAAAGTGAAGAAGCCCTTTCATTGATCGTGAATGGTTTTTGCAAAGCGGTATTGAAAGAATTGCCCATGGAGTTTGCTGTTGAAGCACAGAAGTTATTGGGTCTAAGTTTAGAAGGCAGTATTGGTTAATTAATCATTTAAAGAAAGAAGAATATGTTAACTATTAAAAATTTACATGCAGAAGTCGATAACAAAAAAATATTACACGGGATTAATCTACACATAAAACCCGGTGAAATACATGCTATTATGGGTCCTAATGGTTCTGGTAAAAGCACTTTAGCTAATGTCTTAGCCGGACGTGGTCATTACACACTTACACAAGGCGAAATCAACTATTTCGGTCAAGATTTAACATCATTGAGTCCTGAGTTGCGCGCACGTGCTGGATTATTCTTAGCCTTCCAATATCCAGTCGAAATTCCCGGCGTCAGTAATGTGTATTTATTAAAAGCTTCTTTAAACGCTATCCGCAAAGCACGTGGTGAAACTGAACTCGATGCCATGGATTTTTTAAAACTCATTAAAGAAAAACTAAAGCTTGTTGAAATGGATCAAGATTTTCTGTATCGTTCGGTCAATACAGGTTTTTCTGGCGGCGAAAAAAAACGTAATGAAATATTACAAATGGCGCTTTTAGAACCTAAACTCGCTATTTTAGATGAAACCGATTCCGGTTTAGATATTGATGCCTTAAAAATAATTGCACAAGGTGTTAATAATCTGCGTTCACCGGAACGCGCTATGGTGCTGATTACACACTACCAACGTTTACTCGATTATATTAAACCAGACTATGTACATATATTAGCGGGCGGAAAAATTATTCGTTCTGGTGATTTTTCTTTAGCACAAACCTTAGAAAAAGAAGGTTATACCCCTATTTTACAAGAAGCATCGTTGGTGTAAACATGTTAAAAAATAGAAAAAATAGTGATATTAATGCCATAGCACACTATTGCCGCGAATATCAACGTGTTAAAAAAGAATTAGTCGGTGAAAATCAAGACTATTTAAATCGATTACGGCTAACTGCATTAGAAGAATTTTCTACACACGGTTTTCCTAGTAAAAACCTAGCGGATTGGAAATACACTTCATTAACCGCATTACTTCAGACTCCTTATGCTTTAGTTACACCAACACATAGCCAGGCTGTCACACTCGAAGCAGCTACCAGTGATTATCGTTTAGTATTTATAAATGGTTTTTTTGCCGCACATTTATCGACAACTGTAAGTCAAGTTAACTGTAAAATGACTAATTTAGCCACACTGCTGGATCACAATCTTGAACACTTAAATACAACTTGGAAACCTAACGAAACACTAGAGAAAAATAGTTTTACCCATTTAAACACTGTCTTTATGCAGGATGGCGCCTATATTTATTTAGGGGCCAACACGCGCTTAGACTCACCGATAGAAATCCTGTTTATCAACACCGATAAAGCACAGCGTTTTATTCCATTACGTAATATCGTTATTGCTGAAGAAAATAGCCAAGCGACACTTATCGAAAAATATATCGATATGACAGCCGAAAACAACGCTAATTATTTTCTGAATACCGTCACTGAATGTCGTTTGGCCGCCAATAGCCATATTGAACATTACAAAGTCATCGCCGAGAGCACACAAGCACAGCATGTTAGTAGTCTTTGTGTTACACAACAACAAAATAGTCAATTTTCTGCGTATTCATTGGCTTTAAGTGGAATTTTAATTCGCAGTGACGTCACCGTTAAATTATTAGCACCACAGGCACACTGTCAATTAAAGGGCCTCTATTACGCTTTAGGCCGACAACAAGTCGATCATTATACGCAGATCGATCATGTTAGCCCGCAGACCAGCAGTGAAGAATTTTACAAGGGCATTATTGATGATCATGCACGCGCCACATTTAATGGCAAACTGATCGTACGCGAACATGCCGTGCAATCCAAAGCTCAACAATTGAATAAAAATTTACTATTATCTGCGCATGCTGAAGTTAATAGCAAACCACAATTAGAAATATTTACCGATGATATCCAATGTATGCACGGTGCAAGCATCGGTCAACTTGATAAAGATGCCTTATTTTATTTACGTGCCCGCGGATTAACCGCAACACAAGCAACTGACTTACTCGTTAAGGCCTTTATTCAAGACATCATCGAGCAAATGCTATTATTTAATGATGTTACTTTACCTAGTTTAATTAAAAATAATTATGAAAGCGTTTGATCTAACAAAAATAAGATCCGATTTCCCTATTTTACAACAAAAAATAAAAGGGAAACCTTTAGTTTATCTCGATAATGCAGCGAGCACTCAAAAACCTAACTCAGTTATCGAACGTTTAGATCATTTTTACCGTCATGAAAATAGTAATGTGCATCGCGGTATCCATACCTTAAGTGAATTAGCCACGGAAGAATTTGAAAAAAGCCGTGAGAAAATCCAACAGTTTATTCATGCAAAATCGTTTGCAGAAATTATTTTTGTTCGCGGTACAACAGAAGCCATTAATTTAGTCGCACAAACCTATGGTTTAAGCCAGATCAAAGCCGGTGATGAAATTATTATTTCGCATATGGAACATCATGCCAACATTGTTCCTTGGCAAATCTTATGTGAAAAAACCGGCGCTCAACTTAAAATTATTCCCATCAATGATGCTGGCGAGTTGATCCTGGAAGAATACCAAGGTTTACTCAGTCCAAAGACTAAACTTGTTGCTATTTGTCATATCTCGAATACTTTAGGTACGATTAATCCGATTAAAAAAATAATTGATAGTGCGCATGCAAATAGTCCCTCAACCAAGGTATTAATCGATGGCGCACAGGCAGTGGCTCATCAAAAAGTTGATGTGCAGGCCTTAGATTGCGACTTTTATACCTTTTCCGGACATAAATTATTTGCACCCACGGGTATTGGTATTTTATATGGGAAACAGGAAATATTAGCAGCCATGCCACCGTATCAAAGCGGCGGCAGTATGATCACCGAAGTGAGTTTAGAAAAAAGTCATTACCGCGAGCCACCCTATAAATTTGAAGCCGGTACACCGCACATTGCAGGAGCTATTGGTTTAGGAACTGCTATACACTATCTTAATCAATTAGATTTTGATGCGATACAGATTCATGAACAGCAATTACTTGATTATGCCACTGCGGCCTTACAAACCATTAAAGGTTTGCGCTTAATCGGCATCGCTAAAGAAAAAGCAGCTATTTTGAATTTTACGGTCAGCGATTCCCGCGGTGTACGCATCCATGGTCACGACATCAGCGACGTGTTAAATGTTGAAGCCGGTGTTGCCGTGCGAGCCGGTCAACATTGCACCATGCCTCTTATGCAACGCTTTAATGTCGATTCTACCGTGCGCGCATCTTTAGCATTTTATAATAATAAAGCCGATATAGATGCCCTAATAAACGGTTTACACACTTTAAAACAATTGTTTAAATAAGACCTCGTGCATAACCAAGTGATAGGCTTGAATTCGAGGCGAACGATAATCGAGGACCGGAGTTTACATGAGCAAATGAGGACCGTAGAGTAACGTTTAACGATGAAATCGAGCCTGAGCCTGTAACGCAGAGGTTATGAAAGAGATCTAAAATGATGTCAGATTTACGCGAACTATATCAAGAAATGATTCTAGACCATGGGCGCAATCCACGCCATCATCACGCGATGCCTTTGGCGAATCGACAAGCCAATGGCTTTAATCAATTCTGTGGCGATCGTTTGACGGTCTATCTTAAAATTGAAAAAGATAAAATTACATCGATTAGTTTCCAAGGTTCAGGTTGTGCCATCTCGATGGCATCCGCTTCATTGATGTCGGAGATTTTATCTGGAAAAACAGTCTTTGAGGCAGAAACATTATTTGAAACATTTCATCAGCTATTAACGAGTGAATTTACGACATCTGCACAGTTACTAGGCCTCGAAAAATTAGCAGTATTTGCGGGTGTAAAAGCCTATCCCACCCGCGTAAAATGTGCGACCCTTGCATGGCATACTTTGCAGGCTGCCATGCAACAAACAACTGAATTGATTTCTACTGAAGATTAATATGACATGCTCAACATCATCCTATCCATTTAACCAAGAAGCGTTAATTGCTTTAAAAAGTGCTATTATTGTTGCACTCAAAAGCATTTATGATCCAGAAATTCCGGTCAATATCTATGATTTAGGCCTTATTTATCATATTTTTGTTGATCCAGAAGGTATGGTAAAGATAGCAATGACATTAACATCGCCAGGTTGCCCTGTTGCACAAACTTTTCCCGGTACAGTGGAAAATGCGATCAATAATGTAGCAGGGGTCAGCGAGACGCAGGTAGAATTAGTATGGGATCCGCCTTGGACTAGCGAAAATATGTCTGAAGCCGCCAAATTACAGTTAGGCATGCTATAAAAAATTATACAGCTACAAAATTACCCGGAAAGGGGGAGAAAAGTGACCAATTGGGTTGATGTCAGTGATGCAGCAAGTTTTCCGGTGGGTAGCTATCAAGTATTTGATTGCAATGGCTTATCGCTATTGATTTTCAATCTAAATGGCGAATTTTATGCCATGAAAAATCTCTGCACGCACGAAGATCAATCACTAGAAGGCGGTGAAATAGAAGGAGAAGAAATTATTTGTCCTTGGCATGGGGCAGGTTTCTGTATTAAAACGGGCGCTGCAACCCGTGCGCCCGCTTTCATAAGCATTAAAACCTTTCCTGCTCGATTAGTAGATGGGAAAGTTCAGATTGGTATTGATGAATAAAATTCTAAGTTACGATGCTAATGACTTAGAGGCAATTAATTCGGTTTCTGTTACGCTTTTCTCCCTATTCCTATTAAAAAATAGTTGTTTAACTTGACTAGTCACTGCATTTTGGCTGGCCTTGGGTTGTTTTAATTGTTCAATTTTTTTTTCTACATTTTTTAATTTTGATTCATTTACTAACTTATTATTTTTAAGTAATTGAATTTGCTGAAATAAGTAGAAGTTTTCTAAAGAAAAAGTTGGCTCTTGAAACAACTGAGCCATTTTTTCTAACTTATCAATAGCCAATTCTAAATTTTGAATGGCTTGACTGGTTTCCTTTTCTTGAAATCTTAATTCTAGCAAGCTTGTTTCGAAGGATTCGAAATCTAAATGAATTTCTTCAATTAACAGCGTCTCTATTTTTACCTGGACTTTTAATTTTAAAGATTCAAAGCGTTTTATTTTCCGCTTCAGTAATTTAATCTCTGTATCAATATCAGCTTCAGTAAAAAAACCTTTGTCCGTATCTATTTTTTTCATTGCTGCTTTTGCTTCTATACAAATTTGCAAGGAGGTTTGTAGATTTTTAACCTTAGTTACAATTTCAGAAATTCGTGCTTTTAATTGTAAACTTTTTTCAGTATCTTTCATTTATTATTCCTTTAAACACGCATCATAGATTTCTCGGAATTTTCTGTCAATTAGTAAATCGTGGATCTGATGAGGTTGAAGTTGCTGATTCAGAGGTTTCAGAAGTCTCTTGAGAATCTTCTGAAAACATATCAAAGAAAAGCGCCTGATCATTTGTAAAAAAATTCGCAAGCTTGCTTGTAGATAATTTTCTGCTTTTATCTAATTTTCCAGTTAGCGCTTTTTCTGCATCGTCGGTAGTTTCAGAAATGTTCGATAGATCTAATTCAACTTTATTAATAATGCCAATTTTTTCCAATTTTTGTTTTGACAGTGGTATTTTTTCTAATTTAACCGATTCAGAATTCCCCGATATATAACAAGGATGGTTTCTTTTTAAAGAAGAAGGAATATATAATTTATTATATTCTTTTCCTTTAAAATAATAGCTTATTGAACCACCATCTTTTAAAACTTCCATATTATCAATTTTAACTTCTTCCCAATCGTTCTGATTTTCCTTAATCCAAAAACTATGTTCAGAACTTGTGATAAAAATAAATATTTGTTTTTCTCGAATATTAGGTTGAAGTAAATGGAATGGTTTTATTGAGACTTCTTGTGCTTTTAGCATATTACTAACCTCTTTTTTTCATCTGTTTTAGATTAAAATAGATGAATGATATGTCAAAGATAATTGGATCAATCTCTTTCTTATCGGAGCTTTTTTGGGTCATTGAAAATTAGCATCCCAATAACGAGAAGAGAGCCAGATCAAGTTGTTTATATTTTGAACACGCAGACTAAATCTAGTCAATATAACGTGTTCAAAAGCTTTCACACACATTTTTACACAGCTTTAACACAGAAACTGTGCATAGTCTATAAAGTCAATTCTGTGTTTCCTCTTCTAAATATTCATTCCCTTCAGTACCGAAACGAGAGGCCTGGCTCCTTCCATAGGAGAGGACTTCAGTACATTTCTCCTTTAAGTCAATTTTTTTATTCTTTATTAGTTTAATCTTTTTAAAAAATTAAATGAATATTAAATTTGGTGATATTGAGTAAAAAAATACGAAAATTATTTACCTTTACTTAGATTCAATTAAACTATTGAGAAGATACAGTTAGGAAGAAAGCGCTTTTAATTTACTTGAATTACCCGTATGCTTTTAGCACAATAATTTTTAAAAGGTTTAATCCTATGCAAAGAGAAAAATTAAAATCCATAACCCTGCGTTTAACACTACTTAGTTTATTTTGCTCCCTGTCTGTTCAAGCCGCAACCTGCCCGTCATTAGACGAAATAAAAACAAATTGTATTAAAAACAAACGATATAATGTGTGTACTTTCTCCGCTAACTCTCAAGGTATTTTCTGGTCAGACAAGGATAAGTACACCGGTGTTGACGTGCCCGGAAAAATTATTAATTTTGTCGATGTCGAATTTAAATCGAACACTCCCATTAAAAAGAGGAAAATAGCTGGGAGACTGAATAGTTGTGTCTATGAAACAAAAGATGGTCTAGAAATAGTTTTAGATCCTAAAAACACTTCAGTCGCTATCCCCTTAGATGGAAATTGGAAAAAAACTAAATCTAAACTTTATTTTTGTAATGCCAGTATTCCGTGTTGTCAGTTTGAATTTATAGCTAAGTAAAGTAAACATTGCTAAAGCCCATATTGCCTGCAATAAAATTTTTTATTTTACTGTAGGCAATATCACATTAAACTATCATGTCTTAGGAAAAATCGCATCGATAAATTGCGAACCAATATTAAGATCACATTTCGCATCGAGTTCACGTACACCCGTAGGACTGGTAATATTAATTTCGGTCAAATAATCACCGATCACATCGATGCCAACAAAAAATAAGCCTTTTTCTCGTAAGCTCGATCCGATTTGTTGGCAAATCCATCTATCTCGTTCAGTTAGTTTAACTACTTTACCTTTACCGCCGACTGCTAAATTAGCCCGCGTTTCACCAGGCGGTGCGATACGCGCTAAAGCGTAGGGAATAGGCTCGCCGTTAATCAGAATAATACGCTTATCTCCGTCTTGTACTTCAGGGATATAGTGCTGTACCATCACATAAGATTGATTATTAGCCGTTAAGGTTTCTAGGATGACATTGCAATTCGGATCATTGGCACGCAATCGAAACACAGAACGGCCACCCATACCATCCAATGGTTTAGCAATAATATCTTGATGCTCCAACAAAAACTCTTTTGCGGTTTTAATATGGGATGTCACTAAACTGGGCGGGCAACATTGCGGAAAATTTAATGTAAACAATTTTTCGTTGAAATCACGTAAACTTTGTGGACGATTGACAATTAATACCTCTTGTTGCTGCGCTTTATCCAACAATTGCGTCACATAAATATAGTGCATATCTATCGGTGGATCCTTACGCATTAATATCACTGACAAATTTGTCAGTGGAGCAATCGTTTCCTTGCCATAGGCAAACCAACTTTCCTGATTATCTTTAACTTCTATACTCCGCATACGCGCATAAGGTTTATCATTGACTAAAAAAAGATCGTTGGCTTGCATGTAAAAAATCGGCCAATCACGCTGCTGTGCTGCTAGCAATAAGGCTAAGCTTGTGTCTTTTTTAGGATTAATCCTGTCTATGGGATCCATAATCACGCCAAGAGGCTTAAGCATGTGGTTTACTCCATTTTCTTTGAAACTTCTGCTTGTTCGCGTGCCGCCGCTAATAAGGCGAGTCGTGCGATGACACCGTAGACATAAAACCGATTGGCGCATTTTCCCTTTTGTTGCCCGCTATGGTCTGGAATATTACACGCTTGCACAAAAGGTAAAGGCTCAAATTGCATACCGGGTGTATTCAGATTATCACTGATCCCACGACCGGTATGGACACGATAAAAACCACCCACTACATATTGTCCTAGCATATATACTACAGGTTCAGCCACTGCATCATTCCACGTTTCGAAAGTGTAAACACCCTCTTGAATGATCACTTTATCAATCGGTCGACTACCCTTAGAGACCATCATATCACTGCGTTTTTTGCGATTGAGTTGTTGGATTTCTTCCGGCTCATGAATAGATAACACACCCATACCGTAAGTACCCGCATCGGCTTTAATAACGACATACGGTTTTTCTTTAATATGGTATTGATCATATTTCTTTTGGGTTGCTTGTAATATTTGCTGGCTTTTTTCTAGCATGCACGCTTCACCTTCACGCTGCATGAAATCCACACCTGCGCAATGCGAAAAATAGGGCGTAATTAACCAAGGGTCTAAATTCAATAATCGTGAAAATTCTTTTGTAACTTGCTCATAATGACGAAAATGATTCGATTTTAAACGGCTATGCCAACCTAAGTTTACGTTAGGTAAAATAGTTTGCTTTATTCCTTGCAATACTTCGGGGATACCTATTGCCAAATCGTTATTTAATAAAATAAAACAAGGTAAAAAATCATTGGCTTTAATATAATCATCTTGACGGTGGACAGGTTCTAGTTTTATCACACCACCTGATTCTAACGTGATTTCTTTGGTTGCTTTGATGTCTGCTAGTAGGGATCCAATTCTGACTTCAAAACCCGCTTTACTTAAAATATCCTGTAACCTATAAAGATTTTCGAAATAAAAATTATTTCGAGTATGATTTTCAGGGATTATCAAGATACTTAAACACCCTGGTGCTAAGCGTTCTAAGGTTTCTTGTGCCGCTTGTACTGCTAACGGAATAAAAGCTTCACTTAGATTATTAAATCCTGCTGGAAATAAATTAGTATCGACGGGTGCTAATTTAAATCCTGCATTGCGTAAATCGACCGAGGAATAAAAAGGCGCCGGAGTTTTGCGCCATTGTATTCGGAACCAATTTTCGATGGCTGTTTGTGCAGCCAGTAAATGCTGCTCTAACTGATGGAGCGGATCTAAGCAATGTGAAGCTAAACATGGGATCTCATATCGACTTTCTGTTGATTTTGTCATACCCGCTAACCCCCCGATAAAGAAAAAGGACTTTTTTAGTCATTTTAACTAATGTACTAAAAAAGTCCTACCCATATTCTAAATTAACTGTCTTATAGTAAAGTATAGGAAATTAGATTTTATTTACCTAAATTAACGGCGGCTAATTGTTCTTCCAGTCGCTGCTCTGCACTGTCATTAGCAGATTGAGAGAAGAATTGTGTAATATTTCCGTTCTGAGCAGTTACTTCCCCCCCACCTACGGCTTCTCCCAGAGTGATCTGACTAGTTGGTTCGGTCAATGCTATTGGCTGCTTATTGCAATATTTAGATAACATTTCGATCATCTTCCCATCTCCAGCTTCGACAGCAATTTGCAAGGCTGTTACACCCTTACTTGTCGCAATAGTTGCATCGACCCCATAACCTAAAAGAATTTCCGCCAAAGAAAAATCAGCATTACTAACAGCGATATGTAATGCTGTTGCACCACCTTGATCTTGATGATTAATATTCGCTCCGTTCTCCAAAAGAAATTTTACAGTATAAGTATTAATATATGCAGATGTATATGCGGCTGATATTAAAGGTGTTTCACTACTGATATTGGTAGTATCCACATCCATTTCTTGACTCAAAAGCTCTTCTAGAGTCTTAAGGTTGCCACTTCTAGCCATTTCATGTAATTGAATGGCCTTATATAATGATTCTAATTTCTCTTCAAATTTTTTAGAAGATGATTTATTACATTGTATTACAACAGGTACATCACTTGATTGTTGAGATGCAATTACGGTTTCGATTTCATATCTGGATAAAAAATTCTGACAGGACGGTAAAAATTCATTGGAAATTTGATCACGTTCAATCTCAATATTGCAGAAGTTATCTGTATCAACTACATTGCAATCCACACCCAATGCTCGAGAAAATAAATTAATTAATTGCTGATTTTTCATATTTATGTCCTTTGTTAAATAAATTATTTTATTCATTTCAATACGCTTAGATCTATGCCAAGCTTCTACTAGTATGCCTAAATTAACTGATTACGCCAAGATTAATTTGGTATTTTTAACATCAATTTTTTATAAAAAAAACTTACAAAAAAAATCTGTTTCGCACTAAAAATAATTAATGGAAAAACATGGCTTAAAAAAATCATGCTTAACTGGCATACGAAAGATCAATTTTATTTGAGGAAGACAAATGTTTCTTCTGATTGCGGCTCATTCATTGGTGGTGAAGCCTTAGTAAAAAAAAACTGGGCAAGCTCTTTTACTCTTTGAGGGCTGGGGACCACTCCGAGTGCTTCTGCTACACGGTCTTGATTTATTGATTTATCAGCCAGTTTTTGTTTCCGTGCATCCCAATAATCAATAAGTACTTGCCTAGTCAATTCAGGTTTCTTAGCCTCAGGATCTAACACGGTGTCTATGAATGCTTTTCCCATAATAGCATCATTATTTTGATCAGCAATCCCTAAAGGTGTTTCATCTTTGTGATTAGCAATATTAATTGCAGCACCTTTCTCTAAAAGAAAACTCACAATGGGAACATAGTCTTTTCGCGTGGCAATATGCAGCGCTGTGTCACCGAAAATATTTTTATTATTAATATTAGCGCCGTTATCTAAGCACTCTTTAACTTGCAACACACCATTTGGATTCACTGCTTCATGTAGCTGGCTATCTTTCAATAAAGCATTCAATTTTTCTAAAAACTGATCTAGAGGCAATTTGTTTATGGGCAATACGAAGACTTGACTCGCTTCTTTTGGATAAAGGATCATCATAGTTCCGATTTTCATATCATATTGAGATAAAAAGATTTCGATATTATCTTTAATATCATTAAATTCACCAATACTTGATATATTTGGAAATTTAAGTTTGTAACATGAGGTAAGATCATCCTCAAGATAACATTTGTGTTGGAATGCGGTAGTTAATAATTCATTGATGTCCGTGATAAGCATATTGATGTCCTTATTTAAAAAAATTATTGTATTAATCCATGGTAAGCAAGCAAATTGTGCTCGCATAGTTAGTATACACTGAATCAAGTTTTGAGAGAGCGACTTCAAAAACAATGTTTAACCGGCTATAGTAGCTTTTTATTCAAACTCTGCGTAAGCATGACTTTTTTTCAACGTCTTGGTCGTTTTTTGCTCGGCAAACCCCGCAATCCCCTAAATCCTAACGCGCAACGCAATATTGCATTGGTAGCTTTTTTAGCCTGGATCGGTCTCGGTGCAGATGGTTTGTCGTCTTCTTGTTACGGTCCTGAAGAAGCATTTATTGCACTTGGCCCTCACTATAGTTCCTTAGGTCTATATATTTCCATTGCCACAATACTGACCGTTTTTGTCATTGCACTCGCTTACAATCAAGTCATTACATTATTCCCTAGTGGTGGCGGTGGTTATAAAGTAGCCACTCAATTGTTAGGTCCTCATGCAGGATTAATATCCGGTGCTGCCCTCATCGTCGATTATGTTTTAACCATTACCATTTCCATAGCCAGTGGAACGGATGCTTTATTCAGTTTATTACCTAAATACTTTCTGAGTTATAAATTGTTGACTGCCGCTGGTGTCATCATCCTATTGATTACACTTAATTTACGTGGCATGAAGGAATCCATTAAGGTCTTAATGCCAATTTTTTTAGGCTTTGTCGCCACACATTTTTTCTTAATTATTTATGGCATCATTGCACATAAAAACACATTACCGGTTGTGTTTTCCGATACCTTAAATAACACCTTGGAAATGTCAAAGCAAACTGGTTGGTTATTTATTATTGCTTTATTATTACGTGCTTACTCATTAGGAAGCGGAACTTATACCGGGATTGAAGCTGTCTCTAACAATGTGAATCGACTCATGGAACCGCGTGTACAAACCGGAAAGTGGACCATGTTTTATATGGCACTTTCTTTAAGTTTTACTGCAGGTGGAATCATTTTACTGTATCTGTTATGGCATGCACACCCTGTGTATGGTCAAACCTTAAATGCTGTCGTGTTTCATAAAATTTTAGGCGATTCGGCGCTCGCAAAAGGAATGCTAACCGTAACCCTATTACTAGAAGCCGGCTTGCTACTGGTCGGTGCAAATACCGGTTTTTTAGCAGGGCCGAATGTATTGGCTAATATGTCCATCGATAGTTGGCTACCGAATCGTTTTCGTCATTTATCGAGTCGTTTAGTCACACAAAACGGTGTGATTGTATTTGGTATTGCCGCCCTACTCATTCTTTGGATGAGTGGTGGCCGGGTTTCTTGGTTAGTCATTCTTTATAGTATGAATGTATTCTTAACCTTTTCTCTGTCTATTTTGGGTCTGTGTGTTTATTGGATCAAACAACGCAGTAATGCTTCTCCACATTGGTTAGGTCGGTTAATTTTTTCGGCGTTTGCGTTTTTAGTAACATTTAGTATTTTGATTATCACATTGATATCTAAATTTACGTATGGTGGCTGGGTAACGGTAGTGATTACCAGTTTTGTTATTTTCATTTGTCTATTAATCAAAAAGCATTACACCATGGTATTTAATAAACTACATGACATCGATTTACTGATGACCAGCACACCGCTAAAAATACCCACTGTAGTCACTCCCTTGCAACCCAAAGAAGCCACCGCGGTGATTATGGTGGGAAGACATCGTGGTATTGGTTTGCATAATCTATTATGGGTCCTGCGCATGTTCCCGAATCATTTTAAGAACTTTGTATTTGTTAACGTAGGCATCGTCGATGTAGAAAGCTTTAGTGCCAACAAAGAATTAACTACGATGCAAAAAACTACCAATGAAATGTTGGATTATTTTGTCACCTATTGCCAAGAACAAGGTTTAGCCGCAAAAGGTTACACGGCTTTTGGAACCGACCCAACCGAAAAATTAACGACTTTATCTAAAAAGATCATAAAAGAATTTCCGCATTCGATCTTTTTTGCCAGCAAATTGATTTTTAGTAAGGATAATTGGATAACTCGCTTATTGCATAATGAAACAGCCGTCATGCTACAACGACGCTTACATTCATTAGGCATACAATTGGTTATTTTACCGATGAAAATAGATTAATAATGCCAAAAAAACCCGCTCCGGAAAAAACCCCAGCGAATATCTTGCAACACGATCCTGAAAGTGTGTTAGCCTTTATCCAAAATAAAGTATTGCAGTTAACAAAACTAAATAAGATCTGGCAAATTGAAACCGCTAACGACCTAGCCAAGCATAGTCGAATCGCTAATTTTCGTGATGGTTATTTAATTATCGAATGTGCCAGTGCGGCCTGGTCTACACGTTTACGCTATTTACTTCCTGATATCACCGAAAAATTAATTAAGTATCCCGAACTGCGGGATTTAACGCATATTGAATGGAATATACAACCCTTATTCCATATACCAAACTCCTTATTGAACGTACCTCCTTTAGAATTATCATCAACGAGTGCGAAATTATTAAAAAATGCTGCTGAACATATAAAAATTAAATCCTTGCAGAAAGCATTACTACGTATCGCTCAACATGAAAGATAATGTTAATCTATATAGATAGGCATAAGCTGCTCAGCAGTAAAGCAAAAGATTCTTAATGGCTATTTTGCGTCATGACTACTGATAAGATTAGCATAAGGCACTGAATGATCCTTAAATAGCTGAGTCAAACCTTCACCGTTATTACGCCAATCACGTTGCAATTCAGAACAGAGCGAAAACCAGCTCATTAAAATTGCTCCACAATGCACCATTCGTGTGAGGGCTGCATTGCGCATAGCAAGATTTAATGTTCCTGAGGCATCAACTACCACATAAACATCATAACCCTCACTGAGAGCAGATATAGTTGGGAATGCAACACAAACATCCGTAACAATTCCGGCAATAATTAATTTTTTTCGGCCGGTCGCTTTGACTGCATTAACAAAATCCTCATTATCCCAAGCATTAATTTGTCCAGGCCGTGGAATAAAAGGTGCTTTAGGAAATTTATTTTTTAATTCAGGTATCAGAGGACCATTCGGACCCGATTCAAAGCTCGTGGTTAAAATAGTAGGTAAATTATAAAGCTTACCTATATCTGCCAATGCTAAAACATTATTCTTAAACTCATCTTGATTATAATCTCTGACTAGCTGAAATAAACCGGTTTGATGATCAACTAATAACAACGCAGCATTATCTTTTGATAGACGATTATCGCCAGCTTGTTTTTTTGCGCACTCGTTTACATTGTGCATTTTACACACTCCATGTTTAAATTAAAAAAGTTTTTAATTTCTTTCCAGACTATTTAAGTCTTCTAAGGTTAATTATAAACACTTATTAGGTTAATAACCACCGCTATATAGCTACAAACTTCCTTCTTCTTCTGACCATCCCGCCTTTACTTTGACCCAAAGCTCTAAATAAACTTTTTTACCAAAACAAGTTTCCATATCTACTCTAGCTTCGATACCCACTTTTTTAAGTAATTCACCTTTCTTACCGATAATAATAGCTTTCTGGCTGGATCGTTCTGTCCAAATGATAGCTGATATCTTAATAATTTTTTTTTGTTCGACAAATTGTTCGATACTGACCGTTAACCAATAAGGCAGTTCTTCGTATAAACTACGCATCAATTTTTCACGAATAAATTCAGCGGCTAAAAAACGTGAACTGCGATCCGTGAACTGGTCCGCTGGATACGTAAATTCAGCAATCGGTAATGCTTCGGATATTACTTTTTCTAACTCATCAATATTTTTTCCTTTTTGGGCTGAAACTGGAACGATAGCTAAAAAAGACATTTTCTCATGGCAGGATTGTAAAAAAGGCAATAAACGACTCTTATCTTTTATTTTATCTATTTTATTAACAATTAATATTACTGGATGTTCTTGCTGTTTTAAACGTTCTAAAATGGCATCATCTTCTGTAGTCCACCGATTAGCTTCAATAACAAAACCAATAATATCGACATTGATTAACGCATTAATAGCCGATCGAACCATTGCCCGACTTAAACGTCGTTGCGTATTGGGGTGTATACCCGGTGTATCGATATAAATTGATTGCGTCTGGGCTTCGGTTTTAATCCCTACAATTTGATGCCGAGTGGTTTGTGGTTTAGATGAAGTAATTGTTAGTTTTTCACCTAAGATGTTATTCAGTAAAGTAGACTTACCCACGTTGGGGCGTCCAATGATAGCGATAGTACCGCAATGGGTTTCTTGTGAGTCTTTCATAGTAGTTATTATACTCGCAACAAAGGGATTTTTGGCAAGGCGCCGGGAAAAACGAGCAACCAGCATGTATTATACCTACATGAGGCTTACGAGTTGAACGGCAACACAGCCAAAAATTCAAGAGCGAAGAGTATATTTCAGGTTTTATAAATTGATTCCAATTCAGCTAAAATTTTTTCTGCGGCTTTTTGTTCTGCGCGACGCCGACTGCTCCCTATGCCTACTGCTTTGTTAGGTAAACCATCTAACTGACATTCTACTTTAAAGGATTGCTGATGCGCTGGCCCTTCTAAACCTAAAATGGTATAAACGGGTAAAGCTAATTTTTTTGCTTGTAAATATTCTTGTAAACGTGTTTTAGGATCTTTAAGATCAGGAAGGGTTTCGACATTTTCCAAACGATTTTCATACCAACGCAATATACAGGCTTCACAGGTCTGAAAACCACCATCGAGATAAATAGCACCGACAACAGCTTCCATACCATCGGCTAAAATAGATTTACGTTGCGCACCACCCGTTTTTAATTCTCCAGCCCCTAAACGTAAGTATTTTCCTAGCTCAAATTCTTGAGCGAGATCAGTCAGTGTTTCGCCACGTACCAAATTTGCACGCAAACGACTTAGCTCACCTTCGCGCGCTTTAATATTTTGACGAAATAAAGCCGCGGCAATAACAAAATTAAGTACAGCGTCGCCTAAATATTCTAATCGTTCATTATTTTTGTTGCCACGAAAGCTACGGTGGCTCAGTGCATCTTCCAATAGTTCAGGATTTTTAAATCGATAATTTAATTTTTCACATAAGGTTTCTATTTCTGCTCTCACTGCGGCCTCTTAAAAATGAACTAATGGATACGCATACCCAATCGATTCCAACGAACTCGATGCTGTTCGTTATCCCAACTAAAAAATACCCACATGGCCTTGCCGATAAGATCCTTTTCGGGAACAAAACCCCAATAACGACTATCTAAACTATTATCCCGATTATCCCCCATCACAAAATAATTCCCTGGTGGTACAGTCACTGAAAAATCCATGGATAATTGATCAGGACGTAAATAAATATCGTGTTGAACGCCTAATAAGTTTTCACGCTTTAGCAATACCGGGCATTTTTCATTTGCACTATCTTGATCGGTTTGTTCTCCTAATAAAGTTTGCGGCGCAAGCTGACCATTAATCGTTAATACTTTATCTTTATAGGTAATAACGTCACCAGGTAAACCAATCACACGTTTAATAAAATACGTTGATGTATCTTTGGGCCATAAAAACACCATAATATCACCACGTTTCGGTTCGCCGATGGAAATAATTTTTTTATGTAATACCGGTAAGCGTATGCCATAACTAAACTTATTTGCAACAATAAAGTCACCTATCAATAGATCGGGCTTTTCCGAGCCAGAAGGAATACGGAAAGGTTCGGCCAAGAACGAACGTAATAATAAAACCAAGAGTAAAATAGGGAAAAAAGAACGCGCGTATTCAATGAGTACCGATGGATGAGCAATTTTTTTTCGTTGTCGAATGGGCGCAAAAACCAGCATATCAGCCAAAGCAATAGCACCTGAAATGATGACCGCCATCGTCAAATAAAATTCAAAATTAAAGCTCATGATACTTTCTCTATTTAAGGATTATTTCTTTTCTAATTGCAAGACAGCTAAAAAGGCCTGTTGTGGTATCTCCACACGACCCACTTGCTTCATGCGTTTTTTACCCGCTTTTTGTTTTTCTAATAATTTTTTCTTACGTGAAACATCGCCACCATAACATTTAGCAATAACATTTTTACGTAAAGCCTTAACGGTTTCTCTTGCAATAATATGGCCACCTATCGCTGCTTGTAATGCGACTTCAAACATCTGACGAGGAATGAGCTCTCTCAGTTTAGCCACCAATTGACGGCCTCGATATTGTGATTGACTGCGGTGTACCACTAAGGCTAGGGCATCGACTTTATCACCATTAATTAGAATATCCAACTTGACTAAATCTGCTTCTTGAAAACGGATAAACTGATAATCTAGTGAGGCATAACCCCGACTTAACGATTTTAAGCGATCAAAGAAATCTAAAACCACTTCGCTCATTGGTAATTCATAAGCAATAGAAACTTGTTTACCTGTATAAAGTAATTTAGTTTGCACACCACGACGCTCGTTACAAAGCGTGATCACTGCGCCTAAATAGGTTTGTGGGACTAATATATTCGCCAAAACGATAGGTTCACGCATCACAGCAATCAGGTTGGCAACAGGTAAATCAGCCGGATTATCGATATGCAGCGTTTCTCCTCGCGTAGTCACTATTTCATAGATAACCGTGGGTGCGGTAGTAATTAAGTCCAGATCATATTCTCTTTCCAAGCGCTCTTGGACGATTTCCATATGCAACAAGCCAAGAAAACCACAACGAAAACCAAACCCCAAAGCTTCGGAAGTTTCAGGTTCATAAAACAGTGATGAATCATTTAAACTAAGCTTTTCCAAGGCCTCACGAAAATCAGTAAATTCTTCGGTATTAACCGGAAATAAGCCGGCAAATACCTGTGGATGTACGCGCTTGAAACCAGGTAAAGGTGCATTAGCTGGCTTCGATGTATGGGTTAGCGTATCACCGACGGGTGCCCCATGGATATCCTTAACTCCGGCAATAACAAAGCCCACTTCACCCGCACTCAATGTTTCCTTTTCTTGACGTTTAGGTGTAAAAATCCCGCATTTATCGATGATGTAACTACGCCCTGTAGACATCACTTGGATCTTGTCACCCACTTTGAGTCTGCCATTTTTTATACGCACTAGAGAAACAATGCCTAAATAAGTATCAAACCACGAATCGATAATCAAGGCTTGTAAAGGTTGCTGACCATCACCTTGCGGTGGCGGGATAACTTGTATGAGTCGCTCTAGCAATTCTAAAATACCAAGGCCTTGTTTTGCACTGACTTTAACAGCATCCCGAGCGGGTATGCCGATAATTTCTTCAATTTCTTGAATGACGTTTTCTGGATCGGCTTGCGGTAAATCAATTTTATTTAATACCGGCAAAACTTCTAAACCTTGTTCAACGGCGGTATAACAAACAGCTACCGTTTGTGCTTCGACGCCTTGAGCCGCATCCACGACTAACAACGCTCCTTCACAAGCGGCTAAAGAACGTGATACCTCATAAGAAAAATCGACATGTCCTGGCGTATCGATAAAATTCAGTTGATAACGTTGGCCGTTCTGAGAGGTATAATACAATGTAACACTTTGCGCTTTGATAGTAATCCCACGTTCCCGTTCTAAATCCATGGAATCAAGTACTTGCTCGGACATTTCTCTCTCTGTCAAGCCGCCACATACTTGTATTAACCGATCGGCCAAGGTCGATTTCCCATGATCAATATGAGCAATAATAGAGAAGTTACGAATATTCTTCATGATAGTTATTATATCGCCTTAGTCGCTTAGTGATTCAATAAGGCGAAGAGTATATCCCTATTTTTGTAAACGTTGTTGTAACCATTGCGTAATATCCATAATTTCTTGTGGACAAACACTATGGCCTATAGGGTAACGATTAAACTGCACCGGATAAGCTAATTTTTTTAAACAATTATAAGAAAACTCGCCTAATGCTGGATCCACGACGTTATCCTCATCACCATGTGCCATAAAAATAGGTGTCGTTTTATTCGCATCACTGGCTTCTTTTTCTAAAAAATGATGTAAAGGTAAATAGGTTGATAAGGCTAAAACCCCTGCCAAAGCATGCGGATAACGTAGCGCAGTATATAAAGCCATTGCTCCACCTTGAGAAAAACCGGCTAAAACAATTCGATGTGCGGGAATACCTCGTGCCATTTCTTTTTGCATTAATTCAAATAAGCTTTGCGCTGCAGCGCGAATACCCGCCTCATCTTCAGGTGAACCAAAGGTAAGACCATGTATATCATACCAGGCTGGCATTTTTACGCCGCCATTTAAGCTTATCGGTCTCACTGGTGCATGTGGAAAAACAAAACGAAAGCCTGTGCTTAATGCAACAGCTCTAGCCATACTGGCCGAATCATGACCACTTGCCCCTAACCCATGTAGACAAATGATGCTAGCAGAAGGAGATTTGATCGGATTAAATTCTAAATAATCTAATGGCTTTGGGTTTTCCATTGTGAACCTCATAAAAATTAAGACAAATTTTTGCTATATACTTTCAGAAAAAGGCATTTATATTATCAGTATATACCGCTCCCTAATATTTTTAAATTTCACACAATTGCGTTATTAACGAGCAATTTAGTTTGAAATTGTAGGCATCAACCCAGCATAGGCAGGATAGTAAAATCTTAGCGCAAGACGAAATGATGGATTATATTTAACCGTTCGCAATTTCAATTGCGAATACTATATACTAGGAGTTTCGCTGTGACACAATAATAAAGTTTGTGAATTAATCGTCGCGAGCGCGGTAATCTAGACATTTGCTCGCAGGTGAAAAATTAATTTTCTAGATTCATGATTAACTTTTAACTACTTATGCAAACAAAAAACCGCTGGTCTACATTTTATTTAAGTACCGTATTTTTTTTAACCGGGTGTGGGCAAATGGGTCCCTTATATTTACCTGATCAAAAACCACCCGTTTATATACCTCATCATTTTGCTAAGCCTTCATCATAATGTCTTTTCATTATTTAAACCAAAAATTGCATGTAGAAGATGTCCCTATTGCAAACATAGTCGCTGAATTTGGCTCGCCTTGTTATATCTATTCGCAGGCTATTTTATACCGCCAATGGTGTGCATTTAAGCAGTTATTACAAGATCCACAACAAATTTGTTATGCCGTTAAGGCTAATTCTAGTCTTGCCATTTTAGCGCGCTTAGCAGAATGGGGAGCAGGGTTTGATATAGTCTCAGGTGGTGAACTTGCTCGTGTCCTGCAAGCGGGCGGAGACGCTAAAAAAACGGTATTTTCTGGTGTTGGTAAAACTATTAAAGAGATACAAACCGCTTTACAGGCAAATATCGGTTGTTTCAATGTTGAATCCCAGTCAGAATTACTTCGAATCGAAGCTATTGCAAAAAATTTGCACAAATCTGCAATAATTGCCTTGCGTATCAACCCTAATATCGATGCAAAAACCCATCCTTATATAACAACAGGTCTAAAAGAAACTAAGTTTGGTATGAGTGCAAACGACGCATTACAACTCTATCGTCGCGCAGCGAAATCTAAGTCTATAAAAATCCTGGGCATTAGTTGCCATTTAGGTTCACAACTCACCACATTAGATCCTTTTTTACTAGCAATTGACCAATTGTTAAATCTTGTCGAACAATTAGAAAAAGAAAATATCGTATTAAAAACCATTAATTTAGGCGGAGGTTTAGGGATCCCTTATCAACAAGAAAAAATTCCAACTCCGCAAGAATATTGCCAGCAAATTTTAGCTGCACTGAAAAAAAGAGATTCTAAGCTGCAGTTAATTATCGAACCAGGCCGTGCTATTACCGCACAGGCAGGCATATTAGTGACACGAATTGAATATCTTAAATCGAATTCGAAAAAAAATTTTGCTATCGTCGATGCCGGTATGAATGATCTTATCCGCCCTGCGCTTTATCATGCTGAACAAAACATATTACCCGTAGTCCAACGTTCCGAACTAGCTAAAAAGAATTATGATGTCGTTGGACCTATCTGTGAAAGCAGTGATTTTCTAGGCAAAAACCGTCAACTGGCACTACAAGCGGATGATTATTTAGCCATCATGGATAGTGGCGCCTATGGTTTTTCTATGAGTTCCAACTATAATTCTAGACCGAGACCTGCAGAAATTATGGTCAATAAGGATCAAGTCCATTTAATTCGCGCACGTGAAACCTTAGATCAATTATGCCAAAACGAAAAAATAGCATACTCATAGTATACTCACAGCAATCGGATTTTTGGCAAGGCGTCGCGACAATGAAGTTGCAAATTGTGCGCTAACACAGCCAATATCAAGTGCGAAGAGTACAAAATGAAAACTGAATTTACTAAGATGCACCTATTAGGCAATGACTTTGTTGTTATCGACGCAGTACAACAAAATTTCAAACCTAATGCTAAGTTAATACGCCAATGGGCCAACCGGCATCGCGGTGTTGGCTTTGATCAATTATTATTAATAGAAAAACCTCGACCTAAATCCTCACATTTTTATTATCGTATCTTTAATGCCGATGGCAATGAAGTAGCGCAATGTGGCAATGGAGCATTATGTATCGCAAAATTTTTATTAGAAAAAAAGCTTTGCACAGAAAACCCTATCCACCTGATGACTATAAATAATCTCTTGGAACTCAAGAGTGAAGAAAATGGAAAAGTGACTGCAAATTTAGGTTTACCCAATTTTGATCCGGAAAAAATACCGTTTATTAATATGTCAACCTCGCCACCACCCATTTATCCTATCGAAACACCTTTTGGTCGTTTTGATTGTTGCGTTTTATCTTTAGGTAATCCGCACTGTGCGATACAAGTCAATTGTTTAGAAGGGGCACCTGTAGAAGATTTAGGTACCTATCTTAATCACCATCCCTATCCTTATTTTCCGCAAGGGTGTAATGTTGAATTTATGAAAATTCGTGATCCGAAGCAAATTGACCTGCGTATTTATGAACGTGGCGTCGGAGAAACCCAAGCCTGTGGCAGTGGCGCTTGTGCTGCTGTCATTGCCGGACGTTTATTGAATCGACTCGCCAAAAAAGTCAATGTCAATTTACCCGGTGGACTCCTCACGGTACGCTGGGAAGGTGAAGGTGCACCAGTATTTTTACGTGGCACACCTGTCACAGTTTTTCAGGGTGAAATTGATTAATTTTTTTCAGTATTGGGTCCCAACATTTTTTTTGGATCAACAGCCTTATCAAACTCCTCAGCAGTTAAATAACCCAATGATAAACAGGCTGCGCGTAAACTAATCTCTTCATGTAATGCTTTATGCGCAATCTTAGCCGCTTTATCATAACCAATAATAGGATTCAATGCCGTCACTAACATTAATGAATTTTCTAGAAAATATTTAATTTTAGTTTGATTGGCTTTTAAACCTTTAACACAATAATTAGCGAATGAGACACAAGCCGTGCTCAATAGATCGACAGATTGTAAAAAGTTATAAATCATTAAGGGCTTGTATACATTTAATTCAAAATTACCTTGACTACCTGCCATACTTATCGCGGTATCATTTGCCATCACTTGTACGCAGACCATGGTCATGGCTTCACATTGTGTCGGATTTACTTTACCCGGCATAATTGAGGAACCTGGTTCATTTTCAGGTAAAATGAGTTCGCCTAAACCAGAACGCGGACCCGACCCTAACCAACGAATATCGTTCGCCATCTTCATTAAAGCGCAGGCCAAAGTTTTTAGACCTCCGCTCGCAAATACTAATGCATCATGTGCTGCTAAAGCGGAAAATTTATTTTTTGCTGAAACGAAAGGCAGTTTAGTTTCTTCTGCAATTATTTTTGCAGTTAATTCCGCAAATCTAGGATGCGTATTTAAACCGGTTCCCACTGCCGTACCACCAATTGCCAGCTGATAAAGTCCAGGTAAGGTTTGTTCGATATTTGCCAAAGCTGTTTCTAATTGATCCACGTAAGCTGAAAACTCTTGACCTAAAGTTAAAGGGACTGCATCTTGTAAATGCGTGCGACCAATTTTAATGATATTTTTAAATTCATGCACTTTTTTGATCAAAGCACCATATAAAGTTTGTACGGCTGGCACTAATTGTTTAACCAGCGCAAGTACTGCAGTAATATACATCGCTGTTGGAAACGTATCATTCGATGATTGGGATTTATTGACATGATCATTGGGATGAATGGGATTCTTACTGCCTCTTTCACCCCCGGCTAACTCAATAGCACGATTAGCAATCACTTCATTCACATTCATATTGGTTTGCGTACCACTGCCGGTTTGCCAAACCCGTAACGGAAACTCAGCATCGAGTTGTCCTGATTTTATTTCATCTGCTACTTGTATAATTAATTTAGCTTTATCTTCTGTTAGCAAACCTAATTCTTGATTAGCCTTAGCCGTGGCTTTTTTCAAAATAGCAAACCCATGGATCACGGCCAAAGGCATATTTTCTTTACCTATGGCAAAATGATGCATGCTCCGCTGTGTTTGTGATCCCCAATAGTGATGTGCTGGAACTTCGATAGATCCCATACTATCAGTTTCAAGACGCATCTTCTTGGTATTTTCTGACATAACAACACCTATAAACAATTAAGTTCAACAAGTTTGAAATAAGTTCACCAAAGTATAAAGTGTCTATCAACAATTGGCTAGTTTAAGCAGTGTCTAAATGACGGACGATTTAGATTTTTCGCCTGCTTGTTCATAAACATAGGTTGGCACTAAATAACCGGGCAATCTTTCGCGTAGTGCTATTAGTAGGTGTTTAGCTTTTTCTTCCTCGACAGCAAAATGTGCAGCCCCCTGCACTTTATCTAAGCGATGTAAATAGTATGGTAAAATCCCACAGGCAAATAAACGTTGGCTCAAATTTATTAAGGCTTCAACAGTATCATTCACCCCTTTTAATAATACCGCTTGATTTAATACGCTAATTTTTCGCTGACGCAATTTTTCTATTGCTCGTTTCACTGAAGCATCACATTCATTAGCATGATTACTATGTGTCACTAAAATCGGTTGCAAGCGCATAGTGCTAAACCAATCTAAAAATTCAGTGGTAATGCGTTCGGGTAAAACGATCGGTAAACGGGTATGAATGCGTAGAGTATTAACATGTGCAATGTTCGCCAGATCATTTGCACATTGTGCTAAGTAATGATCATTGGCTAATAAAGGATCGCCACCGCTGAAAATCACTTCACTAATCGAGCTATCAGCTTGGATATACGCTAAAATGCTCTGCCAAGCTTTTCCGCCAGAAATATTTTCTGCATAAGGAAAGTGACGTCGAAAACAATAGCGACAGTTTATGGCACAGGCACCAGTAATCGTTAATAATACTCTGCCATGATACTTATGTAATAACCCCGGCAGTGGATTAACGGCCTGTTCTTGTAAAGGATCCTGACTAAAGCCGTTTGCCATTACTTCTTCAGTCACCAAAGGAAGAACTTGTAATAAAAGTGGATCGGCAGGATTGCCTTTTTCCATCCTAGCCACAAAGCCCATAGGGACACGCAATGGAAATAATTTTGCTACTCGTTGTGCTGCAGGTAATAAATTGGTATTAAGTTCCAATTGATACACTAATTCTGCTGGATCAGTGATTACTTCCTTGAGTAAGGCTTGCCAATTTTTTTTCATAATTTTGTTGTGTTTTAAAAAAATAAATTACTTTTTAAGCAATTTTTTATAACAAGTTTAACACCCTGCTGCTCCATTTAATTTACAAAACACAAACTCAAGTTCAGTTATTGATTTAAAGATGTGTTCACTCCAATCAAGCTAATATCTGATCCAGAAGTTAGTACAGAAGTGTTATCACCTGATACTGTCAAATTTCCAGCTAGCATATCAATTTCACCCGTTCCCTGTGTTCTAAGACCAGTTGAATTAGCAAAAGGTAAACTCGGATATTCTACAGTTACTCCACTATCTTCGAGAATTACAAAAGATCCTCCCGAGTTGACTCCCACGATACTCGTGCTGCCAGTGGTTCCAAACGCATTAATTTGACTATTATTAATTACTACATTGGAATTGATAGCGCCTAAACCAATCGTATCGAGACCTTGTCCAGTTATTTGGCTTGACTCAACAACTAACATACTGTCCTGAACCCCTACTCCTACAATAGTGCCAAAAACACTAGTATTTTCGATATCTGCCAAACCTGTATTAATCGTAATACCTCTATTATAAGGCGTTCCAACGCTCCCTACTTGGCTGTTATTAATTGTTATATTTTGACCACCATTACTAATGATACCATCAGATAAAGCGCCTAAGGTATTATTCAGAATAACCCCATCTAATGTGTTATTACCATTTAAAGTAAATGCACCATTAAATGTAGAGCGAGCTACACCCGTTGCCGAAGCTGAATAATTTGCTGTTCTCGAAAAAACTTTTTGACCATCGTTTAACGTCAATGAACTTCCACCGTTATTAGCGGGATAGATCCCACCGTTAAAGTAAAAATCAGTATTTGGCAATAAGGTATCTAAATTATTCACACCAGTTTGACTAAAATCGGTCGGTCCGCAAGGATTCTCAAACGTACAATTGGCCAACGTTAAACCGATTCCACCGTTGTTAGGCCCACCGGTTTGACTAAAAAAGGCAATACTGTCACTAACCAATTCACTATTACTGCCACGACCTATGCCAAACAATAAGGTTTTACTCGGTATGCCCGAGCCATGACCTAAATTCGCTAAGTAACGATCCACCGGATCCGTTAAACGCTCCGATAAACTGGGATCGGCCTTGTGCTCGCGAACACCACCAAAACTAATCCCTAAACCACCCACGACTTTACTATGTTGGTAATTATCGTAACTATAGCTAACAAATGTCTTGATATTTTGATCAAACCAATATTCCATTCCTGCAGCACCGCCTCGCACATTATCTGCATTCGCAATACTGAAAAAATAAGCGCCCAGGTAACCTTTCAATGGCACACTGCGAAACAACTGATAGCCTACTCGGGCATCTGCGCCATTACCAATTTGTTGAATCGCATTCGCATCATTAAACACGCTATTAAGGATTTCGGTATGTCCACTAAAAACAGGAGTCGTCACAATGTTAAATTCTTCTATACCCAATTCATTACTACGCCCTGCGACCGGAATATAGGCATTCACTCGTGCATCCCAACGACTTCCCATCACTTCCACACCAGGATTGGTTATCCAAAAACCACTGCTATTTTCTACTCGACTATGACCTGCAAATAAATACCAACCGAGTATCGCCGCATCATTCTTAATCCAGCGATAACCTAAGCCCATATCACCATACCATTGCTGATCGCTGCCATACGCACCTTGTGGATCAACATAAAGATTATGTTGCTGATCTCCATCCAAAGAAACCATTAAATCTGCCGATCCTACCGTGTACACACCTGTATACGCGTTCGCCGAAAAGCGTGGGGGTAAAGGTTCGCGGGCTTGAATAGGGGATATAAAAAACAGAAATGAAAATAATAAAATATGAAAAGCATTACTCTTTAGCATCAATCCTTTTTCCTTGTGTCGAATATCCCTAAAATTATTTCGAACTTTTGAAAAAACTTTGAATTTGAGGAGGTTATTTTAGTGTTCTAAGCTTTCGTATCAAATTATATACCTTACTAAACTATTATGCACTAAAATGACTAATCTTGCATACCTAGTGCAGGCAACATTACTGTAGGAAGCGGTTGATTAAGACTCGCTAAATCATCCGGTGGAATATTGAGTAAGTGTAAAGAATTATTCATTACATGGGAGAAAATAGGCCCCGCAGTATAACCACCATAATACAAGCGACCTTTTGGATCATGCAAAACAACTGCAACTACGAGACGCGGATGACTAGCAGGGGCAATACCAATAAAAATACTATTGTAGCGATGCTTTTCATAACCATGCGCACCGACTATACGCACCGTACCGGTTTTGCCTGTCACTCGATAACCTGGAACACGCGCTAATGGCGCTGTTCCTCCTTTAGTGAGCACTGATTCCAACATATCCAAAACTTCCCTACTGATAATCTTATCCATCACTCTTTGCTCTACTGGAACTTCATTTTGCACTTTAAGAAAAGTAACTGGAACTTTAATACCTCCATGTGCTAACACAGCATAAGCTTGCGCCAATTGTAAAGCCGTGACTGAAATTCCATAACCAAATGATAAAGTAGCAAGTACAAAAGGATTCCAAACTTTAAAATTTGGCAAACTACCGGTTCGCTCACCTGGGAAACCACTTTGGGTAATTTGGCCAAAACCAACTTCATGTAATGTATTCCAACAATTTTCTGCTGGTAGCGAAAGAATAAGTTTTGACATGCCCATATTGCTAGAAATTTGTAATATCTTGGTCAAATCCATTATTCCATTATTACGTTCATCCATAATTCGCTTGCCAGCAACAATCATCCAACCCGGCGATGTATCGATTTGGCTGTTAGGAGTAAATCGGCCACTGGCTAACACACTCGCCATACTAAAACTTTTAATGGTTGATCCCGGTTCAAATAAATCGGTTAGTGCACGGTTACGCGTATGTCCATCCTGGGCCGTTAACCTGTCATTAGGATTATAAGAGGGCCAATTCACCATCGCTAAAACTTCACCCGTTTTGACATCAAGCACAACGACTGATCCTGAATCGGCTTGATATCGTTCGATGCCTGCCTTTAATTCTCTAAAAGTCACATATTGGATGCGTTTGTCGATACTTAATTGTAAATCGTGTCCTGGTCTTGGTTGACGTATTGATTGGACATCCGCCACGACATGTCCTAATCGATCTTTAATCACTTTCTTTAAACCGGATTGCCCCTCTAGCCAATTATTGTAAGCTAACTCTAAACCTTCTTGACCTTGATCATCTACATTGGTCAAACCAACCACATGCGCCATCACCGGACCTTCTGGATAATAGCGGTGATATTCATTTTGTAAAAATACACCTGGAATTTTTAAATCTTTAATTTGTTTTGCCAAAATCGGATTTAAACCACGCTTTAAATAAACAAATTCTCTCAATTGACTATGCAATTCTATTTTTTGAATGGTTTGCGGACTAATTTGTAAAAAATGGCTTAATAAAGTAAGTTGTTGCCGATCAGGCTTAAAATAGGCAGGGTCTATCCAAATTGCATCTACAGGTGTACTGATAGCTAAGGGCTCGCCACGACGATCCAAAATCATGCCGCGATGTGCAGGAATATTTAAAGTACGCACTGTTCTTGCGTTACCTTGGTTACGCAAGAATTGACGATTGACAACGGTTAAATTGATGAGTCGACCAATTAAGCCAAAAGCAATAATCAACAATATGAAAACCACAATCATTAAACGCCATCGATAGGTCGAAACGATAGCAGTAGGTTTGTTTTTTTTGAAAAAAATCAATCAACAACACCATTTAGCAAAAAATCGAATCGCATTTCTAAGCTGACTTGGTTAATAAAACCGTGTTTTTCATTTCAGGAACTCGCATTCCTAATTCTTGTTGGGCTAAGGCTTGGATTCGAACGGGTGCCACCCAGGTATTTTCTTCGAGTAATAATTGGCTCCATTCTGTTTTTAAATTGTCGTAATTTTGTTGGCTTACTTGTAATTGACTATATAAATTACGTTGTACGGTTTTTATATAGATAACTGAAAGCGCTGAAGACAATACCGCCAATGTTAGTAAAATAAGTCCCAACATCTTTAGGGAAATAACCCAGCTCTGCCCTTGCCCCCATGTCAAAGAATTTTGTGTTAAAGCACGTGCCGCCATATTCATGATATTTTCTCCGCAATTCGTAACACTGCGCTACGCGATCGTGGATTGGCTTTAATCGCATCCACACCCGGTTTAATTCCGCGACCCAAATTTTTTAATTTAGGCCTCCATTCAGCTGGCATGAAAGGTAGCTTTTTTAATTCCACAGTTTCATGCATGTGCTGGCGAATAAAGCGTTTTACAATTCGATCTTCTAACGAATGGAAGCTAATAACTAATAAACGTCCACCTATCTTCAATACTTCTAAGCTTTGCTCTAAGCAGACCTTCAAGTCTTCCAATTCATTATTAATTCGAATACGTATTGCTTGAAAGGTTTGCGTCGCGGGATGTTTATGCCTTTCCCAACGAGGATGAGCTAACTTCACCACATTCGCTAAATGAACCGTTGTTACCATAGGCTTTAATTTTCGTTCTTCTACTATCGCCCGAGCAATACGTTTTGCATAACGTTCTTCGCCATAATCCTTTAACACTTGTGCAATTTCCTTTTCAGCTGCACAAGCTAGCCATTCTGCTGCGCTGATTCCTATTGTTGGATCCATGCGCATATCTAATGGCCCATCCCGTAAAAAACTAAATCCTCTATCCGCTTGATCTAACTGAGGTGAAGAAACTCCTAAATCTAATAAGAGTCCCGACACTAACCCTATAGCGCTTTCCATTTCAGCTATTTCTTTAACGCGCTTAAATGAACCCTGATAAATTTTAAATCTTTTATCCTGACTCCATTGCTGCTGTGCATAGGCGACCGCAGTAGGGTCTTTATCAATAGCAATTAATCTCCCCTTTTCGCCTAAATTTTGTAAAATTTGTCCGGCATGCCCGCCGCGCCCAAACGTAGCATCAATATAAATTCCCTCGGCATCAATAGCTAAATATTCAATGACTTCCGCAAGTAACACGGGTTGATGCTGTTCTTGTTTTTGCATCAATGTCACGGCCTATAACGCTAAAGTCTGTAACTCATCAGGTAACTCACCTGGCTTAACCGTGTCTGAAATCCATTGAGTACGATAATCATCCCATTCATTGGCACCCCATAACTCAATTTTTCTACCTTGACCTACGACCATAATTTCTTTTTCTAAATGTGCATAATTCCTTAACAGCGCTGGCAACAAGATCCGACCATTAGTATCTAAATCCAAATCCGTTGCATGTCCTATTAGTAAACGCTGAATCCGGCGTACTGCTGGATTAAAACTTGGCAAAGCCTGCAATTTTTCTTCGATGATCTCCCATTCCTTAATAGGATAAAGCAATAAACAAGGAGACTCGGTATCGATAGTGAGTACTAATTGAGGCTCTTTATCTGTAGGTAGAAACTGTCGATAGCGAACCGGCAGCTTGATCCGGCCCTTCGCATCGAGCACTACCAAATTTATACCCCGAAACATAATTTATCCCATTTTTACCCACATTTACCCACTATTTGCCACTTAATTACACTATAGGAATTAGAATTGCTTCTTGTCAAGCATTAACTGGGCTTAAGTAAAATTGATAAGAAGTTTTGCTTTTTATAAATGCAAGACGAGTAGACACACTAAAAATTGACGAATTAATTACCTGAAAGGTAATATTTTAGAAAAGAGAGTCAGCCGATAAGCCGGGTTCTGTCGTGGACAATCATTCATCTAGGATATATGTCACCATACATCTCAAGCGACCTACCCGAACCTAGCGTGGGCCACGCCTAATAGGTTCCTATTTGGTCTTGCTCCAAGTGGGGTTTGCCATGCCATCACTGTTACCAATGACGCGGTGCGCTTTTACCACACCTTTTCACCCTTACCTTGCTATACTCTTCGCAATTGCTGTGAGTATATAATTTCACCAAAGAAACTAGGCGGTATATTTTCTGTGGCACTTTCCGTAGGCTTACGCCTCCCAGGTATTATCTGGCACTTTGCCCGATGGAGCCCGGACTTTCCTCTGTAGAAACTACAGCGACTGTCTAGCTAACTCTACTTAAATCTAGCGTACTATTTTTTCACAGTGCATTGCAATACAATTAAAAAAGTTTCTGGTTACTGTCATTGCGAGCACCGTAGGTGCGTGGCAATCTAGGAAATTATTGTAAAATGAAAAAACTGTATATAGGCCTAATGTCAGGTACGAGTATGGATGCAGTAGACGCTGCATTAGTTGATTTTTCAAATGATCAACCGAAATTACTGGCTACGTATAAATCCCACTTGCCCAATACGTTACGTGAAGAACTAACCAAGTTTTACTCTACAGACTCAATCAGTATTGTAAAATTTGCTGAACTCGATCAAAAAATAGCCTTAATCTCAGTGGAAGCAATAAAAAAACTATTAGAAGAAAGTCAATGTTCTGCCAAAGATATTTTAGCCATAGGGAGTCATGGACAAACTGTTTTTCATTACCCCCATCTTGTAAATTATCCGTTTACGCTTCAGATTGGCGATCCCAATATCATTGCCGAAAAAACCGGTATCACGACTATCGCTGATTTTCGTAGGCGGGATATGGCTGCCGGCGGCCAAGGAGCACCTCTAACGCCCGCTTTTCACAACTCAATTTTTCGCACTGAAAAAGAAGACACCCTCGTGTTAAATCTTGGCGGGATTGCCAATATCACTTATTTAGCTGCTGATTTAAAAGCTCCAGTTTTAGGCTTTGATACCGGTCCTGCTAATTGTTTACTCGATCAATGGATCTACTATCATCTCAAGCGATGGTTTGATAAGAGTGGCGCTTGGGCGGCGAGTGCATCTTTTGATCCAGAATTATTAAACCAATTTTTATCCGATCCTTATTTTCAACTAAAACCTCCCAAAAGTACTGGACCCGAATATTTCAATTTTAAATGGATAACGGCACAATTAACTTTATTTAATCGAGCATTGGCACCTATCATCGTGCAGGCCACACTCTGTGAACTGGTTGCAGCCAGTGTTGCCAGAGCTATCCAGACCTTTAAAAGTTCGCATGGAGTCATTCTGCTGTGTGGTGGAGGCAGTAAAAATATTTATTTAAAAGAACGCATACAACAACATTGTCACTCGCACCAGTTATTATTAACCGACGACCGAGGCGTAGCCAGTGATAGTTTAGAAGCGATGGCATTCGCATGGCTAGCAAAACAAACCTTAGAAGGAAAAACCAGTAACCTTCCCGAAGTAACGGGCGCTAACAATGCAACTATACTCGGTGGAATCTACCTGGCTCAATCCAGTTAAATGCTAACTAATTTTTAGCTTTTTAGAAGCGATAGAACATTATTAGCTATGGATATTCATGAGAATTTTAATCGAGACTTGAAAAAAAGTAGAAAATAGAACTAATAATAATTAAGCGGCAAAAGAAGAACCACAGCCACAAGTGGTCTTAGCATTCGGATTACGAATGATAAACTGCTCTCCCGTTAAATCCGATTTGTAATCTATTTCTGCACCAACTAGATAAACTAAGCTCATAGGATCAATGAGTAACTGAACGATAATGTCATTGTTATTTTGATCTTTTCCATTCTGTTTAATAATCACTGTGTCATCTTCATTGATGGTCTCATCGAAACTAAACCCATACTGGAACCCAGAACAACCCCCTCCAGTGATAAATACACGTAGTTTTAACTGAAAATTCTCTTCTTCTGTGATCAGCTCCCATATTTTATTGGCTGCATTTTCAGTAATAGTAATCGGTTGCATTTCAACCAATAGCGCCTCTGATGTTATTTCTGACATATAAAGATTAAGACCCTTGTATGGATATTGATTAAAAATTATACATTATCCTAACCTATACTCAACCTAGAAATAGCTGAATATCGGAGAGCACCCTTTTTGAACACATTACCCAACACCGTGCAGTTGCCTACGCAGCTGTCTAAAGTCCTTAGGGCTTAAACTATCTGGCAATAAAACTAAAGAAATTTTGATTTTTTTCTTATTTAAAGCCACAAAATTCAATAACACAAAATAACGCGTACAAACACTATCATCAGCCAAATTTAATAGTTTCACTTCGCCTAGATTATTTCTTACTTGCCAACAACCTGAACTTTGTTGCCAAAATTCCATAACAGAATGAGGATTATTTAATAAGACATGTTGGCAAAAAAGCGTAACAAAACTCATTAGACAAGCTAAGCTTAACAGTAATTTAGTCCACCAAGGCCAAGGCAAAAAGCATAAACAAGCAATAGCGCCACCATGCACCACTAAGAGTAAGATAGCTAAATAATAAGAAGGTTTTAAACGATAAAAATTAGCAGCCATAGCTAACACGTTCTATTAGGGTCTGCATCGCTCTATTTGCAATGCGCCGACGTTTAATTAAATAAGAATATAGCTCTTGATCAGAATAGGTTAATAATTCTTCAAATAGATCTTGATCGCGAGGTGCTAAATTTAGATAATTTTTTTCTAAAAAAGCCTGTAAAATGAGATCTAGTTCTAGCATTCCACGGCGACACTGCCATCGTAAGCGTTGTAAATGTTCTTGCAAATTCTTCATAGACTAGTAATCATAATCTTTGCCAAAAATTAGTTGACTAGAATATCACGAATTTGCCGCTGGCTACTATCGCCCATAATGGCATAGCCCGCGGCATGCGGAAGCTTATCTTGATAGATTTGCGAAAATTGAACGAAATAATCCGGATTAAAAAAAATACTTTTCACGCCCAAGCTTGATAAAGTCACATAATTGGCGCGTATTCCTAAAGGCGTTTTTCTCAAAAAAAGTAATTCCAATTCTGAATAAAGGGGGTCTGAGTCTTGTATAGTATTTTTATTGGTTTTTTCGACTAAAGCAAAAATATCACGAGTTTCTAGGATATCATCGCGATGATCTTCAGCCGATTGCGCAGGATGGATCACTAAAAATCCTGAATTCTCAGGTAAAAAAGTAGCGTAATCTTTATTACTTTTGATACTGAGATCCAACACTAAGGCTCGAGTTATTGCTCGAGCGCCCATAAAAAACACTTCTTCATTTGGAAAAAATCGAGTCAGTAATATATAAGCCAAACTTGCGATAGCTACCAACAAAACGGCTATCAATAATTTTAAGCTAGTCATTTTGGTCATTTGCTTCCTGCCTTCAAAAAGTAATATTAGTGAATGAATTATACTCACAGCAATTGGATTTTTTGAAAGTGGCTCGCGTTGTTAAGCAACCTTCGTTCCTTAATATACATGAGGATTGTGAATTGAGCGACAACACAGACAATGTCAAGTACGAAAAGTGTATTTAGCGGGTCGATATTGTTCATCATGTTTTGCCAATACTTGTTTGGCTTGCATGATACCTGTTTGATCCAAACTCCCTTCAACAATTACCGATTGACCTTCACGAAATAAATCTGGCAATACACCTTGATATTCAACGAGGACATTATGTGACATATCACTTACGACAAAAGAAACCAACAATTGTTGTTCATTTTGTTTCACTGTGCCTTTTTTAACTTGGCCCCCTAAACGAAAAACCCTTCCTGGTGTTAAGTGTTGTTCTGCAAGTTGTGTAGGCGTATAAAACAAATTAATGTTTTGTTTTAACGCATAGAGAGATAAACAAATAACTAAGCTTGTCACCAATAACATAAGCAAAACGAAATTTAAACGTTTTTTTTGGAGCGCATTCATTGAACTTTTTGCTCCCAATCTTAAAGGAAATAGTAACTATTTATTTAGATTTTCAACCCAAGGATTAACTAGTTATCATTAACCAATTCATTAACTTGTAACGCTGCAAAAACTTCATTTAATTGTTGCGTGACACGTAAAAAAGTCGTACGTTTAGAAAGTTCCTTCAAACGCTGCGCGCCTACATAAGTACAGGTCGATCGCAATCCACCTAAAATATCGAGTACCGTATTTTCTACCTTACCTCGGTAAGGAACATTAACAGAGCGTCCTTCGCTAGCACGATAAGCATTCATCTTGCCATGATGTTTATGCATAGCTTCACTCGAGCTCATTCCATAAAATCGCATAAACCATTTGCCATTTTCCTCTACTTTTTCGCCCGCGCATTCTTCGTGACCAGCTAACATACCACCTAGCATAACAAAGTCTGCTCCTGCAGCAAACGCTTTAGCGACATCACCCGGGTAAACGCAACCACCATCTGCACACAAATGCCCGCCTAAACCATGTACAGCATCTGCACATTCTATGATAGCGGACAATTGAGGATAACCTACGCCCGTTTTCAGACGGGTGGTACAAACAGAACCCGGACCGATACCTACTTTGACAATATCTGCTCCTGCTAAAACCAGTTCTTCGGCCATTTCAGCAGTCACTACGTTACCTGCAATTAATGTTTTCTTAGGATATTTTTTTCGTAAGGCATGGATACTGTCAACAAAACGTTGTGTATAACCATTGGCAACATCAATGCAAATAAAAGGACTAGGTGCTATTTTAATAATTTTTGCTAGCATATCGGCATCTTCCGTTTTAATCCCTGTCGTCGGGAAACAGTAAGAAGTAAGCTTGGGATGTTGATTATAGAATTTCTTCCAATCTTGTAAGCTTGCAAACTTGTCAATCGCAGTGAGTAATTTATGCTTTGCTAAACTTTTTGCCATAGCAAACGTACCGGTATGATCCATATTCGAAGCAATAATGGGTATCCCTTTCCATGAGAATTTTGAATGTTTAAACCTATATTCTCGGGTTAAATCAACATCCGCACGTGTTTGTAATGTGCTGCGTTTCGGGCGAATTAATACGTCCTTAAAATCTAATCTTATTTCTTGCTCGATGCGCATAGTGACCTCATAACTTATTAACGGCTATGTTATCATATCACCATGAAAAAACCCCTAGTCTTGGTCGATGGCACTTCTTATCTTTACCGTGCCTTTCATGCGCTCCCGCCTTTAAGTAATTCGAGAGGAGAACCTACTGGCGCGGTTTATGGTGTCATTAATATGCTACGCAAATTAATTAAAGATACTAGCCCAGAATATATCGTGGTTGTTTTCGATGCCAAAGGTAAAACATTCCGCGAAGAATTATATACGGAATATAAAGCGCATCGTCCTACGATGCCGGATGATTTGCAATGTCAAATAGAACCTCTTTATACCATCGTGCGTGGCTTAGGCTTGCCACTCATCATACATCCAGGTGTTGAAGCCGACGATGTGATAGGCACATTAGCCACTAAAGCAATACAACATCATCTACCCGTTGTAATTTCCACCGGTGATAAAGACTTTGCACAATTAGTTTGTGAACAGATTACCTTAGTGAATACCATGACGAATACACAATTAGACCGCCAAGGTGTCATTGATAAATTTGGCGTCACTCCAGAACAAATAACCGATTATTTAAGTTTGATCGGTGACCCCGTTGATAATGTACCGGGTATTCCCAATGTAGGACCCAAAACAGCAGCGAAATGGCTAAATCATTATGAAAATCTTGAATCGCTGATAAAAAATGCGAATGAAATTAAGGGGAAAATAGGAGAAAATCTTAAAGCCCATCTCGATAAACTTCCCTTATCGCAACAATTAGTCACAATTAAAACCGATGTCGATCTTGAGTTTGACTTAGAAAAATTTCGCCCCAAAGCGCCTGATATTTCTATACTCATAGATAGTTATAAAAGGTTAGAATTTAAAGGATGGCTACGCGAATTAGAAAAAAATCAAGAACTAGGCACACAGGTCGTTGAGGTTAAGCCCCTACAAACACCCTATTGGTTAATTTTCGACAAAAAAGATTTTCAAACATTCCTAAAACAATTAACGACAGCAAAAATCTGGGCATTCGATACCGAAACGACGAGTTTAGATGTCATGCAAGCCGAGTTGGTCGGCCTCTCTTTTGCCATTCAAGGAGAAAAACCTGTTTATATTCCGCTAGCCCATGATTATCCAGGAGCACCCAAGCAATTACCCAGAAATTGGGTCTTGCAACAATTAAAACCCTTATTTGAAGATCCTAAACAGTTAAAAATAGGACATAACTTAAAATATGATATGGGCGTACTAGCAAATTATGGGATCCAATTGCAAGGACTTCGCTTTGATACCATGTTAGAATCTTATTTACTCGACAGTGCAAGTAATTCACATAGTCTCGATAGTGCAGCAATAAAACATCTGGATCATAAAACCATACACTTTGAAGAAATCGCTGGTAAAGGTGCTAAACAAAAAACTTTTAATCAAATCGATATCCAAGAAGCCGGCCCTTATGCCGCTGAAGATGCCGATATTACTTTACGTTTACACGCATTACTTAAGCCACAGTTAGATACATTCCCAGGATTATCTAAGGTTTTTACGCACATTGAAATGCCGTTAGTCCCCGTATTATCCCATATTGAACGCCATGGCGTATTAGTCGATGCACAACTACTACAAAAGCAAAGTCGTTCAATTGCAAAACGCTTAATAAAATTAGAAGAAGAAGCGTACCAATTGGCTGGTAAAACCTTTAACCTAGGATCACCCAAACAACTGCAAACCATATTATTTACCGAACAAGGCTTACCTATTTTAGAAAAAACACCCAAAGGTCAAGCATCAACCTCTGAAAGTGTTTTGCATGCACTCGCCATAAAATTCCCACTCGCTAAAGTTATTTTAAAACATCGTAGTTTAAGTAAACTAAAGTCAACCTATACAGATAAACTTCCATTGCAGATTAATCCAAAAACTGGTCGCATCCATACTTCTTATCACCAAGCAGCCGTTGTCACAGGACGACTTTCTTCATCTGACCCTAACTTACAAAATATTCCAGCACGTACTAAAGAAGGCCGCAAAATTCGCCAAGCTTTTATTGCCCCACCGGGTTATAAAATCATTGCAGCGGATTATTCTCAGATTGAATTACGACTCGTCGCCCATGTTTCCCAAGATCAAGGTTTACTGAATGCATTTGCACAAGGCCTTGACATACACCAAGCCACGGCTGCAGAAGTTTTAAACATTCCCTTAGATCAAGTGACTCACGAACAACGTCGTAGTGCTAAAGCAATTAACTTTGGTCTCATGTATGGAATGTCCGCTTTTGGTTTAGCCAGACAATTAGGCATTTCCCGTGAAGAAGCTAAAAATTATATTGATCGTTATTTTACTCGTTACCCGGGTGTGAAAGAGTATATGGAACGCACGCGCCAGCAAGCACATGAACAAGCCTATGTCACAACCTTATTTGGGCGGCGTTTAAATTTAGCCTTTATTAACTCTAGTGACCCACTACGACGTCGAGCTAGTGAACGTGCGGCAATCAATGCTCCTTTACAAGGTAGCGCAGCAGATATCATAAAAAAAGCAATGATCACTATCGATCATGCGCTAACCCAGCAAAGACTTAAAGCACATATGATTATGCAAGTTCACGATGAATTGGTATTTGAAGTTGTCGATGCTGATCTACATCCAGTAAAACAACTAATTGAAGACTTAATGGTCAATACCACACAGCTGTCCGTTCCCCTAGTGGTCGATATTCAGATAGGCCCGAATTGGGATAAAATACTTTAGCCTAAAATTCATTAGTATCTAAATTTACCAACATTACCTATTAGATATAAATTCTAGGCTAGATTAAAAAATCCCAGAGTCATTTTTTATCACTATTTTTAGGCTACTACTACCCTATTTTATTGGATAATGGATGGTTGGACTACAGACTAATATTCTTCTGATTTCCCAGAGACTAGACAAACTCTTAACGTTCAGGGCTATGCCCTATGCATTTCCCATGCTAAACTTGACTCGCTTGGTTATAAGCTAAATAAATTTAAGGCCAAGGCTTTTTGAGATTATATTTATATTTAAAATTTGCATGGAGAAGCTAATTATGTCTAAAGGGCAACTACAAGATCCTTTTCTAAACGCATTGCGTAAAGATAAAGTTCCTGTTTCAATTTACCTTGTTAACGGGATTAAACTTCAGGGTTTAGTAGAATCATTTGATCAGTTTGTGGTGTTATTAAAAAACTCAGTTAGCCAGATGGTCTACAAACATGCTATTTCAACAGTCGTTCCAGCAAAGAATGTTAAATTAGCAAATATTGATGAATGCAATGATCAACAAAACAGTAATATACCCGTCGAGGAACTAGAAATCAGTAATGCTTGAACGTCCCCAAAGCGGTGAGCTAGCACTCTTAGTCCATATTTATTTTAAAAAATATGAAACCGAAGAAATAGTAAAAGAATTTCAGGAGCTAGCTCTAGCAGCGGGTGCCCAAGCGATGACTCTCATCACTGGGCGACAACGTAAAGCGCAAGCAAAATATTTTATTGGCTTGGGTAAACTTGAAGAAATAGTTACCGCTTCAATTGCACATCGAGCACAATTAATCCTATTTAATCACGATCTAAGTCCCGCTCAGGAACGTAATTTAGAACAAAAATTACATTGCCGAGTATTAGGGCGTACTGGATTAATTCTAGATATTTTTGCTCAACGCGCACGTACTTTTGAGGGGAAACTGCAGGTTAAGCTTGCTCAACTAGAACACCTTTCAACTCGACTCATCCGTGGCTGGACACACTTAGAAAGGCAACGCGGTGGTATAGGCTTACGCGGTCCTGGTGAAACGCAATTAGAAACCGATAAACGTTTAATTTGCCAACAAATTAAAATTATTAAAAAACGTTTAGAAAAGGTTCGTGCGCAACGTGCACAAAGTCAGCGTGCAAGAAGAAAATCTCGACTACCACATATTTCTTTAGTCGGATACACAAATACTGGCAAATCGACGTTATTTAATCGTCTAACCAAAGCGACGGTTTTTGTCGCCAATCAACCCTTTGCAACACTCGACCCTAGCATACGTCGCATGTCTCTTAGCCACGGACAAACAGCCATTTTGGCCGATACCGTGGGCTTTATACGCCAATTACCTCACCATCTCGTCGTGGCTTTTCGAGCGACTTTAGAAGAAACCCAACAAGCGGATCTATTATTACATGTAGTGGATGCTACCAATACCGAAAACAAAGAATGCAATGAAGCTGTATGTAGCGTTTTAAAACAAATACACACGGATCACATTAGTCAATTAATCGTTGTCAATAAAATTGATTTACTGGCAGATGCGCCGCCGCGTTTAGAGCGTAATGCAGCAGGTTTTCCGACTAAAGTTTGGATATCTGCTCAATCTGGAGTAGGTATTGATTTATTACGAACCGCTATCATCGAGTGTCTTGCTTACCCAGAGTGCAGTAAAAAATCTTGGCTAAACGATCACGCTCAATTGAATCTTTTACCTGATCAAATGGCTCCTTGCTGAATTAATAGTTGCGAGAATGGCTCAGCATGCATAAAATGTCTCTTTTGAGCGGAAAACTACTGATAGCTATTTAAATTACTCAATGATTTAGATTCGGCAACTAGGAAGACCCAAGGTATTTAACACCCTTACACTAAAAAAGGGTAAACTGTATTGTAAAGACAGTAGATTGAAAAAATCTTGGAAAACTAACAATTGGAGCCTACTATGCCCTGGAATGAACCGGGTGATCCCAGTAAAAACAAAGATCCGTGGACTGGGCGACCCAAACAGACTCCCCCCGATTTAGAAGCATTTCTGCGTGTTTTATATAAAAAAATTGTCGCTTTATTTAAGCTAAGAATTTTAAATAAGAAATCAACGCTTGCTCGCCCTTTCTTACTCACAAAGCTTAATGCAAAGGCAATGAGTCTAATTTTGAGCTTCTGCTTACTCACATGGTTTGCGCTCGGTTTTTTTAAGGTCAATACGGATGAATCAGCTGTTATTACTCGCTTTGGAGCCTACAGCGCAACGGTAGATTCTGGCTATCATTGGATCTTAAAACCATTCCAACACTACACAATAATCAATTCCGAAAAAATTAATGAACTTTCCACTACTGTTAAACTATTAACAAAAGATGGGAATAAAATTGCTGTTGATATCAACATTGATTATTCTATTGTTAGTCCACACAACTATCTTTTTAGTAGCACTCATCCTTTACTCAGCTTGCAAGATACGATGCACAACATAGTCAATCGGATGCTCAGTCGGTTTACTTTAAATCAATTACTAATAATGTCGCATTTTTCACTCTCAGAACGTTTGCAAAAACAACTCAATACATTAATGATTCAAGAACAAACCGGATTAGCTATTAAAAATATTGAGTTGGGATCGATCCAAATTCCAAAACAACTGCAAGTCCTATTTAACGATGCCACTAATGCCAAAAATGATAAAGAACAACTAGAAAAGCTAGCCAATGTTTATGCTATTCAAGTAGAACCACGTGCGGAAATGCTAGCACAACGACTTATAACAGATGCCAAAGCTTACCAACAAGAAATGGTATTAAAAGCTAAAACAGAAATTATTCGCTTTTTAGCGTTATTACCTGCTTATGAAGCTTCTCCTTCATTGACAAGAAAGCGGCTTTATTTGACGGCCTTACAAATGGCCCACAGCAATAAACTAGTTGCAACGAATAACACTAATTCTTCCTTAACCTTAAATCAATCCAATACAACATCTTCTGAAAAAGCAGATAAATTACCCCCTATTTCAGCTAGCAACGACAAAAAAGAAAGTACAGATAATAACGCACCTAATAATAAAACAAATGATACTATCCCCAGTAGTTACAATATTTCGGGAGGATATGAATGATTATTCTAAGAAAAAAAATTCATTTGCTCTTAGGTTTTTCAGTCTGTTTATTATTTATTCTTTACCAAAGCATTACTATCGTACCCGAAGGTTATACCAATTTATTGTTGTCTGCAGAAAAATTTACCCGCAATGCGCAAGACAAAGATTTAGTTCTAAAACCAGGCTTACACTTTAAAATACCTTTTTTGATGCAATCAATATTGCTCGATAATCGCTTGCAAACCTTGTTCTTTAGTGAAACTAGCAATGCGAATAGTTCGCAAGATAAATCCATCACCGTCGATTATTATGCGGATTGGCGCATCAGTGATCCGGTACGATATTATGAACAAACGAAAAATAATTTACAGCAAATTAAATTATTAATCAGCCAGCAGATAACAACTATATTTAATGATAAAGAAACTCATGTGTCTTTTAGCCAGCTCATTCAACATGGTTCGGCTACGCAAATAGATTCCGTTTTATCTGCAGTTAATCAGCAACTTAAAACAGCTGGTATTGAACTTATCAATATCGGCTTTAAACAGTTGCATCTATCTGCTGATGCCAATGCACGATTATTAAACAGTATGAGCATTGAACAAGAAAATATTGCCATTGCCCAACGCGCCAAAGGTAGAGCCAATGCCGAATTGATTCGTGCCAAAGCAGATAATTCCGTGCACCTAATTTTGGCTAAGGCAAAAGAGGAAGCTGCAAAAATTCGTGGGCAAGGAGATGCCGAAGCCGCAAAAATATATAATCAAGCTTATAATAAGAATCCAGAATTTGCTGCTTTTTATCTCAATCTAGAGGCCTATCAACAGGGGCTAAGCACAACCTCAATAAATAATTTTTTGTTATTAAATACAAAAGATGGTCCTTTAAAAAGACTCACACAGATAAAAAAGTGAATTTTAAATCATGACAAAAACAATCATCATTATTGGTTGCCAATGGGGTGACGAAGGGAAAGGGAAAATTGTAGATTTGCTCACGCAACACGTTAAAGCCGTAGTGCGCTTTCAGGGTGGGCATAATGCCGGACATACTTTGGTTATCCAAGGCAAAAAAACTATCTTACGTTTAATTCCCTCTGGAATTTTGCATGCCGGCGTAGAATGTTTAATTGGAAATGGCGTGGTAATTTCCCCAGAAGCCCTACTCAAAGAAATGGAAGAATTAGAACAGCAAGGCATCCCTGCGCGTCAACGTCTTAAGCTCAGCGCCACCTGTCCTATTATCTTACCCACACATATTGCACTCGATGAAGCGCGCGAAAAGAGCGGAAAAAATGCAATCGGTACAACAAAACGCGGCATAGGACCTGCCTATGAAGACAAGGTAGCGCGACGCGGTTTACGACTTTGTGATTTTTTCCATCCACAACAATTCGCTGAAAAATTAAAAACACTTTTCCATTATCACAGTTTTATACTTGAACATTATTATCACGCACAAACGATAGATTACGAGCAAGCATGTGCTCACTTGTTAGACTTAGGCAAACAGTTAGTTCCTTTAATTACCGATATCCCTGCACTTTTAGCTGAATACCATCAGGAAAAGAAAGCCTTATTATTTGAAGGTGCACAAGGTACCTTTTTAGATATTGATCAAGGCACTTATCCCTTTGTCACGTCATCGAATACCATTGCAGGTGCCGCAGCCACGGGTAGCGGTTTAGGCATACGTTGTTTTGATTATGTGTTAGGTGTTAGCAAAGCGTATAGCACGCGTGTGGGTGGTGGAGTTTTTCCCACGGAATTGCTGGATCAGAACGGCGATAATCTTAGAGATCGCGGGAATGAATTCGGAAGTGTCACCAAACGTCCGCGTCGCTGTGGGTGGTTAGATACGGTATTATTGCGCCGCGCAATTCAATTAAATAGCGTCTCCGGCTTATGTCTAACCAAACTTGACGTGTTGGATACGCTGCCAACTATTAAGATTTGCACGGCTTATCGCTTAGGATCACAAGTACTTACCGATTTGCCTTTAAATCCAGAAGATCTCACACAATGTGTTCCACAGTACGAAGCATCCCCTGGATGGCAAACCACGACAACACCTATTAAAGAATTTTCCAAACTGCCGAAGAATGCACAAGCTTATTTACGTCGTATTGAAGAATTGATAGGCGTACCGATAGTCATTATTTCTACCGGCGCCGATAGAGATGAAACTATTATTTTAGAAAAGATTGTTTAATGATCAAATTATTTGATTGGATTAATGAACTTTTTAGTTAAATTATTTTTTCAATCTCTGCTTTAAATAATAAAATATCTATCAATTTTTACTGCTTGATTTTCCTAAAAATTTTTAAAACATGTTCGCTATATTTGCGTGATTATTTGTAATAAATGAAAAAATTGCTGGAACTAAAAAAATTGAAATTCCAACATAGTAATTGATACGAACATCCCGATATGGATAATTTTCAGATTTCTTTAAATAAACTGTATCTATTGACTTACGCTTGAGAACAAGTTGTAAAATTAAATAACCTAAAAACAAAGAAAAATAAATATTCCAACTAAATATTTTGTATTCTCCAAAGAATTTTTCAAAAAAATTTGCCATACTGAATGAAAACTGAAAGGGAATATGAAATAACTTAGGGTGAAACAAAGCTAAATCAAAAATATTCTGATACGCTTTAAGGGTAACATCATAAGCGATAAAACAGAACATTCCAAATAAATCAATTAGCAAAAATCTTGCAACTTTGGTTTGTTTATCAAGAACAGTCGTCAATATAATAGCGGGTGTAGTCAATAATAACCAATTAGGATGCCAAAAAAGAAATAAAAAAGGAAAAATTGACCCAAACAGAAAAATATAGGATGCAATCTTTTTATAATTTTTAGTAAAATCTAAATAATAACAATAACCGCAAAATAAACTAAAAATTAGGAAAATATAATAAACTTTAACCTCATAGGCAAAAAAATCCACATACGTATTAAAAAGGGAATAAATGACACCAAATCTTAATACCCCTGTAATATAAGCAGGTGAATGACCATACAATTTTTGTATGATGAACATAGGCATTGCGAAAAGCAATAAACCTAAAATTAGTCTTAATATTTTTTTTTCGCAAAATAGAAGTAATGGTATAAAAATAACTATAGGAAAATACTTAAATGTAACAGACAAACCAAATATAAGGGAAGCTAAAAAAATTCTTTTTTTTAAAAAAAACAAAAAACCCAAAACAGTAAAAAAAACATAGAAAATATCATACTGAGCATAGATAAATTGCGAACATACCGCTATCGGAGTTGTTAACCAAAGCCAGGTCGCATAAACCCCCCATTTTTTATTTTGGTTATAGCACTGAGTTACTCGATAGAAAACTAACCCTGTAGCAATGTACGCCAAAGTAGTTAAAACTTTCAACCAATAGGCTAAATAAACAGGAAAAGTATATGGGTTTATTATTAATCCCAATAATTTGAATGGAGAAAGCCATAACGCAAAAATTACATATAGAGTTGGTGGATAATTGCCCCATGGAACTCCATGGCCTTGTATTTTTTGACAATTTTCATAAAAATCAATTGGATTTCCAAACAGATAATTTAAAGAATTCGTTCCAGTAGTAATTATATCAGGTTCATAAAAAGCAAAAAAGCAAAATAAAAGTAATGCCCCACCGGCAATGTAATCTGCCATACTTAATTGGTAGACTGGAAATAAACGATTATTAGCTTTCATTCAAAAATCCATTTTGCTTAGCCCGCCTACCCAAAACACTGGGCTACTTATAATATAATAAAAACCTATTTAGTCCAACAATATCAACCTTCTATTGTCAAAGGGATCTTCGTGTGATCTGATCGTAGCAATATTATCTAAGTTGTCTTATATCTAACACTTAAACTTTTTACTTGTCAAAGTAAGAAATTATTTTATTCATAAAAGTATTTTTGACTTGTGCTTTTATTTGCAATAGGATAATGAGAATAGGGTATATAAACTGATATATTTGCTTTTTTGCTATCTTAAAGAATTTAATTGGTAGAAATCTTAGGGATATAGACTATGGAAGGTAAACTGCACATTCTTATAGCCTATATGTTCATCGGGCTAGTTATCGCTTTATGGCCAATTTTAGTATTAGTAAAAGAAAAAACTATCTCGGAAAGTTCCCAATATACAGCACCCATTGAATCCTATGGCCGGTTGTGGAATTTTTCATGCTTCTTGATTGCCTTTCTTGGTGCATACTTTATCGCAGGCCAAACTATTCCTAACTTAATTTTAAGTTTCGCACTCATAGTTTCTATGTTAGCTTTAAGCACTGGAAAATTTGATATCGCTATCCTATTTTCCAGCTTTCTAGCATTATGTGTATCAACAACATTACTCTGGTGGCATCGACATGGACATATATTAAACATTAGTGGTTTTTCTATGGCCGCTATTTGTTTTTTTACATTTCTTTTTGTTCAAGTTTTCAAAATAAACCCTAACCCTACTTTAAAAATAAAAAATCTCTCTAAGTGGTTGATCTCTTATACGTTACTCGCAACTCTACTAAGCTTTTCTACTGGAATATTTCACAATGATTTTTTAATTAAAGTACTCTGGCATCATTGGGGTGCCTATATAGGTCCAGCTGAATTACTATTATCTGGGGCGGTTATATTTCATGATTTCCCAGCCCAATATGGCCTTGGCCCTACTTTTCTAATTGCTAGTGCATGTAGTCATGATTGTTGGCAGGGCATGTATTTCATAGCTAGCCTTACCACATGGTTATTTTCCTTATGTATTGCAAGCTTAGCTTTTTCTTTGACACCTAATCGCTGGCCTGAGCGCCTTATTACATTATCCCTTTGCTTAGCAACTTGTTTTTTTTGGACTGCATTTCCACCCTTGGCAGGCTCGCCATTGGAAACCCCCTCGGTCAGCGGCCTGCGTTTTCTCCCTGTTACTTTTCTAGTGACTTATTTATTTTTTGTCACTCATATAGAGCACTCAAAAATAAAAAGTATTCTTGCTCATTGCTTTTGGGTGTTCGGAGCACTTTGGTCACCCGAATCCGCCTTTTATGTTACTTGTGTATGGTGGCCTTATTATATTTTTATCCGACGCGCACAAGGAAATATCAATGCTCGTTTCAAAGGTTTACTCAAAAATATAATCCAATTACTTTTAATTGCTGTCAGTTTGATAGTTATTTTTAATGTTACATTTCATATTATTTATGGCCAAGGCCCCTCACTCTATGCTTTTCTTGCCTATGCACTTAACCCTCCTGGCACTTTGCCAATTAACTGGCATGGCGGAATACTATACTTTCTTTTAGTAACAAGTATTGGAATAATTAGCTTATTTCATCTGTGGCACAAATCAGGTGACACTTTTGAGTTTCGCTCAGGATTTTTAATCATACTTTTATGCTACAGTGTTTTTTCTTATTTCCTTGGGCGGAGTCATGATAATACTTTTCTGAATATTTCACCTTTTATTCTTTTAGTTTTACTTTATACAATTTCTATCATTAATAAAAAATTCTATTTACATAGAGTGTGTGTTATTTGCTTGATGGCACTCTTGGGCTGGCTTCCAGCTTTTGGTTGGGAAGCCTGGCGCGATAATATCAGCCAGGTTAGATTATTTTCCTTTACCCCAAAATTACTTCGTGAGTATTTGGCTTATTCTAATCAGCAAACCCTTACAGAGACATTTGATCATAATACTAATCTTAATCTAAGTCCTAGTTTTACAAAAGAAGCCCAGACCGCTATTAATTTTATTCAACGCTATAAAGAACCTATTACTATACTTAATTCTACTTTTAGCTTGCTGGATTCTAATGTTTGGAGTGCCATTCATGATCCAGCTAATTATGTATTCATTCCTGCTAAGCATAGACGAGAATTTATGCAAGCAACTGCAAAAGCGCTACATCGTTCTGGCTGGGTCGTTGTTGAGAAAAATTCTCCCGCTGGGATGTTCTTAGAAGATTTTGATTATGCTTACCAACGTACCAATTATTTTGACTTTGGAAACTATTATGCCATTCGTTTTACTCCAAAGAAAATTTTATAGCTAAAAATTTATTAAAAACAATTTAATTATTATTTTTAAAAGGATTGAATTTCAATTTCATGATAGCCAAAGTAAAAACTTATACCACCAAAGAACAATTAAAACCCATTTCAGTAACTTCTCCAGCAGATAACCCTCTTCTTTTTTATATCCATTGCTTATTTGATCTACAGTTAAAAACTATTACCGGTTTTCTACGACCTAAATTAGCAAATATCTCTAATGCAGTTCTTGACATTGGTGCAGGAAATTCTCCTTGGAAAAGTTTTTTAGGACCAGGTGCTAGCTATGTGGGTTTGGATATTGAGACCGTTAAGGATTTCAATATGAAAAAAAACAAAGAAATCGTTTACTATTCAGGAGGGTTTTTCCATTTCCTGAAAATAATTTTAGCCATGCTTTATGTATAGAAGTTTTAGAACACATATTTGATTAAGAGATTTTTAATGTCATCTGATCGTTTTTGTCCTGTTTGTAATACTTCCAGCATAGATGCTACACTTTTCCAAAAAGAAAATATTGATGAGCATCGAATTTCTGGATTTAGTTATGCATCTCGTAAAGAACCTGAATTTATGTGCCATCGTTTGGTTCGCTGCAAAATATGCGATCTTGTCTATGTCAGCAATCCACCCGCAGAGCATCATCTGGCTGATGCCTATCATGTTTCTGAATATGATAGTTCAGAAGAAGCGAATGACGCTGCATCCGCTTATATCAAAACCATACAGCCGATCCTAAAAAATTTAAACATTAAAAAGAGAGTCCTTGAAATTGGGGCTGGAACTGGAATATTTCTTGAATTATTAAAAGCCCATGGTTTCGTAGAATTAATTGGCATAGAACCTTCTGCAGCAGCTATTGAAGCTGCGCCTATACATCGTCATACTTGGTTACGAAAAGAAATTTTTAAAGAACAAAATTTTGACCCTGCTTCATTTGACCTCATTTGTTGTTTTATGACAATGGAACATGTATACGACCCCTTGATAATAGCTAGAGCAGCTCAGCGATTATTAAAACCAAATGGGGCTTTTGTTACAGTAACTCACGACTATACTAGTTTAATAAACCGCCTTCTAGGTAAGAAATCCCCAATAATTGATATTGAACATATGCAATTATTTTCAAAAAAAAGTATTTTTGAGCTTTTTAAGCGTTCTAATTTTAATAATATTTATTCAAGACCATTTATCAATCAATACTCTCTTAATTATTGGTTACGTCTAGCCCCTTTCTCATCAACTATGAAAAAAAAATTAAAATATCTAAGCTCTATACTTGGCATTGATAAAATTAAAATTGGACTCAATGTTGGGAATCGAATAACAGCAGGGTATAAACTCTAATAAAAATTAAGTAAGATTAAACTTCTAGTTTTGCATCGATAGATAAATCACTTAAAATTGATTCTAATAAATTTTCTGCATTTAATCCAAAAGAACTGCGCAAATAGGTTTGATCGCCGACTAAATGCATGACATTTTTATCTAAAGCATAAGTATTAATATAAGGACAATCTGGACCCAAGCTAGCAGCTAAACTTGTGACCAAATTATTCATCCCACCAAAATTCATATGCTCCTCAATAAGAAAAATATGCCTACTATGTCGAAGTAAATTCAAACAGTTACTGGTTGAAAAGGGTTTTAATAGCGGTATAGAAAATACACCTACATTCAGATTATAATTCTCTTTTAAAAGAAGTTTTGTTTTTATAACTTCAGATAGTATTGTTCCGTGACAAATAATATTAATGTCTGAAAATAGTTCACTTTTGAAACTTCCTTCAATATCAAAGTCATCCGAATGTATGAGGGGTTCTCCACCTTTAGATAACCTAAGATAACTTGGACCTGAATTTTTTTTTATATAGCTCATACAAGCTTCTAATTCAAAATTATCCGCAGGACTTAATATTTTCATATTAGGCAAAGGCAACATAACAGCCAGATCTTCTACACCTAAATGCGTATAGCCATTTAATCCATAGGCTAAACCTGCACCTACAATTGTAACTATCACATTAGCATTAGGATAACAAACATCATTTCTAATTTGCTCGAGACAACGAATAGTTCCAAAATTCACAATGCTATAAACAAAAACTCTCTTTCCCATTAATGATAAGCCCGCTGCAATTCCGATCATATTTTGTTCAGCTATGCCAATATTAATAAAGCGTTTTGGAAATTCTTGAGCAAAAGGTTCAAGTACTGAAAAACCAAGATCGGCGGTTAATAAATAAATAGCCTCATCTTCTCTTGCCCACGTACATAAAAGTTGAATAAATCGATTTCTCATTGTGAAAGTTCTTTATGTGCTTGATCGTATTGTATTTTGTCAGGAGACCTATAATGCCAAATTAAATTATTTTCCATAAAACTAACACCTTTACCTTTAATAGTATGGGCAATGATTACTTTAGGTAAACTAGTTTGAGAAGTAAAAGCTCGATATAAATCATCATAATTATGTCCATCAACCTCTAAAACTTCCCAATTAAAAGAACGCCATTTGTTAGCAAAAGGTTCTAAATTTAATACTTCGTTAATTCGACCGAAACTTTGAATTTTATTATAATCGATAATAACGGTTAAGTTATTCAAATAATGGTGAGGAGCAAATAATGCGGCTTCCCAAATAGAGCCTTCATCACATTCCCCATCACTTAAAATGATATACACCTTTTTTTTACTCACTAATGCAATTCCACAACCTACTGATAGCCCATGCCCTAATGCACCCGTCGATAGTTCAATACCTGGAACATTAGCTGTTATATGTCCAGCAAGTCGACCACCATTTTTACAATATTCTAATAATTCTTGAATAGGAAAAAAATCATAATAGGCTAATGTTGAATAAAGTGCTGCTGCTGCGTGTCCTTTACTCATGATAAGAAAGTCTCGATCAAGTTTTTTTGGAAATTTTAGATCAATATCCAGAATTTTTGCATATAAAATATTCAAAATATCGACTACAGAGAAACAGCTACCTATATGAGAAGCTTGAGCAGTATAGATCATATCTAAAATATTTTTTCTAATAGTTTTAGATCGTTGAATAAGTTCATTCATAAAAAAATTTATACATTATATTGTTAATTTATTTAAATGAGATTGTTTACAAAACCAGTCAATAGTCCTATTTAATGCACTGTTAAAATTTATATGTGGTTCCAAATTTAAGTGCTTCTTTGCCAAACTAACATTTGGAATATAATTATTATCTGCAATACTTGATTTAGAATTGTTAAGTATTTTAACCTCCACTTTAGGCGCCCTACTATTAGCTATCATATTAGCAATTTCTAATATTGTGTATTTTTCATTTGAGCCAACGTTATAGGCAGTTAAACTTTTACCCTGAACAAGGATAGTCCATAACCAAATACATAAATCAGAAATATATAAGTAAGAACGAAAAGCATGTCCATCACCTTTTATTAAAATAGCATCATTGTTTAATCGATTTTGAATAAAATTACCAATAGCAAAATGTAAATCTAAAGGTAAGTAAGGTCCAAAAAATGCAAAGCAGCGTGCAGTTGTAATAGTAAATTGCTGTTCTCTAGCATACAAATTACTCATATATTCAGCAATAAATTTACCTACTGAATAAGATGGCATTAATCCAGTTGTGTCAAATTTTGATAAATTAGTTTCATTGATTATATCAATGCCATATTGTCTTCCATACATAGCACCCGAACTTACAAAAAGAAATTTTTTAACCTTACAATTTTTTGCAAATTCCAAAGTATATTTAGTTCCTCGAATAATAGTTTCTAACATATCCCATGAAGAAATTCTTGCATAATTACTATCCGTAGCAGCATGAATAATATGGGAGAAAGTTCCTTTAGGATGTTTAAAATCTAAAATATTTCCTTCATAAAATTTTAAGGATTTATTATTTGCAAAATGCGGACATTTTTTTAAAAAACTTGTCGCATCTCGTGTCAAAACTACTGCTTCAGAATTCAATTTTAATTTCTTATTTGCCCAAGCAAAACTTTCCAAAATCCAAGTACCTAAAAATCCTGTTCCACCGGTAATAAAAATGCGTTGGCCTTTTAGTTCATTCCATACCGGTAATGTTCGAGAAAGTATGTAGTCTAAATCGTGGTTTAAAAAATTATCATACATAAGAGCTTATAATTAAGTAATAGCTTTTTCACCTTGGCTACACTTTTGATTTTCATTGACAAAATTAACGCGCTCATCCTCAATGACTAATGGTCGCTTCAATATTTTAGTATGTATCGATCCTATATATTCTCCTAATAAACCAGTAAAAAATAATTGTACTGAGAAAAAAAAGAATAAACCACACAAAATAGGAGCTATTCCCATACTAAATGATTTCCAAAAAATAAACTTTAATATTAAAAAAAATACCGATAAAAAAAGACTTAAAATTGATAGTATAAACCCGCCGATTGTTGCCAAACGAATCGGTAATTTCGAATAATTGGTAATACCCAACATAGCAGTATCATACAAAGTATAAAAATTATTTTTAGTTTTGCCATGCTTTCTAGTAGGTTGCGTATAAGCAATTTCCTTTCTAGAAAATCCAATATCGGATATAAAGCCTCTAAAATAAGGATAAGGATCATCGATTTTCTTTAATATATTTAAAAAATCTCGATCATATAAACCAAATCCAGTGAAATTACGAACTAAATCAACTTCTGCAATTGCTGTTACAAATTTATAGTATAAACTCCGAATTGCAAACATAATCCGTGATTCTTCACTTTTTTCTTTTATCCCAATAACGATTTTATAACCTGATTCCCAGGCTAAAATAAAATCATAAATCATTTGTGGTGGATCTTGGAGATCGGCTGCAATTAAGATCGAGGCATCGCCATTGGTTTGCAATAATCCATAGTAAGGTGATCGTATATGTCCAAAATTACGTGCATTAATGATTATTTTTATATTACTATCGCTAAGAGCCATTTGTCTTAATATATTGACTGTTTTATCGTTAGAATCATTATCAATAAATATACATTCGTACCGATAGTGAGAAAGTTTTTTAAAAATATTACTTATTTTTTCATACAATTCAATGACATTTTCTTCTTCGTTATAACAAGGTATTACTATAGAAATTAATTTCATTGTAAATCCCGATGATAGCTTAAATAAATATTTTTAATTTTAACTTTATATTTCATCTTTTTTCCTTTTAAAATTTTCTATAAAAAAACTAAATATTTATTGATTAGGTAAGATAGAATTGCCATAAATCCGCTTGCAATTAACCCACTTAAATAGATATTAATTTTCCATAAACTAAATAACTTAATTAATATAATAAATAATAAATAGGTAATCATGTTAAATATAACAAATTTTTTAATCAGTCTTATATCTAATTTTTTAAAGACCAATTTCCCCATTGTAAAAAAATTAAATACAAATCCTAGTAATCTTGAGAATAAACTTGCATATAGATAATGGAAGCCTATAAAAATAAAAAAAGCATAAACGCCATAACCAAATATAGTATTTAATCCACCAACTAATAAAAAAGCTATAAATTGCTTTCGTGCTTCAAAATTTTCTTTTAAAAATAAAAGTAAAGCATTATTCGCTAATGACATACTACCAAAAAATTAAGTTAATGCTTTCTGAAATTCATCTATATGAGCCAATGTGATTTTTTGCATATTTTCTTCCTTAAAATAGCTTTGGTACCATTCAATTGTCTTTTCTAATGCTGTTTCTATATTCCATTGGCTTTTCCAACCCAGAAACTGTCTTGCCTTGGTAGAGTTTAAACGCAGCAAATGGGTTTCATATTTAAGTTCATTGGAATTTTGAATCCATTTTATTCCACTACCCCAATATTTGATGATAGCCTCTGTAAGCCAGCTTACTGTTTTATCTTGACCTTCACTAGGTCCAAAATTCCAAGCTTGCATATAAGACGGTAAAGCTTCATATAATTGTTTAGCTAACGTAAGATAACCACGCAATGGCTCTAATACGTGTTGCCAAGGCCGTAAAGCATTTGGGTAACGTAACAAAATATTTTGATTTTTTACACAGGCGTTCACCACATCTGGAACTAAACGATCCTTACTCCAGTCCCCACCTCCGATAACATTACCTGCCCGAGCCGTAGCAATATTTACTCCTCTATTTTTTAGATAAGAATAGGAATAGGCTTGTGTAACCATTTCTGAGCAAGCTTTACTGCTACTATAGGGATCATAACCACCTAAGTTGTCTTCTTCATGATAGCCTCGATCTAACTCTTGATTTTGATAACATTTATCGCTGGTAACATTGATTATCGTTTTAACCGAATCTATGAATCGCACCGCCTCTAAAAGATTAATAGTTCCAATTATATTAGTTGAATAGGTTATTAATGGCTCCTGGTATGAAAAATTAACTAGCGGTTGGGCAGCCATATGGATAATAATTTCAGGTTGGTATTTTTTTAATACCATTTGTAAACATCCAACGTCTCTTATATCCCCTATTATACTCTCCATACTTCTGCTAATCTGAGCACTATCAAAAAGATTTGGTTTACTAGGAGGCTCTAATGAAAAACCCACACAATTGGCGCCCAAAGATTGCAACCATAACGAAAGCCAGCTTCCTTTAAAGCCAGTATGACCTGTAATCAATACATTTTTTCCACACCAAAATTTCATCATTAAATCTACCATTAAACGGAAATTGTATTTTCAACTTGAGTATTATCCCAAATTTTCCAGGGCGCATTACCTTGAGACCAAAATGTTTCTAAGGTAGTTTTATCTCGTAAAGTATCCATAGGATGCCAAAACCCTTTATGAAAAAAAGCCGATAACTCCCCTTCTTGAGCTAAAGCTTCTAAAGGATTTTGCTCCCAAACCGTATAATCATTATCAATATACTGAAGTACTTTTGGAGATAAAACAAAAAAACCTCCGTTAATCCAAGTACTTTCTTCTCTAGGTTTTTCTTTGAAAGCAGTTACTTTATTACCCACAATATCTAAGGCACCAAATCGTCCCAATGTTTGCACTGCGGTTAACGTTGCTAAAGTTTTTTGTTGATAGTGGTATTGAATAAGTGATTTAATATCGACATTGCCCACACCATCACCATAAGTAAAACAAAAATCCTCGCCATCAAGATAAGGGATTGTTTTTTTGAGACGCCCCCCAGTCATAGTTTTTTCGCCCGTCTCAACTAAGGTTACTCGCCATGGCTCCGAATTATTTTGATGGACTATAGTGCAATTCTTCTTCATATCAAACGTAACATCCGATGTATGCAAATAATAATTCGAAAAGTATTCTTTAATTAGGTATCCTTTGTAGCCTAAACAGATAATGAAATCATAGATATGAAAAGCTGAAAAGATTTTCATGATATGCCAAATTATGGGCTTACCGCCGATTTCAATCATAGGTTTAGGCCGCAAATTAGTTTCTTCACTGATGCGCGTACCTGCCCCACCTGCTAAAATAACCGCTTTCATAAATCTCCTTTTTATTAAACGTACCACGTTTCCAGCTACTGCAATTTAAATATTTTCAAACCTTAATTTAAATGCAAAATCGGCATTTTGTCGAATTCCATCAACAGTTGCCCCGCTTATATAGACGGGCTTTTCTGAAGCTAACCAAGTAATTGCGTTACCTTGAAAACTTTTTGGTGATGTTAATCGCAAAAAATATAATTTCCCTTTTTCCAATTTTATCGGTAAAAAATTAAACGATTCCCAACTATTGTCTTGCAAAAGCATCTCTGGCCGTTTAAAGATAGCTAGTTGTTTATGATCGCTATTCAAAATTTCTAATTGAACAAAATTATTATTTTCTCTTGAAAACGCTGAAAAAAATAAATCTATCTGCTTTAGTCTAGAATTTTTAGCAATAAATTTTTGTTCGAAAGTTCTACCTGCGGTTAGCTCACCAAAGTTTCTTTCTTTATGTGTACTTAAAACATATAAATCCCTATTATTAAAATTTTTTATAAACATAAAAATCGCGGGAATAAGAAAAATAAGTATACCTATATAATATCTCTGTCGAACTTTACTGTATAAATAGCAGACGTCCAATTTAGTTTTTTTATAAATATATTTATATTTAAGAATAAATTGTAAAATTAAATAACCCCAAAAAAAAGACAAGTAGAGATTAACACTAAACCCTTTAAATAACTTAAATAAAGCCCCTAAATTTTGAAACTGCACAAATGACAAATTCAATAATTTTTCTTGAAACATTTCTAAGTCAATATTATCTTGAAAAGCTAGAACCGTATATCCTATAAAAAAAAACATAGCACACAGATCAAAAATTAAAAATTTTGAAATTTTATCCTTATTACTTAAAACTGTAGTTAATGCTATGGCAGGGGTAATGAATATCAACCATTGAGGATGCCATAATATAAATAAAAAAGGAAATATACTAGAAAACAAAAAAATAAATCCCGCTACTTTTTTATAATTAAAAGAATTATCTAAATAGTAAGAAATACTAACTAATATAGAAAAAATAGCAAATATATAGTATATTTTCTGGCCGTTATAGGTTAATCCTGCAGAAAAAACCCGGGCGATTACAGAAAAACCCAACACGCCAGAAATATAAGCTGGTGAATGTATATATAATTCTTGAATAAAAAGAGTAGGTATTGAAAAAATTAAACCGCACAAGATTATTTTTAATAATTTTTTTTCAAAAAATAAAAGTAAAGGAACGAACACAAAAAATGGAAAATATTTAAAGGTAATTGCAACTCCAAATATAAGAGAAGCAAAATAAATTTGTTTTTTCAAAAAAAATAAAAAACCTAATAATGTTAGAAATACATAAAATATATCGTATTGCGAAAAAATAAATTGTGAGAATATTGCAATAGGTGAAGTCAACCAAAGCCATGTAGCATAAATTCCCCACTTTTTACTTTGCTGGTAAATTTGTGTTACTTGATAAAAAATTACTCCTGTAGCAATATAAAATAAGGAAGTTAAAAGCTTAAGCCAATAAACAAAATAAGGAGAAAAATAGAATGGGGATTTTATTATACCAAAAAATTTAAATGGATAGAGCCAAATTGCAAAAGCTGCAAATACTGTAGGCGGATAATTTGCAGGAGGAAAATCTCCATGTCCTTGAATTTTTTTACAATTTTCATAAAATTCTAAAGGATTACCAAACAAATAATTTAAAGAATTCCATCCAGTAACATAGATATCTGACTGAAAAAAAGAGAAATAACAAAATAAAAAAAGAATTCCGCCAAATAAATAATCCGCTCTGCCTAACTGGTAAGTTGGAAAAAATCTAATATTAATTTTCACTTAAATTCCGTTTCGTATTTTTAAAAAAAGTGTATCCCATTTATGAGCTTTTCATAGCAAATAGGTTACAGTTATTGTATCATTTGCACAATGAGCAAACTAACTATTCTAGTTCTAAATCATAAATAGACATAACTTACAAATGTCAATTTTGTATAGTTCCCAAACTGCCCCATCTTTAATTTAGTTTATATAGGCAAATAATGTCTTATTGATTCCTGAAGCAAATGTCTCATTAGGTTGCCAATTTAATTCATTGCTGATTTTTTCTGCATTGATAGCATAACGCCAGTCATGTCCAGGCCGGTCCTTTATGAACGTTATTAAATCCGCATACTTATAATCAATAGGCCTAATGTTGCTTAAAACCTCACAGATAATGCCTATGACTTCTATATTAGTCAATTCAGTATTACCACCAATATTATAACTTTCTCCCAACTTACCGTTTCGAATCACTCTATCTATCCCATTACAATGGTCCTCGACATAAAGCCAATCACGAATGTTAGAGCCATCACCATAGACAGGAATAGACTTTTGTCGTAAACAACAATCAATAATGGTAGGAATGAATTTTTCATTATGCTGCGAAGGACCATAATTATTCGAACAGTTGGTTATGCTAACAGGAAGTCCATAAGTATTATAATAGGCTCGCACCAGATAATCAGAAGAGGCTTTGCTAGCGGAGTAAGGAGAATTAGGTCGGTAAGATGAAAGCTCAGTAAAAGCTGGCTCATCCTTATGTAAGCTACCATACACTTCGTCGGTAGAGATATGGTGAAATCGACAATCAGCTTCCCTCAAATTACGTTCCTCCAACCAATATTTTCGACAAACTTCTAACAAAGTGAATGTACCTACTATATTAGTATGAATAAATTTCTCGGGCGTATTAATCGAACGATCGACATGAGTTTCAGCTGCAAAATGAACAACCGTATCCAGCTTAAAATCCTTCAATAACTTCAATATTAAATGACTATCGAGTATGTCTCCCTGTACAAAATGATGTTGGTCTGGAAAAGGTAGATTTTTTAAATTATTTAACGAGCCTGCATAAGTAAGCTTATCAAGGTTAACAATAAATATTTCTGGATAATGCGCTTGATAATATCTCACAAAATGACTTGCAATAAATCCTGCACCACCAGTGACTAAAACATTCTTTGGTGTATAAATCATAATAAAATTTTAATCACCTTGTATAAACCGTCAGACCAATTATTAGGTTTAATATTAAAAACTCGTACAATCTTATCGCAAGCAAGCTCAGAATTATAAGGTCTATGCGCGATACTAGGATATTCTAATGCTGAAATAGGTATAAGCTTTTTTAACATTAACTTATGCAATTGCTTCGCTTCATCTATTATTTTTTTGGCAAATTCATACCAGCTCAGCGTAGGGGTTCCCGTATAATGATAGGTCCCCCAAGCAAACTGACCATTATGTAAACAATCAACTATTTTTAACAATGTCTGTGCTATATCTCCAGCATAAGTAGGAGCCCCTTTTTGATCAGCAATAATTTTTAATTCAGATCGTTCTTTAGCCAGAAAAAATATAGTTTTCACAAAATTATTGCCATAGGTTCCAAATACCCAACTAACTCGTAAGATGATATGTTTATACCAAGTTTTCCGTAACAGATTTTCTCCGCTTAATTTACTTAGTCCATAAATAGATAAAGGTTTAGTTTCATCGTTCTCTGTATAAGGTATTTTTTTTTGACCATCAAAAATATAATCTGTAGAAATATGTAACAAAGGTATATCGTACTCTTGTGCGACTTTTGCCAAATAATAAACGCCTAATGCATTAACAGAAAAAGCAAGTTCGCTTTCTTTTTCAGCTTTATCCACTGCCGTATAGGCCGCAGCATTAATAATATAATTGGGTTTAATTGTAGATATTACTTGTTTTAACTGTCCGAAATCTGTGATATTCAGCTGTGCATGTGTAAAGGGATATAATTTTAAGTTACATTTAACTGCCAAGTCAGTAATCTCATGGCCTATTTGGCCATTTGCACCTGTTAATATAACTTTAACCATGAAGAAGCCTTACATTTTCTTATATAAAAACTATTTATATAAAGACCCTTTTCCTGATAAAATTCCGTCTTTAAATCCATTCAATGCGGCTAGTAAGCTTTCCTTAGGTTCAGGTACAAAAGGGATCTTTTGCATTTCCTTTAAGTTTTTGATTAAAATATAAAGTCGAAATAAAAATGGAAACTGTTTTTCTCTAAAAAGAAGAAAACTATTACGAATAGAATAATAATAACGTATAGGTTTCTGATATTTTAAAATTTTACTTCTTGTAATTTTAACTTCTCCTAAATCATGTTGTATTTGTATATGATTTAATTTTTTGATCTGTAAATTTTTTGCCTTGGCGCGTAAACACCATTCAATATCGACTAAATCAATAAAATACTCTTTTTTAGGATATCCAATTTTTTTTAAAGCTTCGACCCAAATTAACATACCTGAACTAATTATTATACTATTGCTATTGCCCCCCAATAGATTAAGTATTTTTTCTTTTTTTTGACTAAACCAGCTTTTTTTTAAGTTATTTTCTTGGAGGTAATTATCCATTCGAGGATCATACCAAGAAGGTCCTATGGCACTCAAACAAGGATAGGATTTTTGTAATTGGTAAAATCCAACAACCATATCATTTAAAAAACCTCCAGGTAACCGCGTATCCTGATCTAAAAAAAGTATAAAATCAAAATTTTCTGTTTCGGCCATTTGACAGGCATAATGATGCGCCCCCCCTATACCTATATTCTTTTGACTCTGAAATAAAATAACTTTTTCAGCGTCAATAGACTCTAAAGGGTGATAATCTACACTATTATCAAACAATAAAATCTTAGCATGTTCATATTTTGAGCAAACACGAATTAGTTCTAAAACTTTATTTTTATCAGGGTTATAAAGTACAATATTAATTAATACTGTAGGATCAACTGCCATATTCCATCCTTAATACCTCGAGCAGCAGCCATTAAACTTTGTATAGGTGTGGGCGAAAAAATTATTTTTCTTAATTTAAATAAATTTCCAGCTAAAATAAAAAATTTACAAGCTAGCGAAATATTTTTATCCTGAAATAGAAATAAACTATTACGTATGGAATAGTAATAACGAATAGGTTGTTCATATTGAACAAATAACATACTAAATTTTTTGACCTCACCTATCCGATGTAACATCTGTACATCAGATAACATTAATATCTGATATTTTTTATACAAAGCTCGTAAACACCATTCTGTATCGACTAAATCGATAAAATATTCTTTTTTGGGATAGCCAATATGTTTTAAGGTGGGAATCCAAATTAACATTCCAGAACTAATTAACACATGCTTTAAATTGGGTGCCTTTAATAAGCTTCTTAACTTATCCTTTAATACTCTTGATGGTGTTTTTCTAAGTTCAGGATCGCTCCATGAAGGGCCAATTGCGCATAAATTAGGATATGATTTTTGTAATCGGTAAAATCCTTTAAGCATATTTGTTAAAAATCTCGTGGGTAACTGACTATCTTGGTCAAGAAATAATACAAAATCAAAACCTTCAGCTTCCGCCAGCTTACAAGCAGCATAATGTGCTCCTCCTACACCCACATTTTTAGGACTCTTAAATAGAACAAGGTTAGGAGCATAAATTAGATCTAAAGCATGTTGCTTTTCACTATTATCAAATAACAATATTTTGCTTTTTTCGTATTGCAAGCAAATACCAATTAGATTCAATAGTTTATTCTTATCAGGATGATAAAGAACGATATTAATTAATACAGCAGGTTTAGACATCCTATTCAAAAGCTATTTTAATAAAGCTCAATATACCTTACACTATTCAAAAATTAAAGCCATATCAGCATAATCGCTTTTATTTAACTAACACTTAACAAGGAAAAGTTATCGGTGAAAGGTATCGTATTATCAGGCGGTTCGGGTACGCGCCTACATCCTATAACCAAAGGGATTAGTAAACAGTTACTCCCGATTTATGACAAACCGATGATTTATTATCCGCTCAGCGCTTTAATGTTAGCAGGTATTCAGGATATATTAATCATAACGACCATCGAAGCTTTACCTCAATATCAAAATTTGCTAGGAAACGGTGAACAATGGGGCATCAATCTCAGTTATTTAACCCAAAAAAATCCGGATGGTTTAGCACAAGCTTTCATTATAGGTGAAAATTTTATTGGCAAAGATTCGGTTGCGCTTATTCTAGGTGATAACCTATTCTATGGGGAAAAACTTTCCGAAACCTTAAAATCTGCCGTTGGGCAACAATATGGGGCCAAGATTTTCTGTTATTTTGTCAATGATCCCGAGCGTTATGGCGTTGCAGTGTTTGATAAAAACCATAGCTTAGTTGATATTGAAGAGAAACCAAAACTTCCTAAGTCTAATTGGGCGGTTACTGGTCTTTATTTTTATGATAATCAAGTGATAGATATTGCAAAAAATATTAAGCCTTCCGCTCGTGGAGAATTAGAGATTACCGATATCAACCGACAATATTTAAAACAAAATCAACTTTCACATCTATTGATTAGCCGCGGTAGTACATGGTTAGATACCGGAACCCATGACGCCTTATTAGAAGCTTCTCATTTCGTACAAGTCGTCGAAAAACGACAAGGTTTAAAGATAGCCTGTTTAGAAGAGATCGCTTGGCGAAAAGGTTTTATAAGTGATGAAAATTTAGAAAATTCTGCACATAAATTACTTAATAGTAGTTATGGCAACTATTTACTCGATATTCTTAAAAGAGAATTATGAAAATTATTTCAACGCCACTCCAAGATTTAATGTTAATCGATCCTAAATCGCATCAGGATGATCGAGGTTTTTTTTTAGAAACTTTTCAGTCAGAACGCTATCAACGTCTATTAAAAAAAGATATTTATTTTGTACAAGATAATTTATCACGTTCCTGTAAAAATGTATTACGCGGTTTACATTATCAGATCAAACAACCACAGGATAAATTAGTCACCGTCGTCCGTGGAAGCGTATTTGATGTTGCTGTAGATATCAGAACTCATTCTGCTACTTTTGGACAATGGTTTGGCGTTATTTTAAATGATGAAAATCACTACCAACTCTTTATACCCAAAGGGTTCGCGCATGGATTTTGTGTGCTAAGTGATACCGTCGATTTCCATTATAAATGCAGTGATTATTATAACCCTGAAGCTGAACAAGGCATACTTTGGTCCGATCCCAACTTAGCTATTGATTGGCCTTTGCAAACACCGATAATATCCGCCAAAGATGAAAATTACGCTTGCTTAAAAAACATAGCTTCTGATCTATTATTTTAATAACCATTTCCAGGAATAATATAAAGCAGATTTACTTGCAATCCACGCCATCCGTTTGTCTTGATAGGCAGCACGCCGCCAGACATGTTGAATTTTAACCGACGGTGAATAGGCTATTTGAGAAATTTTTGCCATACGCCGACCTAAATCGGAATCATCATAATACATAAAAAATTTTTCATCAAAGCCATTTAATTGCTTTAACAACTTTAATCGACAAAACATGAAACAACCTGTCGGGTTACTTAAATTAAATATCGTCTGATTATAATCTTTATCTTGCATTTCAAATTTATTTAATTTTTTATAAAAGATTTTTTTGAATGAATAAGGAGCAAACCGACGTAAAAAACTAATCCATAAACTCGGGTTTTGTCGACACAGGTGTACTCTTTTCTCATTTATATCATAAACATCCGGAACTAGCATGCCAACGTGTTTATATTGCTGCATAAAATCAAATGCATTTTTCAGAGTATCAGGCATTAAATACACATCATTATTCAGAATAAGATGATATTCGGCATCACTTTTTAATAGTGCTTGATTATGACCATAACCATAACCACCATTCTTAGGTGATACAATATAATTAACGGGTAAATTAGGAAAAAGATGTTTAATCTCTAGTTCTAATTTATTATTTTTATTTAATTCTAAAGCCCCATTATCCACTATGGTTATTTCATAAGAAATATTACTAGGAATGGAACTTAGCAAACTCAAAAAACATCCTTTTATTTGTAAAAAATCTTCTGCATATACGACTATACTAATTGAAAGCTTAATTGGATACATAAATTTCTCTTATATTATATTAATTAAATCAGTTAATTAATAATTTCGTGATAAAGATTTTTTACCTGCCCCACCATTTTTTGTGTAGTAAATTTTTCTCTAGCATAATGATAAGCCGATCGACCTAAAGAGAGCCGTAATAAAGGCTCTTGATAGAGTTTCCGGATTGCATTCGCTAGAGAAGTTGGGCAGCGTGGAGAAACAACAAAGCCAGTTATACCATCTTGATTCAGATTGCTGGCTGCCTGAGTCACATCGCAACAAACAACAGGCTTTGCGCAAGCCATTGCCTCCAATTGAGCGATTCCAAAGGCTTCACTTTGATCAATTGATGGCAAACAAAATAAATCACAAGCATGATAATAGACTGGTAAATCCTGTTTAGCTATTTGACCGAGAAAATAAACGCTTTGTTCTAGTTTTAAGACTTTGACCTGCTGCTTTAGTTTTTGCGTCAATGGGCCTTCCCCTCCTAATAATAATATAATATGCTTAGGCAATTGTTGCATTGCTTCAATTAAATAACAAAAACCTTTGTAATAGACGTGTCGCCCTAAAGCAAATACCATAAAACGATGGGAATATTGCTGTTGTATTAGAACAATTTTTTCTTGATACTTATGGCTTAAAAAATAATCAAAATCGACTCCGTAAGGAATAATACGAATAATATTGCGCTCCCTAGCAACTTTAATTTGTGTAGAATGTTCTGATAAATACGGCGTCGCTACAATGACGGCGCTTGCTTGTTTCAACAAGCGATTTACGAAAGGTTGATATATCTGTAATAATTTCTTTTGACGTATCACATCACTATGCCAGCTTATTATTCGCTTCACTGAATCAGGTAAAATTTCAGACGCCAGATGCGCCATAGGATTAGGAAAATGCAAATGGACAATAGAAAACTGATAACGTTGAAAGAGTTTTTTTATTTGGTAAAGCATGCTAGGACAAAAAGGGGTGCGGGCAAACATTCCCGCTAAAGCTGCACTATATTCAGTATAACCTGTTTGCTCGATTATTTTATTTTCAAAATTATTGTTAGCAACCAGATTGAACAAATTAAAATCAGGACTCAATCCAGAAAGTAAGGTGTCGACAATGGTTTCGATACCTCCTACTCGCGCATTCGAGAATTTTCCTAAATGTAAAACGTTTTCCATAAATCCATTTCGACCATACAACCACTAAGCTGATGTTGATATACTAAAAAAGCTATGTTTCAATGGGTTCTTTAAAATTGTTGAGTTATTTAATTTTAGATGATAGGGAGGCTACCCTTTACTCAAACCAAAAGATGGTGTTCAATAACCATACATGTAATCCTAGGATCAAACAAGAAGGATAGTCCTTAGGATAAGAAAACCAAAGGCGCTTAGTTAAGAATCTACTAACATTCAAGGATGAAATAAGATGCTTGTCCCTGTTGTTTTGTCAGGTGGGAATGGGTCTCGTTTATGGCCTATTTCTCGCGAAGCACACCCTAAACCTTTTATCCGATTCAATAATGATCCTTATTCATTGATACAGAAAACTTACCAACGCGCAGTCAATATACCCAATGTCGAAAAAATTATCACAGTAACTAATTTTGAATACTATTATCAAACTAAAAAAGAGCTAAATGATTTAGCTTTCCCCACTTTATCAAAAGAATTTAGTTTTATACTAGAACCTTTATCTCGCAATACCGCAGCCGCTATTGCCTTCAGTGCATTATTTATAAAAGATATGATTGACCAAGAAGCCATATTATTAGTATTACCGGCAGATCATATTATTTTAAATCAAGTCAAATTTAACTTTAGTGTAGAAAAAGCCTATCAACTAGCAAAAAATGGATTCTTAACTACTTTTGGAATTATTCCTCATAAACCCGAAACAGCGTATGGATATATTCAATATTTTGAGTCTACAGAATTAACTTCTGCTTTTAAGGTTGTAAATTTCTATGAAAAACCTATGTGTGAAGAAGCACAAGCTTTCATAGAACAAGGAAATTATCTTTGGAACTCTGGGATTTTTTGTTTTAGTGTTAAAACACTTTTGAAAGCATTAAAACAATACACACCAGAACTTTATTTTAAAGTTTTAAATTGCTGGAAATTAAGTTTTAAAAAAAATAATTTATTAAATGATAAAATTAAATTAGATAAACAAAGTTTTTCTAAGCTAGAAAATATTTCGATTGATTATGCCTTAATGGAAAAAGCTAAAAATATTGCTGTTATACCGGCAGACTTTGGATGGTCCGATATAGGCTCTTGGGATGCATTAAATACGTTGGTAAAACCAACAGAAAATGGAAACCGTATCGTGGGAAATGCTTTTTTACAAGAAACTCATAATACAACCATCTATAGCCAAAATTCACCTGGACGGGTAATTGCCGTACTGGGTATAGAAAATTTAACTATTATTGATACCAGTGATGCCTTACTAATTTGCGAGAATGGCCATATTCAAAAAGTTAAGCAATTAGTAGAAGAATTAAAAATAAACGGACATGAATCTTATCGTTATCATCAAACCATCTATCGTCCCTGGGGGCATTATACCATTTTAGATCAAGGCCCCAATTATAAGCTGAAACGATTGATAGTGCATGCTGGTGCTAGTTTATCCTTACAAATGCATCAATACCGGAGTGAATATTGGGTCGTCGTTGCAGGTATCGCCACTGTCGAGAATAATCGAAAAAAAATTACACTCAAAGAACAAGAATCAACCTTTATAGCCTTAGGACATAAACATTGTTTAAGTAATTTTGAAACTCAAGATTTAGTTTTGATTGAGTTGCAAATAGGTAATTATTTAGGTGAAGATGATATTATTCGATTCAAAGATAACTACGATCGTGAAACTAACATCACTAAAAAAGAAAAAGATATTTGCCATTAAACCTTAAAAAATGGAGTATTTAAAATGAGAAACAACTTAAAAGGAGAAAGTTAAGTATGCAAGAAAGAAATATTGATACATTTCGATCGGATGTTATTGCAAATGGAGGATATAAATACTCACACACCAAGAAATTATCAAGTATATTATCCTGTCAAAGAACAAGTAAAGTTATTCATCAGGCATTAGGCTGTATAAAAGGAAAGAAAATTATAGATATTGGTTGTGGCGATGGGATATTTACTCAAGAACTTATTGCATTAAATCCTGAATTTATAACTGGAATTGATCCAAATGATGCGGCTATCGCAGTAGCTAAAAAAAATATGTCCCATATTAAAAATATTGAATTTCAGGTAATGAATGTCTACCAGATTCCACCTGTTAAAAAATATGATATAGCCATTATCCGTGGAGTTTTACACCATTTAGATCAAGTTGAAAAAGCTATCCAAGTTATTTGTAAAACTGCTGATGAAATCGTTGTTGCAGAGCCCAATGGATATAATCCGGTACTAAAAATAATGGAAAAAATTTCTCCTTATCACGTCTTGCATGAAGAAAAATCCTACCCTCCCAGAAAATTAGATAAATGGTTCAGAAACAATGGAGGTATTATAACTACATCAACTTATATCGGTTTTGTACCTATGTTCTGTCCAGATCTTCTAGCAAAAATACTAAAATTTTTTGAACCTCTTGTTGAAAAAGCTCCTTTGATACGTACATTTTCTTGCGGTCAATATATGCAAAAAATTCAGATCAAAAATTTAACTAATTCCTGAAAAAGCTAGTGTTCGTCGGTAAACTGAAATGGTGTTTTCTATACAGGATTGCCAAGAAAATTTTGCTGCCCGGATAGGCCCTAGCTGTTTTAACCTATCACGTAGAGTTAAATCATTTATTAGTTGGTTTAATTTATCTGTTATCTGATCGATATCAAATGGATTAACTAGTATAGCTGCCTCCCCTACTACCTCGGGCATAGCTGACTGATCACTTGCCAGTGCAGGAATACCACTGGCCATCGCTTCTAATAAAGGCAAGCCAAAACCTTCATATATGGAGATATAGATAAATCCATAAGCACCTGAATACAAATGCGGCAAATCAGCAACTGGCACATAACCTAAACAGTAGAGTTGTTCTTTCTTAGTAAGTGATCGAATCATTTTTTCTAAACGACGGGTATGCCAACCTTTCATTCCTATCAAAACTAAAGGATACTTTTTACGTAACTGTTCAGGCAAATGCATAAAAGCGTGGATTAATCGCTCCAAATTTTTCCTTGGTTCTAAGGTTCCGACATTTAATAAATAAGATTTCTCATATAAGCCATAAATAGCTAAGGTTGATTTTACTTCAATAAATGAACGTACTTTAAATAATTTTGAAACACCATGATATACACAAGTAACTTTTAGTGAAGATACATTAAATAAATCTATAATTTCATTACGAATAAATTCAGAACCAGTAATGATGTGATTTGTATTACGTATTGTGTCGGGTAGATAACGTAAAAGAAAATTCACCCTTCCTTGCGGATGTTGTTCTGGAAACTTAATATGTGATAAATCATGTATAGTACAGACTTTTGGACCAAGGTAAGGTCTTAATATATAACAAGGCTCATGATATATAAAATTCTGCTTGACTAAAAAATGAGTTTTTTGCTTAAATTTTATATCGCGATAACTATTTAAAGCGGTATAGGTCCCTGGAAAAAATTTAATGATTTTTTTAAAATTAGATTGAAATATAAGTTTTTTTTTATTTATTTTATTAAGTTTTAATATTTCTGGAAAAGATATAAATTGATTAATATGCTTATGTTTCTGGAGACCTCGCAGCAGATGGCGAGTATAACAACCAATTCCAGTCAATGGATGCTGTAAACTATGTCCATTTAAAATGATATTCATATTTTTACAATTTATTCTACTAAGGGGTAAAAGTAAATCGAGTTCCATAAAATATCAAACAACAGTAGAATTTTCTACAAGACTTTGTTAAGATTTGCTATCTTTCAAAGGACTGAAAATGACCAAAAAAGCATTGATAACAGGCATTACTGGACAAGATGGCGCTTATCTCACTCAATTTTTATTAGAAAAAAAATATCGAGTCTTTGGGCTTGTAGCACGTCGCACAAGTGATAGTCTATGGCGTCTGCGTGAGTTAGACATTGAGCCTTCCATCAAATTGATTAATGGCGACATGATGGACCCTGCATCTTTAATTAGGGCTATGGAAGAATCTGAAGCAGATGAAGTTTATAACTTGGCAGCGCAAAGCTTTGTGGGTACCTCTTGGCAACAACCTAGTTTAACTGGACAAGTCACCGCTCTGGGGGTAACTCACCTCTTAGAGGCTATTCGCTTAACTAATCCCCAAGCAAAATTTTATCAAGCCTCCAGTAGTGAAATATTTGGTTTAATTCAAGCCGAACAGCAAAATGAAAAAACGCCTTTTTATCCCCGTAGCCCTTACGGGATTGCAAAGCTTTATGGACATTGGATGACTGTAAATTATCGTGAAAGTTTTGGATTACATGCTTCTAATGGAATTTTATTTAATCATGAGTCTCCTTTACGCGGAATAGAATTTGTGAGCCGTAAAATCACTCGAGCTGTAGCTCACATTAAAAAAGGGACTTTGGATAAACTATACCTTGGCAATATCGACGCTAAACGCGATTGGGGCTATGCGGGGGATTACGTTGAAGCTATGTGGTTGATGTTGCAACAAGAAAAACCAGATGACTACGTTATCGCAACAGGCCATAGTATCACCGTGAGAGAGTTATGTAGTTTAGCATTTTCTCAAGTGGGGTTAAATTACCAAGATTACATTGTTATTAATCCAGAATTATTTCGACCTGCTGAAGTAGAAACCCTTTTAGGAGATCCAAGAAAAGCAAAACAAAAATTAAACTGGGAACCAAAGACAAGTTTAGAAACTTTAGTTTCAATGATGGTCGAAGCAGATTTAAGGCGCATAAAATAATTTGTCAATCTTCTAACTTTCAATATAGCATATGCAGGAAGTATTAATCGAAATAGATCCATTCTATATGAAAATTTGGAATTTTAAAAAAGTATTTATAAAAGAAGTCTTTGATTATTCTATTCGCTTTACAAAAATTTCAATAAGATTAATCAAATACATTTTTAAATTCATATTAAAATATACATTAAAATATATAATTAAAATTACTCCTCTATTTATTAGAAAAAAAATATTAAGTGGAGTTTATTATTATCCAAAAATAGTAGCGTTGGTAAAGTTTTTACGTCTATGGATAAAAAGAACTGGAAATCTTAGTGAGGTTTTACCAACCGATCAACTTATTAGATTGTTTATAGGATCGATTATCTTCCCTATATTTAAAATTATATTAAATCAAGCTATTTTTCGATTTGTAATTTTAGATGAATTGAAAAAAAATTTGTTTATAAAAGCCGAGTTAAAAAAAATAATAACAGAAGGGGATGAATTAATAGCCGAATCAAATATAAGACCTCTTTTGTTTTATATAAAAGAAAATTCAGAACTATCTTATGCAGAGCAAGAAATCTATAGGGATTTAAAAATCAACTCTATAGCAAACTAACTTATGAAAATAATTATTGATTTACAAAGTTTACAAGGAAGCAATCGTAATCGCGGTATAGGTCGCTATAGTCTAGCCTTAAGCCAAGCGTTGATTCGGCAAGCTCAACATCACGAAGTATATTTATGCTTAAATAGTAATGATATAGAAGTGGTACAAGAAATTCGCTCAAACTTTAATACAATAATTGCAGATGATAATATTAAAGTATTTGAAATACCGAGAAAAAATAATCACGAAATAGATGGAAGTTCAATAAAATTAAAAATAGCAGAGAAAATTCGAGAAAATTTTATAGCTAACCTCCATCCTGATCTTATATATATATCAAGTGTTTTTGAAAGAGGAAAAGATGATATACCGATTTCTATAGGTGGGTTTAATAAATCAATAGTAAATGCGGCAACCTTATACGATTTAATCCCATTTATATTTTCTGATTCTTACATAAAAGATAATGATGCTCATAATCATTTATTTCAAAAAATGCAATGCTTAAAAAGAAATAATTTACTATTAACTATTTCTGATTCCGCTACAAGAGAAGCCAGAAATCTACTTGGAATACCTAGAGAGTCTATTATCAATTGCTCAATTGGCATTGATTCAAAATTATTTAAAAAAATAAAGATTAGCCATGAAGATCAAAAAAAATTAAAAGACGCCTATGGAATAAAAAATGAATTTATATTCTATCTTGGAGGGATGGATTTTAGAAAAAATGTGAATGGACTTTTGGCTGCCTATTCCATTTTACCTAACAATATACGAAAAAAATTCCAATTACTGATCATAGTAAGTGACGTAACTGATTCTGTTAAACCCTATCTTAAAGTATTTACGCAACGTTACAATTTAAATCCTGAAGAAATAATACTTCTAAATCATATACCAGAAAATAACCTCATTATGTTTTATAACCTATGTAGTTTATTTGTTTTTCCATCGCTTCATGAAGGATTTGGTTTACCCATCATAGAAGCCATGGCCTGCGGGGCACCCACTATAACCTCAAACACCAGTAGCATGCCTGAAGCCGTTGGATGTGAAGAAGCTTTATTTAATCCAAAAGACCCTCAATCAATAGCAAATAAAATACATGCGGTATTGACAGACAAAAATATTAAGTCTTTTCTTAAAGAGCATGCGATAAATCAAGTCAAAAAATTCACGTGGGAGAAAACTGCCAAAAGAGCACTAACAGCATTTGAAGATTTACACAAGGCTAATCAAAACATAAAAAAACTAAGTTTTTATACTGACTTTAATAAAAAAAAAATGGCTTTTGTTTCACCATTACCTCCAAAGCAAACGGGAATTGCTGACTATAGTGCGCAGCTACTTCCTAATCTAGCGTTATTTTACGAAATTACTTTAATCACGAATCAGGAATCCATAGATGATAATTGGTTAAACGCTAATTTTTCCACCCAAACTGATAAATGGTTTATTAAGCATGCAAATCTATTTGAAGTCATTGTATATCAATTTGGTAATTCGCATTATCATTATTTCATGTTAAAGCTACTCAATTTATATCCAGGAGTAGTTGTATTACATGATTTTTTCTTAAGTGGACTTTATCAATGGGCCGATGTTACCCTCGAAAAAGAACAATATATATTTTATCGGTCAATATATTATTCGCATGGATTTCCAGCGTTGGTTGATTTGAAAAGTACAGATCGTCGTCTGATCATTGAAACTTACCCTTGTAATCTTTCTGTGCTCAAGCGTGCCTTAGGGATCATAGTTCTATCCCAACATACAATAGATTTAGCTTATCATTGGTATGGACCTAATATTATTCCAAAATTTTCATTGGTAAATGCCCCTCATTTACCAAAAGAAATATCACCCTTAAATCGTAAAAATACTCGAAAAAAATTAGGGTTTAACGAAAATGATTTTTTAATTTGTACATTTGGCTTTATAGGTGATACTAAACAATGTCACCGTACAATTCTTGCTTGCTCTGATGCTATTTTAACCGAAGTAAATTTTTCTCTTGTTTTTGTAGGAGGAAAAGCAGATGAAGAATATAACCAACTTTTACTTAGTTTAATTAAAAAAAATAGATTGGAAAAAAAGGTCAAGTTTGTTGGTTTTGCTACATTCGAAATTTTTAAAAATTATTTAATTAGTGCAGATATTGCAATCCAATTAAGGACAAACTCTCGCGGGGAAACTTCCGCGTGTATTTTAAATTGTTTATCTTATGGAATACCTACCATTGTTAATGCTCATGGAAGTATCCAGGAAATAGCTGAGGGTGTAGTCATAAAGCTTAAAGATAAATTTACAGATGCTGAATTAGCAGAGGCAATCTATAATTTATATATAAATAATAATTTACGTAGTGATTTATCAAAAAAAACTTTAAAATATATTGAAGAAAAACATCATCCTGTCAAAGTGGGTAAAAAATACTTCCATACCATTGAAGATTTTTATAGTATTGACAACAATAGCTTTAGAGAACAATGCCTTATAAAAAAAATTTCTTCAGAGAATTTTTACTTATTAAATAAGGAAAATTTACTATCGATTTCATCAACTATTTCAGCAAATCGTTTACCCTTAAGTTATCCACAGATATTAATTGATACTTCAACTATAAAACTAAATAACGAACATGCATTAGCTCCTTTACCTTTTGTAAATTTGTTAAAAGATCTATTAACTACATCAGTAAATGGTTTTCGAGTTGAAGCAATATTTTATAATAATATTTTAAACCGATATTGCTACGCCACAAGTTTAGCTACTACTATATTAAGCATAGAAAATAAATTATTTGGAGATATACCGATTGAAGTTTTTTTACAAGATATATTACTTGTTGGAGCTTCTATTTTTGAAGAGATACCTATAAATTACTATCTAAAAACACTGAACGCAAAAGGAATAAAAATATTTTATTTAATTTTTAGTGAATCTTTACTCAATAAACATACAGTACCAGAACAAGATAAGCTTATATTTCAATCTAATTTGAATAAAATTGTAAAATATACTCAAGGATTTATTTGCATCGGCAATGAAACCTTTGATTTATTCATTACCTACTTAAATAAATGTACAATTTCTAAACATGAAATAATTAAAATATCTAAAATTTCTTCAAATAATAAGAATAAACTTATTGAAAAAATAAAAAAATTAATTATCCATGCGGAATGGGATGCAAAATTTCAATTTGACAATGATAACCTCTTAAATACTATTCTCTCAAACGATTCCTGCACTGAAATAACTGAGAAATTACATAGTTAAACTTATTCTATTTAATGAACTAAGTAGATAGAACCTTAGATGCTAGTTTTATGCTATTTTCAGGATATATTAGAATCCTCTTAGCATAGCAAATAATTTCTTTTTTAGGTGTACCGAATTTACCATAAATTATGTCCTTATTTAGAGAAGTTAAACTACTGCCAAGAATTACAAAACTAATTGGAGTTTCAAATTTTCTTACATTAATTGACCAGTAAAAAGGCGTTAAATTAGGATTAACAGGGACAATTTGTAGGTTCTCCTTACTTAACGAAGTAAGATAATTTGCATCCCAATACTGTGCGATTCCATTATGTCCATACCCGCACAAAGCGTCATCAATGCAACGAATTTCTGGAGGGTAATAACTCATATGCAGTTTAAATCCTGGCTTATGTGATAATAAATACATATTTTTTAAAATATAAAAAAATATTAAAAAAGATAAACCGATCATTATTTTATAAATAATCTGATATTCCTTAAAGCAGGAAAAAGGAAGGAAAAACATCAAAAAAGGTAAATAATAAAAAGTTATAAGATATCTATCATGCACATCTCCGGGATTGGCGAAAAAGAAAAAACTAACTACGTTTGTTAAAATACTTGATAATATAAAAAAACATAAAAAAATTATTTTATTATTTACATATACTTTAACCTTTTCATTAAAATTAATGATACTAATCATTAAAATAGATAGGATGAGAAAATAAAATATACCTAATATCATTTCAACTTCATGATTATTAATATTTTCTATAACTTTCACAACGGCAAATAATTGTATAATTAGACCCTTAAAAGTTATTTTTGTAATGGATGAATGTGCTAAGTAATCTAATAGAATATCTTTTGGAACCAAAAATTTTGTTATAGCCCCTCCTAAAATGGCACATAAAACTACTGGACTTGAAAAAATCATAGCCAAATGAAACTTTATTCTTTTTTTTATCCATAGAAAGTTATAAGCTAAAAAAATTGGGCAAGCAAATTGCACGACAAAAAGTAGATCAGATATACCTGCGGCGAAAGCAATCACTGCTGAGACAACACTTAAAAGATAGCTTTTGTAATCTAATTTATTATGCTCAATTAAAGTAAGGTGTATTCCAATCAAAAATAAACCTATAATGAATTCACCTATATGAACAGCGGGTAAAAGTGCAAGTATATAAGGTGATTCTTTTTTAAATGCCAATAAGAAAAGGCTACAAGTAGCAGCTAAGGAAAAAAGAATTCTGGTTTGTTTACTAAAAAAATGACTGTAAATTATCCTAATACTTAGATAATTTAAACTTATCATTAACCATATTACGATTAAAAATTGAAAATATATATTTCTAACCAGAAAAAAAAATGGAAAAAAAATAAACATATCAGGGAAAAAATGCGGTGCTGGAGATATAACCCAATCTTTATAATGACCATGGTTTAAAAATAAATCATTAAAAAATTGAAAAAACATGACCCAATCGGAATTAAAAAACGAATCAACAAGCTGTTGATCCAAGTAAATCATACTGGCATACATTAACAGTAACGTTAAACAAGAGACCTCTAGAAAATATATAAGTTTATTTTCACTGCTCATTAAACTTTCCTTGTAAATTGATGATGATAGTAAAGTTATTTAACCGTTATCAATTAATTCCCAACTAGTTATTTAAAGCATAATACTCTGCGAATCCTGCTTCTATAGGCCCAAAATACTTTAATTTTCCTTTTTCGAGTAAAACAACTTTATTGCAAAGTCTTTGGATGGTTTCATTCGAATGAGAAGCTAAAACCATAATACTCGATTGTTCGATAAACTCTTCCAACCGTCCTTCCGCTTTCTTTTTGAACGTTGCATCTCCAGCTTCTATCATTTCATCCATCAATAGGATATCTGGCTTTATACAGGTTGCGACTGCAAATGCTAAACGTAATTGCATTCCTGCTGAATAAGTACGTATAGGCACTGATAAATATTCACCTAATTCAGTAAAATCTGCAATTTCCTGCATCTTGGTTTGAATCTCTTCTTGGCTTAGACCTAACAAAAGTCCGCGCACTAAAATATTTTCATAACCGGTTGATTCTGGATTAATGCCTAACATGACATTTAAAAGCGGAGACACTCTACCCTGAATGTGTATATTCCCTTGACTCGGTTCATAGATTTTGGCTAACACCCGTAATAAAGTACTTTTTCCTGCGCCATTATGGCCAATAAGTCCAACTCGGTCACCATGTTCTAAAGTAAATGTAATATTATCTAAAGCCTTAACAATAACCGTATGAGCTGTTTCCTTACGTAAAGCACCGCCAGTCAGCCGCAAAAAACGTTTTCTAATGGAACGTGCATTTAGGTGATAGATAGGAAAATCAATAGTTAAGGAATTAAGTTGTATTAATGCCATTGCAACCTACTCATTATAACCAATACGCTATTCTAGCGCGGTAGCGGCTGAATATTATAAAAGCTAAAAAAATACCTAAGATAGTTAAACCTAACGTTGCAATTAATGCATAATTAGAAGGCATTGTGCCTAGTAAAGGATTTCTAAATAACTCCATGAATTGTGCAAAAGGGTTTAAGTCAATAATATAATGATAATTTAGGGGTAAAATAGTGGGTGACCACATAATGGGAGTTAAGAAAAAAACCACTTGTATTAAACTGGCAACTAATATGGGTATATCACGAAATCGAGTTCCTAAAAGAGCTAATATCATACTATATGCAACAGCATTGATCCAAAGCACTAATAAACTAACCAATATAAATAAAGTATTCCAATTAATTTTAAGATGAAAAAAAAATATTAAAGGGACCAATACTAAAATATTATGAAAAAATATAATAAAATTCCTCGTAACTGACTGCAATATAAAAAATAAATACGGCTGTTTCATTTGTTTTATAAATTGATCAGCATTGACAAAAGTCATCGTTGCATCATTAACAATCAGCGAAATTAAATTCCAACCCAGAATACCGGTTGCAAGAAAAGGATAGTAAACCGCTAAATCCATTTTGAATAGATGACCATAGAGAACACCCATGGTATAGATAGTAATCGCCATGCTGATGGTAATCCAGAATGGGCCCAGTGTAGAACGACGATAGCGAAGTTTTACCTCATGCCAAGCAAGCAATAACCAAATCCGCCAGGATTTCAAAGCTTCGGTGATATCATCACAAGCAAGCTGATAATTTTTATACAAGGAAGATTTAAACATATATATACTATTATGTTATTGTAAACATAAATCTTTAGCTTGGAATATACGCAGCTCTCCCTATCTCGTCAACTGCACCACTTCCCTTTAAGAAGTTTCACTTAATTTAGAAAAAAATTTTTTTTCATGTAAAATTACAAATCCTGATTGCTTAGTTATTATATAAGGAAATATATAGTGTTACCTTTTCAGCTGCCGCCACTTAGACAAAATGGTCCTTATCCAACATGGACTGGTCATGATTTTCAGGTTGGTGATGAACGAACTAAAGTATTGCATTACAGTTCTAATAATACTGGTTGGAATGATAAACTTAACTCTTTTCATGAGGATGCCTTTGAAAATCATTTTCTTAACAAAGGATCCAGAAATTATACTATCTCCCAATTAAAAAAAAACTTGTCAACAATAACCAAACCAAGCATTTTGGAAATAGGCTGTTCATCAGGTTATATGTTACAAAAAATTCAGAAGTTTATTCCCCATGCAACTCTTATTGGCTCTGATGTAGTATATAAACCACTTTTAGAATTATCTAAAAAACTTACTATCCCATTATTACGTTTTGATATCTTGCAATGCCCTTTACCCGATAACAGTATAGATGCCATTATTTTATTAAATGTCTTAGAACACATAGAAGATGATGCTGCTACATTAAAACAAATTTTTCGTATTTTGAAGCCTAAGGGTGTTCTTATTCTTGAAGTTCCAGCAGGCCCACACTTATATGATGCGCATGATAGAATCTGCCTACATTTTCGGCGTTATAAGCTTTCTAAATTATGTCAATTAATCATTAATCAAGGATTTACGATTGCGCAACGCTCTCATCTTGGTACCTTTATTTATCCCGTTTTTTTCTTAGCCAAGCTATGGAATAAACGCCTATTAAAAAAATCAGATGCTGAACAGCGTCAGTTAATGGAAAAGAAAATTCGTCAAACAAGTAACAATAAATTGCTGTCAAGTCTTATGGATCTAGAATTAATGTTAGGAAAACGGATATCATACCCTTTTGGAATTAGGTGTACGATGTCTTGTATTAAACCCCAGGTTAGTTAATTAAGTATTAATTTATAAAAAATTAGTGGGTAGTTGAACTTTCTGTTAAATGCTTATGCTGCAATTTTGCTGCTTCGACAAAACCCACAAATAATGGATGGCCATCGCGCGGATTCGATGTAAATTCCGGATGGAATTGACAGCCTATAAACCAAGGATGATTCTCTAATTCGATCATCTCCACTAATGTCCCATCTTCGGAACGGCCAGACACAATTAAACCAGCCTTTTCTAATGCGGGTAACAATTGGTTATTAACTTCATAACGATGTCGATGACGTTCAATAATACTATCACGACCATACAACTCTCTTGCTTTGGTTCCTGGTTTTAAACAACAAATTTGGCCACCTAAACGCATCGTACCACCTAAATCTGAATCTTTATCTCTCCTTTCGAGCTGACCATCAGCAGTAGTCCATTCTGTCACCAAAGCAACCACTGGATAAGGCGTATTGGCATCAAATTCTGTACTATGGGCATTGTTTAATCCAGCGACATGACGAGCAAACTCAATCAAAGTGGTTTGCATCCCTAAGCAAATCCCTAGATAAGGTATATTATTTTCACGCGCATATTGTGCCGCTAGAATCTTACCGCCTATCCCTCGCTTACCAAAACCACCCGGTACCACGATAGCATCTAAGGGCTCGAGTAGTTTTACGCCCTGCTGCTCTAAAGCTTCAGCATCAATATAAACTATATTCACATGGGTATGAGTTTTTATACCAGCGTGCACCAAGGCTTCGCTTAAGGATTTGTAAGAGTCAGCTAAGCCCATATATTTTCCAACCATACCAATTTTTACCTCGGCGGTAGGATTTTCCTTGGCAGCGACCACTTCTGCCCAAGCTTTTAAATCGGCGGGCGGATAATCTTTTAAACCAAAACGCTGCAACACCCTTTCATCAACGCCTTGTTGGTGTAACAATAAGGGTATCCGATAAATATTATTCACATCAGGCAAGGAAATGACACCTGGCAACTCAACGTTAGTAAACAATGCAATTTTCTCACGAGCATGTTCGGAAACCTCTTCTTCGGAACGACAGATAAGCATATCGGCCTGAATACCTATTGAACGCAATTCTTTAGTTGAATGTTGTGTAGGCTTGGTTTTAATTTCGCCTGCAGTACTAATATAAGGCACTAACGTTAAATGAATAAATAAGGTAAATTGACTACCTAATTCGATACGTAATTGACGAATCGCTTCTAAGAAGGGTAAAGACTCAATATCCCCAACAGTTCCACCAATTTCGACTAAAGCAATATCAGCTCCGTGCGCACCTTTTAATATCGCTTGTTTAATTTCGTCGGTAATATGCGGAATAACCTGCACAGTGCCACCTAAATAATCACCGCGGCGTTCCTTACGTAATACTCGGGCATAAATCTGCCCTGCAGTAAAATTATTATCTTTGGTCATTTTGGCACGAACGAAACGTTCATAATGACCTAAATCTAAATCGGTTTCTGCACCATCTTCAGTGACAAACACTTCTCCATGTTGGTAAGGACTCATCGTTCCTGGATCAAGGTTTAAATAAGGATCCAACTTTAGTAAGCTAACTTTAAGCTCTCTAGACTCTAAAATGGCTCCTAAGGAGGCTGCAGCAATACCTTTTCCTAAGGAAGAAACTACCCCACCCGTAATAAATATATATCGCGTCGCCATTTAAGAGAGCTGAACCTCCGAAAATAAATGATTATTTAGCCAATTTTGTAATAAATTAGCTACAAAGCTAGCCGCTTGGGATTCCCCCATAAAGCCTTTATCATAAACTGCTTCACAGACATCTGCAAAGCAAAAACCTTGTTGGAGTCGATTTAAAACTAATGCTTCTGCTTCGGTTAAAGCGACTGCGTATGACTGTAATCCTTTACGCCAGACTACACAATGATTCTTAGTCATCTGTACTTCTGGTACAGATTTTTCTTGAACTAAGGCCTTCCATATCTCATAACTATTATAATTAAAGCTAAAATATTGTACTGAAGGATGAAATTTAAAACATAAGGATGGCCAATTTTGTTCAGCAACATTGGCTAATGCCTCAAAATTTAAGTAAGGAGCATCTGCGGCTTCTAAGCTAGTAATTAAAGCCTTAATCAATTGTACTAGTTCACTCAAATGGAGCTGTTCAGAATAAGGTGCATACTCGACTAAAAATTGTGCTAATGGTTCGCTAAACTTTGCTATTGAATAAAATTGAGATGGATAAACATCAATAAAGGCTTCTGCCAGCTCGATAAAAGCTTCATCGCCCAATAGCTTAGCTAATAAGCCGTATTCTTGATCCAAAGCGTCTACTAGGCGCCAAACATAAGCATTGCTGTATACTGCTAAGCGTTCCTGTACTGTCCCTTTTACCGGCAATACGAGCCGACTTAAAATTTGCTCATCTTCTCGCAGTAAATGGGTTTGCAATACTTGTTGCAAATTAGCTAATGCAGACATTTTCTTTCCAAATGTTTTTTGCTATCTTTTTAGCCTGTTGTAATTCGGCGAATAAAACTGGAAATTCCGGTATATCATCATCACGCTCTATCATCGTAGCCACTCTACCAAATCTTTTTATTGCTTGCGCATACAGAGACCAAACTTCATCGATAATGGGTGCATCATGCGTATCAATAATATAATCTCCACAATTTTTATGTCCTGCTAAATGGAACTGGCGTACTCGATGTTGAGGGATCGCATTTAAATAGTCTAATGGATCAAAATGATGATTGACAGAGCTGACATAGATATTATTAATATCAAGTAAGATAAAACAGTCTGCTTGTTCAGCTATCGCTGTTAAAAATTCCCATTCGGTTACATTAGAATCACAATATTCTATGTAACTTGAAACATTTTCTAATAAGATCTGTCGACCTAAAAAATCTTGTACTTGTTTAATACGATCAACCACATGTTTCAATGCTTCTTCAGTGTAAGGTAACGGCAATAAATCATGCATATTTAAGCCGGATATCCCTGTCCAACATAAATGATCGGAAATCCAAACCGGCTGTATTTTATCAGCCAGAATTTTTACTTTTTTTAAATATTCTGTATTGAGTGGATCACAACTTCCTATTGACAATGAAACACCATGCATAACTAATGGATAGTGTTCGCGTATATGATTAAGATAATAGAGTGGCTTACCACCTGGCACTAAATAATCTTCGGTAATCGCTTCAAACCAATCTACTTTAGGCCAATGTTCCAAAATATAAGAATAATGTTGTGGACGTAAACCAAGACCAAAACCTAAAAAAGCATCCATTGTCAGGTATTAACCATAAAAAATCTTTTAGCAACAAAAAAAGCCGCGTATAAATACGCGGCCTTATTGTACACAGCTATATGTCTAATGAACAGACATTTAATTCATTATAATTAACCATTCATTTGGCTGGTTGCATTTTCAGCAGTTCTGCAGCGACGATGGTGGTGGTGATGTCTTCTGCATTTTGGAGGACATACTTGCTTGCATCGGCTCATACATTTACATGTATTACATGGAGGCGTGCAAGGTGGTGCACATGGTGTTTCACAAATAGGTGTATTTTCTGGAATGTTTCGCGCACCGGTTGCACAACCTGATAATAATATAGCAGCAGCAGCGGCAGCAATAACTAAACCTGACTTTTTCATGATCATGATCATCTATCCCCTGTATAAAAATGGATAAGAAAAATTTTTCTGCCACTAATCCACTGTCTATAGCATTACACTATAGAATAGCTAGTGACACTTAGTTTTTATACATAATTGCAAAAGAATGCAAGTATTTTTTAAACTTCAGTAAATAAATGCACAAAAAATAAACTAGTTTGATTTCTTTATTATCAAATTGCGACAATAATTGACAATAAAAAAATAAAAAATAAAAAGTATTAAAAAACTGATAAACATAATGCTTTCATTAAATTGATAATAAAAAGCACAAAGACCAACCAAACCTAATACAAAATTTGTACTACCCAAAAGGATATTAATTTGTAAAGGAGAAAACTTTAATGCTAATAGTAAATGATGACCATGTTGTCTGTCTGAAAAAATAACGGATTGTCCTTTTATTAACCGATAAAGCATCACCGCAGTCGCATCAAATAATGGCATCGACATGATCCATAACATCGTCACGGGAGTTATCGGTTGAAAATTGCTTTGTGAAAGTTCAATTAAAAACCATACGAGACTAAATCCTAGCAACATACTCCCAGCATCGCCCATAAATATCTGCGCATGTATGCGACCAGGAAAAGGAAAATTAAACCAAAGAAAACCTAACACACTAGCTGCCAATAACAGCAAGATAGTAGCTGCTGCAAAATGTTGTATAATAATCGCACAACAAATTAATAAGGTTAATTCCACTAAAACTAAAGTTCCAGCCAAACCATCCACACCATCTATCATGTTAATGGCATTTATAATTCCCAAGCCAGCAATCAGCGTAACTAATAAGCTCGTATAATATCCCAAGTAAATATCTTTAAAAAAAATAAGATTCCCAAAATGCGTAATATAAACCTTCCCCCAAAAAAGCATGAGCAAGACTGCAGCAATTTGTGCAAAAAAACGACTTTTTGGGGAAAGTTCGCGAAAATCATCTAATAAACCGACAAAGACTAACAAAGCCGATCCAGCAATAAAACTTCGATATTGCTGCAATGAAATAGGTAAAGTTAACAAACCAACTAGTAGGCCCATCAACATTGCCAAACCACCGATTAAAGGAATATTTCCTTGATGATGTTTGCGAATATCCGGTGTATCAATTAGACCGAGGCGCAATGCTAATGGGCGCAATAAAACAATACAGAAAATTGTAATGCAAAAAACAAGTCCTGCAGAGAGTATATCAAACATTTTTTATATCTCATTTTTTTATAATACAAACTCAGCCTCAATGGCATCATTTCTAAACATTTTTACAGTTGCCAAAGAAACTTCGTTTAAATCTCTACCGATCCAATCTAATTTTTTCAAAATATCATTAGACAAGGTGATAATATGACAATGACTATTTTCAGCCTGAATAATATTAAGCACTTCTCTAGGACTTGCCCAAATTAACTCTTGATTGGGCCTATCTTTTAAAAGCTCAACCGCTTTAGCCATCAAGGGTACTGGGTCAACACCGGTATCAGCAATCCGACCAGCAAATACCGAAATATACGCTGGGGTATTGGTCCCTAACGCCAGACTCACTTGCACTACTTGCTCTAACGTAGTTAACGCGGTTACATTTTGTTTGACACCTTGCTGAGCAAGGTCTTCAATCAATTTGAAAGTAAATTTACCATAACTATCCGTGATAGGGATTTTAACATAAACATTTTCTGCCCAGTCATTGATAGCCAATGCTTGGCGTTTCATTTCAACCAGCTCATCTGAAAACACTTCAAACGAAATAGGTCGATCGGAAATCACCTGTAAAATTTCTAACGCAAATTTTCGGTAATTTGTAATACCAGATTTTTTCATTAAGGTAGGATTGGTAGTAAAGCCCTTAATCAAAGGATTTTTATATAAATCCAACATGGTTACAATCTCTGCTCCATCAGCGAATAATTTAATCGCTAAATCTTTGAGTTTCATCCTGTCGACTCCTTAACTGAAGAAAAAGAACATTTTCATGGCGAGAGAAAGTCTAGATTGCCACTCACTACAGCGCTCGCAATGACAGACAATATTTTTTGTGCTCGCGACGATAAATTGACGAATTTATGCCATCACTGATTCCCATTTTGTAGTTATTGCTTTTAACTTTGGGTGTGCCACCATTAAATGCCATATCACTGCCTGAAAGGCTTCAGCATGTGGAGTAATATGATCGCTATTGACCGTAGGAATTAATACATAGGCATCTGCAAGCTCTGCAGTATAACCTCCATCTCTGCCTAAAATACCGACTATTTTAGAACCTTGTTGTTTTCCATAATCTAAAGCAGCAACAAGATTAGGACTAATGTTTTTTACTAAATCACCTCCACCCACAGACAAAACAAATAACATGTCCTTGGCAGACAAATGACTTGCTGCTAACCAGTTTGAAAAAACCGAACACCAGCCATCATCATTGGCGCGTGCTGTTAACTCAGAGATGTTATCGGTGGGAGTGTAAGCCTCTATCCCTACGATTTTTCTAAAATCATTCACTGCATGCGAAGCATTCGCCGCACTACCACCCACACCTAAAAAAAATAGGCGACCTCTTATCTGTCTAAGCTCTAATAATAAATCTACTATCTGTTCAATATATTTTAAATTTAATCTATCAATAATCAGTTTCGTTTCAGTGAGAAATTTTTCTGCAAACATATAAAATCCATTTACATTGAATAAAAAAACTAAATTTCAAGTTCAAAATACTGCTTAGGCCGAAAATTCAGCCCTATAGAAATATTACACCACGTATAGGGTAAGAATTTTAATGGAAAAAATTCACGTGATACTAACTTAAAATAAGGCGAAATTTCATCTAAAATTTCTTGAGGCACATTGACATGTTCTCGTTCTATAAACCATTTATAGGGTTGTTGATACCTTTTTTCAAAGATTCTTTGGATAGAGATTTTTCTTCCAATTGAATAAACAAATCCTCCTTCACAAGGAATTACCACGGAAAAAATTCCGTGCTGTTTATGGCAAACTCGATAAATTTCTTTAATTGCTTCTGGTAAATTTGGAAGATGCTCTAATACATGCGATGCAATGATTCGGTCAAATTCTTGATCTTGCGCAGGAATTTTTTCTTGACAATCACCCACCCATACTTGAATATCTGGGTGGTTATTGCGTATCCCTTCAGCCATATTTTCTCTTAATTCAAGAGCAACATAGTTTTCCCGTTGTGAACCGGAAAGATTTTCATGAAATATATGCTTACCTAATCCAGCACCAATTTCTAAAGTTTTAGTAAAAGCTAAAGGTCTATTTTTAATGATGTAATTATTATTAAAACGTTCCAAAAATGAAAATTTATTAGGAAAAATAGTATATAAATATTTTACAAAATCGTCACGTATCCATTTTTGCTCTTCAGTTAACTCTGGAAAATTTTTTGGCCATTTTACACTATCGATCATACAAATACTTTCCTTTGTATAACGAATTTTTCAAATTCATTTAAGCCATTGACTGAACCTATTTCATAAAAAGGTTGAAAAACCTCATAACTAGCTAATTGATTTTCTGTTAATAATTTTTTATAAAGATCAGTTAAATCATGAAAATAATCGGTACTAGAAAAAATATTTTTTTTAAATAAAGACAAGCCATAATCAATGTGGTTCATATAAACTGTTTTATTTTTTTTATCATATTTAATAATTTCATTATTACTAAATTCAATATTACTGATATCTCCATTATCATTATTTTTAAAAATGGTCATTAAAGCAGGTTTATTTTGTTGTTCAAAGAATTCCTGAACATTTTTATAATTTATCATTAAATAACTATCACCATATAAAACAAAAAAATCTTCATCTAATAAAGATGAGGCTTTATAGAGAGCACCGGCTGTGCCCAACAATTGCTCGCCATCCTCCGAATAAGTTACGGATAAACCAAATTGTTTACCATCTTTTACATATTTCTGAATTAAATTTCCTAAATAACCTATACATAAAATCACTCTTTCGAAGCCTTGACTTTTTAGTAGACGTAATTGATAAAAAATAAAGGGTTCCCTATCAACTAATATCAAAGATTTAGGAGTAGTTTGTGAAAGCAAACCTAAGCGAGTAGCTAGTCCACCTGCTAAAATTACGATAGGAAATAATTTACTCATTCAAGATTGAGCGATTAATTTAGTGCCTTCAAAGTCAAACCGAAATCGGACTTCCTGCAAACCTGCTGCACGCATAGCTCGGCGTAAACGAACTTTATCATTTGCAAAAAACATCAAAAAACCTCCTCCACCAGCACCAATTAATTTTCCACCTAAAGCACCATTTTTAAGTGCTAAGTCATACCATTGCGTAATTTTTTCATTACTCATTTTTTTAGATCGATTCTGTTTATGAACCCAATGCTTATTCATCAAAGCAGAAAATTCAACTAAATCCCCTGTTTCTAAAGCCTCTCTACTTTCGAAAGCTATTTCTTTTATAAAATGTAGATGTTCCATCATCTGTTGATCATTATTTTTGCTTTTCTCATCCTGTTCCTTAAGAATAGTAGAGGCTGAACGTGAGTATCCGGTGAAAAATAATAGTAAATTATCCTCAAGCTGGAAAAGTGTATCGGATGCTATTTTTAATGGGGAAGCATTAACTGTACCTTCTGATAAAAACTCGAAGCAAGTCAATCCACCGTAAGCCGCTATATATTGGTCTTGTTTTCCAATAGGTTCCCCCAAACGTTTTAATTCAATATGACAGGCTTGTTCAGCTAAATCCTGAGGATGTACTAAATTCTTTTTAAAAGCATGAAGATTTTTCAAAAGTGCGGTAGTAAAACTACCCGAGGATCCCAACCCTGTGCCCGCAGGTATATCGGCCATACTGGAAATTTCCAAATGACTCGCTTCTATATCTATAAATTTCAAAGATTCTCGGATAATAGGATGTTGAATATCATCAATATTAATAACTTTTTCTAAATTGGAATACTTAATTATTAATTCTTCCACAAAAGTTTGGTGTAAAGTTATGTAAACATACTTATCAATCGCTGCTGCAATCAAAAAACCATCGTGTTCTTGGTAATATGAAGGTAAATCTGTTCCACCACCACCGAGAGAAATTCTTAAAGGACTACGTGTGATAAGCATAACCCGATCCTTGTGCAACCTTTTCAACAATAGTTAAAGCAGCATGTGCATCGCGCAATCCAGGATTGGCTGGACGTCGATGCTTAATATCTTCTAATAATGCAGTAAACTCATGTTGCCAAGAATTATCGCCCATAGGATATTCCCAAATACAGGTTTCTGGCGGTCCCATATGAGGAAGCATTTTATAGTAACTTAAACGCTCTATACCATAACTGCCACCTAAACCTTGAATTTCTAATTTAGCTTTTTTACCGTAAATTTCAAAAGAAAATAAATTCTTCCATTCTGTGCAGCTTGCATGAAGGAAAGCAGTTTGTTTTGCGGCTGTTTTTAATAAAATAAACCCGTTATCGTCGACTGGTCTATCCCAATAATAAGTATGTGCAAAACCATCTACTTCTTCAAATTCGCCTAAAAACCAACGTGACAAATCAACTAAATGTATTCCCTTATCAAGTAATTCACCACCACCGGATAACTTCGGAATCGAACGCCATTCTTTATCGTAACCTATTCGACCCCCGTGTCCATAACGACCCCTAATAAACATTAATTCACCCAGCTCCCCTGTTTGAACTATTTCATACGCTTTCGACAATGCTTTATGATAACGGTGATTAAACCCTACCTTTACTACCATATCAGACCTTTCCATTGCGTTTATAACAGGTTCTAATTCCTTACTGCACCGAGCTCCTGGTTTTTCAATTAATACATGTTTACCTGCTTTGATAGCAGCCAAACTAATTTCAGTTAATACTTCATGTGTTGTAGCTATAATAACAATATCGACTTCGGGTTTCGTCATCACTTCTTGCCAGCTTAATAAAACCTGGCAACCTACTTGAGCAGCTAAAGCTTGTGCTCTTTGAAGATTTTTATCCACACAATATACCAAACAACCGCCATTCAAATAACGAGCCCGCTTATTGCCAATCAAACCACAACCAATAATAGCAACATTCATGATATTTTTTCCTCATATTTTTTACGGTTTTCAGGCTTAATTCTACGTAGGGTATAAATATCTGTCATAGCAATTTCAGGATAATACTCATGCAAATTGCTCCATGGATCCCAGACAGCACTAATCAATTTTCCAGTAATACCATCTGCTGCATCTGAAGCAAGATATACAGATAACTCTGCCGCTAATTCTGGCGAAGATCCTCCATTTTTTGCTTGCTCAATAGAGACTTGGTAAAATTTATGCCCTACATTTTCTGGTCCAGCGTTTAACACTTCATCTAAAAACCCTGTATTTAGCGCACCCGGAGAAATAGCCATGACATCAATATTAAAGGGTTGCAACTCGCTAGCAAGTGTTTCCGAAAAACGCACAACACCTGCCTTAGAAGCAGCATAAGCACTAAAGTTGGGCATCGGTTTAGTTGCCCCACCTCCAGATAAGATAATAATTTTTCCTTTTTTTTGTTTTTTAAACAAAGGAATAACAGCCCGACATTGCAGAACCGTACCTTTTAAATTAATATCTATTGCATCACTCCATGCTTGCCAATCAAGCGCCTCAAGCGGCCCTTTAGGTCCATAAATTCCAGCATTTGCAACTAAAATATCTATTCCACCTAATTTTTCTTCAGCTGTTTTAATTAAATGTTCTACTTGCTCAGGTGAAGCAACATCAGCAGGAATAGCAATGATTTTGGTATTAACTGAAGAAATTGCTTGTAATTCAGCTTGTTTTTCTAAAAGTTGATTTTTATTTCTCGCACAAATCACTACATTTGCACCAGCCTGCACATAGGCTCGTGCAATCGCCGCTCCTAAACCTTTACTCGCACCACTAATAATGGCATTTTTATTGAATAACTTCATTATTACATCCTACTCTAAAATATTTAATGGATTTTTTACTCTCTAGTTGCTTACTTAAAAAACCACTCATATCAAATATATAAAGTTCCCGTCGTTCCGTATCTAATTGTTCCATTTGGATCTTCATAAATTCTGGATTTTCAGTTCCAACAATAATTACATCGGATTCATAAAGAACAGATTCTATATTTTTTTGCAAATTAATAAATTGTTGCAATTCAGGTATTAAATTTTGTATGGCAGGATCATAGGCATTGACGATTGCACCTTTTGAGCTCAACCACAAACTAACTTTAATAGCGATAGAATGTCTTAAAGAATCAGTTCCATCTTTATAGGCCAAACCTAAAATGGCCACTTTTTTTCCTTTTAATTTTGAAAAATTTTCAGTTATTTTTTTTTGCAGCCAGTTTTCATGCCTCTGGTTACTTAATAGAATCGCTTTAAAAAAATCAGTGGCAACGTGATTTTTTTCACTTGTTTGCAATAAATAATTAACATCTCTAGCTAAAGTTCCTCCAGAAAATGCCCCTCCTGGTGTTAAATAAGCCTTAGCTCCTATTCGTACATCGCTCTTTAATCCCGACGCTACCGAATTAGCATCCGCACCAAAATATTCGCATAAAACTGCTAATTCGTTAATAAATACAATAGAAGTTGCTAAAAAAGCATTGATAGCATGTTTAGTCATTTCTGCCGATTCAATAGACATCCAAATTATCTTATCGATTATAGGATGTAATAGATTCTCAATAATAACCTTATTAAATTCAGAACGAATACCCATAATAATACGATCTGGATGCAAAAATAAATCTATCGATTTACCGAGGCGTAAATTTTCTGGAGAATAAATAAAATCAATCTGCTTACCTTCATAACTTTTCTGAAAAATATTCGTTATTTCTTGCGTAGTTCCTACTGGTATTTGAGAAGAAATAATAATTAATGCATTATTCTTAAAATATGGAAACAATTTTATTATTTTATTTTTTATTTTATGCACATCAGCCTGACCCAATTCGTTAACGGGAGTATCATAAGCTATCCAAATTATATCAAGATCCTTGAGATCAGAAGGATCATTAGTAAAATGTAATGCGTTTGAATTTTTCGCAATACTCATAAGTTCAGTTAAGCCCGGTTCATAGATGGGTGCGAACCCTTGTTTTAAATGAGTAATAAGTTGAGAATCTTCATCATAAGCAATCACTGTATGATCGAATTTAGTAAGACAAGCTGCTGTAACACAGCCAAGATGCCATAAACCGACTACAGCCACTTTCATACTCTAGCCTCCATTAACCAAATATTTTTCCTTAAATAATCCAGTGTTTTAATGATGCTCTGCTGAATAGTAAATTGCGGTTGCCATCCCAGCTCACGAATTTTTCTACAATCTAGAAATATAAATGGATTATCACCTATCCATCCTTTTTTACCTCCTGCATAACTTAATTCAGGTGTAGCACCTAACTCATTAGAGATCCAAGTAACCGAGTCTTTGACCTGACAGTAATGATCAGTACCTAAATTAAATATATTTATTTTTTTATTAGATTTTTTTTGCGCTAAAATAATAGCATCGATGCAATCTTGTACATATAAATAAGATTTAGATTGATTTCCATCACCTAAAATTTTTAATTGTGTAGGGTTGTTTTCTAACTGCCGGTAAAAATCAAAAACATGACCATGCGTATAACGTTCACCTAAAATTGATACAAAGCGAAAAATATAGGACTGTATGTTAAAGGCTTCGCTATAAGCTTGAATTAAAGCTTCGGCAGCTATTTTCGAAGCACCATAGAGTGATGTTTGTATCGGAAAAGGCGCATTTTCAGGTGTTGGAATGATATCTGCTTCTCCATAAACAGACCCTGTAGAAGAAAAAATTATTTTTTTTATGCCATTAATACGCATAGCCTCTAACACATTAAAGGTAGCAATCGTATTTTGCTGTAAATCTTTTTCGGTATGCTTAATTCCATCTTTTACATCGGCATTAGCAGCAAAATGAAATACTCCGTTACAATGCGAAGGAACATTTGCTAGTAAAGTTTTTTTATCTAGGCAATCTCCTTGAACAAACTTAAAAGAAGAAAATTGTTCTGCTATTTGTAAAAATTCTAAAAATCCAGTTGATAAATTATCATAACCAACGACTTCGTGTCCTTGCATTAATAGACGATCAACTAAATGACTTCCAATAAACCCTGCACAGCCGGTTACAAAAAAAATCACTTTAAAAATCCATTTAAAAAAACATTTATTCGACTCTTTCTTTTAGTTCAGCCAAGCTAGTATTTTTTCTTTCGATCATAGCATCGATAATATACATAGGCCTACGCTTAACTTCCTCATAAATACGGCCAACATATTCACCCATTAAGCCTAAAAATAATAATTGAATACCTGAAAAAAATGTTATTGCTAAAATTGTGACAGATAATCCTGGTGTTAAATTAACCCCAATAATTTTTTGTAATAAAAAAAACCCTCCTAAAAAAAATCCAAAACATGCAATAAAAAAACCCATTATAGACATTATTTGTAATGGACGAGTGCTAAAACTAATAAGGCCATTTACTGCAAGCTTAAGTGCACCGACATAACGATTATAATTACTTTTTCCGAACAGCCGAGGCTCTCTATCAAATTCAATAAAAGTTTGTCGAAAACCTACAAAAGCAACCAATCCTCTTAAAAAACCATGTTTCTCATGTAGTTGACGCAATTCCTCAATGACTCGACGAGTCATAATTCGAAAATCACCTGTATTGCGCGGAATAGGTACTTCACTTAATTTAGCAATTAACATATACCCTAAATACGCAATAGTTTTTTTAATCCATGGTTCTCCCTGCCTCGATCGTCTTGTTGCATAGACAACATCATAACCCTCATTCAATTTATTATACAACTCTTTAATTAATTCTGGCGGATCCTGTAAATCAACATCGATTACTACACACGCATCTCCTTTACAATTTAAAATACCTGCAATGGTTGCGGCAGGCTGTCCAAATTTTCTTGAGAATATTATTAATTTGATTGATGGGTTATGCTGCATCTGCTCTTTAATAATTCTTTCGGTACAATCTGAAGAAGGATCAAGACAAAATAATATTTCATAATTTACTCCTATATTTTTCAAACTCAAAAGTATACGTTGTAAAAATGGAATAATATTTTTCTCTTCATTATAAACAGGCACTACAACTGATAATTTTATAGAAAAATAAACACTTTCCATGCTTAAAATCACTCCTTGATAATAATTTTATATGAAAATAAATATTAATTTCATTTAATTTTTTCATTTATGAATACACTGAGTCATTTCCAAAACAACTGTTTAATTCAAGGTTAAAGATGAAATAAAAAGCCCTAAAGTACGAGTATCAGGACTTAGAGCAAGCTTAAAGGGCGAAATAGCATTTTTAAATTTAAATTGAATTTCTAATAAATTATTACTCCCAATAATTGAGCTAGGAATTTCGACTCTCCTAATATCAGCATAATTTTTAATCTCGTAAGTTAATTTCCCTATAAATTGATGATTTGCTATTATATCAACTACTAAAGTAGGATGCTTTATATTAATAAAAGGTAAAGCATCCACCGATAGTATTAAATTAGAGGTTGTTTTTTTAGTAAGTTTTACTAATAATGTAGATTGACTGCCATCAGTCCAAGTTCCTTTTCCTTCAGGAGTACTCCACCCTTTGATTAAAGTTACATAATCTTTAAAATTATCTTCCAAAGTCCGAAAATAAATAGGTATACCTAGTTTATATAAAGGATATTTAGCCCAAAGTATTTTTTCTTTTTCTGTAGAGCTTTCACCCCAGTTAGGTAATAAAAGAGAAAATCCGTCAGATTCGCTTACTTTATAAGGGAGATTCATTTGAGTATTAACGATAATTCTTCGTATTTTTTCATCTTTAATAATATATAACGCATTTTTATCAAGCTTGCCTAGAAAAACATCATTCACTAGATCATTTTTAGCTTTGATTAATTTCTCAAAATCCACTCGAGCAAAGTATCCTATATTGATACTTAGCTTATTAAAAGCCGCATAATAAACTAAAGGAACCCAATCACTTGGGTAAAATTGTGGGGGTGTGTAGATGATTTTTTGATATTTTTTTGATATTTTAATCCAGATAGGTGACTTTAAAAAAGTAACATGCGCTTTGGGTTGACCTAGCCAATTTCTAAAATGTAAATATATTTTGGATGAATCTGAAACTTGTATAATTAAGCAAATTAAAATTAAAATAATAGCTGCATAGGTTCGATAACATCTAATAATTAAATAAAGAATTCCTAAGTAAATAAGATAATAAAGTGGTAAGACCATTCGACCAGTAGCGCGGAACATCCCAGCAACCTCTGGTAGTGAGTATTGTAAAAGTTCATGTTGACCAATAACAATCCGGTTTGATAGGGCCAATATCATGAGTAAAAAAACAACAATTACTAAAGGGAGTATTTGTTTAAACTTTAAAAAAAATTTCTCCACGAATAGTTTTATGATCGCTAATAACCCTAAAATTATTATACCTAAACCTAGGAAACTAAATCCTTCATAATCTCCTGGAGTGTGTGGTAGTTTCTTTAAAACCTGAGACCAGCTGTCAAAGTTAATATCTGAGGGGTCAACAAATGATAATAGGTTCATTCTGTAATACCCTAAACCTTCCATAATTAGTCCCTTATGTACCATAAAATATCCTGCCTGCCACATAACCAAAGCAAGAATTAAGACAGTTAAAAAAATCTGCTTTATTATTTTTTGGATAGTTAATTCGTTTGAAATTTTACGGTGTATTAAATCTGCACTCCATAAAGCTAGGATCATAAAGAGAAAATAAGGGTGAACTAAACTGCTTATAATCAGTAAAATAAGCCAAAAAGAGTATTTATAATAGGATGAAAGATATAGAAGTATTGCCGCTAAAATTAACCACTGACCTAAGAATTGTGGATGTCCATGAAGTCTCCATAAAAAAGGAGGTGCTAAAATAAAAAAAATACTTCCTAAAGATTTTAACCAAGAATTTTTGGTTATCTTTCCCAGCAATTTCCATGAAAAAATAGCTTGCAAAATAAAACATACCAATATCCATAATCCGGTATATTGAAAGGGTGTTGGCAATAAATTAGAAAAAATTTTAAAAGGCAAAGCAAAAATAAGTAATGGCTCGGCATAGATTATCGACCCACCCATTCCCATACCATAGGGATAATTGGCGCCTAAAGGATTTTGTAAAAGAGGTGTGTGTCTAAAGTATTGCCATGCAAATAAACCATCCGCCATATCACCATGTAGAAACAACCAATTGATATTAGTAGGCCATATAATTTTCCCTCCAGTAACTAAAATAAATGCTGCAATTCCTAATAAAATAGGGATTAATAATTGAGGATACTTTTTCAATTTATTCAAAGAAAATCCATTTAAATAATCATTATCGGTGATGATTTCCTCATCCTTTAAATAAATTATTATTTTAGACGAGTAAATTAATCTCGAAACTGCATACTATAAAGTTTGGCGTAATAGCCATTTTTTTCGAGTAATTCTTGGTGTGTGCCTCTTTCTACGATATGGCCTGCATCTAAAACTAAAATCTGTTTTGCCTTTTCTACTGTTGAAAGCCGATGCGCAATTACCAATGTGGTGCGATTATACATAAGCTCTTCTAATGCCGCCTGTATATGACGCTCAGCTTCAGTGTCTAATGCAGAGGTTGCTTCATCTAAAATTAAAAATGGGGAATTTTTAAGTAAAGCGCGTGCGATTGCAATCCGTTGCCTTTGACCGCCTGATAGTAACACACCATTTTCACCAATTAAAGTATTAAGACCTTGCGGTAATTGTTCAATAAACTCCATGGCATGAGCCGCCTTAGCTGCTCGTATAATCATCGATTCACTGATATTACTTAACTGTCCATAAGCAATATTATGTGCAATAGTGTCATTAAATAATGTAACGTGCTGGGATACTAAAGCAAATTGACTACGCAAATCTTTAAGCTTTAATTCACGAATATCGACGCCATCTACTAAAATTTTTCCTAAATAGTTATCATAGAAACGCGGTAGTAAATTCACTAATGAAGATTTTCCACTACCTGAGCGCCCAACTAAGGCAATAGTTTCACCTGGATTAATTTTAAAACTGATATCTTGTAAAACAGGCTGTTCGGATAAATAGGCAAAACTTACTCCTCGATATTCTAAACAACCTTTAAGAACGCCGAGTGTGTGTATACCTTCATCTAATTCATTTTTTTCATCTAATAAATTAAAAATGCTGCCTGCTGCAGCAATCCCGCGCTGAATGATGCTATTGACCGCGGCTAAATTACGCATCGGTTTTAACAACAGCAGCATGGCACCTACCATCGAAGTAAATCCCCCTGCGGTAATATGTGTCAAATGTGAAATGGCTAAATAAATAGTCACTACAGCAATGGCGCCAGCGATAAGTTGTACACCTGAACTAGCAAGAGAGTTGGTCACCACCACTTTTAATTCACGAAATCGATTCCTGGCTAATAACTTTTTAAATTTTTTAATTTCATATTCTTCACCGCCAAACGTACGAATCACTTTATAGCCATCGATAACTTCTTCTGCAATTTGTGTCATTTCACTCATCGATTCTTGAACCGCATTATTCAAACTCCGCATACGACGGCTGGAATAGCGCGCAATCCAAATCATGGTTGGAACGGTAATAAAAAATAATAGACTCAATTGCCAACTCGCCATTAACATCACAGCAATCAATCCCAGTACAAAAAAACTTTCTTGCACTAAAGTGATTAAAGCATCGGTACTCGCATTGGCAACTTGATCTACATTGTAAATAATTGTCGAAAGTAATTGACCGGATGTCGTCGTATCATAAAATTTAGCAGGTAAACGTAATAATTTAATGAGTATGTCTTGTCGTATATTCATCACGACACTTCTTGCAACACGTGCTAAGCAATAACTGGAAGAAAAATTAGCTACACCACGCAATAAAAAAGCAAAGATTAAAATAAAAGGGATATAGTGTATAAAGTGCTTGTCTTTATCGACAAAACCTTTATTAAGTAACGGTTTTAAAAACCAAATAAGCCCAGCATCCGTACTAGCTAATAAAATAGTCCCAATGATACCTAATAAAAACCAACCCCAATAATGGCGAAGGTAATGCAATAAACGTCGATAACTATAAAAACCTGTAGGATATTGTGATGTATGTTGTTCTGTCATATCTTTTCTTGATTAAATGGCTGTGCCACCTACTGTTAAAGCATCGATTTTTAACGTAGGTTGTCCCACACCGACTGGAACGCTCTGACCCTCTTTACCACAACTACCAATGCCACTATCTAATTTGAGATCATTGCCTATCATGGAAACTTGCTTCAGCACATCGGGTCCATTGCCAATTAAAGTCGCTCCTTTAACGGGTCGTGTCACTTGACCATTTTCAATTAAATACGCTTCACAGGCAGAAAATACAAATTTTCCGGAAGTGATATCCACCTGTCCACCTGAAAAATTAACTGCATAAAGTCCTTTTTTTACCGTCATAATAATTTCTTTTGGAATATAAGGCCCTGGCAACATATAGGTATTCGTCATGCGCGGCATCGGTAAATGTGCAAACGATTCGCGACGACCATTTCCTGTTGATTGCATTCCCATCAAACGTGCATTTAACTTATCCATCATATAGGCTTTTAAAATACCTTTCTCTATCAAAACGGTTCGCTGTGTAGGCGTACCTTCGTCATCGATAGTCAGTGATCCACGTCGATAAGGAATTGTTCCATCATCAACTACGGTACAACCCGCTGAGGCAACACGCTCACCTATTCGACCTGAGAATGCTGAACTGCCTTTTCGATTGAAATCCCCTTCCAAGCCATGACCCACCGCTTCATGTAGTAAAACCCCCGGCCAGCCAGGTCCTAACACAACTGGCATGGTGCCTGCAGGCGCTTTTACTGCATCTAAATTCAGAAGTGCTAAACGGACTGCTTCTTTTGCTAGGTCTGTTGCCACCTGATCTTTAATAAAACAGCTATAATCGGTTCTGCCACCTCCCCCAGCAAATCCCTGTTCACGCAAACCTTTATCCTCAGCTATAACACTAATATTTAAACGTACTAGCGGACGAATATCAGCGGCCATACAACCATCACTATTAATCACTAGGACTACTTCCTGTGTCCCTATTAAACTAACGTTGACGTGTTTAATGCGCGGATCACAAGTACGCGCCACTTCATCGACTTGACGAAGTAAGCTTAATTTTTCTTGTTCGGTCCAGGAAGAAATAGGATTAATCGGTTGATATAAAGGCTTTAAAAGTGGATTTTTCTGCCAAACGTGGATTTGGCCATGCTGCCCCGCTCTAACAATACTCGCAGCCATAGTAGCCGCTGATTCTAAAGCGGGTAATACAATATCATCTGAATAAGCAAAACCTGTCTTGTCCCCGCTGATAGCGCGTACACCCACGCCACGTTCGATATTAAAACTACCGTTTTTAACGATACTATCTTCTAATACCCAACTCTCTAACTGACTGACTTGAAAATAAAGATCCGCCATATCAACTTTTGGTGTTAATAAACGACCTAAAATCACTTGTAACTGATTTTCAGTCAATCCAGCAGGGTCTAACAGCGTTTCACAGGCTAAAGTAAGGTTATTCTTTATCATGCTCGTCATCCTATCTTAGCTGAAGTCAGGATGCAATTTTACTAATCCCAGAAAATTTAATAGCCACTATTTTCCCTAAAGTAATTGGATCGATAAGATAAAGTATAGCGTTCTACAGGAGAAGAAGAATAAAAATAAGGTTTTTTTAAAAATAAAATTAAGCCCATATCTTCTACTTCTTTTTTTAAATATCTATAGCTACGCAAACCTATATCCATCCGATTTAACGCAATAAATTCTTTCATTTTTAACAATAATGCCTGTTTAAAAATTGAAGGGCATTCTTCAATACATGCCTTCAAACGATCATAGCCAATAATATTTACAACAAAAGTATCCGGTGTACTAAAAAAATCAAAGACTTCAAATAAATAATCTAAAATCTCACCTACAGTGATCTTTTCACGTTCTATTAATATTTCAAAGGTCTTTAGCAATTTTGGAAAATACCATTGATTACCTTCACGATCATATTCCGTCCTATTAAAGAAAGATTTTAAACTTAACTGTTGCAATTTATCTATTTGCTTTTTCTTTTTTAATTTCTTTATTCCAATCATTTTTCTTAATTCATTTATTCGGGCTTCATTTCTCAAATCTTTTTTCAATTCATTGATCAACTCATCAATTAGAGTTACATTCTGTAATTCTTTTAAAAGCCTTTGTGGAGATTTTTCTAACCAAATTGATAGAAAGGTTATTGCATCAGAAAAACTTCGATTAATGTTAATACACTTTTTTAAAAAAAAATTGAGATACTTGTTAAATTCCCTAGAAGAAGAATTTCTTAATTCATCAAGTAATGAATTAACCAGTCCTTCACCCGATTGACAATCTAAACTATAAAAAAAATTATATTTAGTGATTTTTCTCGCATAAGCATATTTAGAATAATTTTTTTTAGGCTCAAACATACTCACCCTTGTGTGTGAAATTAGATCGCTTTGGAAAAAGCGATAATTTACCGTAATAAGTGAATTAGGTAAAACTATTTTAATAGTTTAAGTGGACGTTTTAACGACGTCGGGTTTACTCCAAGACCCAGTAATATGATAGGCTGTTTCAGCAATTTTCTGGACGGTGGAACCTAACACCGCATTGGCTAGCCACGCAACAACACCGGCGACCGGACCACCCGCCAAACCAACTATCACCGGCAAGCTGGATGTAAAATGTGGCACCACCTTAATAATCAAATCATAGTCCTTATTTAACATGCCTATTCGGCCAGCAATACGGATCAAAGCAACTGGCCCTTCTATAGTGACATCGCGAGTAATCGCATTACCATTTCTTAAAATAAAATTGCCTTGTAAATTTGTAAAATCAAAACCTTTAGTTTTTAAATCACTGAAATCCAACTGCAAACGTTTGGTTAAACTTTGTATACTTAAAAAGGTAAGCAATCGACCAAAATTTAACTTAGCTTCGTTACTGGATCCTATATCAACAATCTGGCCGTTACTCGCACTAAAAGAAAAATGACCTCTGAGTTTACTAAAGCTAACCTGATAGGGAGTCCCCTGCCAATTTAAATTAAATCGCATATGCGCCTGTTCTGCGATGATACTCGCTGGCAAACCCCAGCTTCGTAAAAAATTACTTAAATTAGCGCTATCTAATTGTCCCATTAATTCAGTCGAGTTATTCTCTTGTGTATGCCACGCTCCGCTTGCTATAAGATGGTAATTTGTATCTCCCGCATTTAATTCTCTAATTAATACACCACTTAAAATGGGATTTAATTTTAATTGCACTGCTCCAAAATTAATATCCTTATAACGTACTTCTCTTGCATTTAAGTTAATCTTCGGTAATTGCTTGAAATTCCAAGTATTGACTTCATTTGACGCTATCGATGAATCTAAATTGATACTATCAAAATTGGCTAGGATCGGTTGTAAATTACTATTGGGAATCAAAACTGTTCCTTGGATAGTTGGATTATCAATACTGAAACGCCAGCCATTTTGTTCAGGCTTTAAATTGGTCAGGATATTATCGTAATGAATGGTTATCTGCAGGTTTGGTATAGAATGAATAGCCAATTCTATCGGTTTTTTCCATAAAATTCCTGTCAATTTTTCTGCCGATACACCATCCTGATTAAAACTGAAAGGTCCTGTTAACTTATCTAATTGAATATCATGCGCTGGAATTTTTAATTTCGCATTTTCTATATGCGCTAGACCCAATACTTTTAATTTTTGTTTTCCTGATTCGAGTGGTATGTCCATTTTCAAGCTAAGCTGCAAAGGACCTGTCAGTATTAAATTTTTTAATTGACTTAATGTTCCTCTAGCAAGCGGTGTAGCCACTAAAAAAGCTTGGCCTTTTTCTAAACGAGTATTAATCTCATCACTAACAATATGTAATACGGCTTGTACATTTTTCTTAATGATCGGTATATTGGCTTTTATATTCTTTAATGTCGTACCCAGCAACTCTGCTGTATCGACTAAGACCTGCATTTGTCGACTCGAAAAAATAAACTCACCATTAATTTTATCCAAACTAGGCCAAGCTCGCTGGTAATTTAAATTAGCATCTTTTATCTGGGTATCAATCAAAAAAGTTCCATTGTGTTGATCAAAAGGAAATTGCTTTAATGGCCCCTGCAATACTAAACTCCCTAAACCTGAACCTTTACTAATAGCCATACTCAACCAATGTAAAAGTTCTGGACCTAATAAAGTTTGTGGTAAATAATAGCTAATATGCGTCGAATTATGTATTTTTACATGTGCTAATAAACTAATCTGTGTTTGAGTGCTAGGTTTAGGAATCAACAAAGAAAACTGTGAGTTAACAGAAATATCTTCATTTGCCATTTCAAATTCTGGAACTTGGACTATCCATTTACCATCTTTTTTCTGCCAATTCACTTGGCTCGATAAACTATCCAAATGTATCGGCATTTTAAATAGTTTATTAAAATCTAGACTGCAATTGTTAGAGTATGCAATAAGCTTTCCCATAGTAGGAGTTATATGCAAATAAGCATCTAAACCTTGAATTCCTGGTATTTTTTGCCAAGCTTGTACACCGAAATCATTAAAAATAGCATCTATATTCCAATTATCCTGCTGAGTATTTTGCCAAAGCATGTGCATGGAAAAAGGAGAAAAAGAAATGGCAGGTTGTTTATTAATTTTTATTGATGCCCCCTGTAAACTAGAAATGAGACCTTGAACTTGTTTAAAATGATCCGATTGCCAAATGGCCCATAGTTTGAAATTTGTTTTTACACTCTGCACTTGCAATGTTGGTTTCCATAGCTTAAACCATCGATCCAGTAAAATGCTCCGACCCTGTAAATAAATAGGACCGCTCAGCTGATTCAAAGAGGAAGATGATCCAATCAAATCGACTTTGAAATTTATTTCAGCAGGCTTTTCTTCTACAAAATCTAATCGGCCACTTAATTGATGTCTATCGCTACTATTTTTTAATAGTAAATTTATCTGCACTTCTGGCCATACTGGCCCTGTTTTAGGATGAAATTTTAAACCGACATTTACCAAACTTAATTTTGGTTCAGCTAAAAACCAAGTAATTAATTCGTTCATAGCATACGGATTAGATACAGAAGATTGGTTAAATAAAGTGCTAATTCCAGAAAAAACCACTTGATTATCTTTAGTTTGGTGCGCCACTAATTCAATACCATTTACATTTATCGTGCCTAATTTAATACTACCGCTCAGCAAACTATGCAAAATATCAATATCTATATTAAGTTGTTTGACACTTAATAAAGGGTGAGTTCGCGTATCATCATCCCAAATAACAACCCCAGAACCATGAAATGTAGGCGTTAAACCTCGCCATACCACATAAAATTGTTTAATTTCTACAGGTTTATTCAATGCTTTACCGGCCAGGTTGGAAATTCCCTGTGCTTGCTTGTTTAAATAAGGGGTTAAAATTCGCCCTGTAATGACTACCAATGCAAAAAAAACGATACTACTCGTTAAAAATACGATGAGTAAGCGTGATAGTGAATACAGTAACTGTTTCATTCAATGAATGCCAAGAAAAATGAATATCGACGTTAGCGACCCATAAAAAACTAACTTGCTCGGAGTCCTGCCGCTTTCGGCATCTTCCGCTTAATTTTTTCAAATTAAACGGAAGATTGGCCTGCGCGTCACCCCTCGCTGCTATTATTTTTTAAAATGCATAAGCTTGTGATTAAATATATACTCATTATACTTTAATTACTTTAAAATTTTTGTTTATTTAACGTAAATAATAATCCGTTGATGAAGGACGTATTATGAGATCAAAGTTGTCAAGCATTTCTGTGATTGTGACTACCTACAATCGCCCCGATGCCTTACGTTTAGTTTTATTAGGCTTAAATCAACAAACGCAATTACCCGATGAAGTTATCATAGCGGATGATGGCTCAAGCGATGAAACTCGACTATTAATTGATCAATTACAAGAACAACTTGATTATTTATTGAAGCATGTTTGGCAAAAAAATGAAGGCTTTCGAGCGGCTAGAATCCGCAATAAAGCAGTATTACAAGCCGATAATAATTATCTTATTTTTCTTGATGGTGACTGTGTTCCCTTCCCTGATTTTATTGAAAAACACTGCTTCTTAGCTGAGCCTAGTTGGTTTATTTCTGGCCACCGCATTCTACTGGAAAATAAATTTACCGCTAACGTTCTAAAGGAAGGGATATGCATTTACAAAAACACCTCTTTACAATGGCTGTGGCATTATTTTCAGGGCCAAACAAATCGTCTCTTTCCTTTAATACGTCTTAAATTCAATAGATTACGCAAATTATCAGCTAAACATTGGCAAGGGGCAAAAAGTTGTAACTTAGCTCTATGGAAAAAAGATTTTCTGACTATCAATGGCTTTGACGAAAGTTTTATAGGATGGGGCTATGAAGATTCAGATTTAGTCATACGCTTAATTCGCTCTGGGATTTATCGTAAATCAGGAAAATTTGCAGTGCCCGTCATCCATTTATGGCATCAGAAAAATGATCGCGAAAAAGAACAAATAAATCTTAATTTACTCAAGCAAATAACTGGAAGCCACCGAATTCGCGCAAAAATTGGCTTAAATACCGCGCGTACTTGAAATAACTTTATCTTTTTCTTTATATGAAAATCCTGCAAACAATAAGGCAGTAAAAATAACATAAAAACAACCCTGAGTGACATCCATGAGCCAGGAATTAAACAATGAGCCGACTGCTATCGATATCAAAACCGCTTGCGCAAAATATTGGCGCAAGCCTTGCAAACGAAAACTGGTCCATGCATGCACAATAAACATGCTTAACAAAATAACAGTACCCAATAAACCAAATTGAACAGCAATATTAAGATATTCGTTATGAGGATTTCGGGTTGCAAACTGTTTATTTTGTGCAACTGCTAAATAATCTCTCGCAAAACTCCCTGTGCCTGTTCCAATCCAAGGGTGTTCTTTTAATAACTTAAAGCTATTATGATAAAATTCTAAGCGTAAGCCTATCGAAGTATCAAAACTTCCTTGTTTATATTGCGTAATTTCACTGTGTGCTAAATTAAAACGTTCTTTAAAATTAGCCGGCAAAAATAATAAACCGCCACATAAAAAAATTGAAATTAATAATCCAGCTAATAGACCTTTCCAAGCATATTGTTGCCAGGCCAATAACAATAACAAACTAAATAACACCACATAACCGGAGCGGCTTAGATTAATAAATAATACATCATAAGCTGCTATTAAAAACAATAGTGCAAACAACCATCGCCATGCATTTTTTATTGAAAAAGCAAATACAGCAAAACAATAACTAGTAAATGCTAATAAAAAGCCGGTAAAAATATGATCTTTAAAAACGCCAGAATCAGAAACAAAACGATGTAAAAAATCCCAATGGCCAAAAAATTTAAGCAAAGAAAGCCCTAGTGTCACACTCGCCGCTAATAAAAAAGCAAAAAAAGCATTACGAGCGGTTTTTTCATCTCGAAATGTACTAAAGAGAAAAAATCCTAGCAAAAATTTACTATATTTTGTTAATGTATGTAATGCTATCGGCCATTGTACGCTAGTATAACTAAGTCCTATTAAAAATAACGCGAAGAATAAAACAAACATCAACGCCATCGGGTTATAACGCAGAATAAGATATTTTTCATACCAATTCCCAGCAAATAAACAGCAAAGCACAGTCGCCGAGAAAAAAATCATCAACGCAGCCGTTGATAGTGGCAGTACAAATGCGGTCAATACAGCAAAAATCTGACTGAGCCGTTGAAAATAATCTCTAAGGGGACGGGAAGAAGTTAGCACATCACGAGACATGGTTTATCCTAATTCATAAAGATATATTAATTTTACATAACGATAAAAAACACCTAAACCATTGGAAACCGCTAATATAAAACCTTCACGGCCATCCAAAAAACCTAAACGTAATAAATAACCACGAATAAAACACCAAGCAGCATGCAAAATAGCGCTTAACAGTGTGGATTTTTTACGTTGTTGGAAAGCCATTTGCGCACCAAAACTAGAGTAATGTTCTAGTTTCATTAATACCTGACTAATAGTTTGCATCGTATTATGAAAAATAACCTGTTTCAAATACCTTAAATGCAAATATCCGCTTAGATTTTCATGGATAATCGCTGGTGTAAATCGAATATGCGGTAAGCGACGAAATAACCTTATGACGTTATCTCTGCCCCAATCACCATACCGAATCTTTTTTCCAGCAAAAAATGATATTCTTTTAATGGCATAAGCATCATTCTGATCCTCGGTATTGGAAATAATCTTTTTTATCTCTTCAATCAAACCCAAACTTAAGGCTTCATCTGCATCGATAGATAGCACCCATTGTCCTTTTGCTTTATCTAAAGCTCGATTTTTTTGTATTCCAAATCCAGGCCAGTCAGTGGAAAAAATAGTCTGCGTATATTCTCGACAGATTTCTAGCGTATTATCTTGGCTTCCTGAATCCAAGATAATAATTTCATCCGCCCACTTTACAGATTCCAAACAGCGTTGGATATCTTTTTCTGCATCTTTTACTATCACAATCACACTTAAAGCTAGCATATTTACTTTTAAAAAAACTAGAGAGCCGGTAGTATATACTATTCACTTATAATAATATGCTAGCGAAAATGCTATTAAGGAGGGATATCTTACTGATTAATTAACAATCTAAGCTTGCTAATCACTTGTTGGGCAGTTAAATTTTCCAAACATTGGCTACGACTTCGAATATGTTGATCACAGCCTTCTTGAAAACAAGGGACACAAACTCCGGAACCTTGCATCAAGTAAACATTATTCCTATGCTGAGATCCGACTCGAATAAATGGATTACTTAGTGCCCATGCTTTAGGCCAAGGACCCCATTTTACTGGATTGCTTGGACCAAATAACGCCATAGTTGGAATGCCTAATGCAGCCGCCATATGTGTTACTACAGTATCTGGACCAACATAAACTTTAGCCTTACTCAATAAGAAACCGAGTTGATTCAAGCTTAAATGGCCCACCATATTAATAACACCCTCTGGTAGCTTATCTAAAAGTTCAGCCGCCATTTTTTTTTCCGATTCGTTTTTATCTCCCGTTAAAACAATCGTATATCCGACTTGCAATAACCAATTAGCTAGGCCTATCCAACCTTTTCTAATCCATTCTTTATAAGAAAATTTCGGACGTAGGTGTAAAATAGCTAATTTTTTATTCATATCAATAAGCTGTATTACTTTTTGAGAATCTTTTTCCTGCCAAGCGATAACAATTTCTGAGCAAGGATTTAACTGTAAAATTGCTGCCAATCGTAAGTTCATTAATACAGTATGCGTAGAAATATTATCAAATTCTATCGCTTCAGAGAGTAAAAGACGTTTCCACCAGCGACTCTTATCAGCACCTAACATGCCTACACGATAGTTAGCTGCAAAATAAGCATAAATCGTGGCCTTATCTCCAGGCAATGTGGAGACAGCCATATCATAAACGCGAAAAATTCTTTTTATTAATTGGTAATGCTGGAAATAACCTGGACGTTCTTCGATGCTAATAATGTTTTCTATGTCGGGGTTTGAATTTAGTATAGATTCGGTACCTTTAAAAACCAAAAGATCAATTTTCGCTTTTGGCCAATGCCTTTTAAAGGTACGAATTAAGGGAGTAACAAGTAAAACATCGCCGATACGACGAATGCAAATAATTAAAAGCCTTCCTGGCTGTGGTTTGTGCATATCCTTTACAAATATTTTAACCCAGAAAATACTATACGGATAGCTTACTCATCATTGCGAATACAAAGCGCATGGCAATCCAGACATTCTGCCATGAGAGTTATTTTTTAAGCATTTCCATATCAAGTTGTATGATGTTTATAATCTACTATTATAAATAATTCTCAAGGATTATTTTTAGAAATATCAACTTTAACATCGCCGAAGCATTGTATATTATAAAATTCATCTTTTAAATCTTTAAACCACTTTACCCGAGAATCAATACCAATAATTTCACGGATAATTTGAAACATCTCGGCATAATGGTTATTACAGTCAAAATCATGCTCAAATTCTGTACCATCAGATAATATAATTTTTACTTTACTCATATTTAGCCTTTTTAGGATAGGATTTTGCGAGCCTCTGGGTTGAGGACCGACCTGCCGCTAAAGTAATATGTATAGGCAGAATGGTACTTAGATTGTCCAATAGCCATTTATTTAAACAGGTATCTTCACCGCTTAAAGAAACATCAATAGGTCTTTCAATATGAGCTGCTATTTTTGGTGCAATACGTTTTTTAAATGCTGCATTTCCAGAATAACTTAATAAACTACGCTTATTACTCGCTTTACTAAACATAATATATCCCCCCTGGAACCATTTTCTTTAGATTGCTGGCTAATATTTGATTTGGATACTATTGATTTTTGGATTAAAGCAATCTAGATATTTAATCGATACTCAGTATGTGCTTTTAATAGTTCTTTAATATTTGCTTTGAGTTAAGCTTTTATTGATTAGATTTTTAAAACATTATTTTTTTGAAAATTTTGATGCATAAACTGCAAAAACCAGCCTTACTAAATATAGTGTTAATTTTTTTTTGAACAACTATATATAGTGTTATGAGTTTTACTTACATTATTTTATACAATCACGTATAACAATTTTAGCAAAAGATTGCATTATCCACAAGTTTTCAAGGACTTTTTCACAGCTTAGTCAACAAGTTACGCACTGATGAGTAGATTATTAAACCTATGCAATAGTTAACGATAAGCTGACGAGATGAAGAATAGATGGTTAAAAGAAACAAAGTTGACCATTTTAAAAACATGATCAACATTGTAAGGAACTATTTTTTTTTTCAGAAGGATTAAAAGAACGCGGATATTCAGTTTTTTTGTCTGGATAATATTTTTTAATCAAAGCTTCTAAGATACTAATTGTTTTTACATTAGGCACCCCCGAATAATCTTCAGGTTCAAATTGCATTTGAAAGATTCTGATCGCATTCTGGGTTTGCTTATCAAACTGACCTGTAGGCTCTACATCATAGCCATAAATTCGTAGATTATCTTGTATCCATTTATAATCAATTCCTTTTTCTATGTTAATCTTTTGCCCAATGCTTAATACTAACGCCTCATCCGGCCAAGCACCTATACCTTGCTTTGCTAATTCTTTAAATAAACCTGGACCTGGATCGATTTTTCTTCCTAGCGCAACAGCAAAATGACCTATTATAAATTGGGAGAGTATTTGGAAATAAACATTTTTTTTATCTTTGATTGTTATTTTCTCTTGAATTTTTTTAATAAGAACAACGATAGTATTAATTTGGTGATCGGTAAATTCATCCCAGGTTAGCTTACCATTTTTTTCTAATTGATAAAGATCTTCTTGTTTGATATGAAGAAATTTATCATTCTCTTCGCGCCATTTTTGAGTTAACTGTTTATATTTATTTATAAGATCTGCCGAAACCTCTTTTTTATAAGCTCCACGGTCAGCCGGTGGCACTAACCCACGCATCATATCTGCTAAAAAAGCAGTTAGTAATTGTTCTTTTTCTAAAAGAAAATATAAACTTTTATTCTCGTTTTTTAAAGTTTCAGTAATATATTCTTTAAGTTGATTTTCAACTTGATAGGTAAACAATACTTCTCCAGAATCCTGTTTTAGACCATAACCATAATTAACGATTTCGATACCTATCGAAGTATCATTCAAACCGCTTCTACCGGCAAAATTACTGATGCCCGCATGCCAAGTACGGTCGTTTATATCTGCAAATTTATAATAATCATAGGTTTCATGCTGATCATCTTGAAAAGCTTGTTTTGGAATTAAAAAATGTGCACCTACACCACCACGAGTCAAGGTTTCTACTGAATCTTGTTCATCTAAAACGGTGTAATGCAAAATGATAAATCGCTGACGTTTATCATAATTTTGTGGATCCGCTGGTATAAATTTTTCTTTCATATATTCCTATTTTTACTTTATTGAAATTGTAGTTTAAAAAATATTTTCCTTAATATAAATAAAAAATTATTAGGCTATCATCTATAAAAATTACATATCTAAAGAATTTATTCTTAGTACATTGCTCATCAATGGCCAGACTAACGCACTGACTAATAAGGATACCCAAGTCCAGCGAAAATCAACCGGAAATCCAAGCCAAGCTTGTATCCAAATAAGTACAACTTGATAGATGGTTAACATAACAAAAATAAATAATATTTGTTGCATCAATGGGAACATCCGAAATTGCAAATGAAAGCGGTAAGCCAAATAAGCAACCACACATAGAGCTAAACTGTGCTCACCCAAACAACTGCCATATAGCACATCAATAAATAAACCGAGTATCCAAGCTAAAGTAAAATGAATATGCTCGGGCAATACCATGATCCAATAAATTAAAACCAAAGGTAACCATAAAGGAAAAAATAATGTCAACGCCGGAGGTAAAGGAATAATATTCAGTATTATCGCGGCAAAAAAGCTAATCGTAACGAGAAGTAAGGTAGAAAAATAAAGTGGTTTCAATCCGCTATCCTATTTTTTAGCAGCGCGTGAGAACGTTTTAGCTTTCGAATTATTAGAATCTAGTACATTAGCTGACGAAATTAATAATACCGGCCGATTTCTATTTAATTGGGCACTCGGATCAACTTGTATACTAGCAAATTGTGTAGCAACATTCGTGTTAACGACGCTGACGACACCGACAGGATAACCTGCTGGATAACGTCCGCCTAAACCAGAAGTGACTAATAAATCATTAACCTTAATATCCACTGTGCCAGGTGTGTCTTTTAGTAAAAGTTTCGCAAGTCGCCCTCGCCCTACTAAAATACCACGTGCATCACTACGCACATCTTGAACAGGAACCGCACTACGAAAATCGGTAAGTAATAGCACCCGGCTGCTTAAAAAATCAACGCTAATGATTTGACCCATCACACCATTTGCATCCAGTACCGGCTGTCCTACTTTAACCCCATCTGATTGTCCTTTATCGACTATCACTTCATTCAGCAAAGGATCCGCATTAACCAATAAGAGCCGTGCCAAACGAAAATGTTGTTTTTTTAGATGCTCAGTCGCAGCTAATAATTGATTCAATTGCCGATTTTCACTTTCTAAAGCCGCAAAGCGCTGTAATTTAGCTTGCAGCAATACCTGTTGTGTACGTAAAGCAGTATTTTCAGATTGTATTTTTTGCCGTGTTACAAGATTGCTACTAGCATTGTTAAATAATTGTATAGGCGCATCAACCATATACTGCAAAGGGGTTACGACATTATTCAATACGCGACGTAACGACGGTAAGTAATGATGATAATCTAATAAAATAAGCAGCAGCGATAAAAGAACAAAAAAAATGAGTCTTAACCCTAAAGAAGTTTTTCCACGATTAAATAATAGTTTAATAGCGCTTACCTACTAATCTTTGACTAGGAAATCTCCACCCATTTCATCAATAATCTCGAGTGCACGACCACCGCCCCGTGCGACGCACGTTAATGGATCTTCTGCTACAACCACAGGCATACCGGTTTCTTCGGTAATTAATCGATCCAAATTTCTAAGTAATGCACCACCACCCGTTAGAACCATTCCTCTTTCCGAAATATCTGCGGCTAATTCAGGTGGTGTTTGTTCTAAACCGGTACGAATGGCCCCAATAATATTGGATAATGGTTCTTGCAAAGCTTCTAAAATTTCATTGCTGTTCAAAACAAAAGCTCTGGGAACACCTTCGGAAATATTACGTCCACGTACTTCAATTTCACGTACATCAGACAGAGAAAAAGCCGTACCAATTTCATGCTTAATCCGCTCTGCGGTGGGCTCACCAATTAAACTTCCATAACTACGTCGAACATAATTGACAATCGCTTCATCAAATCGATCGCCACCAATCCGGACAGATTGAGAATAAACCACACCACCTAAAGAAATAACGGCAACTTCAGTCGTTCCACCACCAATATCAACCACTAATGATCCTCGTGCTTCATCGACAGGCATGCCTGCACCTATAGCCGCAGCCATAGGTTCTTCAATTAAATAAACCTCCCTGGCACCAGCACCTAAAGCCGATTCACGAATCGCTCTACGCTCAACCTGTGTTGATCCACAAGGAACACAAACAAGAATTCGAGGTGCAGGACGCAAAAAACGATTTTGATGTACTTTACTAATAAAGTGCTGCAACATTTTTTCAGTCACATAAAAATCGGCGATCACACCATCTTTTAAGGGACGTATCGCATTAATGTTACCAGGGGTACGTCCTAGCATGCGCTTAGCTTCCCAACCTACTGCCAGTACACGACGTTGATTACCCTCCTCTAAACGAATAGCGACTACAGACGGTTCATTGAGGACAATTCCTTCGCCACGAACATAAATTAACGAATTTGCCGTGCCTAAATCTATGGAAATGTCTTTAGAAAATAAACCACGGAATTTGCTTAGCATAAAGTTGACCACCTACGTATAAACGTTTACCTACACAATATAGTGTGTGCCTACGCACTTTAGCAAATCTAGAAGATTTTATGCAAGCAAACTAAAAGATTAGGAAATGCACTGAGAGATTCGCAAATCTAAGCGTAATAGGTATAATACCGAGCTTTTTACCATACTAGATTTGGAGTTTTACTCATTATGGTGATTACACTTGAAGATGTTAATAAAATTGCTGATTTAGCTAGGATACAAATCAATCCTGAAGAAGCCGCTCAGTATTTGAAAAGCCTACAAGGCATTTTTAAATTAGCCACTCAGATGGATGCGGTAGATACCGCCTCGGTACAAGCTATCGCTCATCCTTTTGGTATCACACAACGCTTACGTACTGATAAAATCACAGAATTTGTTCATAGGAAAGATTTTCAGCAACTCACTGGGCATACAGAAGCAGGCCTTTATTGTGTCCCCCTTGTTTTAGAATAAATTAGAGATTAACGAATATGCATAACTATACGCTCACTGAGTTATCGACCGCGCTTCAAGCAAAAAAAGTATCGAGCACTGAATTAACGCAACACTTTTTAGCACGTATCGATAAATATGATAAAATCTTAAACAGCTTTATTACTGTCACACCCTCTGTGGCACTAGAGCAAGCCAAACAGGCCGATTTACAACACCTAAATGGCAATGCTGGACCATTGACCGGTATTCCTTTTGCACACAAAGATATTTTTTGCACGACTGGCATTAAAACCAGCTGCGCTTCTAAAATGCTAGATAATTTTATTGCGCCCTATGACGCAACCTTGGTCAGTCGGTTGAAGCTAGCGGGTACTGTGCTATTAGGAAAAACTAACATGGACGAGTTTGCTATGGGCTCATCCAACGAAAACAGTTTTTATGGTACAGTAAAAAATCCTTGGGATATCTCACGTGTGCCTGGCGGGTCTTCCGGCGGCTCTAGCGCTGCTGTTGCTGCTCGATTAACACCTGCAGCAACCGGCACAGATACTGGAGGCTCCATAAGACAGCCCGCCGCATTGTGCAATCTTACAGGGCTTAAACCCACTTATGGCCGTGTTTCGCGCTATGGCCTTATTGCTTTTGCCTCTAGCTTAGATCAAGCTGGCCCAATGACACAGACCGCTGAAGATGCTGCACTCTTAATGAATGTCATGGCAGGTTTTGATGAGAAAGACTCTACAAGCATTGATAAGCTTGTTCCCAATTATTTGTTGACATTAAATGACTCTCTCAAAGGCCTAAAAATTGGCCTACCAAAAGAATATTTTTCGCAAGATCTTGATCCGAAAGTAGCTACAACTATCCAAACCGCTATAAAGCTTTATGAACAATTAGGTGCAAAAGTTAGCAGCGTCAGTTTACCTAACTGCCACTTGGTTATCCCGCTTTATTATATCATTGCATCAGCCGAATGTTCTTCCAATCTCGCTCGCTATGATGGGGTGCGCTACGGTTATCGCTGTAATAATCCTACGGATTTAAAAGATCTCTACGAAAGAACCCGCGGCGAGGGATTTGGTAATGAAGTAAAACGTCGGCTGCTGATGGGTACTTATGTTCTATCTGCCGGGTCTTACGATGCTTATTATGCTAAAGCGCAAAAAATTCGCGCTCTATTAATCGAAGAATTTAAAGAGGCATTTAAACAGATTGATATTTTACTCGGTCCGACGACACCAACGACTGCATTCAAGCTAGGTGAAAAAATCAACGACCCGGTGAGTATGTATTTATCGGATATATACACCATCGCTATTAATTTAGCAGGCTTACCCGCTATTTCCATTCCAGCAGGGTTTATTGATGGACTTCCCTTAGGGATGCAACTCATAGGCCGTCCTTTTACTGAAGCAAAATTATTGAATGCCGCACATCGTTATCAACAAGTGACCGATTGGCATAAAAAAATACCGGAGAATTTCTAACTATGACCTCGGCTATACACAAAAAATCGTCACAAAAGCTCGAGTCATCCGAGAAATTTGCTGATGCATGGGAATCTGTTATAGGACTTGAAGTTCATCTTCAATTATCAACACTATCGAAACTTTTTTCAGGTGCTGCTACCGCCTATGGCGCTGAACCCAATACGCAGGCGTGTGCAATTGACTTAGCTTTACCCGGCACACTGCCAGTTTTAAATGCAGAAGCGGTAAATATGGCGATTAAATTTGGATTAAGTATTCAAGCAAATATCCCTCACTATTCAATTTTTTCACGTAAAAATTATTTTTATCCTGATCTACCTAAGGGCTATCAAATTAGTCAACATGAAAACCCAATCGTTGGTCGTGGACATTTAACGATAAACTTAGAAAATGGAGAAGAAAAAATCATCCGTATTACGCGTGCTCATTTAGAAGAAGATGCTGGAAAATCTTTGCATGAAGGATTTGAAAAAATGAGTGGCATCGATCTGAATCGCGCCGGAACTCCATTATTAGAAATAGTTTCTGAACCCGATTTAACTTCACCAAAAGAAGCGGTTGTCTATCTTAAAACGCTACATACGCTGGTACGATACTTGGATATCTCAGATGGTAATTTGCAAGAAGGTTCATTTCGCTGTGATGCCAATGTATCTATACGTAGAGGTCATCAAAAACGATTAGGAACACGTGTAGAAATTAAAAATTTAAACTCATTTCGTTTTATAGAAAAAGCGATTCAATATGAAATTGATCGTCAAATTTCTGTTTTAGAGGACGGTGGCAGCATCGATCAAGAAACCCGTTTATATGATACTGATAAACAAGAAACTCGCCCAATGCGAAGTAAAGAGGATGCCAGCGATTATCGCTATTTCACTGACCCGGATTTATGTCCTGTCGTTATCAATGCCGACTTTATTGAAAAAATTTATCAAACCTTACCTGAGCTACCACAAAAAAAATATGCTCGTTTTCAAACAGAATATAAACTAAGTGCTTATGATGCGAGTTTACTAACTGCCGTTCGCGAATTGGCTGACTATTTTGAAGATGTCGTCAAAGATAAAATTCCGGCTAAATTAGCAGTAAATTGGATCATGGGAGAACTCGCTGCCGCTTTAAATAAATCTAATTTCAGTATTCTTGAATCTCCTATTAGTGCAAAACGACTCGCTAGCCTACTACAACGAATTGTGGACAATACTATTTCGAGCACGATAGCTAAGGATGTGTTTGAAGAATTATGGATTAGCAAAAAAACCAGTGATGAAATTATTCAAGAAAAAAATCTACAACAAGTCACGGATCAAACCGCCATTTTGAAGCTTATTGATGAGATTTTAATAAAATATCCTGAACAATTAGCTGATTATAGAGCTGGAAAAGATAAATTATTTGGTTTTTTTGTCGGTCAAGTCATGAAAACGTCGGGTGGAAAAATAAATCCACAACAATTAAATAATTTATTAAAAGAAAAACTTAATCAATAAAAAAATTATGCTAAAAAAGCTCTGTCTCTATATCGAAACACATGGCTGCCAAATGAATGAATATGATTCAACGAGCATACGTAATCTTTTATCTGAGTCGTATCGTTTAGTCTTGACTCAAGATCCTAACGAAGCGGATATTATCTTATTAAATACCTGCTCTATTCGTGAAAAAGCCCAAGAAAAAGTTTTTTCACAACTCGGACAATGGCAAAAAATTAAAGCTTCCGGATCAAATGTCATTATTGCGGTGGGCGGCTGCGTCGCCAGTCAAGAAGGTGCTGGTATAATTAAAAGAGCCCCTTTTGTTAACATCGTATTTGGTCCTCAGACTTTGCATCGCCTTCCAAAGATGATCAATCAAGCTTTAAAAAAGAAAAACCGACCTTTGGTTGATATTTCTTTTCCGGAAATCGAAAAATTTGATCACTTACCCGCCCCACGTGCCAAAGGTCCCCGTGCATTTGTTTCTATTATGGAAGGATGTAACAAATATTGCAGTTTTTGCGTGGTTCCATACACGCGAGGCGAAGAGATTAGCCGGCCGTTGGATGATGTGCTTGCCGAAATTGTACACTTAGCTAAACAAGGCGTCCGTGAGATTACCTTATTAGGACAAAATGTTAACGATTATCAAGGTCCGCGCCATGAAGGTGGCACAGCCGACTTGGCAGATTTAATACGCTATATCGCCACAATAGACGATATTTTGCGCATACGATTTATGACCTCTCACCCCTTGGCATTTTCAGAACGTTTAATTCAAACGTATGCCGATGTACCAAAATTAGTCAATCATTTACATTTACCGGTGCAAAGTGGCTCAGATCGAATTTTAGCAGCAATGAAACGGGGTTATACCGCATTAGAATTTAAATCTAAAATTCGTAAATTGCGTAAAGTTCGACCCGATATTGCTATTTCTTCAGATTTTATTATTGGTTTTCCTGGAGAAACTGAAGCTGACTTTCAAGCCACACTTAATTTAATAGAATCCGTAGGGTTTGATCATTCATTTAGTTTTATTTATAGTCGCCGCCCCGGCACACCTGCTGCTGAATTGCCCGATGATGTAACACCCACTACAAAAAAACAACGTTTACAGATCCTGCAAAATCTCCTAGTATTTCAAGGACAGGCCCTAAGTAAAAAAATGTGTGGCAAAGTCCATCAAATATTGGTTGAAGGTCCTTCTAAAAAAAATCAAGACGAACTACAAGGACGCACAGAAAATAACCGCGTAGTTAACTTTAAGGGTTACGCGTGCTTAATAGGGCAATTAGTTCCTATTACTATTACCGAAATATTAAGAAACTCTTTACGAGGAGAATTAATAGTCAATTGAATACTCAAGCTTATACTTTTCAACTTATACCCGAAGATAATCATCGTTTAGCAAATCTTTGTGGCCCATTTGATCAGCATTTACGTCAAATTGAACAAAAACTTAACGTTTGTATTTATAATCGTGGCCATGATTTTCAAATTAATGGACCTAATTCTGCTGTCGAGGTTGCTACTAAAGTTTTACACCATCTTTATGCAGAAACTGGTACTAAACAAACCACATTGACTTCAAATACTATTCATTTGGTGTTACAAACCGCTCAAACTGATCCCAATATGACACTTAAACCTCCCAAAACCCCAGGTAGAGTGATCCAAACTAAACGCGGACCTATCAAACCTCATAGCCCAAATCAAGGTTTATATATCGATCGTATTTTAAATCACGATATTAACTTTGGTTTAGGCCCAGCGGGAACTGGAAAAACTTATCTGGCGGTAGCCTGTGCGGTATCCGCGCTAGAAAAAGAGCAAATTAGTCGCGTTGTACTCGTTAGACCCGCGGTTGAAGCAGGTGAAAAATTAGGTTTTTTACCAGGAGATTTTTCTCAGAAGCTCGATCCTTACTTCCGTCCACTTTATGATGCATTGAATGATATGCTTGGTTTCGAATTAGTCATGCAGCTTGTCGAGCAACACATTATCGAAGTCGTTCCGCTAGCTTATATGCGTGGGCGTACATTAAATGATGCTTTCATTATTTTAGATGAAGCACAGAATACCACGAAAGAACAAATGAAAATGTTTTTAACGCGTATCGGTTTTAATTCTAAAGTGGTTGTGAGTGGTGATACCACTCAAACCGATTTACCACGTGGTCTAGAATCTGGCCTATGCCATTGTTTAACTATTTTAAAAAACATAAAAGGTATTAGCTTTACTGAATTTCAAATGCAAGATATTGTTAGGCATACCTTGGTACAAGCAATACTACAAGCCTATGCGCAAAACGAAAATCAAAGAAAAGCGCGTTAAAATCACGATACAAACCCTTACGGATAACACGTTTATTCCTAGCCGTTACTTCCTACAGCGATGGGTAAATAAAGCTTTGGCAAAAAAGGTTGTAACCGAAGTGAATATTCGACTCGTTAGCAAAAAAGAAAGTGCTGAGCTTAATAAAACTTATCGGCATAAAAAAGGTCCGACTAATATCTTATCCTTTCCTTTTGAGCCACCACCGGGAATCGCTTCCGCAATTTTAGGCGATTTAGTCATATGTGCCGCGCTCGTTAATCAAGAAGCCAAACAACAAGCAAAAACTTGCCTAGCCCATTGGGCACATCTTGTTATTCATGGTTGTTTGCACTTGATAGGTTATGATCATATTCATGATAGAAATGCCATCCAAATGGAAACTGTAGAAATTCAATTATTAGAGAACTTAGGTTATGAAAACCCCTATATCTGACGATAAAGTTAAGATTAAAAAAAAACGCAAGGCATGGTTAACACGAGTACATCAAGCCTTTAAACAAGGCCCTAAAAATAGAAAACAACTCATTGAATTATTGCATTATGCCAAGCAACGCAATTTACTGAATACCCAAGCACTGAAAATGCTAGAAGGAGTATTACAAATCTCTGATATACATGTCAGAGATATTATGATCCCCCATGCCAAAATTACGGTTATTTCCGAAAAAGCCAGGTTAGCCGAATTACTACCCCTTGTGATTGAGTCTGGTCATTCCCGCTTTCCGGTCATTAATGGTGAACGGCGCGTTATTGGGTTATTACTTGCAAAAGATTTACTTAAATACAATCCCTTATCCCATCAAAACAACTTCGAGATTCAGGATATCTTGCGACCTGTCGTGTTTATACCGGAGAGTAAACGGCTCGATAGTTTACTCGAAGAATTTCAGCACAAACATTATCATATGGCTATCGTTGTTGACGAATATGGTGCAGTATCTGGTCTTGTGACTATTGAAGATGTTTTGGAAGAAATAGTTGGCGAAATTGAAGATGAATATGATGCCAATGATGAAGTTTTCATACAAGAACAAAACCCAAATCAATTTATTGTCAAAGCCATGATGCCTATTGAAGATTTTAATGACTTTTTTAATTCTCATTTGGCAACGGATCAATTTGATACGATAGGTGGAGTCATTGCGAATCGTTTTGGTTATTTACCGAAACGTGGCGCCAGTATTACACTGCATCCTTTTCGATTTAAAGTTTTACGTGCTGATAATCGTCTTATTCGCTTATTGCAAGTCAATATTGAAAAAACCAACTAACTGAGCACATTGGAAATTATCGATATGAAATTAAATAATGCTTCCCTTTTTCAACAAAAATGTTATATCAATGGCAAATGGATCGCTACAAAAAAAACTATTAAGGTCAATAATCCTGCTACTGCAGAAATCCTTGGAACTGTTCCCGACTTAGAAACATCAGCTATTCAGCATGCAATCGCTGCAGCAGAATTGGCATGGCCCATGTGGCGATCAAAAACCGCAGCTGAACGCGGCGAATTGTTAACCCGTTGGTACTTACTTATTTTAGAGAATATCAATGATTTAGCATTATTACTCACACTAGAACAAGGCAAACCACTAAAAGAAGCTATAGAAGAAATTCGTTATGGTGCTTCTTTCATTCAATGGTTTGCCGAAGAAGGTAAACGCGTATACGGTGACATCATTCCAGCTCCCTTAACAAAACAGCATTTGTTTGTCAGTAAACAATCTGTGGGCGTGGTAGGCGCCATTACGCCCTGGAATTTTCCTAATGCGATGATCACACGCAAATGCGCACCGGCTTTAGCTGCCGGCTGTTCTATCATACTCAAACCTTCAGTATTAACCCCTTTTTCAGCATTGGCATTGGCAGTGCTCGCCGAAAAAGTAGGGATACCGGCTGGTGTCTTTAATATCGTTACCGGTGATTCTGAGTTGATCGGCAATATTTTTACTGATAGCCCTTCCATACGCAAGCTTTCATTTACTGGCTCTACAGCCATTGGTAAATTGTTAATGCAAAAAGCAGCTAGCTCGGTAAAAAAAATTTCCTTAGAGTTAGGCGGTAATGCACCGTTCATTGCCTTTGATGATGCCGATATCGATCAGGCCATCCTCGGCGCTATTGCCTCGAAATTTCGTAATAGTGGACAAACGTGTATCTGTACTAATCGTTTTTATGTTCATGAAAAAATTTATGAAAGTTTTACAAAAAAATTAACTCATGCCATTCAGCAATTAAAAGTAGGTAGTGGTCTAGAAGATAATATTCAAATAGGTCCATTGATCAATCAAGCAGCCATCAAGAAAGTAGAAAAACATATTGCGGATGCGCTGCAGCAAGGAGCGGAATTGGTATGCGGCGGAAAAATACATGATTTGGGTGGAAATTTTTTTCAACCAACTCTTTTGAAAAATTGCACCGCCAAAATGTTAATTGCTAAAGAAGAAACCTTTGGTCCCGTAGTGGCATTATTTAAATTTTCTGAGGAAAAAGAAGCCATCGATTTAGCGAATGCCACTGAATACGGTCTCGCCGCTTATTTTTATGCAGAAAATATCAATCGAATTATCCACGTCGCTCAACAACTCGATTACGGGATAGTCGGTGTCAATACCGGACGCACTTCGAATGCAGTCGCGCCCTTCGGTGGCTTTAAACAATCCGGCATCGGCCGTGAGGGCTCAAAATACGGTATCGAAGAATATCTTGAAATTAAATACGTCTGCTTGAATACAGATTAATGTTAATGCAGCTAATTTCAGTTTTCAGATTTGTGGAGATATATTACCTGAACGATATCCCTCATCCTCTGAATCAGAAAGTCGACTTTCTTTAAAAGCATAAAGAGAATTTTTGAAGAATAAGGAACGCGAAACTGTATTTACTAGCGAGTAGTCGCTATGCCCACGAAAAATTTCGGCCGTCGTGTCCCCAGTTGCTCGCATCACGCAACTATTATTAGGCCGCGACCGTCCTGCGTTTAAGCATTTAGGCTCTTTATAAGGGCTAATGGGTCTTAATAATTTTTTAACCGAATCATTTTGTAAATAGTTTAATAAATTACTATAAGCTTCCTTAGTGAATTGAAGATTCTGTTGCTGCAAATCTTTTACCTGGCTTTTTATATAAGTAAGGTTCAAAAACTCAATGGCATCATGGGGTGGAAAAACTTTAATAAATCGCACAAATTCTTCTATATCTTTAAATACAACAACGCGATGACTATGAGCCTTAATATAATTTTTAAAATATTCGAATCTCAATCTTATTTGTTTAGATTTTATAATATCTATACTTATCAGTTGCGGTGCTTGAATTCGCTTAAAATTTCTCGATACTTGATTAACAATGGGTAATTTGAAATTTTTAAGCTTTGTGTTAGATTTATTTTTGTTTTGAATTAATGGAACATTCAGTAATGTTTCTTGTTTAGGATAGAAATCATTCCAGATTTTTTTTTGAGAAAACGCTGATAGTTTAGTGAAAGCGCGATCCATTGATAAGCAAATCTCAAGCTCTTTAATATCGTTTGCCGTTAGATGAACTTTGACATCAAAATTGTTTTTTAAACGATTTAAAGCTTGAAAACGATCGGAAGGAGCAAACAAAAATAAAATTGCTTTTAATTGAGCTGCTTTGAGTTCAAAACTTTTTAATGCCGTTGATTCATGATTGGTGAAAAGCATTATCAACTTTTCAAAAGCAATACCGCGATTAAGTGTATGAAACAAAGATAAAATGGATATCAATTGCGTAGGTTTAAGGTAAATGCTTTTCGATTCTTTTGTGTTAAGCGTTATTGTTGCGTAATGCTCTACCAATAGTTGTAAAGCAATAAAGAGATAGTGCTCACTAAACAAGCATAGAATTGCTTTTAATTGCACCGGGTCTAATTGAAAATTTTTTAATTCATCATCCTGAATTAATTTTTTTAATTCATCAATCATTAATTTTGAATCTTCAATTCTCTTTAAATGCTTAAACAAACTGGGTTGTTTGTTTTGTCGGACACCTGAACTTGAAGATTTAACTTTATTTTTAATAGTAAGGTTAGGCGATATCATAATTTTATTATTGTTATAAAAATGTTCCGCATAGTTTAACAGAATAAATTAAAATTTAGCATATAAAATTCATCGAAAAAAAATTTGATAGTAAATAGTAGAAGCATCAACGTTATTGATAGTAATACTTAACGCATATTAAATAGTGACATTTTTTTATTGCACACCGGAATGACCGAAACCGCCTTGACCACGTTCGGTTTGCACAAATTCAGGAACCAGTTCAAATTGTGTTCTAACGACGGGTACAAACATCAGTTGAGCAATTCTATCTCCAGGCTGGATTGCAAACTTGCTATGACCACGATTCCAACAAGAAATTAATAACTCGCCTTGGTAATCGGAATCAATAAGGCCAATGAGGTTCCCCAGTACAATCCCGTGCTTGTGGCCAAGACCAGAACGTGGCAAAATCACTGCCGCCAAATTTGGCTGGGCGATATAAATAGCTAAACCCGTTGATATTAGCTCAGTTTGATTGGGCGATAATTGTATAGTCTGCTTAATACAAGCGCGTAAATCTAATCCTGCGGATCCACCTGTCGCGTAGCTCGGCAATGGAAATTCCTCACCTAATCGAGGGTCCAAAATTTTCAGTTGGATGTTTTGCATTTTGATATCCTATTGGAAATGGATTTCTATTATAACGCAGTCTAATTGTATAATTTTTAAACGATTTTAGCGCTCCTAACTGGTATTTAACTCCCCTACTGCCTATACTTTTTATAAGAACGGTAGATAATAGTCCAAAAATTATTTCCATGGGGTATAATATGAAAAAATTTAATTCACTCGTCTTAATAGGCGTTTTATTAGTCGGCCTCACAGCCTGTGATACGATGTCGCCTGACCAAAGGCGGGTTGCCGGAGGTCTAGGAGGCGCTGCGGTAGGCGGTCTTTTAGGTAATACGATTGGTGGTGGCTCTGGTAGAACTGTCGCTACGATAGCTGGCGCAGGATTAGGTGCAGTCGCAGGCAGCCAATTAGCAGGTAGTTCAGGCAACCGCTACTAAAATAGATAGTTCGGACATAGCCTAGGCATACACACTCTACATCCAAGCGAGTGTATGTTTAGGCTTTTTTATTTATACTTCTCGCATCGCATAAACTTGCACCTTGACGTGTTGTGGGTATATTCCCTATAAATGCTATACTTTTGCCTATATTTAATCGATTAATTATCCTATGCGCCTAGAAAGTATTAAATTAGCAGGATTCAAGTCCTTTGTTGACCCCACCACGGTGGTTTTTCCTAGTAATCTTACTGCTATCGTAGGACCGAACGGCTGTGGAAAATCGAATATTATCGATGCCATACGCTGGGTTATGGGCGAAAGCTCCGCCAAACAACTACGAGGCCAATCACTCGATGATGTGATATTTAATGGCTGTCATACGCGCAAACCTCTAGGTAAGGCCTCTATTGAACTCAATTTTGATAACTCCGATGCGAGTTTAGGAGGCCAATATAGTAGCTACACGCAGATTTCGATACGACGTGAAATCACGCGAGAAGGCCAATCTATCTATTATCTGAATGGAACACGTTGTCGGAGGCGCGATATCCGAGACATTTTTTTAGGCACAGGCCTAGGTCCGCGTAGTTATGCCATTATCGAGCAAGGTATGATTTCCCGCATCGTGGAAGCTAAACCTGAAGAACTACGTGCTTATATTGAAGAAGCAGCCGGCATTTCAAAATATAAAGAACGACGCCGTGAAACCGAGTTACGCTTAGAACATACACAGGAAAATTTAAATCGTTTAAATGACTTAAGAGAAGAACTCAGCAAACAACTTAAGCATTTACAACGTCAAGCCAACACCGCGGAACGCTATAAAACTCTGAAACAAGAAGAACGTTCTTTAAAAATTCAACTACAAACCTTACGCTATCAAGCATTTCAGGAACAACTATATTCTCAACTAACTGAAATACAATCTGTCGAAAAACAACTGCAAGCATCTCAACTTGAACAACAGCATTTATCAGAGCAGATAGCAGCCGATCGTGCCCATCAAACCCAGGAAAGATTAAATTTTGATAACCTTCAAGCAGAGTATTATGAAGTAGGCAATAACATAACACGCTTGGAAGAAAATTTACGCTCGCAAACAACCCAACTTCAGCAGAATCAACTCGAATTAGCCGATCTAACAAAAAAGAAAGTGATTCTTGAACAACAAAGCCAAAACAGTGAAACTAAGCAGATTCAAATTAATCAAACACTTAATGAATTTCAGAAAAAACAAACTAAACTTCAAGTAAACACTGAACAAAGCCAAATTTCATTAAAACAGGCTGAGAAAAATTATGCCGCATGGCAAACCCAATGGGAAAAAATTCAAATATCCTTTTCTGAACAGAAACAACAACAACATATTGCTGCGGCACAAAACCATTATCATCAACAGCAATCACAAGAATTAAATCTACGTATCGAACGTTTACAACATGATCACGATGAACAATCTAAAATTTTAATCATTTCGGATGAACAACCTGAAAATTTGAATGAAATTTTAGCGCTAATTGAAGAAAAACAAATTCAATGTAAAATACAACGTGAGCAGATAGCTCAGCAAATTCTTGAACAGCGCTCTCATTTACAACAAATAACTAAAGAATTAGATCAATTAAAAAGTCGCCTGCAAATCACTCAAGGAGAATATGCTTCTCTAATAGCCTTGCAACAAGAAGCTTTAGGTAAACGCGAACATAATTTGTTACAATGGTTTAAAAAACATAATTTAACCGAACAACCTCGGCTAGCTCAGCTATTGCAAGTGGAAACAGGTTGGGAATGTGCAGTAGAAGTTGCTTTAAATCAACATATCCAAGCAGTATGTTTTACCGATCGGGATTCATTAGACGATTTTTTAAATAACCCACCACCGAATACCGTCAGTTTGATGACAAAATCGATGCCCTGTGAATATTTTGCATCGACCTTTCAAAATCAATTAGCATTGACACCTATCAGTAGTAAATTTACAGCACCATGGCCACTCGAACATTTATTAGCTGGAGTTTATGTAGCAGAAAGCATGTCAGAAGCCATGGAACATACCAAGCAATTAAAAAGTTATGAATCCATCGTCACCCGTGAAGGAATTTGTTTAGGTAATCATTGGATACGCCTAACCGCTAGCAATGATCATAAAGCAGGCTTATTACAACGCGAATGTGAAATAGCCCAGCTACAAAAAACACAACAAGACATTCAAGAACAGCTTGATAAAAAACAAATAGCCTATCAGTGTACTCAAAAACAATTAAAAGAACTGGAAGATGCGCAGGCGATACAACAAAAAAACTATGCTGAATTAATTACCCAACAAGCAGATTTAAGTGCACGTCAAACTGTACAGCTCGCTCGGATAGATCAAGCGAAACAACGAATTCAAGTAATACAACAAGAATTACAAGAAGCTAAACAACAAGATGAAACAATACAGGAAAAATTACAACAAACCTCCGAAGAGAAAAAAATAGCCGATACCCAACTACAGCAAATGGAGACGCAACAACTCGTACACTTGGAAGATAAAGAGGCGCTGCAAACCCGACTCAATGAATCGGTGCGTATTACTAAAGCTTATGAAACAGAACTTCATCAACATGAATTACGTTTACAAGCAACCGACCATCAACTACAAGCTGAGCTTGCCACTTTTTCCAATGTAAAACAACATCAGTTGCAATTAGAACAACGTCTTAGTCAATTGCATGGAATACTCGACGTTGCAGAAAATCCGATAAGCTCACTGCAACAACAGCTTAACTTACATATTGATAAGAAAAATAAACTTGGTTTGCAACTTAAAGAAAAACAAACGCGATTAGAAATCATCGATAAGAGAATTAAACACACCGAAAACCAATTACAAACACTGGAAACCCATCTTAATTTAGATCGTGATGCCTTAGAACAACAACGTTTACACTCGCAAGAATTACGCATCCGGGCTAAAACCTTGGAAGAACAACTGAAAGAACAAGGTTATGAATTGGAAAAACTTTTATCAGAAATTCCCTCTGGGCAAATTGATATTGCTGAATGTACATCGCAACTGACCCAATTAACTCAACGTATTGAACAGATGGGTGCAGTAAATCTTGCCGCTTTAGAAGAACAACAAATAGTTTCAGCGCGTGAAAAATATTTAGAGGAGCAATATAAAGATTTAACCGAGGCTTTAGAAATGTTACAAGCGGCCATTCAAAAAATGGACAAAGAAACACGTAATCGTTTTAAAGAAACCTTCGATAAAATCAATCAGAATTTTACTACTTTATTTCCAAGGCTATTTTCAGGAGGTGTCGCTTCATTACAACTTCAAGATCCCAATTTATTGGCGAGTGGTATCTGCATCATGGCGCAACCACCTGGAAAACGAAATAGTACTATCCACCTGCTTTCTGGAGGAGAAAAAGCGTTGACCGCAACTGCTTTAGTTTTTTCTTTTTTCCAGTTAAATCCCGCTCCTTTTTGCATGTTAGATGAAGTTGATGCCCCCTTAGATGATACGAATGTTCTGAGATTTTGTAAGTTAGTAAAAGAGATGTCGAATGAAGTACAATTTATCTTTATTAGCCATAATAAAGCAGCGATTGAAATGGCACATCACTTAGCAGGTGTGACTATGCATGAGCCTGGTGTATCACGGATGGTCGCTGTCGATCTAGAAAAAGCCATAGCCATTGCTACTGGTTAAGCCTACAATGAATACAGTTATATCCATTTTCAATGGAGGCATCAATGTAATGGACATTGACTACTTACTCATTATTTTACCCAGTATTATTTTTCTGGGAGTTTTTGGTTTAATACTGATTATTTGGCATGGAAATTTTCACAATAAAAAAGGAAAAATAAATTTAAATACTGAACATCCAATAACAGAGCCCTCGTTTCAAGCCGAGCTGCCAACAACATCACGGCTCGAGCCTACTTTAACTAAATCATGCCTCAAAAAAGAAACCACAAACGATACAAATTCCGCAACTCAATATGACATTGATAACTTTATTATATTGCAATTAATGGCCCCCAAACAAAGACCTTATCGGGGATATGAGCTTATTCAAACATTGACTAGTGCAGGCTTTCATTACGGTAAAATGAATATTTTTCATTTTTATGCCGATCCTTTAACCAAGAAAGAACTTTTATTTAGTCTCGCTTCGGCTATCGAACCTGGAACATTTGATTTAGATAATACCGGAGAAATCGTTTGCCATGGATTATGTCTATTTATGTCTATTCATAATGTCAAATCTGCACTGACGGCATTTGACTTAATGTGGGAGACTGCACAAATTCTCGCACAAGATCTAGGTGGCATACTATGCGATAAACAATTCCAACCAATTTATGATCTGACTCATTATCACTCGCAACTTCATGCTTATGTCTAGCATTATAAAAAAAATTACCCAACTTAAAAAAAAAATTGACGAACATAACTATCGTTATTATATTCTCGATGAGCCATTAATTAGTGATGTGGCTTATGACAAGCTTTTTCGTGAATTAGAAGATCTCGAAAAACAACACCCTGAGCTAATTAGCAATGACTCCCCCACTCAACGTGTTGGTAGCACTCCTTTAACATCCTTCCAACAAGTCACGCATATTACCCCCATGCTTTCTTTAGAAAATGCCTTTTCTGAAAAAGAAGTAATCGCTTTTAATAAACGGTTACAAGAACGTTTACATACCGAAAAAGATATAGAGTATGCCTGTGAACCCAAATTAGATGGTGTTGCTGTGAGTTTAATCTACCATAACGGACAATTAATTCGTGCCGCAACACGGGGGGATGGCAATACGGGAGAAGATATTACTTTAAATATCCGCACAATTTTAAGTATTCCCTTACAGCTCCGAGGTTCAGATTATCCTACAAGTTTAGAGGTACGAGGAGAAGTGTACATTCCCAAAAAAGCTTTTCAACAACTTAACAACCGATTAACAAAAGTTGGTGAAAAAACTTTTGTTAACCCACGTAATGCAGCGGCAGGAAGTTTACGTCAATTAAATCCGAAAATTACCGCGCAACGTTCTTTAGCTTTTTTTACACATAGTGTCGGACAAATTAACGGGGCTAAACTAGCATCTACACACACAGCGATTTTAGATCAATTTAAACATTGGGGTTTACCGCGTTGTCCACAAACTAAAACAGCAAAAAATATACTCGCTTGCCTAGAATATTATCATAAAATAGAAAAACAACGCGCTACACTTCCCTATGAAATTGATGGCGTCGTCTATAAAGTAAATTCTCTTGCTATACAACAGCAACTTGGCTTTGTCTCGCGTGCGCCACGTTGGGCACTAGCTCATAAATTTCCTGCCGAAGAAGAATTTACGCAAGTGCTGGCAATTGAGTTCCAAGTCGGTCGTACTGGAACCTTAACCCCAGTTGCACGATTACAACCCGTTTTTGTTGGTGGGGCTACGATTAGCAATGCCACTTTACATAATATGGACGAAGTTAAGCGTAAAGACATACGCGTAGGTGATACGGTTATCATCCGTAGAGCTGGAGATGTCATTCCAGAAGTCGTTAGTGTCATTAAAGAAAAAAGACCTACCAACAGCCAACCTTTAAAATTACCTAAATATTGCCCTATCTGTGGTTCAGATATCGTTAAATTAGAAACAGAAACTGCCGCACGTTGCAGTGGTGCGCTCTATTGCCCAGCACAACGTAAAGAAGCCATTAAACATTTTGCATCCCGTAAAGCCATGAATATAGAAGGTCTAGGTAATAAACTGGTTGATCAATTAGTCGATACCAATTTAATTAAAAATGTATCGGACTTATATCATTTAAAGTCGGAACAATTAGCTTTTCTTCCGCATATGGGTGAAAAATCTGCTCGGAAGTTATGCGACGCCATCCATGCGAGCAAAAAAACCAGCTTAACCCGCTTTTTATATTCCTTAGGAATACGTGATGTCGGTATAACGACAGCACTGAATCTCACTCAACATTTTCAAGAGCTGAAACCCATCATGCAGGCCCATGAAGAGTCCCTACAAGCTATTCCCGATATCGGCCCCGTAGTCACGGCACATATTAAAAAATTCTTTAATGAACCTCACAATCTTGAAGTGATCAAAAAACTATTGGCAACTGGAATTACCTGGCCAAAACCAACTGTTATTAATCAAAAGAGCCCCTCACTCTTAACTGGAAAAAGCTTTGTTTTAACTGGCAGCTTATCTGAATTAAGTCGCGAACAAGCCACCACTTTACTCCAAGAATTCGGGGCAAAAGTCACCTCTAACGTGACCAAGAAAACCGATTATGTGATTGTCGGCAAAGATCCTGGCTCGAAGCTTACTCGTGCCCAGGAATTAGATCTAAATACTCTGACAGAAAATAAATTTTTAGAACTATTAAAGAAAGCAAATTTATCGTAAAATTATCTTTTTGGTAATAAAAACTAGTAATTATACCTATTACATATCAGAATGCTAACAGGCATCTTGATATGCAATCATCTTATAGCGAATATACCGTCGCTATAAATTGAAAGAAACGCACTTTCAAGTGCGCGCTGAATATAAAAATAACAATAATGAGGCAAACTATGCGCATTCTATTAGTTGAGGATGATGGAGCATTAGGTGATGGGATTCACAAAGGTCTAAAACAATATGGCTATACCGTTGATTGGCTCACTGATGGCCGTACCGCCTTAAGTTCTATCAAAATAGAAACATTTGACGTCATCCTACTTGATTTAAATTTACCCGGTTTACCTGGATTAAATGTCCTCCGTGAGATGCGCTCAGCAGGTATTACTGTGCCTGTACTCATTTTGACAGCGCGTCACGCTATCGAGGATAGAATAAAGGGATTAGACAGTGGTGCTGATGATTACTTAACTAAGCCTTTTGACTTAGATGAACTATCTGCCAGAATCCGAGCTTTACAACGACGTTTTTCCAGCAATCGTGCCGCTCCTCTATTGACATACCGCGATATCGAATTAGACCCAAGTTCATTTAGCGTAACACTCAAAGGACTCGCTATTAGCCTATCTCGTCGTGAATTTAGTTTATTACAAAAATTATTAGAAAACGCCGGCCACGTTGTCTCACGTGACTCGCTTAATCAATGTCTCTATGGCTGGGGTGATGAAATTGATAGTAATACATTAGAAGTACATGTCCATAATTTACGAAAGAAATTAGTAGATACTAACTTTATTCGAACCATACGTGGCGTGGGCTACATGGCAGAGAAGGAAAATAATTAATGTTTACTATTTTTTCGATTAGACGCTTTTTATTGTTTAATCTGTTAAGCACAGTAATCGTCACTATCATCATCACCGCTTTTGGTAACTATTATATAGACACACAAGCTATTAATGCGGGTTTAGATAATTTATTAGTAGAAACGGGATCGCTCCTCAAAACCATTACGAATAATCCACGTTTCTTAACGCCCGCAACGCTTAGAGTCATTCAAGCACAGCTCAATATGGGAGGGAATATTTCAAAAAAAAACTACTCTTCCAACCCTCATCTAAATATAACGGGTATCACTCAAAAGCAATTACGTTATAAATTTCAATTATGGGATGGCGATGGCAAATTGTTATTAAGTTCAGAAAAAACACCGACAGCGCCACTCATCAGTAAACCAGGCCTCAGTGATAAAATTATCGATGGCCAAAAATGGCGTACGTTTACCATTTACGATAGTAAACGCGGTGTCATTTTGGTGTTAGCAGAACAATACGCAGCACGTCATACGATGATCCACGATATGCTAGTCAGCGATACTTATCTTACGCTATTTATTTATCCTTTATCAGGAATGTTTATTTGGCTGATCATTGGTAGCGGATTAAAAAGTATCCGATTTTTTGCTAAAGAAATGGCCGAACGAGCCGCTGACCATCTAGACCCTGTTGATTTAAATGAAGTTCCTGTAGAGATCAGTCCTTTAGTGGATGAACTGAATAAACTTTTTTTACGTTTACAACAGGCTTTTGAACGCGAACAACGTTTTGCCGCTGATGCAGCACATGAACTACATACACCTCTCGCAGCTTTAAAAACCCAAGCACAAGTAGCGCTCAAAACGACGGATCCACAAGAATGCTATATGCATCTAAAACAAGTCATTGCAAGTGTCGATCGTTGTTCACATGTCATTCAACAATTACTAACATTGTGTCGTTTAAGTCCTGAAACCATCATGCCGGAACACTTTACACAAGTAAACTTGTCACGCATAGCGACTGAAGTCATTGCACAATTAGCGCCACTAGCTATCCTTAAACAGATAGAAATTGAATTAATCGCAAAAGAATCTGATTATAAACTGTTAGGCAATACCACGGGCTTACATGTATTAATTCGCAATCTAGTCGATAATGCTATTCGTTATACGCCTACAGGAGGAATTATTAAGGTACTTATTTTTAATAAGTCTAATTCCATTATCTTACAAGTAATAGATAACGGACCTGGTATTCCTGATAAATTACGTGCGCGCGTATTTGAACGTTTTTTCCGTGTCTTAGGAACAAACGCACAAGGCAGTGGTTTAGGGCTTGCTATCGTAGAACAAATTGCAAAATTACATAAAGGATCAATCTCATTAAATGCACCTGAAAAAGGCACTGGACTTCAAGTTGAAATTCGTTTTCCCAAAAAATAAAATGGATATCCCAATATTTCTTCCGGGACCGTTTCAAAAATAAATATAACTACATGAAATACTTGACCTAGTTAAGTCAATTCCAATGGCATATAAATTTAATTTACTAAAATTTGTTGAGGACCGCTCTCTGTGTTGATCGTTGGAGCATCCTTGAATGGGTATTGCTTAAATAATGAAGCGTGCGGATAATTTGATAGTGTAGTTATGACTTATGTTAAATTCTATTTCATCTGAAATACCACTATCAGATTGACCATAGGGTTAATCGATAAAGCGCAAGACTCACAAGATTTAGGATATGGTATAAATCAATCTGAATTTTCTGCATGCTTAATCAATAAAACTAAATAATTTAAAGCCTATTTCTAAACTTCATTTTTTCAATATTTTCTTTATCAATATTTTTAAAATAAAAAATTTAATGTAAATCCTTTTTTAATATTTTTCCCATAGCGGACTTCGGCAGTTGATTTAAAAAAGAAATCTCATGCGGTAACTTATAGCTAGTCAGTGCAACACGACAATAATTTAATAATTCCTCGGCTGTTAAATTTTCATCTTTTCTCACCACAAACGCTTTAATTGCTTCCCCGGTTTGCTCGGATGGAATACCGATAACCGCAACCTCTTTTACTTTAGGATTTTGTTGAATGACATGTTCAACTTCTTCGGGATAAACATTAAAACCGGAAACTAAAATTAGTTCTTTTTTACGACCTACGATGAACACAAAACCTTGATGATCAATACGCGCTAAATCTCCTGTTAATAACCAGCCATCAGACGTTAACGCATACTCTATATCATCTGCTTGTACCCAATAGTTTTGCATAACTTGAGGACCTTTAACGCATAGTTCACCTATTTCTCCTATTCCCACTTCATTTCTTTTATCATCGCAAAGACGAATATCCGTGGAAGGAAGTGGTAAGCCAACATGATCGCCGGCTACCACTAAGTCCCAAGGTGGCGCACAGACCACAGGAGAAGCTTCAGTTAAACCATAACCCTCTAATAATAATTTTCCAGTGATCTGCTTCCAGAGCATTTTAACACTAGACTCTATTAGAGCCCCTCCTCCTAAAGCGATCTTTAAATTTGTGAAATCTAATTTTGTAAATGCTTTATGTCTCAGTAACCCTTTAAATAAAGTATTGACACCCAACAATGTACTAAAGGGTGTATTTGCAAGCATTTGAATCAGCTGCTTTATATTGCGTGCATCAGGAATTAAACAATTCTTACCCCCTAAACGCACACACATCAGCCCATTAACCATCAAAGAAAAAATATGATATAAAGGCAAAACAGTAATAAATGTCTCTTGACCTTCGTGCAATATAGGCCTGACCCAAGCAGTTAATTGTTCTATATTCGCTAGCATATTACGATGCGTTAGCATTGCGCCTTTAGGAACCCCTGTTGTACCGCCGGTGTATTGTAAAAAAGCAAGGTCTTCTCTTTTAATAGTAACAGTTGATAATGTTAAGTTCTGACCGATTTTTAGGGCTGCTAAGAAATCAATCGGATGAATCGCGGCATTTTTTTGTTTTTGGCTTTTTATAGTCCACCAAGCAGAAACATTGATTAGCCAAGACCACGGCCGAGTGAGCATATCACCTAAATTCGTTGTAATGACGTATTTTAACTGTGTATTTTGTAGTGTATGAGTTATGTTAGGCAGAAAATTACTTAATACAATTAACACTTTTGCCTCTGAATGATCTATTTGTTGAGTAAATTCTGGTACGGTATAAAATGGATTGATATTTGTAACCACAAACCCAGCTTGCAGCACTGCAAAAATTGATATCATATATTGTGGACAATTCGGTAGCATGAGCGCAACCTTAGTTCCTTTCTTCAACTTCAATTCTTGCTGCAAATAAGCTGCTAAATAACGACTTAAATCGGCCCATTGTCCATAGCTAATTGTTTGCTGAAAAAAACTCAAAGCCGGTAATGAATGGAATTTTTCGCAAGCATCTGCAAATAAACGATCGAGTGACTGATAAATATCAGGATTAATCTCAGCAGGGACTTGTTGCTGATAACGATTTAACCAAATTTTTTCCATCATTCACCACCTAGAAAATTAAAGGCGAACATTCCTCATTAAGTTTTAGTATATAATGCCTACTTTATTTCGACATTCTATAGTGGACTAGGTGGACTATTTATGCACAGTTTGATGGGGACATCACAAGAAGCCTTTAAATTAAAGGCAAGTTTATTCACATTAACAACTTTTCACTTATTAAACACCGATGCACAATTGGTTCATCAACAGTTAAAACCTTTAGTTGAGCAAACTCCACGTTTCTTTCAACAATTACCTATCATTTTAGATTTATTCTCCTTACCTACTCCATGCGGGCCTATCGATTTCCCAGCCATTATTAGTTGCCTTCGTGGCTATGGTTTAATTCCCGTAGGGGTACGTGGTGGTAGTGCTGAGCAACAAACATTGGCCATACAATCAGGACTTGCTATCCTTGCTAATATCAAAACTGAAGTTACCGATATTACACCCAAGCCAAATACTCCTACACCTGCTATTAACTCTAAGCTGATTACCCAACCCGTACGCTCCGGCCAACAGATCTATGCAAAAAATAGTGATTTAATTGTAATTGCCTCCGTTAGCCCAGGAGCGGAACTTTTAGCCGATGGTAATATCCATATTTATGGTCGATTAAAAGGTCGAGCACTAGCGGGAGTCACAGGAAATCAACACGCACATATTTTCTGCCAAAATCTAGAAGCTGAGCTTGTTGCAATTGCTGGTCATTATTGGTTAAGTGAAGATTTACATGATTTACAACAAACCTTGAATGAAGGTAGTGTACAGATCTTTCTAGAACAAGAACGCCTGCAAATAAAACAACTGTCTTAAGCTAGCTTTAGAGATTCAAACATAGCTTTGATTGCATCCATTTTTCTAATAGATAATTCATATCTTCAATCTTAATAGGTTTAACCAATACTTCATCGATACCCGCTTGAAGAAATCGTTGTTGATCTGCTGCCTTTCCATAAGCCGTTAAGGCAATAATAGGAATATGCTCTTTATCCGTTTCCTGTTGTCGAATGATCTGTGTAATAGCAATACCATCGCTATCCGGCAAAGCAATATCGATAAGAATAAGATCATAATGATTTTGCATATAATACTTTAAAGCCATTTCAGCATTACTCGCGATATCATGAAGTATTCCTTTTTTTTCCAAAAGTAAACTATAAATACGCTGAATAATTTCATTATCCTCGATCATCAAAATACGTAATGTTATATTATTGGAAATATCCAAACTATTTTTTTCTATTACTCTTATCTCATTGCGTGGTTCTTTAAGCTCTTTTAAAGGAATTCGACAAATATAATGGCTTCCTTTCCCAAGCGTACTTTCGACATCTAAAGTCGCTTTTAATATGCGCAGATAATTTACGATGATGGATAAACCTAAATTAAAAACTCTATAAGGGCGGTTTTTCGGATAATTGAACTGATTAAAACATGCCTTTAATTCAAGTAACGCAGCTTCATCCATACCTTTTCCGGTATCTTTAATACTGAATATAATTTCGGTTTGCAAGGAAACAAATTCTTTTATAGAACTAACAACCGATATTACAACCATACCCTGCTCGGTGTTAATTAAGGCATGATTGCTTAAATGAAATAAAATATGATAAATTAAATTCGGGTCACCTACCCAGATTAGCGGAACATTTTCTGGATAATCTAATATTAATTGTAAACCTTTCATCCCTGCTTGATAAGATAGTTGTTTAATCACTTTTTCTAGCAATTGCTTTAAATTAAAAATACAGGACTGTAACTCGATATGCTGCGCTTCTAACTCAGAAAGATTGAGTAAGCGATTAACTAAAGGTAAAATGGCTTCGCTGGCTTCAAGGATATCCGTTACATAGCGCTGTTGCGTAGGCAATAAGCAATCCATACTTAATAATTGCGCCATACCGATAATATTAGCCAATGTGGTACGCAGTTCATAACTTAGATTAGAAATAAAATCAGACTTTGTATTGTTGGCACTTACAGCACATCTAGCATTTTTGACAACAGCGGCTAATAGATGCTGATAAGCTTCTTCTTTCATATTTTTTCCTTCATGACATGCATGCTCAAAAATGTGCTTTATAGAAAGCTTAGATCTCCTTTAATTTTGAAAAAAGAATATTTGGCCAACGTTCCATAGTCAATTTTAAATTAACCTGACTCGGTGCTAAGTAAAGCAGATTTTCTTTAGCATCATGGGCTAAATTGAGACTCGCTTTATATTGGAATTCTTTTAATTGCTTATTATCATCTGCACTTACCCAACGTGCCGCCACAATGTTAGCTGCTTCATAAGCACATTCTACTCTATATTCATGTTTTAATCGGTAAGCTACCACATCAAACTGCAAAACACCCACTGCTCCCAAAATTATTTCACTTGTGTTCAAAGGTCTAAAAATTTGTATCGCACCTTCTTCCGATAATTGCATTAATCCTTTTAGTAATGCTTTAGATTTCAATGGATCCTTTAGACGAACTCGTTGAAATAACTCCGGTGAAAATGAAGGAATTCCAGTAAATTTTAATGTTTCACCCAGGGTAAAACTATCACCTATTTGTATCGTACCATGGTTATGTAAACCAATAATATCACCTGGCCATGCTTCTTCCGCTCTCACTCTGTCACCGGCCATAAAAGTCAGTGCGTTATGTATTGTAATTTCGCGCTGTGTTCGTACATGAAATATTTTCATACCCGGTGTATATTTTCCAGAACATAATCGTAAGAAAGCAACCCGATCTCGATGTGCTGGATCCATATTTGCCTGAATTTTAAATACAAATCCACTGAAGTTAACTTCTTCTGGATGCACAATTCGAACGTCTGTTGCTCTTGCCTGAGGGTTAGGTGCATAGTTTACAAAAGCGGCTAATAATTCCTGTACTCCAAAATTATTAATTGCTGAGCCAAAAAAAACAGGTGTTAATCTTCCTTCAAGATAATCTTGCTCATTAAAACCTGAACTCGCTCCCTTAATCAGTGCCAATTCATCGTGTAATTCATCAAATAAAACGCCGATACGTTCTTTTACCTTAGGGTGATTAAGACCACTAAAACATTCACTTTCTTTACGTTTTAAATTACTTGAAGGGGCATAAAAATAAACTTTGTCCTCTAGCGTATGATAAATACCTTTAAATTGTCTCCCCATGCCAATAGGCCAAGTGATCGGCGCGCAAGCAATCCCTAAGGTCAATTCAATATCATCTAATAACTCAATCGGTGAGCGAGCTTCTCTGTCCATTTTATTAATAAAAGTCAAAATGGGAATTTGCCGTAAACGACAAATCTCTAATAACTTTTTTGTCCGCGGTTCTACACCCTTAGCTGCGTCAATCACCATTAAGGCAGAATCAACTGCCGTTAAGGTACGATAAGTATCTTCAGAGAAATCAGCATGCCCTGGTGTGTCTAATAAATTAAAAATACAATCTTGATAAGGAAATTGCATCACAGAAGTCGTGACCGAGATTCCCCGTTCTTTTTCTAAGGCCATCCAATCAGAAGTAGTATGATGTGCGGCTTTACGTGCTTTAATCGTTCCAGCCAGTTGTATAACCCCTCCCCATAACAAAAGCTTTTCTGTCAATGTCGTCTTACCCGCATCCGGGTGAGAAATAATTGCAAATGTTCTTCTCGATAAAATTTCTTCCGGATACGATGCGTCTGACATATAGAACCTATGGGTTTTAACTATTAAAAATAAGCATTATTTTAAAAGGGATGTTATTGTATACGAAATTGCATTGCCGTTTTCGCCTAATTCACTATTCCTAATAATGCTAATTGCCAAATTAAGCATTCTAGTTTAACCTGGCAACTTTCTGGGAGAGGTGTCCGAGCGGCTTAAGGAGCACGCCTGGAAAGTGTGTGTAGGTTCATCCCTACCGCGGGTTCGAATCCCGCTCTCTCCGCCAATGGTGGTTATATCGGTCCCTTCGCAACGCAAAGCAGCGAACCCCGTCAGATCCGGAAGGAAGCAGCGGTAGTTGTCCATGCGAGTGCCGAGGTGTGGCTGCTATAACCGCCTCCATTAGACCTCTTAGTAGTCAAGGTGGTTCTTATGAGTTATCAAGTCCTTGCGCGAAAATATCGGCCTCAGTCATTCGATCAGTTAATTGGTCAAGAATCTACTTGTCGCATCCTAAAAAATGCATTGAATACACAACGAATCCATCATGCTTATCTTTTTACAGGCACGCGTGGGGTTGGAAAAACAACCTTAGCACGCTTACTCGCTAAATGTTTAAATTGCCAAACTCAGATCACACCTGAACCTTGTAATCAATGTGCAACATGCCTTGCGATTAATACGAATCGTTTTACTGATCTCATTGAAGTCGATGCCGCTTCACGCACCAAAGTAGAGGATACACGTGATCTATTGGCTGACGTTCATTATGCACCTAGTCAAGGCCGCTATAAAATATATCTTATTGATGAAGTGCATATGCTTTCTTCACACAGTTTTAATGCCTTATTAAAAACTCTCGAAGAACCTCCGCCGCATGTCATTTTTTTATTAGCAACCACCGATCCACAACGTTTACCTGCCACGATACTTTCACGCTGTCTACAGTTTCATTTAAAAATTATTTCTGCTACGCAAATCAGCGATCATCTTGCTAATGTTCTCAAAAACGAAAATATTCCGTATGAACCCGCGGCAATATTACCACTTGCATTAGCTGCACACGGTAGTTTACGTGATGCATTAAGTTTGTTAGATCAAGCGATTGCTTATACCAATCAAAATCTAACGAAACAAGATATCACCACATTACTCGGCCATGTCGCTAGCACTGAAGTAACCAGTTTACTTGAAGCATTGATTGCGGAAGATACTGCGCAGCTTTGGTCCCTAGTAGAAAAATTAAACGCGCTCGCCGTAGATTTTTCATGGGTTATCGATGAATTACTCACTTTTTTACATGAAATGGCGCTGAGTCAACGCTTTAAGACTGAAACTAAGTACACCCAGGCCGTCATTAACTTAGCCCAAAAGCTTTCACCTGAAGATATACAGCTTTACTATCAAATTGCTTTATTGAGTCGTCGCGATTTAGCACTGGCTCCCACACCTCGCCTAGGCTTTGAGATGATGTTACTTAGGCTGCTAGCTTTTAAACCCGTTACTGAGGAGCAAAATGATTCTCATCGCACAGCAAAATCAACCGCCCCATCAACGACTGTAACAGCAAAAAAACCAACTGTTGCGTACAAAGTAGACAACGTAGCGCAAAAGCACCAAAAGGACTTACACTGGCCTACTCTCATCAAACAATTGAATTTAACGGGCTTAACCTATGCCCTTGCCCAACAATGTGCCTTACAATCTTATCAAGAAAATCACATTTCTTTATATTTAGACCCTAGACAAACCGCACTTCACAGTATTAAACAAGAAGCCAAGTTAACACAAGCGCTTTCAGACTATTTCGAGAAGCCCACTACATTAGAGATTAGCCTCGGCGACGCGGATTTATCAACACCGGCACACTTGCAGCAACAACACAAATCGCAGCGTTTAGAACAAACGACGGAAGCTTTGAAAAATGATCCTACTATTCAAGCGCTTATACAAACATTTGATGCTAAACTACAGCCTGAGTCTATTCAACTTTTGGATGAAGATTGAATACATCGGTATCGAAAAAATTAATCTCAAAAAGAGGAAATAAGATGAATATGAAAGTCGACCTAAACACGCTTTTAAAACAAGCTCAAGACATGCAATCCAAAATGCAATCTGCTCAAGCCGAATTAGCACAAATAGTGGTAACCGGAGAAGCAGGTGGTGGTATGGTCAAAGTTGAAATGGATGGTCGGCATACGGTGAGATCCATTTGGCTAGATCCTGCTTCGTTAAAAGAACCCAAAGAATTTGTAGAAGAATTGCTTGTGGGCGCATTTAATACCGCATTAAAAGAAATTGAACAGGCATCACGTCAAAAATTAAATGACTTAACCAGTCTTATGCAAACAAACCTTAGTAGTGACATTGCAACCACTACTGAATAGCTTATTTTGATTACTATGTAGATGTCTATATGACTACTTCTTTGATAACACGATTAATCTCACAATTTTGTTACTTGCCGGGAATAGGGCCTAAATCTGCAGCGCGCATAGTTTATAGCACCATACTAGCAGAAGGAAAACGTGAAGATAGCTTAGCTCTTGCAAAGCTTATAGAACAAGCGATCCAAGAAGTTGGAAATTGCGAGCAATGTCGAAGCTTAAGCGAAACGCCTATTTGTACACTATGTTCAAACCCAAATCGAGACAGTAGTCTACTCTGTGTTGTTGAAACTCCAGTCGATGTACTCGCTATCGAACAAAGTAACAGCTATCGTGGCTATTATTTTGTTCTGATGGGACGGTTATCGCCACTCGATGGAGTAGGCCCTGAGGAGCTAGGTATCAAACATTTTGTTCAACGCATTAACACGCAGCCACCGCAAGAAATTATTTTAGCGACTAATCCCACCGTAGAAGGTGAAACAACTGCGCACTACCTCACTGAGTTGATTAAACAAAAAGGCATTAAGATCAGTCGCATTGCGCATGGTGTTCCATTAGGTAGCGAGCTAGAGTTTATTGATAATCATACGCTAGCTCGTTCTTTACATGCTCGGGTAACTGTTTAATCTGAAAGCTTACATTGGACTCGGTGATTTATATGCTTCTGAAGATGAAGGTTTATACATTTTACCTCCAAAAAAAATAACGCTCCTACGATTTTGCGTAGACGAAGCACCTAGGCTACTAGCTGCTTGCTGATTATTAGATTCTTCAGCCTGCAAATAGCGCTGATAAACTTCACTTAGATAGCCGGAATTTATATGGAGACGTGCTGCTGGTACTATTAATAAAAATTCTTCTCCAATAACCTGTTTTATTTTTTCGCAATTAAAAACTTTCTCATAAACGGAGTTAGTAATAAAACTCTGCTCAGGTATATTTAAAGCAAATGCAACAAATGCAGAAGGCATGGCACCGACGATAAGACTAGGATCTATTTTGGACACAATAGCATAAGATCCCTTTTCTTTTGGTACATCTATAGTAGTTATATTTTCAGCCTCTACTAAATAAATATATCCATAAGTCCCTGCTGAAAAGAGCTCGTTTTCTCGACCAATAAATTCACTGTCAGTATTACAGCAACTAGATGCTGTAATATAAGCTTGAGGTAAAGGTTTAAACTTACTTAAAATTACTTTGTCTAAATCAGTTTGATGAAATCCATTTTGAAAAACTTCATTAAGACCATCTACTAAAATGCTTGCAGAATGATTTTTTTCAACAATAATTTCTTCACCGCGCCATATAAATTCCTTTTTCGGCATAATTATTCCTTATAAAATAATCTTTTAAATATATATCCCCACTCTCTCTATTTATTTTAAACAATACTGAAATAAAGTGAGAATAGAAGATGTTAAGCTAAAGCTTGCTTAGCTTTTTCTACAAGCTGGGCAAAAGTCGCTTTATCCGTAAGCGCTAAATCCGCTAAAATTTTTCGATCAACCGCGATTTCTGCTTTGCTAAGTCCAGCAATGAAGCGACTATAAATCATTCCATGTTCACGCACTGCCGCATTAATGCGTACTATCCATAGTGCACGAAAATCACGTTTCTTTTGCTTTCTATCACGATAAGCGTATTGACCTGCTTTTGTTACTGCTTGCTTCGCCGCTCGGATAACACGACTTCGAGCACCTTTATAACCCTTAGCCGCTTTTAGAATCTTTTTATGTCGGGCTCTTGCAGTTACCCCACGTTTCACTCTTGGCATTGTCTTTAACCTCTTTAATTATCTTTCGTTTTTTTCTAAGAACCTTGTAACATACGTTCGACAGCGCGTACATCACTGGGGTTAACTAAATTTGTATGGCGCAAGTTACGCTTGCGTTTACTATCTTTCTTAGTAAGGATATGGTTATGGTGCGACTGCGCACATTTATAACCTTTAGCTGTAGGCTTAAAACGCTTTGCAGCTCCTCGGTGACTTTTTAACTTTGGCATAGATACTCCGCATTACTTAATTATATTAGCTACTTGGTTTTTTTTGGGCTGACCACTAACACCATCTGCCGGCCTTCCATCTTAGGTTTATCATCAATCGCGGCATAAGCAGCCAGATCCTTTTCTAAACGTTCAATAAGCTTAGCGCCTAAGTGTAAGTGGGCGATTTCACGACCTCGAAATCGTACCGTGATTTTAGCTTTATCGCCTTGTTGCAGGAAACGGATCAGGTTGCGTAGCTTGACCTGATAATCTCCTTCTTCAGTTACGGGTCGAAACTTAATTTCTTTCAATTGAATACGCTTTTGCTTTTTCTTTTGCGCTGTTTTTTGCTTACTCAATTCAAAGAGATACTTACCATAATTCATGATCCGACAAACGGGAGGAACCGCTGTCGGTGCAATTTCTACTAAATCAAGATCGGCTTCTTCAGCTTTTCTTAGCGCATCACTTAAAGAAACCACGCCTAGCTGCTCACGATCAGGGCCTATTAACCTTACTTGAGGCACACGGATCTCGCAGTTAACCCTAACCTTTTTTGCGTTACTGGTTCCTGACCTAGGTTGAAAACCTCCTCCTGGTCTATGCTGAATAACTTTTTCAGTACTAATAATTATTTCTCCGTATCAACCGACTTTGTTGCATCAATAGCCTGCCGAATCATCTGATAAAACATAAGGACCGACATACTACCCAAATCATCCCCTGTTTGTCTACGTACGGTAATTTGTTTTGTCTCTACTTCCTTAGCCCCTATCACCAGCTGATAAGGAATCTTCTGCAAACTATGTTCGCGAATCTTAAAACTGATCTTCTCATTTCTCAAGTCCAATTTGACTCTTAGCCCTAAACTCTCTAATTCCTGGGCTATTTCACTGGCATAATCTCGCTGTTTATCCGTGATCGTCATGATAACCACCTGAATAGGCGCTAACCAGAGGGGGAAATGGCCCGCATAGTGTTCTAACAATATTCCTATAAAGCGCTCTATAGACCCTAAAATGGCTCTGTGCAACATAACAGGCGTTTTACGCTCGCCCTTCTCGCTGACATACTCAGCGCCTAGACACCCTGGCATAGAAAAATCGACTTGTACGGTACCGCATTGCCAAACACGACCTAAGCAGTCTTTTAAAGAAAATTCAATTTTTGGACCATAAAAAGCCCCTTCGCCGGGTGAATAAGTCCATGCTGCCCTGTCTCGCGCATTTAAGGCATGGGCTAAAGCTTTTTCAGCTTTATCCCAGCTCGCATCCGAGCCAACCCGCGCTTCTGGGCGTGTTGCTAATTTAAGAATGACTTCATTAAATCCAAAATCCGCATAAACGCTATACAGCAAATCAATAAAAGCAGTCACTTCAGCTTGAATCTGATCTTCGGTACAAAATATATGAGCATCGTCTTGTACAAATCCACGTACGCGCATTAAGCCATGTAAAGCGCCTGAGGGCTCATTTCGATGACAAGAACCAAATTCTGCAAAACGTAAGGGCAGATCGCGGTAACTTTTTATACCTTGATTAAAAACTTGGATATGTCCTGGACAGTTCATCGGCTTAATTGCAAATTCGGTATTTTCCGTAGCCATGGTAAACATTTCTTTAAAAAATTTATCCCAATGACCTGACTTTTCCCACAGCTGACGCGCCAGTAATTGCGGCGTGCGTATTTCTTGATAGCCTGCCACTTGCAGACGTGAACGAATGTATTGCTCAATAATTTGATATAAGGTCCAGCCATACGGATGCCAGAACACCATACCTGGCGCTTCTTCTTGGATATGAAATAAATCTAATTGCTTCGCTAATTTTCGATGATCACGTTTTTCGGCTTCTTCTAAGCGATATAAATAATCTTTTAAATCACGCTCTGTTAACCAAGCAGTACCATAGATACGTTGCAACATTTCATTTTTTGCATCACCACGCCAATACGCTCCAGCAACGTGTGTTAATTTAGATACCTTGAGCTTACCGGTACTCGGCACATGAGGCCCACGACACAGATCAATAAAATCTCCTTCCCGGTACAATGACAATACCTCTTCCTTTGGAATAGCGGTAATAATCTCTGCCTTGTATTCTTCTCCCAACTCACGAAAAAATTTAATGGCTTCTTCTCTAAGAATCGTCGAGCGTTGTATGGGAATATCCTGCTTCACTAATTCCTGCATACGTTTTTCTATTTTTAATAAATCATCCGGCGTAAATGTATGTGATAATGCAAAATCATAATAAAATCCATTCTCGATAACCGGTCCAATAGTGACTTGTGCAGTGGGAAATAACTGCTTAACCGCATGTGCGAGTAAATGGGCAGTCGAGTGACGAATAATAGCTAAAGCTTCGGGATCACGTGCTGTCAGTATTCGTAAACAACTATCTTTAGTAATGGAGCAAGATAAATCCACGAGCTGACCATCGATTTCTGCTGCAATGGCAGCTTTTGCCAAGCCAAGGCCGATTTGCTCTGCCACTTGATAAGCGGTAGTACCGTTAGCAACGGTGCGCTGTGAAGCATCCGGTAAAGTAATGACAGGCATAGTTCTATAAAAATATGTTGGTAGGCACGAGTGGGATCGAACCACCGACCACCACCATGTCAAGGTGGTGCTCTACCACTGAGCTACGTGCCTATAGGTTACTAAAATATGAAATGCAACAACTTATTTAACATTAAACGACGAAACAAAAATTAATGGAGGAAGAAAATAACACTCTTGATTTACAGACGCAACTGCCTAATCAATTCCCATTATTTTTTCTTTAAGATTTTTTAATTTATCACGCGTTTCTGCAGCTTCTTCAAATTGCAAATTTTTAGCATAATTAAACATTTCGCGTTCTAATTGCTTGATTTTTTTAGCCAGCTCTTCCGGAGATAAGGCTGCAGTGTAAGCTTGCTCTTCTGCCACTTTAAGCAAACGCTGCTTATTTGTTGAAACATCTGATCGCGCTCCTTCAAGAATATCATGCACTGCTTTAGCTATCCCTTTGGGAGTAATATGATGTTTTTTATTAAACGCGAGCTGCTTAGTACGACGTCTCTCGGTTTCAGCTATCGCTTTTTGCATCGAGCCTGTTATTTTATCTGCATACAGAATAGCTCTGCCGTGAATATGCCGGGCTGCGCGACCTATCGTTTGGATTAAAGAACGCTCGGAACGTAAAAATCCTTCTTTATCCGCATCCAGAATTGCAACGAGTGCAACCTCCGGCATATCAAGCCCTTCGCGCAATAAATTAATTCCAACCAATACATCAAATTTACCTAAGCGTAAATCACGAATAATCTCGACTCGCTCTACCGTATCAATGTCAGAATGTAGATAACGTACTTTCACACCATGTTCAGCAAGATATTCTGTTAAGTCTTCAGATAAGCGTTTAGTTAGTGTTGTAACTAAAACGCGTTCATTTTTTGCCACACAGCGATTAATCTCAGAAAGTAAATCATCAACTTGTGTCGCGACGGGTCTTACTTCAATCGAAGGATCGACTAAGCCTGTTGGTCTGATAACTTGCTCCACTACTGCACCTGAGTGTTTAAGTTCATAATGACTCGGAGTCGCAGAAACATAAATAGTCTGAAAGGCTAAATCAGAAAACTCTTGGAACTGTAAGGGTCTGTTATTTAAAGCAGAAGGTAAACGAAAACCATACTCAACTAAAGTTTCTTTTCGTGAGCGATCACCCTTATACATAGCACCCAATTGTGGAACTGTAACGTGAGACTCATCAATCACCAATAAAGCATCTTTCGGTAAATAATCCAGTAATGTAGGTGGTGGTTGACCTGCATCGCGCCCCGATAAATAACGCGAATAATTTTCTATTCCGTTACAATACCCCAACTCTAAAAGCATCTCGATATCAAAACGCGTACGCTGCTCTAAACGTTGAAATTCTATTAACTTATTAGCCGTTTGTAGTTGCGCCAAACGTTCTTTTAATTCTAGCTTAATAGATTCTACGGCGTTTAAAATTTTATCTCGTGGCGTTACATAATGAGTTTTTGGATAAATAGTTAGACGCGGTACACGTTTCAGTAGTTCGCCTGTTAAAGGATCAAAATAACTCAGCTGTTCAATTGTATCATCCAATAATTCAATACGTACTGCTTCTTCCGCAGATTCCGCAGGATAAACATCAATGACATCCCCTCGCACACGATACGTCGCACGACGAAAGTCCGTGTCATTACGCGTATACTGTAGTTCAGCTAAACGTCTTAAAATAAAACGTTGATCGATTTGATCACCACGACGCACATGTAACATCATATCGACGTAAGTATTAGGATCACCTAACCCATAAATAGCCGATACCGTGGCAACGATAATGACATCACGGCGTTCTAACAGAGATTTAGTAGCGGATAAACGCATTTGTTCGATATGTTCATTGATCGCCGCATCTTTTTCTATATATGTATCGGTTGTAGGTACATAAGCTTCAGGTTGATAATAGTCATAATAAGAAACAAAATATTCTACTGCATTATTTGGGAAAAAACTTCGCATCTCACCATACAATTGCGCTGCTAAGGTTTTATTGGGTGCCAAAATAAGAACTGGTCGTTGAATTTTTTGTACCACATGCGCAATGCTAAACGTCTTACCTGAACCTGTTACTCCTAACAAGATTTGGTGCGCTAAGCCAGCTTCCAAGCCGTTAATCATCTCTTTGATCGCAATGGGCTGATCACCGGCCGGTTTAAAAGTTGAAGTTAATACTAAAGTTTTAGGCATGAAATAATGTCAATCTCTGAGTCAGTTAAAGTGTAAAAAGCGGACTTGCTTTATTATTAATCTCTCGCCGATAATAAGACCCTCAGCACCAGTTTAACAAGTAGACCTAATCTATGCATATAAATCTCTCACACCGGGTTTCTCAAATTAAACCATCGCCCACTTTAAGTCTGTCTGCAGCGGCCAATCGACTCAAAGCCAGCGGCAAACCTATTATTAATCTGACCGTAGGCGAACCTGATTTTGATACGCCAGAACACATTAAACAAGCCGCACGGCTCGCCTTAGACCAAAACTGTACCAAATACACAGCCGTCGATGGCATTCCTCTTTTAAAACAAGCAGTGATTGATAAATTTAAATGGGAGAACCAATTGGATTATGCGTTGGATCAAGTCATCGTCTCTAGCGGTGCCAAGCAATCCATTTATAATCTTATGCAAGCTTTATTAAATCCCGGTGATGAAGTGATTATTCCGGCGCCCTATTGGGTTTCTTACCCCGATATGGCTTTGTTAGCAGAAGCAAAGCCAGTTTTTATCGCTGGCTCGCTCGAATCCCATCTGAAAATAACACCGCAACAACTTGAAGCGGCTATTACAGATAAAACTCGTCTTTTCATCATTAATAGTCCTTCAAACCCCACCGGCATGGTTTATACTGCAACTGAGTTGCGTGCGCTGGCTAGCATTTTATTACGTCATCCATTGGTATTTATTCTTACTGACGACATTTATGAGCATATTTACTGGGGAAATGAATCCTTCAAAAACATTCTTAATGCCTGTCCTGAACTCTATGATAGAACCTTGGTATTAAATGGTTGTTCAAAAGCTTATGCCATGACCGGTTGGCGAATTGGTTATGCCGCTGGACCTAAAGAAGTCATATGCGCCATGGCTAACCTGCAATCGCAAAGTACTTCGAGTCCAAATTCTATTGCTCAATTTGCTGCAGTTGCTGCTTTAACCGGTAACCAAGACTGTGTGCAACATATGAATATGATCTACCATCAACGCCATAGTTTTTTTTCAGCAGAACTTAATCAAATCCCCGGCGTACATTGCTTGCCTGCACAAGGAGCCTTTTACAGTTTTCCTTCGTTTCATGCCTTTGTTGGAGACAACAAAAAATTTGCTTCTGATTATGAATTGGCTGATTACTTACTCAATAAAGCGAATGTCGCTACCGTTCCTGGTTCAGCATTTGGCGCACCCGGTTATTTACGTCTTTCCTATGCGCTAGATAATGCCAGCCTAGAAAAAGCGCTAGCACAATTAAAAACTGCGTTAGCGGGTTTGGGTTAGAGGTCTACTCGCATCACCTATAGGCACATCGACCACAACACCGCGGGTTTCCTTGACAAAAACGGCTAATATTGCAGCGATAACAAATGCAACCGGAATAATAGTTAACGCATGCTGAAAGCTTTCTATCGAAAATGCCATTAAATTTCCTCTAATATGTGTCCCTGTAAGCACATCTAAAATTTTTCCTATTAAAGGTTGAAATAACGCACCTCCGAACATCACTAACAAGTTAGTCACCGCAATGGCGGTACCTGCTAAGCTTTGAACATTAAGCTCCCTAGCAATAGGAAAAACGATAATCTGCGCAGAACTACAAAGTCCAAAGCAGAATAATAAGATACCTAGGTAATGACTAGAAAAGAATGGGAAGTAAATCAGTAAAGTAAATAGAAAAGCCCCTATTAATGCGCCGGCAATAATTGGATGACGTCTATTCCCTATTTTATCGGAAACCCATCCGACTAAAGGACTACCAATAGCCCAACCTAAAAAAACAAATGAAATATTAAAAGCAGCCGTTGAGTTAGATAGGCCATAAGTTCGAATTAGGTAAGGAATTCCCCAAACTTCTGCAAAAGCAGTAAGCGATAAATATAAAAGGCTGCCTATCACACCAACCAACCACATCTGTGGGTTTCGGCATAGTTTAGAAACTGCCTGAAAAAACTTTCTATAGCTAAGCGTCGAAGTATCTCTCTCTTGTATCATTCTTTCATTATTATTTTCTGGTATCACATACCATAAACATACCGTAATAAGTAAACCTACCACAGCAGCGATGTAAAGGGTTACATTGGACCCCAAGGAAAATACTAATTTTGATAATACAATATCTCCAACCATTGCACCTATCATTCCTAGAGAGGTTGCCATACCTGCAATAAAAGCAAAACGTGACGGAGGAAACCATACCGCAGCAAGCTTAAGCACGCCTACAAAAGCAAATGCAGAACCAAATCCCACAAGAAAACGACCCATTTGCGCAGTAGCTAGATAATGATGAGCAAATAAATAGGTACCTATAGCGCAAATTAAACATGCAAAAGCCAATAGCTTCCGAGGACCGAATCTATCCATCATCATACCTACGGGTAATTGCATGGGTGTGTAAGCGTAGTAATAGAAAGCAACTAAATTTCCGAATGCCACGCCACTGATGTTGAACATTTTTAGTAAATCTTCCGTCATAACACTAGGCAAGATTCGCAAAAAATATTCATAACAATAAAAAAGAGCCCCTAAGCCACATACTAACCAGGGAAAAAGGTCAATACGTTTTCTTGGCATAAATCATACCCCCAGAATAATAGAAATGAGCAGTAGGCCTGCAAAGTTAAAGGTTAACTTTATTTAAACAAACCAAAAGTGAATTAAACTATGCAACTTCTGCTGGGTCAGACTTATCCACAACCCTAAGAGTACGTTTACCGTATTTTTGTTTAAATTTATCTACACGACCGCTGGTATCAATGATTTTTTGCTTACCCGTGTAAAATGGATGGCATTTTGAACATACTTCTATGGTAAGAGCAGGCTCACCTAAAGTGGATCGGGTTTTGAAACTATTACCGCAGCTACAAGTAACAGTAACTACGTTATAGGCTGGATGGATATCTTGCTGCATAATAATTTTTATATCCCTTGAATATAATGAGCTGGGCATTATAACAGAACAAATTATAAAACGAAATTTTTGACTGAGAAGCATTATAAAAACTCATTTTTACTAGCATAAAATGTAAGTAATTTAAGTACAAAACTGGGGAAGGGTTACACACGTTGTTGTACCCTATAAAAGCCTATAAGCTAAGACAAATTTATAGCTAGCAAAATTAATGCCACAAGGAGTGCTTAATTGAAAATCTTACCTATTTTAATTAAAAAAAATGGCCTCTTTTTTCTATATATCAGTACCCTACTTAATCTGATTACAGGAAGCAGCTATGCCTCAACCTATGGGTTGCAAGTTTCTTATGGAACAGGAGATCCTGACCATTTAAAAGGGTATCGGGTCGCTGCTCAACAATTTTGGCCATGGATAGGTTTATCTAAATCCCCCCTAAATTTAACCGGCTACTGGGACCTCAGCTATGCCAATTGGCATACTAATCCCCCTCTTACTACTCAGCCTCGCTCTATTAGCATTTTAGCCATATCACCACTCATACGCCTACAGAGCCGTGAAAATTGGTTGTTATCTGCTCAAACTTATCTCGAGTTAGGAATAGGAGCTAGTTGGCTTTCAAATAATCATTTGGGTCATCGAAATTTGGGCGGTCAATTTGCTTTTCAAGATTTAATGGGTCTGGGCTTACGGTGGCAAAAAAGTGCAATCGCGATATGGTCATTCAGTTATCACTACTTGCATTACTCGAATGCCAGTTTACTTCCTCCGAATCAAGGAATTGATATAAAGCATTTATTTACGCTAGGTTATGAGTTTTAAGGTTTACAAAAAAATTATTCACAAGGTTTTTCTAAAACTATGTTGTAAAATATCGTGATCATCTTATACTGCACACAAGCTGTTTTTAACAGGCCTATCCAATATCGCCTTTCAAAAAGGCGTAAATGAACTAAGGATCTTTTTTTAAGAGGCTATAAAGTAATGGCCAAAAGTAAATCGTCACCCGAACACTCAACGATTGAACATCAAGCACTGCGTCTTTTTACCGAGAAAGCTTATCTTGATTATTCCATGTATGTCATTCTTGACCGAGCCTTACCGCATATTGGTGATGGTTTAAAGCCTGTACAGCGACGCATCATTTATGCGATGTCTGAGTTAGGTCTAACGGCGCTCGCAAAATATAAAAAATCGGCACGTACCGTCGGTGACGTTTTAGGTAAGTTTCATCCTCACAGTGACAATGCTTGTTATGAAGCGATGGTATTAATGGCACAAGACTTTTCCTATCGCTACCCACTCATCGATGGACAGGGAAACTGGGGATCTCAAGATGATCCCAAATCTTTTGCTGCCATGCGTTACACTGAATCGCGCTTAACACGTTATGCTCAAGCGCTGCTCACTGAACTTTCTGATGGTACAGTCGAGTGGCTGCCTAATTTTGACGCAACCTTAGAAGAGCCGAAACTATTACCTGCGCGCTTGCCTAATATTCTATTAAATGGGGCATCAGGTATTGCAGTCGGTATGGCGACAGATATCCCCGCGCACAACCTTAGGGAAGTCGTAAGCGCTTGTGTTCGTTTACTAGACGAACCAAACATCACCTTAGCAGAGCTTTGTGAACTGGTTATAGGACCAGATTTCCCTTCCGCGGCAGAAATAATTACTCCACGCACTGAGATTTGCAATATTTACCAACAAGGGCAAGGTGTCATTCGTGCGCGTGCTGTTTACACCGAAGAAAAGAACCAAATTGTGATTACCAATCTCCCTTATCAAGTATCCGGCGCCAAAATTATTGAACAAATTGCTGAGCAAATTCGCGATAAGAAATTGCCATTGGTAGAAGATTTACGTGATGAATCGGATCATGAAAATCCAACAAGACTTGTGATAGTACCTCGCTCTAACCGAGTAGATAACGAATCTTTGATGGCACATTTATTTGCAACCACCGATTTAGAACGGAGCTATCGCATTAATCTTAATATGATAGGTCTTGATGGACGTCCTAAAGTTAAAAATCTACTCGTCATATTACAAGAATGGTTAGAATATCGCCTAGCCACGGTAAGAAAACGTTTAGAATTTCATTTAAATAAAATTTTGCATCGTCTGCATCTTTTAGAAGGTTTTTTAATTGCCTATCTTCATATCGATGAAGTCATTAAAATTATTCGACAATATGATGATCCCAAAATCCATTTGATGCGGCGCTTCAAATTAACTGATATTCAAGCCGATGCCATTTTAGAAATACGATTACGACAATTAGCTAAACTTGAAGAGATTAAATTGCAAATGGAACAAGAAAATTTAAACGCAGAACGTGACAAAATACAGAAAATTTTATCTTCAAAAGCACAATTGAAACGTCTTATTCGATCAGAATTACAAGAAGATGCAAAACTCTATGGTGACCCTCGCAAGTCGCCACTGGTTGAGCGTAGCGCTGCACAAGCGATGCAAAAAACTGAAATAATTCCCTCCGAGCCCATGACAATCATCTTATCGACTCGAGGTTGGATACGTGCGGCAAAAGGCCATGATTTTGATGTCAGTGGTTTAACTTTTAAAGCAGGTGATTCTTTAAAAGCGACTGTACTTGGCCGCAGCAATCAGTTACTTGCTTTCATTGACTCAACAGGACGTAGTTATTCTACAGCGATACATACTCTTCCTTCCGCACGTAGTTCCGGGGAACCTCTAACAAGTCGCTTTAATCCGCCACCAGGCGCTAATTTTGAAAGTATGATAACTGGAGATCCCGAACAAACGGTGTTAGTCAGCACAGATGCAGGCTATGGATTCATTACACAATTATCCGAGCTTTATTCTAAAAATCGTAATGGAAAAGCATTATTAAAATTATCTCCTCATGCTCAGGTTCTGCCTCTATTAATGGTTAATCATATCGAAACTAGCTATATTGCCTTAGCTACAAATACTGGATATTTATTAATTATTTCTGCACAAGAGTTACCGCTATTAGCACGTGGGAAAGGGAATAAAATGATGCAAATTCCTCCTAAGAAACTCGAACTACGCGAAGAATTTATAAGTAAATCAGCTATTTTACCTAAAAAAAATAGTAAATTGACACTGATTTCTGGAAAAAAACAATTTATTTTGAAAGGTTCAGATTTGGCAAATTATATCGGAAAAAGAGGACAACGCGGTTCTAAATTACCGCGCGGTTTGCAAAAACTAGATACTTTAACAGTCGACTTAACTTAATTTTAATAATGAATAAAAATATAAATTATTGTTTGTTTTTTTTACTTGCAGCCTTTTGGAGCGGTTCCTTTGTCGCCATTAAAGCCGTCGTATTACACATCCCTCCTTTCTTTGGAGCCATGCTGCGAGTTGGTTTGGCGTTAATATTTTTAATTCTTATTTTTTGTTTTTTAAAAAAAAGCGTGTCTGTTCCATTTAATTTGCGCTGGCGCATTTGGATAATGGGACTTTTTTCTCAAGGATTCCCCTTCTTCTTCTTATTTTATGGTGAACAGCATATTTCATCTGGTTTAGCGGGTATTTTGAATGGAACGGTACCGATTTGGACATTAATATTTAGCTTAATTTCTCCAAAAACAAGAAGTTTTTCTTTTTTAAAATGTATTGGCTTATTCACGGGTTTACTTGGCATTTGTATTATTTTTTGGCCGCTACTTAACTTTAATGCTTCATATTCTGCGTTATTAGGTACTGCATCACTATTACTAATGGCTATTAGCTATGCAGTAGGCAATTTACTCAATCAACGTATGTTATCCGGCCAAACTAAATTAGATTTTTATGCAAATATCTATCATCAACATTGGGCCAGTCTGATCTTTCTAATGCTAGTATCACTGCTATTCGAACATTGGCCGAATAGCAGTTTATTACTGCATACACCTATTATCTGGGTGGCAAGTATTTACATGGGCTTATTCTCCACCGCAATAGCTTGGATTATTTATTATCATTTAATTCGTGAATGGGATGCCGTACGCGCGAGTGCAGTGATGTATGTTGTTCCTATCATGGCGATATTTTGGGATTTTGTTTTTTTTCACAATCGTCCGCGATGGACGGAAGGCTTAGGTGTCATTGCCATCTTACTTGGAGTGATATTAATTCAATGGTCTAAAAATTTACCTAAATTATTTCTGGGTTTTAGGAAATATAAGTAATTTTTTAAAAAGTTAAGTTTAGTAGATATATAATAACTATAGGACAAAATAGAGAATCAGAAACTGTACTTAAACTAAGCAACTAAACCTCTATTGTGCCCCATACGCCTTGTCCTATTAATATTAAATTAATTAAGCATACTAATAAGGTTTGGCTGTTAAGTTATTAGCATCAAAAGTATTTATTGATTCAATGATTCTATCCTCCTGTTCTCTTCTTTTTTCAATTGCACTTTCATTAACATTTTGCTTTTTTATCGGTTTTTTAGAATTAAATACCGCATGTGCTAATAATGCTCCCGTAGTGAAATTAGAGTCATTAATGCTCTCTTCTTTAGAAGAAATTGAATTGAGATTGAATGGACTACTGAGCTCAGTCTGTGTAGGTTAGGCGTGACTTTGAAAAAAACTAGCTGTTGTATTCTGCCAAGAACTCAGCGAATCATTTAATCCCTGCATGTCAAAAGCATCCTTTACCCACGTTTCTGGTTTAGAAAGATCACGACGCTTGTTCTTTAACCCTTTTATCTTTTTTGGACGAGGATTAACTTCAAGTCGAGAATTAACTTCTGGTAAGGTAACATTAGTTAATAAATCCTTATTTTCTTTTAAAATATACAGGCCTAACGCTTGGGGTTTATCTTGGGTAACTTGATGTACTCGAACATTACCTTCAAGCTTGGCAGGATCTATTTTTGCGCCTAATTGAAGTAAATTCTCAATTAAATTTTTATCTTCAATTTCCATAGCTATATCCAGAGGAGTATTTCCATCATTATTCTTTGCTTCTAAATCAAGGTTTCGAAAGTAAAATAAGTACTTTACCAACTTGATATGACCATTTTCGACAGCTAAATGTAGCAAGGTATTATTGTTTTTATCTCGAATAGTTGATAAATCTATTTTTTTCTCATAAGCAAAATAATCAATAAGTTTTAGATCGCCGTTTTTAGCAGCAATCGTTAAAACACTATCCCCTTGATTATCTTGTGCTGCTATATCTGAACCTACAAAAAGAAGAGATTTTACTACTTTCAAATGCCCATTTTTAGCGGCAGAAAGTAACGGAGTATTTCCATTTTGATCTTTGTCTTCTAAAGAAAGATCTTTTTTTAGAAAAAATTCCACTAGATATAAATAGCCATTCCATGCAGCTGCATGCAATAAAGTTTGCCCATAATTATCTTTAGTTTTTAAATCAGCTCCTTGTTCCACTAAATAATCTACAATTCCTAATTGGCCAGACCAAGTAGCCACTTGCAAAGGAGTGTTACCATAGTTATTTTTCCTATTAATTAAATTAGGATCAATATTGATTAAATAACTAATTAAATTTTTAACCTTGCTCAAATTACCTTTGTGGACAGCGATGTGTAATGGCGTATCTCCCGCTGTATTTGTTTCATGTAAATTAATATTAAATGATTTAAATGTTTTAGTTTTATTGAGTTTTTTATTGGCTTCCATTTTAACTTACTCCAAATTATTATTAAAAATTCAGCTTAATTCGTTATTTTAATTAAGACTGCCAATAATAAACCTAACTGAAATTAACAATAATTTCAACATTTTACTTTATTATCTTTTATTATAAAAAATTTATTTTATTAAATAATTTTAAATATTAATTCAAGCAAAACGACTTTATTTCGAGGTAGAATGCGTATATTTAATCGATAAAATCTGTTTCAAATGATTTGCAAAGGTTTGACTTTCTTCTTGACCCACTATTCTAGAATCTGTTAATTCTTGTCCGTTCGGCGCAAAAAATAAAAAGGTGGGTGGCGCAATCACATGGAATTGACGTTCTAAAGCTTTATCTTGGTCATTGTTCGCGGTGACATCTGCTCTTAACAAGATGAAATGAGCCATTAAAGATTTAACTTGTGGTGCAGTAAATACTATCCGCTCCATTTCCTTACAAGACAAACACCAATTGGCATAAAAATCTACCAACACAGGTTTACTCTGCTGTTTTGCTTGGATTAACGCTTGCTTTAAATCAGAAATATTTTTAATGGGCTGAAAATTACTGGCTTCTGAGCTTACTACTTGATTGGGATGAAAAAAGCGAAATGGTCGGGAATTGCTGGGGATGATTCGTGATAACAACCAGACCGCCATAGCCAACATCAGTATACCTAAGACAATTTTAATTCCATTCATCCAAGGTCCAGATTTAGGTAGCCATTTACCTGCCGAAGTCCCAATAATTAATAAAGGCACTCCCGAACCCAAACCCAGTACAAATAAAGCAAAACCGCCCAATATGGCATTACCGGTATTGCCAATATAGGTTAATACACCAACTAAGGGTGCTGTTACACACGGAGAAATAACCAACGTGGACAAACAGCCCATTAAAGCCACGCCGATATAATTGCCGCCTTGTTGGCGATTCGTAATATGAATAAGCTTTTCATGCCAACTCGCAGGCAAGCGTAATTCATAGAAACCAAATAAAGAAAAAGCTAGAGTAACAAACAGCACACAAACAACAATAATTACCCATGGACTTTGTAAAAATGCCTGTAAATAACTGCCTGCTAAGCCAGCAAAAACACCGGCCACAGCATAGGTAAATGCCATAGCCAGAACGTAAGTTATCGATAAACTAAACGCTTTCGCCGTCGTTAATTGCTTTTGCCCTAAAATGATAGCCGATAACACTGGAATCAAAGGCAAAACACAAGGTGTCAGGGATAATAATAAACCAAACCCAAAGAAGCTAATCAGTGTCCAAAAAATATTATGACCCGCTAATAGACTTAAGATTTTACTTTGTTCGCTCGCAGTTTTTATAGTTCCCTGATTTTGATTGTTCGCCAGTGAATTCTGGCCTATATCTCTAGTATTTAGGTTAGTTTCGCCAGCAGACATTCCTGAATGGGTGAGCGTTAAGTGTTTAACCACGGGTGGATAGCAAAAGCCCGCTATGGCACAACCTTGGTAGTGGATCTCTAAATCAAGATTTTGATCCGGAAGAGGATTTATAAATTTTAATAACGTGACCACATGTCCTTGATAGACCTCGTATTTCCCCATAAATTGATTTTGTTTAATAACCCCTTTAGGAAAAACCACTAAATTTATGTGTATCGGCATACTCTCGAAGTGTATTTTGCTCTTATAAAGGTAATAACCGGGTTTGATAGTCCAACGTGCTGTCAGCGTTTTATTATTCAAACGCTGCACTGAAACTTGAAAAACCTGATCCACTGGTAAAGCTTGTTGTGCCGCATAGGCAGGCAATATTCCCCCTCCAAAACTCAGCCCAACTAGTAAAACTTTTAAAAACTTAATAAAATTAAACAAAATAGTCCTTCCTATAAGATAGTTATGAGTAGCTAGCCATAAATATTAGATAGACCTTTCTAAGCCATTTTTCTAGCGAATATTTCCAAAAAAAACAAGATTACGTTAAAATATTTAAGAAAAATTAGGTCTCAGTCTTACTTTAGAGGCTAAGAAATTCAAAAAATCCGCCAAAAGACGCTTGTCGCAACCTCTTAGCTACTATATCATGGATACTCCTCTGACCTAGTCAAGTCTCAAAGGATAATGTATATGCAAAATGCACTCGATCAACTTCCTGTTCTGCCTATGGTTGCTAGCGCTGGCGCACCTCAGCAGCCGCTAAAAACATATGTCGAACAGGCTTTAGAAAATTACTTTTCTCAATTAGATGGGAACTCACCTTCTAATCTTTATGGTCTTGTTTTAGCCGAGGTTGAATCTCCTATGCTAGAAGTGGTGTTACGCCAAACTCGCGGAAACCAAACCAAAGCAGCGAAAATGCTAGGTATCAGTCGCGGTACCTTACGCAAAAAATTAAAACAATGTGACCTTTGTTAGATCAAAAGACCAGTAAATAAACCTCTCGTGCAACTATAAAAAAATAACAACAATAATAAAAATAATCTCTTTAAAAAAAACAAAAAAATTTATTTTAATTGGATATTTTGGTTTTTCACCGCGAATGCCTTATTATTTTGGGAGATTGGCTTTGAGCCCATTATTACCCCATTTATTTATCGGTTTTGTCTACCATATTGGCTGTTGGCATGGGCAGCCGATTTTACAAATGCAATTACCGATAAAAAATGTCTTAGCTGTTTTAGCCTTAACTCAGCATTATTACTTAAAAGATAAAAATTAAGTATTTTTAGCGCTTGACAGATTCAGTGCAGCTTTAGCACAATAGGCCACCTTTGACTAACTATGTAGCTCAGTTGGGGTGAGCGAGAAAAGAAAAAGCAACGCTTTTTCCTCGCAAATGCCTGAAGCTGGAAGCGCAGGGCCCTCTCAAGCGGAGCAGAAATGCGTAGCACAGAAAGACACAACAAGCAAAGTTAGAACGAAGTTGAAGCAGTCTGGCTATGTAGCTCAGTTGGTTAGAGCACAGCATTCATAATGCTGGGGTCGGTGGTTCGAGCCCACCCATAGCCACCAAATCATTTTAAATTTAGAATATAGTGTCTATATTCGGTAGCTCAGTTATAAAGGAATTAATCTCAGTCGTTATCTAGTCCGCGCTTAAAACAGCCAGCTTATGGACAAACTGGGAGCAATCTAGCAACAAACTCTATGAATGTTTAAAAAATATAGTCAATAAGCCTATTAAACAAGATCATCAGACTATAGCTAAAAAGGTAGCATTAGCATTTAAGCAATATGAGATAGCTATAAAAAATCAACCAGTATCCTATCAAATTGTTTATAAGATAAAAAAATGTTAAAATTTTTATTAAAAAAAATTCCAAGATTAAGTATTTTTAAGCGCATTTATTTTTCCAAACGGAAAATAGGCTGTAAATATGAATAAAAATATTTTAATTACTGGTGGTTGTGGTTATATTGGTAGCCATATTACGCTACTTCTTAAAAATCAAGGATTTAATATTATTGTGGTAGATGATCTATCAACTGGTCATCGTAGCAATATGCTAGAAAATGTTATTTATGAGATAGGCAATATCGGAAATAATAATTTCTTAGAAAAAGTATTTAATCAACATTCAATTGATATTGTCATGCATCTTGCAGCAAAAACCTCGGTAGAAGAATCTATCCATCAGGCAGAATTTTATTATGAAGAAAATTTATTAAATTCGATTAATTTAATGAAAGTTTGTGGTCGATATTCTGTTAGACATTTTATTTTTTCATCAACTGCAGCTGTATATGGACAAATCACTGACCGAACTGTCAGTGAAAACCAAGGCATTAATCCTATTAACCCCTATGGCAAGTCTAAATATATTGCTGAATTAGCATTAAGCCATTTAGCAACCGAATACGCTATGCAGCTCACTATACTACGCTATTTTAATGTTGCTGGACATGATCAAGCTTTAAGAGTTGGTAATTTCAATCTGTCATCAGGTGCTCTCATTCCACTTATTTGCCGTAATATAGCCTTGAATAAATTAGCAATTACTATCTATGGAAATGATTTCAATACACCGGATGGAACTTGTGTAAGAGACTATATTCATGTAATGGATATTGCCAATGTACATAGGATGGCTGCTAACCATTTCAATCAACTTACGACACAACAAAATTTAACAATCAATGTGGGTTATGGTGAAGGTTTATCCGTTCTTGACGTGATTCAGCTTGTTAATTCGATATCTGATAGGTCATTAAACTATACTGTGGGAAATCGTAGAAGTAGTGAAATTTCATACTCAGTAGCAGATAATACCTGTATTAAGTCTTTAGGTTGGCAATCTTTATTTGAAGATCCTTATAATGAAATCATTGTTTCTGAAATAGCCTGGAATAAAAAAATTTTAAAGGTATAAAAAGTGCAAAAAATTGAAATAAAGGAGATCCTTAATATAGCAAAAAATACTATTTTTAATCAATTTTTAAAAAACAATACGGTAAGTTACATAATTAAAAAAGCAATTGATTCTAAAAAAATATTGTTAACTGAATACCTAAAACAAAATGATTTTTTAGATGATACGTCGGTAGGCATCGTTGATATTGGCTGGCGGGGAAGCATACAAAATAATCTTAGTTTAATTTTTCCAGAAAAAAAATAACTGGTTTTTATTTTGCTTACATCGTTTTAAAGGAAAGTTTATCCCAGCAAATCGTTTTAAAAAAGCTTTTTTATTTGATGCAAATACCGGTCGAGCTTATCAGCCCTTTGTTAGTCTAATGAGGTTTGTTTTACCTTTAGAAATATTATGTACTCCAGCGCAAGGGTCAGTAAAAAGATATTCACTTGATAACACCAATAGGTGTTATACCAGAAACTCAGAGTAATAAAACTGAAAAAAGTATTACAGAAAAAATTATTCACTTCTATAATAAGCTACCTAAACCTTTATTTCACAGTTTACCTATTCTTTATTTACTCTATTGTCTATTAACGTTTGATAGCTATTTATTACGTTATACAACGAATAATGTTCTCTAACTTTTTCATACCCTGCTAAGCCCATCCTTTTCAATTCATTTTTGCTTTTCATTGACATGAAAACCATAGCATCATATAAGCTTTCAACATCCTTGGCTTTCACCATAATGCCCATGTCAGGATTAACTAATTCCCTACAACCATGAGTATCAGTAGTAATAATAGGTCTGCCCATTGCCATACCTTCTAATAATACTCTAGGCAAACCTTCTGAATAACTTGGCAGAACAACTACATCACACGCTGCAATGTAAGTTCTAACATCATCAACATAGGGCAAGTAATGAATCCCCATTTTTTGAAAATCATCTAAATTCATGGTATGTAAGCTAGAGGGATTATAATGATCAAAGGGTGCGATAACAGTACAATTAAAATTAATTTGATTGCTTTTTAATTTTTTACAGACATTCATCAGTTCAATAATGCCTTTATCTCCAATCAGTCGACCAATGAATAAAAAGGAGATAGGTTTTTCATGCTCATTAATAGAAGAAAACTGAAAAAATTCTAAATTCACTCCTTCTCCAGGAAAAACGATAGCATATTTTTTTAAACAAAACTTTTTTTCGATAAAGTAATCTCGATCGTCATTATTTAAAAAAATAAAAAAATCTTGCTGTTTTATTATTATTTTTCTGATATGAGTTAATGTATAAATAATTTTCTCAATAAGAAATTTATATTTATTGATGAGACTACTACCCATGCCCGTAATAAAATACACATTGGGTATTCTCCAATTATCAAACATAGAAAAAAAACTAGACTTCAAAGAGTAAGAAAAAATAATATCTGGATTTATTTTTTTTATAATTTTTTTCAATTGAAAAAGCGTAGCAAAATCTTTCATTACATTAATAGATCGACAAAAATTAATATTGAAGAAAAAAACATTTTTATGTTGATACTTTAATTTGGCATTTTCAACATCTAGAGGACAAACGATATAAAGTTGATGATGCTTATTCGCTAAATATTTTATAATATCCCAGCGAAATTGGATCATACTATGCAAGCTATTACCCAATAATAAAATTTTCATATTCAACTCCAATCCCAACTAATTTTTATTCTTCTCTTAAGCTATATTGCACTTTAGTTTAGAGTTTCTATGCTAGCAATCTGTCGTGCAGTATCCAAAGCTTCTGTTAATTGTGCAACTGGAAATATCGTCATACCATTTATTGTTTGCTTACTTATGTTAGCTTTAGGAATAATCGCCGATTTAAAACCGTGTTTGGCTGCGTCGCGTAAACGTTCCTGACCATTGGGGACAGGACGGATTTCTCCAGATAAACCCACCTCTCCAAACACCAAACAATCTTCCGGAAAAGGTTTATTCCGCAAACTAGACAACACCGCTAATAAGATCGGTAAATCCGCACTAGTCTCTAATAAACGTACGCCACCCACGACATTAATAAAAACATCTTGATCATAAGTCATAATACCGGCATGCCGATGCAAGACAGCTAATAACATGGCGAGACGATTACTTTCTAAGCCTACCGTCACTCGACGCGGATTGCCTAGGTGGCTGTTATCAACTAAAGCCTGTACCTCAACCAACAAAGGACGACTGCCTTGCCAAGTTGCAGTCACTAAACTACCTGAAACCGTTAATCCGGATCGTGACAAGAGCATCGCTGAAGGATTGGTGACTTCACGCAGACCTTTCTCGGTCATGATAAACACACCTAATTCGTTAACCGCACCAAAACGATTTTTAACGGATCGTATCAAGCGATGCCGGCTATCCGCCTCACCTTCAAAATACAAAACGGTATCGACCATATGCTCTAAAACCCGAGGTCCAGCCAATGCACCATCTTTAGTTACATGTCCCACTAAAAATAAGGCAATACCGGTTTGTTTGGCCAAACGCGTCAATTGCATGGCGCTTTCACGTACTTGTCCGACTGCACCTGGCGCCGACTGGAGTAAATCGGTATGCATGGTTTGTATCGAATCAATAACTAAAACTTGCGGTTTCTCTTGTAAGGCATGCGTTAAAATACTTTCAACTCGAGTTTCTGTCAGTAGACGAATATTCTTTTGTGGTAATTCTAAACGCTGAGCACGTAAAGCTACCTGCTGCAGTGATTCTTCACCAGTAATATAAAGCACGGAGTGGTGCTCACTTAATTGACAAAGGCTTTGTAATAATAGGGTAGACTTTCCTATGCCGGGATCGCCACCCATGAGTATCACTGAACCTGGGACTATCCCTCCCCCCAGAACCCTATCCAACTCTTTGATCCTCGAAGAAAACCGCTCTACTTCACTAAACTGTATATTCTTTAAATCGGTTATTTTTACATCGGCCGACGCATAACCGTTCACACGGGGTAGCGCATGGGATGAGAGAGATACGCACTCTTCTAATAAACTATTCCAGGCTTGGCATTCACCACATTGACCAGACCACTGTAAAAACTGTCCACCGCAGGATTGACAATTATAGACACGTTTTGGTTTAGACATGCTGCTCTTCCTGTAATAATTTTTGCACGGCGCTTAATAAATCTGGAAAAACTGGGATCTCATCGGCTAGTTCACGGTTATTTAACAGGGTTTGTTCACCATTACCAGTTAACACCAAGATAGGCTCGCAACCCACTTTCAGTGCTGTTTTAATATCACGCAAAGAATCACCAATGGCGAAAATGCCCCTTAAGTCCAGTTGATAATAGTCAGCAATTTGTTGGAATAAACCAATGCCTGGCTTACGGCAACTACAATGATCGTCTGGGAGATGAGGGCAGTAAAACACCTTATCCACCTTACCTCCCAACGCTTTTACGCTATCTAGCATTTTTTGATGGATAAGGGCTAAGTCTGCTTCGGTATAAAACCCACGACCGACACCTGATTGATTGGTCGCCACGGCAATGGTATAGCCTGCTTGGCTTAGCAAAGCAATGGCCTGTAAACTACCTGGAATAGGTAACCATTCCTCTGGAGTCTTAATATAGTCCTTAGACTCAAAGTTAATCACGCCATCTCGGTCTAGAATGATAAATGCAGGGTTTTTAGCGTTTTTAGCCATTTTTTTGCTTCCTTTAAGTCTTTCTTAATATACAAGGCTTATACTTTGCGGATAAATACCTTAGGTTAAAAATTAGTCAATTATGCTGCTAGTAAAATTACAGGTCCTACTACAACTGGGTCAAGTGTTTCGGAATAATCAGTTGCTTAACAACTCTAAGTTATTAGAAAAGCAAGTCAATATATTTAATAATCATCTCAATGATATTTTATCAAGTTATCCTAGCGACGATAACGATCAATTAATAGCGATCTTGAGTTCATTAAAAAAAGATTCAAATAATCTAAAAGGGTATAGCCATTCCTTCCCATTTTGGTCTTCATCATCGGCTCAAACTAATTATATAGATAATCTTCTCCCTCTTTTAATTGGCTCACTAAACAAATTAGAAACCTATATTATAAAAGCCACGAAAGCCACGTTTGATGCTTTATTAACAATAGGTAAAGATTTTTCTTCTAAAGTTTCTAAAATCTTTAATGAAGATAAATTCTCATCTTACGAAGAGTTTCAACAACAATCTGACTTATTAGATGAATCGTTCAAAGCAATGGATATATACCTTAAAAAACTTTTGGAAATTTTTCCAAATAACAGTGAAAATACTGATTTAATACAGCTTTTCAATTCAGCTAAACTTAGTTTTGAAGATTTACAACATCTTATTAACCATACTTATAAGGAGGCTTTAAATTTCCACTACTATCCTAAAGAAATTATAGCCAAACGGCTCAGTTTTTTTGATAAATCATTAAATGATTTGAAGCAAAAACTATATGAAAATTCAAAAAACACTGTTCCCGTTACTTATTTCCCATCGCATAACGGGTGATAATATTTTTTAAATAAGTCATATTATTAATCGCACTCAACCCAAATTGGCGTGTTTTCTGTAAAACTGGATTAGTAGCAGCAAATAGATATTTAATTCCATCCACACCTCCCGTCATGATACGATTATGAAAACGACGTTCTCGCTCATAACGGCGTAAAGTATGAATAGCTCCTATCGATCGGTGTTTCTGGTTTGCTTCTAGGATCACCTTAGCTAAACACTGTGCATCGGCCATGCCTAAATTAGCACCCTGCCCCGCTAAAGGGTGAATGGTATGTGCTGCATCTCCAATTAATGCAACACCTGATTTTATATACTGCTCCGCATCTTGGGTTTTTAATGGGTAGCTTAATCGTGGACTGGTCGATATCACTTTGCCTAAACATTCCTCGAAAACCCGCGTTAATTCGGTACAAAAAAGTTCATCATCCAACGATTCTAAACGCTGGGTTTCTTCGGGTGTATTCGACCAAACAATGGAGCAGCGATGTGCGTTCCTTAAAGGCAAAAAAGCCAAGGGACCCTTCGCTAAAAAAATCTGTCTTGCCATCTGGCCGTGTGTCAATTCAGTTTGTACTGTGGCAATCAGTGCGCGCTGTGCATAATCAGTTGCTTTAATGTGTAAATCTGCCAATTGTCGAACTTTAGATTGCTCACCATCGGCACCCACAACTAAAGCTGTAGTTATTTTTACGCCCGAGGCTAAGGTTAATAACATTTGGTTTTTTTCACTCTGTAGATCCACTAATGTATCAGGATCAAACCAAGTCAATTCATGATTGGTTTTTGCTTGCGTGAATAATGCCTGCTGCAGATCAGCATTCTTTATTATATAACCTAAGCAAGCTTCGCCAACATCCGCACTATCAAACAAAAGATTAGCGGTTTGTCCGGATTCCCACACTTGCATGCTCCGAAATGGAGCACACTGTTTAGTATCAAGTCGCTGCCATACCTTGAGCTTTTCCAGATAGCATTGTGAATTTAAGGTAATAGCAAGAACACGAAGTTGGGATATAACATTTGACGCTTTTTTGGTATGAAAAACGTCCTTATTAAGGATAGCTACTCTTAATCCTTGATCCTTTAAATGACAAGCCAATGTCAAACCAACGATACCCGCGCCAACAATAACGACGTCATAATCTATTTGGGTTTCTTCTAAAGTCATAATGATTCTGAATAATGATAATTAACATATTCTGGATACCAAAATTGACGATCGATTTCCTGAGAAAAATCAACAGACAGTTTAACTTTCGCTAATCCTTCTCGGCGCGCTTGTGTCGCTACTGCCAAGGCAATACAACGACTAATAGCCTGTATATCTTCAAAATTCGGTAATAATGAATTTTTTCCTTCTGTGGTTTTATTGGCAAAACAACTTAAAGCTTTACAGGCTTCCCAAAGCATAGCTTCATTTAAGCGTGTCGCTTGAGCTATCAGGACACCCAAACCTATTCCAGGATAAATGAGCGCATTGTTACATTGTGCAATCGGTATTTTTTCACCTTTAAAATCTACTTGACCAAAAGGACTACCGGTAGCAATCAATGCCTGCCCTTCTGTCCAATTCAATAAATCATCGGGTGTTGCTTCTGATTTCTCGGTAGGATTTGATAAAGGAAAAATGATAGGATATTCAACCGATGCTGCCATACTTTTAACAATCGCTTCAGTGAAAATTCCACCTTGGCCCGAACAACCGATTAATACCGTAGGTTTAAACTTTTGCACTACATCATACAACTGTAATGTCGTGGCTGATTCGCCCATCAAACGTTGCGCATAAGGCTTTTGAAAAGGGGTCAAATTCGACATCGCATCATGTATCAAACCGTGTCTGCCTACCAAATAAAATCGTGATAAGGCTTCTTCTTTGGATAGACCTTCGCGTAGCATACCTGCGCAGAGTTGATCAGCAATCCCTGTACCCGCTGTTCCAGCACCCACAATAACAACACGCTGCTCAGTTAAAGGAATTTTGGTACGATAAAGTGCGGATAAGAGTGCAACCAAAGTCACCGCACCCGTTCCTTGCATATCATCATTAAACGTACACATATGTTCATGATAGCGTTCTAGATTACGTCGTGCGTTTTCACGACCAAAATCTTCCCAGTGCAAATAGGCTCGTGGTAGTTTTCTTTGTATACCTGAGACAACCGTTTCTATCATATCATCATATTTTTGGCCGACTAAACGCGGATGACGCCAGCCTAGATACATTGGATCATTTAACAATTGCTCATTGTTAGTTCCGACATCGATTTGTATCGGTAATAAACGATTAGGATTAACACCCGCGCACAACACATAAACCATCAATTTAGCAATGCAGATATCCATTCCACCGATACCTTGATCGCCAATCCCTAATACACCTTCGCCATCTGTCATGACAATAATATCCACTTCAGGATTCAAACGATTCTCAAGGATTTCATCGATATGATCTCTATCGGGATAAGCGATATATAAACCGCGTGGTTGCTGAAATTCCTGACTAAATTGCTCAACTGCTTTTCCGACAGTGGGTGTATACAGAATAGGTAACATTTCAGTTAAATGCTGACTCACTAATTTATAAAACAACACTTCATTCGTATTATGCAAACTTCGTAGATAAAGATGTTTTTCTAAATTATTTTCTTTTTTTAAAAATTGTTGGTAAACGCGCAATTCTTGTTGCTGCAAACTTTCAATACTATAGGGTAATTTGCCGCGTAGCCCAAATTGTTGCCGTTCTGATTCAGTAAATGCTGTGCCTTTATTTAATTTAGCAGTAGTCAATAAACCTGAGCCCAAGGCATTAGTTTCCAGGTAAAGAACTTTAGCATTTTTATCGGTGATGAATCTAAATTTTGACATACTAATATTCTTCTTGTTGTAAAGGTAGACCGCAAATCAAACTAGGAAGTCGACCATGAATTCCCATTAAGCGACGCGATAAATTTCTTTTGCAGGGTAAGAGTAAATCCATTGCTAATAGAGCATTATTGTAAATGAAAGTCAACGGCCCACCGGTTTGCAGTCGCGTCAGTTGCTCGGTAAAACCGATGATTTGTCGCTGTGCTGTCAAACGTGATTTGAGATACGATAACACCAGGCTCGCATCAGCAAGATCTTTATGTTGTCGCCAAGCATTCGTAATCAAATCCACACATTCTGCCATATCTTGTAATCCTAAATTTAAACCTTGTGCAGCAATAGGAAGTAAAGTATGCGCAGCATTTCCTAGTAATATCAAACCCGCTTGTGCCTGGGTTTCGGAAATACCGCTTTTTAATGAATAAACTTGTGGCTTAGTCGCGCGCAATAGTTTGCCAAAACGATAAGAAAAATGTTGTTGTAAATTTTCCAAAAACTCGGATTCAGTTAGATTTTTCAGAGTTTCAATGGTTTGTTGTTTTGATGTCCAAACTAAGCCTATTTTATTAGCCCGTAAAGGTAAAGAAGCAATAATTCCTTGTTGAGTGAATCGCTGATGGGCAATATGTTGGTGGTGGCGACTAATGTCAATAAATGTCGTCAAGGCAGCTTCATCAGAAGTAAAGCCAATTTTTAAACCAATATTCAGCAAACTACGGACGGTAGAATGCGTACCATCCGTGCCAATAATTAAACGTGGATAAATAATTTTTTCTTCTTGAAGATGACTAAACACTACCTGCCAAACACCTTCATGTTGGCTGATAGATTCACAACGTGCCGGATTATAAAGATCAAAAGCTCCTCGTATCGTTTTGCTAGTGGCAACCTGAAGCAAAGCTTTAGTTAATTCATATCCCAAACGCGCAGCAGGGATTACGGCACCTAATTGTGGAACTTCCAAGTCTTTTGCATTAATTCTCGATAGCGCAAAACAAGCTTGTTTTGAAATATGTACAGACTGAATAGGATTCGCGTAAACTTCCAAAGCAGGCCATACATTTAAGGTCTGGAAGATGCGTAAACTAGCAAGATTCAAAGCAATAGGCTTGCTATTTGGAGCAACATCAGAATCGAAAGATGCTTTTTCAATCAACGCAATCCGCAATGGTAAATGCGATAAGGCTAATGCCAGACTAATCCCCACAACTCCGGCACCAACGATGAGAATATCATAATCCTGCCTCATGAAGATATTCGCATTATATTTTCAATGTCAGCAATTTCCTTGGGGGTTTGTGATGTCAACACTTCACAAGCGTCATGAGTCACTCTGACATCATCTTCAATACGAATACCAATATTCCACCATTTTCTATCGATATCTGGCGCAGGCCTGATATAAATACCCGGCTCTACAGTAAAAACCATGTCAGGCTCTAATCTTCGCCATTTTTTTCCTATTCTATAACATCCTACATCATGGACATCTAAACCTAACCAATGGCTACAGCCATGCATATAAAATTTTTGATAACGCTTGTCCTGAATTAGATTACTAAGATTCCCTTTTAATAAACCCAAATCCACTAAACCTTGTGTTATAAATTCCACACAAGTTTTCTGTAACTGATTCCAGGCAACACCTGGTTTTATTAACGTTAAAATGGCTTGCTGTGCTTTTAATACAATTTGATAAATGGCTTTTTGTTCTGAATTAAACCGACCATTGATTGGAAAAGTTCGAGTAATATCTGAAGCATAGTTTTGATACTCACATCCCGCATCAATTAACACTAAATCATCAGATTTTAGCTGTGCGCGATTTTCCGTGTAATGTAAAATACAACTATTCGCTCCACTCGCGACAATACTGTGATAGGCCAAGGCTTGACTCCCATGTTTATAAAATTCATACATTAACTCAGCTTCTAACTGATATTCGTATACGCCGGGTCGACAAGCTCGCATCGCACGCAAATGAGCTTCACCGGAAATGTGTGCCGCTTGACGTAAACAATCTAATTCTGTTGGACTTTTTTTAAGCCGCATTTCATGGACACTATTGACTAATTTTTTAACATATTCCAATGAAGTTTTTTTTAAACTCGCTAATAACTTATTAACTCGCGATAAAGTTTGATGGTTAATTTTTTCATCCCCAAGATAATAACAAATACGGCTATTCGCTAAATATTCAGGAAACTTGGTTTCAAATTGATCAATAGGATAAGCTTCATCGGCACCGTATTCTTTCCTAGCCCGTACTTGGCCAATACGTTCACCATTCCAAATCGCAGCTGCCGGATCCTCAGAACGATTGAATAATATAAACTTACCTCCTTTAATATCGGGTATAAGTAAAGCAATCGCTTCGGGTTCAGGAAATGCGGTTAAATAGTAAAAATCACTGTTTTGATGATAGGGATAACAGACATCGCCATTACGTAGATACTCTGGTGCTGCCATTAAGACAATTAACTCATCACTCTTTATATGGGATAATAATTGCTGGCGTCGATCCTGCAATTCGGAAAGCTTAAACATAAATAATTAGCAGTAGATGACCCCTCTTAATGAAGATAATTAGAGCCTGCACTTCCTTCTATAGAATAGCGAATCAATTCTTCGTAAATCAAGGGGATAGCATGTGTAATAAACTCGATCGCTTCATCATAAGCCAATTTATCGAGCTCAGTCACTTCTAAATGGATAATTTCAAGTCTGGCAATCTCAGCGATACAATACAAGGCTTCGTGTATAATATCAGGTGTCTCATCTTCAATAGAGCTTCCGCCTAAACCTAATCCATACAAAAACCCCTCACACCACAAGCTTAAGGCTTCAGCACGTTCTTCTAACTCATGCTGCTCATCAGGCAACAATAATTGAAAAGTTTGTAAGCCACTTAACTGACGACAAGCCGCATCATATAAGCCAACAATCGCATCTTGCGATCCCAACATAAATGGTGGTCTAGTCCCGAGTCGCTTTAATAATATATCGATTAAAAAACCACCGTTAAGTTTTGGACCTACACAAACAAAACCACATAACATACCATGTATTTCTGCTGGTGAAGTAGCCACTTCTGCCTGGGTCAATAGATGATAAAAATCATCGAAAGCGGGAGCTTTAGCCTGAGTTTGCATGGGCGTACTCTATAAAGAAAGTAAGTCTTAGGTATATTACCATTCTAAGCTGGGTTAATACAGTTAAGCAAACTTTAATAAAATAAGAGCATTGTAAGTACGATAAAATAGGTTATTTTCTCTGCAAAGGAGGTGAGCTTTAAAATTTAATTTTAACTGTTTTAATGTTTTAATTTTTAATTTTTAATTGGTAGACCATCAGAACTCAAAATAGATTATACTAGTGAAGTATCTGACTCAGTCGATGGTTTTTCGATCGATACTTTCATTAAGTCAGGGATAACTGATTAATTTACGGTGTGCATGCTTGCAATTTAGCAAGAAGCCTAAAGTAAATAACTATATCCCACCTGCATCCCAGGATCAGGAAACGTAGCTGAGTCAGATATTCTTAATATAAATGACTCACTATGGATACTCGCCAAATATTTCGCAAGAAATTACAACAACAACGAGCCAAAATTACTTTAGACGAACAAAAAAAAATTTCTGCTATCATTACCGAACAGCTTAGCCAGCATCCGATATTTTTACAAAGCCATAGTATTGCCAGTTATAAAGCTATTCAGCATGAAATTGATCCTTCAGCGCTCATACAAAAGGCTTGGAAAAACAAGCAAAATTGTTATTTACCGATTTTACAAGATCAGCAATTAATGTTCTGTGAGTATCAACCGCATACCTTATTTAAAAAAAATCGGTTCAATATTCCGGAACCACGGTTGTTTTTAGATGCATGCATTGCGCCTCAAGATATTGATTTAGTATTAGTTCCACTCGTAGGTTTTACCGAAAAAGGACAACGCTTAGGAATGGGTGCCGGTTTTTATGATAGAAGCTTTGCTTTTTTATTAAATGCACCTAGGCCTGCAAGACCTTTTTTACTAGGCCTTGCCTATGAATGGCAAAAATTAGCATTCTTCACTGAAAAAAGTTGGGATGTCCCTTTAAATGCAATTATAACAGAAAAACAAATTTATTATTCGATTGCAAGTAGCACGGCAACATAGCCAATGTCAAGTACGAAGAGTTTGGAACACATGATCTAAATGTTGGATGAATTGCTTAAATAAGCTTCCATTTTTATCCTTTTTCGGAGGCGCATTAAATAATATTGCAAACGCACCTAAATCACCATTTTGCATCCTAAAATAACCGGCCATGGCATAAACAGATTTGGGTATACTAATATGGCCTGTTTTAAAACTTGACCATTGCATCCAAGGATGTTGGGCTGTCATCATCTCACGCCAAATTTTTTGTTGCCCTGGCATCATTAAACTTCCATAATAGATAGGAAAATCTCGTTTATTTTTATACATTCCTTCTAATAAAATAATAAGATCGCGTGCCGATAATCGATTAAACGGCGTTAATCCGCTCGCATTTTTGAAGATAGGTAACCCATCTGCATCCCCAATAATAAAATTTGTTTTTGCCAACATCATTTTATAGCTATTGAAAAGTAATTGTGTTGCATCCGTTAAATTTACCGAAGATGCAACTAACTTTGTTTGACTATCTCTCCATAAATCCAGCATCAACATATCTGCTATATAGTTATTACTATAAAATAACATGTCTTGCAAAGAGCGAATCAATCGATCACTTTCCAATTGTGTTAATAATTTATCTGTTTGCAACAAATGTGTTGATTCAACACGCAATTGACCATTCAAGCTTATACCCGATTCTTTTAGGAAAGCGGTTAATAATGCTGCCGTTGTTAAATTAGGATCACCCACTGAACGATAAATCATTACTGACTTACTTTCCACACCCAATTTACCGGAAATATTTAAAACTTCTTTTTTATTCTGTGTAACACGGCTGAGTTGAATAGCATTAGTTTTTCCAGAAATAGTTTGCACGGTTCCCTTAAGTAGAACGTTATCTAAAGAATAAGGTAAAATTTTTATTATGGCGGCATCACCTACTTTCAAACCCGGCGCAATATAAACGGCGATGTTTCCAAAATCGGTTCCTGATGAAGAAGGCAAACCATCGTAATCTACTTTGCTATGAAACTTTGCTAGGATCCGATCGGGAGCGTCCAGAATGACCTTTCCAAAATAAGAAGTATTAACGATTAAGTTTCCTTTAATTTTCTTTAAGCCGATTTGTTGTAGGTTATTAATCAAGCTCCAAATTTTTTCATTAGTAAATTCTGGGTCGCCCAAACCATAAAAAACTAAATCCCCGTTTAATACGCCTGCTTTAATCTGTCCTCTTGCATAAACTTGAGTGGAAAAAGTATGCCTAGCTCCCCAATGTATTAATGCACTGGCGGCAATAAAAAGTTTCGTCACCGACGCAGGAATTAAACGTAATTGAGCGTTTTTAGCATAAAGAATCTTAGGGTGAGTCAAATCAACCCAGAGTTCTGAACTTTGAATAGTGTTTTCATCAGCGAGAGCTGTCAAACAAACAAAGTAAAAAAATATAAATAATAATTTTTGAAAAAAATGTTTTTTCTTTTTCATATCAAGCGGCAACACAGACAAAAATTCAAGTGCGAAGAGTCTAAGGTATGGTAGCAATTGTGCTAGGATGAGCGAAAAAGAGTTGGCTTTTGAGTATCGTAACGAAGCATACACAGAGTATGTGAGTAACGAAACGCAGAAAAGCAACTCTTTTCGCCATCATCGTGCAATTGTCAACACACCTTATATTAATGACTGATCACTTGCCACAGCCCTTGGCTATTTCGACAAGCTGTGTAATTAAAAGAAGGATGCTCAAAAAAACCACGAATTAATTGTATTTCGTAATCCCTACAACCTTGCCCTTCGGGATTAACGAAGATTTCTTTACTGGTAAATGCGAAGCGAGCACCGGTAGTATCGCTAGTCCAACTGATAAATTGTTTAGCTTGTGCAGTTGCAACTAAATTTTTCAACTTACTATGATCAGCGTTTCCCATAAAATGAGCAATCGAAGGATCAATAAAAATATCCTTATTATTATCTAACTGTGGCTCTACTGATGTTTGCGGTACCGATATGTGATGACTCGCACAAGCCGATAAATTTAAAATAAACATCCCAATAAATAAACATTTAATGACTTTTTTTTGCATCATTTATTTCCTCAATGCGCGTACGGACTAACTGTCCTCGGTTAATGCCACATAATAATTCGAAACGAAAAGATGAAGTACTTTCTGCTACTTGTTCTATAGGAAGACCTGATCCCCATAACACAACAGGGTCACCTATCTTAGCATCGAGTTGATTGGACAAATTGACTGTCAACATATCCATAGAAACTTGCCCTATCAATTCACTGAGTTTGTCATTCACTAAAATAGGTGTGCCACTTTCAGCTCGATGTGGATAACCATCTCCATATCCTATAGCCACAATGCCAACTCGTAATGGCTTAGGAGCCGTCCATGTTCCTCCATATCCAACTTTATCACCTGATTCTAATTGATGAATAGAAATAATTTCAGATTTTAAAGTCATAACCGGTTTTAGCAAATGCTGTGCACCTGAAGCACTTGAAAAAGGGGAAACACCATATAGCATTAATCCTGGACGCACCCAGTCGGCGTGGGCTCTAGGAAAAGTTAAAATCGTAGCAGAATTAGCTAAGCTGGTGGGAAATTTATATTTTTTAATAGTCTGCTCAAACAGCTTTATTTGACATTGTGTTGTTGTATCATCCGTTTTATCTGCACTAGAAAAATGCGTCATCACACACATGATATTCAGCCAAGGACAGTGATCTATTTTTTGCAAAATAGCTGAAAAATCATTTGGCGAAAAACCTAAACGATTCATTCCAGTATTTATTTTTAACCATACATTAATGGGATGCGGCAAAGGATGTTCGGTTAACAAACTTAATTGGTTACGATCATGAATGACTGTGTCAAGTTCATAATCATTTAATAAAGGAACTTCATCCTTGGAAAACAAACCTTCCATTAAAACTATCCGTTGCTTTAATCCTGCTCGACGTAAATACAATGCCTCCTCTGAACAGGAAACACCGAAACCCTCGACATCAATTAATGCTTTTGCAATAGAAAGCAAACCATGTCCATAAGCATTTGCCTTAACCATGGCCAATATTTTGGATTTCGGAGCAATATCACGTACACGCTTAACATTATGACGTAACGCAACTAAATCAAGTTCAACAGTAAACGGTCGGCTCATGCATAATTCTCAGCATGATAGCGTTGCGCTGCAAAATTTTCAAAACGCGTATATTTTCCTAAGAAAGTCAGTCGTACTTTACCAGTAGGCCCATTACGTTGTTTTGCAATAATAATTTCTGCACTACCTTTATCGGGACTACCTTCATTATAAACTTCGTCACGATAAATAAAAATAATCAAATCAGCATCTTGTTCAATCGCACCTGAGTCCCGCAAATCAGACATCACCGGTCTTTTATCAGCGCGTTGTTCCAAACTACGGTTTAATTGTGACAATGCGATGATAGGAACATCTAGTTCTTTAGCTAAAGCTTTTAAACTACGTGATATTTCAGATATTTCTGTCGTACGGTTCTCCTTAGAACCAGGTACTTGCATCAATTGTATATAATCGATAACAATTAAGCCTAATGCACCTTGCTCTTTTGCAACTCTGCGCGCACGCGCACGTACTTCTCCAGGACCTAAAGCTGGCGTATCGTCAATAAACATTTTTGCTTCGGATAACATACTAACTGCCGAAGTAACACGAGGCCAATCTTCATCGCTTAATTTTCCCGTACGAACTTTATGTTGATCGATTCGGCCTAATGACGACATCATACGCATCGCTAAAGCTTGCCCTGGCATTTCCATACTGAAAATCAACACCGGTTTGTCGCCTTGGATTGCAGCATGTTCGGCAATATTCATGGCAAATGTCGTTTTCCCCATAGAAGGTCGACCTGCAACAATGACGAGATCAGCCGGTTGTAAACCTGATGTCATTTCATCTAAGTCTTTATAAGCGGTCGAAAGTCCGGTAATAACTTGATCGGAATGAAACAAGATATCAATTCTATCAACAGCCTTTGCCAAAAAATCGCCAATTCTAAGTGGTCCACTACCACGCGCGCCTTGATCGGAAATTTGGAAAACTTTTCGCTCAGCATCATCCACCAGCTCAGTAATCGAACGACCTTCAGGCATGAAGGCATTTTCAGTGATTTCAGAAGCAATGCCTATCAACTGACGCAAAACCGAGCGTTCTCGTACGATATCGGCATATGCGACGATATTGGCGGCACTCGGTGTATTACGTACCAATTCAAATAAATAAAGATCGCCGCCGATTTCTATTAATTCATTCGTGCTTTTTAGAGCATCGGTGAGAGTAATGACATCAAAAGGCTTAGCATGATTAGCAAAACTAACGATAGTACGAAATAAAATACGATGTGATAAGAGATAAAAATCCTTTTCTTTTAATCGATCAGCAATTCTATCCCATGCTTGATTATCCAGCATTAAACCACCTAAAACTGATTGCTCGGCTTCAAGTGAGTGCGGAGGTAACTTAAGGTGATCGGTTTTTTGCATAGCAAGAATTGCCTAAACCATGAACTAACAAAAAAATCCTCGTTGCTAGTTTATATAAATCTCAGAAATCATTAAAGGGCTGCAATTATTTCTATAAATAATAGGACTTAACCATCAAAATACAACAGCCTTGTATACTTTTCACACTTAATTAAGTAGCCAAACCGATCAATCCACAATCTTTATGATTAGTGTATACTAACCATTGTTTTATGGTTGCGACTCCCAAAAATCCAATTACTATGAGTATATACTAGTCAGCTGACTTATTCTTCTGCAACAATATTTACTTTTAGCAGAGCAATAACATCGCTGTGTAATTGCACAGAGACTTCATGTTCGCCTAATTGACGTAAAGGACCATTAGGTAAGCGAATTTCACTCTTTTCAAGTGTGACACCTGCGGCATCTGCCGCTCGAACTAATTCAGAAACACCAATGGAACCATATAAACGACCTTCTTCGACTGACTTAACCGGTATGGTTAATACTAAATCATTAATAGCCGCTGCGCGCGTCTCTGCTATCTGTAATTTTTCTTGTGCAATTCTCTCTAATTCTGCACGCTTCATTTCGAACTCAGCAATAGTTTCCTTGTTAGCAGGTACCGCCTTGGCGTGGGGGATTAAATAGTTTCGCGCATAACCATTACTTACCGTAACCTGCTGCCCTAAATCACCTAAAGAATGTATTTTTTCTAATAAAATTACTTGTGCCATGAAAAATAAACCTCAAAATTTACTTGTTAACATTTCTTTTTAATTGATAACGTACGTTAATCACGCTATCGATTACTGCGAATAGTATCAACGCAGCAGCTATGTAAGGAAAAAAAACTGCTAATAATATATAAAATAAAAAAATCCACTTATTAGCAATATTTTTTAAATCTGTCACCGCGTGAAAAACACTTAAACCTGCCAGCACAAAAATGAGCCCCACCACAGGCAAAGCATCTTGTGCCATGACTATGCCTAGAAAACCCAATATGCCTACCACTAAAAGAACCAGTACTTCCCATAGGCTAAGTCGAACATTTTTTAACTCAGGTCGAAGTTGGCCTGGATTGTATAGCATTGACTGGAACCCTCGTGCAAGTATCAAATTAATAAGTACCGACAAGGAAATAAACGCCACTTGAAAACCCGTAGCAAACTTGGCAAAAAATTGTAAATGCGCTGTATTAACCGCTACATTAAATTGATTTTTTACTAATAATGCATAATGATCGAACTGATTTACCCATATCTCAGCGATATTAGGTATCCATAAATGCACTAACAGCACTGCCAATAAACCTAGCAACAAACTAGCTGTTAATACTGCTTTCCAACTCTGTGTTTGGCGCAAAATTAAGGCTAGCACATAAGTAAATAAACTGCCGCCAATAATTCCATACACAATAATTAAACGATTACCTAAACTCGCGGCAACTACCGCCGGCAAAATAACCCACAATAATACGATAGCGCCTTCTTTAGCGCCCTTACGTAAAGTAACCAAAGAAACAATGACATTACTAACCCAACCGAATAAAGGAAGAATAGTAAATAACAACCCTACTATGACTGCCTGACGACGGCCACGCATCACATAGCTTGCAAAACGATGCAGCATACCCTTCGGGCTTAAATTTTTATCTATATTGCCGCTCAACTCGCAATCCTCTCAAAACACACATTAGCCCATGTTTTGATGCTTATCACAGTAAGGAAGTAAACCTAAAAAACGTGCACGTTTAATCGCTGTTGTGATCAAACGCTGAACAGAGGCTGAGGTTCCTGTCGTACGACTGGGAACTATTTTAGCTGTCTCTGTAAGATGATTTTTTAAAAGCGGGATATCTTTATAATCGACCTCTGTACCTTCAGCAGAAATTCGGCAGTGCTTACGGCGTCTATTTTGGTAATTGTTCATAAAATCTACTCATCCTAATAATTAAAAAAGCTTATACAGTATACAAGATAAGCAGTTAAACTGATCTTCCTTCAACTTCTGTCTCTCTGGAATACTCACGTCTATTTTCCTGGCCTTGCATTTCTTTTGCTTTTGCTAAAGGAGACATCTCAGTAATTGCATGATCGACTTTAATAGTAAGCTGGCGTAACACAGCATCATTAAAGCGAAAATTATCACTGAGTTCTGCCATAGCCTCTTTCCCGCATTCAATATTCATTAGAATATAATGCGCTTTGAGAAGCTTACTAATAGGATAGGAAAGCTGTCTACGACCCCAATCTTCAAGACGGTGAACCTGTCCACCGCTATTTTTTACAATGGCAGTATACCGCTGAACCATAGCAGAAACCTGATCACTTTGATCAGGATGAATTAAAAGCACGATTTCATAATGACGCATATCTCTCTCGGTTAAAAAGCCCCCCAACTAGTGTGGTGGAGCGAGTATACTTAAAGGACTATCCTTAAAGGCGGGCCTATTATACGGTCGAACCCCTCGAAAATGCAATAAATCCCTACCGCTTGACAGGCCTTTCCACGCCGCCTAGCATTCGGCTTTAAATTAAAATCATTATTCTACCAATCCTATGGATTTAGCGCCCATAACAACCTTGGTTAAGAACGACCTTGACCAGGTCGATACCCTAATCGATACCTGCCTTTATTCTGAAATCCCTTTGATCCCAGAATTAGCAAGGCATCTTATTGATAGTGGCGGTAAACGTTTACGCCCCCTAATTGCCCTGCTGAGTGCAAAAGCCTTTGGCTACACTGGTGATGGTCATATCCAGCTCGCCGCAAGTTTAGAGCTCATTCATACCGCCACCTTATTACATGATGATGTCATAGATGAATCTGAGCTCCGACGTGGCAAAAAAACCGCCAATAGTTTATGGGGGAATTCCGCCAGTGTTCTAGTCGGCGATTTTCTTTATTCGCGCGCCTTCCAATTGATCAGTCAAATCAACAATTCGCGTGTTCTCACATCCCTCGCAGATGCTACCAACACATTATCTCAAGCAGAAATTTTACAATTGCTTAGTTGTCACAACATCAATGTTGATGAAGAATATTGTTTAAAAATTATTCAAGGTAAAACCGGCGTGCTTTTTTCTATTGCCGCAGAGCACCCTGCTATTTTAACTAAACGCTCCGAAGCTGAAACTTCAGCTATGGCTAATTATGGCATACATCTGGGTATCGCCTTTCAATTGATTGATGATGCATTGGATTATTCCGGAACCAGTTTACAACTTGGCAAACGCTTAGGTGACGATCTGGCCGAAGGTAAACCGACATTACCCTTAATCTATGCTTTACAACATGCCAATACTGAGCAAGCACAGCTCATACGCACAGCCTTGTCGCAAGGCAGTCAAAAACATTTAACAGCTATTATAGATATCTTGCAAGCTACATTCGCCATCGATTATACGCGTAAGCTCGCCAAGCAACATATTCAACAAGCCTTGACACACTTAGATATCATTCCTGACTCAGAATACCGTCAAGCACTGGCACAATTGGCAAAATTTACCAATGAACGTACTTATTAGCTAAATAATAATTTTTACTTCTATCTAATTTCGTACAAATTTTTCCACCTTATAAATTAAATTAAGGTTCACTTAATAAATTTTTATTACTATCGATTTATAGAGGAATTGATATGTTTTATAAAAAGGGTTTCTATGGCAAATGTCTTTAAAGATTCACGTAATTATAGCTCCTTAAAAAAAATAAAAAATGATAACCATAGCGTTTTTCGGGTAAAAAAAATTAAAAATGGGTATGTAAAAAGCATCTGGTATGCTAAACACTTAGGAAAAAATAGAATAGAGGCTATATTAGAAACGCTTACCCAAGAGCTTTATCGCTTGATACTTCCTCAGCAGCCAAAAACCCGCCGCGCAATATCAAAAACAACAACAGAAATGCCTGAATATCTTGTACTCTCCAAAGAGCTTGTTGACTTTAATGAAAATTTTTTTTTATTTCCAGAAAATAATAAATCAGTACTCAATAATAACATTACAGGACTAGCAGCTGCTCAAGTCTTAGCGTTATGGTTAAATGAAGTAGATTTTAAAGCCGGTAATGTCGGTATCGATAAGCGTACAAACAAAGTTATCAAAATTGATGGCGGTTTAAGCCTAATCAAATTAAATCCCAAGTTCAAATATTTATATAAAGGAAAAAATCTTGATATTACGCAAGCTGATCTAGACGCGTTACCTAATCTAGTAAACTATGATGCGTGTAATTGGTTGCGTCAAATTCAATGGAGTTTGGCTAAGGGGCAAGCCATAAAAATGGAACCCACAGAACTGGACAAACACATCAACCAAAGTCCTAACTTTAAAAAAGAATTATATCGTACCATACTTCAAATTATTTCATTGCCTGATAAACTTATTCAATTTTTTACACAAAGTTACATCGCTAAGCTTGATGATGTAAGCACATTTTCAAAATTTATCATTGCTAGAAAACAACAATTAAAATTAGCCGCTAAACAAATTCCAGCTTTTAATGAATACCTTCAAAGTGATCAAGCACGAGAAGAAATGCTAAGCTTTTTAAATTATTTAAGAACGTTTAAAACCATGAGAAAATCTTTTTTACTCAGTGACTATAATGCTCAATATAAAATTGATATCGAATCCGAGATACTTAACAAGGTGATTAAAGAATATGGACCAATAAAAAATTTTGCTATAAAGTTTGATAATTACCTCGAACATTTAAATGGTCCAATTGATTTTTCTACTTTAGGATTCAACTCAACAATATTATCAGCGAAACGCGAGAAAATTATTTCTGATATCCTATCCTTAAAAGAAATTATAAATGACTATTTAATTACACCATCAAGCTTTAAAAAAGCTACATTGTATAGCACATTATCGGATGTTGTAGACGTTATTAAAGAAGAACCTATAACAGAAAATTTCATTACTTCAGATTTAATCGAATCCATCAAAAAAATAGTTTTATATAAAGATCACCTGCAGTTAAAAGTAATAAAAAAACCTATACCCACCCTAAAAAATAATAAGACTATTCCATCATTAATTCCAATAACTTTTTTTAATACGAAGCAACCCAGTGCGTCAAAAATAAATCAGCCTATACCTATTCAATCTAGGCTCTCATATTAAGATAATTATTAATTTTTTTACTTGAAATCTGAAATCATAGCGAGTCATGAAATCCACAAATTTCCTGGATGATTCTGCTTGCCATTCATAGGTTAAGCGAAAAGCTGCATTTCATACTGATATCAATGGGGCTCTATAAACTCATAAATTATTACCTATCTTCAGCTGTGTTTTTGTTCTCACTAATAGGATAAAAAAACATAAATGTTGGTTATATAGGTTTAGAATTAAAAACAAAATTAAATCTAATTATTTTATTTTTACTGGAAAAAAATAATTTTTACAAAACAACCACCATATAATGGATTTGCAATTTCTATTTAATGTAAGCTACTTAGTTTAGCATTGACACAATGCGTTGATTATTCCCCTTTGCTTTAATAGAAGATCTTTCTTCATCAGATTCATTAACGTCGGATTTAACAGCGAAGAAACTTGATAACGAGATTTCTTTCCAACATCTATTGTAAACAAAGAACCTATAGTAAGAACAAATATTAGTTTTATAAAGCAGCTAAATTTTAGCTTTATAAGCGAAATAGTTAACTGCTTTTTAAAAATATAAATAAAATAAATTAATTTTTCATTTAAGTATTTCTTAAGTTTTCAATTTTATACTTGAGAATTTTTTTATTAACTTTTATAGGAATACTATGCCAAATTATTCTAATTCAACTTCTGCAGAGCTTTTGTATGGAGATGATTTTTTAGGTTCAGGAAATTTATATGCGTATGAGTATGAGGATGTTGATTTAAACCAAAGTTATAGTAATCTTGATAACAATCTGGATTCCGCAGAGAACGAAACGTTTCTTTATGATACTAGTCCTAGTATTCTGTCTTCTGATAGTGATGAA
>JBBIWD010000003.1:0-176746 GCA_037439325.1 Rickettsiella sp.
TTGAGGCTTTCATCATCGCTTGCTAGCTCTTACACTAGCTCAACATTAACTCCACTCTCTATACCCTCAAGCCAAAAACTCAAGAGCTCGCGAATTCTACATCATACATCGCTTCTGTCAAGCGGAAAAAAATTCGACGACTTAATTTATTTTCTTATCCTCACATTATAACATTTTTTTAAGCCACTTTCTTCATTTTTGATTTTAATTTAATATATTTATTACTAAATAGAAGTATCAGATAATAAATAATAAGGTCAATTATGAAAGATCAAAAAAAATTTATTCTATTGAAAAAACTTATTTTATACTTAGAGATTATCTTAATAATAAATTGTTAAATAAAACACAATTGCTTCAAAAAATTGAAGAACCTGCTTAATAACATACTTCATCATCAAGCAAATAAATCTAAATCAAATATTCATGTAGCCGATTCAATCATTGTGATTCAAGCTAACTCTAAGTAGTCCGAGTATCCATAAGAACAGTCGTGTTTTTTCAAAGAGAAACCACCGACTATACATGAAACGACAGAGCAAGTGCTTGAATCTAACTTAAACTAAGAATCATGTTGCCTAACCGGCGTAAATGAACGTCGATGGATGGGGCTGGGGCCTAATTTTTTTAATGCTTGCAAGTGTTGCTGCGTGGTATAACCTTTATGTTGTGCTAAACCATAACCTGGATATTCCGCATCTAACAAGACCATAATGGCATCACGGTGCACTTTAGCTAAGATAGAGGCCGCACTAATAACGGCAATTTTTTCATCCCCTTTAATGATAGCTTTGGTCGAATAATCTAGCTTCGGACAATATTTACCATCCACTAGAACTAAGTTCGGTATTAATGCTAACGCACACACGGCACGTTGCATGGCGAGCAAACTGGCATGAAAAATATTTAAGCAATCGATTTCTTCCACTTCCGCACGACCTATCGCCCAGGCCTTCGCTTTTTCTTGGATTTTTTTAGCGAGATATTCGCGCTTTTTTGGGGTTAATTGTTTAGAGTCTGCTAAACCTGGAATTGATTTTCTACTATCTAAAATAACTGCTGCTGCAAATACTGGACCTGCTAAAGGGCCACGCCCTGCTTCGTCAACCCCCGCTATTGATTGCTTCTCCATGATGACAGACGCCTAATGGAATTAAAAAAAATTAAATCACATCTAAAACTATACTCACAGCAATGGGATTTTCGGCAAGGCGCCGTAAAACAAGCAGCCGGAATGTATTATAGATACATAAGGATTGCGAATTGAGCGGCAACACAGCTAAAAATTCAAGTGCGAAGCGTATTTTAATTAGATATGTGTGTATTTAAAATTTTTAACACTGCATCCACTGCCCGTTTACTTGCATGGCATCGAAGTTGTTGGTGGAGTACTAAAAATTCTTTTTTAAGTGTACTCACAATATCTGGATTGTTCAAATAATAAAATACTGCTTGTGATAAATTATCAACGGTAGCTTTTTCTTGAATAAATTCTGGAACCAGTAATTTCTTTGCTAATAAATTCGGCAACGCAATGTAATCAACTTTAATTAAAAGTTTTGCCATCCAATAAGAGAGTTTACTCATACGATAAGCAACAACCATCGGTTTTTTTAATAGCATCGCTTCTAAGCTTGCTGTACCTGAAGCTAACAAGACCACGTTTGCCGCTGCCATGACTTGACGCGACTGACCACATACAATAGTCAAAGGAAGCGTGGGTGCTAATTGTTTGGACAGCTGAAGAAATTGCTGCTCTCTTTCTTGATTTATCATAGCAACAACAAAAACAAGCTTAGGATTTTGTTGATAACAACGCTGTGCGGTTTGAAGGAATAATTCGCCCAAGTAATTAATTTCATTACGTCGACTGCCAGGAAGTATCGCAACGATGGGTGCCGCTTCAGGCAAACCTAAGGTTTTACGGGCTTCTAAAGTATCTACAGTCAATGGAATTTCATCGGCGCTAGGATGACCAACAAACTGCACAGGAATTTGATGTTCCTCATAAAAACACTTTTCAAAGGGGAAAAGACATAACATCAAGTCAACCGCTTTTGCAATTTTTTTTAAGCGCCAGCGACGCCATGCCCAAACACTCGGGCTGACATAATGTATCGTATGTATGCGGTACTTTTTTAAATTTTTTTCTAAATCTAGATTAAATTCGGGGGCATCCACGCCAATAAACACATCCGGTGGGTGCGCAATAAAATATTTAGTAATTTCCCGACGGCAACGCAATAATTGTGGCAACTGTTTAAGAATTTCACCTAAACCCATGACAGACAAGCGTTCCATGGGAAATATAGCCTGTGCGCCTTGTTGTTGAAGCTCTGGGCCAATAATTCCTGAAACCCTAAATGGAATTTGTCGACGTTTTAATTCTTTACATAAATCCGCAGCGAGCAAATCGCCAGAGGTCTCGCCGACCACGATACCAATACGAAGTGGAAGTTTAACGAACGATGCCACGTGTAGAATTTCTAAATACTGTTGCCATAAGCTTTACATGGGGAGAATTGTTTTCTAAAGGTTTTAATTTCTCTAAAGCTTGTTCAACAGTTAATTTTTTTCGAAAAATTAACCTATAAGCACAACGTAATACATCTATCGCTTGTTCAGAAAACCCATTCCTTCTTAGACCTTCTCTGTTAAGACCACACGCACGCGCTTCATGTCCGCCTTCTATCAAAATATAAGGTAAAACATTTTGTCGCACCATGCTTGAAGCGGCAATAAAACTATGATCGCCAATATGACAAAATTGATGGACTGCACTATAAGCGCCTAAAATGGCATAGTTTCCGATGGTAACATGGCCAGCTAAAGCGACGTTATTAACAAAAATAGCATGATCGCCAATGACACAATCATGGGCAATATGCGAACCGACCATGAAAAGATTATGATGTCCGATTTTTGTTAAGCTTTTATCTTGAGCAGTACCGCGGTTGATCGTGCAATATTCACGAATCACATTATGATCGCCAATTTCTAGATAGGTCCTTTCTCCTTTATATTTTTTATCTTGTGGATCATCACCCACTGAAGAAAAAGAATAAATTTTGTTATAGGCGCCTAAACGCGTCGGGCCTTTCAATACCACATGGGATCCAATGATAGTACCAGGACCTATCTCTACTTCAGGTCCAATAATACTCCAAGGTCCTACACTCACATCAGAACTTAGTTTAGCAGCGGGATCAACTATAGCTAGTGCATCTATCATTTTAGGACTTTCTCCCCGCACCCATTAGTTCTGCCTCACAAACTAATTCGTTGTCTACTTTTGCAGTAACTTTACATTTCCAAATATTACCTTTGACCTTTAACACTTCTGCTTCGATCAGTAATTGGTCACCAGGAACCACAGGTCGTTTAAAGCGCGCATTATCAATACCCGCAAAAAGATATAAAAAGCCTTCTTTACGTTCTCTATTGGCATGCAGTGCAAGTATGCCTGTCGCTTGTGCCATGGCTTCTAAAATAAGAACACCTGGCATGATAGGATTACCAGGAAAATGGCCTAAGAAATAAGGTTCATTGACAGTTACATTTTTTATAGCCGATATTGATTTACCGGGCTCTATTGAAATGACTTTGTCGATCATTAAAATAGGATAACGTTGCGGTAAATAAGTTAATATTTCTTGGATATCCATAACGTCGCTCATAATTCTTTCACCTAAGTTTACATACTCTTCGCACTTAAATTTTTGACTGTGTTGCCGCCCAACTCGCAATCCTTATCTTGAAGAAACGAAGGTTGCTTGTTTTCTCAGCATCTTGCCAAAAATCCCATTGCTGTGAATATCTTTTCTATTTTTTAATTTTTAATCAGTATTGATTAATTTATTATTAACTAATGCTTCTGTTTTTCGCAATCTTTTAGCCAACTGATCCAACTGGCGAAACCTGATACTATTTTTTTTCCACTCTCGATGCGGTTGGGTTGAGTGCGTAGAAGAATAAATCCCAGGATCACGGATAGAATGCACTACACTCGACATGCCAGTAATATACACATTATCAACAATTTCAATATGCCCGTTGATACAAACTCCTCCTCCTATCATGCAATTTTTACCAATGTGCGTACTTCCAGCAATCCCTGTGCATCCAGCAATTGCGGTATTTTCGCCTATCCTTACGTTATGGCCTATCTGTATTTGATTATCTAGCTTTACACCATCACCAATGATTGTATCATCCAGCGCACCACGATCGATACTGACATTAGCGCCGATTTCAACATCGTGACCTATTTGCACTTTTCCTAATTGAGGAATCTTAACCCATTTATTATCTTCTTTGGCTAAACCAAAACCATCACTGCCTATCACCGTACCATTATGAATAAGCACTCGTTTGCCTATTTGGGTGTCTGCACAGATACTCACATGTGATGCTAAGCGAGTATTGGCACCAATAATGACATTATTCCCAATGACACAGGCAGCACCTACCACAACGCCCTCCTGTAAACAGGTATCAGCCCCGATTACCACATAAGGCGCAATACTCACGCTAGGATGAATTTGACAATTTTTACCGATAATAGCAGTAGCATGTATTCCAGGATTACACTCTGGAACTCGCTCAAACAACTTAGCCACCTTGGCAAAAGCAAGATAAGGATCAGCGACTACTAAAGCATTACTCGGAGCATGTTTTAAACATTCGGCACGAAGAATAACTGCTGAGGCTTGCGTAGTCGCGAGGTATTTTAGATAGCGTTTATTATCTAAAAAAGAAATTTTTCCCGGCAGTGCGCTTTTCAATGCCATAATGCCGCTGATAGCACAAGCCGGATTGCCTTTCAGATCAGCATCGATTAAACGGGAGATTTCTTGTAATGTAAATGTATGTCGATGCTGCTGCATGTCTAACTTTATCTCTACGTTCTCTTTCAACGTTTCATCATGCTTTTTTTAAAGCTTCTAAAACTTGGGATGTGATATCCAGATCATTCTTAGCGTATAAAGTGCTTCCTTTTTGAATAACTACATCATACTTGTCTTGCGCCGCTATTTTACTCACTACGTTGCCTAGTTGCTGACTAAAACCACTTAATGATTTGCTTTGTTGTTTAGATAAATCACTTTGAAAAGAGGCTATCATTGATTTAACATTATTCTGATCAGTCATGAGCTTATTTTCTAAGTTATTCCGCTCATCTGCTTTCATGACAGCTGCATTTTTTTGTAAATTGCTCGCTTCTTTTTGTAATTCGTTTTGCGCTTTAACGATGTTATCTTGTCGGCTTTTGAATTGGCGGGTTAATGCATCATTAATTTTGGCAATTTGTGGAGCCTTTTGTAACACCACTTGCATATCAACAACCGCTAATTTTACTTCATCTGCTAGAGCAGATAGGCTCAACAGGCCTGTCATTAACGTCACGATAGATACTAAGCAAACTTTGTTCATTATCAGCTCCTTAAATAAGCTAAGACTAAAAACCTGTTCCAATATTAAACTGGAAAACTTGGGTTTGATCGCCTGGTTGAGGATTCATAGCCTTCGCTATACTAAAGCTTAATGTTACATTAAAAACCGGAACTCGCCAATCTACATCTATTCCGGCGGAATAACGGAGTGGTCCCGAGCCCGTACCGCCCCTAACATTCGGAGGAGGAGGAGTCAGGTGGGTGACGCCTAACGTAGAATAGGTATTACCTGCATCGATAAAAATACTGGTTCTTACCTTATCAGACACTGGATTTGGCACAATCAAGGCTAAGCTGCCTACCGTCATCACATTACCCCCCAGAGGATAACCATTGGTATCTCTAGGCCCTAAAGAACTGATTTCATAACCTCTAACCTGACCATCCGTGCCTATACCACCTGCATAATAATTGGCGAAAAAAGGTAGTCCACTCGTAGAGGAAAAACCATTTCCATAGGCTAAGCTTAGTCGACTTTCCAGAATAAAATTATGCTTAAAAGGCAGATAACCTATTCCTGAGTAATTCGCTTTATAATAGTATAAAGGTCGACCACCCACGGGTAAGGCAAGTTGGACACTTGCATTTTGATTGATCCCACTGTTAGGAAAGACCAATCGGTCAAAACTATTTCGTAACCAACCTAGTGTGAATAAAAACTGATTAAATTGCACACCATGTTGTGTAACAAATTTTTGCACTTCGAGTGATTGCTGATTAGTAGGAGGCAAATTAAGCTGTAATTTTTGTAAACCCCCTTGGATTTGTAAGGTGTCCCCACGCTCATCAAAAGGAATACTATAATGAAGATCACCACCATAGGTATTCGTGTTATAGGTCGTAGTATTCAGATCACCGGGTGTCGATCGTTGATAGAACAGATCATACCCGCGCTGTATACCATCCAAGGTGTAATACGGATTATTATAACTAATAGCATAAACAGTTGCTGCACGCGTATTATTGAAATTTAAGCTTAATTGGTTACCGGTTCCAAAAACATTATTTTGATTCAACGATGCGCCAATTACGGGTCCGTTGGTACCATAACCTAAACTAAATAAAGCTTGTGCCGCATGCGCTTCATTAAGATTAATATCAAGATCCACTTGATCGGTATATCCCGCAATAGGAACTGGCGTTAATTGTGGTTCTCCTTCCAGAAAACCGCTGAGATTAAGCTGCCTGATAGACGTTTTTATATCGGATTCTGATACCACACTCGCTTCTTGCTGACGTAACAGACGTCGGAATACCAGATCTTGAGTTTTTAGATTACCGGTTATATTGATGTGTCGTACATAGACTCGATTACCTGGATCAACATAGAAAGTTAAAAAGACAGTTTTATTTTTTTCATCGACTTGGGGTAAAGTATTTACTGTTGCAAAGATATAACCAAAGTCACCCAGCGCTTTTTTAATACCTTGCTCTGCCGCTACAATTTTTTCACGCGAAAATACCTGGCCGGTCCGTAAAGGAACTAAAAGTTTCTGTAATTTAGTTTGTGAAACAATCGCATTTCCTGTGAGTTCATAGCCACTCAGTTTATAGATAGGTCCTTCAGTGACATGGATAATCAGATAAACATGTTTTCTATCGGGAGTTAAACTAGCCTGTGTCGAATCTACTTTAAATTTAAGGTAACCCCGATCCATATAATAAGACTGTAAAGCGTCTAAGCTAGCAGATAAGCGATCTTGATTATACTGATCACTGTTGGTAAGAAATGACCAGAAATGACGCGTGCCCATGGGTAAGGCGCCACGCAATTTTCTTTCACTAAAAACATGATTACCAACGATAGATATATCCTCAATTTCTACGGTAAGACCTTCAGAAATAAGCAGTCGCACTGATACGCGGTTATTAGATAAGGGTGTAACGAGTGGCGTTACGCGTGCTGAATATTTACCCATGTTGTCATATTGTGTACGCAGCTGCGCAACAAAACGATCTAAAGTCGCTTTATCAAACAAACGACCCCGAACCAAACCAATTTTTTTTACGATTTGTTTTAATTTATCTTTGGGAATTTCTTTGTTACCGGTAATATCGACGTCACTAATGGTCGGTCTTTCCACCACTTTGATGATCAAGACATTGCCTTGTTCTTCTAATGTGACATCGCTAAAAAATCCTGTTGCATAGAGCGCATTGATGACAGAGGAAGATTGATAGGATTGAAACGATAGCCCTGCTCTAGTCGGCAAATAACTGAGTACCGTATCACGACTAATACCTTGCAGACCGTCAATTTCAATTCGCTTGACAGTAAAAGCTTGCGCTGGCAAAGCGAAGAAAAAAATGATCGACAACGATCCTGCTAAAAAAATTCTCGATAAAAGTCGCAACATAGTCGTTATTGTTTAGCCACCGGCCATGATCTGAGATTTTGACTGGATGTTATAATGCTTTAAAATCATCTCTTTAGCAATCTCACGTGCTAAATTATCATCCTCCAAGATAATATCCAGATTAGAAATAGGTCGGGAATGAATTTTCTCCAATACATCCCGATTGAGTTTGGCAATATCGGTAAAATAAATTTTTCTATCTAAAAATGCTTGTACAGCAATTTCATTAGCCGCATTCAGTATCGTTGTCGCTGTTCCACCGATACATAAAGCTTGGTAAGCTAAATTTAAACAAGGGTAGCGTTTTTCATCTATCGCTAAAAAATCCAAGCGTCCGACTTTTATTAAATTTAACTTCTTGGCTGAATTAGTAATGCGTTCTGGAAACCCCAAAACATGAGAGATAGAAACGCGCATATCAGGATTACTTAGTTGCGCTAATTGAGATCCATCGACATATTCTACTAAAGAATGCATAATGCTCTGCGGATGTAACATAACTTGGATTTTCTTCTTAATAAGTAATTTGTCGATCTTCTTCTTAAAAAAAAGCTCTTTAAAGAATAAATGATAGGCCACAATAATTTCATAAACCTTATTCATCAACGTCGCTGAATCCACATTAATTTTACTCCCCATATTCCAATTCGGATGTTGGCAAGCTTGTGCAGGTGTCGTAGCATGCAATTGCTCTAAGGGTTTATAACGTAATGCACCACCTGATGCGGTTAAAATAATTTTCGAAATACTTTTACAGGCATTACCGAGTGTAACTTGGCCTTGTAAGCATTGAAAGATAGCATTATGTTCACTATCTACGGGTAATAAGGTCGTTTGTGCACGTTGCACTTCTTCCATCAATAGAGGACCTGCCATCACTAAGGCTTCTTTGTTTGCCAATAAAACTTGTTTTTTAGCTTGAATAGCTGCTAAAGTAGGTAATAAGCCTGCTGCGCCGACGATAGCAGCCATGACAATATCTACTTCATCGAGACTCGCAACAAAAGCTAAGGCATCCTTACCAAATAATACTTCTGTCTTTAAAGACTCTGCACGTAAACGTTGCTGAAGATTTGCGCTTAAATTTTCACTGCCCACAACCGCATAAGTAGGTTTAAATTTGAGACATTGTTGAAATAATAAATCAATGTTGTAGTGCGCTGTTAAGGCAATCACATTGAAACGGGTTGGATGCTCACTGATAACATCTAAGGTATTAACACCTATCGATCCGGTTGCACCTAAAATAGTTAAAGATTTCATGTTATTAAACCTAGCAATAATAAAGATCCTGTAAACACGGGAGCTGCAGCCAATAGACTATCTATCCGATCCAAAATTCCACCATGACCTGGCAATAATTGGCCACTATCTTTTAAACCTCGCAGTCGTTTTAATTGACTTTCAAATAAATCCCCAGCCACTGCCGCTAAACTTGTCAATAATACCAATAACCACATTTGACTAAACGTTGGTTTAATTCCTGGAAAAAAATACAGCATGAGCATAGCCGAAAAAAAGCTAAACAATAATCCGATAATAAAACCTTCCCAGGTTTTTTTTGGGCTCAAGGTCGGCGCTAACAAATGCCGGCCCCATAAACGACCACTGATATACGCTGCTGTATCTGCTAACCAAATAATCAACAGCATAAACATTAAATAAACCGGTGTCATTTGCAGTTTTTGTAATGCCACCCAACATAAGCTAATGATTAACCAACCTAAACTAGCCGTGATGGCAGGACTAATCATTGGCAGTATGGGTTGGCTGCGCGCCCAAATTAAATAAACGCTTAATAATAACCAAAAAATTAAACCACACTTTAAAAGTATGTCATAGGCTAAATAAGGTAAAATGAGAAATAAGATCAACGCTTGCACGCCGACATAAGAAATCCTTTTAGCCGAATTCTGACAAGCGCTTAAACGTGACCACTCCCAAGCCGCCATTAACATAATACCTGCGGTAATCAGTTTAAAATAAAATTCCGATGCGTAAAAAATTCCAACGATAACTAAAGGAATCAATATCAGTGCTGTTAAAATTCTAAGTTTAAGCATTTATTTCTGCAAGTTGTTCACTCGTGCATCCAAATCGCCGTTCTCGTTGCGCATAAAAATGCAAAGCCTTATTTAGTTCTTGTTCATCGAAATCGGGCCATAAGGTATCGGTAAAATACAATTCGGTGTAAGCCAATTCCCAAAGCATAAAGTTACTAATTCGATATTCACCGCTAGTACGAATTAATAGATCGGCACCCGGCAAATTAGCTAAACTTAAATAATTGGCAAACATTTCCCGAGTTAATAGGTCTGTTTTTAGGTAACCAGACTTAACTTGATTCATAATTTTTTGTGCAGCCTGAATAATATCCCATTGGCCACTATAATTTACAGCAATAACCAACTCAAGACCGGTATTTTTAGCTGTTAAAGCCTGAGATTTGCCGATCCACTCGCGTAGCTGCGGATTAAAACCTTCCAAATTACCCACTATTCTTAATCGCACATTATTCTTAGCTAATTTATCGATTTCGTTCTTTAAGGTATTCAGAAATAATGCCATTAAATAATTAACTTCTTGTTCAGGCCGCTGCCAGTTTTCACTGCTAAAAGCAAATAGAGTCAGTACTTCTATCCCTATTTCGCCACAGCATTTAATCACTTTACGAACCGCTTTCACGCCTTCTTGATGGCCTAGCATCCGAGGTAGATGACGACGTTTCGCCCAGCGACCATTTCCATCCATAATGATTGCAATATGGCGTGGACGTTTTTTTTGCGCATGCACATTGTCCGGAGTTGACATAAGAGGGTGAGATTAAATTTGCATTAACTCTTCTTCTTTGGTCTTTGCTATTTTTTCTACTTCAACGATACTATGATCTGTCATTTTTTGTACCATGTCCTTAGCACGACGTTCTTCATCTTCAGTGATGAGCTTTTTCTTGACCAATTCTTTGAGTTGATGATTGGCATCTTGACGATAATTACGAATGGATATGCGTGCATCCTCTGCTTCTTGCTTGACTAACTTACTCATATCGCGCCGACGTTCTTCGGTTAGCATCGCTAAAGGAACGCGAATAACATTACCTGCTGTTAATGGATTTAAACCTAAATTAGATTGAATAATGGCTTTTTCAATGATAGGAATTGAGGATTTTTCCCAAGGCGTAACCAATAAGGTTCGTGCATCGGCGACAGTAATACTGGCCACATGATTCAAAGGTACTTCTTTACCGCCATATTGAGGAACGCGTAATTGTTCTAATAAACTCGGATGCGCCCTGCCGGTTCGTAACTTAGCCAAATTAACTTTTAAAGCTTCCAAAGCTTTTTGCATACCTTGTTCAGTTGTTAATTTTATCGGTCCTATCATACTAAATTCCTCTACTCACTAATGTACCTTTATTTTTGCCTTGCAGAATATCTAATAGTGCGTTTTTGCATTTAATATTAAAGACAAGTATGGGTAAATCATGATCGCGACATTGCGTAAATGCCGTTAAGTCCATAATACCTAGTTCTTGCTCTAAGGCTTTTTCATAGCTCACCTGGGAATATAACACAGCTTTGGGATCTTTTTTTGGATCGGCACTATAGACTCCATCAACATGCGTTGCCTTGAGCAATAGCTCGGCACCGATCTCTATACCCCGTAAACTCGCTGCAGAATCGGTACTGACCAAAGGATTTCCAGTACCGCCCGCCAAGATAACGATGTAGCCTTTTTCCAGATAACCTATCGCTTTGTAGCGTTCAAAAAGTGGTACGAAACCGCCGATAGAAATTGCTGACATGATTTTGGCTATTTTTTTGTGTTTCAGGAGCACATCCCGCAGAGCCAATGCATTGATAACTGTGCCTAACATACCCATTTGATCGCCGGTAATTCTATCAATACCACTACGCGCTAATACTTCGCCACGAAAAATATTACCTCCGCCAATCACGATACCTATTTGTACACCTAAATCCGCTACCGCAACAATGTCAGATACAATACGGTTAAGCTCGACTAAATCCAGCATTTGCGAACTTTCTCCATGGAGTGCTTCTCCACTGAGCTTAAGCAAAACACGTCGATACTTTAATGGATGTGCCATCATAAAATAACAAGTTTAAAGAGATGGGATAATAACCTATGCGACGCACTGTTTCTAGCCCAAATGCCTGATCTAAGAAGAGGAAAGATCAATTCAGTTTAATTTCAAACTTTGAGTTTCACCAACCAATTCAACATTAGCATCGTTTATGGCTAACCGAGCTTTTATTTGATGAACCTGGATTTTAGCTTCTAAAATGTCAAAAAATGCATTTATCCAAACTTTTGCTTGTCCTTCTATTTGCAAACTGAGATCTCCACTTACATTATGTTCCAGGCTCAAAGCAGCATTTATTTTGCTCCAAGCTTCATCCCAGTTTTGCTCAAGTAGTGAACTTAGTATTTCTTTGATTTCTCGCAATTCAGAAATTAAAAGCCCGTGATGTTTTGTTCTTAAAGGTAATCGCACAGCAATACATTGCCCTAATTTAATTTTTTCTATATCAGGCTCAGCAATTATCCTAGCCAAATGCTCCATCAATTTCGCATCCGTTGCCACATTAAGCTTATCGACACGACTATCCATTGGGTCGAGCACCCAACCTTCTTGCCAAGCTTTAGGTTTCACAATGGGTTTGTCTACATGACCTAAATACTTAAGATTTCTATTTAAAACAAGAAAATTTTGTCCTTTTCCTTCCTCCCCTGTCCCTGCTTGAAACCATTCTAAGTTGATTCTTTCTTCGCTGAGTAAAAACAGATTAAAAGCCACGGCAACCTGTTCATCACATCGACCCACCTGAAAAGCCTCTGCTAAACTCGCATGGATAATGCGAGAAATTATCTTAAAAGCATTGAAATCTTTTTTAAATTTACTTTTTAGACTATCTATTGTTAAAAACATTATTTCTTGTAACACATCAATTCGATAATAATTGGGATCGCTTTCTTTCCATAAACTTGCAGGTGTGGGTTTTTGTTCTGGGAAATGGTCTTGTTGCCAATTGGGCGCACCAAAAAAAATTTTTTGTTTGACAATCGCATTGATCGTTTCTAGAAAGACTGCATCTCTTATTGTTGATTTTACGTTAAATTTTTTTATAAAGTCTATCGATAAATCTTTTACAAGTTCCAAGGGCTTTTTACACGCGTTATTTTTTTTATGAATATCAATTTTGACTTGTTCAAAAAGAAACGCTAGCATTTCTTTTTCGCCCTTTTCACAGGCTACATGTAAAGCAGTATTACCTTTAGCATCCACAGAGTTCAATGTATACTCATCACAATACCTTTGAGCACCCTCCAAATTTCCTTGTGCAACAGCAACTCGAAAATTAATGGCTTTTCTTTTTTGTTCCTGCAAAATAACATGGTTAGGCATAAATAATTTTTTTTCCTCGCAACTACGGATGCTCTAAAAATTAAAGCATTTTTTTTAGTAACAATCAAAGTAATTTTTTCAAAGAATAATAAAAAAAGCAAAAAGCTTTATTTTTTTATAAGGTAGATATCAACACTAACTTTTTAAAAGTTAGTGTTGATCAATGAGGAATCTAAGAAGAATTTTTAACTTGCGCCATCACCGCTTCAGCGAAATCTTCGGTTGGTTTTTCTATTCCTTCACCGACAGCAAACCGCACAAAGCTTATGATCTCTGCTTCCGCATTTTTTAATAACTGTCCAATTCGAATATCAGGATCTTTTATAAAAGCTTGGCCTAATAAACTCATTTCATCACGAAATTTACTTAGTCTTCCTTCTACCATCTTATCGATAACCGCTTGTGGCTTACCACTACCCTGTGATTGCGCCATAATAATTTCTCGTTCCTTCGCCAGAATTTGTTCAGCAATCTCATCAGCCGAGATAACCGTAGGATTATTAGCAATAATATGCAAGGCTAAATCCTTAGCAAGCTGTTCATCCCCGCCTTTTATTTGTACAATCGCACCAATACGCCCCGTATGTACATAAAATCCAAGAAGCGTATTGGCCTCGGCAGCAACGACCTGCAGACGTCTTAATTGAATGTTTTCGCCTAACTTGGCAACTAAAGCTTCACGCGTTTTTTCTATTGTTTCGCCATCTGCAAACGTAACGGATAACAATGATTCTATGCTTGCAATCTGATGATCCAAAGCACATTGTGCGGTTTTCTCAGCAAATTGTTTGAAATTTTCATCGCGAGCTACAAAATCTGTCTCGCAATTGACTTCTAAGATGGCAGCAGGACCCCGCACTGACTGTGACTTAATCACAATTAAACCTTCAGCGGCAATACGCCCTGATTTTTTTTCTGCTTGAATTTGACCTGATTTACGCATCGCCTCAGCCGCTGCGTCAAGATCACCTTTTGTGGACTCTAAAGTTTTTTTGCAATCCATCATGCCTGCCCCGGTTCGAGCACGTAAAGCCTGAACCATGGCGGCCGTTATTATTGTTGGCCTCATATGTGCTATTCCTCTTTTCCTTCTGTCGATTTAGTCGATTCCACGACAAGTTCTTGAGCCTCGGCTTTTTCTACTTCAGCGAGTGTTAAGTCGGTTGATTTTTTTCCAGCAGCGCGCGCTTCTAAAACAGTATCCGCAACCATCTGCGTATAAAGTGTAATCGCACGTGCCGCATCATCATTACCTGGAATGATGTAATCAATACCTTCGGGTGAATGATTGGTATCAATAATACTAACAACCGGTATTTTCAACTTTTGTGCTTCACAAATAGCAATATGCTCATAGCCTCTATCGATCACAAATAGCGCATCCGGTAGACCGCTCATATCTTTAATACCACCTAAAGCACGTTCCAATTTATCCATTTGCCGCTGTAAATTCAGTGCTTCCTTTTTAGTTAATTGGTTAAAACTACCATTTTGGCTTTGTGCTTCTAATTCTTTAAGTCGTTTAATGGACTGGCGGATAGTTCGATAATTGGTTAACAAGCCGCCTAACCAGCGGTGGTTAACATAAGGCATACCACAACGTAATGCTTGCTCTTTAACTAAATCCTGCGCGGCACGTTTTGTTCCAACAAATAAGATCTTACTACCAGGCCGAGCTGCTATTTTAGCGATATAATTAAGCGCTTCAGTAATATATTCTCGGGTTTTTTCTAGATCGATGATGCTAATTCCGTTGCGCACACCGTAGATATAAGGAGCCATTTTAGGCTCGCGAAAACACGTACGATGGCCGAAATGCACACCTGCTTCAAATAACTGTCTTAATGTTGCTGTTGCTGACATCTTTTATAATCTCCGTGGGTTAAGCCTCCACCTACTATTATTTGAAGACTATCTTTAAAATAGCCACCCTCAAATAACGCTTAAATAGGTGTGTGAAATAATCGCTTTTTAGCGCGATGTTTTATACCATAGAACTCCTCGTTGCATCAACACTAAGCCAACCCCCCACTCTATCGGGTTGACCAATGAAGGAGTCCATCCTATGCCCTACGTATTAGTACTCTATTACAGCCGCTATGGTGCGGTAGCAAAAATGGCTCAACAAATCGCCAGAGGCATAGAGTCTATTGAGGGGGTGGAAGTCAGAATACGCACCGTCCCTAACATTTCGACCGTGTCTGAAGCCGTGGAAGAAAAAGTCCCAACAGCCGGCCCCCCTTATGCCACATTGGAAGATGTCCGTGGCGCTATCGGTATCGCCTTAGGCAGTCCGACACGTTTTGGCAACATGGCGGCCCCACTCAAACATTTTATCGATAGTTTAAGTGGCCTATGGTTTTCAGGTGAATTAGTTGATAAACCGGCTGGTTTTTTCTCTTCGACTTCTAGTTTACACGGTGGGCAAGAAACGACATTGATGAGTATGATGCTTCCACTCATCCATCTAGGCATGATCGTGGTAGGCGTTCCGTATACGGAATCCGACTTAAGCACCACACAAACCGGCGGAACACCCTACGGGCCGACCCATATGGCCGGTAAAGACAGTAAAAATCCAATTAGCGACGAAGAAAAAAGACTCTGTCAAGCCTTAGGTAAACGTTTAGCTCGAATTGCACTAAAACTATCCCTTTAAATTCATCTAAACAGATAAAAAATTTTACTCTAATTTAATAAAAACACTCAGTAAAATTACTTTGTCTAAATAATTTTTAAGCTTATGGCGCTTGACTAATTTTAAAAAAAATATAGACTTATCGACCCAATTAATAGGGATAAACACAGATTCTTTATTTTATAAAAATAAAGAATTAATTTAATAATTGTCAAAAATTTTAAATAATACCTAACAGATATTCATATAAGGATTTATGATCTTCCAAACCGATACATTATTAACCCAAAAATTTTTTTCATCTTTGGAGTCAAGTCCAGAGTTACGTAGCGCCTTTCAAGCTGAAAAAAAAGAATTAAGCGCACTGATAAAGACTGAACTATATCCCCTCGATGAAAAAGCGATTTACTATGAAGGAAAATACTTTGATGACAGTGATCTAACTACTTTTATTAACTCAGAAAACTATCCGCTATTACAAAACCAACTCGATACTGTTATTAAGAAGTTAAAACAGTGGGGTAAACAACATACCTTACAAGGAGGAAACAATTTAGATGACTTCCTAATTAAACTAAAACGACCCACTGAGAAAATAAGCTTGCTTTATGCGGATGGAAAACGCTCACTAGAAATCATAGCGGTTCTCTTAGAAGATGGACAAATCCCGCTAGAGCTACGGAAAACTGTGTATATCCAACTTTTAGCTGATAATGAGCTAAGTAAATGTATCGATGGTTGCTATACACGTATCACTACCAGTAGGCGGCAATTAGAAAGTTATCGCAAGAGTCCCAATCAAATCAATCGATGGATTCAAGATTACACAACAAATGTGGCACGAAGAATCGCTGCACAACGCCCCTTTGCCATGCCAGAATCTTATCAAGCATTGGTTTGTCGCACATTAGAAATTTCAGTCACAACGAACGAACTGCATGCCAGTAATTATTTGCTACTTCAAGCAAAAGACAACCAATTTCCGGTTAATAGCATTTATGATATGGGCGCGCTCGAAATAAAACATAAAATGCAAGCTTCTAAATACGACAAACTTGCTGAGTTGTATCTTGATGACTTAGCCACCGCCATAACCGCTTCAGGCTTAGTTAATTATATTGCAGTACGTTTGCATGAAGATATCAATCTGATTGTTTCAGATTCTACACAAGACTATATAGAAAAAGTAACCACTATTGAAAATAAATTAAACCTCATCGGCTTAGATGCCGATTTCTTGCTTGGAGAGATTTTAGAGAGTGAACCCTTCAAGCTTAAAACGGTCAATCATCTAAAAATAACCATAGAGAGAAGGCTTAGTCAACAAAAATGGTTTAAGCCTATTCAGCCAAATGAATTAAATATATCGATGAAAATCTATACTTACTATAATTTTCCAAATAATATGGAATTAAATTTTTTTTCCAAAAAAGGGGATTCAAAACGCTATGCATTTTTCGACTTAATTCTGGACCTGAGTATGGAGGATTTGGGTATCGATCTAAAATTCCAGATTTTAATGAGTTTGTTACGAAAACCCGACTACATTAATAATACCAAAAATTTAAATACGATCTTAAATGCTAGCTATTTACGCAGTTTATTAGTCACCATCATACCTGATGAAATCTTTATCAACGTTCTAAAAAAAGAGGGCAGTGTTATAGAATTTGTAGAGTGCTTAAGTCACCTCAACAGTGAAAAAGGATCAAGGATTATCCAAAAGCTCAGTAAGCAATACATTTCTAACATTATTTTCGAAGGCCATTCAAAAGCCAATGTTAAACGTATTTTTTACTGGTTAGAAAATACTTATTTTTTTCAGCACTATAATAAGATTGCGCAAAATGAGGGATTGAAAATCACCCAACAGTTATTCCAGCAAATCATTAAAAAGGGCTATCGAGACTTTGAAAAATACATATTTTATCGTTCTGACTATCTTGATTATCTCAATCAAATTGACTTTTCCCAATGTCAATTAACCCATGCTTTTTTTTTCCAACGAGTCAACGCGTGTAAATTTGATCACGCCCTATTAAAAGACGCCGTTTTTGATGCTAGAATCATTTTTAGCTCTTTTAAAGAAGTTGATCTGAGAACAACCCGGTTTATTCCGCCTATAAATCACAGTAATTTAAGGCTGGACCTCACCAAAGCACAACTTAGCACAAATTCATTTAATCAATTAGTAGAAAGTGGAATTAATAATTTTCAGGCCGCCGATCTCACCGAGGTTGAACTTCAAAAGATTTTAGTTAAAAAAAGTTGGTATTTGGATCTCTCTGGCGCTAATTTAAAAAATATGCAGCTCAATGGAATCGATTTTAGAAATATAAAACTATTCGATAGTAATCTGCAGAATAGCAATTTATTGAGTAGTATTTTTAACCCTGATAATATCAATACCCATATCTCACTACAAGCAGCCACCTTAAACCAACTCTCTGTCTCTCTTTTTTTTAATGCGGGTGTCCGGCAGTTTGATGAATGTAAAATAATTGAAGACGATATTCTTTATTCTGAAGTGATTAAGTTTGTCGATACAAGCTTTAAAAATGCACAGTTCATCGGTTACATTTATGATATGGAATTCCAATCCTGCGATCTCAGTGGTTCTCAATTTAAATCAGATAGTCATTTTCCTTTAACAAGGGGACCTGCCTTTATATCGAATATTAAATTTAATAGCTGTCAACTGGAAAAAAGCAGCTTTAAACGCATTAAGTTTCTCGAGCCTTTTAAATTACAAGAGTCCCCATTAAGAAGGGTAACCTTGGAAGAAGTCGAAATGTCCGCTTCTATGATGTTTAAATTCTATAGCATGAATCAACGCGATTTTAGTGGAATTAAAACATTAAAAGGTAGAATTCCCGATAAGCTACCTCCCATGCCTTTAATAGAGGCCAAATTATCCAAAGAAGTCTTTATTCAGCTCGTTAAGCTAGGCTTAACGGATTTTAGAATGAGTAACTTACAGGGCTTTTATCTCGGTAAAATTCTTGAAGAAGAAGCCCTATCAGAAATCAATTTAAAATTAGAGGGAGCTGATTACCAACAATCGACTCTGAGTTGTGCTAGCTCACGCAGTAGCTCACCCCATCATAGCAATAAGCGAAGCATCCAAAACTGTGATGTCTATTTTCTTTTGCAAAAATCACAGGCAAAAAAAACTATTTCCTGGCCGAATCTGCTGGATCTGGATATCATTAATGTCAATGAAAATACTTTTCTAAAAGAAACTAACCTAGCAACAATTCCCCTTTATTTGTTAGATAACCCTAATAACCTCTATTTTTATTGGGGTTATGAACCGGATAGTGAAGCACTCATGGAACTACCGGATTTCTTACAAAAAAGTACTTATACGGCTCAACGAAACCAGATAAGTACTTACTTTTATCTTAAGCATATAGAAATCGACACGCTACAAAGCTTAGCCCAATCTATACGCCAACTCGGATTTACGCAGGGCCAATTCACCTATTTCAATAAAAAAAACCAGCAGATGATGTTAGATTTAACTAAAAAATCCCCCATTCCAATAAAGCAAAGCAATAAGTTAATGATACTTACCGATAAAATGAAATCAGTCATAACACCTTCATTAACGAATAATGATAAATCTTGGCACGCCAATTTAAAAAATACTATTAAAGAACTGAAAAATACCGCGATACAAGATGGCTTAAAATATGAGGTATTTCTAGTGTTACTGGATATTATTGCCACCTGGTTAAATCAAGCCAATACGCCAGACGTTAAAAAATTAGACGTCACAACCAAGTTAGATCTGCAAGTGTTTGCTGAACAACTGGTTAAGCAAGAGGCTCCCAATTTTTTAGCCAATGAACGTCTAGCTGAAAATGTTTTTACCATCGCTCTACAATGTATTGATCGCGGCGAATGCTCGACGCGCGAGCTTGTGAGCGAAAATATTATGCACAGTTATCAAACCGCACGACCTTTAACGGATGTCGGGTTTGAAGAAATGGGACGAAGATTAAAAGACCTATTTGACGCGACGGGAGAATATTTAAAAAGTAAAGCGAGTGATTTTGGTCGAAGATTGAGTCTGCTTTCTCTTATTATTGCAAGCCACAAAAAATCCCTTGAAACAACGAGTAAAGCTGACAGCACTAAGAGCAAAAGAATATTTACACATTGGTATAACCTACCTCAGCTAATCTACTTTATTCGAGTTATTGAGTCCGCTTTTCTAGAGTTAGACCATGATCTCAATCTTGATCCAGATTATTCAGAAGCTTTATTAGCCGGTTATCTCTATGAATTTTCAGTGGCTTTAAAAAAACAAGGTATCACGCTTACTACTCCACTCAATCAAACCCTAAGCCTACTTCAAAATAAATCGTTTATTCAAAGCACTTTCGATGGAAGCTATGTTAACAATAATACGCTTTATTTAAAAACGAATCAGACTGACACAAGATTAACTGAATTATATAAACCTCCTGCATTAAATAGGCCAGCTAATCATACGCAGCCGCATCGAAACAAACGCGCGCCTTTATATTACCAAAAAGAAAGAGAGATCGAGCAATTTGCTGATCATTATTTAACACGTTATATCCAACAACAAGAAAAAATAAAGCCTAAAACAAAAAGAGAAAAAACGGATAAGCGTTCAATTAGCAGAGAATCTCAACAGTCGCTAACTCAGAAAAAGCAAGAAAATATACCAAACCAAAAACAAACTATAAAAAAGGTCAATACAGGCCGTGTCTTAGGCATGTCAAACACCACAAAACCACCGGCTATTTTAAGAAAAAAGTACAACGATAATCGGCCTTTAGTTAAACAATTTCTTTACACTGAGTCTAGCAACCGATTTTTTTCATCGGATCACAAGCGATTGAAAAAGGTTCCTATGAACCTCACGCATGCCATTACTATTCCTCCTCCTTTAGCACCTACTAAAAGATTACTGGCTGGTGAAAGCAAGCCCACTTTAGCAATTAGTTCGCAATGCCACACATCGTTTACAAGAAAGCAAGCAGTAACCCGTTGTACGGCACAAGAAATGCTTCTGATCCTTAATATGTGTTTTAAAAAGGTTAACCCACCTAAACCTGCAGCAACTTTTAAAAAACTTGCTAACTATCAAAAGGCTGTCCTATCCATAGAGAGAGAAAAGCAAGGTATTTCATTCCGCTAATCATTTTCTTAAAAATGAAATCAATTTATACATTTAAAATCGTTTTCACTAAAGGAATCGTTAATTTACGTTTTAAACATAAGCTTGCTTTATCAAGCTGTGTCAGCGCAGAAAAAAGTGCTTGTGAATCGCGTGGCAAACGTTGTAATAAAAACTGAGCTATTTCCTCAGAAAGTTCTAAACCTCTTGAATCAGCACGCTGTTGTAATGCAATGAGTCTTTCTGCATCATTTAACTCGCGTACTTGAAAGAAAACTCCGCTGGAGAGACGTGAAATGAGATCAGGTAAGGAAAAATTTAATTGCTGCGGACTATGTTTAGCCGCAATCAGCAAATAACGTGATTGTTCTTGCAAGCGATTATAGAAATGAAATAATGACTCTTGCCAAATACTATCATCCACTATACTGTCTAATTCATCGATACAAACTATATCGGCCGATTCTAAGCCACGCAAGATTTCACTATTATTGTTTTTTAAAATATTTAAAGGTAAATAAGCGACGGAAAATCCTTGTTGCTGTGCTGCATGACAGCATGCTTGCAGTAAATGCGTACAGCCTGCACCTGGATTCCCCCATATATAAAGGTAAGGCTCACCGATTTTTAAAGAAAACTGTTGTAAATAATTTAATAAAATAACATTTTGACCGATATAGAAATTTTCAAAATAGTGCGCATCGGGAGGTTGTATAGGCAAGATTAATTGTTTCATATAAAACGTCTTTCGTTCCAGACTCAGTTTTTATTTCAGCGTTAAGACCAACCTTGCTTTTGATTCTTCGTCGTTAATTTTTTACTCGCTAACTTTAAATAATAAGCGGCTTGCCAAAACCACATCCACGTATATTGGATAAAGCTCAATAATGTAGTAACAAAAACGGCCTCTATAATGCGTGGAAGTAATTCGGCAGGTATATCAAAAAAAGCTAATCTTATAATCAGCAAACTCACTAATACTAATTGAAAAAAAGTATTTAATTTACTAATCCATACCGGTTTGTAATCTAAGGAGCCGACCCAATAACGGTACAATAAAGCGCCTCCCATAATCCAAACATCGCGACCTATCACCATAATCGTTAGCCATAAAGGAATTTGTTGCAGATAAGCGAGTACAACAAAACTACCCATCAGTAAGAGTTTATCGGCTAAAGGATCTAATAAAGCGCCCAAAGGCGTCGTCCAATCAAAAAAACGCGCTAACAAACCGTCTAAACCATCACTCAAACCGGCTACCACGAACAAATAAAAAGCCAGGGGATAGCACTTTGACAACAAGGCCCATAAAATAGGACCTATAAGAATAAAGCGCATACAAGTAATCAAATTAGGTAAATGACGTAGTTGTATTTGTATCATTTTTTTGGCTTAATCAAACTAATCATTAGGTGATCCATGTTGAAATCTGAACTCATTAACCAACTCATACTCAAGTTCCCTCAACTTCAGGCTGTTACTGTTAAGAAAAGTGCGGAGCATTTAATCCAACTACTGGAAAAAACATTATACCAGGGTCGTCGCATAGAAATACGCGGTTTTGGAAGCTTTTCACCTCATTATAATGCAGCACGCTCGGCTTTTAACCCAAAAACTGGGGAACATTTTTTAGCTCCAGAAAAATATCGTATCCATTTTAAAATGGGTAAAACATTAAAATATTGTATTAATAAACCTATTTACCAACCTGAAATAAATTCTGCTGATTAGGGCTCAATTTGTTCCAAAAACTCTCCAAGAGCATAACATAATGCTTGCGTCCCGACACGCTGTAAAGCCGAAATTTCAAATACCGGTACATGCGTAGGAACTTGTGTCTTTATAAATTGCACATACTCCTGTAACTCCTCAAAAGAGAGTAAATCAATTTTATTTAACACTAACCATCTGGGCTTTGCGGCTAATTCAGGACTGTATTTTATCAGCTCATTTTCAATCAATGCCATATTTTTTAACGGATCACTGCCATCAATGGGTTTAATATCCAATACATGAAGTAATAAACGCGTACGATCCAAATGCTTAAGAAAGTTTATCCCCAAGCCTAAGCCTTCAGCAGCCCCGGTAATCAATCCAGGGACATCGGCCATTACAAAACTACGCCCTGCTTCTAAGCGCACTACACCTAAGTGTGGTTGCAACGTAGTAAATGGGTAATCAGCTACTTTAGGTGTTGCCGCCGATACCGCGCGTATTAGGCTTGATTTCCCCGCATTAGGCCTTCCGACCAATCCTATGTCAGCCAATAATTTTAAAGAAAGCTTTAATCGACGCGCTTCACCCGGATGGCCTGGTGTAAATTGACGTGGGCTACGATTGGTGCTGCTTTTAAATCTCGCATTACCTAAACCATGCCAACCTCCTTTTGCGACACATTGTGTTTGGTCGCTGACCGTTAAGTCACCGATCAATTCTTGTGTATCCGCATCAAAAATTTCGGTACCAACAGGCACTTCTAAAATAAGATCAGCCCCTTTTTTTCCTGCACAGTCGCTACCTTTACCATTCTCACCACGAGCGGCTTTATAGAGTCGATTATAATGAAAATCGACGAGTGTATTGAGATTTTCATTGGATTTTAAGTAAACGCTTCCGCCATCGCCACCATCACCGCCATCTGGACCACCTAATGGGATGAATTTTTCGCGACGAAAACTAACGCAGCCTGCTCCGCCCTTTCCTGCCTCCACTAAGATCTCAACTTCATCTAGAAATTTCATAAAAAAACCCCGCTAAGCGGGGTAACCATTAAAAACTATTTTTGTTTCAAGCGCGTTCAGCTGATTCTGTTAATGTAGGAACTACATTAACATAACATCTTAGTTTAGCCCCTTTACGAGCAAATTTAACCACGCCTTGCACTAAGGCAAATAAGGTGTGATCCTTGCCGATACCCACATTATTACCTGGATGGTAATGTGTTCCGCGTTGACGGATAATAATATTTCCCGCTTTAACCGCTTCACCACCGAAGTGCTTTACACCTAAGCGTTTTGAGTGTGAATCGCGACCATTGCGGGTACTGCCCCCCGCTTTCTTGTGTGCCATGGTATACCTCTATAAAATCTCGGTAATTCTTACTGCTGTATAATGTTGTCGATGGCCCATTTGCTTTCTATGGTGCTTACGGCGTCGAAACTTAATAATGGCGACCTTCTCACCACGACCGTGCTCTACAACACACGCTCTCACTATTGAACCGACTAAAGAAGCAGCTTCTGCTTTGACGTGAGTTTTGTTATCAATTTTGTTAACCACAAGCATTGCTGGAAATTCAACGATTGCCTCAAGCTTTTCAGGTAGTTTTTCTAGCTTAATTACTTCACCTTCAGCGACTTTATACTGTTTTCCGCCGCTGCAAATAACTGCGTACATTTATACTCTCCAAATGGATACTAAGCTGGCCCAAGACTACAACTTTAGCCTTTTGTTCTGGCTCCCCGAACAGGACTCGAACCTGTGACCCAATGATTAACAGTCATTTGCTCTACCAGCTGAGCTATCGGGGAATTTAAGCCGTTAAGGCCGCTTATAGTAATAGCAGAGCTGGAATGGGTCAAGGGCTTAAAGTAAATTTATTTATCCAATTTTAGCATTTTAGCTAAGCTTTACTCTTGCGGATACAACACCTGCAAAACGCCTGAGCTAACGGTTTATTATGCGGTGTTTCTAAAAAAATAGCCTAACTACCCAGTCGATGACTGTTAATCATCCACTCGTCGTTTCTGCTGTAATTAAAGCGCTATAAAAAACAATAGGTTAGTTGAAAAATCACTGGATCAAAAAAAATGACGCGAATTTTGCGCGTCATTTTTTTTCAGTCTTTAATTCAACAGTGAAAACCCCTATTAAATTAAATTAATTCCCAATTTTTTAGCGACTTTAGCTAAAGACTTGTCTTTAGTCGCTAAAGGAAGGCCTAAGCGTAAGGCTAATTCGAGATAACTGGCATCATAGCTAGTTAATTTTTCTTTATAGGCCAGCTGGCTGGTTTCATGGAAAGCCCGATAAGAAGTCTCTTCATCGGTTTGTATTGGCAAACTGCCAAGCAACTCGAGAGATAAGACGACATGCGCATAAGTAATACGACTACGTCGTTCAGCAAGAATTAAAATATTACTCATTTCTAAAGCCCATAGGCTCGGCACATGCGCTGTTTCCGTTTCTAAACGTTCTAACAATGACCACGACTCTGCATTGGCTTCATCAGAAAAACACCACGATAAAGCAATCGAAGCATCTAATACAAAGCTCATTAGCGGCGCCCTGAATCACGTAGCTTTTTCCAATTATCTCTCAAAGTATGCTTACGGCTTAACTCTTTAAGCGACAAAATAGCCTGTTGAATACGTAATTGATTAGCGGTAGTCGCAGGAACCAACTTAGCCACCACCCGACCGTGTTTCGTAATGACAATTTGTTCACCTTTTTCAACCTTATCAAGTAATGCTGAAAAATGGGTTTTAGCTTCAAAAGCACCAATTGTTTGCATAATATCCTCTTAAATTAAACTAGTCTTAAACTAGTTTATCATATCAATGCAGGTTAACAAGCCATAAGCTCCCTATTCAGTTTGCCATGAGTAACAGGTTTAATGAGGCTCTTTTTTGTGCATTTGGGTAACCAAAATAAGCCAGCACTTCAACCGAAGTATAACGCTTACTACATTTTGGGCAATGTCTTCGGCGCAAGATTTTTTTTCCTTCCTCTGTTTTTCGCGAATTAATGACACGTGTTTTAGCATATTCACAAAATGGATTTAAACACTTCATTGCTTTATTTCCTTTATAAATAACTTAAAAAAAATTTAATAGTTTATACTAATAAATTTCTAAATTTATTAGTGGCGCACAAATAAGTTTAAATGCTTTTTAGTAGGTAAAAACTACAAAATAAGCAGGGTAATATTATCTATTTACAATCGACGTATGGTGCCTGAGGACATGACGTAACGTCGCAAATGTTTAGGTTCATCCTTAAGTATTTTATGTTGCATTTTTAATTTTTTAAGGCGTATTTTTTTACGTAACCGAAATTCTCTTGACAAAGGGAAATTTTTGATTAGTAATGATAAAAATCGTCGCACTTTAGAGCATTGTGAACATTGACGCATAATTTTTCCTTAAAATAAAAATAATAATCGTAAAAATAAACTGAAAAATGTTGTTGTTATTATTGCTTATCAGCATCAGAAACTAAGTAATTTCTACTATTTTTTAATGGTTTTGCATGGATAGGCCTAGGAATATATTGCGTAAAACCATGCACCGTATTCTGATGCTCTATTTGACCGGTTAAGTAATCAGGACCAACGCTTAATTCCTTTATCGCATCATACTTTTTGTAATGACGTTCAAATTCTTTTTGTGTAAAAATCAATTCACGTTCAGACTGTCGACATAAAAAAATCCAACCACCCATGTCATCAATAACGCGATGGATTAATGGATCATTAAATATGACGCTATCATAATGGCCAATATGGCGAATTGTCTTAACAATTTCTGTCCATGCCGCTAAGCTTTTAGTTTCAGCATCGCCATCAATCGCTTTAACCCATTCTGCAGGACTCGGGAAACCTCTTTTAGCAACATCAGGGTTTTTTACAAAATTCCATAAGGTTGTTTCAAATACAGCTAAGGAATATTTTTTTAAACATTTCCAATAGGTATGTAATAACAACGAAGAAAGTTTACGATTGTAAATCTCCGCTAAAATTATCAATCCTTGCGTAAATTTTTCTTGATCCGCTGAGGTCATCATATTTTTTTTCCTATCAACAATTGAAATTCACAGGGATTATCAGATTGTCTATGCGGAGTTAACCATTTTTTAGCTATCTGCAAATTATGATCAAACGTCATAGAAAATCGGTGATGTAAAGATGAACTAAGCAGGGGTTTTGACTGATAGGCGCATCCATGCCGTTTAGATTGCTCAGCAACTTTTTCTCCCTGCTCCTGCTCCTGTTCTTGTTCCTGCTCCTGGTTAAGAGAAGGCTTAACAAAAACCCCTGGGCTTCTTTTTGTGTAATGTTTACTTAAGACTTCATCAAAGGCTAGGGCAAAGGCTTTCCCTAAACCTTGAACAAATGACTGCAACGTATAATAAGCTTCATTTTTAAGCGGACATTCAGGTATTTCATCCCAATGCATCGCCCAACTTCTCACCACATTGGGTGATTGGGGTTTATTATATTTAATCGCATTACCGATAAAAATAACCCTCGCTTTGAGGTCAGCTTTAACTAAATCTTGCGCAATAACTTCCTCGAGTGCACGTCGAAATCCCGCTAAAGACCAACCTAATTCTTCTGCCATGGCCCCCGCACCTGCCCGATAAAGACCGGGGATCGAAGTGGTATGTGGATTACTCAACAGATAAAGAAAAAGTGCTTGGCCACTCGGTTTTAATGGTGTTAAAGAGCGAAATTTTTTATCACACCAAATTCTGACATCTAACATTCGATAACGCATGGTTTCCCTTATTAAATAAGACCAATTAAAAACTATCAATCGTTTAGTTTTTATTAACTATTTTTTTAAAATTTTTTTCTTGCAAAACGAAACGGATTTTACCGCTTTAGAAATACTTATTTTTTGTTGATCCACTTGCTCTATCAATTCAATACTCGCATAAAGCGTTATTTTTTTTGCATTCTGATAAGTGAAATGACTACCGAAACCTAAGCAATTGGCGATCAATTGGCGTAAGGGTATTCTTTGCTGAGTCATCACTTGTGCATCTGTATTCAGAAGTTGGATGTTTTTATTCTCTTTTTTGCTGGAACTTGTTTTTTTTTCAAGAACAAGTTGATTTTTTACTATTAAATCTGTCCTGTAACCCTGTCGACTACCTAAAAATTTTTCTAAGGCGATACCTATTGCTATACGTTCACTGATCAAGAAATTTTTTACGAATAACTCGCTGCTATAATGACCTTTTGCCAAATTCGTTAATGATAATCGCCAAGCCGGGATTGTTTTTTTTGCATGATATTTAAATAAATAAAAAATCTTTTCACCAAAGATCAACGTATTCTCTTCGTCAAGACAAATAGGTCGTTGCTTATGTAACGAAATTGTTTTATCGAGCTTGTCAGTAGATTTCTCTAAAGATGTGGATTTAATGCGCCCCATCGCGACATAAACTAATTCACAGGGAGGTAGATCAAACTTAGGTAAGCGTAAGCTTAAATGCTTTAAACGCTGTACAATATGAAAAGGAACTAAATCTTTCCAATTAATTTCACCTCCGGTTAAATACTCAATTTGTAAAGCATATTCTAGTGGAATTTTGCTTGATCCTTTGATCCAAGCATAGACATGCTCACGATGGATACCTAACTTTTTCGCCATATGCTTAACTGAACCTAAACTATAAATAGCTTTATCTAATATCGCTTCCTGCATGAAAATACATCCTTGTTTTTCGTTCTACCAAAAGTTTAATCAAAAAAAATTAAATTTTTTTACTTTGTAAACAGGTATCTTAAAATTCATAACATAGACTTAATAATCATTAGGAATAATTATGCAACCCCGTTTAATTCGTTTACGAGATGCAGCTCACTATTTGGGTATGGATAGAAATCGATTTAACACTGAAGTAAGACCTTTTTTGCTTTCTTTAAAAATTGGTCAACAAGGAATAGCTTTTGATCGTTTGGATCTCGATCAATGGGCTGATGAGTTTAAAAAACATCAAGGTCAACCCGCGCAACAAAGAATACATTGGCAACAGCTTCATGGAATTAAAACCTTAAAAGAAAAAAAATCTTCCACTACAACAAAAAAATCTATCGATGAAGAATTTCAACAACTGATTGATGAGCTTGCTATGAAAAAAAAACAAATCTGACTAATATTAAAGATACCTATTCATAATGCTAATTCTTATTTTATCATTCACGTATATTAATCTGCATAAATATTGGTATAATAAAGGGGTTAGTTAATGGCAAGCAAGCGTATGCCTGGCCTCATTAAAAGAGGATCGATATGGCATATTAACAAAAAAATTGAAGGTCGCCGCCTCTCAGAAAGTACACGTTCTGCGTCTTTAGCTGAAGCAGAACGGTATTTAGTACATCGACTCGAAGAAATTCGGCAAGCGACGGTTTACGGAATAAGACCGAGACGAAATTTTCGTCTCGCCGCAATTAAATATCTACGTGAAAATCAGCACAAAGCCAGCCTAAAGATGGATGCCCAATTCATCAAACAATGGGATCCTTTTATTGGTCATCTATCCCTGGCGGTGATTCATCAAGGCAATTTGGAAGCTTATATACAATCACGCAAAGCGGCCGGAGTCAAAAATAGAACGATTAATTATGCATTACAAGTCGTGCGTCGCATTTTAAATCTCGCCGCACAAGAATGGCTCGATGAAAATGGCTTAAGTTGGCTAGCGCATGCACCAAAAATTCGCTTACTACCCGATCAACATAAACGTTTACCCTACCCTTTATCCAGTGAAGAAGAACAACGCTTAGTTGATCATTTACCGCAACATTTAAAACAGATGGCTTTATTTGCCATAAATACCGGTTGTCGCGATCAAGAAATTTGTCGCTTACAATGGGATTGGCAAATCGAAGTACCTGAACTCCATACGTATGTGTTTGTTATTCCTAAAAATATTGTCAAAAATCGACAGCCTAGATTGGTCATTCTAAATGAAAAGACAAAATCGATCCTAGCAACACAACGTGGTCAACATCCTGTCTATGTTTTTACCTACCGCAATAAACCATTAACCCGCATGTTAAATTCTGCTTGGCTGAATGCACGGAAGAAGGCCAAGCTAAGCCAAGTCAGAGTTCATGATTTGAAACATACGTTTGGACGACGACTACGTGCAGCAAACGTTTCCTTTGAAGATCGACAAGATCTACTCGGCCATAAAAGCCAGCGTGTCACCACACATTATTCCAGTGCTGAGTTAGCCAATTTAATTGCAGCGGTAAACTCCATGGAAAACCAAACTAGCAGTACCTGTATATTTACATTATTGAAAAGCGTAACTGACGAAGTTTCCCCGGCAACTGACTATGAAAAATCAAAGCTTCGCTAAATACTTTATATTGATTTAAATTTAATTTTTAAAAAAATTATTTTATATTGACCTATTCTTCATCTTTATCTGCATAAATGCAAAAAAATCATTATATTTCAGCTGCCTAAGGAAACCCTACTATGTCTATCTTAAGAGCAACAGATTATTTCTCAGGACCTTACGATCCAATAATAGGTGCTTATCCTGCCTCCGATGATATTATTTCCTCAACGCTAATAAAAGAAAATTTGGGAAACGTGCATACCAATTCTTCATTGGTACAAACCTATATTGCCGCTTGTCTTACTCAAAAAAATATTAATCTCGATAAAATTAAGTCAATTAAAAAAACTCAAGAAGAAACCCGTGAACATGCAAGATATTGGTTAAATCATCTGGTTCCAAAGATTAATGCCACCTATACTGATGTCACCGGATTTTGTAATCTGTCTAATGCGTATTGGGATGATCTCATTAAAATTGCAGCCGAAATACAGAGTTCTAATGATGAAAATGCGCATTACTTCAAGTTAGGTCTCTCTGACTTGAAAACAGACATACAAGATAAAGAAATTAAAACTGCACAACTTATTGAAAAATTATCCTTATTTAGAACCGACTTAGAATCGGATAATCGTAATTTGCAAACAATTGTAGCGGATGCAGATCGAATTTATGCTGGTAGCGAAGGCGAGATTTCAACGAATCGAAAGAATATTGATGCCATAACGACGGCCATCGATAAAGACATCGGTATCATTGCGGGTGGAGCCATTGCAACGGTAGGGGGCATCATCATGATAGGGGTGGGTGCGATCGGAACTGTAGTCACCGGCGGGTTAGCCTTGAAGTTAATCGTAGCGGGTGTGATTACTACAGGGACTGGAATTGCTATGGTCACCGCTGCCTCGATTGATCTTGACAATAAAAAACGAGAATATGGTCAAGCATTGCAAAAAATGAAAATGCTTGAAGATGAAATGGCCGCCTTAGAAAATACCAAAAATCAGTTTACTTCATTACAAAATAATAATACGAATGCACATACCGCAGTAGAAAATATGCGTCAAACTTGGATTTCGCTTGATAACAATTTTCAAGAATTGGAAAGCTCAATCGATATTATTAATCCAGAAAGACGTTTTATGTTGGTTAATAAATTAAAAGCCGCCCAGAAAAATTTCGATGATTTAAAGCAGCTTGCCCTTAACGCGCAAAGCAATGGTAACTTAGAAGTTAAAGTAGACTCTGAACTCGTTCAATCACTGAGTCTCGCCAAAAACTTTTACTCTTTTCCATCCCTCAGTATATCAACCAAGCGATTGGCTCGTTCTGAGCCTTGGATAACGCCCTTAGCTGAATTTGTAGAGTTAACCGCTTAAACACATCATTACGCTTTTATAAGGATTAAAAAATGAACGCCTCTATCTTTGAAAATCATCAACTCTTGACTAAGTTTATTACGCAAAAAATCAAATCTCTCGTACCTGCTGATTTTCCTATCGCGTTGAATCAAATCATGACAGGACAAAGTTTGACCCAAGCTAAAGCCATTACGTTACTATTACAAAAAAATATCGAATTAGAGAAACTAGTCGATATTAAGACGCTGCAAACACAAATGCGGGATATGGCAAGACGTTTTCTAGATGACTATCTGCCGAAAATTATGGCCACTTTCACGGATATTGTCGGTTTTTGTCATTTTTTTGATAGTTATTATCTCGACATTTTTACACTGCTAACTACATGTATTGATGCCGATGAAAATGAAAAAACCGGTACAGTGGCTGACATAGCTGAAGCAATCCAAGATTTAAGCAGTTTCATTATGACCAAAAAAAATAAATCTAATGAACTTCTCACGGAGTTACAAAAATATAATGGTGACCAACATGCTTTAAATAATGCCTTAACAAATACGCAGAAAATAGCTGAACAACTTTATATAGGTGAAGAAACTGAAATAAAAGCCTTACAAATCTTAATCAAAGACCTAGCCAAAGAAATAAACGAACATAATACCCAGATTGCCAATGGTGCTTTACCTTCAGCAAAAAACACCTTGAAAATAGCCACTTCATTGATTACCGAATACCTACCCGATAAAAAATCACAAACAAAAGATATGTCTAAACCTGATCTGGCACCGGAAACTAAAGAAATTAAAATGGATCCTACGCCTATCCTTAGCGGTAACATTCAAATATTTTCCGACAACAAACCTGTCCCTTCGCTGTATCAAGAAAAATTACAAACTACGCTGGCCATCTACAGAAAAAATGTTGAAAAATTAAAAAAATATAACATCGAAGCCTCCGTTTATACGGCTTTGATCCAAGAATGGGATAATTTCTCTAAAAATTTAGGCCTCGTTGAAGCTTGCATAAAATATCTTTCAGTAGCTTGGCAAGGATTAACAGAAAATTTCACTCTATTTAAACAAAAAATATCCTTGTGTATGGAACTTAATGTCGACGATATTGAATATATGCAACAACAATGGTCATTAACCCGCTATGAGTTAGCTGCTCTGTATGGAAAAGCAATCTATTTTCAAAATAACAGTCATTTAGAAGTCATTACTACCACAAATAACTATGATCGCAACTTATTAGGGATACCGCGAGTAAAAAATAGTCGTTTTATGCAAAAAATTATTGCTAAAAAATCAACAATTAACTCACCTACTGAGTAATGGGTTCTGATATCATTAAAAGGAAAGTTATCATGATTAATGTTGCTCGATTTTATAATACTCCCAATTATTTTTCTTATTCCCCTATCAATTTATCCGAAGAGATAATGGCACCTCTCATTCGTGAAATTTGTAATTTTGATCCGAGCTTTAGAAAACTTTATCAAACCTTATTAGATCAATTGCCGGCTGTGCTAAGTAAAGAGGCGCTCGCCCTACAACAATTTACTGAAATACTTAAAGAGATGAGTGATGCCATCGCTAACATCAAAAGCAAAGCCATTGTGACTCGAAGTGAACTTGCGAATATCCGTGACAATTTAGCCCTATCGATTCGCGAGGCAAAAACTCAACTGGATGAACTAAACGCACAAAAGCAAGCGCTTCTGGGTCAAAAAGAAGTGATCGAAAAACAAATTAATGCTAAGAAAGCTGAAATTGAAGGTTATATGATAGCCTTCTGGATATTCAATTGGATTATTGCGCTCATTTTAGAAAGCATCAAACCCTTTGATGATGCACTAAATGAGATTAAAGCAAAACTCGCAGCCAACCAACGAGAAATAGAAAGCCTCGAGAATACTGAAAGAACGACACAGCAACTATTAGACCAATCGATCGACTTATTCAATTCCAACCAACAACTGTGCACGCAGTGCGATAACCTACAAGGAAACATTGATAATATACAAAATTCACTGAAAAGACTCGATACTGAATCGCGCTTCTTACATGCTAAATTAGTTGCACTAGAAAAAGATTGGTCCGGATTAATGGACATCGCTAACAGAGAATAACACCTATTTATTTTTAAACCTTCATCTTCATTGGGGGCACCACGACTTTAGTTGTTTTTACGCCAACTGAAATAACACGCCTATCTCTCAGTCACCACTACAAATTCCAATTTTTTATTGTTCTCTTCAATGATAAATTATATCTCTAATAAATAGAAATATTGAATAAAAAAACCTATTACCATTATATAAAGGAAAAAGTATGTCCCCATTAATTGTTATTGCATTACTTACACCTGTTTTAACTACCTTAAATACTGTATTGGGTTTATTAGGTGCTGTTCCAGGCGCTGGAGCTGCTGTCGCGCCCATTCAAACTGCCATTTCTGCTATTACGAACGCATTAGGCATATTAGGCTCTCTACCTATACCTACTAATTTAAGATAATTCATTAGGCTATAATGAAGGAAGCGCAATAGCTTCCTTCATTATGATTTGATTCCAAAACCAATGAGACTTTATAAAGAATTTAAGTATTTAAAAGTTAAAGGATGAAAGCATGAGCATTATTGTTATCACAGGCGTGTTATCAAGCGTATTAAGTACACTAACTACGGCATTATCTCTGGTTCAAACCATAACCGGCGCTGAAGCGGCTGCTATCGCGATAAAAGACGCGATACTTTCCATTACAGAAGCCATCGGTATTTTAAACCCACTACCACCTATTACCATTCCATAGCAAAACAATGCCACGCACATTAAAGTGTTTGGCATCGTTTTGTTTAGAGTTCCGTCGCATGACGCATTGAATTTTAATTATTCTTTCTTAAGTCGTTTATAGACTTCACTATCATTACGCTTACCGATAAAGGCCATGATGATAACATCTTCTTTGCTATCGATCCTATAGATAATCCGATATTCCCCCAGATCAACGCGATGATAATCAGACATACCTTTTAGTTTTTTGGAATCCTGCAGCAATGGATTATCCTTCAAGGATTCTAAGGTCATGGCTAATTGCCTAGCATGTTTCGTGGGGACTTGTTTTAAAAACTTTAAGGCACTTTTAGCAAGTTTAATCTTTAGCATGGCGGAGTGATTTTAAAAAATCTTCACTTTCTTTTTCGCTGATGAGTCCTTTTAGTTCTGAAGTTTTTGCTAATATTTCCCATAACTTATCTTGAGCTTCTTCTAAGACTTGATCGTTTAAATAGATTATTGCATGCCTGAGTTAAACGCGATACAGCGTCGTCATACGGTCTGTGATTTTTTACATTTAAAAAAATAATCTAAATTCAAATAACTAGCCCAACAAGCAGATGACTGTTAATCATCCACTCACACCAATTAACTCTAATTTTTTTAATAAAGAAAGAGATAAGCTTTATGCCGACGAGGAAATGAGGCGAAGTTTAGAGTCACAATCAAATCACTAAGCTATTATGCAACAATTTCTTGCCAATGCGTGGTGTAGCGTGGGAACGATGTCCAGAACGCATCGTCCAAGTAGCAGCGATGCGTCTAAGCCAATCCAGTACCTAAGAAATCCATCGCCATCTAAATGATTCTCTCACAAAAAAATGCGATATATCAAATTTATAAATATAAGCTTTTACACCTTATTTATTTTATAGAATAAAATATCTGATAAAAATATAATTATCTAACTCGAATGTATATATTGTGAGAGGCAGCGGCTTGGTTATGGGATAAAATTGTTTAAAATATAAAAAAAGAGCTTCCAAATGAACTCACCCAAACAACTCGTCACAAATCTTACTAATATCTATGGCGGCTGAGGAAAAAAATGGCTAGATGATTTACCTTCCTGTTTATTTTCCTACAGTTGCGGCGAAAGCTTATAGTCATTATTTTCGTTGCGTAAAGCAATGATGGGTTTGAATGAAGTTAATTGACTTTCCTGGAGTTGAGCATAAGTGCAAATGATGACACGATCCCCGACAGCAGTAAGTCGTGCACAGGCGCCGTTGGCGCACCTAGTTCTTGACCCGTTAGGCGCTGGGATGGCATAGGTTATATAGCGTTGACCATTGGTAATATTGTAAACATGGATTTGTTATTTTGGTCAGGACCTCCTGCAAAAATCTTAAATGCATGGCATGAAAAAAAGTTAAGATTGTTTGTTCTCTAGAAATTTTAGATGAATATAGTAGGGTAAGTGATATATTGGCAAAAAAATACCCTAGGGTAGATATAGCACCTTTTATTAATTTGATGATAAGAGACAGTAAGCTTTTCACACCCATAAAGTTGAAAACCCCAGTTTCACGTGATCCTGATGATGACAAATTTATTTCCGTCGCTTTAGCAGCAAATTGCCATTTAATTGTTAGTGGTGATAATGATTTACTGAGCGTAACTGGGCATAAAGATATTGAAATTATTAATCCTATTTAAGTATTATTTGCAATGTTTTTTTTTACTTAAAAGCATATATACGATTGAGCTAGCCAATGCTAATATGAAAGTAGGTGATTATTAATATCTTTTTTTAAATTAAAAGATTTTTATTAAAAATGAGAATTTTATGCCAAAAAAAAATTTTATTGCAATTGATTGTTCCGGTTCTACCTGTTTCAATAAAAAATATTGGAACGGGGTTTATGAATACATATCTAAAATAAATTCTGAGGGTACACAATTTATTTTTTGGGCTAGTGGAGAAAATCCAAAAGTAATGAATCAAGCACAGGCCCTAAAAAGAGCTGAGCAATGCATCGGTTCTGGAGGCACTAATCCAGGAACTTTTATTCCAAATTTAGTATCAGATAAAGAGGGGATTATTTTAACCATCTTTACTGATGGTGAGGTAGAAAAAAAACAAGTTGATCTTTGTGATAGGCTCTTAGATGATGGGGATATTAAAATTGCACAACTCAACGTTTTTTTTATCGGTTCTAGACAAAATATGAATCTGTCAGTCTCAGCCCCGTTCATGCGTAAAGAACGGATATTGGATGGAGGTATGGGTTGTAAAATCGAGATTAATGGCGAGGAAAGTTTTCAAGAATTTTTAAAATCCCCCTGGTTTCAAATAAAAGAATTTCGTGACAAACCTGAGGCTTTTCTTAAACAAGCGCCTAGTTTTTTACATAAATTAACATTACAAAATTTAGGTCGCAGTAATTGTGATTTAAAGATTCGAAATGAGTTAGTGGATTTACAAAAAAATTTGCTAGAAGTTGTGGCGGAAAATAAGAAATCTGTCGAGCTCAAAAATAATCAAGATGATTTAATGCGGGCATTGCTAAATAAAGATGAAAAGTCTGCTATGAACCGACTTAAAAAATTCCTGGAAAATTCAACCGATGAAACTGAAAAACAAATAGAAGCATATTTCCAAAAAATATTTACACTGCTTGATAAGGAAAATGATTATTCTTTTGATCAGCTAAGTTCAAATAGGTTGACTCGAGCTCCAGAAGTAAAAAAAGTAGCGGTTGAAGAAGTGGAAGAGATACCCAGCTTAGAAGTGAGATTCGAATGTCCCATCACATTCGAAAAGGATCTCCCGATATTATATATCAAAAATTGTTACCAAAAGAGTAGTGAGCAATCGGGTAGTGCAGTCAAAAAATATTCACCGGTTTTACAAGATATTTCTAAAGAATATCAAGATTACCTTATCAGCAATCCTTTAGCTATTTTAGAAAATTCTGAATTAGTCGCTAAAATTAAAAAGCGTTTCGATCAGGTTGTTGGACTTAATACGACAGTAGAACTTTGCAAAAATAACAAACCGTTAACATCTCTGGTCACACGAGAGTCCATATCCTCTTTTATATCTACTTCAAATGAACCATCGCATCGGCAAGCGACTCATTATGCATTAGCTGATTTGTTTTTTGGGGGAAAATTATGCGGTGTACCTGAACTATTGTTAGCAGTCGTTTATTTTATTGCAAAAAATTCTGAGCATTTAAATACAGAAAATAATTTTAGTCATTTTATAGAAAGTTTTAAAAATAATTTAATGAGTGAGTTAAAAAATAATAATACTTACATGACATTATCTGGTTTAAGCAACAACGGTCCATTGCTTAAAGTGCCGATAGCGTTGGCGGTGTGGTATTGCGTCGTCAGTTTTAAACTTGACAATATGCCAAATCGTTTAAGAGCGATAGGTACAAAACATCATCTTAATTTTTTAGATGAATTGGGTTATCCTTATGACAGATCGGCGTTGCATCAATTAGCCCTTTATAAAGCGTGCGCCTCGATGTTGAAGCAAGTAAAACAAGATCCTAAAAAATTTAATAACTGGGTTCGTTCTTTATATCAGAACTCCTTAACTCTATCTGATGACACGCTTATTATGTTGGATGGATCTCCCAAACATTGTCCAAATTCAATAAGAATTTCTCCCGAAAACATCGGAAAGCCTATTAAACGTTTAACTGAAGATCAATGTACTAGTGGAGATGATGACCTTTATACCTTATCAGTAAAAGAAATACTGGCATTGGCAGAACGAGTAGACCCTTCTAAAAAGGTAGAAGCTATAGACATACCCAATGACTTTCTGAAAGTAACAATTCCTGATTTCAAAAAAAATTACAGTGATTCAGAAAATAAAGTAAAATATAAAACTGAGATTTGTTCATTGACTCTCCGCCCCTACAGTATTGTTCCGGGTTCTAAGAAAAAATGGCAAGTTGCCGCTGAGGAGATGTACGGTCCACTTTCTGAGCAAATATCCTTAAAAAATTATCTTATTCGCTATGTAACCGAGAAAGAAAAAATTCCATCCCAGGAGGAATTGATAAGTTGGCTGGCAGAAAAACAAATTCAACGGGAAATTGGTCCGAAAGATACGCTACCTGAGACTATCCTTATTCTCGTGGATATTTTATTGGAAAGCTTTACAGAAGCCGTCCTAAAGCTTTTTTCAAATAACTATTCCAAACAAGCTGAAGTTTTATTTAATAATTACAAAGAAGGAAAAGAAATCCGCCATATTAAAGGAGCATCATTTAGTTTATCAGATATGCCCGTAAAGCTATTTAAAGAAATAACTGAACAGAGTAGAGATAAAACTAGACGTGTTGAACTTGAATTGAAATGCAATGCTTATGACCAAGAAATAATAAACCTAAGTGCTTTTTTTTCAAATAAAACAAGCCAAGCGACTAACGATGTCTCCAAACTGAGATTAGGTTTTAAATAAATTATGCTTAAAATTTGTTCCTAAAATTTAAAAAAAGAAAACGAAAGAATTTTTTCTTTTACTAATAAACACTAGCTTTTGGGAGGAATAACTTGGTTAGCATTGTTTATTAAATTTATTAACGGACAATTAAAACGAAAGTTTCCGTAGTTTTTATGACAATTGAGAAAAAACAACTGCCAAAAAAAGTGACTACCACAATGTCAATTAGACATATTGCATTTAAAAGAAGGCATTGAAATAATAGGCGACGTAAAAAAATGGGGGGAGAAATTTAAAAAGCCTTGGAACCCTGAATTGCTGCAGTCGAAAACTTATGATAAAAAAGATGATGATCACCCATATTACACATAAACCTAGACCCTCTTCCCGGCTTAATCTCTCAAAATTTACCAGATCAATCCTATTTTTTTCCTTTTCTAATTTATGAAGTTTCTCTTTATATTTTAACTCTAAATTCTTGAGTAGAATTAGTGCTCCCATCGACTACTTTTACCAAATTTATTACATAATTTCGCCCACAGCCCCATCGTTTATTTTTAGTGCAATTCTCCTATCATTTGCCAAATAAGCCTGATAGAATAGCCCACTTTTAGAGCTAAAGATGTTACTTGGCTCAACTACTATAGCCAGGAACTTTTTAGTGAAATTTACAGAATTTAATTTAAACGCCCAAATTTTATCCGGTATACAAGCCGAAGGTTATCAGGACGCCACGCCTATTCAAGCAAAAGCTATACCGCCTATCTTGCAAGGCCAAGACGTCGTTGGTTTAGCACAAACCGGAACCGGAAAAACCGCCGCTTTTGCCTTACCCCTACTACAATACCTGATGGCCGGGCCCAAAGGTCAATTACGGGCACTCATTTTAGTGCCAACACATGAATTAGCCGACCAAATTTGCAATTTTATGAATAAACTTGGCGCTAAAACTAGTCTACGCTGTGCCACTATTTATGGCAGAAATGCCAATTATAGGGAACAATATCGAACATTACGCGGCGGTATCGACATCGTCGTCGCCTGTCCTGGCCGCCTGCTCGATTTACTCGAAGGAGGTAGAAGCAAACTCCAAAGAGACAAAAGCAAACGTGAACAGGCTAATTTGCATCACGTCGAAATACTAGTCTTAGATGAAGCCGATCATATGTTTGATTTGGGCTTCCGCAAAGATATCTACACTATTTTAGAATATTTACCCAAACAACGTCAAAACTTGCTTTTTTCTGCTACGATGTCGTCCGATATCCGCTTATTAGCCGACAAAGTATTAAATAATCCGGTTTCGATAAAAATTGGTGAATCCGCTCCAGCTAATACGGTAACACAAACACTTTACCCAGTTTCAGAGGCACTCAAAACCGACTTATTGGAAATCCTTTTACAAACTAACTCAGTCCAATCCGCTTTGATCTTTACGCGAACCAAACATCGCGCCAAACGTCTTGCCGAATATCTTGGCAATTTAGGTTATAGCGCTACGTCTTTCCAAGGAAACTTGTCACAAAGTAAACGAAAAATTGCTCTGGGTAGGTTTCGTGAAGGTAAATTAAAATTTTTAGTGGCGACCGATATTGCCGCACGAGGAATTGATATCGATCATATATCCCATGTGATTAATTTTGATATGCCAAATACCGCGATTGATTATATACACCGTATTGGACGTACAGGACGGGCCTCTAAATTAGGTGCTGCCTTTAGTTTAATTACTAACGGCGATAGACGTCAAATTCGCTCTATAGAACATCTACTCAAGAAACGTTTAGAAGAGTGCATTATTCCCGAATTTGATTATAAAGCGAAAGCTAAGGCCCCTTTTGAACTCACAGTAGATCGACCCAGACAATTTTCTTATGCCCATCAAAATTCGACGCATCATAGAAAACCAAAACCACGCATTACCTATCAAAAAAGTTATGCGGGTCGAAAAAAAGCGAGTGATTAAAGAAAATGAACATCATTACCAATGTAACACAACCTCGCAGCAAGAAAAAAATAGACGCTGCAAAAATGACGTTTCACTGTGATTTATTGTACAATAGTCAGCTATTTCTGTAGAACAGAATAAAACTTTTATGGGGTGATACGCTATGAATTTTCTTGATGATTCCCAACGTGTTAAAACAGGCCTAGCCGAAATGCTCAAAGGTGGCGTCATTATGGATGTCACTAACGTAGAGCAAGCTAAAATTGCCGAGGCAGCAGGCGCTTGTGCTGTCATGGCTTTAGAACGGGTACCGGCTGATATTCGTAAAATGGGTGGCATAGCGCGCATGGCCTCACCTAAAATTATTCAAGACATTATGCAAGCCGTTTCGATACCGGTGATGGCCAAAGTGCGTATTGGCCATTTTGTCGAAGCACAACTATTACAAGCATTACATGTTGATTTCATCGATGAAAGTGAAGTGTTAAGCATCGCCGATGATGAGTGTCATATTGATAAGCATGCTTTTGATGTCCCTTTTGTGTGTGGTTGCCGCAATCTAAGTGAAGCATTAAGACGTATTGCCGAAGGCGCAGCTATGATACGTACCAAAGGTGAAGCTGGTTCAGGAAATATCCTGGAAGCCGTGCGTCACATGCGTGCTATCACACGCGAAATTAAACAACTGACGATTTTAAAAAAAGAAGAACTTTACGCTCAAGCAAAAATTTCAAATGCACCTTTGGAATTAGTGCGCTGGGTTGCTGAACAAGGTAAACTGCCAGTACCACATTTTTCTGCAGGTGGTGTCGCGACGCCTGCAGACGCCGCTTTATTACGCCAACTCGGTGCAGAAAGTGTGTTTGTCGGTTCAGGGATTTTTAAATCCGCGGATCCTGAAAAACGTGCCTGCGCCATCGTACAAGCCACCACACATTTTGATAATCCGGAAATTTTACTTAATGTTTCGAATGATTTAGCGGAAGGTATGAGTGGATTTAATTATAAATCCGAAGAAGAAATCACCCGCTTGGTTTGAAACCACTTTAGTTTACTAGTATAAATGAGTACCCTAGCCAATCGTTTAACAATTAAATCTAGTCTATAACGCAGGTTTTGAAAGAGGTTTAATATGAATATCGGTGTTTTAGCTTTACAAGGTGGTTATCAAGCACATATCAACTGTTTAAACAAGCTCGGTGTGTTTTGTTCATTGGTGCGTGATCGACGTACATTGACCGCCAGCGATGCATTAATTATACCCGGTGGCGAAAGTTCGGTATTGATTAAATTACTTAAACAACAACAACTTTGGACCAGTCTTATCGATTATGATAAACCCATTTTAGGCACTTGTGCTGGAGCAATACTATTAGCCAAATCAGTTCTATCGCCGACGCAGGAGAGCTTGTGTCGTATCAACATCTGCGCGACACGCAATGCTTACGGCAGGCAACTAGCTTCTCAAGTGGTCAGCGGACAGTGTGTTGTAAGAAATCTCGCAATGGAAATGGTTTTTATCCGTGCTCCAAAACTCACATTGCTAGACAACACAAATATTAAAATTTTAGCAAAATATCACGATCAAATCGTTGCGGTACAAGAAAATAATATTATCGCTGCCAGTTTCCATCCTGAGCTGGGTCAAGATAATTATTTACATCGTTATTTCATCCAACAAGTCGGGTGTAGCAACGTCAGCGTTGTTTAATTCGATAAAACTAGTCAAGCCACCCGTCGAGTTAAATTGAGTGGTTTAACTCGACGATGTTTTTTTAAACTATGCCATAAATCCCAATTTGATTGTAAATTTAACCAAAACTCTGGCTCAGTTTGTAAGGCTTCTGACAGTGTTAAAGCGGAATCAGCCGTAATTCCTCTGCGTTTATTGATAATTTCACTGAGACGTGCGTAAGTCCATCCAAGAGAATAACGACTACTTATCCCATCTTTTAGTTAGTTTGCACTTCTGCCTTCTTTCCTTCGAGACTATTCAGAATGTCCGAACTCGACGCTAAATTACCCGTAATAATATTTTCTTGCAGTTGTGCTGCAATATCCTTTAAACCACCTGGAGCATGTGGTAGCAAGATAGTAGTCCCTTTACTATTTGCACCAATTTCTTTCAGTGTATCAAAGTACTGCGTAATCAACGCTAAATTCATGGTATCCGCTGCTGTCACGCCGGGAATAGCCTTTTGAAACTCACCGACCGATTGTTGTAAACCACAAATGATGGCTTTACGTTGATTCGCAATCCCTTCACCTTGCAGACGTTTACTTTCTGCTTCGGCTTCGGCTTGTTTTACTTTCAGAATCTTTTCTGCTTCCCCTTTGGCTTGCGCCGCCACTTGTAAACGTTGTTGCTCATTGATCTCATTCATGGCATTTTTTACCTTTTCATCGGGATCAATATTCGTCACTAAGGCTTTTACAATCTCATAACCAAATTCTTCCATGGTACCAGTTAATTCATTTTTTACTGCATTAGCAATACTGTCTTTCTTTTCGAAGACGGCATCCAAACTCATAGTCGGTACTTCAGCACGCACCAGATCCAAAACATAAGCAGTGATTTGTTCTCTCGCATTCTCTAGTTTATAAAATGCGTCATACACACGGTCTTCTTTAATTCGGTATTGAACAGAAACCTGAACTTTAACGATGACATTATCCTGGGTTTTGGTATCTAAGGTGACATCCAAAGGATAAATACGCAGTGAAACAGCACCGGCTATGCGTTCAATAAACGGAATTTTGAAGTTTAAGCCGGCATGTGCACAGCGGGTATATTTTCCAAAGCGCTCAATGACATCAACGGATTGTTGGCCCACCGTGAAAACGCTCGTAAACAACAAGAGCGCTAGGGGTATAATTATAATAAGTAATAAAGACATGGAGGTCACTCAGGTTAAAATTTAACCTATATTAGCATGATATCTATCCTGCAGCCATACTCAATCGCCCTGAGACTATCTCACCTGAAACAAGCTTTTCTTTTTCCAGCTCCTTTTCTTGTTCTACTAGTTTCTCCCCGGCTTTGTAAATATCTCCACAATCACTCATTTTTTGAGAAAAGTGATAATAAAACAATCGTGAAAGGCTTATATTTTTTTTTCTTATCCTATCCCGTACGTGCGGTAATTCATCTAAAATAGTCCCTTCAGAACTCTCAGCTTCCTTTATAAACTTTTCAATTGCGATCTTAGGAATTACAGTTTTATCATTTTCATTTAAATTTTTATAATCTTTTTTCAAATCATTAAAAACGGCATGCCCTATAGCTATATTTTCTAAAAAGTTATCCGTTAGCATCGTGCTAGCTATTTGTTTTAGTCCTTCTATCTTTTCCTGAATTTTTGGATTTTCTGAAAAAAAATTAAATCTTGATGTACTATTTTTTAGTTTGGTTTGTAACTGAAAAATTTTTACGACAATTTCTTTTAATAGATAGATTCGATTTATTTTGTAATCTTCAGGTTTACTGACTTCTATTAATCGAGCAACACGACATTTTCTATAGTAATAGTCTTTATAACTGTCATCGATCAATGAATTTTTTGGATCTAAGCTACCAATTTTAGGTTCTGGAACCTTTGTACTATGATGAAAATCATAGATAGACTTTATAATGTCTATCATTAACAAACTGCAAGCCAACACAATAATAATAATAAACCCAACCGGGCCTAATCCGGCAAAACCCATAAAACTAAGCACCGATAGTAAAATAGTTGTAGAAAGTCCTATAAGCAATATGGGCAGGTGTTTATAATAATTGTCTTTATATTGTTCTCTTAACCAATGATCCTCTAACTCGTTATCGCGTTTTTTGCTAACAAATTCACGCTGATAATACGTACCGATTAAAATCATTAAGCTAATAAGACATTTTGTACCACTATACACACGAAAAATAGTTTTTAACGTGCCATAAACAGGTAATGATAGTAAAAACAACGGCGTCCCTCCGTAAACAGTTGCTACAATCAGCAAAGAAATCATTAAAAGCGAGATAAACACCTTAAAAACAGATAATAATAGCTTGATTATTTCTCCTGAATTTTTATTATTAATCTCGCTAAAAAAACTAACGATCCTTAGAAAAGCCCTTGCAAAATGGAGTATATAGAGGAATTCCAAAACGGGTATAGGAAGAGAAATAAAAAAATATTTCAGCGCACTCTTAATAATGGCTATAAAACGTTTAAGCAGCAAAAATAAGAGGCGTAAGAAAGCAATGCTAGTGATAATTGAAAAAATATGGCACAGCTTTTGCCACAATTCGTTGATTAATGCCTTAATCTGAGCTATATACTGATCTATTTTTAAAAGAAACCATTCGCTAAGCATAGTCGTAGTCATAATCTATATCTGTAGCATCTCTTTTACTCATCCTGATAACAGGATGCGGCTCATTATAATGAAGTTTCCTTTTACTATCCTTAACACTAAAAAATAATTACTTTTACACTCTAACCCCCATACCCCAAGGTTTGATTAGATTGATTTAAATCCTGTTCTATCTTGCGCGAAGCCTGGCATGTCATTGATAAAACTTGGCAATCACCAATTTTTTTCAAAAAAGAATGATAAAATGCTTTAGGTTTAACGATTTCTACCCGTTGGACACGTTTTTCCTGCTCAGCTAAACAAACTAAGTGACCTAAAATTTCTTGAAGTTCAGGATCTGAAATCTCCGCCCTATTATTTACAAGAAAATTGCTAGTAGATAAAATAAGCTCAATTAAAACTTCAAGATTATCGGTGTTTAAGGCCCAAGCTAATTCCAGCAGTAAACAATCTTCCTTAACCTTAATTTTTCTTTCAGATGAAAAAAATCGACTAATACAGCCGGATTTTGCAATTTTTATTCTTTTATTTCTTAGTTGTAATATTTTTAGCAAAGTGGCTTTTAAAAGTAATTCTTTATTGGCTTTGATAACCTCGTTAACATGCGGAAATTTTTCTGAAACTTGGGTTTGCAAATAATAGATTGGTGAAAAATTTTGATAGTAATCTCGATTGGTTCGATCGATAACGATATCAAATTGTGCTGAGTCAAGATTTTTTGGTTCAGGATCCGGTACATAAACATCAAAAAAATAATAATAAACAGTCAATAAGACATCTTGTATGCACAATAGTATCAACGCGAAAATAATCGCTGAAATGCCTAAACTAGGCGTAATCACTGCGCAAAATAAAGCAACAATGGCTAAGCCAAACAATAAAAAAAAATTTTTTATTGTTGCAATCTCGTCCTTTCTTAATAGGGAATTTTCACCAGAGGTTCGTTTATTTTTAACGATTTTATAGCCTAAATAAAATACGGCCGCGATTAATACTAAAACAAGCATCGCATCAGCCAGCAGTAATAAAGGATTGGACCAGATTAAAATACTTACTCCCGCATTGAGTAAGTAGGTTAATAACATAAAGAATGGACCCATACTCAACATCCAGACATGTTTGTTCATATTATTGAGATACTGTGCTCGTTTCCATTGCTGTTCAATACACTGTTTATCGATCTTTAAATAAAAAATCGTGCTGATTATCAAGACAATTGCGCTATGAATAAGCTTTAGAATACGGTAAGCAAAAAATGCGGCTAACAACACTGATGGTAAAGAAATAAAACCACATGCAAGAAAAATCAATGCAATCATGGCGGTTGATACTTTAAATAAGGCCAATAAAAATTTACACGTACTACCTAAATTTTTATTTTTGGTTTTCTTAAAATAACTAAATATTCTTAAACCGGCTCTAAATAAGTCTAAAATATACAGAATAAACGTGAAAGGAAGAGGAAGGTTAGCCAGGTACTTTGCGATACTTTCAAGGCGCTTCAAGACGAACGACAAAGCCCGCCAAAACTCAAGTGTAGTGATATGTTTCTTTATACTAGAAACAATCCTGGGCATTAAGTTTATTTACTCCCCTCCTAGGAAGGCGGGGATTATACTAAACTTTTCTAAAAATTTCTTGTTAAATATTATTTTTTTTAAAAGCTTGTTAAACTAAGAAAAATTTTACTAAAATATGAGTATGTCACCATTCCTTACGCCAACTCCATTATTTGATAGTCTAAAATTTATCGACCCCAAGAAACATCCTCAACAAATCCTAGACACTAAACAAAATAATGCTTATGCCTGTCAAGATTATTCTCAAGCCTCACAGTTTCTGTATAGCTACCGTGGCAGTGAGGCCACATTCAATGCTTATCGGCGCGAAATCGAACGTTTATTACAATGGAGTTGGTTCATTTTAGGAAAATCGCTCAAGGAATTGCGTCGTGAGGACTTTGAGGCCTTTATAGAATTTTGCCAGCGCCCTCCTAAACACTGGATAGGTGTTAAAACCGTTGCTCGTTATTTCACACATCAGGGCGAGAGAAAGCCACATCCCGACTGGCGGCCTTTTGTCGCTACGATTAATAAAATGGCAAGTCAACAAGGCATCATGCCGGATATAAAAAAATACGCCTTGTCTCAAAAAGCATTACAAGCGATTTTTGCCGTATGTGGCAGTTTTTATAATTATCTCATCCAAGAAGACTATGTTCATTTCAACCCAGTCGCCCAAATTCGACAAAAAAGTAAATTCATACGACAGCAAAAAAGTAATCATCAAGTCCGTCGTTTGAGTGAATTACAATGGTCTTATGTCATAGAAACCGCAGAAAGTCTCTTCGAACAAAAACCTATGCTACATAATAGAACCTTGTTTATTATGAAGGCACTCTATGGCATGTATCTACGTATTTCTGAGCTCGCCGCGAGCCCGCGCTGGGAACCACAGATGGGTCATTTTCAAAAGGATGCGGATGGTAATTGGTGGTTCTTAACGGTTGGTAAAGGAAATAAAGAACGTTTAATCAGCGTCAGTGACGATATGTTAAATGCATTAAAACATTACCGAGAAAATTTAGGATTGATGAGTTTGCCTAGTCGCGGTGAAACCACACCTTTAATTAGTAAAGCGAATGGTCAGACTCCCATTCAGAGTACGCGGCAAATTCGTTGTATCGTCCAAGCTTGTTTTGATGCCGCTTTTGCACGTATGGTTAAAGACGGACTTAAAGACGAGGCGATAGAATTAAAAACCGCAACCGTACACTGGCTACGTCATACTGGAATTTCTGAGGATATCAAACATCGACCACGCGAACATGTCCGTGACGATGCGGGGCATAGTTCGAGTGCCATTACTGATCAATATATCGATGTTGAAATGCGCGCGCGGCATGCGTCGGCCAAGAAGAAAAAATTAGATCCTTTGAAGTAGCCTCTAATACAGAAAAATTGCATGATGATTAAACTAACCAATCTTTAGCAATCAAAAAATTTTCAGTTAATTCGGCCTCTTTAGAGCCAGGTTCTGGTTGCCAATTATACTGCCAATTCGCTTGTGGCGGCAGGGACGTTAATATCGATTCAACCCGCCCACCACTTTGTAAACCAAATAATGTCCCTCGGTCATAAATCAAATTAAATTCCACGTAGCGACTACGTCGATAGGCTTGAAATTGACGTTCGCGTTCGCCATAAACTACGCCTTTACGTTGTTGTAATATGGGTAAATAGGCAAGCAAAAAATGATCGCCAACACTTTGAATAAACTCAAAACATCGATCAAAATTCCATCGCTTCAGATCATCAAAAAAGATACCGCCTATTCCACGCGCCTCTTGACGATGAGGTAAATAAAAATAGTCATCACAATTCTTTTTATATTGCGGATAAAGGTCTAAGCCAAAGGGATCACAACTCTGTTTGGCTATTCGGTGCCAATGCTGACAGTCTTCTAAAAAAGGATAATAGGGTGTTAAATCAAATCCACCGCCAAACCACCATTGTGCCGAATGTTGATTACCTGCTGGTAAAGCAATAAAGCGTAAATTCATATGCACGGTGGGTACATAAGGATTACGCGGATGAAGCACTAAGGAAATACCGGTTGCCTGAAACGCCGATGCTGTTAAAGAAGGACGACGTTGACTCGCACTCGGTGGTAAAGTTCCGCCAAACACGTGCGAAAAATTAACCGCGCCGCGTTCTATCACCGCCCCTGTGCTCAAAACACAGGTTTTTCCGCCACCCCCTTCGGCACGTAACCAATCATCGATTAAAAATTTTTCTTGTCCTTCGATAGTTTCTAAACTTAAACAAATCTTAGCCTGTAATGCGAGAAAATAATCTTTGATGATTGGAATAATTACGTCATAATTCATAGCAAGATACTAAAATTAACTCATTACAAGAATTTTGGAGCGATACATGCCCTGGATTAAAGCATTCCACATTATTACAATGGTCGCTTGGTTTGCGGGCCTATTTTATTTGCCACGCTTATTTGTTTATCATGCCGATGCTAAGGATAAAATCAGTATTGAACGCTTTAAACTCATGGAGCATCGCCTTTATTATTACATTATGGCACCAGCCGCTTTATTAACACTATTTTTTGGCTTTATCTTGTTTAGCTCGGCTACCATCTACTATGCGAGGGCTACCTGGATGCATCTAAAATTAGGCCTAGTGGCTGTATTAATCCTTTTTCATCTTTATTGTGGAAAATGTTGTCGCGATTTTAAAGTGGATCAGAACCAACATTCCAGCTTATTTTATCGCTGGTTAAATGAATTTCCAACCTTATTACTTATTGCGATTGTGATCGTCGCTGAGGTACACCCCTTTAGTTTATAACTCCACCATTTCAAAATCTTCTTTTATTGCACCACATTCAGGACACCGCCAGGTTAACGGTACATCTTCCCAGCGTGTACCCGGTGGAATACCATCTTCTTCCCAGCCACGCTCTTCATCGTAGACATAGCCACAGAGTAAACACATATATTTTCTAAAAGCTTTCGCGTCTGCTGTCATTTTTCCACTCGTTATAAATTAAATAGGATCTTGGTTATGTGAAATCTGTGGTTAGAATATAAAGAAATTATTCCTGTTTAGCAAAGTTTTTAAGCAGTTTTTTCAATAGTAAATAAAGCACGGACAAATTCCTGTGCTGAAAAAACTTCTAGATCCTCAATCCCTTCTCCCAAACCTACAAAACGGATCGGCAAAGCTAATTTTTTAGCGATAGCAAAAATCATACCTCCTTTAGCAGTGCCATCTAATTTAGTTAACATCACGCTGGTTAAGGAGATAGCTTCGTTAAATGCTTCAGCCTGTAACAAAGCATTTTGACCCGTACCCGCATCCAGTATTAACATAATTTCATGAGGCGCCGTCGCATCCAATTTACTGATGACTTTTTTTACTTTTTGTAATTCTTGCATCAAATTATGTTTGGTATGCAAACGACCCGCAGTATCAGCAATTAGCACATCTCTATTTCGCGCTTTAGCCGCTTGAAAAGCATCATAAATGACAGAAGCACTATCTGCACCCTGATGTTGGGCCACGATCGGAATATGATTGCGTTCAGCCCAAATCGTTAATTGTTCAGTCGCCGCTGCTCGAAACGTATCTCCAGCGGCTAACATCACCTGCTTTCCTTGTTTTTGCAAATAATGGGCTAGCTTACCTATGCTCGTTGTTTTACCCACACCATTGACACCTACCACTAAAATAACGGTGGGTTTATGTGTAGAATCGACCCTTAAAGCCTGTTCACACGGTTGTAATAATTCACTTAATTGTTGTTGCAATACATCCCATACTGCCTCACCATTGGCTAATTGATTGCGTGACAATTTCAGTGTTAAAAGCTGAATAATTTCTTCAGTCACTGTCGGGCCAACATCCGCTGTTAAAAGTAAATCTTCAATCTCCTCAATTAATTCGGTATCAACCTTTTTTTTACCTAATACTAAACTGGCAAGACTTTCAGTTAATTGATGACGAGTTTTCTGTAAACTCGTTTTTATACGATTAAAAAAACCCGTTTTACTACTAATTAATTCATCCTTTTGAGAAATATCTTGTTGGGATTCTTTGCGTTTTAAAAATTTAAACATAGTCTATTCTATACAGTGTCAACTGAAAGCGCTTATAATAAATGACTTAACTAATTTAACGCAATAACAGCTTATTCGTTATTGCGAGTGTATTTCTATGCGAAAAGGCGAAGTCAGGATCATCGGCGGGCAATGGCGTGGCAGAAAACTTCATTTTCCGCCTATTCCCAATTTACGCCCAACTCCGAATCGCATCCGCGAAACGTTGTTTAATTGGTTAGCTCCCGACCTTGCCGATGCCCACTGCTTAGATTTATTTGCCGGTAGCGGCGCCTTAGGCTTTGAAGCACTCTCACGCTATGCAAAGTCAGTTACTTTTATAGAACAATCTACTGTATTAGTTTCCTATTTAAAAGCGCAGCTAAAGCAGCTTGCAGCAGAAAACCGCGCCCAGGTTTATCAAGCTCAATTTCCTTTCATAACAACTCAACTCTTTAAACCAAAAAAACCTTTATTTAATATCGTCTTTCTGGATCCACCTTTTCATCAAAATTTGCTCGACCCGGTCTGCTCTTGGTTGGTCAAAGAAGACCTATTAGCCACTGAAAGTAAGATTTATATTGAAACCGAAGCGAGCGCTAAAAGGCTTTTATTGCCCGAAAACTGGGAGATTCTGCACTGTAAAACTGCGGGTCAGGTGCACTATGCCTTAATTAAAACGAACCCCTAAAACCCTACTTGACATTATATTACCTTCTTGCTTCAATGCGAAAGTAGGTAACAAAAAATTTTGTTGTTTAACAAAATTTTTTGTGGATACAGAATTTTATCTAAAATAAGATAAACATGAAAAAAATAACAGTAGCACTTTTTGTGAGCCTATTATTGGGGTGTGCTTCACAAAACTTACCTAACTCCATAAGCCCCTCCATTCATACGAGCTCAGATGATGCCTCGATTAAACTAGCCGAAGCAGCACGATCTGTTAGCCAGTCATTAAATGAATTAAAAGAACTGGAAAAAGCTTCTAGCCCTCCTATTACTAAGCCACTACCTTATCCTAGCGCTTCAGGCTTAGAGAAAACCGTTGCCTCGGTCGATTGGTCAGGCCCTATAGAGCCGCTATTACAACGTATCGCGAAACTCGTCCATTTTCATTTGGAAATTATAGGCAAGCGCCCGGCTGTTCCAGTGCTAATAACCATTTCTTCACAAAATACGCCGCTCAGCTATATCATCCGCAATGCCAATCTTCAGGCTGGGAGAAAAGCTAACATAGTCGTTTATCCTGGCATCAAGACCATTGAATTACGTTATGCTAAATATTAATAAGTATTTCGAAAATTTATTACATAGATATCCTCGTTTAGTGCTTGGCCTGAAAAAAATACCATGCTATCGGAAAAAGACGCTGTATTTATTGGCTGGTTTAAGCTTATCGCTGCTAAGTGCTTGTAGCACCACACAACTTAATTATAAAACTGTAGGCAGTTTAGATAATTTAACACAACTACAGGATTTACATGCACAGGTCACAACAAATAAGAAACAAATGACCGCTTTACGTTTACAAGCATTGCAAGATATCGCGATGAGTGTCGGTGCTCAAGCCGGTTTAGCTTGGCGCTCTGAACATATTAATCAAGTATTAACTAAAAATTCATCACAATTAGATCGTATTTATAATTTCAATTTAATTTTACTAGACCACAACGTCGTACCTCCGGTACTTGTCCAAGGAAATAATTCGCTGCACCTCTCCGATGGACAAACCTTGCGTATCGATGATCGCACCTATCAAATTATTAGCCAAGCACATTTCACCACTGCACCACCGCAATGGCGTAATTATATATGGATGGATTATCAACACCCCGAATTACCTTTACCTGCGTTTTTGCCGAAAACACCCGAAGAACGTATCATCTGGAAAAAATATGCGACATTGGGTTGGCAAGATGGCATTAATCAAGCCAATGCAATTTTCAATGATAATTTAGCACGTTTAACCCGTGATTATACCGGCATGGCTTTATATCAAAATTTATTATTGAAAGGTATGGTCAGTAAACCATTTGTTGCACAGACTGATCTCGGTGTTACCGGTGATAATTCTGACTTACATATTAACGATCAAATATTGCGTATCACTTCTTTACCAAAATTACAAATTAATCCGGGTCGATGGAAATCCATTGTGACGCAAGATGACAGCACATCTACTCCCTGATGAACCGGTACGCTTCACATCAGTTTGTTTAGCGCGCTTACTTATCCATTGCCAAAAGCTGGATGCATCGGATATTACGCTGCAAACTGGCGAACCCGTTTTTGCTGAAAGTTATGGTCGATTACACCGTATCACGCAACGTAAATTATCCAATACCGAAGTCGCCGAGATGCTCAATCTTATCTATGGGCCCAATGGTAGCGCACAAATTTTAAGCGGTGTTGATATCGATACGCACTATGAATTTCGACCTAATCGCAACGAGCGCTATCGATTCCGTGTCAATGCCACAGGTTGTTTAGTAGAAGGTCATGATGCGATACAAATAAGTTTTCGTAGTATTCCAAGTATGCCGCCTAAAATGTCGGATCTGAATTTAGAAAGTCAATTAGTTGCAGCTCTAGCACCTGCACAAGGTATCGTCTATGTCACCGGTGCAACCGGTTCCGGTAAAACCACCTTATTAGCCGCTATCATCCGCAATCTAGCTGAAAAAAAAGACTCGCATCGTAAGATTTTAACCTATGAAGCCCCCATAGAGTTTGTGTACGACTCGATAGCGATGCCCAGTGCCATTGTCAGTCAATCCGAGATACCCAGGCATTTACCCAGCTTCGCAGCGGGTGTACGCAATGCCTTGCGGCGCAAACCACGGCTCATATTAGTCGGCGAATTACGTGATCCGGAAACCATTGGTGCTGCTATCGAAGCAGCATTAACTGGACATCCCGTTTATACCACTTTACATAGCAATGGCGTGGCCGAAACCTTAAGACGATTAGTCAACTCTTTTCCAGCTGAAGAAGCAAAAGCTAGAATGATCGATATCATCGAAACGATACGTGTCGTAATCTGGCAGCAATTGGTCCCTAGCATCGATGGAAAACGCATCGCTTTGCGCGAGTTTTTAATTTTTGATGAAAAATTAAGAGATTTTTTATTAGACTCTAAGCTTGATAATATTAGCGCCACAACAAGACACCTATTAAAAGAACATGGTCAACCCATGTCAGTTGATGTCAAACAAAAATTTGATGCAGGCCTTATCAGCGAAAGGGTTTATAAACGATTAATTCTTAGCACAGAAATCTCCGAACATCATGACGGACACTAAAAACGCCTGGCGGCCTACTACCACATTATTGATGTTACGTTGTCGCGCAAAACTTTTAGCAGATATTCGTGAGTTTTTCGCCGAACGCCAAGTGTTAGAAATAGAAACTCCATTACTCTCTCATACCACAGTAACCGATCCTCATTTACATAGTTTCCAAACACACTATTGTTTAGATCATACCGAACAACAACAAACACTTTATCTACAAACTTCTCCTGAATTTGCAATGAAGCGTTTATTGGCTGCCGGATCGGGACCTATCTATCAAATTTCTAAAGCATTTCGTAATCAAGGCGAATCGGGTCGTTATCACAATCCCGAATTTAGCTTATTAGAATGGTACCAACCTGGCTATGATCATCATCAATTGATGGATGAAGTGGAAGCTTTGTTAAAAAAGCTATTGGCTTGTGAATCGGCACAACGCTTTAGTTATGCAGAAATTTTTCAACGTTATTTGAAGTGTGATCCGCATCAACTGTCACTTAAACATTTAAAACAACTGACTCTTCATTTAGGACTCGCAACCGAAAATTTAGGTCTAAATAACATTGCAGATTACTTAAATTTCTTAATGTCTCATGTCATCGAACCACAATTACCTAAACAATTGATTTTTATTTATGATTATCCTGTTACTTTAGCTGCTTTAGCGAAAATACGCTACGATACCACGCCTGTTGCAGAGCGTTTTGAGGTTTATTTTAATGGTATAGAGCTAGCCAATGGCTTTCATGAATTAAATGATGCAAATGAACAACGACTACGCTTTCAGAATGATCTCAGCGCGCGTGCTAGTCAGGGCTACGCAAAAGTACCTGTTGATGAATATTTATTAGCGGCGCTGGCTCAGGGATTCCCTGATTGTGCAGGCGTCGCCCTAGGCATTGATCGTCTATTAATGCTAATGACAGGTGCAAGTAAGATATCGGACGTCATTAACTTTCCGATGCATCGTTCCTAATTAATCTGCGTCTTTTGTTTTATTTCCTTGCTGGTGCTCCTTTTTACAATGACTCATTCAACTTCGTCGCTTTGAATTATTTTTACACCGACGGTTTTCATTTCAGAAATAGCTAAACGTCCATCTTCTGGATTGACATTCACAGCCCGACATCCGTCTTCAATCAAATAAGTTTTAAAACCTAATTTGCAGGCATCTAACACGGTATATTTAACACAATAATCCGTTGCCACACCCATGATATATAACTCAGTAATCTGCAATTCTTTGAGAAACTCAGCCAAGCCAGTTTCTTTCTGATGATCGTTTTCGTAAAAACCACTGTAACTATCAATTTCCGGATGACTACCTTTACGAAATACTTTGATAATATGATCCAATTTAAGATTCTTTACAAATTCAGCTCCATTGGAATTTTGTACACAATGTACTGGCCATAATATCTGTGATAAACCTGCTTGTTGAATAAATTCACCCGGGAAGCGTCCTTTATGATTGCTTGCAAAACAACTGTGATCTTCTGGATGCCAATCTTGCGTTGCAATAACATATTTAAAACGCTGTTGCATGCGATTAGCCACTGGGATCACTTCGTCAGCATGTTCAACGGCTAAGGATCCTCCAGGCATAAAATCATTTTGTAAATCCACTAAGATCAAGGCTTTTTTCATAAAAGTTAGATTCCATGAACAAAGAAAATTGTTATATTAATAAGGCTACCATACCATTAACTATTTTTTATTTTAATCTTTTTTTGTATCTCAGGAAAGCTAAAAATAGTGAGTAATTTGAAGATTCTAGATCTTGACAAAGTTTACCAAATTAAATTTTTAAATAAACTAAAATTATTTTTTATTAGAAGAAAATTTATAAAAATTTCTTTCCATTTCAATTATTCTTCTTTCCTTTTTAACTTGCTTTGGCATTTTAGCAATATCTGCATAAATATATTTTTTTATTGTTTAAACATTTAAAGCAAAAGTTTAAAGCAAACAGTGATTCTTGCAGTTCGTCGTTTCATCTTGATAAAATAATTGACTTAACTCCTTTCAAGTACTTTGTCCTTGATAATACATTGGCCGCTGAACAGCTGATAAATGAGGATAGAGTTTTTGCTTAGTCAATTGCTCTATCTTATTTAATTCTTCGAGAGCAAGGTTTATTTCAGTCTCAGACACCAGATGCAATGAAAAAAATCATCATCTAACAAATTATCTTTAGGCATAGGACATCCTTATTTTTTTAATCCAAATATATTAATTAAAAAAAAGGAGTACTATTAAATAAAAATAGAAAATTTGAAGATGAAATCTGTATGAACTAAGCAATTAACTTTGCGAAGACGCTTTTGCCTTTAAAATAAGCTTTAATTTTAAATTATAAAGCTTTTCTTCTAAGCCCACCGGATAAGCATGTGGATTTAACAACCTGCGAATACTTTCATGAAATTGCTGTAATTCTTGATGTGTTCTTTCTTGACTAGATTCTAAGGAAGGAATTTTATAAACTAATTTCCCTAGTCTAAAAATAGGCGTTAGTAAATCGCGATGCGGTGTTGCTGCAGGAATAAAACGTCGTTTGGTGGGATCGATAGGGTCAATAATAGTAATATTTTTTTCTGTAACACCTAATTTTTCATCATAAATCACATCAGCCATCGCTAAACCATTCACTTTATCGGTATAATAGCGTTGTACGGATAAAATTCCTGGAGTGGAAATTTTAATGGTTTGTTCAGATAACTTAAGCTTATTTTCCCATTCGCCTCCTGCAGACTTAATCGCACTGAGTTTGTAGACACCTTCGAGTGCTGGCTGTTCATAAGCAGTAATTAAATGCGTACCGACACCCCAAACATTAATACTCGCGCCTTGCTCTTTCAAACTAGTAATCACCAAGGGATTCAGATCATTACTACCCACTATCACTGCATCGTGATAACCTGCCGCATCTAAAAGTTGGCGTGCTTGTTGACTTAAATAAGCCAGATCTCCGGAATCTAAACGTATCCCCGCTAATTTAAACCCATTAGGCTTTAATTCCTCAGCAATTTTAATCGCATTTTTCACGCCTTCGAGTGTGTTATAGGTATCTACTAAAAAAATACAGCGATCGGGAAAGGTTTGTGCATAAGCACGAAAGGCTTCTAATTCATTAGCAAAACTTAACACCCAACTATGCGCATGGGTTCCGCGTACCGGAATACCGAATAATTTCCCCGCAAGTACATTCGATGTAGCACTGCAACCCCCTATATAAGCGGCTCGACTCGCCATTAAAGCTCCATCAAAGCCTTGTGCCCGGCGTAATCCAAATTCTAATACCGGTTCACCGCGTGTGGCTTGTAATAAACGTGCCGCGCTAGTGGCAATGAGACTTTGAAAGTTAATAATATTAAGTAAAATGCTCTCTAATAACTGACATTGTAATAAAGGTCCTTTAACACGAATTAAAGGTTCTTGCGGGAAAATCACTGTTCCCTCTTCAACTGCATCAATATCACAAGAAAATTTTAACTGGCGTAAATACTGCAAAAATTCGGCACTAAACAATAATTTACCTTGTGTATCGGTTAATCCAGCTAAATAATCGATATCGTCCTTAGTAAATTGAAAATTAAGCAAGTAGTCAATCAAGGTAGCTAAACCTGCGCAAACCGTGTATCTGCCATTAAACGGTGCTTGCCGAAAACTATGATAAAAAACCGCTTCCCGTTCGTGAATTCCAGCTTTCCAATAGCCATAGGCCATGGTCAGTTGATAAAAATCTGTTAATAAAACTAAAGAAGATTTATAAAGTTGTGTTAATGAGTTTTGCATTGGAAATAAACCCCAGCAAGGACGAAAAAGTTCTTCCGTGCCTTGAATAATAGTTATGTTTTTCTTTTTTAGCGGTGGGGATTCTCAAGAGAAGTATCATTATTCTTCCCTTGAATGGCTGCGCACACGCTGGGTTAGCTTCAGCCATGCAAGGATCTTTCATAATTATTTGAAAAATTCGCATTTTTTGACCAAAATCAACCGCCAGTTTGTTTTTCTCGAATTTCATCTAAAGTTTTACAATCGATACAAAGATTGGCAGTAGGACGTGCTTCTAATCGGCGAATACCAATTTCAACGCCACAAGAATTACAGAATCCATAATGACCTTCATCGAGTTGCTGTAAGGCATCCTCAATTTTCTTAATGAGTTTACGTTCACGGTCGCGTGCACGTAGTTCTAGATTAAATTCCTCTTCCTGAGTCGCACGATCGCTAATATCAGGTAAAGAAGTACCCTCATCTTGCAGATGATGTACGGTTCGACCCATATCTTCCAACAACACACGTTTTCGCTGTAATAATAAACGGCGAAAATATGCCTGCTGGCTCGAGCTCATATAGTCTTCCCCAGGACGTTCCTTATAAGGCGCTATATTTAAATCGATTTCCGAATTAATAGAAGTCAATTCTAGCCTTGTTTCTGGTAAAGAACGTTGTTTTTTAGATTCTTTTTTAGGTTTTTTATGTTCTGCCATTTTAGTTTCTAGTGATGGTTGTTGTTTTACCGAAGGTAGCGCCTGGGAATCAGACTTTGCTTGCTGTTGTTTTTTTTTAGAAGGAGCTCGGATAACTTGTGCCTTCGCTATTGTTGATTTTTTTTTAGCTACAGGCTTTCTACTTCTGGTAACACGAGAGGACGACGTTTTCTTCGAGGTTTTGCTTTTACTAGGCTTTTTTTTTACCCGACTAACTGCTTTTTTTTTAGTCTTTCTGCGAGCAGTCTTACGACGAGTCGCTGGCTTCTTACGTGTTGCTGCTTTTCTACGACGTGGTTTGCGCGTTGCTGTTTTTTTAGTAGCAGTTTTTCTACGACGACGCTTTGGCGCAGCCATACCTACTTTTTTCTTTCTGCGTACTGTTTTTCTTTTACGTGCAGGTGTTGCAGCAGTAGAGCGTTTTTTACGACGCTTTGTACCTACAGCTTTCTTTCTTTTTACTGGCATAAAAAGTTCTCCTCTTGAGAATTTAACATTTGCCGGAATTGGCACACACACATAAACCAAACACATCTATACCAAAAATAATTCGACATGGCAATCATTTCAAAGAACCGACCATGTCTCTTCTTTTTATTAATGATTTATAGATCATATTTCCAATTAATTCCATTTTCCACTACTAACTCGTTGATGACCTGCCAAATCTTTATAATTTTTTATCTCCTGATAGCCATATTTTAAAAAAAACTCTTCAACAAAAACCCCCTGTTGATAGCCATATTCTAAAAATAAAATGCCATCATCTCGCAGATATTCGCGGGCTTGTCGAATAATAATTTCTAAATCATTTAAACCTTTTTTCCCTGAAATCAAAGCACTTTTCGGCTCAAAAGCTAAAGCACGTTCCGTTTGCAAGTGTGGATCGTCCACTGCGAGATAAGGTGGATTACTAAGAATAACATCAAACTTTTCTCCTGCAATTAACGCCTCGCACCAATTGCCCTGACGTAATTCTATTGTTTGTAGGTGATAACGGTGGATGTTGCGTTCAGCAACCTGTAAAGCGCCGGGGGAGTAATCAGTTGCAACGAATTGCCATGCGGGTCTAGCCAATGCTAATGTGACAGAAATTGCCGCCGAGCCAGTTCCCAAATCCACTATCTTACGTTGTTGATTACAAAAGCTATCTAGTACTTGTTGTACTAATAATTCTGTTTCTGGTCGAGGAATAAGTACTTCTGGTGTCACTTCAAACGACAGTGACCAAAATTCCTGTCGTCCTAGCAAATAGGCGATGGGTTCTCCCGATACTCTCCGTGCAATCAGATGTTTTATATGTTTTTGCTGCTGTGTTGTGAGTAATCTATCCGGATGTTGGCTATGTAATTGTGCCCGAGTAAGCCCTAAAACGTGCGCAAATAACAATTCCGCATCTAAATAAGCGCTAAAACTGCTTAGGTTTAATGCTTGGATAGCCCAACGCCAAAGAGATACTAACAACATAAGATGAGCCTTAACAGTAATTATACTCACAGCTATTGGATTTTTGGCAAGGCGCCATGAAAAAGAGCAACCTTTGTTTCTTCAAGATACATGAAAATTGCGAATTGAGTGGCAACATAGCCAAAAATCCAAGTGCGAAGAGTATAGCTTAGAACTCTTTGGGAATTTGCTTACGTCGTATATAAGAGACAAAAAATAGGATAATTAATAAAGGTAATAAAACCGGCAATAAGACAGGAAATAAAACAATAGCGATGATAGTCCAAATAACGGCAATTGCACCAATTATTAAAGCACCGGCCCAGGTTAAAATAAACAGCAATAAAATACTCAAGGAAAAAAAGAATACCGAAGCAACCAAAAACCCCCAAACGCTAAAACCAATCACCACAGCCCCCGTAAATAAAGCCAGAGCGATGTGACCGCCAATAATCAACAATAACAGAATAAATAATGCGATAGCCAGAGATCGAAGCATTAACATTTCTCCTTTGTGTACATGAAGGTTTTATTCACCCAAGGCCGCTAATTCATCCGCTTGATATTCACGTGTCAAGGATTGAATAACTGGCTCTAAATGACCTTCCATGATATCAGATAATTGATACAGCGTTAGATTAATCCTGTGATCGGTTAAACGACCTTGAGGAAAATTATAGGTTCGAATACGCTCTGAGCGATCCCCACTACCGACCAAATCGCGACGTGTTTGTGCTTCTTCACGTTGTTGCTTGGCTTTTTGTGCAGCTAATAATTTCGATTGTAATAATGACATTGCACGGGCTCGGTTTTTATGTTGCGAGCGCTCATCTTGACATTCAACCACTAAACCGGTTGGCAAATGGGTAATGCGGATAGCCGAATCGGTCTTTTGTACATGTTGTCCTCCGGCACCGGAGGCGCGAAATGTATCAATTTTTAAATCTGCGGGATTAATAGTGACATCATCTACTAACTCAATTTCGGGTAAGATCGCAACAGTACAAGTCGATGTATGAACCCTTCCTTGCGCTTCAGTTTCTGGCACGCGCTGCACGCGATGTGCACCGGATTCAAATTTCAAATGCGAATAAACGCCAGTTCCTGCAATACGTGCAATAATTTCTTTATAACCACCCTGCTCGCTTGGATTCATATGAATAATTTCCACCGTCCAACCCTGATTTTCTGCATATCGGGAATACATGCGAAATAAATCACCCGCAAAAATAGCGGATTCATCTCCTCCGGCAGCCGCACGAATTTCTAAAAAAACATTTCGTTGATCATTAGGGTCTTGTGGTAATAATAAGCGCTCTAACTCTTTTTCTAATTCGATTTGTTTTTGTTGTGCCATTTTAATTTCTTCGGCAGCAAGCTCTCGTACTGCCAAATCGGCATCCTGTAAACACTGTTCAGCTTGATTTAGGATATTTAAATTAGTCCGATATTGCTGAAAACATTGTACGACAGGGCCTAACTGAACATACTCCTTAGATAAGTCACGGAAACGATTTTGATCCTTAATCACATCCATATCACCCAATAAAGCAGTTAATTCTTCATAACGTTCAACAATTAAGGTCAATCTATTGAATAAAGAGGTCTTCATATAACGACTTTATACCGAAAGCTAAGCACGAAGTCGAGCGTTGAATAGCACCTTATATACCGCTTGTAAAATTGAATCTTAATGATTCATAAGCTATTCTGAAAAGGAGTAGACCGCTATAGCGGGCGCTATAAGGTTTTACACTATATAACCTAAGGGGATAGTATGAAAAAATTATTACTAATGGCTTCAGCTATTTGCATGGGTTTATTAAGTAGCATCAATGTGGCTAATGCCCACCCAGGCCAAAGTGCTTGTTCATTTAGTGCTCACTTAGTAAAAAAGGCTGGTTTTGTTTCTGGAGCATATTATGACTGCGCAACCATACGTCAGTTATTGTCCAGACTCAACGTCACACCACGTGCTTGTACAAAAATTGCATCATGTCAATATCGTTATGTTTGCAGCGAATATCATTATCTCGCTACCAATAAATTAATTCCAAACCGAGGCCCAACTATTTATTGGCATAATTCGCAACCTTTTTAATAAAAAAGGAACGGGCAAATTCGGATATCCCTTCCCTAGTGAAGGGATATTTTTTTACCTACTCTTCGCTCTGGAATTTTTGGCGTATACTTTATTTGATATTTGCTAAGCTTTACCATGAAGTTGCACACCATGTCAAAATCATTATCTGCCGCTATTGTTATTTCAACACAACAGAAAAATCAGATTGACTGTTTTGGTTCTTGGACCTTAAACGGCATTCATAAAAAAAGCTTAGATCAATCTTTTAAAAAACTGAAGCGCAGAATACCATCGCCGATAATTTTAAATGCTGAATCTATCACGCAATTGGATAGTAGTGGTGCCTGGCAACTATACCAATGGGAAAAGCAAGTTTCTAAAAAAAGAAATGTTCAACTCATTGGTTTGAGTAAAAAACACCAGACACTTTTTGCGATGATAGAACAGGCAGGCCAGCAAATAAAACCATTGCCCGATGTAAAAACTTATATTGGCTTAGCCTTACTCGGTAAAAAAACCGTCGAAGCATGGCAGGAATTTAAATCTTTTTTATGTTTCATCGGTAAAAATTTTATTAGCGCCTGTCAGACTATTTGGCATCCACAGCAACTGCGTGGTCGCGCCATTCTAAGTATCATTGAAAATACCGGTCTAGATGCCTTAGGTATTATTGCCTTATTATCGTTTATGATTGGTATTGTCTTAACCTATCAAATGGGATTTCAATTAAAAAACTTTGGCGCAACATTATTTATCATTGATTTATTAGGCCTTGCTATACTGCGAGAGTTTGCGCCATTGTTAACGGCCATTATGATAGCCGGCCGTAGTGGATCCGCATTTACGGCCCAATTGGGTATGATGAAGATTAAAGAAGAAATCGATGCCTTAAACACCATGGGCGTTTTACCGCGTCAATTATTAATTTTACCGCGTATTTGGGGCTTATTGATTGCCTTACCCTTACTCACGGTTTGGGCAGATATTTTTGGTCTGCTTGGCGGCATGGCGATGACACATAATATGCTAAATATTAGTTATACTGATTTCTTACAACGTTTTCCAAAAGTGGTTTCACTTTCTTCGCTTATTATTGGTGTCGGCAAAGCACCGGTATTTGCCTTGATTATCTCCAGCACCGCTTGTTTTCAAGGTTTACGTGTGAGTGGAAGTGCAGATAGTGTGGGCAGACAAACCACGCGTAGCGTGGTGCAGGGAATATTTTTTATTATTGTTGCGGATGCATTGTTTTCGATTTTATTTAGCCAATTAAATATTTAAGAGGAAGATTAATTCGACATACACTCATGTCATCGAATTAAGCGCTATACTCAGATTATGCAAACATCTGACCCGGTTATAAAAATTGAAAATGTTAAACTAGTTCTTGCTGGCCAATGGATCCATCGCGGCATTAATTTACAAGTGCAACGTGGAGAAATTATTGGTATAGCCGGTGGCAGTGGTTCAGGAAAATCGACATTACTACGCGAAATTTTAACCCTACTGACACCTACTTCTGGAAACATTGAAGTATTTGGTAAAAATTTAAGCCAGATTTCTTCAAGCGAGTTACTAAAGTTACAATGTCGTTGGGGAGTATTATTTCAACAATCTGCGCTCTTTACATCGCTTAATGTCATTGAAAATATTTCCTTTCCCCTGCAAGAACATACAAAATTGGACAAAAACACGATCAGAGAACTCGCCTTAATTAAGTTATTAGCCGTAGGCTTACCCATTGATTCGGCCACAAAATATCCATCTGAACTCAGTGGTGGCATGCTCAAGCGAACTGCTTTAGCGCGTGCTCTGGTCATGGACCCTGAATTGCTGTTGCTCGATGAACCCACCACTGGCCTTGATCCACAAGGCGCAGAGGAATTTGATGCCTTGGTTTTAAACCTACGCAGCATTTTAGGATTAACCATCGTTATCGTCACGCATGATCTGGATACTTTATGGCAAATTACCGATAAAGTTGCTTTTTTAAGTGTGGGACGCGTTTTGGAATTTGCACCCATGGCTCAACTCACCCAATCTAAGCAAGCTGCTATAGTGGCTTATTTTCAAGGCCCACGGGGACGTGTGACACAACATCTTTACGAGGGAAATCATGGAATCTAAAGTCAATTATACCTTAGTCGGTGCTTTTGTTCTTATTTTAACCATCGCCCTCATTATTTTTATTACTTGGTTATCGACTGGCTTATCCACGAAGCGTTATAAAAACTTCATAGTCGTCATGCATGAGTCCGTGTCAGGCTTAGGTATTAATTCTTCCGTTAAATATAATGGTGTTAATGTCGGTACCGTTAAGAAAATTTCTTTAAATGACCAGAATCCTGAACAAGTCTGCTTGCTGCTACAAATAGAAGAACATACTCCCATTACCGAAGGCACGACAGCCACGTTAAATAGTCAAGGTTTGACTGGCATCACTTACCTGTCATTACAAGGCAGTGATTCTAACTTAAATCCTATTCCAGTCCTTCCTGGTGAAAAATATCCTATTATTAAAAGTGCTCCTTCTTGGTTCTTACGTTTAGATACCACATTACGTAATTTAAATAATAATATGAATCAAATTACACATGATATTAATGGCGTATTAGGAGGTGAAAATCCGATATTATTTAGGAAAATTTTAAGTAATTTATCGATAACCAGCGATCATTTGGCCGGACAAAGCAAACGTCTTGATGCCATTTTAATCAATACCGCCCGATCCACACGAGCATTTCCATCCTTAATGAATACATTAACGCAACAAACACTTCCTTCTACCAATCAAGTATTAAATAATTTAAGTATCATGACGGATAATTTACTGGAACTTTCTGATAATCTAAGACAAAACCCTAGCATATTAATACGTGGACAAAAACCACCACCCTTAGGACCTGGAGAACAATAAAATGTCTAGCTTTCTATGCGGTAAAAGTTTCGGGAAAAATTATAGTTATTTTCAAAAAGCACTGGCTTGTTTGCTAGGTTTTCTATTGTTGTCCGCCTGCTCGATATTTGAACCTATTAAAACCCCACCGATACATTACTTTACTTTAGCCATGCCTGATCCCGATTGGGATTGCTGTGCTCAACAAGGACGTAGCACGATCTTGGTTAATCAACCCCGTGCCAATGCGATTTATAATAGTCCGCGCATGATTTATATCCCAGCGTGTTATCAAATCCAATATTTTGCCCAAAACCGTTGGGCAGACATGCCCACACAAATGTTACAGTCTTTATTAATCAATTCTTTACAACATACCGGTTACTTCCAAGCAATCATTAATACCCCTTCCACCACTTATTATGATTGGGTATTGAATACACAATTACTCAGCTTTCAACAAGAGTTTATAACCATTCCCAGTCGTTTTCGCATTGCAATGCGTGCTCAACTCATCGATGCCCGATCCAGACGTGTCATTGCGACTCAAGATTTTATTGTAGTGCAAACCGCAGCACATGACGATCCTTACGGTGGAGCGCTGGCTGCAAACCTAGCAGTACAAAAAATACTTAATGAAATTAATTGTTTTTGCTTAAGAAATCTAAGCTGAGATCATAAACTTGCAGTTTTACATTTCTGTTTTCTGTTTGTCCTGTTATCCCTACAAATTTAAACCTTGTTAGGAAATAAAGTAATAACATTTAAGTGATCATTTTTCTGCTTCGTCTCTTCAGCTCCCACATAAATTTTTTGGTCATTACTGGTTTTTTTCCCTATTTTTTTTCTTAACGAATAATGACGATTGGTTTTTTTAATTCGTTTTCGTATCGGTAACATAGAAATAATTATCCTCAATGAATGTTAAAATTAGTAATATAGTTTTTAATACTAAAAAAATATTTGCATGAGTATAATTAGGTTATATTAAGCCTATATTAAATAAAAATTAAATTGCATATTAAATAGGATTAAAATCCACACTTAACAATACTGAGTACAGATAGTCATTAAATTTTAGAAATTTGAAAATCTCTGGAAATTTTCCTTTAAAAAAAGGAAAACGGCTCTTATCCTTATTATTGGATATCACAGCTATTTTATAGCCAAATTTTTTGTTTCGAAAAGTTTATTATATAATAAAAAATATCTTTATCAGATAATTTTACAGCTTCTGCCCTCCCTCTTTTAGTCCCTCTCTAATCATATTAACCGTGTCTTCGTTTAAAAATTTTTTTTCCAATACCAATCTATAATAGATTTTATCGTTGGTTCTTAGCTTCAGTCAAATAACTTTGGTTGATACGGGTTACCATAGATTATTCTTAGTTTATTTAAAAAATATCAACTCTTTATATTAAATAGATATAAAAATTTAAATTTATTTTGTTATACTCATACCGAAAATTTAAAAATAGAATTTTTTAAAAAATAAAACACTAATGATCCCATTTTTTCCATTCCTATTAGTTTGCTACGAAATAATTAATTATTTAGCCAACGATATGTATTTGCCGGCTTTGCCGAGTATAACTCAGGATTTCGAGATCAATACCCGCTTGGCCCAACAAACTGTAACGACTTGGTTTTTCGGTGCGAGCGCGTTACATTTATTATTAGGTCCACTATCGGATCGATTTGGCAGAAAACCCGTTTTACTGATAGGTGGTATATTATTTATTACAGCCACTTCGGTTTGTGCAATCACATCGAATATTCATACTTTATTGCTCGCACGGTTTATTCAAGGCGCTGTCGTGTCTACTTTGATCACAGCCGGTTATCCAAGCATTCATGAGGCCTATCATCGTAAGCAGGCCATCCAAATTTTAGCACGGATGACCAGTGTCGTGATGTTAGCACCCGCTGTTGGCTCTTTAGTCGGCGGAATCTTTTTACAATGGTTGAATTGGCGTTGGATATTTGTATTTTTAGCGATGAGTGCCAGCATCATTTGGCTAAGCTTGTGTTTTATCATGCCAGAAACCCTAACTAACACGCAAAAATACATGTTCAGATGGTCACATGTGCTAAGCCATTATCTGAAAATACTAAAAAGCAAAGCCTTCATGCTTAATCTATGCATTATTAGTTTTAATGTCTTAGCTAAAGTTGCATGGATCGTAGGCGGACCTTTTTTAATCATCTGTCAATTTAAATTGAACATTTTATATTTCGGTCTTATCCAAATCTTAATATTTGGCAGTCAGATTTTAGGTGTGCAAATCGTCAAACGTATTATCCACAATGTGGAAATAAATCGTTTAATTAATCATGGCTTAAGTATTTCCTTATTCGCTAGCCTATTAGCAGTTTGTTTGAGTTTTATTTTTCCGGATAAACTGATAGGGCTCGTGATCTGTTTAATGATTTTTTGTTTCGGTACAGCGCTTTCCGGCCCTCTACAGCGACTCTGTATAGAGGCAAGTCCTGAACCCATGGGCGCACGCATGGCTGTGTATGCGACTTCAATTAGTTTATTTTGTGGCTTAGCCAGCTTTTTATTTAGCTTTACCTATACCAGTAGCTTACTCTGGTTTGCCAGCTTGCTGTTTGTACTTGCCAGTCTCGCCAGCTTAGTGCGCTGGCTTAGTTTAAAATATTTTTTTAGTGTTTAATTACCAAAACATTATCTTTTAGATAGTAGAATTAGTTTTTTTAACTTGGTAGTGTTAAGGTTAGTTGCTTAGCAACCGTTGGAACACTCATAGGTTTCAGTCTTAACCATCCGTTTCAAACCTAGAGCCAACTTCTCTGCCTTATTATCCCTCCCCTTCTGCTAAGTTTATCTTAAGCTTAGATCAGTATTATAAAATAAGTTCGATATTCCCAAAATGAGATCTTTATGCCGGTAGTTACTGAACAAGGGATCTATACAGCTGAACTTTGTGAAAACAGCAAAAAATATTTAAGCCAATTACTATCAGGAAGATTATTAATAGGTGCACAGATAAAAAATTCTAATTTAATAAGTTGGGATGAGATTCTTAACATAGGAACAAGCGAACAAGGAGAAGACTTAATTAACCAATTATATTGGCGGCTATACAAAAATGCCGGATATAATGGCCCGCTCGATAAAAAAAAATTACAACCACTTATTGTCAAAAAAATATTAAAACCACATATTATCGATAAATTAAATACACTAGAATATCAACATCACGAAAAAGAATATTTAAAACCTTATCTTCCTGAATTTAGAAAACAGCAAGAAGATATCCGGTGTAAAAAACTCGGCTTGATTTCTATCGCCATTATTATCAGCCTCGCTATTGCTTTTCCTTTTGCTTTACCCCTATTGGGTGGAGCAGCTACTTTAGTCGGCGTATTATGCCTGGCAACGGGAGCGACACTCATCTGTTGCTCAATCATTCCTGCTTTTTGTGGGGAAAGATTGATTGATCCAGAATGGGATAAGGAATATGCCGATATAAAGAAAGAATCAACAAAAAAATTAATAGCAAAAATGATGGGGGTCTCTCAAACATCGATCGATATAAGAGAAACTGGGCAACAAGTAATCCCACCTAAAACCATTCAAGAGAATGAACATACATCAACCACTCTATCCATTGCCTCTACTTTTTCTAACTCTTATTTTTTTAAGTCACTAACATGCAATCCATCTTCAATTACAAACAACAAAATTACGACGTCTAAGTATTCCTCTACGGCAACTAATTACCCCATGTACTTGTGATTCAGTCGTTTTGATTCAATTTTGCGGCTTTACTGATAGCAACGCTCGGCGTATGGATTAATTTATTCGTTAAACGATAGGCTAATTGTTTGATAACCTCCTCTTGTGCATAACCCTTTTCTAACAATGCTAAAGCTTTTTTGACTTCTGCATTGCGAAATTGTTCGGCCTTTTGACGATAAGAACAAATCAAAGGCGCAGCAGCTTTGATTTTCAACTGTTCCAGATAGTGTTGAACCTTTTCTTCTATTAGACTTTCTGCTTTAATCGCCGCGGCTTTTCTGCCTTGTTGATTTTTCTGGATCAAGCTATGCAAATCATCAAGTGTGTAAAGATAGACATCTTCCAATTCATTAACGTTCGATTCGATATCTCTAGGCATACCGAGATCGGCAACAAATAAGGGGCGACGTTTACGCTTTTTTAAAGCCTGTTCCAACATAGATTTTTTAATCAGCGGGACATCACTACTTGTCGCAGCAATAATGATATCCGCTTTGTGTAAAAAATAAGGAATCGCATTTAAACAAATCGCCTGCCCACTGATAGATTTCCCCAGTTTTTCTGCTAACTGTAGTGTGCGGTTGGCAATCCAAAAATGACGAACGCCTTGCGAGAATAAATGTTTGGCGACCAACGAACTCGTCTCACCCGCCCCCACCAATAAAACCTGCGTATTGGCAAGCTGCGCAAAGATTTGTTTAGCACAAGTTACCACGGCATATGCAAGAGAGACCGGATGGACAGTAATATCGGTAGCAGCACGCACGTGCTTGCTCACAGAAAAGACATATTGAAACAATCGATTAAAATGTGTACCCACGCTGCCTAAGGAACAAGCTAGCATATAAGCATTTTTTATCTGACCTAAGATTTGTGGCTCACCTAAAATTTTAGAGTCTAAACCGCTAGCTAAACGTAATAAATGACGTAAAGCATGTTCTTGATGGTAGACATACCAGTGTGACTTGAGACTATCTTCCGGAAGTTTTTTATGCCGATACAACCAGTTCATGGTATTTTGTGCATTACCATTGACGGAATAAAACTCAGTACGATGACAGGTCGATAAAATCACCGCCTCTTCTGTTTGCGTATCTTGTAACATATCACGCAATGAATTGGCTAAGTAATCTTTGCCAAAACTAATTTGTTCTCGTATCGCAAGATCGGCTGTTTCATGACTAATTCCAAGGGCAAGCAATTTCATATTGTTTATATTGCTCTCCCCACTAAGCTCGCCCATTCTTGTTGGTGACGAATATCTATAATTTTAAACCCTGCAACGCGATAGGCTTGCTGCACCGCATCCATTTGTTCATTTAGTATTCCTGCTAGCACACAATATCCACCGATTTTAATTAACGATCTAAAATAAGTGGCTAAATTGATTAAGGGTTGAGCCAAGATATTAGCCAGCAAAATATCAACGGGTTGTTGTGACTGAAAGTCAGCTGACAAAAAAATATTTAGTTGTTCTGTTGGTATGTCATTTTGTTCGGCATTCATTGTGGTTGCGGCTAATGCTTGTGGATCATGATCCACCGCTATCACGTGTTTTGCACCACATTTTAGCGCCGCTATTGCCAAAATACCGGAACCACAACCATAATCAATAATCGTTTTTTTGTTAAGTCGATGTCCATCTAACCATTCTAAACATAAAGCAGTACTTGGATGCGTGCCAGTACCAAACGCTAAACCAGGGTCTAAACGTACATTCACAGCGGTTTTCACTGGCAGCTCATAAGCACTAGGACAAATCCACAGTTTTTTTCCAAAACACATCGGTTTAAAATCTTGCAACCACTGTCGTTCCCAGGCTAGCTCAGTTAATAGTTCGCTATGACTCGCTAAAATAATTTTTTCATCAAATGCTTTTTTTAAAGCCTCTAACAGTGCTGGCAATGAAGTCTTTTCATCAAAAACTGCACTGATTTTAACGTGCTCCCATAATGGCGTGCTATCTAATGGAGGTTCTAATAAACTTTGGTTATCTAATGCCTGCCAAGTAACCGATAAAGCTTCCGCGTTTTCTAAAAAATCACTGACATTTTTAGTATGCTCACGCAGCGTATTCAAATGTAATTGTAAACAACCCATAGAATTACAACGCTAAACGTTGCTCAAGATAATGGATATTCGTTCCGCCTTTCATAAAATTGGCATCACGTACTAAGGCTTGATGCATCGCAATATTCGTCTGTATGCCTTCGATAACAATTTCATCTAAGGCATTGCGTAATCGCGCTAACGCAATATCGCGCGTCTCGCCATAAGCAATTAATTTACCTATCAAGGAATCATAATAAGTTGGGACACAATACCCGGTATAAATAGGCGTATCCATTCGGATCCCAGGACCACCCGGCGCATGATAGAGCGTAATCGTTCCAGGGGATGGCATAAACGTTTTCGGATCTTCGGCATTAATACGACACTCGATGGCATGGCCACGTAACGCTATTTGCTTTTGTTTATAATTTAATTTTTCATCGGATGCGATACGCAATTGCTCGACCACCAAATCAACCCCGGTAATCACTTCAGTAATTGGGTGCTCGACTTGGATACGCGTATTCATTTCGATGAAATAGAAATTACCATTTTCATAGAGAAACTCGAAGGTACCTGCACCACGATAATTCATATCACGACAGGCTTTTACACACAATTCGCCCATATGCTGGCGTTGCTTATCAGTAATTCCAACAGCAGGTGCTTCCTCAATCACCTTCTGATGCCGTCGTTGCATCGAACAATCACGTTCACCTAAGTGAATGGCGTGGCCTTGGCCATCACCTAGTACTTGAATTTCGATATGTCTGGGATTGGTCAAAAATTTTTCTAAATAAACATTCGAGTTTTTAAAATTAGCTTGCGCTTCGGATCGTGTAATTGCAATCGCATTTAAAAGCGCCGCTTCACTATGCACTACACGTATTCCTCGCCCACCTCCACCACCGGCGGCTTTGATCAAAACCGGATAACCTATTTTTTGCGCAATTTTTAGATTTTTTTTATCATCATTATCTAATTCACCTTCAGAACCAGGCACACAAGGAATTTTGGCTTTGCGCATCGCAGCAATAGCCGATACTTTATCACCCATCATACGGATGGTCTCAGGCTCAGGTCCGATAAAAACAAAACCACTTTGTTGTACACGTTCAGCGAAATCCGCATTTTCAGAAAGAAAACCATAACCTGGATGTATACCGACGGCGTCAGTAATTTCAGCTGCACTAATAATAGCGGGAATATTTAAATAACTAGCGGAAGCAGGTGGAGGACCAATACAAACTGTTTCATCGGCTAACTTCACATGCTTTAAATTATCATCAGCAGTTGAATGTAAGGCTACGGTTTGTATTCCTAATTCCTTACAGGCACGTAAAATACGTAAAGCAATTTCACCACGATTTGCAATAACGACTTTATTTAGCATTATTTTTTACCTACTCAGTTTTTTAGCAGCTCAGCTGTTCCAACAACGAACTAAAGCGAATGCGAGGACTGCAAACCGCCATTTCAACAATGAAATAAAGCAAATTGGTAATTTTCTATTCAATGACGAATAATGCTTGATTATACTGTACCGGCATACCATTCTCTACCAATCTCGCTTTAATAACGCCTGCTTTATCTGCTTCAATCTGATTCATCATTTTCATGGCTTCAACTATACACAACACTTCACCTAATTTAACCGTCTGACCTAAGCTCACATAAGGTGGGGACTCTGGATTCGGTGCCAAATAAACAGTACCTACCATCGGCGAGCGCACTTTATGACCGCTAATTTCAGCTTCGGAAGACGCTGATTGGGCTGGTATAATTGCGCTCAAAGAACTAGGCTGTAAGAGTGTTGTCCGGGCAGATGAAGGCTCGCGCTTTATGCGTATTGATTCATCCCCTTCAGAAAACTCAATTTCAGTCAAACCATGCTCATTTAGGAGTTTAATAAGCTGATTAATTTTTTCCGAATCCATAAAAAACGGCCTCTTTTTTCAAACAAGAATATATCTATGGCACCTCAAGATGCGAACAGGTATCTTGAGGTGCCCACATCTCGCTTTGGAGATTTTCAAGAGGAGAACCGCGATTCTCCTCTTGAATGGCTGAGCACAAGCTTGGCTTGGGCCAGTCATGTGATCGAGTATACCGCTCGATGTAAATTTGAATATTTCATATCTTCAAACGCGAGCGGTATATGCCGCTTATTGGAGCATATCTTAGCTAACTTTGCTAGTCTTTATATGCGTGTGTTTGCTAAGCCGAATACTGCTGTGGCATTGAGAATAGCATTATGCAAAACTTAGGTTTAAAAAACCCAAATGCTGCTAATAAACAGATCTTAGCTGAAATTAGCTGCTCACAATTGCTCGGTGTGGGCCCAAAAATTAGCAATTATCTAAGCAAATGTGGAATACTTAATTTACAAGATCTGCTGCTACATTTACCTTTGCGTTATGAAGATAGAACTCAACTCACAGCTATTAAAGATGCTCGCAGTGGAACTCATGCACTGATTACAGGTGTAATTCATCATGACTCACAGACTATTAAAAGCAAAAAAGGTTACTCTTGTAAGCTTAGTGATGAAACCGGTAGTATTCATCTGCGATTTTTTAATTTCAAGCCTAAACAATATCAGCAATTCAAAAAAGGTCTCCGTTTACTTTGCTTCGGTGAAGTACGTGCCAAAAAAAATAGGTTTTTTGAGTTAGAAATGATCCATCCCGATTATGAATTTTTACGTAATCAAAATCAGCTTATTCTACCAAATTATTTAACCAGTATTTATCCTAGCACACCCGGCATGTCACAACGTCTATGGCATAAACTGCTCAGTCAAGTCTTCGATTTATTATTCACACACGCTGAAGCTAAGTTAATTAAAAAACAACAGCATTATTTTCCCGAGTATTTACCTGACGATTTATTAAAACGGATAAAGTTTCCTTCCCTTCTAGAAGCTTTACATTATATCCACCGCCCTCCCGCCGATGCGCCTTTAGAGGAATTAGCCACGGGAAGACATATCACTCAACAACGTTTAGCGCTAGAGGAGTTACTGGCTCATTCACTCAGCATCCAACAAATGAAAAAAAAACGCGCTGCAGAAACTGCACCCCGTTTAAAATCCGATTTGGGTTTAACTCAACGTTTTCTAACTGCCTTACCCTTTCAATTAACCAAAGCACAAAAACGAGTTATCAAAGAAATTAATCAGGATATGCAAACTAACATTCCTATGCAGCGTTTGTTACAAGGGGATGTCGGATCTGGAAAAACTGTCATCGCCGCCTTTGCCGCATTATTTGCTATCGCTAATCATTACCAAGTCGCCTTAATGGCTCCTAGTGAGCTTTTAAGTGAACAACATTATCAGCATTTTTACCGCTGGTTAACTCCGCTCGGTTTTCATGTTGTTTGTTTAAATGCCGGTTTGCAAGGTAAAACTAAAAAACAAACACTGGCTGAAATAAAAACCGGTAAAGCACAGATTGCTATCGGTACTCATGCTCTTTTTCAAGCAGGCGTAGATTTTGCCAACTTAGGCTTCATTATCGTTGATGAACAACATCGTTTTGGCGTGCAACAACGTTTAGCATTATGGAAAAAAAGTCAGCAAGAACATTTACAGGCACATCAATTGTTTATGACTGCCACACCGATTCCACGAACCTTGGCTATGACGAGTTTTACTGATTTAGATATTTCTTTTCTAGATGAACTGCCACCCGGTCGTTTGCCGGTACAGACGATTGTCCTCTCCTGTGATCGTCGTTCACAAGTCATAGAAAGAGTACGAGCAACCTGCACACAACAAAAACAAGTCTATTGGGTATGTCCACTGATAGAGGAATCCGATTGTCAACATTATCAAGCCGCTGAAACAACATTTAAAACCTTAAAAACAGACTTAGTTGAGCTACGTTTAGGTCTAATACACGGAAGATTGCCCTCCACTGAAAAAGAACGGATTATGCGCGACTTTAAAAAGGGCGATATTGATTTATTAGTGGCCACTTCTGTCATCGAAGTCGGTGTCGATGTCAATAGTGCTAATTTAATCGTGATAGAAAATGCCGAACGTTTAGGCTTGGCACAACTTCATCAATTGCGTGGCCGCGTCGGTCGTAGTGAGTCAAAAAGTTTTTGTATTTTGCTCTATCAAACTTTATCGCCACTAGCCAAAGAGCGTTTAGGCATTATGCGCAATAGTAATGATGGTTTTATGATAGCGCAACGTGACTTAGAATTACGCGGGCCTGGTGAAATATGGGGTTTGCGCCAAACCGGCTGGCAACAATTACGCATCGCCGATCTTAAACGTGATCATGATTTAATTCCGCATGTCTTAAATCTCAGTACCACACTGAACAATGAATATCCTTATTTGATCGAACCTATCATTCAACGTTGGGCACAAAACAATGATGGAAGTTATAGTAAGGTTTAAAAAATTTTTAAACTGTTAAATAATAACCTATGCAAACAGCAATAGCGACGTCAAAGATAACGATGTCCGCATTATATCTAGCACATTTGTCAATAACGATACTACAGAAATATGCCTATAAATATTGACTCAAAGTGGAAAGCATAAATTAAACTTTGTGTTGTTCTACTTTATCTAAAACGAGGCTGACTATTTAACAATGGATTATTATTAATCACACTGTGATTCGAAACCACAGGGGGGTGATGTAAAAAGTAGGCTCCGTGACTCGACGAGGGGGAAATAGAACTATACGTAGGAGGTGACTCCATAGTCGATAAAGCGGCTATATTCCTGACCGCTTGCTCAAATGTAGGGAGCTCATTTTTCATTACTTCTTCGTAACTCGGTGGTAACGTGGGTTGCAGATAGGAAATTAATTTTTTTTCTAGCTTCGATAATTGATCACTATTTTTTCTCGTAAAACAAACTAAGAAAATATTCATTACGAATTTTAAACAACCCATAGCCAAGTTTAGCCCACCCCAAACTAAACTGCCTACAATAGGAATAATAAGTAATGAAATTAAATTTGCACCCGCTGGCACTAAACCCATAAGAAGAACCATCAACCCAAAACCACCAGCACCCGCCAGAATTACCAATAAGCCTAAGAAAATTTGTTTAATCGCTTTCTTTAACGCACATTTTATTTCATTATTTTTATCTTTATTTTTAGCTAATTGAAGATATATTCTCAGCTTTTTTACCTGTATAGAAGTGATTCTATCAGATTGCATTTGTCTTAAAAAAGCGTGAACTAACTCACTATTACAATTTTCAGGCAAACGATTCAGATTACATGGGTTAAATTGGCAATTAATTACATTGATATTAACATACCGCAAACACTCTGTAGGTGTCTCATGCAGACCCGGCAAATTCATTAAAATAGACGCAAAGTCACGTTTTATCCGATAAGTTTTCATATTTTTCTCCTTGTAAATGAAATTTATTTTTCAATTTAAATAGAGTAACAGCTTTCTGATCTTGGATCGTCAAATGTAGGTGTTTCAACAGTTCTCAGGCTATCTTCTAATAACACATCATTATACGAAGGCAATAAGGAAGCCGAAGATCCTAAATAACAAGGATCTATTGGTGTAGAAAAAGAAAGTGATTTAAGAAAATTTAGCTTTTCAATAAGCTTATTTTCTAATGTGCACAAGCCTTGCTCAAATTTGCTAAATGACCAAACTGAAAATATCCAAAAAACTGAACAATACAGATCTGTCATTAAACAACCATAGATTAATGGCTGATATGCAGGAAAAAATAACTGTGAAAGATGCAAAGCAATAAAAAAACCTGCCATTATTCCAGGCGTCATTAGATAATAAGTATGATTACTATTCCTATACTTTAATAGTTGAAAATATTTTTTTAAAATAATGCCTATATCAATCAGCTCATTATCATTGATCTGATTTTTTTCTAATTCCCTAAATAATTGATCAAGCAAATAATACTGGCTATTGCAAAAAAAAGATGAAGATCTTCTAGAAAAAAAACTAAAAGAGTTTTGCCTTTGAATCTGGCTCATTACCACGTTGATAAAATCTGTTGATTGGGTGGGAGTTATTCTTAATCCTGGTAAATTTTTTAAAAAATCAGAAAATTTTGATGAAATGAGATAATTATTTTCATTATAATTTGGCATTTTTTTCCTAAAATTTTTATTTAAAAAAAAATTTTATCATTTACATTTAAAAAAAAATAGGTCTTATTTCTTTTTTAATTCGCCAAACTAGAGCGTGTAACGTCTAGATTTTGCATTATAAATAATTTCATTGCTATCCTTTTCAGGTTCAGAAGATGAAAATGAAGATGGAGACGATGAAATATAAAATTTTGAAATATTTGTGTTTGAAGAATTCGGCGTAGCATAAGGTGTGCGTGGTAAATCTTTCTGAAAAGAAGAAGTAAGGCTATTCAAAAAAGAGGCCGAAAAAAATATAAATCGAGAACGATAAAAACTATTTTTTTTCTATTGAATTTTCTTCTTCTTTTTTCAATTGTATATATAAATCAGGATTGGTAAAGGCTCTTGTTAAACAAGCTTTTCTTTTATTTTGGATATCTGTTTCGGAATAAGTCCTTTTCTCTTGCATTTTGTCTCCTTAAGCTTTTTCGTATCAAAAAATCTACTTATATTGTTGAATCATTTTCATATAAGTATGAGCTATTCTCAATAAAATGGAACCGACGGCGGATTTTTCTCACCGTCAGCTAAAATTATTCCGTTTCTTTCTTATCAATTTTTTTCTTGGGCATATATAAATCAGTAATTGTCCCTTCAAAGATTTCACTGGCTAACATCACTGTCTCGGACAGTGTAGGATGAGGATGTATTGTCAAGGCTATGTCTTGGGCTTCACAACCCATTTCTATTGCCAGTGTAATTTCAGCGATGAGCTCCCCGGCATTCGGACCGACTATTCCTGCACCCAAAATGCGTTGCGTTTTCGGATCGAATAATAATTTAGTTAAGCCTTCAGCACGCCCTTGTCCTAAAGAACGACCACTCGCTAACCAAGGAAAGACTGCTTTTTCATAAGGAATATTTTTCTCTTTAGCAACCATTTCGGTTAAACCAACCCAAGCAATTTCTGGATCGGTATACGCAACAGAGGGAATACAGCGCGGTTCAAAAAAGTGTTTTTTTCCAGCGATGACTTCCGCTGCAACACGCCCTTCAGCCGATGCTTTATGCGCCAACATCGGATTGCCAATAACATCACCAATAGCAAAGATATGCGGAATATTCGTTTTCAATTGATTATCCACTGGAATAAAACCTTGCTCAGTCACATTGATCCCAATCGTTTCAGCGCCGATGAGTTTTCCATTCGGTTTACGACCTACCGCAGATAAAATTTGATCAAATCGTTGCGGTTTAGAGTTTTCTGCACTTTCAAAAGTCACCCACAATCCATCTTTTTTCGGTTCTACTTTGGTTACTTTAGTTTTTAATAAAAATTTATAATGTTTTTGTAACCGTTTATATAAAGGCATGACGATGTCTTTATCAGCACCATTGATGATCATATCGCCGGCTTCTACCACCGTAATCTCACTGCCGAATGCATGATAAACCGTAGCCATTTCCATACCAATAATACCGCCGCCTAAAACTAACAAGCTACCTTTGACTTCTTTTAATTCGAGTGCACCGGTTGAATCGATAACCCGTGGGTCATCCGGTAAAAAAGGTAAACGTATCGGTTGTGAGCCGACTGCAATGATCGCTTGCTCGAAAACAATTTTTTGTTTTCCTACCGTTAACTCATTTTTTCCAGTAAATTTTCCTTCTCCAAAAATACATTCGACCTTACGTTGCTTGGCTAACAGTGATAACCCGCCAGTTAATTTTTTTACCACACTATCTTTCCAACTCCGCAATTGTTTACTATCAATTTTAGGTTTGCCAAAACTCACACCAAATTCCGACATTGCGCTAGCATCTTCGATCACTTTAGCAGCATGTAATAAGGCTTTAGACGGAATACAACCGATATTCAAACAAACACCACCTAATGTAGACTCTCTTTCTACTAAGATGACTTTTTTGCCTAAATCGGCGGCACGAAACGCCGCACTGTAGCCACCCGGCCCACTGCCTAATACGAGTACTTCGGTTTTTTTAATTTCTAATTCAGCCATAGATTCCTCTAAAATAATTTATATCAATAAACAGCAAAAACACAGATGCGCAACCTATCATCTACAATAACCAACGGCGAATATCTGAGAGACATTCCGTCAAGTGCACGATAAAACGTGCCCCTTCTGCGCCATCGATGACACGGTGATCATACGATAAGGATAACGGTAGCATTAATCGTGGTACGAACTCCCCTCCCTGATAGAGTGGTTTAAACTGTGCTTTTGACACACCTAAAATAGCCACATCGGGCACATTAACTATGGGTGTAAATGCCGTACCACCAATACCCCCTAAACTTGAGATGGTAAATGAATTACCCTGCAAATCAGCTCCCGTGAGTTGTTTTGCGCGCGCTTTTTGACTGACCGTTCCTAATTCTTGCGCTAACTCTAAAAGGCTTTTTTTATTCACATCACGTATCACCGGTACCACTAAACCTTCCGGCGTATCGACAGCAATACCGATATGATAATATTTTTTCAGGATCAATCCCTCGCCATCGGCAGACAAAGACGCATTAAACGATGGAAACGCTTTTAAACTGGTAACGACTGCTTTCATAATAAACACTAGCGGCGTTAATTTAATATTTTGTTTGGCGGCAAACCCTGCTTGCGCTTTTCGAAAAACTTCCAGTTCAGTAATGTCCGCATCATTAAATTGTGTAACATGCGGGACCAACAACCAATTACGATGTAAATACTGTGCGGTTAATTTTTTAATCCGCGATAAAGCATGCTTTTCGGTTTTCCCAAATTGATTAAAATCTATTTCCGGTGCTGTCGGTAAGCCCATCTGACTATTAGAACTCTGATTAAGATGTGCTTTAACAAATTTTTGCAAGTCTTCCTTGATAATCCGACCTTTTTGTCCGGTACCATTAATTTTACTCAGATCGAGTCCAAATTCACGTGCCAAACGTCGAACACCAGGTCCAGCATGGATATCTTCTTGATCTTCATCATCGTCTTCTACTTCATCTTTCAATTCTACTGATCGAGATGAAATTTCTTCATTTTTACTTGCTAACTCTGGCGTAAGCGCTTTAGTGTTGGTTTCTGGGACGGATTTTTTTTCGATACTTTCTGGAGTAGCACTAGATTTTTCAGTAGGTGAACTGGTTTCTTCTATTTCTAAAATAGCAATCAAATCGCCTTTAGAGACTTTATCACCTAGTTTGACCTTTAACTCTTTTAGCTTCCCGGCTAAAGGTGATGGAATATCCATAGAGGCTTTATCACTTTCTAGGGTAATTAATGCATCTTCGACAGCAATATCTTGGCCTTCTTTAACAGGTATTTCGATAATAGCCGCAGCAGCAACATTACCTAGATCTGGAACAACTATTTCTTTTAAACTAGACAAACTATTTCTCCTCGATACTCTTTGCACTTGACATTGTCTATGTTGCTGTTGAATTCACAATCCTCATGCAAATAATAAGTTAAATGATAAAAGGATTTGGTTTTTCAGCATCGATAGCATACTTTTTAAATGCTGTTTTGATCTCAGTCGCACTTACTAAACCTTCTGCCATTAAGGCATGCAAACTAGCAATGACAACATAATAACGATTCACTTCAAAAAATTGACGTAATTGCTCGCGTGTATCACTACGTCCATAACCGTCAGTCCCTAGCACAATATAAGGCGCTTTCACAAATCCGCGAATTTGATCCGCGTTCAAGCGAATATAATCCGTTGCAGCAATCACTGGACCTTTTCTATCCTGCAAACATTGTGTCACATAACTCTGCTGTTCGGGTTCATTAGGATGTAACAAATTATGTCGCTCAATGCTTAACGCTTGTTTACGACATTCCGAAAAACTCGTCACACTCCAAATATCTGCCGTTATGCCAAAATCTGTTTTTAATAATTCGCAAGCTGCTATCACTTCATTTAAAATTGTACCCGAACCTAATAACTGTACGTGTCGTTTACTGGGTTTCGTTTCAGATAACAAATACATTCCTTTAACAATGCCTTCCCTTTGGGCTTCGCTTAATGCAGGATGCGCATAGTTTTCATTCATTAATGTTAGATAATAAAATACGTTTTCTTGGTCTTGCATCATGCGACGCAAGCCATCTTGAATAATGACGGCTAACTCATAACCGAAACAAGGATCATAAGCGACACAGTTAGGTACCACAGAAAAAAATAATAGATTATGTCCATCTTGATGTTGCAATCCTTCACCGGCTAAGGTTGTTCTACCCGCTGTTGCGCCTAAAATAAATCCGCGTGCTTGCATATCACCTGCAGCCCAAACAAAATCCCCCACGCGTTGATAGCCAAACATCGAGTAATAAATATAAAAAGGAATCATGCTTAAATTATTCGTACTATAAGAAGTAGCAGCTGCCATCCAAGAACAAAATGCGCCTCCTTCATTAATTCCTTCTTCTAATAATTGACCTTTTTTATCTTCACGGTAATACATTAATTGGCCCGCATCGACGGGATCGTAAAGTTGGCCTACCGGAGAATAAATACCGATCTGTCGAAATAAACCTTCCATACCAAACGTACGTGATTCATCGGGGACTATCGGAACAATACGTGGACCTAAGGTTTTATCTTTTAACAGGTGACGTAAAATTTCCACAAATACCATCGTTGTAGAGATTTCACGTCCTTTAGAACCTTGTAGACTATTATCAAAATTGCTTAATGGCGGTGCGGCTAAACTTTCTTCTGCGTGCGTACGGCGCGCGGGTAAATATCCTCCTAGTTTTTTCCGCTGCTTTTTTAAATACTTAATTTCTGGGCTTTTTTCATCGGGGCGATAAAAACTTAAATTTTCAATCTCAGCATCACTCATCGAAAGTTTGAAACGATCGCGAAACGCACGTAATTGTTCTTGAGTCATCTTTTTTTGTTGATGCGTAATATTTTGGCCTTCACCCGCCGTACCCATACCATAACCTTTAATAGTTTTGGCCAAGATAACCGTCGGTTGACCTTTATGCTCTATTGCCGCTTTATAGGCAGCATAAACCTTTTTAATATCATGACCACCGCGTTTTAAAAGCCAGAGTTGCTCATCTGTCATATCCGCAACCAGCGCTTTTAATTCTGGATATTTCGCAAAAAAATGTTCGCGTATATAAGCACCATCTTTGGCGCGAAAATTTTGATATTCGCCATCAATGGTTTCCATCATTAATTGTGGTAGCAAACCTTGTTTATCTTTTTTAAATAAGGAATCCCAAGCACTTCCCCATAACACTTTATTGACATTCCAACCTGAACCACGAAACACGCCTTCTAACTCTTGGACTATCTTGCCATTCCCTCGTACCGGTCCATCCAGTCGTTGTAAATTACAATTAATCACAAAAATGAGATTATCCAATTTTTCACGCGCGGCGATGCAAAGCGCACCCAGTGATTCGGGTTCATCCATTTCCCCATCACCACAAAACATCCAAACTTTTCTATCTTTGTTATCTAAAAGACCACGATTTTGTAAATATTTCAAAAAGCGTGCTTGGTATATAGCCTGCATGGGACCTAAGCCCATAGAAACAGTGGGAAATTGCCAAAATTCTGGCATTAGCCATGGATGAGGGTAAGAAGATAACCCTTTTCCACCAATTTCTTGACGAAAATGAGCTAATTGTTCGTTGGTTAAACGTCCTTCTAAAAATGCGCGTGCATAAATACCTGGTGAAGAATGTCCTTGGATATACAATAAATCGCCAGCGTGTTCAGAATTCGCCGCATGAAAAAAATGATTAAAGCCCACTTCGTACAAGGTTGCCGCTGAAGCATAGGTTGCGATATGACCACCCAATTCCGTAGAAACCTTTCCTGCTTGTAATACCATCATCACAGCATTCCAACGAATTAATGCAGCTATCCGTTTCTCTAGCTTTTCATCGCCAGGAAAAGAAGGTTCAAGCTCGAGGGGAATCGTATTTATATAAGGAGTGTGTAAACAGGCGCTAAGGTCTAGACCTCGTTGCCGTGCCTTATTGATAAGCTTTTGGATAAGAAACTGTGCTCTATCTGCACCTTCCATCTTTAAAATAGATAAAAGTGCATCTAACCACTCTTTGGTTTCAAGCGGATCCTTATCTAAGTAAGGAGTATGCTGTGTCATAAGAAACTTACCCTTTAGAAATTCTTCTATTGATGATTATTTTTTGTACTAACTGTTTAGGTAGCCAAATTATAACAGCACACCCAGCGTAACGGCGAATACGATAATTAAAAATAGAATTAAATCCCGGTCTATGAGCTTTAGAGCAGAACCATAATTCTCATTTGTAAATTCGGCTGTTTCGTCTAATCCTAATGCAATACGTCCACTTTTTTCAATCAACTCTCGATTAAATGAAACATCTTTTAGCAAATAATCAAAACAAAATTGACTGGTTTGAACAAAATTACCTGCTAAGGCGAATAATATTGAAAATAAACGTACCGGTAACCAATCCAACAATGCCCGAACTTGCTGAGCTGATTTTCCTAAAGCAGGATAACTAGCATGGATGTGTGCAGAACGTTCAACTAAACGATATACTAATGCCGCGATAGGCCCTAACAACGCCATCCAAAAAATCACAGCAAACAATGACTCATTGGCCTGCCAAAATATCGGCTGGTGTATTTGCTTAGTATCAAAAATATTGATAGGTCCCAAACAATAAAAAAGTACCATGGCGCCAATTAAAAAGGCTAATAAACCTTGGATAAAAGCGGCACTTAAAAAATAAATCACTGCCACGGGTATAGCGATAGGTAATACCACTAATATTAAAGGGATAAAATATTGCTGTGACCATGTTTTATTTTTACTAATGTCATCAATTTTGCTGACATATTGTTCAAACCAATTAAAACGGGCTAAAAAGTTACCTCGATGTAGGAAACGTTCTAGGCCTAGGCACAGTAACAATGTAATAAATGTCATAATCTTCCTCCGGGCATCCCAGCCCTCCTATAAAAAATTATTATTCAAATTAGATTTGGCGAAAAACCGTCTTTTGTTGCATCGCTTTGTTGCCGACTTTAATTGCGATATTCATTTACATCTACGTAAACTCCGCTCCTCGAAAAGCCGACGCCGCGCGCTATATTCAAAATACAATTTTTCGCGGATCTAGTCATATTGATAAAGCATAGTTTAGTCTACTCTCATCTTTTCATTCAAGGCCAAAGGTGTAGGGTAGCGTAAAACAACCCAATAAGATGAACCTACAAACGTCAAAATAGTGACGGCTTGAATCAAATAGTTTGCTTTATCTCCGATTAAGGCCGGTGTTGTTTCTGCCGCTAAATAAGCGATCAATAAAGAAAATTCACTGGCTTGTCCTAAACGTACGCCCACTTCGCGAGCTATGTATTTTTTTTCACCTGACATTTGCAATAATACCTGAAACAGCCAGGGTTTAATTAATAATACCAGCACTGCTAATAAGCAAGCCGGTATAATAACAATCGGTAAATAATGTAAATCAAAACTTGCACCAATAGCAAAGAAAAACATAATTAAACAAAAATCACGCAGTGGTTTTAAATTGTCCGCAATGAAAACCGCAATCGGCCCTTCTGCTATGGACACACCGGCTAAAAAAGCGCCTATTTCCGCGGATAGGCCTAATGCACGAGACAATTCTGCTAATCCTAAACACCAACCTAGGGCAACTAAAAAAAGATATTCTTGAACACGATCAAAACGAATAAATAATTTACTAATGAAATAACGTTGTACGACAAAAGCAAAAGCGAGTAAGGAAGGAAAAGTAATTAAAGTTAAGCCAAGATCCGCTAATTTTGAACCGGTCAAATGTGCACCATGCACAAATAACAACATACCTATTGCCAATAAGTCTTGCAGTAACAAAACACTAATCATCGTTTCACCAATCGGTTTATGATGTAGCGCTAACGTGGGCAATAATTTAAGGCCAATAATCGTACTTGAAAAAATTAAACTGGCACCTATTAATAAACTTTCTAGGAGTGTAAAGCTAAACAAATAACCGACGGCAAAACCTATGGTTGTAAACAACGCACTGAAAACTAACGTCACTATGGCAGTTTTACGTAAGCTTCGATAGAACTCTTGCGGTGTTAAATCCAGACCTACTAAAAATAACAAAAAGATGATGCCTATATCGCCAATACCGCGTGCCAAACCTAAGTTTGGCACTAACTTCAAACAACTAGGACCTAATATTAAGCCTAATAAAATATACGCGACTAACAAAGATTGACGTGTATAGAGTGCAATCGTTGCTAATACGGCAGCGCCTGTAAAAATAACAAAAATAGAAAAGACAAAACTATGATCCATTACTCCTCCAGGCAAAGCAACGAGGCATTACCTCCAGCCGCTGTTGTATTGATGGATAAGGAACGTTCTAAGCACAAACGAGGTAAATAATGGGGCCCGCCTGCTTTAGGTCCCGTTCCAGAAAGGCCTTCACCACCAAAGGGTTGCACACCCACCACTGCACCTATCATAGACCGGTTAACATATTGATTTCCGACATGCACCTGACGTGAAATCGACTCTACCGTCTGTTGAATCCGACTTTGTATCCCTAAGGTCAAGCCATATCCGGTACGATTGATAGACTGGATTACTTGTTCGCGATCTTTTGCGGTATATCGAATAACATGCAAGATAGGGCCAAAAACTTCACGTTTTAAAAGATCCAAATTCTTTAATTCAAAAAGACTAGGCGCAAAAAAATTTGTTTGATCTAACTCATTCGGCAATTTACATTGGTAAAGTAATTTAGCTGTTTGGGACATATGATCAAAATGTTCTTGTAAGGTATTCTTAGCCGCACTATCGATCACAGGGCCCACATCCGTAAACAATTGGCTAGGATCACCTAAATTGAGTTCGGCCATCGCTCCACAGATCATTGCAATTAAGGAATCTGCCATTTCTTCCTGAACGAACAATACACGCAATGCTGAACAACGTTGTCCGGCGCTACCAAAAGCCGAATTCAAGACATCCACCACCACTTGTTCCTTAAGCGCTGAGCTATCCACGATCATGGCATTCTGTCCACCGGTCTCTGCAATGAAAGGTAAGATTCCGCCTTCACGACTGGCTAAACCTTGATTAATTTCACGTGCTGTTTCCGTGGAACCGGTAAATACAATGCCTTTAATCCGTGGATCAAAGGTTATCTTTGGCCCAATAATCGCACCACTGGCGGGTAGAAGTTGTAATACATCGCCTGGAATTCCGGCTTCGTGTAAAAGCTGTACCGCTGCGGTTGCGATTAAAGGTGTTTGGCTCGCAGGCTTAGCAATCACCGTATTCCCGGTCACTAAAGCGGCGGTTATTTGACCAATAAAAATCGCTAAAGGGAAATTCCAGGGACTAATACACGCAATCACACCGCGACCTTGAAAACTTAGCCAATTTTCCTCGCCGGTCGGACCCGGTAATAATTGTGGGGCTAAATCTAAGCGCGCGCGCATCGCATAATAACGACAAAAATCAATGGCTTCTCGCACTTCAGCCAGTGCATCGTTGAGTGTTTTCCCCCCCTCCTTGACAGCTAAAGCCATAAACTCACTTAAGCGATGCTCAAACAGATCCGCCGCACGTTCTAAGCAGACAGCGCGTGTTTCAATGGGTGTGTTGGCCCAAGTAAAGTTTATTTCATGAGCATGACTTATTGCCTGCTCCAATAGTTCTGTACTGGCTAAACTCACATATCCAATGATCTCTTGTGGATTGGCTGGATTAGTAATAGCTCGTTTTTTCTCACCCTCGACTAAAACACCACTAATTAAAGGCCCAGCGATATACGATTTTTTAGAGACAATTTCTATTTGATTAGCCAATGGTTCCCAGGTTTCGCTATCTGAAAAATCGATACCTTTTGAATTTTTACGCCCAGGTTCATAAATATCCCTGGGTAAAGGAATTCTAGGATGCGGTATCATCTTATCGATCTGAACCATTTTTTGTACAGGATCTTCTAGCATTTCTTCTATAGGAATATTTGGATCAATGATACGATTCACAAAAGAAGTATTTGCGCCATTTTCTAGCAAACGTCTCACCAAATAAGCCAATAAATCTTCATGTCCACCTACGGGTGCATAGATACGACAAGGAATATTAAGATGCTGAGGTCCTACGACATGATCATATAAGGTATAACCCATGCCATGTAAACATTGCATCTCAAAATCTCGATTCTTTCCGGCCAATTCAAGTATTGTGGCTAGCGTATAAGCATTATGTGTAGCAAACTGTGGATAGATTTGTGCTGAGTGTTCTAGTATTTTTTTTGCACAAGCAACAAAACAAACATCTGTTGCTGCTTTGCGTGTAAAGACTGGATAGGATTGTAATCCTTTTAATTGTGCATTTTTAATTTCGGTATCCCAATAAGCGCCTTTAATTAATCGAACCATCCAACGTTTATTTTGTTTTTTAGCGAGATCAACCAGCCAATCGATCACGTAAGGCGCACGTTTTTGATATGCTTGCACGGCCAAACCAAACCCTTCCCAATGCGCTAAATCTGGATCACAAAATACTGCAGCAATAATATCTAAGGAAATATCTAAGCGATCGGCCTCTTCAGCATCGACCGTCAGCGTCATATTATTAGCTTGCGCCGCTAATGCTAATGTTTTTAATTGCTTAATTAAAAAAGGAACCACTACCTCTTTTTTAGCAAACTCATAACGTGGATGTAGTGCCGATAATTTCACTGAAATACCGGGCGCATCATTCAGCGATTTGCCTAATGCGGCCTTACCTATAGCGATGATTGCAGTTTGATAGGCTTGAAAATAGCGCTCAGCATCTTTCTCGGTACGCGCTGCCTCGCCCAACATATCATAGGAAAAACGATAACCCTTTGCTTCATACGTTTCCGCCCGTTTCAAGGCTTCATCAATTCCTTGACCCATGACAAATTGGCGACCTAACACCTGCATTGCTTGTTTGACTGCTTTACGAATAATAGGCGCACTACTTCGACCAACAAAGCGACGGAGTACATTTCCCAAACCGCTGGTTTGCTCGGACTGTAATAATTTCCCCGTTAACACTAAACCCCAGGTACTGGCATTAACAAAAAAAGAGTGGCTTTGGCCAAGATGCGAAGCCCAATCAGCCTGAGTAATTTTATCCTTTAATAAAGCATCGACGGTGTCGCTATCGGGTATACGTAAGAGTGCTTCTGCCAAACACATCAGAGCGATACCTTCTTCACTGGATAGATCATATTCATATAAAAAAGCATCCAATCCGCCTTTCGATAAACGCTTCGCACGGATTTGCTCAACTAATTTAGCGGCACATTCCGCAATTTTTTCGGTCACATGCCTAGGTAAAACCGCTTGCTGTAATAACTGTTTCACACACATCGCTTCATCCGCATAATAAGCTTGTGCAATAGCCAGTCTTAACGGATTTTTCTTAACTGATAGTAAAGGTGATGACATCCGAACCTCTATAAAATTCTAAAAATTATTTTTTTATACTTAATGGCGCCCATATTCTAAACAGAATAATTTATTATGCCTGTCGATTTATTCTTTAACGATGTACTAATCGTACATAAGCTCATCAAGCGGGGTTTGAGTCGTTGAGCCTCCATTTTGCATCAACTCACAGAGTACATCCGTAATACAAAGATAGCGTAAAATATTGGGTGTAACTTCGTCAAAATTTGCTTTTACTCCTAATAAAGATTGTTCAATCTCATCGAAACTGACACCAATTCCATAACCTAAACAAAGCGAACATAGCTGATCAGCTCGACGAGCAATAGCAGGCAACAATCCCATCTCAGAGAAAACCTCATCATAGGTAATAGGTCTACCCTTCAACGTAAAATTGATCCGTAAGGCCTTAGCAATAGCATGTAATGCTCGTTTTAATTCCATAGACAGCTATTCCTTCCACCATGGAATAGCTATCTTACGCGGCCCAGCAAGCACCGTGCGTAACCAACGTAAAAAAACCGTCACAGAGAAACCATAACGCTCCAATAGACCAAAAAACGCCATAGCGACTATCGCCAATATAAAGCTCCAAACCCGTATATGGAGTAAAAACAAGAGTAGTGGGAAAGCGGCACGCGCATCGATTAAAAAAAATCGCGGTATGCGGGCTGAATCACGCCAATGTGCTGCTATGGGAACCCGTGACATAAATAGTACCTATGACCCTTCATTTGGTTAATATTCTATCATTTATGGCGGGAATCATACAGCAACTTACCAGAAATTTAAAGTTAAGAAATAGGCGAAGCTTACTCTAGAATAGACACTTCAAGTCTTAAAAAAGACTGTCTTCTTGTAGTAAGAATACAACTATACTATTTATATGATTTAATCCTCTTCTTTGCCTAATAAAGTTTATCTACCAAGAAGCAGGTTAAATAGGGAGCAAGCAATAGCTATTTTATTAGAAAAAAACTCCTTAAAAAGAAAACCAAGCCATTTCTCCTCAATTTCAAAAAACTTGTCATTAAATTTAGATAGCGCTCCTCTTACACCTCCTTCTATATATTGGTTGAGTATGTGCTCATTATTATTTATTTAAATGTAACCTAATCCCCATTCTATATTTATTATAATCGCATTAACAAATAATTTTTTTCCATTAGCGAAACTCTGCATGCTAAAAATAAAAATATTTCAGTTAAGTCATTAAAAAATTGAAAAAAAGAGGATGAAATTTCTTACCCTAGCCAAAAACGTAAAAGCCTATTAAAGAATAGACTTCTGCCAATTGCTAAGTCTAATGAAATTGATTACAATCCTGCCTCTTGGGCCGAATAGCTCAGTCGGTAGAGCAGAAGACTGAAAATCTTTGTGTCGGTGGTTCGATTCCACCTTCGGCCACCAGAATAATCAAACACTTACATCACTTTCAAACTTTCCCTTAAATTCCCGTGCGGGAGTTTTGCGGGAGCTGTCACTTTTCTTTCTAAACGAAGTACAGTCAATTGAGGTTTTTCTTCTCCACATATCTTATTGGCGCAGTAGCTAAATTTAAGATTTGTCGCACCACTTGTAATCCATAGTTAATTGTTTTTTTAACCTTATCTTTTTACCGTTTCTTAATATATGCTTGGAGATTACAGCCTACCCAAGACTTGACAGTTATTGCAATTGGAAATCAAGGAATAGCCCATGACGTTAAAATTGTAACGTGAGTTATTTATCTAAATTTGAATGCATATTCCTCTAGCTTTTCTTCTATAGTACTGGCTTCCGAACTGGCTAAATTTTTACTGCTTGACTCCCTATTCTTAATTTCAACGATAAGCTGATTAAGTATACCAAGCTCAGTTTGCATAGACTTAGCTGTGGCAGTTTTTAAAGCCCGGTCAGCATATTCCAGTGCTTTATTATATTTTCCAAAGTTGAGGAATAGCTTGCTTAACAACTGTAAAAATTGAACCCCTGTTTTAGTTTCTTTATTAATATTATTCTCAATTTTTTTTGTAAAAAAAATAAATTCATCCACAGTAACTATCTTTTTATTATCCATCATCAACCGAATATTTCGAATTACACAACGATTATAATCATCACTGCCAGAATGAAATAACTCTATAGCTTGCTGGTAATATTTCTCTGCCATTTCAGAAGAGAAATTTAAATCATGATATAATGCGCCTGCATTAAAAAACGCTTTGGCTTTAATAAAATTACTAACCTCAAAATTTGATATCTGATCCAGCGCTTCTTTTATGTTATCATGGGATAATCTCTTATATTCTTCATGTTGAGTTCCTGAAGCTTTGGAAGCAAGTGCTCTATAGGTAGCAGAAATTAAATATAAACTTCTAACGCACAAATCGCTATCACCTGCTTTTTTAGCATTTTCTAAAGCCTCAATAGCCATTTGATTTGCTTCGGTATATTTACCTAAATAATAATAACAGCTGGTAATTCTTGTTTTGATAAGCGATTTATCTTTATCTATAATTTCATCGTCTTTTAGAGCGTTAATACCGAGATCAATTATTTCTTGCCATCGCTCAGAGCGTTTAAGGTCTTCATATTCTTCAAAAAATATCGGCATACAAAACAACTCTCATGTGTATTTTTTGTATTAACCATTTTTACTATACTTAGAAATATCTTAAAGTTCTACAATAAAGAAATAAGCCAAAGGGAGCATAGTATGCGGTATTTTTGTCTACACCTGATTGCTTAGTAATTTTAAGTTTACCTCGCTTCTCAATGTCCGAAAAACTATAGCAAGATCAACCCCGTATTTTGCAATTCTTAGCCAATTCAGTTACCCAATCTTCTTGGCACAATCGCCAATTATTACTCTTTGGTTCGTTGAATACCTGGTGTATTCCATTTTTCGTTCAGCGCAATCTCTTTAGGCCAATACATTCTTAACATTACATTAAATTCACCTGTAGGAACGGGTAACCAATTGGATTCTTTATCTTTCCCTGGCGAATCATGTTGTATGTATATATCTAAGGATCCGTTTTTATTAAATTGCAGTTTATCTCGATCGCCAATAGCATAACGATCAATAGGATTGGCAATAAAAAAGCTGTCCTTACCGTATATTGATAAGGACCAAAAAGCATTCACTGGAGGTAATTTCTCTCCATTAAAATGCAATACATAATTATATTTACCCGTTAAAGGCTGGTTATTATTATCCACAAATGCGGTCAGATAAATAGCATCTTGAGGAAGATTAGCACCTAAACCAGCATAAGCTATCGATGCCCGTTCTAAATAATGATTGCCGTAATGACCACCAATAAGCATCAAGTTCCATCCTTGTTTACGTACCCCTGTTTTTTTTACATTATCACTAATCTGTTGCTGGGCGATTAATATGGCGCGATTTAACCTATCTATCTGCTTACTGGAAAGATGAGAGGAATCAAAAATTTCTCCTGGCCTTATTCCCATTTTTCCAAGCAATTTGACTTGCTCCTGATCTTGGGGTTGAGGAGGATTATTTTTTAATAAGGCAGTAAAACGGTTAAAGAAAGTTGTAGCATCCATCTTCGCCACCTGTACAACAGGGGGAATATTATTATCGATGTTCTTATTTACAATGAAATGAATTGGAGGAGTGTAGTTTTTATTCCATTTGCTGAGTGATATTAGCTTAAGATTTTTTTGAATTTGATGTACAAAATCGTAATCCGATTTCCCATTTGTTTGTACGCGACCTAAAATCCATACCATGTTGGTAGGTGCTTTAATTTGTTTTATACCAGAAGGAAGGCTGCCCTGCCAAAATGGACCTGTGATTGCAAAATTTGCTGCGTCTGTCCCCGTTGTACGCTTTCCAGGAGATGCAAAAACATCCGTCCACGCACTTAACATAGGCATTAAGTAGTAGCGACCTTTTGTGTTAGGCACTGAAAGAATAATGGGCTCTGCAGAAAGATCCAGCCAAGCACTAGAGTAAAGTGTATCCGCGTTTGGGCGAACTATCTGTTTAAAATTTGCATTAGGAAATTCAGCCATATGCGCAAATTGATTAATAGGCACACTACTGTTTTGTTTAGTCACATCCATTAGAACCATGGGATAAGCATAAATATAAGCTTTTATGCCTAACTCATAAGTTTCCTGATCAGTCATTGCATATCCGGCACTTATAATAAATAAAAAAGTTATCAGTAAGAATGATGCTATTTTCTTAAGCATTTGATCACTCCGTGCATTACACTTAAATTGACAAGTCATCTCAAAAGTATGATTAGTTTCTATTATTTAGTAGTTATTTATATCCTCATGTGTAAGTCAGTTCAAAAAATTATAGTAACGTAATAGACATCGGCCCTGTTAATTTAACGGTGTGGGTTGTTCTTTGTCAACCAATTGTTGGTTCTTTAATTTTTTAAATCGTTTTACCGTTAACTGGTCATCAACGATGGCAATGACCACTTTATTATCATGCGGCTCCAAACTCCGATCGACAATCGACGAGACAAGGAGAGAACGAAGTTGGGAGTCGAGGAGCCCGCGATCAAATTTCGGGGACATGGGGCCTTGTACTTATAAGTTGAATCCGCGGTACCCCGATAAAACTGAAATCCGATAAAAAGTTTTATTAAGACAATCTTCATTTTAATTACTTTAGCTTAAATCGTAATCTAAGCTTCGCATTAAAAAAAGCATGCATTAAATGCGTGCTTTATCGTACTGTTTACCCTATGGAGCATTATTACCTAAGAAAAAATCCCGAGACTTTTATATATTCTGTAAGTGCAAAAAAAAATCAAAATATTATAATAAAGTTTAATAAAAAATTCATTTATAAGGAAGAAATATGTCATGTCAATGTGTCAATGTACGGATACTAACATTATACGTAATGAAAACGTAATCAAACTCTATGAAAATTTTACAAAACAATTATCTGAACAACAACTTAACGATTTTCAAATAAACTACAGAGATTTACTAAAAATTTCTGTGGCCTATACAAAAACCAACGAAGCTGACTTAATTATTATACCTATTATAAAAGCTATTAAGGATTATGATGCTCCATTTAACCAAAACTTTAATACAGCAAATCTACAGATTGATGGCGTAGCTAAAGAACAAGCACAAGCTATCTCTGTTTTTAAAGATGCAACAAACGATATCAACACGAATATACAACAGATACAAAAACAAACCGACAATGCCAACACCGAATTAAATAAATTGCGGGAAAAAACCACAAAAGCAATAAGCGAAATAAATACTCAAATCTATCAAGTTGAATTAACTCAAAAAAATTTACAAGGTCAAATGAAAGTAGTGCAAGATGAAATAAACGCTTTACAAAGCCATTTAAATGATCTCAATTGGGCATGGATAGCGTGTATTGTACCGATTTTTTGTTTCTGGTTACCGCCATTGATTCAAGAAGTTGGGTTTAATAAAAGCCAACAAGAAGCTGAGTTAAGAAATAAAGTAACACAACTTAACTCAACGACAACCGAATTAGGATTATTAAAAAACCAACATAAGACTTTAACCGATCAACTAAATTCTAATACCATCACTTTAGCAAGCATACAAAACTCTAATAGCCTATGCATTTTTATGCTTAATAATCTCATCAATATTTCTCAAGCACTTAATGACATCGATGTCAATGAAACGCCGATATTATTGAGACGTTTGATGAGCGTTTTAAAACAAAGTTGGGATGAGTTAGTGGCCAAGGTAAGTTTATTAGCCGCATCATTAAATATTAATTAATATAAGGAAATTTTATGTTACTATCAACATTGAACGATGAAAAGAACGATGAAAATTATTGTACCGAGGTGCCTAAAGATTTAATTTTAAGTAATACCATTGTTAAAGCAGATATTCATAAAAAAATAATAGACTTTTCATTACTTTCCAAGAATTATCAAAATAATTTAAATACTTTAGAAACTAAATCCATTATTCCCGGTGAGACACAATGCATCTCTGAAGCTAATTTTGCTCAAGGTACAATTGTACAAAATTATTGCGTTGAGACGACCACACAAGCTTTAATTGCGCCTCCCGATCCAGAATTTAACAATGTTCCCCAGATTCAACAAAGCGCTCAAGAAAATGCTAATACCTGGTTATCGGGTCTTAATAACGAAATAGTTGGAATCAATACCGGTTTAAAACAATTTTGTAATCTGATTATCACTTATAAGAATGATATGGATCAATTAGTGGATGATGTAGTCGCTGATCGTTCTGGCGCTAAAGATAATTTTCTAGAGCAGATAGGTTTTTTACGCGATCAAGCTGACAGCCGTGAACAAAAAATAAAAGTTATTACGGTTAAATTGGGAGATTTTAGACAAGCTATCAGCCAAGATGGTGCAAATTTTAAAGCAGTAAAAAATAAAGCGGAGATTAAATACAATGCCAATACCGGAGAAATGGCAGAATTACAAAAGACAATAAATGCGTTACAAGCTTCAATCCAAACAGCCAATGCCATGATTGCAGGTGGAGCAATTTTAGCCGTTGTAGGAACGCTTGTCATTATCGTTGGAGCTTTAGCGAGTATTCCTTCAGGCGGAGCGACTGCTGCAGTTATTGGTGCCGGCGTTACTATGATTGGAGGCGGGGCTGGGCTTATAGGCGCAGCAATTGATTCAAGAAATAAAGCCAGTGAGGAGTTATCTAAAACCTATGTGCGTTACAATACCTTGCAACAAACCTGTTCAAACCTGTTCGCTATTAGAAGCCATTAATACCCAACTGACAAGTTTGCTGACTGGTAATGATCAATCAGTTCGTGCGGTGCATGCTATATCTTTAGCATTAGGTATTATTGCTCAAAATTTATCGGGTATTATCGATAATATTGATTTAATTGTTGATAACGTAGAGGGTGGAGGAGTTTTAAAAAGATTATTAAATACGTTTGTAGCCAATGCAGAATCTTTAAAAGCAATTTATGTAAAATACGAAGAAACTGGTATATTACCCGTACAACCGACTAGACAGGTTTGGAATAATCTATTTCCTTATAGAGCGAAAACGGCGGCTTTCCCAGATAAGCCCATTTCTATGCAGGAATATGCTTTTCTAATTGATAGAAAACTGGCTTGGCAACGTCGTCGTCACAGCGGTGTGTATGTTCTACAAGCTGCATAATTTTATTTAAAAATAGTGTTTATTAAACCTCCCTTTTGCCAAAAAAAGGGGGGGTTTATATCGATTGACTCATAGCATCGATCTCCTTTAGAGAAATTTTGAAGGTAAACGCAGCATAAGCGCCTCGACTTGCCGATACTCCTGCTCAGCATGTTGTTTTAAAGCAAATCGCTCCCTTCTATTTTGATTTGTTACAAGGATTTATTTAGTTTTCTCCCAAATATTTCCTTCAATCGTTGCTTATAATCTTTAATATCTGTTTTTTTCAAATGGATTTTCTCACAAATATTTTTTGTTAACGTAATTAATTTAAACCGAATGATTTCTAGAAGACATTATATTCATGTTCAAATTAAATTAAGGGCTTCATTCATTACTTGAATTTGCCGGCTAAGTGGGTTGCTCATTTAGAATTGAATGGAAAAAGATAATGTATAGACTCGTCCTTGAAATCGGGTTTTTGCCTTGAACTCTTGAAGACATTTTCCTGTAATGACTAAATTTAAAGGAATTATGGTATACCCTAACTCGAGTCCGGCGGCATGTACCTGATTTACTGATGAGTTACCAATAAGTGCTGTGCCGGAGTCATCCGTTATTTGCCATTGGTCATATCCAGGAATACCAACTTCTAAAATACCCTGTCGGCCCACGGGAAAAAGTTGACTGATTCCCCAATTGAGAGAGAAATAATTTCCAGGTCGAATGTTCACATCAATTTTACGCTGGTTAACGTCGTAAGTAGCCGCTAAGACGACCGCTAATGAATGTTTGGCATCAGGATACCAGGCTCCGATGCCTTGTAATTCATGCGTCCAAAATCCTAAGCCAATATTACTGCGACTTCGATTATGGTATTTTCCAGTCGGGGCATAAACCCCATAAGAAGCTGAGAAGTTAAAGGCAGGCCATCGCCACGTTAACCAAATAGGACGAACATAAGGATCTCCTAGCCCCCATGTTGATTGATGGGCTGAAAACCCTGTGTTTACTATTTGAAATGAGGATTGTAATGAAGGGTTAGCAATAGGCTGAAATAGCATAAAAGCATAGTTAGCTGCTAGGATTTTCCTTTTAGGTGCCCATAGCAAGGTCGGTGCCATTGAATAAGTATTAATATCAACATTTAATTGAACGGGTACTCCATTGACGATCGTGGATTGAATGGAATTTCCATACTGATTTTTGAGATCGTTACTCGTATAAAGATAGTTATATACTGCAAAATAAAGTCCTGGTGAAGGAGTGATAAAACTGCGGATATCCCATGCGCCCGGTGCATAATGACCCATTTCTTGTGCAAGCACATGAACACTTGCATTCAGAAGTGTCCAAAAAATCATCCATTTTAAAATTTGTCCCTTTTTTACCATTTTAAAAAATACTAACTATAATTTAATCCAAAAAAATTACGGAAAATTTCACACTCATAATTATAACTAAAATCTAAAACTTAAAAAATTAAATAATTTTTAAAGCTAAAATGGGAGGGTTAAAAACTAACTTAAGGAGTACCTCTATAATGGATTTAGTGCAAAAAATCTTTCTAATGGCTTCTGCTTTATTAATCAGCTCGCCGATTTTTGCAAACGCTTCTTTACCTGAGCGAAATTTTTATCTTGCAACGGATATTCTAGCCATTACACACGTGGATCCTGCTGCTACCGATTCTTTTCCTTTTACTCTTCCAAAAGGAACTTTTCACATCGATCTTCAGAAAACTCCGCAAGTGGTCGGCGGACCTGTGAATATTATGACATTGGCATCGACATCCTCTGATTATATGTGGGGCGTTTCCTCGGGTGGTGTTACCTATATTGATACGCGTGAGAATCATTGGAAGGCTTTGGCTCGCGCAATAATTCCAAATATTCAACCCGTCACTGACAGAATGAATCAAGAGGCATTAGGACAGCCATTTAGATCAGTCGCCGATGTTGCGAAATCAGTCCGATCAATTTATAAAATGAATGGATTTGACCGAATATCTAATGGTGTTTATAGCTTGGTAGATAACAAGAATACGCTCTATGCTAATTACGCTGGGCATTTTATTTATGCGTTTGCTTTAAACAATCCTCACAACCCCAATGCTGGAATAAAAATACGCTCATCAATGGACTTTAACCGAATCCCTGTGAAAACAGATCCCAAAGAGCGCGTAACAGGGCTTAGTATGACGTATGATGGTCATATCATTGTGCTGGGAAATCGCTCTCTTAGCATTGTGGATAAGGGCCTAAATAAAATACTCGATCGGATCGAATTTGATCCAAATGAGTATATTTCTAATTCAGTCGCTGTTGATAAAAATAATGGCATCTATGTGGCTTCTGATAAAATGATGCGAAAGGTCATATGGACGGGTAGCAAGCTTTCAATGGATGAAAAGGATGGTGCTTGGCGCTCTCCTTATGAAACAGGTCAACAACCTCCCGTTGTAAAAATTGGTACCGGAACAGGCTCAACACCTACACTGATGGGCTTTGATAACGACTCGGATAAGTTAGTTGTTATTACGGATGGAGCTAATCGTATGCATCTGGTTGGTTTTTGGCGTAATGAAATTCCTTCTGACTTTAAACAGCAACCAGGAACGTTGTCACGACGTATCGCAGGACAAATTCCTGTTACCTGTGGGTTTAATAAGGAGAAGTTACCTACTTTTATACAAAGCGAACAGTCAGTGGTCGTTAAGAATTACGGCGCATTTGTCGTCAATAATATTGGTAAGGAGGGAAGTAAGGATCTTCTTATCGGTGTTATGGCATTAGGCCCTGTATTTCCACCACCACGAGGCGTTGAGCGGTTTGAATGGGATACAACTGCACATCATTGGCGTTCCGTTTGGGCTAATTCTGCTATAGTTTCTACTAGCATGGTTCCTGTCGTTAGCATTCCATCGAATATGGTTTTAGTTAACGGATATACAAAGGAGGATGGATGGGAAGTGACAGGGCTTGATTGGAATACCGGTAAAGTGGTGCATCGTACTTTATTTGGGCATACTAATTATGGCAATGGGGCTTATGCATTAATCGAACTCATTGGTAATAATGACATGGTATTTAATAGTATAGCGGGTCCTTACCGTATTCAATATAAATAAGGTTTGATTGTTTGAAAATAGCTTATGACCTTTAGGCAGTTACAGTATTGCACCGTAGCTATGGATCAACATTTAAGACAAGGAACTATTAGGGAATATTTATCACTCGAGTCTGCCCAAAGTTTTTTTGTTGATTAAGTTTATCGGAGGTCTGCGCGATTTTTTTAGGCATGGAACATTTAGAGTTTTTGGGAAAAAAATATCTCATCAGAAAAGTTAACCCCAAAGTATCGCCTGGTGCTGTTATCTGAGATATCCCTATTTTTTTATTACTGGTAGAAAATGGTTGGGTTTTCTGATCGAGCGATAGGTGACCCTGTCTGGACTCAATCGGTAGGGATCTTCCTTTTATAAAATAGTTTTCCTGATATCCATAAGTAGCTTTGCGTTGGTTTTGATTTAGCTTGTTTTGTACAAAAGGTTTTTTTGCAGATAGTATCGGATTTTGCTTCTGTTTGCTTTTAGGCATCGCTGGTTCCATGGTTTTTTCTGAACTGAATAAGTAACTCTGATAGCTCTTACCTTTTTTAATGGGTAATTGACTTTTATTTGTTATAAAGTCGCCAGTTATTGTTCGCCTCACGCGACTATTATTAAAGCCGCGACCGTCCTGCGTCCGCGACGGATTGGCCCATTCTGGACTGCGTGCAGTCGATTCCACAATGACTTGACGGCGTGATGCCTTTCCTGCTTCGCTCGTCAACGCACGCCTATCGCGAGCCCCTCGACTCCGAGCTTTGTTTTCTCCTTGCGTCGAAGGTAGTTTTATTTTTTTACTCTTAATGCGTTTGGATGTTTGCTTAACCTGTATTCGATCTCGTTTATTCTGATAGTCATAAGCTAACTCCCATATTGCCTCATCTCTAATAGACGTCAAATTGTTAGCATTCAATGAACGTCGAGTACGAGTTGATTCCTGTGTGGATAAACCCTCATGGAGCAGAGCGTGATCGAATTCTCGATGATTTTTCCAAGGTGTAAGCTGTGCTATTTGAGAGGACCATAATGGAATATTTTCTCCATTGCTAGCTTTGAGCTGATTTTGGAGATCAAGCATATTTAACTTTATTTTCCTATTTATAACGCCAGTTTCTCGTATGTGAACCATCATATATTGTGCTATCGAAGGCGTTAAAGTCATAGCTTTCATTAAAATTAATTGACATGGATATAGGGTGTGAGTGATCACAATATCTTGCTCGTCTTCCCAGGCAAACAATTTATCGGCAGTGTCATCGGCCAAATCAAGGTTGATGTTGCTAAAATAGGTTGCGGAGATATTAGGGATATTTTTTCCTTCACTCATAGTCATCTTAAAAGCAATAGTGCGGTAATGATCCATATCTTTATCGCTTAGAGATAAAGTGCAAGGAAACTGCGGAGAAAGTATCATTTCTATTTCTAGTATTTCTATGTCTACAAACAACGGAACGGGCATTACTCTAGGATAAGGAGCACGAAATAACCATAAAAAAATATTATTTGATCGCAGCGCCAGCTCAGTCGAGAAAGCTTGGTAAGACTTTTTCGAATCCATGGCGGTGTCTGCTGGTAGGATATAGGTTATTTTTTCTTTAGGATTGAAAAAGTAATGATCCTGACTCACTGTCTTAGCTAAAAAAATCCATTCTCTCCCATTTTTTTTCTCCGGGACTAAAAAAAACTGGTCTTGTGTCGGGCTCCACCAATGGGTTACTTGATCTAAGTTTTTTTCAATCGGAATAAGGGAGGCATTAGAAAAACTAAAGCTTGTATTTTGTGCAAGAAGGCTTGGTGGGATAAAAAGAGTCGCGTTATTACCTGAGAAGGCCGAATGAAAACAAAATCTTAAATATTCCGCCTCATTTTTAATAACAGCAAATAAACTAACTTTTATATTATCATATTGATCAATACAATTATTTTTATTAAACCATTGAAAATAAACCTTTTCTAAAGCCCAATTTTCCAGTCTCTGAGGTAAAAAAGAAAAAAGCAAACCGTTCGGGGTATGTATCCAAATTTTTTGCTGATAAAGATATATTTGCTCAGCTATACTTAAAAGCTTTAAAGGAGGAGGCAGACTCTTGAGTCGACTACCTTGAAACAATGTGCTGAATAAAAACGATTTAGCCACTTGATAATAAACGATTTTATTCTCACTTTGAAAAAAATATTTGTCTCCTAATTGGCCATAGTAAGTAAGCTGGAATGGTCGGCCGTTTTTTTGCAATGGTGGCTTGGCTAACACAAGCTGTTGTTCCTGCGTATCATACCAAACAGCGAGTGTCTGCATTGATGGATCAGTGATTCCAAATATGGGAATATAGGCACTAGCAGGAGGGTTTTCTGCTAGATAATGGGGTACCACTTTCCACCATTGCTGTTGCTTGCTCGTCCAGTCTTTGGTGAAGCTTAGTGTATAAGCTTTACCAAAAGCGTCTATTCGTTTGACTATCCCATCGCTTGTGTACGCTAATAAAACATTTTTATCACTAAAAAAAGCTGAAATAAGCATGGTGGTCAACAAAGTAGAATGTAAGTCTCCTTCAACCTGGCGATATAATCGTCCCAATTCTTCTTTATTGGGAGGCATGAAAAAATACCAAGCTGCTTTTTTTTCAGGTGTGGCTAATGAACCTATAAAAATGACTGAGCTTTCTAGTCTTGGATTAATAAGTTGATAATGATTAGCTCTGTTTTGATCGATCCAAAGTGGGGGTAAACTCAGTGTTTGGTTCAGTGAAGTAATACGAATTGTTGGACTTAATTCTGCATAAATTGGCTTCCCAGGAAGATGAGGAAGAGAATCATTACCTAATTTTATACTAAATATCTGATCCGAACAGATATTTTTTAGTTCATTTTGACCTTGTTTCCTTTGTTCCGCTGAATTAAGTTTATCAAGCAGTGAGTAAATATGTAAATTCATTATCAGAATATCATCACTCAAGCTATTTAACTGCGGCGGTCTATTCTTCGTAACATGATAGACGGCATAACGTTGCACTTCATGAGCATCATTAATAAAGGGTTGGACAATGCGGATAACACCATTTTCGGCTGCAATAGGTAAGATATCACCTGCCAAAAGATGAATATTGGAAGTCTTATTCTCAAACGCGAATAAAAAAACATAATTTTCAGCAAGATTTTGTGCACTGTCGCATCGCCATAGATAGTTTGATTTAGGGTTAAAAAAATAAGCGGAGTCTTGGGTAAAATGGACTAAATTAGCTTCTTCATTGAGGGTTTTAGGTATTTTATTTGTGTAAAGGAATCGATCTTCTGCTACTACGTAATATGCTTTGCCTTGATACACTTGATTGTTTTCGTCGTGAAGCGAAAAATGGGTTAGCGTAATGATAGGGGGATGCAATGTTAAGTTCATAGGTCTAAACGAGTTATGATTCTGTAAATAAGTTTGCAAGGAAGGACTATGCTTGTTTACTTGCTGATAGTTTATGCTCACTAGAGCCAGCTTAAGCTGCGTAAAATCTAATCTGAAAGTGGACGTTCCCTTTTTATCTATAAATAAGTAGTTTGCTTGATGCTGTGGTATTTCAATTGAAATACCACCAATAGTAATACCTGATTGAGTAAACTGTAACGCATCATTGGCGAGTCCTTCTGCATTCAGTATCCAAGTATAATTTGACACAGAGGATTCTTTTAAATGAATCGAACCGATGGGGTTGAGATAAAGCTGACATTCACCCCCCTTAGAAAAAGAGTCGGCTGTAAAGATATAACGAATATAAGTGTAAAGTTCGCGATCCTGTCCTGTGAACTTGGGGATAATTAGTGTTCTTGCTTGATGGTCTAATTTAATGGTAATGGTGGTTGTTTTTCTTTTTTCGGTAATTTGGTTAATAATATATTCGCTGGGAAATGCGTAAAAATCATAGTGAAAACCTTCAAGGTTTTCGAGTTTTCTTAATATATCAAATCCTTTATTGTTTAGAAGCGTTGCGAAAGGAAGACTTGACCAGCTATAGGACATATAGACCACCAGCGTATACGGAAGTATCCAAACTTTACAATCTTTCCAGTTTTTTATTTCAACTTGTGCTGGAAAGCCTAATCCTTTGAGAATACTCAATGCGTGATCTTGATTGAGCCATATACTGGGCATGGGCCAGGAAAACCAATTGACTTTCCCACTACCAAAAACCCCCTGTCTTGAGGGTTTCGCACGATAAATAAATTGGCTGCCAAAGTTTATAGTTCCCTTTTGAAAATTAATTTCTTCGATGACAGCATTTTCTTTAGGTTGCATATAACAGGTTTCTTCACCATTGTTTGATATCATCTTCTTTTTCTCGTAACCAAGGCACTGATAAGCGTCATTGATTCGATAAAAATAATCACCTACTGCTTCCGCTCGGGTGACTACGCGATTATAACTTTCGACTAAACCTATTATCCCAATACTCAATCCTGAAAAAGGGGTTGCCATTCCACCGAGAAAAACGGCGGTAGTGGAGGCTCCCAAAAAAGCGGCAACTGAACTGCTTGCAGATAAGAGTAAGGCACTACTATCCATTGCTAGGTGTGTGGCAAATAGGTTTCGTTCTGCCGATATTCTCGCCTTAGTTAATTCATCAATATCTAGACCAACATTAATAATTCCTAACAGATTACCGAGTCCTTTAGCTATCATTGAAGCGGATCGAGCATGTAATCGAAAGATAGACACCGGTTTCGCTTGCATGACTCTTTTTTGGTGTATTAATGTTTTAATTAAACTAGCTACTTTTACTGTATCCATCGCCGTGCCATAGGCCATTTGGGCAAAATTGACATAAGTATGAATTTCAAGGGTTAAGGATAAAGGATCTTGTTTAGCTTGAAACGATGGATAACTGTTCTGACGAAAAAATGCCATTAATGCTTTTAGCGTAAACATTGCATTTAATCCGTCAATAGTCTGCGCGTTCTTTAGAGCAGGGAACTCAAATTGCATCCCATTCTTATTATTTAGTATAAGCTGGAGAGAAAGTTCTGGATTACGGATGGTAAACCGAAGTAAACTCTGCAGCTTTTGGTAAACTTCTTGCAAGCTTTCACGAAATTGCAAGGTTTTTTGCTGCGCTAAGCGAATTTCCTTGGTTTCTTGCGTATAGAAATTATAAAAAGTAATTTGTTCCCTTCTACCTATCAATTTTTTGGCACTGGTTAAAATCGGAATCCAGCCTTTTTGTAAATAATCTGGGTTTAAGCTGTGAACCCAATCATTGGCTTGTTGCAATAGATTGAGCCGTTTGCGATAGTTTTTAGAATTGTTCTCTTCAGCAACACAGTCGAAGCTGCGTTTTTTTCTTTTTTTAGTGCAATGTTTTTTCTCAGGCGTTTCCTCAAATGGAGTATTTGATAAGCGTTTACGCGGATTAGAAGTTTGCGGTTGTGGCATTATATCAATAATTGATTGCTCACTGATCATACTGATTAAATCAAGTGTGGAACCAAAATGCTCATCAGAAGGTAAAAATACAAGAGAATTCTGGTATAAATCCCAAGGAATTTGAAAGTTATTTTGCATCTGTTCAAAGTGAAGTAGTAGAGGTTTGTTAAAATCCTCTTTTACTGAATTTAAGACATGTAATAAGGGATATAATATTTGATTATGGTACCAAGCTTTATAAGCATGGATTTGGGTTTGACTTTGTAAATAATAACGGTCATACAAGGTAGTTAATTGTTGTTGTTCAGGAATTGTAAAGCCTTCAACACTACCTTGTTCGGTCGGATAATTAATTATCCTGAGTGGATACAAATAGTCATTATCTCCTAATTTATTGAGATTTAAATTCATTCTTGCTGCCCTAACATGAAGATTTATATCCTGATGCTGTGCGACACCATGAACCAGCCTTTTAGCTTCTGGATCAAAAAAAACTGCTGGTGGAGAAGGTTTTTTACTGAGATCCGATGTGATAATGTTAATCCGATTTCTATAGATATAAAGCTGTTTTAATACCTGATCAATGTTGTTGTCTGATATGGGGCGTCCTGTATTACTCTGATCTCTTCCTCCACTTAGATAAATCTCTAGCTTAGCTTCTTTCGCAAATTGACTAAAAAGCTGCTCGATAAAGGTCAGAGGTCCTGAGAATTTATCAAAATGTGCTAATACTAATTTCCCTATTTGTGGATCGAAAGCAAATACCGCAACACACTGTTGTATATTTGTTGTACCTAGTTTTATGTTATGACCGATACCCATTTCTCGTTGCAATACCAATTGTACCGAAGACTTAGGGGGTCCTTGTGTTAATTCATAGGCTAAGCTGTAGTGATAAGCTTCATAAGCCCTGAGAGATTGCTTTAGTGATGGATTAGAAGTTTGTAAATTTCGTCCGCTTAACTCATAAAAACTCGCTAAAGCGAAATGAGCACAGAGTTTTTTTTTATCGCTGGATTGGCTATTAGCCAAAATAGCCAATTGCATTTCCTCATAATGGGGAGTAGGTTGCTTGATTTGAATTTCAGCTAAAGATTGATAGACTTTTTCTAGCTGAATATAATTTTGTACTTGCAAATAAATATCTCGGCTAACTTCTAAATGCTTTTGCGCCTCCAAGTAGTTCTCTGAGCGAAGCTGTGGAATAAAAGAAGTCTCCGCTTGCTTTTGATAGCAGAGTCCAAAGAGATAATGTACGTCCGCTAAACCAATAGAGCCTACCAAATAGGGAGCCAGATCATACGCTTTAAGAGATTCTTTTAATTGTTCAATGGCGTAGACATAGTTTTGTTTATAAAACTCTATGATAGCTTGCTGATAATATTCTGCTACTCGCCGTGCTTGAGAAGATGACTTCCACATATCCCTTCTAGTTAAACTAGCACTCGGTAAACTTTTCTGATAATCCGAAAAGCTGGAAGGTAACGCCATTATTTTTTTTTTCCAATTTAAATAATCAATTTGCCAGAATACTTTTTCTATATCCCTTAATTCTTCGATATAAGCCTTATTGAATTGTAGAAACTGGCTAATTTCACTTCGTGCATTTAGGTTTGAGTAATCTATTAACAACGCTTCTTTAGATAGTATTTGATCCATGCTAAACAGTTCATTTATGAGATCAGTGATATCCTTTAATGTTTGCTGAATACTCGGAGGGAATAGTTTTAAAGACCCAATTAATTGAGTGAGATCTCTCACTAAATTTGAAAGAGTTTCCCTGGTACTGGGAGCGTTTAGAATACTCCATCTGGAATTTTGCAGTTCATTTACTTTTTTGTCTAAGGAATCAAATGAATAAAGTAAATGAGGAAGGTTGTTGTTGAATAAATTTCTTTCTCTCACCAATCTTTGTACCATCTCAAGTGGGGTTTCGTTTAAACTATTCTTTGTTTCAAGATCATTTTGACTAGCAACACGTAACAAAAGACCTAAAATTTGTTTCCCTTGTTTACCATTTCGTGCAACTTCATGAAGAACGGTATTGCCAAAATTATTTCTAATACTGAGTAGTTTTTGTTGAGTAAATAGGTAATCCTTTTTCAGCAATAATTCAACAACATAGACATTTCCATCAATAGCGGCTTTATGTAAACCCGTGTTTCCTTCTTTATCTTGAAGATCAATTGTATTGCTATATTTAACAATGGCTTCAGCAATTTGTTTTTCCTTCATCATCGTTTCTGACTGGATTACCTGCTGTGTATCATCTCTGTAGTCAACCACCATATGCAATGCACTCGAGCCATCTTTATTAACAAGTTGCAGATTCGCTTTATTAGAGGCTAGTAAGGCATTCACTAGCAATGGTTTACAATGAATGATCGCTAGATGTAATAAGGAAAGTCCTTGCGGGTCAAAATCTAATAGAGGAAGCTTTTCAGGATCAATCTGTATGTTCAGATCGAGACCTTCAGCTAGAAGCGCTGTTATTCTCGCTGCATCCGCTATTGTTTCTGTTTGTGCTGAAACGATTATGTTGATTGCTTCAAGCAATTGCAGATTTTTTTTCATTTTCTAATATCCTTATTATTTACTTATCCAATTTCACTATTTTATTTTTAATGCAGCAGATAATAATAAACTTATTCTTATCTTTTAATCAACTAGTTAGTGTAAAGCTCCCATTTATCCCTAGTTTCAAATAGAGTTTTTATTATCATTTGGAATAGTTTTTTAAATTCACACCGTGGATGTTTAGTCGATAATTGTCTAATGTAAAAATTTATGCGGGACTTTTGCGAAAGAGAACTATACTCTTATGTGCATTTATGTGATAATTATAATGAGTATTTATATTAAAGTTGTTTTATCAATAACTTAATATAAGTGAGTAACTTAAAATCTTTGTGTCGGTGGCTCGATTCCACCTTCAACCACTCGATCTAATCCAACACTTACACCACTTACTTCTCTCAAATTTTTTTATGTGACATGAAAGCTTCATTAATTTAAGGGGTATGCATTCAATGCGCGAAATAATAAAAACTGTTCGTATCGATCCAAAAAAAATAAACAACAATCGAAATACTATAGCGCTTGAAAATATTTTTCGAGAGGATACAGAAAAAGATAATATAGTTTTAAAAAACTTAGCGACTGAGATACTCGCTGAGATAGATAATTTAAAAGAAATGTCTAATACGAGTATAAGAAAAAGACTCGTATTTTTCTCACTTTATACAGTGACCTATAGCTTTGCTACGATTAATCTTTTAGGTGTGGCTCGCTCTGCAGATTTTAATGACTCTATCGATGTGTTTAAAAAATTTTCATTAATTATCCTGGCCTCATTAGCACCCGGATTCATGTATCTTGGCGGTATGCAAGAACTAATGGAGGCGACTGAAAATTATTTTAAAGGGCTAGAAAAGCACTTACCTTCCTATTTGAATAAAATAAGAGATTCTCTTGTTAAAGCTCATGGAAGAGACTACTTTAAGATGCTCGTTATAGGGCTGTTCGCAGTATTCTCAACTACCCTGGATGCGACTAATGCTAAAACTGGGGTTGAAGCCATCGCAGGTAAAACAATGGGTTTTATCGCCGGCGTTGGTAATGGAATAGCAGAAAGTATATTACCTCTCTTCACATTGGAAGCGTTGTTTCGTTCCATTGGGAATAATTTTAAAATCTTATACTTAGGTTCGCGCTGTGAGGAGGAAGAACTTGATAATGCCGTCACTACAATTGAAGGCTTTATAAACCGAACAGAAACTGAAAATCTTTCTAGCTCCCAAAATCCGATATCAGCCGTACTAAAAAGTATGGATTCGGCAGCGCAATTGACTACAACAAAACTGATGGAAAAAATTCGAGATAACAGCCAATTTGCCCTGCATTTATCTCATAAAATAAAAGGAGAAAATCCTAACTTATCCAATCTTCGACTACGAACCCTTGCGGTCGGGAGTATTATAGCTAATTTTCTCCTGTCCTATTGCTCTGCCTGGATATTTAGCCGGGGTTTTTCATCGAGCCAGATTGTCTCTCATTATGAGACAGAACTTAGTCGATATAATCTTACTTTAGACAGTATTTCATATTTATCACAAAACGGAACCGCTATCGCTATTGAACCCTTTAACCCCTATATCAATGCTTTAAATCAGTTATCTTATGCTCTTCAGGGAATCGCTTTTCTGCCACTGATAAATCAAACGCTTCTGGAAGTAAAGAAACTATTTAAATTTACTTTTAGTTCATGCAATAGAACAGGTAATACAACGCATATAAAAAAAGCACTCTTTGCTTCGGGCATCGCGGGAATAGGCACAGCTTGTTATGTCATGTTAGGATTAGAAGCTAAAAAGGATTATCAAATAGTTCAGCAATTAAGAGAAATTGAAGAATTCGAAGTCCCACAAATTTCTTTTTTTCCTGACTTTAACTCTCTTCCTTATTTTTCGTTATCTATTTTAGTCGGTATCATTTATGGCGGTGCTTCTAACGCGGCTAAAAAGATCTACGATGTGATATTCCCCAAAACCACCTCAACCGACGAAAAGAAAGAACGAAAATACTGTTCTTGCCAGTTTTTTTCTTCGGGTAAGAAAGAAAATAATGAGCAAAAAGAAAATTTAAGTCCGCAAGATGTTTGTCATAGTTTGCAATAGCGGCTATTATGTATAAAAAATTTCTGATATAAAAAATAGTGGTTATTTTAAGCGTTGCTAATTTCTCTCTTAATGAACTTAAAGCTTATTTATAGATAATTTCAGCCCCTTAGGCCTTCCTAACTCTACTTTTCTCTAATTAAGTGGCGTAACATTACCAGTAAGACCTCTAAGGGGGAACGGTATACTTTATGTCTGTACAACTTAATTTAAAAGGCACTCCAAGTTATTTGGATTCCCCACAATATACCTGCCCCATGCATCCCGAAATTATTCGTAATCAACCCGGTGACTGTCCGATTTGTGGTATGTCCCTGGAGCTTCGAGCCCTTTCAAACAAAAAGCTCGACTATGTTTGTCGTCACGAATTAAACGACTTGTCGCGACGATTTTGGCTTAGTGTTTTATTAATCCTGCCAATTTTATTCCTGACGATGGGTTCACATATCCCAGGCATCAAATCAATTCTAGGCTTCATTCCAGCGACTTTTTCTTCTTGGCTACAATTTATTTTATCGACTATCGTTATATTCTGGTGCGGCTACCCCCTTCTAAAGAAAGCTTGGACTTCTCTCACGCAGAGACATTTAAATATGTTTACGCTCATTGGTTTGGGTGTCAGTATGGCCTATGGATATAGTGTCATTGCTCTATTATTTCCCAGTCTCTTCCCAGTCGCTTTTCAGTCGACTCATGGCCAAGCTAATCTCTATTTTGAAACAGCGAGTGTTATCACCGCTTTAGTATTAATGGGGCAAATTTTAGAGCTAAAAGGTCGCGAGCAAACCGGAAGTGCTTTACGCGCATTACTCGGTTTATCCCCAAAGACAGCGCGTAGAATAAAAAATAATACCGAAACTGAAATTCCATTAGACGAAATACAAATTAATGATGAACTAAGAGTCCGGCCGGGTGAAAAAATTCCTACGGATGGCAAGATTATTCAAGGTCACAGTTCTGTTAATGAATCGATGATTACTGGCGAATCGATTCCTGTTGAAAAACAAGCGGGGTCAACAGTCACCGGTGGTACTTTAAATGGCTCAGGAAGCTTCGTGATGCGCGCAGAACACGTCGGAAAAGCAACACTGTTGGCTCAAATTGTCCAATCGGTTTCTGAAGCGCAGCGATCCAAAGCACCTATTCAAAGACTTGCCGATCGTATTGCAAGTTATTTTGTGCCGAGTGTTTTAGTAATTGCCATCCTTACTTTCTTTATTTGGGTGGTATTGGATCCACATTCTGGCATAACTTACGGTTTAATTGCGGCAATTTCGGTGTTAATTATTGCTTGTCCTTGCGCCTTAGGCTTAGCAACTCCAATGTCAATTACCGTCGGCATGGGCAAAGGTGCACAAGGAGGAATTTTGATAAAAAATGCTGAAAGTCTCGAACTTTTTGAAAAAGTAAACGCACTCGTGCTCGATAAAACCGGCACGCTAACCATAGGAAAACCCATGGTTAGTCACATTATTGCAGCACCAGGTTTTAATGAAAATGATATTTTAGTGTTAGCTGCCAGTTTAGAAAATCACAGCGAGCATCCCTTAGCCAGTGCCATCATCAATGCAGCAAAAAAAAATCAGCTTAATTTAGAAAAGATTGAAAATTTTTCTGCTGCAGTGGGTAAAGGTGTAACCGGTATTTGGCAGAATAAAGCTATCACTTTAGGTAATCAAAAGCTATGTAACGATCTTAAAATTTCCACCTTTATTTTAGAAGAAAAAGCGATAAAATTACGTCAAACAGGTGAAACAGTAATGTATTTAATCGTTGAAAAGCAATTAGCCGGATTAATCAGCGTCAATGATCCGATTAAAGATTCAACTTTACCGGCACTAAATAAGTTACGAAAGCAAGGTTTAATGCTGATTATGGTAACGGGTGATAATCGAATAACAGCAAGGGCAGTTGCTAGAAAATTAGCTATCAATCAAGTAGAAGCGGAAATATTACCTTCGAAAAAAAATGTAATAGTGAAACAATTACAAAAACAAGGCTATATCGTTGCTATGGCAGGAGATGGGATCAATGACGCACCTGCTTTAGCCCAAGCAGACATCGGTATTGCCATGGGAACTGGCACTGATGTAGCCATACAAAATGCTAATGTTACTTTAGTTAAAGGCGATTTAATGGGAATAGTACGCGCCCAACAACTCAGCAAACATGTTATGCGAAATATTCGCGAAAATTTATTTCTAGCTTTTGTTTATAATGCTCTTTGTATCCCTATTGCCGCAGGTGTTTTATATGCGTGGAATGGCCGCTTACTTGATCCCATGCTGGCAGCCCTTGCCATGAGCTTAAGTTCAGTTTCGGTCATCGCAAATTCTTTACGATTACGCCTGCTAAAAATGGCTCGGTAAAAATTAATTTTTTATAGATTTATTATGAGAAACTTGAAATAATACCTGCCGTTTTACGCTTTCTTAAAGTGAGAAATGCAATTTATACAAGGAAGGACCATGTGGCAACATAGTCAAAAATTCAAGTGCGAAGAGTAGTTAAAATTTTTTACTGACTTCTGAAAAGATATGTATATCCAATTTTTTTAATTCTGTTAAATAACTTTCGAGTGAAATTAAATTCATACCAGTGATCGCCCCCGTTTCAGTGATTTCCTCTTCTAATATTCTTTTTGCTAAGAGAATAGCGGGAATACTGGGAATATAAGGGCCATCACTACTTTTGGCTATCATAAACCATTTAATGCTCTTGTGATTTCCCTTATGATCGATACCGGACATCAGCACGTGCATACCACCTGCATCACTGCCAAACGAATCAAAATAATGGCTGAATTTTAGCAAGGCTTCTGCATGGTTTTCTAATTTAATCGGAAACTTTAGTCGGATTAACCAAGATAAAAACCATAAACCAAGGTGCGCTATACTACTTTCTATTCCCGCAGAAAACCGGATCGATTTTATAGGAAAAAACCCTGGTAATAAATCTAAATCTGGAACATCACAATTTGCCATCCAACGTTTTCCTAACAGAGGATATTTTTGTCGATATAAATTTTGCCATCCATACATTTTTTTGGATATACCGTGGAACCCTTTTAAGCGACGTCCTACATAACTTAGGATACCCTTCAACGTAGCTAATCCTCTTTCGGTTTTTTGGCCAAGCGAAATTCCATATACTAAGGAATCTATCGTCTTAAACTCATCTTTATAATAATTTAAAACTGCCGATGACAAACAAGGTAAGGTGCTAGCACCGGTAATAGCAATACAATTTCTCTTGTTCGCTTGTTCATTTAAAATCGAAAAATCATTCACATATTCTCGTGCATCTGCTAGATCAATATAGTTTATACCTAAAAGTATACAATTAATTGCTATGGTAAAATCAGCGGTTTGAAAGGGCCCAGAAGCATTGATAACCAGTGGCGGCCTGAGTCGTAATAACTCTTGAGATAGTCTCTTTTTAAAATCGAAACAAAGTATATCAATGCATGTATCGACGACAACTTTAGAAAGTTGTTTTTTTAAAGCTAATAAGGGTTCTTCTTGGCGACCACTAATAATAATGGCAATATTTTTTGCCACTAATCCTCTTGCTATTTTCCTACCAAAATTTCCAGTAGCACCTAAGATTAAAACTTTATTATCTTCATCAGGTTTCATAAATTATTATCCCTCTTATCAGTAAGTTCAATCAGTTATCTTTTTTGTTAACATTAATAAATCTTCAGCAAATTTTTTTAGACATATAATATAAATTGCATAAAATTATAAAATTGTAACATTATTTTTTTATAATTTTTTGCGCTAATCGATAGAATAAATTTAGACATTACCTAAATTTTTATTCTCTAATTCATAAAATTCCCATAAAAAAAAGGGCAAAGTAGCCTAAGCTAATAGTTAATGAAAAACAAATAGATTTAAACCAATGCTGCTGTAATAGACTAGAAATGGAATTCAGTATGGAATGAATCAATGCAATCAAAACTTTTGAAAACTCACTTGCTGATTCAAGATTATCTACATTGCTTTTCTGATAAAGCTTTGAAGTATTCATTATTATTTTAGTAATTATTAAGAAACATTAAATATATATTTTCAATTAATTTAAATAAATTATAACATAATTATCATTTTTGATAATACTGCATGTAAAAAGTTTTATTCTTTCAGACTCAATCAGAAGAGTATTTTATTTCAAATTAAGACTGGCTAGTAATTTCTTACCTGTACCTATTAAGGTATGGCGCATGAGAAACAGCTGCCAACGCGAACCACCTAATTGACGCCATAATACGGCCGAGCGAACCCCTGCTAATAAAGCGGCACGTATTTTGCTGACTGTTTCAGCATGCGCTAAATATTTACCTTGTCCAATGACATGCAAACGAAAAGGTAATGCACCTAACGTGGAGACATAAATATCCGCTAAACTATTGATAATAAGCTGAGGTGAAGATGCAAAATAGTTAGCTTGAGAAATAGCATGTTTAATGCGACGGCTTAAATTTATTTTGGTTTCTGGAGAACGGACAAGTTTTCTTTCGAGATGCATTAAACCAATTAAATACCGTACTAACTCTCGATCCCGTTTAATTTTAATAGGGCCGAGCAAATTAACTAACTCTTGCAAACCTAAACGTAAACCACCAACCGTACCGCCATAAACTTGCTCCACAGTGTTAACATCAATAGTATAAATACTTTGGATACTAGTATCAAAGGCAAGCTTTTCAGTTTCTCCAGTCCTAGCAAGATCGCGAACTAAAGCGGCAGATTGAAAAACACCGGCCAAAGCCAAACTACGTTCAACATTTTTTTTTTCGTTTTTTTGCATAACACATTAAAATAAATGGGAATACTTGCTCATGGCAATTGAGCTTTTGGCATGCCATAAAAATAAGCAACCTTCGTTTATATAACCTACATGAGGATTGCATTGAGCGGCAACGCAGACAAAAGTTCAAATGCGAAGAGCGCCTTAGCGTAATTTCAAAGTCGCTAAACCAAATAACACCAATATAAAAGTAATAATCCAAAACCTTACAATAATTCTTGGTTCTGGCCAACCTTTTAATTCAAAATGATGATGAATAGGTGCCATACGAAAAATTCGTTTCCCGGTTAACTTAAAAGAAGTAACTTGCAGGATCACCGAAATAGTTTCTAAAACGAAAACGCCTCCCATGATGAGCAAAACAAACTCCTGTCTTACGACAACAGCAATACAACCTAATGCCGCACCCAAACCCAAAGCGCCAACATCACCCATAAATACTTGTGCAGGATAGGTATTAAACCATAAAAAACCTAGACCCGCCCCAACGATGGCACCACAAATTACTACCATTTCACCAGCACCAGGAACAAAAGGGATCGCTAAATATTTGGCATAAGTAATATTACCAGTGAGATAGGCAAAAATACCTAAACCACTTCCCACTAATACGGTTGGCATAATGGCTAAACCATCTAAACCATCGGTTAAATTCACAGCATTACTGCTACCGACAATCACAAAATAAACCCAGGGAATATAAAATACACCTAAGGGAAGCAAGAGATTCTTAAAAAAAGGTACCACTAATTGGGTTTCTACCGGCAACTCTGCATTCATATAAAGCAGTACACCCATAGTCAAACCTAATACCGATTGCCATAAATACTTCCAACGGGGAATAAGTCCCCGGCTATTTTTTAGCATCAGTTTTAGGTAATCATCAGCAAATCCTATCAGGCCAAATCCCACGATGCCTAAGAGCACTATCCAGATCAGATGATTATTAAGATTAGCCCAAAGTAAAGTCGTCATCACGATAGCAATTAAAATCAAAGCACCACCCATCGTCGGCGTACCCGCTTTGCTTAAATGTGCTTGTGGTCCATCAGACCGTATTGATTGACCGATTTGTCGATGACTTAACGTACGTATCATCTTAGGTGCTAATAAAAGGGAGATAAGAAATGCAGTTAAAGAAGCTAAAATGGCTCTTAAAGTTAAATATTGAAAGACATGAAAGGCACGATAGTAATTTGATAAAAATGCAGTTAACCATAACAACATGTGCTTTGTTTTCTCCGATTAAAAATTAAAGATATACTCTTCGCATTTTTGGCGAGTATAATTTTGGGTATTATGATTCACACATATCCATTAAAGTAACAGCTACTTTTTCCATTTGGGCACTGCGTGAACCTTTAATTAAAATAGTCACATTCTTTTGTAAGTGCGGTTTCAGAGCTAAAATTAATTCTTTATGATTAGAATAATGCTTTGCACTTGCACCAAACGCTTTGGCTGTTTCTCTACTTAAATCACCACAAGTATAGACATCATCGATGTTTAATTCTTTCGCTAATTGTCCGATTTGACGGTGATAATCTACGGCATTTTGACCCAACTCTCCCATATCTCCCATAACAAAAATTCGCTGCCCAGAATAATGCGCCAATAACTTTAAGGCCACTGCGACTGAGCTTGGATTGGCATTATAACTATCATCAATTAATGTCGCACCTATTTTTGTTTTGCTCACTATGACTCTTCCCTGCACCGGCTGCATTTTTTCTAAACCGGATTTGATATGAGCTAATTGAATACCTACTTGACTGGCCGCGGCCGCGGCAGCTAATGCATTCATCACATGATGCTGTCCAGGTAAATTTAAACGAATCATCGTTTCTTTTGCACAGGGGGCATGTAATAGAAATGTAGCTTTTCCGTCTGTATCTATCTGAATATTAGTCGCAGAAAAATCACATGCGTCAGCTAAACCAAAGCTTACATTGCGAAAACTGGCACAGGCTTTTTGTAAAATGTCAGTAAACTTATCATCGGCATTAATAATAGCGACACCCTTTTTAGCCAAACCAGAAAAAATCTCGGCCTTAGCCTGGGCAACATCAGTCATGGATCCAAACCCCTGCAAATGTGCGGGTCCAATATTGGTAACCAAAGCAACACTCGGTTGTGTAATATGGGTTAAATAAGTTATTTCTCCGGCATGATTAGCACCCATTTCAATCACAGCATAACGGTGCTGGGCATTTAAATTTAGCAATGTTAAGGGTAAACCTATATCATTATTGAAATTTTTAAAATTAGTTAGCACGGGACCCACTTCGGCCAAGATAGATCGGATCATTTCTTTGGTCGTCGTTTTACCACAGCTACCTGTTAAGGCGATAATAGGAATAGAGAATTGACGACGATGTTGTTTAGCTAATTCTCCTAAGGTTTTTTTTGTGTCCTGCATTAATAATAAAGGCAAGTCAGTATCGATAGCATGGTCAACGATAGCTGCTGCAGCCCCGCTGTGTTTAGCAAGTTCAATAAAGTGATGTCCATCAAATTTTTCACCGCGAATAGCAATAAAAAGTTCACGTGGTTTTATGTTACGCGAATCAAGACTCAGTCCGGAATAATCCACATCCGGACCTAATAACTTCCCCTGGAGTCTGCTAGCCAGTGTCGATAATTTCACTAAATTAACCATGAAAAAGATAATATTTTAATCTATAGTGATAGATATTGCACTGACAAATAAGTTTACCTTTAGACGGTAATATTTTATTTGGAATGTTACTGATTTAATAACCGCCGCACTTCGGTGGCATCATCAAAGGGGTATTTGATACCTTTAATTAACTGATAGTCCTCATGCCCTTTACCCGCCACAACAACAACATCAGCCGGCTGAGCAATTGCCAAGGCATAGGCGATCGCACGTTGTCTATCCGGTTCAGAGTAAACAGATTTTTTACCTGTGAAACCTTGTTGAATAGCTTGTAAAATTTTTAATGGGTCTTCATAACGCGGATTATCAGTGGTTAGTATGATGTGATCGGCTTCTCTTTCAGCAATTTCAGCCATTAATGGTCGTTTTCCTTGATCTCTATCCCCTCCACAGCCAAATAAACAATACAGCTCTCCTCGGCAATGTGGGCGTAAAGCACGCAAAACTTGCTGCAAGGCATCCGGTGTGTGCGCATAATCTACGATAACTAATGGCTTTCCCGAAGCGTGAAAAGCTTGCATACGCCCTTTTACACCTTTTAATTTCGATATCACTTGTGAAATTTCTGCTAAAGAAAAATGTAAGCTTTTTAATAACGTCAATACCAATAACAAATTACTTAAATTAAACTGTCCCATTAGAAATGGATTTTCGATAAACACTTCACCCCAAGGTGTATCGATTTCTGCCTGTAAACCTTGTTGATTAAACTCGAATTGTTTTACTGTCACGTGCGGAATATGTGACCATGCTGCTTGTGGCTTATGTAAAGAATAGGCATATATCGGTAGTTGTTCGGCAAGTTCAGTTAGCCATTGTTGGGCATACGGATCATCCGCATTTAATATCGCTTGCTGCAAACCTGGTAAATCAAAAAAAGAACGTTTCGCTTGTGCATAAGCCTGCATACTTCCATGATAATCTAAATGATCATGCGTCAAATTAGTAAATGCAGCCACAGAAAATTCTGTTCCATTTAAACGCTGTTGTGCTAATCGATGTGAAGATACTTCCATCACCACCGCTTGTGCTTGTTTATCACGGAAATCTGCCAGCAATTGCTGTAACTCAATGGCATCGGGTGTCGTTAATTGGCCTGGCTTTAAATCGCCATAAAAACCATTACCTAATGTACCGATAACACCACAAGGTTTTTGTAATTGCTGTAAACTATCCGCTAAAAAATGTGTGCAAGAAGTTTTACCATTCGTGCCGGTAATACCTACTACGGGCATATAACGACTCGGATACTCATAAAATCGGGCCGCAATCGGACCTAATTGTGCCATTAAATGATGAATAGGCAGTATAGGGATAGGTGTTGTAGTCAAATCAAAAGAATCTTTCCCATCTGGTTCAAACAAAATAGCCGCCGCCCCTTTATCTATCGCCTCCTGTATGAACTGACGTCCATCACTACTCAATCCTGGATAAGCAAAGAATAAATCTCCAGCCTGCAGTTGACGACTATCTTGGGAAAGCCCTTTAATGATGGGATCTGTCGTTACTGAAACATCAACACCCATTAATAATTGACTCAAATACATAAAAAATACTCACCCCCGACTAGAATCTATACTCACAATTGAGTGGCAGCTTAGGAAAAAACTCAATTGCGAAGAGTATATTAAATCTTGCTTCAGCACTAAAAAACCTTTATTATAAATAATAATGATTCTCATTTAAAATATTTATGCTCACTGCAGCTATTCCACTTACACAACTGCGTCCAGGACAATCTGCTACAGTAGTAGGCTTCAGTTCTGATATTGCACCGCGCTGTCGCAAACTATTACAGCATTTAGGCATTACTCGACAAATTGCCATTACCTTAATTCGATATGCTCCACTAGGAGATCCCTTACAATTACAAATATTAGGTAGCCAATTTAGTTTACGCGCTACTGAAGCCTGTCATATTTACGTGGAATATTCAAACTAAATACCAAACTATGCAAAAAAATAAGATCATTGCAATCGCAGGTAACCCAAATTGTGGCAAAACCGTTATTTTTAACGCGCTTACAGGTAGTCGGCAAAAAGTCGGTAACTGGGCAGGTGTCACAGTTGAACAAAAAAGTGGTTATTTTAATGTCGGCGCACAAACCTATGAAATCGTTGATCTACCAGGCACCTATTCCTTAAGTGTTGTTGCTAATAATTGTGCCATGGATGAATGCATTGCCTGTAGTTATCTCGTTAATAATCGTCCTGAGCTTGTCATTAACGTATTAGATGCAAGCAATCTTGAACGCCAATTGTATTTGACCGCGCAACTCTTAGAGATGCAGATACCCGTTATTATCGCACTTAATATGATGGATATTGCAAAACGACGCAGTATTCACATCGATATCCAGCAAATGAGTCGCTTATTAAAATGTCCCATCATTCCCTTAACTGCAATTCGTGGTATCGGAATTACTGAATTACGCCAAACCTTAGCAACCACTACCTCAACACATACGGCTCTCCCTTATTCTTTTGATCCCTTATTGCAAAACGCTGTACAAGCACTCACCGAAAAATTATCCCCAAAAACATACTCACAGCAATTGGATTTTGGTCAAGGCATTGCGAAAACGAAGCAATCGGAGTGTATTGGCATACATGAGGCTTGCGAGTTAAGCGGTAACACAGACAAAGGTTCAAGTGCGAAGAGTATAGTACCGAGCAGTTGGTTAGCTTGTCGATTACTAGAAGATGATGTCCTTGCTCGCAACTATGTCACCACAGACGAACTTAATTTTGCACAATCACTGATACAAATACTCAAAACACAATTAGGTGAAGAAATTGATTTGCTGATAGCTGATGCACGTTATGCTTGGGTACAAGCTATCCTAAAGCAAAGCTTTGTTACCAACACCCCGGGTATAACCTTCACCTCGCGCATTGACCGTATTATTTTAAATCGTTGGCTAGGCATTCCTATTTTCCTTTTAGTGATGTACACACTCTTTTTATTTGCCATTAATGTCGGAGGCGCTTTTCAAGATTTTTTTGATATCGGTAGCACCGCTCTGTTCATACACGGCAGCATCAATGTACTAACACAATTGCATTTACCAGTTTGGTTAATTGCATTAATTGCCAATGGTTTAGGTAAAGGTATTAATACCACGATTAGCTTTATACCTGTCATCGGCGCGATGTTTTTGTTTTTATCCTTATTAGAAGACTCAGGTTACATGGCGCGAGCTGCCTTTGTGATCGATAAATTAATGGGGGCTATCGGTTTACCCGGAAAAGCCTTTGTTCCGTTAATTGTTGGTTTTGGTTGTAATGTGCCTACAGTAATGGCTACACGCACCTTAGCTTCACCACGGGATCGAATTTTAACCGTGATGATGGCGCCATTTATGTCGTGCGGCGCGCGCCTCACCGTCTATACCTTATTTGTCGCTGCTTTTTTTCCACAAGGCGGGGCACTCATTATCTTCGCGTTATACGGTATAGGTATCCTGACAGCAATCTTCACGGGTTTATTATTGCGTTCGACGACCTTAAAAGCAGAAACAACGCCGATGATCTTAGAATTACCGACCTATCATTGGCCACATTGGGGTACCATTTTTCGAAGTACCTGGCAACGTTTGAAATTATTTTTATTTAAAGCTGGTCGCTTTATTATTCCAATTTGTATGCTGATAGGATTTTTCAATACGATTAGCATCCATGGCAAACTGATCAGCGGTGAAGCCAATCAACACTCTTTATTATCCAGTATTGGAAAAACCATCACGCCAATCTTTGCTCCCATGGGCATACAAAGTAATAATTGGCCAGCTACCGTCGGTTTAGCAACCGGCTTATTAGCCAAAGAAGTGGTTGTCGGAACCTTAAATACATTATATTCACAAGTGGGGCAGCTCACTGAACAAGCAGACCCATCCATAATAGGTAATGAATTAAAAACAGCGGTATTATCTATTCCTAAAAATCTACATGATCTAGGCAAAACCTTAAGCAATCCCATGGCACTTAAAGCACAAGCACCGGAAGTGACGCAAGGCGTTTATGGTGTGATGTCACATTATTTTACTAGCAAGCTCGCAGCTTTTGCTTATTTATTATTTATATTATTGTACTTTCCTTGTATTTCGACCATGGCGGTGATGCAACGCGAAATCGGCAGCGCTTGGGCTTATTTTTCTATGGTCTGGAGTACCGGAATTGCGTATGCCATCGCTACTTTATTTTATCAAACCGTCACATTTAGCCAACATCCTTTAGCAACGATTGTATGGTATCTCATCGTTGCTATAGCACTTTTTGCAACGCGTATTTTCTTAGGTTTTAAAACAATCACTGTAACAGAATTATCTCTACCGCTCTCATCCAACAACCGAGGGAACTGTCATGATTAGCTTACTCGCCTTAAAAAAATTTATTGCTGAAAAAAAGTTAGTTAATCTTTCACTTATTCAACAAACCTTTGGCACTAAGCAAGAAGAAACCTTAGCAATCTTAGAGTTGTTAATACACAAGGGATGTATAAAAAAATGTTTTAAAACACCGAATTGCGCAACACCGTGTCTGAAGTGTGCACCCGAGTCTTTTGCTTTATATCAATGGGTAGAACAACCAAATTCCTCCAGCGCGTAATTCAATGATTCATCTTGCTTCAAGAAATTTATGAAGCCCTAAATTGACTTGACTGTAAATTGGAAGAATTAAGTTTCGCATTTTCAATCACCTGATTGAGTGCTGCGACTTTATACGAGCTATCTGTCTGGTTGAAAAAAAGAAAACTACCGTAGGTAACTTTATGGGCAAGTAAAGCAGTTCCTAGTGTCAAAACCGCTAGGATTAAATTCGCAATGATATAATTATAGTTACGGTGCTTTTCTAAGATAGGTTTATGTTTATTGATATTTTCTAGCGCTTTAATTTTATATTCGTCAGCATTGATTACTTTCTCTACAAAAAATTGCTTATTTAACTGATGTAAATCAGCATTAATCTCATTGATCGCCGAAGCGGCGGCTGAATAATTACGTTCATATAAGTTTTTAACTTTTTCTTTCAACAGATCCAATTGTATTTCAATTTTGGCATACGCTAAAATTTCAGGCTTAATAAGACCCTTGTAGGAAGGAAAAATGCACAAATCCAAATTATTAATATGTTGCTGCAGTTTAAGCAATGCTTTTACTGCAACTAAAGCATCAACTGAGTCTAAGTTTTCAACCGAAGTAAAAAGATTTCTAACGTCCCTTGTATTTTTCATCGCTTTTGATACACGAGTCATAAGCATAATAAAGCCCATCCCGTTTTCACTAAGAATAGCACATTGGAAAAGTGACTGATGTTGGGTTTCAAACGCTGTTAATAATGATTCAAGCCATTCGTCAATATTTTTAGGATCATCCATTTTCTCCTCGCTATCCCTATGCAAAAATAATTATTCTAATAGTACATGCTACCTATTCCTATGTCTATTCTCAAATTTGTCAAAAATAGATAAATCAAATACCAGGAACTATTTCTCGTAACAGCTCTTTTATTTTAGCTAATGGATTACTGGCCTGTAACACTTCACATAATTTTTGTCGCCAACGCCTGCCACCCGCTACGCCATAAAATAAACCAAATAAAGGTTGGACTAAATGCGTCAAGTTTTCTCCTGAGATAAAAGCTTTCTCTAAATAAGGTAAATACTGTAAAACTATCGCCATACGACTGGGAACCCTCAATGACTTCTGCGGACTAAGAAGTTGATCTAACTCGGCAAATAAATACGGGTTATACCAAGCAGCGCGGCCTATCATGACACCATCTACCCGTTGTAAATGTTCCTGCGCTGCGCTTAAACAATCTATTCCGCCATTTAAAGCAATCTTTAAATGCGGAAAATCCCTCTTAATGTGATACACCCAATTATAATTTAATGGAGGAATTTCACGGTTTTCCTTCGGGCTTAATCCTTGTAACCAAGCTTTTCGTGCATGAATAATAAACGTTTGACAGCCCGCCAAGCTCACTTGTTGGATAAATTCAGCTAGATAATCATAACTTTCACAATCATCGACACCAATTCGGGTTTTAACCGTAATGGGTAATTTAACTGCTGCACACATCTCTGCAATGCAATCGGCAACCCGCAATGGATCTTTAAGTAATACTGCACCGAAGCAACCTGACTGCACTCTATCACTCGGGCAGCCGACATTCAGATTAATCGCTGAATAACCATAAGGTTCGACTATTTTGGCAGCTTGTGCGAGATCGGAAGCCATCCCACCGCCCAATTGTATCGCCAAAGCTTTTTCACTGGCATCAAAGCTTAATAAACGTTCCTGCTGCAGATTATTTAAAACAGCGCCTGTTGTCAGCATTTCGGTATAGAGCTGTGCTTTTTTGCAAATTAGCCGGAAAAAATAACGATAATGACGGGTGGTCCAACCCATCATCGGTGCTATCATATATGAGCTAATCGACTGTTTCTGCGGGTTTAGCATGATTTATTACTGATAGGGGGGCTTCCATGCTGATTTTTTACTGGTATGATAGCGTCACTCGCTTTGTTATACAAAGCCTGTTTTACAAAAATAACAATTTGGAGTTCTCTCATGAAATTGAAACAAACTCTCATCATCGGTTTTAGCAGTGCGATTTTAGCTATCCCAGCTATTGCAGCTGAAACAGCGACTGATCTTAATAGCTTACCCGCTGCTAATATTAACCAACCAGCCGCTGTAGTAACACCTGCTAAAAAAGAAGCAGTTCATTATAGAAAAAGAGCTAAAAAAGTTTCTTTGGAAAAAGAAATAGCTCCTGAGCAAACCAAAGAAAATGCTAAATTGGATGAGTTAAATAAACTTAATCCAGCAGCAGAAAAGGACCAAACTGAAAAAAACTCAATTAAGTCTTAATTTACATAACTTAATTTCGTTAAAAAATAAAAAGGCCGATCCCATCGGCCTTTTTTTATTATAAACCACGACATAGTTTATAAAACATCTAAACTCTCAACAATTAATTGCAAGGTTTTGCGGCCTTGATAATAATTAACACCTAAACGATAACGAGCATTAATACGTTCGGCACGATGATTCGGCCAATGACTTAGATTGACATTAAATGCAATGGCATCAATTTGTTTGTTCCCTGCATCTTGATGCGCTAATGTCATCTTTAAATGTTTATCACCTACCAAACGTTGGGCAAGTAAACGAAAACCACCTTCAAAGAGCGGTTCCGGAAAATCTTGTCCCCAGGGGCCAGCATCATAGCGTAACAACTCGGCCAGTTCTAAAGCAAGCTCTTGCTGGGTTAATTCACCATCGGTATAACAAATAGCTTGTAAAATATCAGGTTGCAATTGTTGTTCGCATTCTTGTTGAAAAAGTTTAGTAAACTCTTCAAACGATTCTTTTTTCAAACTCAATCCTGCTGCCATCGCATGTCCGCCAAATTTATTAATCAAATGCGGATGACGCATTGCAAGGGTTTCTAACAGATCACGAATATGCAACCCGTCGATAGAACGCGCTGAACCTTTTAATTCGCCAGCTTGATGGCCCGCAGCAAAAATGATCGTTGGTCGATGCAAACGTTCGGTTAATCGTGAAGCCAATAAACCGATGATGCCTTGATGCCATCGGCTATCGTATAAACAAATTCCCCTTCCTAAAGGCTTTCTTTCAATTAGTTTTTCTAAAATAACAAAGGCTTCTTGCTTCATGGTAGCTTCGATTGAACGACGTTCTTCATTCAATTGGCTAAGCTGCAACGCAAGTTCATACGCACGATTTTGATCTGTTTCTAACAAACAAGAAATCCCTAAGGACATATCAGCCAAACGACCCGCTGCATTTAAACGTGGTGCAATACTAAACGATAAATCACTAGCAACCAGATATTCTACTTCGCGTTTCGCTAGCTTAAGTAACGCATAAATCCCTGGCCGTGCTTTACCGGCTTTAATCCATTGCAAACCTTGAGTCACTAATAAACGATTATTTCGATCTAAGCTCACCAAATCAGCTATCGTTCCTAACGCCACCAAATCCAAAAACTGCAGCATAGTCGGCACAGCCAAGTTATTTTTTTCAAACCAATCTTGGCTACGCAAATAATGTCTGAGTGCCAACATCACATAAAAAATAACGCCCACACCGGCTAAATTCTTACTCGGAAATTGATCCCCATTTTGTTGAGGATTAACCACTGCATCTGCCACAGGTAAACTAGCGGCTTGCAAATGATGATCGGTAATGACTACTTCTAATCCCGCAGCTTTCGCGACGATGACGCCCTCATGGCTGGAGATACCATTATCAACCGTGACAATCACATCCGGCTGTTTTGTACGTAAGGCCAATTCAACTATCTCAGGGGTTAAACCATAACCATACTCAAAACGATTCGGCACTAAGAAATCCACGTGTTGTGCACCAAAACTACGTAATGCACTCACTGCTAACGCGCTACTGGTTGCGCCATCACTATCAAAATCGCCGACAACCAGTAAACGCTGCTGCTGCATTACTGCCCTACCCAAACATTGTGATGCGGCTTCGATACCGATCAATGATTGATAATGCAATAACTGCTGCAAACGATAATCCAGCTCCTCAGCGGATTGAATCCCGCGTGCGGCATACACACGCTGTAAAACCGGATGCAAATGACTTAAGTTTTCGACTAAATTGAATTCGCGACGTAAAATAGTTTTATTCACAAAAAGTTATTCGCTTTTTTTTCAGTGACAATCATCGCTTTAATCATCTTTATCACATTTTCAACGGAATCATAACGACAATCTGGACGTAAACGATCAATATACAGCTCTGCATTTAGATGCCCGATTTCATGCTGGATCAATCGGGCTAAAAATCCACGTGCTACTGCGTTTACTGGCTTACCTTCTGGTGTGTACGCCGTATAATGGATTTCATTATAACGATACACCTCACCCATTTTATCCGGCACGGAAAAACAGCCTTCCCAATCTTTACTTTCGCCTGCTGCTTCTACGGGTGTATATACTGGATTAATCAGCACCGTAGGTGGCACAACATCATAAACATCCTTACGCCTTGATTTTGCGACGTCGGGTATTTGAATAATAATAATTCGCAGTCCATAACCCACTTGTGGAGCCGCTAATCCTGCTGGACTTCCCAAAGGGCTCTTCAGCTCACGAAAAAAAATCTGTAAATCCTGGATAAATTGTTGTGTTACTGTATCGAGTGGAAATTTAACGGTTTTAGCTGGTGTTCTTAATACACTATACTCTGGACTTTCTAGTGTGACCAATTGCAGAGACTGATGAGGTCGTTCCGATTCACTAGGTAAATTTTTATTTAAGTTATTTGACATTATTTCAGCACTCGCCATGTTAGAAAATAAAGGGGAATCCAAGACTACGCACGCAATAAGTATAAGTATTTTTCCATGCGTGTATAATTTAACGCAAATATTTTTAACTTGATAGCCTGTTATGGAATTAAATCTAGATACTGGTGAAGGTCGCTTTCAGATACGCGCTTACGGTAGTGATTTTATTCAAGTGAATGAACAAAAAATCCGACATAGTCTTATTGTCATGCCAGATCAGTTGATTGACCCTTGGCCACCGCGCTCTATTGCTGACTTAACTGTCGAACATTTACAAATGATTATTGATCAACGCCCTAGCATTGTATTATTGGGTAGTGGCGAAAACTTAGCTTTTCCCGATCCCGCTTTATTAAATGTTTTTTATCAACAAAAAATAGGTATAGAAGTCATGAACAACGGCGCCGCCTGTCGAACCTACACAGTGTTAATGTCTGAAGGACGAAAAGTAGCTGCTGCTTTGTTAATCGAGGAATATTAATTTATTTTATTCTGTGAACTTTTACAAATTCACCTTTTGTAGTAAAGTCAACTTTTTTTCCTTGTTCCGTTATTTCTTTCTCATTTAGTCTTCTTTTATATTCATGTTCATCAAAGTAAGCACATTGCGCTGGATTAGTTGCTTGATTGTTTATTTGACTCGCTTGTACATCTTTCCCATCATTTTCAACCGCTGAAGCTAACGCTTGCTTTTTTTGTGTTGCTGGGCTATTAGTGTTCATCTCGTTACGAACCGAAAAAAATGCACTATATAGCTTTTCGCCTAGCTTAGGAATAGCTAAACACGATACGGCTGCAACTGCTAAATAAAAGGACGACAACAACATAGCGAACACTAACAACACAATCAACAGTGCCCCTGCTATTATCTCTAAATTTTGAATAAATTTATTTTTCTGTTTTTCAGCTAACCATTCATCTATTTCCCATTTAGTTTGTTCTTGGTTGCTCATAATTATACCTCTTATAATTTTTATTTTTAAGAGAAACTTTGTAACTACTTTTATTCCCCATAAATAATAAAGTACTTAGCTTAAAAAAAACTTAAGTATGAGAAAAAAAGGATAAGTAATTATTTACATAGTCTCCCTATTGAAGTGGAAGACTATTAATTAATGCTTAATTACATTGATTTGTTGCATGTTGATGTTGGTTCGACGCGAGCTTGATTAGCAGGGTCGTTGGGATAGTTTTTTTGAAATACTTTATAAGCATACTTTTTAGGAAGATTTCCGTTATTTTCTTTCTCATTCGTAATATGAATAGATGCTAAACTGACATCTGTAGGCTCCTGAAGCTTACTGTTAACCAATGCATCTAACTGGCTTAATTGCTTATCCAATTTTGTTAATTCAGCAATCGTTTTTTCCAAATAAACATATTGTTTATTTTCGGCTTTAATTTCAGCCGAGCTAAGCAAATCACGCATTCCCAAATAAGTTGCATATAATGCACTACTCACCGTTATAGGCCCAACAATAAGCAAAGCAACAATAGCTTCAATAACAACTAAAACCGGAAAAATAGGGCCTAATAATATAGCTGCTGGCGCTCCCATCATCATAATGAAAGTAATTGCATACAAACCTAATCCCACAAAAGAAGTCATTGCAGAATATCGAAAAATTTGACTCCAATTATGTTTATCCTTTTGTTTTCTAGAATAAGCAGGATTCTTTTTATTTTCTTGCACTAGTTGCCGTATTTGCTCGTTTAAATCCAGTTGCACAAAGCTAGTATTTTCTTGAGCAGAAAGCCCAGATGGAAAATACTTAAGCGCATTATACAGATTAAGGTTAATTTTCTCAGATAAGTATTTTTTTTTAGCCGCTAGTTCTTTTAATTCAATCAGATTTTTTTTAATATTATTGTAATCTTTATTTTGGATCTTTACTTTTTCAGGAGCAAATAAATCACGTATTCCTATATAAATGTTATATAAAGGCCAAGCACTAAAACCTATTGCAAGCGACGAATACAATCCAGCTTCAACGATAAAAATGGATAAGCTTGTCCCTATTAGAGCCACTGCCCACCACCCAAACGTACCAAAAACAAATATCCCTGCTAAAGCAGTGAAGCCAAAAATTGTAAAAAACGTCTGCCAATTTTTTTCATCTTTTTTTCTTCGAGCATAAGCTGGATGATTTAAAATATTCTTTTCTAATATACTTAATCTCTTAGCTAAATGTTCTTCCAGCTCAGTCTTTTTTTTCTGTTCAATTTGCTTTTCCATAAAACCTTAATAAAATAAGGAATAACGCTTCATCATAGCAAAACCAAAAATTCAAAAACCGTTCTCCTTCACGCAGAAAACCTTAAACTTTTCACTGAATTGCCGCGCGCTACAACTTATCTCTAGATAGACTCAGGCAAATCATTGGCTAATTGTTCTTTATCGGCTGGAAGTACTGGATCGCGACCATACACATCATCCCAAAAATGTAAAACATTGTTTTTATCGACCCAAGCAGTAATATAAGTGAGGTGAATGGGAATCGGTGTTTTCAAATTAATCACCGTGGTACGTCCCGACTTCAAAGCCGCTTCAATACGTGGCGCTGTTTGTTGCAATGTCGGATCTAGCTCTTCTAAGGCTTCAAGAAATTCAAACGGATCTTCTAAACGCACACAGCCCGAACTAAACAAACGTTGTTGTGCATCGAATAATGCTTTCGATGGCGTATCATGCAGATAAACCAGATGTCGATTAGCAAATTCAAATTTAATTTGGCCTAAGGAATTATGCGGCCCTGGATCCTGACGTAAAATATAACGTCCGAGATTTTTTTTCACCGCTAACCAGTCCACTGCACTGGAATTTAATTCTTTGTTCGGTTGACTCACCGCAAATATTCGAATGTGATTACGACTCAAATAATTAGGATCACGCATCGCTTTTGGAATAACATCTCTGTGCGCAATGCCAGGAGGTATTGTCCAAGACGGATTTAAAATAAATCGTGTAACTTTGGAATTAATCTCCGGGGTCTGCCTTGATGGTTTACCGACAATGACGCGTGCTGTCAAAATCGCATGATGATCTTTAACTAAACGTAAACGGTGATCGGGTACGTTAATCCAAATATAAGCAGGATTGGCTAAGTCAATCAACCGTGACCAACGTTGCAAATTAAATTGAATTTGATGCAAACGCTGCTCTGCTGACACATTCATCACTTGCCGTGTCGTGACGCCTACAACGCCGTCGTCATTTAATCCATGACGCTCTTGAAACAAAGCCACTGCATCTTCAACCTGCTCATCAAAATCATTTGGATTAGCTACGTCAGTGCAAGCACTGGCAGCTAAATCCTCAGTCGCACATAAACGTTGCCGCAATACTGCAACCATCGGATCGTGCATACCCATCGATAATACTTCGTTAGTTTGCAAAACAGGCCAAGGATGTTGCGCAGCCAGTTGATAAAATACTAGTTTTTTCTCTAAACGCAAATAAGCCGGAATAGTCACTGATGGCTGCGCCTGCACAGAATTGAATGTCGCTAGAGAAAATAAACCTAGCAATACAACACTCGCCCTGAATGCATAGCGCTTAGCTTGCCGCTGAAACAGCTTGTTCTTTTTTTGCATAATGACTTACCACATACTCCTCGACAAGCGCTTGAAACTGCTCAACAATATTATCACCTCGCAATGTAGCGACTTTACGTCCATCAGCAAATACCGGCGCAATCGGATGTTCGCCGGTACCGGGTAAACTAATGCCAATATTAGCATGTTTACTCTCGCCAGGACCATTCACAATGCATCCCATTACCGCTAAGGATAAATTTTCTACCCCGGTATAGTGTTGTGACCAAGTTGGCATACGCGCTTTAATGTAGCCTTCAACTTGATTAGCCAATTCTTGGAAATAGCTACTCGTCGTACGCCCACAGCCCGGACAAGCAGATACGGAGGGCATAAAAGCACGTAAACCCATCGACTGCAACATCTGTTGGCAAACAACCACTTCACGACTTCTATCACCACCCGGTTCGGGGGTTAAGGAAGCCCGAATGGTGTCGCCAATACCTTCTTGTAATAAAACTGCTAAAGCCGCTGTGGTCGCAACGATCCCTTTCGAACCCATCCCTGCTTCAGTTAAACCCAAATGTATCGCGTAGGAACATCGTGCTGCTAAATTACGATGAATTGCGATTAAATCTTGCACACGGCTTACCTTGCAGGATAAGACGATCATACTCGCTGGCATACCAATTTTTTCCGCAAATTCAGCGCTTAGCAAAGCCGATAAGACTAAGGTTTCGCGCAATACTTCTGTGGCAGAACGTGGATTAGCTAATGCGGCGTTTTTATCCATCTCACGTGAGCTCAGATCTTGATCCAAGCTACCCCAATTCACACCTATGCGTACCGGCTTATTATGCTTCAGCGCGACTTCTAACATCTGTGTAAATTGAAGATCACGTTTTTCACCATAACCCACGTTACCCGGATTAATCCGGTATTTATCCAAGGCTTCAGCGCAGGCAGGATAATCCTGCAAAAGACGGTGTCCATTGTAATGAAAATCGCCGACGATGGGCACTGAATATCCCGCCTCGCGAACTTTATCGCGAATAATAGGCACTTGTTGCGCCGCTTGCTCCGTATTCACCGTAATTCGAACCAATTCTGAGCCCGATTGAGCTAATTCTATAATCTGCTGGGCAGTAGCCGAAGCATCTTCCGTATCAGTATTGGTCATAGATTGAACAATAATGGGTGCCTCACCGCCTAATTGGACGGAGCCTACTTGAACAGACTCGCTAATGCGGCGTACGATTGGGGAATCAGTGTCGGTCATAGAAATTTTTCCTTTATTTTTAAAGTACAGATGAAAATAGAAATCTATTGCGGTATACTCTAGCACATTATGAAGTCACGTGTACCTACTAAAACAAGTCTAAAGACAACGGAGAGGATCATGAATACTCACTTACAAACACTTTATCAGTCATTACCTGTTAACAGCACTGACGCTTATATTGCACGGTTAAAACAAATCCCCATATTAAGCGCTGAAGAAGAAACCAAACTCGCCGAACGCTATTATCAACACCAAGATCTAGTCGCCGCCAAAAAACTTACACTCGCTAATCTGCGCTTCGTTGTACATATTGCACAGACGTATATGGGTTATGGTCTGGCACTTGCGGATCTAATTCAAGAAGGAAATATTGGTTTAATGAAAGCGGTTAAACGTTTTGACCCTAAAGTAGGCGTGCGCCTCATCTCATTCGCTGTGCATTGGATCAAAGCCGAAATTCAAGAATTTATCTTACGTAATTGGCGTATCGTCAAAATAGCCACTACTAAGGCGCAACGTAAATTATTTTTTAATTTACGTAAAATGAAAACCCATTTAGGTTGGTTTAATCAAAAAGAGATCGAAGCCGTTGCGCGCGATCTCGGTGTCAAACCAGAAACAGTACGCGAAATGGAATCTCGATTAGCTTCTAACGATATGAATCTGGATATCAGTAGCGATGAAAATAACGATTCCAAAACCACCAGCTATCCACTTATCGATATACATTTCGAAGATAATCGTTACGATCCTGCACGCTTACTCGAAACCAGTGATGCCACTGAATCCAGTCACGATCAATTACATAAAGCACTGGCCAAATTAGACGAACGAGAACAAAGCATTATCAGGGATCGTTGGTTAACTGAACCTAAAATTACCTTACAAGAATTAGCCAATCGCTATCAAGTATCAGCAGAACGCGTGCGCCAATTAGAACAAAAAGCAATTAAAGGGTTACGTAACGCTATTGAGCAACAAGCGGCATGAAATTTATAACAAAGAAGCTTAATCCTGATCGAAACTTTGTCAGTGAAATTGATCAATTTCTTGTCGCTTTTGATAAACGCCATCCTGAAAAATCAGCTTCGCAAGAACAAGAAATAGAAGTATATCAAACGCTGATGACAAAACGTGATATAAAAAATCCTGGCTCTTACTCTTGAATAAGCTATGTTTTTAGAAATTGAACTAAAACTCAGCATAGCTCCAGAAGATGTTAATCTATTATATCAACATCCTTTATTGAAGCTCGCCAGTACAAAAATTATCTCCGTAGAGCAACTAATCAGCCGCTATTTTGATACCCCTAATCTTGCCTTATGGCAGCAAGGTCTGTCGATGCGCGTCCGCGAAGCCAGCGGACGCACCATACAAACCTTAAAAACAGCAGGTGAGCAAATAGGTGATCTACAACATCGGCATGAATGGGATCAGCCTGTGACGCAAAATAGTCCTAATATTGAGCAATTTACCGACCCCAGTTTAATCGCTAAACTGAAAACCATCCTTGGCAGTGAACAGCTATTAGAGCTATTTCATACCGACTTTCAACGCAGCTCATGGAATTTAACGACGGATAATGGCACACAAATCGAATTGGTTTTAGATCAAGGTCTAGTAAAAACCGCAACCCGCCAAGCTGTACTCCATGAAATTGAGCTGGAATTAAAACAAGGCGATAGCCAGGAACTCTATAAAATAGCCGAACTTCTGAGGTCGAAGATTTCGCTTAACGTAGAAACACGGAGTAAGGCAGAACGGGGCTACTTGCTCTATAATGACAATAAAATGTCATCTAATTATGGATAGTTAATCACCCGAAATTAGAGTAATATCATCACAATTTAATAATATCATTATAACTTAATAAAAATTTTGGATATATGTTAGAAAACGCAGTCGCACAGAAAAGCCAAAGAGAAAAGCTCATTCTGATAGAAGGAGTCACTGAAACTGGTGAAAAGTTCAGACCCAGTGACTGGGCTGAACGGATGTGCGGTTGTTTAGCTAGTTTTACTAATCGGCGCATGGTCTATTCTCCTCAGCTTCGACCGATGATCGATCAAGAAAGCCGTACTAAATGCCTAGTCCTTGACCCCAAGCTCAAAGAAACCAATCCTGATATCTTTGACTGTGTGATGAAGTTTGCTGGCGAAAACCGCTTAAAAATTCATGAGTCTTATTCGGAGTCTGAAGAATAATCCCATATCAAAAATAGTTTTTTAAACAATTTTGATATGGGATGTTTTTAATTGAGGTTTGTTGGCACAATGTATAATACTTCCGTCTTTTGAGTCTCGAATTCTTTCTGTTGAACTTCCTGAAAAAAAACTTGATTTTATATTCATATAAACTGATTCTTTTTCTCCTGTCATATTAATGCTAGCTTTAGTATCGAATAAACAATCCCAACCTTCAAGTATCATTAATTCAACATTTTCAAATAAATTCGCAAAAGTAGCATGCGATTGCACTCCATTCATTAACATATAACATGAGTTTTCTTGCTCTCTCTCTTCTTTTTTATAGCTATTAGCTAAAGAATCAAAACAAAACTTTGCTAAAATATAACTATCACCCTCTTTATTTCCTGAAGATGCCTTAATTACTCCCACAATATTTTTAAACATGGGGTGTGAATTGATATTTTTTAATATTTCTTTAGCGCTTGGCGTTAAATTATTCCAAATTTTTAATGAAGAATCTGTTATGCCATTATTCTGATTACTTTTCTCAAGCGATAATTCATCAATGCTTACATAATCAGACTCTTTTGGATCTATAGTTTGATCCTCATTTTCTAATGGTATTGCGGGCAGGGATCTGTCTTGAATGTTATTTTTTTCTTTAGATAAAATATTTTTTTCTTCCTCACAAGCAACACTGCGTGCTTGAGATATATCACTGACTGGTGATTTTTTATCATTTTTTTTTCGTCGTAATGTATCAAAGAATGTTTTTAAAAGAGGTTTAGCATTTTCATCATCACTTATCGATATACTTGCTGCGCTATCTTCATCATCTGGTTTTCTCCTTTGATAAATTCCTTCGGTACCAGTATCTATAATAGTATTTTTATTTTTAAACATATTAATATCTCAAAAATTTAATTATTAGTATGTTAAATACTAATAATTAAGCTTTTATTAACAGCAAAAAATTCTTCTTTTCAACACAAACTATTTTGAGATGCTTAAATTTATGCTACAAATCGATTCCAACTGGCAAGCATCACAAATCGGCTTAATTTTTCGGCAATGCTGCTTGGCATGTATGACAATGAGTGCATGATATTGCTTATAGAGATCGACATTTTTTGGTAACTGTGTTTCAAATAGCTGTCGACAAAATTCATAGTTTTCCCGACCCTGAATCAAATCGAGGCGTTGCAATAATCGACGCGTATAGGCATCTATCACAAACACCAGTCGATTAAAGGCATACAACACGATATCATCGGCGGTCTCTAAGCCTATACCCTGTACCTTCAGTAATTGCTCTCGCAGCTCGCTCGTGCTTAATTTATCTAAGCCGTGGTAACTCCCTTTTTCTAAATACCAATGACAATAATTCTGTAAGCGTTGTGTCTTAATCCGAAAATAACCACTGGGTTTTAAACAGCTTTCTAAGTCGGCACTCGATAAACTAAGCAGCGCTTCCGGATTTAAATGAATACGTTGTTTTAGAAGAATTAATGCTTTTTCGGCATTCGACCAGCTGGTGTTTTGCGTGAGTATCGCACCAAGCATTACCTCGAAAGGACTATCGGCCGGCCACCATTCCTGGCGGCCGTACATACTCAACAGGCTTTCATAAAGACCTAGCAGTTTTTGTGGGTTAACCGACATCGTTTGAAAAAGTCGTTATTTTACGCTTAAGTCCAGAATAAATCGATAGGTGTTATCAACAGCTAGGCCTTGCAGCAAAAATCTTTTGGTTATTTCTTGGCGTATCATAGATTGAAATACCCATCTCCCGCAATTCTTGATCAGTCGGAGGTTCTGGAAAATTAAGTTTTGGTTGTGGTTTAAATAGAGAAAAAATTCCTTCTAACTTAGACTCCCTATACTGATTATTAAAATTTCTGTCTGCTCTATTACCAAAAGTTATTAATGGAACGTTTACCTCCGCTTCAATAGTATTTCTCCCATGATATGCAGCCAGAACACGAGTTCGGAGCTTGTTATTCACGTGTGGAATGGGTCGGATTCCTCTTAAGTTAGTTAATATTTCAGTTATTTCAGACCAAAGTGATTCCATTTTAGCGCTTCCTGATCTGAGTTTACTTAAATTGCTTTGTATGCCTATTAAAGATTTCTCAAACGTATCAAATTTATTTTTATATAATTCTTGATTTATAGCTTGTTGGTCCTTGCTAATTTCATTAATTAAATTAAAAATGTCTTCCTCAATTGTTGAAAATTCATTTTCAAAACTTAATTTATATGCGTCAGCAGTAATTTTATTTTTAATTTTTTCTTTAAATTTAACTAATTGGAATTGAATTTCTTCTAATTTTTTAAGATCTAAAGGCGGTTGTTGTGGTGTTCCGCCGAATGAATAGCCTAAATAAGTTCTTTCATTATTATTGTCAGGGGCCGCTGAATTAATAGGAAAAAATTTTCCAAAAATTTTCTGTGTACTATATTCACCGGCTTTAAAAAATATTCCGCCGCTTAACACACTCAACAACGGCTGCATAACGACTTGAAAACTTGGCGCAGTTAAACCTTCACTTAATAGTGTGATAATCAAGCTAGGATTGAGAAAGAAGGTATACAATAGGATCGGTATTAAAAAATTCAAACATTTGTTTTGGATTTTTTGAGTCGCTTTTTCCCCAAGTTGTGCCAACATTAAACCCAAATAATTCATTCCCAAATAATAAGCAAAGCTCAGCCATAGATCGTCTAAACCTATGGCTTCTGCTGATCCTGCTAACAACACATTTATTACCGCATTAGTCATAGCTAAAGTAGCAGGTTTTAAACCATAGAAAATAATATTCGGTATGTAGCTAGATTCACTATATCATTGCGCTATTTCTATACTCAAACCACTAATAGCACCATTGACAAACGATGCTACAGGAATAGCGATTGTAATCGATAATTTATCCTGATGATCTTTTCTTGCAAAAAATTCCTGAATCTTAAGCATTTGTGTTGCATTACAATTTTTTTCGGCTATTTGTAAAGGAGAAAGACCGTCATGATTAAGCACTACTTTAGCATCATACTTTAGGAGTGATTCTAAATACTGAACCTCGCAGTTACCATAATAATAAAGAAAATGTAACGGAGTATTCCCCGTATTTTCATCAAAAAAATTAGGGTTGGCACCATTATTCAATAGCGTTTCAAACTCTATGAATTCATCTCTAGAAATTTTAAAGATGAGTTCTCGACCCATTTCGTCCGATGTAAGTTTTTTAGCTGTCAATAGCCCTGGACCAGAATTTTTAAATGATGTGGTTGTGGATATAGACCCACTGGCTGTAGTTCGAAATGAATGTTGAGCTGTCTTTTTTATTACATCATTAGCTAGCAAGCCTGGGCAATAACCATCACCCTCCCCTAATTTACTTAAATTAAAATTATTGCATGCTTCCATATTAGCGTTTAACCATAAAATAAAACCTTTATCTTCTGCAATTAATTGATTTATTTTGTCTGCAGTAATATTGGATAGAGTATAATTTCAATAAGATCGAAGAAGCTCGGCAAAAATAGGCGGGTTGGTATCGACTAAATAAGACATCAATAAAGTAGACGGGTTATAACCAATAAATTCCGATTTGGAGAGTAACTCTAAGGAAGTATAATTATTATAATTACCCTTTAACCAATCTTGAAAACTGCTATCAATACACAGACCTAATATGAGTCGATATGCTAAACCTTCATTAAAACTAGGCGGTATATTTCCAAAGGCTACAAAATTACGATGGTGAGTATATTCATGAGCGGTAGTTTGCCATTGATTATGTTTATTGGATCGATATTGTGCATAGGCCCTACCTGTTGCTACCGTTGCATTGCGTTCCCTGCTCTGATAAATAGCTGTACTAATTGGTTCATATTTCTCATAGTAATTAAGATCTGCATCGTAGTTAGACTCATTAAATACATGATAAGTAAAATCACTGCTTGGTAGTTGCGTGGCGTTAACGCTTAAGCGAGTCAGCCATTGACCATAGTTATCTTCAGCACATGCCTTAGCTTGGCAAATAACCGCCAATTCCTTGTCGGTCAAACCCGAATGTTTAATAACAAATTTATCGGAAGTAGTAGTAGGACACTCATCACTGAAGGGAAGCGGCGTAAAATAGTTATTGGAATAATTTCCAAAAAAATTTTCATCATTGTTAGCTGGAACTTTTATTTCTTTAGCTTCTTGTAAAAAATATTTAAAAAAAAGATATTTTAAACCATCTCTAGGAATATGATGCTTATCATTAAGTTGACTCAAAAAGAATTCTTGTAATTTTTTCGCCGTTTTAATGACCTCTTCCTGGCGTTGTTCAACATTAACGGAGGCCTCATTCAATTGCTGCCAATGACGTGCATTAAAATCAACCTCATAAGCCAGCGCTGAAAAAAAATGAGGAATTGTAAAGAGTGCTTGGGAATCTTGTTGATTAAAAATTTCTTGGCCTAATTTTTCAACGTTTTCGGAAATAAAATCCTGTTGCTGGTAAGTTAAGAAAAATTTTTTAATATTTAAGCTGAGTTTTATTATTGAAATATAATTGGATATCAAGTTACGGATATACGTATTTGACTCCTTATTGTTCACGATATGTGTGATAATTTCACTTAAATCATTTATGGTAAAAGTTAATTGTTTGGTGTCCAGTAAACGTTTATTGGAACTCCAAAAAAAACTATGAATAAGCTGAAAATAGCTAACGGTAAGGTTGATTTGTTCTTGAGTAAAGTTTTTTTGATCAAGAATAGTTTTTTTACATTCTAGAAAAAATTTATCAATCTGATTCAAGAGAATTGAATGATCATTATTAATATCAATTGGTACTGACTGTATAAATTTTTTTAAAAAATCAAAAAAAATAGCTATTGAATAATCTGTAGTAAAAAAATTTATATTTTCTATTTGAAAAGATAATTGTTCGAAAATTCCCGTCATTAAATTTAGACGATCAAAAAAATAATTCCATTTATCAGAGTGAGTGTTTAAAACATCCTGCAAATCCCTTACTAATTGCGTCCCAGCTGATTCTGTAGGTTTTATGGCTGGCATTGGCAGATCTCGCGAATTAAAACTTAAAACGCGGTGAATCGTAGATAGTAAATCTTAAGGAATTATTAAGCTAAACAAATGTATTAAAAAAAACTGATAACAAAATATTTTTTTAATATTAAATTAAATGATCACTTTAGCGCTTATTTGTGAAAATAAATAACTTATTTTTAAACTCTAGGAGATATATAATAAATATTTATAATATATTTATATTTTAATAAAAAAAATAAATCGATTTTTTTCTTAAGGTTTTCTTAAGCTTTGCAACCTACGATCAAGATCGTTTTTTAATTTTTTTGTAGGTGTTTTATGCCAACTGATTCTCTCCCAAAAAAACCCAATGATATTATTGAAAACATCATAGCAAGAAATTACACAGAATTAACCCAATCTAATTTTCAAGAAATTTTAAATCTATTGGTAATTGATTTAAAATGTGATGAAGATAAAGTCACAAATTTGCTTTTTAATCCAGAATGCGCTACTTCTGAAGGAAAAAATTTAATTACACATTTATATTTAAAAATGTTGTTAACTAAAGGGCTTAATACTATTTTTAACTTCTTTACTAAATATATAATAGCTAATATAAAAACTTTATCTGATGAAATTATAAAAAAGTTAATTTTTTTAGGCACTCATTACGTCGTTGTGTATGAAGATAAAATAAGTAATGTCAATAGCAAATTTTCTGAAAATGATATTCAAACTACTAAGAAATTTATCAAATTTTTAACAAGTTTACTCAAAATAAATAATATTACGGAATTTGAAACATCAGGTCTTAATTATGAAAAAAACGACAGCATATTCCCCAATATTACATTCGGAGGTCCACAAAAGATCGATACACTAATTGTTGATACAATCAAACTTAGTGAGAACTTAACCTACAGATTAAGCTTTAATCACTATAATCACACAGAAAACTCGCTTAAATTTCTTAAAAGTTTAGGTAACTTGGGCTTTGAGCTCAAACGTAAAGAAACATTTCAAAATTATAGTCGTAAGGTTCCAGAAATTGCTAAAATATTTATCTCCTCAATAAACTTTAAAAATTTTAGTAATGGAGATGCAGGCTATGCTTTTCTATCTGGATTTAATGGTGAAAATACAACTCAAATAAAAACAGATTGTGTCGATTTGTTAGGTCTTAAGGATTGTCCTCGACCCGTTACATTAAGTGTCCAACTTTTTCAACAAATCGTTCAGGGGAGTTATATTAATCAAAAACCGCCACTTACCGATTTTACACTCGTTAAAAACGAAATAAATATCGATACGCTTAATCATGAGCAACATTTTTATATTATAACTTTCTTAAAAAATTTTTTAAAAAACAATAGTGAATCAGATTTAAATTTTCAATGGTTATATAGATTTGCTTTAAAAAGTATAGACAAATTGACTAAAGATCTACTGCAAAAAAACAATCTAGACCATAGTTTTGCCCAAGCTGCAAAGAACCTATCTTTTTTTCTATTGAATTTAGTAAAAAAGAATATTAACAATCAAGATTTACATGATCAGGTTCATGTCATCACCCAATTTAGCAAATTATATGAAAATATTATCACCCAAGCGCCACTTTTAACTAGCCTTTCAAATACGATTGGTAATCATTTATTTAGTATTTTAGCTCGAAATATTGACAGTGAAAAAGCCTTGGCAAGCGGCCACAATGATTTTATAGCGCTAATAAAAAATTTAAACCAAGTTTGCAGCAAAAATCAAGCATGCAATAGTTTTAAAATATTAGCTTTATCATTTAAAAGTTTGGGTAGCATGTCTCGCAAATCAGAAGGTCATTATGCCATTAATGCAACTCATGAGGCACAAGAACTTTTAAGCTTAGCTAGGCTAGCTTCTAACCAATTAGGAGATGCCGCATCATTTTTCTTTAAAGCAAATATTAAGCAGCATGAATTAGACTTGCAATGTAAACAAATATTTAATTTAACTGATTGTAAACCGGCAAACCTCACTGATCTTGACCTATCTGTTGCTCAAGAAGAACACGATGTAGATATAATGGCGAGCATAAATGCAACTGAAATCATTAACTCGACAATGCCAACAGGCATTGTCAGCGATAATATTGCGACAAAATTACCTAATTATTCTAATCATACTAGCTTAAATCAAACTGAAAATGCCTTAAATATTACAACAGAGTTTCCACTTAATTCGAATAATACCAATCTTAATCCTCAAGCATCTGAAAATAATCTATTTCCCTTGCTATCCAAAATAGGCACAGCGTCGGGACTCGGTGCATTCACAGGTTTCCTAAACGGCGGAAGTCAAATTATTTTGCATATTGCCGAACAAAAAAAATGTTCATTGCCGACACGCCTCTTCTTAGGTGCCACCTTAGCTTTCGCCAATTCATTTGCGATTAGTTCATTGCCATTGATTTATTCCATTGTGGAAAATTTAGCTAATGATGAGACGAATTCTTTAGTTAATTCACAAAAATTATTAACCTGTTCCTATGCCTTTCTTACTAGCATTTTTTTGCAAGGGGTTTATGCCGGTATCAAATATGCTTCACCGAAAAAATCAATATTAAAAAATCTTTTTAATATGTTACCTCTTTTTGCAGGCCTATGGATAACGGCTATTACCAAAGAAGGCGGTATTGAAGCTGTTGCGATCTTAGGGACACATATTTTAACATCTATGGCAACCAGTTCATTGACTTATTTTGGACTGACTCGATGCATTCCTGCCAAAAATCGACAACAGTTTGATACTGAAACAAATACAAGAGTGCAATATAACGTCCAAAATAATGATATTGAACTACTACAGCCTTTACAAAATGACACTAATAGAAAAAATATATTCGAAAATGATGCCGCTAAAAAAACGCATCAATATATTTGTTTGCCAGAATTAAAAGAAGTGAAAAAGCTTTCAACAGAAAATTTAAATCAACTAAAAAATCTTATTCAAACTTTAGAAATAAATATTCAAAATCAAGAGCAACAAAAGAAAGAAACAAATACTTCTGGTATTTTGAATGCATTAGAAAAAAGCATTAAAGATAATAATCATATTTTAAATATACTCAAAGCTCAATTTGAACCAGCAGAAACATTTTTAAATTTATTAAATGATAATATACATTTAAAAGCCTGTGAAATGTATAGTTCAAAACAAAAAAGGGACTTTGTCGACGCCATGGAAAAATTAGGTAATGTATTTAAACTTATGGAAAATAATTTCAAAAATTTACAAGGGGTAATAACAGCAGCAATTGGATATACTGATGCTGCTTCTGATAGTTTTTCAGAAAAAGTAAAAATACAATTACAAGGGTTAAGCGAAACTATTATTTTCCCATTAAGCAAAGTTACACTGTATAAAGATCGCTATAGTAATGCAAATGCCATTGAAAAAACCGAACAACGTTGTAAAACAAAGGCTAATGAAAACCTTTATAATGCCTTAATAAATGCTGATCAATCTATTAAAAGAAGAACTAATACTAAGATTAATAAAGATTTTAATACTAATCGAAATACCTTTGCCTTTTCCCGAAACAGTGGTAGTGATAGTGATCTTATTAGAATTTCGACTACCTCATCTTCGGGGGAATCGGAATTTTCAAATTCATCTGGAAATAGTGCGCACAATCCGATAAATCAACAACAAAAATCTCCATTACTAAATGGAGCTAGTTTTAGAGTTTAAATTAAGATAGCGAACCAAAAAGCCTGCTCTGCAGGCTTTTTTTCGTCCATAGTTTAACCTTGTAAAATATTGCGATAATCTATCGCTAATTTTTTAAGATCCAGTTGATTAAAGAACAGGGAATAACACATCCAACAACTTAATGCCGCTAAGTCGCGAAACTGATGCGGCATATGATAAGGTTTAACCAGTAATCCTTCCTCAAAAAGATGAGCAAGTAAACGTTGATCTTCTAAACTGGTTTTGCCAACGAATAATAAATCGATTCTATCGACTAAGCCCTGTTCGACAGCTAAACGCAGATAATTGTAGATTAAGATAAAACCTTTGCTGTAAACCAAATCTTTAGTAAATGGGCCTAATGTCGGTAAACTACCGCGAAAAATTCGCACACTACTTTTATAACTCTCTTCCGGTGTATATGCTTGTTCAAGAAAAAAATTAAATACTTGCAAGAAATCAGCGCCCTCTTCGGCCATCGCAATCCCAGTGACTCGATCCGTCAATTTTTTAATCCGCATCGGTGAGGAAACAAAATGAAATAATTCCATAATAATCGCCAAACCTTCTTGGTTAGCAATTGCTGAAGGTGGCCCTTTTCCCAAAAAAGTACAAATTGGCTGATGCATGCCATTGAGTGTTGTGCCCATGTGCACCCAACCTTCATGCACTTCTAAAATGCGCAAATCACGTTCGCTAAATAAGGCATCTTGTCGAATCTTGATTGTTTCAGCTCCGGCTGCTGCATCAGCTACAATGCCATCACTAATAATGACCCATTTTTTCATTGTAAGCTTTTGCACTTTAGTCTTATGAGACTTATGCTGTTTAAAATAAATGGACAGCCGTTGATTCAATATTTCTGCCGCTTCTTGACTATTATAGCGTTTATCATCCAGTTCATTGAGAGTTTTATCCTTAATATTCATCAGCGCCTTGGAAACACTCGGCACTAAATCTTTTAAACGCGGCGCATTCACATAAAAAGCATCATCGGCACTGCCATAAAGTTCCTGCGATAAGGCACTAAATTCTGGCTTGCCGCGTGCAGCTAATAAATCCAAAACATCCTGATATTCTCGACACATGCGCAACATGATGTTGCCAATGCTGCTTATTTGCCCGACTTCACGATTAATATCTCGTTCGAGCGCTTGAAATTCTTCACGTTTATTATGGATATCAAAAGCTAGTTTATTTTTCTGGTAATACTCAGCATCGACTTTGGGTATTTGTTTACATTTCTTTTTAAAAAAATCCGCCTGAATTTCGGGTCCCCATTTAATACTGTCTAAAATCTTGATCGCATCCTGTGCTTGCACGATACGATCCGATAATTCACGTAAGCGTACACGATATGCCTTTTCGTAACTTTTCATCATCCACTCCCTGAATTTTATCGCTTATAAGGCAGGCCTCACTCCTTATCAATAATTAGCTCAAATTCGCTAAATTATCCTGCTTTTATGGAATCGCAGCTGCTACTCGTCTATAAGTATCATTGACAAAACTTAAGCATTTTTTAAGTGGTTAAATATTAAATTAAATTTATATAAAAAAAATATAAATTTAATCTTACCTTAAGTTTATAAAACTACAATTAAATTGTACAAAAATAATGCAAGGAATTAAACCTGCAAGGATAGCAACTTAGAATAAATTTTTAGCTATCCAGCGAAAATTTCGAATGATTTTAAATGCTTTTTTTACATTAATTCTCGCAGGTGAAATTATGCCAATTATTACTAGCCTTAGTAACCATAACAACACAGCAAGTACTGTTGAGCCAAACAATGCAACCGAGTCTACGACTATCATGACTGATCTAGAGAGTACCGCAGGAGTTATTTCATTTAGCGATGATATTCGTAGCGGCCGTTATTTGACGGAAGAAACCTTACCAAATGACTTAAAAATTGTTTTAAACAATGATCCTATAACAAATAGCAATTCCACTTCGCTACCGATGAGCACCATGCTTAGTTCCATAGAAACTACAACAGAATATATCTCTGCAGCGATAAATTCATCGAGCTCTTCAGCTCAAATCACAACAACTATTTCTCAACAGGCAACTTCACCAACTACTCTGAGTGAAGCCTTTAATACAACTTTTAATACCACAGATGCATTCGATAATAATACTTTAAATAACGAACATGAAACCGTATCCAAACAGCCCTTAAATTCTCAATTAATGTCTCTAGGCTTGGTTGCTGCGGCGCAAGGCATCATGGCAGGCACGATGCATGGAATAACTACAAGCATTAGTCAACACTTCGAGTCTCGAGGGCATTTAACCAGCTGGCGTAAACCTTTAACCAAGGCGAGCATTATGTTAGCCAATGCAATCGCCATTTCTACACTTCCATTGCTATTATCCACTGTCGAAGATGAAGCTGAACAATCTAATTTCTTAAATAAAATACAATTAGCCACTGCTTATTCTTTTGGCAGCAGCTTAATTTTAAATGGTGTAAATCTTGGTGCGCAATGGGCTTATAGTTATTTTAATAAAAAACCGATGGATAAAGATTGCATAAGTAACAAAGTTCTAAATGCTTTACCTCTGCTCACGAATACTGGTTTATTAGTCCATGGTGGCTATCCCATAGATGAAGCGACAGTTATTGTAGGTGCAAATACCATAGCAGCCGGTTTAACCAGCGGTTTCACACAAATGGCCGCGAATCATTTTTTCAGAAAAACTAGAAAAAATTCAAAAAATGACATTGAAATGGGTTCTAATAACAATATCCCAAATGACGAAGCAAATTGTTTTAGTAGTTCTTTTACTAAGGAAAGTGCAAATTTTTCAGGACATGAGAATAACAAAGCTACTATTGACACCAATGTTCTGAAAAACTCGATGAAAAGTTTTATTTTTGATTTAAAATTAAATACTAAAGGTTTTAATGTTAAATCTGGAGTTTTTAAAACAGAGAATAACTATTCGTTCGAAAAAATAGACATTTCTTATGGACTTAAGATTTTATCTATTTTTATCCCTACTAAGCTCGAACATGATTCAGATAATAAGCATTTACTTATCACAATAGACCAGTCACTAAAAAAACTATTTTCCAATGACCCTAAAAATATGATTTCTTTAAAATATTTATTTATAGTGCCTTTCAAATCAACAATCGCTGTAGCCGAAATTGTAATTTTTTCTAATAGGTGTAAATCATCCGATAAAATAACTGTTTATACTCTAGATAGTGCATTTAAAGGAAACTTTAATTCATTTAGCGATATAGCAAAAAAATATAAATGTAATTATAAACTTGAAAAAAATGTTTCTCACCTATCAGGATATTATTTTATAAAGAATTCTGTCATAAATTACTTGAAGGATTGTGTATTACCGAATAATTCTGCTCCTGACTTTCTTGAAGGATTACTAGCAACTTTCATCAAGAGATTGGAATTAAACGATTTGAAATTTGAGATTGAAAAAATAAATTCTACTGAGAATGATGATGAGGAAAACCTAACACCCATCATCAAAAATACCCCAATTACAGAAAAAGAAATGGAACAAAAAACAGCAACATTAGTAAGAACCATTGACCGAAAACGAAACAAGGCCATTGCTGTTTGCCAAACTACGAATAGTAATAATACTATTCTGTCTATTTTTAAATCTATTCCACCCGATAACAGTGCTAACAGCAAATCTCCCAGAAAAAAAGTAATTGACCGTTTGTTAAAAAAACGAAAATCAGAGATTCAGAATAATGAAGTTAGAAGAGATTTCCTGATATTTGCCAATGAAAAAGGAATTGCCCTCATTGAAGTTATCACTAAAAAAGAGCTATCTAGCTTATTAATACATGATCCTTTGCAGTTAATAGCAAATACAAAATTAATTGGTCCAGAAAATGGCTATCACTATAAATATAACCCTAGCGAGTATTCACTCGATTGGAAATCTGAAGAACGTTGCCAATTAGCAGCCTATTACTTCATAAAAGAAGCCGCGCTATGTCACCTAGGAATGAAGACTGAACCCATCCTTAATGATACTTCGTTTCCTGAAATTATTTTAAATGAAATATCGACTACCTTAAAACTGGATTTAAATAATGAGAATGATATTAATGAGTTGGAAATAAAACGCTGTGATGGTGGTGTATTTAGTCTCAAAAACTATATCGCTGATGTCAACAACTATTTAACAATTCTTAACATTGAGACTACGCCAACGCGGACTAACCCATCTCACTGTGCTTATACAGATAATCAACGTGCTAGTCTCTTCAACCGAGCAAACGCCCTTAAAGCTGAACCAAATTCACCAACAAATTCACCTGTTCTACCGAGTCATTCAACGCCGGGATATAAGTAAAATTTTCACCGCCGGCTGTTAAAAATAGCTTTCGATAACGTTTAGAAATCTCCTCCAAGGTTTCTAAACAATCGACAGCAAATCCAGGACAGATTACAGTGACATTTTTTATACCGCGGGCAGGCAATTGTTGTAACACAACATCGCAATACGGTAGTAACCACCGAGCTTTTCCGAAACGCGATTGAAACACCACTTGATATTCATCCGTGGATAATTGCAATTGCTCTGCCATTAAGCGCGCCGTAATAAAACATTGTTGTTGATAGGGATCGCCTAATTCTATACAACGTTGTGGTAAACCATGAAAGGAAAACAGTAAATAACTATTTTTACCTTCTTTCCGATAGGCTCCCAACTGACTGACTAAGGCTTGGATATAGCGTGGATGATCAAAATAGGATGAAATAAATTTCAGCTGAGGAATAGTGCACGAGGTTTGGAAAAATTCACTGATTTTATCAAAACAGCTGGCGGTGGTAGCAGCAGAGTACTGTGGATATAATGGTAAAATAATAATAGAGGATACATCAGAGGATAATAATTCCTTGAGTCCCGCTTGAATGTTGGGTTTGCCATAACGCATAGCCAACACTAATTTGTATTTATCGCCCAAATTGGCTTGAACATTTTTAGCTAGACGCTGGGTATAAAAGGCTAAAGGTGAAGCTTTGTTCATCCAAATACTTTGATAAAGTTTTGCCGAATGCCGCGCACGTACCGGCAAAATGACTAATTTTAACAGCGGCTGCCAAAGCCACGCCGGCAATTCCACAACACGTCGATCGCTTAAAAATTCTGCTAAATAAGCATGCACTGCTTTTGGTGTCGGTGCCAGTGGCGTACCTAAATTAATCAGTAATACGCCTGCTTTTAAACTCACGTGCGAATACCTTTACCACGGTTCAGCAAAAAAAGATTAATAAAAAATAACACCACACAACTACAAAATATGATGGTTAAAGCCGAAATTACTGGAATATCACTAATACCCAATAAACCATAACGAAAACTATTCACTATATATAAAATCGGATTAAACAAGGATAAATGCCGCCAAAAACTCGGCAGTAAATCGATCGAATAAAATATTCCACCCAAATAAGTCAATGGAGTTAGCACAAACGTCGGTATGATAGACACATCGTCAAAAGTCTTGGCAAACAAAGCATTAGTAAAACCTGCCAGCGAAAATAAAATAGTCGTCATCGGCACGATAGCCAACAGCACAAAAATATTAAACACATGTAATTGCGTAAAAAATAAGGCTAAGATCGTCACTAAGAAACCGACTAATAAACCGCGCGCAACCCCACCTGCAACAAATCCGGCTAAGAGTAAATAATTTGGTAAGGGCGCAACAATCAATTCTTCGATACTACGTTGAAAACGCATACCGAAAAAAGACGTCACCACATTGGTATACGCGGCGGTAATCACCGACATCATGATTAAACCTGGCGCAATATATTGCATGTAACTATAACCTTCGATACTGCCTAAGCGCTGGCCAATCAAATTACCAAAGATTAAAAAATATAAGGTCATTGTAACCAAAGGCGGCAATAAGGTTTGCACCCAAATACGCAAAAAACGTTTTATTTCTTTGCGTAACAAACTGATAAACGCGATCCAGTAAACTTTTGCTTGCATAGTTCTAATCTTTTTTAATCTCTCTAATGTTTGATTTGGTTTTATTCGGTTTTTTAAATCTTTATTCGTATTATTTATTTTTATTTGCTGCAATCAAATTTAAAAATAATTCTTCTAAACGATTCGCTTTATTGCGTAGACTTGTCACTTCAATACGATGACCTTCTAAAAATCCAAACAAATTATTCAGTGACTGTTCTTTAGCGACATCAACTTCCAAAGTCACATTATCTAATAAACGCATTGCAAATGGCGATTGCGGTAATTCTACCAACGGTTTTTTTAAATCAAACACAAAGGTTTCCATATTTAACGTCGCTAATAATTGTTTCATGCTGGTATTTTCTATAATGCTGCCTTTATCAATAATCGCGATATTTTTGCATAGATACTCCGCTTCTTCTAAATAATGCGTAGTTAAAATTATCGTAATACCTTGCTGGTTAATGCTTCGCAAAAATTCCCACATCGAACGCCGTATTTCGATGTCTACACCCGCAGTAGGTTCATCTAATATCAGCAATCGCGGTTGATGCACTAAGGCACGCGCGATCATCAAGCGACGCTTCATACCACCAGAGAGTTGCATGGAAATTTGATCGCGCTTATTCCAAAGATCGAGTTTTTTTAAATAGATTTCTGCACGTTGTTTGGCCAAACGTCTCGGCACACCATAGTAACCGGCTTGATAAACGATAACGTCTATCACTTTTTCAAAGATGCTGAAATTAAGTTCTTGCGGTACGATGCCAATACAGGACTTAGCGACTTCTAATTCGTTATCGATACTATGCCCGAAGACTTTAACCGTTCCAGCCGTCTTATTGATGAGTGAAGCGATAATGCCAATGGTTGTCGATTTTCCAGCGCCATTGGGTCCCAACAATGCAAAAAAATCGCCCTCTTCTACATTGAGATCAATATTTTTAAGCGCTATAACGCCATTTTTATAGATTTTACTGAGACCTTGGATACTTAATGCTTGCATAAGTTTTGTAGCACTTTAAAATGAACAAGATTTTAAAGAGTATAACATGATAAGCACTCTAGCATTCCCCACTGATCGACTCGCCAAACTGTTGTTACCAGGCCCAGCCGGGCATCTTGAAGCAATGACCACCTCGCCAGAAACACCACGAACACCACCGGCTATTGCGGTTATTTGCCATCCACATCCCTTGTTTGGTGGCACTATGCACAATAAGGTTATCTACACCTTGGCACGATGTTTCAATAGCAGGGGGCTTGCTACCGTACGTTTCAATTTCCGCGGTGTCGGTCTAAGTCAAGGCGATTATGACAAGGGCAACGGCGAAAGCGATGATTTATTAGCCATATTAAGCTGGTTAAAAGAAAGTTGTCCTGGATCAGCAGTCTGGCTCGCGGGTTTTTCTTTCGGTGCCTATGTAGCCGCTCGTGTTGCCAAGATTTGGCTCGTAAAACAATTGATTTGTGTTGCACCGCCTATTGAAAATTTTCCCTTTAAAGAACTCCCGCCGTTTCCTTGTCCTTGGATATTAGTGCAAGGCGATCAAGATGAGATCGTCTCACCTGCAGCTGTATTTTCTTGGGTAAATTCTTTAGAACATCCTCCCAAAATAATTAAAATCCAGGGTGCAAGCCATTTCTTTCATGGTAAGCTGACAGAATTACGCGATTGCTTAACAACAATACTTAATGAAGCTCACTAGGATGTATTGACATGTGCTAGGATGAGCGAAAAAGAGTTGTGTTTTTGAGTATCGTATCGGAGCATACATGAGTATGTGAGTAACGAAACGCAGAAAAGCAACTCTTTTTCGCCATCATCGTGCAATTATCAACATATCTAATATGACGCCATTAGCCGCTTATCAACAACAAGTATTACATCAGTCTTTGCATAGCGATACACAACAAGCGTTAGCGATGCAACAATTTCAAGCCGTGTATGATGCACTCATCACACAAAAAAAATGGCTAGGCAGAGAAAAATCGATTCAAGGATTGTATGTATGGGGAGCTGTCGGTCGAGGTAAAACCTATTTAATGGATCTGTTTTACAATCATTTACCTGTTGCTAAGTCTCGTTTTCACCTTCATCAATTTATGCATCACATCCACGCCGAACTCGCTCAATTGCAGGGCATATCGAATCCACTCAAGCATATTGCTAAACGTCTAGGCAAAGAAACCAAAGTTATTTGTTTAGATGAATTTTTGGTCCATGAAATCGGCGATGCTATGTTACTAGCACAATTATTAAAGGCATTATTTGCTGAAGGTATCGTGTTAGTCACTACTGCTAATACGCCCCCTGATGATTTATACGCTAATGGCTTGCAACGAGGACTTTTTTTACCAGCAATTACTTTAATTAAACAACATCTCCGTATTTTTCATTTAGATAGTATGATTGATTATCGGCGTGAGCATTTAGTCAGTGAAGAAAATGGCTTAGTTTGGGCTATGAGTCCATCGCAAGTGCAAGCCTTATTTGATGAATTAAGCAAAAAAAACCGTGTTAATTATCAAGCACTGACGATTAATGATCGCATGCTCCCACATTTAGGCTGTACCGCGCAGTTAATATGGTTTGACTTCAGCTCTATTTGTGCGATACCACGCAGCCAATTGGATTATTTAGTCATTGCACAACGTTTTTCGACTATTTTAATCAGCGACGTCAAACCCATAGCCGAATATGAAGATAATCTAGCCAGGCTGTTTATCCATTTAATCGATATCCTTTATGATGCAAATTCTAAACTTATCCTCACATCAACTCTGCCTATCGAAAATATTTATCCTAAAGGTCGATTAAGCTTTGAATTTGAGCGTAGCAAAAGCCGCTTAGCCGCCTTCAAAGAAAAATGGCGAAACAGTTATTAGTACTGCGTTGTGAGCGATACAGACAAAAATTTTAGTGCAAAGATAAAGTAAAAAAGGCGCTGAACGCGCCTTTTTATGAAACAAATCTAAACAGCTGTTTTGAGTTTTTTTAATGGTTTTATTTTTATGACTTTCCGTGCAGGTTTTGCTTTGAAAATAGTCGGCTCACCCGTAAATGGATTTTTAGCTTTACGCGCTTTAGTCGCTGCTTTTTTTACGACATTAATTTTATACAGGCCAGGATGTGTGAAAGCACAGCCAGCTCTTACATGCGCATGCATAATCATCTGTAAGGTATCTAAGACCTCAACAATCTTTTTCTTAGGTATTTCAGTGCTTTCTACTAAACATTGGAGCAATTCAGTTTTAGTAAAAGACTTTTTCACAGCGGCTAGTTTTTTACTAGCCGATGTTATTTTAGCTTTTTTACGTACTTTAGCCACTGGAGACTTTTTTTTAGCTAATTTTTTAGCCATGGTTCATATTCCTCTAAATATATAAGGAGTAAACAGAAGGTTAGGATTCTATAAAATAGCATATTTCTAGTTTTTTGCTAGAGGTGGTTATAAATATTTTATGTTTATTATTTATCACTAAGAAGCAGTTTTTATACATGTTGTAAAATCTGTACCATTATTTCGATAAAAATTAATAAAATGATCACAGATTCTAAGATACTGGAATAACGATGTTGTAGCTGGCTATTTAACATTTCTAAAATTTCATGCGCTACATCCAGTTTATGATTCAAAGCCGCTACTCTTTTTGGAATATCTAAAAATTTTTCAGTCATCTCATAATAAGATTCGAGATTTGAATAACGCCAAAAATACTCAGGAACATCTAAATATTCACTACTCAGATTGACGGAACTTCGTGTCAAGAAAATTTCACCAATACGTTTGGAAATTTCCGAGCGTGATAGCGAAATTTTCCCAAAACGAGCTAATTCTTTAGGGAAATGACTATTCGCAAGCACTGTTTTATTCACTGATTCTTCATACGATTCGAGTTTTATCGATTGCGCCAAACCATAAGAGATAGCGAGTTTAATCTGTACATTGTCAGATTCACTGCTTTCTAAAGTGATCACATCGACGTTAAACCGTTGATGAGGAAAAAGCCGAGTTTCTTTGTTGAGATAATAAATGAAACGATCCATTTCAATTTTTTCTAAAGGATCTATGGAGAAAGATTTAATATCCTCGATTATTTTTTTCTCTTGTTTTTTACTGAGATTCCACGTTACAAAACAACCATGATTAAAGAAAAAGATATCGATAGGCTTATCAAGCTTAGTGACATACAGTACATTCCGGAATAATTTGGCAATATAACGCTTAGTACGGAAAAATTCCGCGAGTAGACTTAATTTATAATTAGCTGCTGTACAAAAAGAAACACAACGCATAAATATTCATTGTCGCTATAAAAAAGATTTGCTGCCAATAGCCTAGAGATCAAGTCGATTTTTTGTTTTTTCGATGAGTATGTGCAACATGTGGTACAGATGTCTCCGGATATCCGACGACTTGCGGTATTCCATTTTCTCGTAAACTAATGCGCTCAACCGATTGCCACTGAATTTTAGCAGCTTTTGAAGTATTTGCTTGAATACGCTTTTCCATCGTTGAACGATTAAATATTGACTGTTTTTGCAATGGTACGTGTGCCTCTAAAAAAAGTCTATGTTTTTCCCAACCGAATTTATAAGGTAAATCGATGATCATAACCTTTTCTTTACGCACCACTTCTGCAAATAAACTTTCTATATCTTCGGGGAACAGTCGTATACAACCAGCACTACTACGCCGTCCAACACCTTGCGAATCATTGGTGCCATGAATTAAATAGGTGGCCTGTTTAAGCCGCATTGCATAACCGCCTAAAGGATTATCAGGACCCGGTAATACTTTCTCCGGTAAATATACACCGTCTTTAGCGCGATCTTTGCGGATTGATTCGGGTACTGTCCAGACAGGATTAGGTATTTTCTCAGCAATCCATGAAGGCCCCAAAGGCGTATCCCAGCCTTCTCGACCTATTCCTACGGGATAAGTTATCACCACATGCCGGTGGGGTGGATAATAATAAATACGTAATTCAGCTAAATTAATGATTAAACCATGCCGTTTAGGTGGTAAAATAAAACGACTGGGAATAACGATAATACTTCCCGGTTGTGGATGATCTGGATTTATCATTGGATTTGCTTCTACTAATTCAAAATAGCCCATATCATAACGCCGACCAATTGTATTAAACGTATCACCGGGTAAGGCTTGCGTCCATTGCACATGGCCAACAACATCCTCTCCACGAGGAGGTAACACAAACGTTAATGCGGAAACTGATGTAACAAAACTCCAAAAGAAAAAAAACCCTATTGCCAAACGCATCGCAGGTTTTTTAAAATCTTTAAACTTTGCAATAGAAATCGATAGTGTTGACATACATCAATAAAAACAACGTTATTTGAAACCCGGATATTGTACATCATCGTGCCAAATGACGACATACCCTAGCGTAAGTCAAAAGATTTTATTCTATACTACAGCTATTTACTTTAACTAGGCTGCGATTATGCTTGCGATTAGCAAACACCGTCCACGATTTTCATTACAAAAAATACAGCAATTTTTTCGAGTGGATAAACCTTTGTTAATAGGTTTACTTTGTTTGGTCTGCATTGGTTTAATTATACTTTATAGTGCCAGTAATCAAAATTTAACTATTATCGGCAAACAAGCATTACGGATGTTAATTGCTTTTTCTGCAATGTTAATGCTCGCTCAAATTTCACCTTCAGTTTATCGTACTTGGGCACCTTGGATATTTATCTTTAGTTTTGGCTTACTCCTTGCCGTATTAATTTTAGGCGTTGTTGGTAAAGGGGCTCAGCGCTGGTTGAATCTAGGACTATTAAAATTCCAACCCTCAGAACTAATGAAATTATCGGTGCCGATGATGTTAGCCTGGTATTTACATGATAAATCATTGCCACCTTCTTTGTTTGATTTATTAACCCTGCTCCTGATAGTCGCAGTCCCGACATTATTAGTGATCAAACAACCCGATTTAGGGACTGCCTTATTAATTGTCGCATCAGGTTTTAGCGTTATTTTATTAGCGGGTGTGAGTGGGCGTTGGTTAGTACTTGGTTGCTTATTCATGCTGATCATCGCACCTCTCGGTTGGCATTTTATGCACGAATATCAAAAATTACGTGTACTCACCTTCTTAAATCCAGAAAGAGATCCACTCGGTGCCGGTTATCATATTATTCAATCTAAAATTGCTATTGGTGCCGGTGGATTTTTTGGCAAAGGTTGGCTACATGGCACACAATCGCATTTGCAATTTCTACCTGAACATACCACGGATTTTATCTTTGCAGTTTGCGGTGAAGAGTTTGGCTTACTTGGTGGTATCGTGCTATTAAGTCTTTATCTATGGATCGCTGCGCGCGGACTTTATATCAGCATGAAAGCACAAGACACTTTTTCTCGCTTACTTGGGGGAGGATTAAGTTTAAGTTTTTTTATCGCCGCTTTTGTTAACGTCGATATGGTCAGCGGATTATTACCCGTCGTAGGAATACCATTACCCTTGGTAAGTTATGGTGGAACCTCATTAATTACTTTAATCGCAGGTTTTGGTATTCTAATGTCTATCCAAACGCATAGAAAATTAGTCGGTAACTAAGGAAAGCAACATGATGAAGAACAAAAGCTCATATGGCAGCTTACGTGCATTGCTGTTATTAATTACACTTTGCCTGACTTCTTGTACCGCCTATGCGAATAAGCCCGAAGTACGGTTATTTATTGATAGAATGGTAAAAAAATATCATTTTAATCGTACACAACTGCAACAACTTTTCAATACTGTCAAATCGAACCGCTCGATTATTAGTTCTTTTATTACCCCTAAAGAACGTTTAACCTGGTCAGACTATCGGCCTATTTTTGTCACCACTAAACGAGCGCAACTTGGCGTAAAATTTTGGAATGCACATGCTAAAACTTTAGCTAAAGCAGAAAAAACCTACGGAGTTCCAGCTTCGATCATCGTTGCTATTTTGGGTGTCGAGACTCGTTATGGTGAGATCATCGGTAAATATCGTGTGATTGATTCGTTGAGCACCTTAAGTTTCAATCATTCACGCCGCTCGGATTTTTTTAAACGTGAACTGGAACAATTTTTGTTACTCAGTCGAGAAAATCCAGTTATAAATCCGAAAATCACTAAAGGTTCTTACGCAGGTGCTATCGGGAAAGTACAATTTATGCCTAGCAATTACCGTCATCTCTCCGTAGACGCAACGCATAAAGGTTATAGTGATCTCATCAACAGCTCCGATGATGCGATTCTCAGTATTGCTAATTACTTAAACTATTTTGGTTGGATAAAGACTAATCCAATAGCTGTTCCAGCCCGATTTTCAGCGCAAGCTCTGCTAAGCCTACCTACATCGCAAGAAAATTTTACTGTAAAAGATTTTGCAAAATATCACATATATCCTAAAAAGCATGTATCTTCACAGCTCAAGACCTTTTTAATTGCATTACCGCTCAAGCATGGTAATGAATATTGGTTAGGATTTAATGACTTCCAAACCATTAAACACTATAATTCTAGCTCACTTTATGCAATGGCGGTTTTTCAATTAAGCGAATTAATCCATCATCTTCACCAACAAGGGCATCAACCTCATGTCAATAAAAAATAATGCTGAGCATGGAAGCTTATTTTTTAAAATAATTTCTGGATTTACAATCTGTCTACTGACACTGAGTCTCGGAGCCTGTTCCTCCACCACCCGTAGTAGTAATTATCGTTACCCTCTGCGACAAGATAAAGCGCCCTGCTTTAGAATTAATACCCATCGGATTCCTAATGCAGTGCCTAAAGCAGAACCTTTAAGCAAACGAGGTAACCCGAAATCCTACGTAGTTTTTGGGCGTCGTTACTATGTGATGAAAAGCGCTAGGGGATATCATGCTCGAGGAATTGCCTCATGGTATGGTATGAAATTTCATGATTTTCAAACCTCTAATGGTGAAATTTATAACGTAGCCGGCATGACTGCAGCACATAAAACGCTACCATTACCTACCTTTTTGCAAGTAACCAATCTCCGTAATGGAAAAAAAATCATTGTTAAAGTCAATGATAGAGGTCCGTTTGTTAGTAATCGTTTGATCGATCTTTCTTATGCAGCAGCAAAAAAATTGGATATGACCAGCGCTGGCACAGCGCCGGTTTCTATCGTCGCCATTACACCCGGTATTACACGTCTAGCTTCCAATAACTCATCCCGCAAAGAAAATTATGACCGTTCGTTAGCCAAAAAATCTCCCCCTTATATTCAATTAGGATTGTTTAAACGACATGCTTCTGCACAAAAACTGGCTATGTTAGTTAAGCAATGGACTCGATCCCCAGTCAATGTAAAAACAACTTCTATTCATAAACGCTACTATTATCAAGTAGTCATTGGACCTTTACGCAACAGCAAGAGCTCGCAACAACTATCGGATAAACTGAAGCTAGCTGGGCTGAGTCATCGCTGTACGTATCGAAGCTGATTTTTATATGTTACTGAAAAAAATCTATCATACTTTGCTTTTTTTCAGTGGCATCATTCTACTTGCAATAATAATAACATTTAATTTTATATATCCACTGACGCTAGGAAAAACTAATATTCTTTATAGTGATTTTGGAAAATTTTATCATTCTCAGCAACTATTTATCCAAGGAAAAAATATCTATACACCCGTTTATTTTTTAAAAAATAAACTGAATAGCTCAGCTCATGCAATAAAAACTAAACCTGCGCACTCCAAAGTGCTTAAATTAAGTGGCAATTTGAATCCACCTTTTTTTACGTTAATTAGCTTTCCATTGGCCTATCTTAGCTATCCACATGCATTATTGGTGTGGACCCTGCTCTCGATATTGGCTGGAGCTTTAGGTATTTTATTATTACAACAAAAACTGGATCCGCAGCATTTTTCACCACCCTGTGCGCTATTACTGTTAATTGCCCTATTCAGTTATTTTCCTAGCTTTGTGAACTTACAATTTGGTCAACTTAGTTTATTGCTAATTCCCTTACTGGTATGTGGATGGCGCGCAGCACGAAATGGAAGCGCTATCAATGCTGCGGTTTTTCTAGGGTTAGCAACCAGTTTAAAACCTTTTATCGGTTTATTTTTATTTTATTTTCTTATACGCAAAGAATGGCGGGGTTTATGCGCATTTTTTGCTACTCTACTCAGTAGTGCCTTGGTTGCAGCACTATTTTTGGGCATGGATAGCTATGTGGCTTATTACCATACCTGTCAACAAATAAGATGGGCCGCTTCAAATTGGAATGTCTCATTTTATGGCTTTTTATTACGGTTATTGGGTGGCATAGAAAGTAATGTCGCTCTATTACCCGTTCCTGGACTTGTTACCTATCTTTATCCATTCGTAGCTGGATTATTTTTTTTTGCAATTATTCGATTTTTACGACCAGCGGCTGATATCCAAACTGAACAAAAACTGGACCTGGATTTTTCAGTCATTATCGTCGGCATGTTATTACTATCCCCTTTAAGTTGGATTTATTATTTTCCTTTGCTGAGTATTCCAATATTAATTTTATGGCAATTTTCAAAGAAGGGAATTTATCCTATCACTTTGCCTCTATTTTTAATGGCCTGCATTTTTTTAAGTAACATCCCGATTAGCCTATTCAGCAGCGATCAAATCAACGCAGCGAATGTATACCCTCTATTTTTAGGCTCCTTACTTTACTTTTTGGTACTGATTGGTTTAACTAGCTTACTATTTTTGTTACGTTATCGTCTAGCGCGTGATTTTGAATTATACTTTGAGAGAACAATATCCCCAGCCTTATTATTATTAATCGGCATCGTGGTTTTTTTACCCTCTTACCAGGGGATAGGTAAAGGCGCTACTAATTGGATACTGCACAGTAAACATTATAGTCAGCAATACTCATTGGTTGCTCACCATCAGGATTAAATTATGTTGATCTACCCTTCGATAAACCCGATTGCATTTAGCCTAGGACCGCTCAAGGTTCATTGGTATGGACTTATGTATGCAGTAGGGTTCATTGGCGCTTGGTTACTCGCTATCTATCGTGCTAAAAAACCGAATAGCGGTTGGACCCTAGATGAAGTTAGTGATCTGCTTTTTTATACCGCACTCGGCGTTATTTTAGGCGGCCGTGTAGGCTATATGTTGTTTTATGATTTAGGCAATTTCCTAAGTCACCCTTGGATTATTTTTCAGGTTTGGCAAGGCGGCATGTCATTCCATGGTGGTCTGTTAGGCGTCTTAATCGCTTTCTATTTATATAGTCGAAAGACAGGAAAACATTTTTTTGATATTACCGATTTTGCTGCCCCGTTAGTTCCGATAGGATTAGGCGCTGGTCGTATTGGTAATTTTATCAATGGAGAATTATGGGGTCGAATGACAGATGTCCCTTGGGGAATGGTTTTTCCGCATGCCGGAGGGCTACCAAGACATCCCTCGCAACTTTATGAATTTTTTTTTGAGGGAGTCGTATTATTCACTATCCTCTGGATCTATTCGAGCAAAAAACGACCGCGCATGGCCGTTTCAGCCTGGTTTTCTCTTTTATATGGGATTTTCCGTTTTGGACTCGAATTCTTCCGCCAACCCGATGCACAATTAGGTTTCATTGCTGACAATTGGTTAACGATGGGCCAACTACTTTCTATTCCGATGATCCTGTTTGGTTTATTTTTGCTGTATAAAATACATACCAATCAAAAAAATTATTAGATGTATTGTTGATTTTTTCATCTTGTTAAACACTCTAATGATTTTGTCGTTGGTAAATTTGAATCATTATTTTTTGCTGGTTGCTCAGGGAAAAAAGATGCGTGGCTTTGACTTCGATAAAGCTTAGGTTCTGAATTAGTTTGAAAAACTTTCAATTTCTTTGTAAGTTTTTTCAAGTCTTTTTCAAGCTGAAAATTGTTATCTCCAAGATAGCGTATATAAGTTTTGTCGTTAAACTTTTCCTTTTTCAAAGTAGCTTCCTTTAATTTTCCATTTTCCTTTTCAAGGTGTTTGATTCTTTCTAGGTAATCTTTTCTCTCATTATTCAATAAATGGCTTTGTTCTCGTAAATTTTTTTGAGAATCAATTAATTGCTTTTGTTGTTCATAGAACAAATTTTCTTTTTTCTCTAATTCTCCCTCTCGTCTAACAATCATTTTTTCTCTTTCAATAATCCCTTGGTTTGCATGGTCTTCAAATTTCGAATTGATACGCTTTTTTTTAAGCTGAATAAGCACTTTACTCAAATGCGCTCTAAAATCAACATCCATACTATTTTCAACATAAGACTTCTTATTTAATGAAATTTTTAACTGTTTTGATGATTCAGTAAGTAAAATGCCTTCAGAATTTAATTTACAGATAGGTTTATTGAATAATTGACGAAACCAGCAGGCTATTAGTTGAAACCAATGGTCCATTTTCGAGAAACGTTCTAAATATTCAGGTCTATTTTTCTTTTGAGATAGCTCCTGCGGAAAAAAGTAACGGAATAAATCGTTTTCTGGATACTTTTCAATAATACAAGCAGCTAAAAACAATAAGATTTCTTGGTATTTTTCATGTTCTTCCGAAATTTTACTACTAAAATAGTTTTATTTAAAAATCTCCGCAAACTCTTCTACATCTAAGCTATCGAGATCGTTAAATAATTATTGGGTTCGTTTTAGAAGTTGATGGTGTTGGTTAAAATCGCTTAGAGTAAGCTGCGCGATTTTAATGAAAAATGAATCTAAAATACAACTAGTTTTAGGATGAAGGCTGGTAATATTAGGCATAAACACCTCATTTATTATTAAACTGTTCCAGAACTACGTTGGCTTACTCCATTTGTAGAATAACAAGAAAAGCAAAGAAAAATTAAAAGTGCTTCTGAAATTCGAAGTAAAAGTAAAAGCGATAGAAAATCTCTCTCTTACCTATTCCTAGACTTTAGGAGGAAATCTAGCCAAAATGAGAGAAAGCTTTATGAGTATAAACGCGCATGTTTGTCAAACAATATTTAAAAATTTTTTTTTCTGAAAGCAAAATTCTATTAATTTTAGCTATTCCGCTGATTATGAGCGGTGTTATTGAAACATCCGTGGGATTTTTTTCGAATATATTTCTTGCCCATCTCAGTGCGACAAGTCTAGCCGCTGGAGCTTTAGTGAACTGGGTATTTACCACCTTAATGGTAATTATCTGGGGAACGCTTTCGGCAATTACCACCTTAGTCGCTCGCTATTATGGCGCAAAAAAAAATACAGAAATATCCTATGTATTCTATGCGGGTCTTTTGCTCGCCATCAGTTTAATGGGGCCGGCCATGCTATTATTATGGAATCTTTCGCCGATATTTTTATTTTTTGGTCAAGCACCTGCAACCGTTAAGTTGGCGCAATTTTATCTCCATGGGCTTAGTTGGGCCATTATTCCTGATTTTATTATTACCGTATTATTACAATTTGTTGCGGGTTTAGGCCGAACCCGAACCAATTTAACGTTTAGTTTGCTATTTGTTCCGCTCAGCATTTTTTTCAACTATAGCTTAATGTTTGGAAAATTCGGCTTTCCTAATTTAGGTATTGCTGGAATTGGTTGGGGTGCAGCCAGCACTTTTTGGATTATCACACTAGGGTTTAGTATATATTTTTGTTTAAATAAAAGTTATCGAATTTACTTTAAGTTTCCACGCTGGAAAAAAATAGTTCCACAATTTCATGAGATTTTTCAAGTCGGTTTGCCTTTAGGTTTAACCTATTTTTTCGAAGTCGGTTTCTTTTTAGCCATGAGTATCCTCATGGGTCGTATTAGTGCGGATACACTCAGTGCTAATCAAATTGCATTACAATTTTTTTGGCTATTTTCGATAGTGACCTTTGCACTGGCACAAGGCATTACGATTCGGGTTGGACATAGTGTCGGTCAAAATAATAAAAATGCAGTGAATAATGCTACGTATGTGGGCATGTTTTATGCAAGTACTTTTATGTTTTTGATTGCACTCATTTATTGGATTTTTCCAGAGAGATTGATTGCTATCGATTTTAATCTGCATGATGTTAAAAATATAACTATAGTGCGTCTAGCAACAGAATTTTTAGCGCTGGCAGCATTAGTACAACTCTTTGAAGCACCTCGCTTTGCTCTATTTGGTGCATTACGTGGCTTGAAAGATACACGATTTACATTATTTACTTCAGTTCTAGTTTTTTGGATCATTGCTTTACCCTTAGGCGCTATCGCGTTATCGTATGGCCTAGCTGGCTATGGCATTTGGTGGGCTACCATTCTCGCTGAAATTATCGGTGTATTTTTATTGGTATGGCAATATCGTCGTAAAATAAAAGAATGTCTTTTTGAGCCAGAAATCAGTCAGCAAGCAATATTAAAAAGTAGGTTTTAATATGTCACAACTTAGTCCACGCCCTATTTTATTACTCATATTGGATGGTTGGGGTTATCGCTCAGAAAAAGAACATAATGCTATTGCCATGGCTAGCACGCCGCATTGGGATCGACTCATGCAAATCTGTCCACATACTTTATTGGATGCATCAGGTTTAGCAGTAGGGTTACCCTCAGGTCAAATGGGAAATTCTGAAGTGGGTCATCTCACCATGGGTGCCGGCCGTGTACTTTACCAAGATTTAAGCCGGATTAATAAAGAGATAAAAACCGGAGAATTTTTTAAAAATCCTTGTTTGTTAGCAGGATTAAAAAAAATTCGAGACAATCAAAAATCCGTGCACATTTTAGGACTTTTATCGCCTGGCGGGATCCATAGTCATGAACAACATTGGTATGCCTTACTTGAATTAGCCGCTCAACAAGGAATTCAACACTGTTATTTACACCCTTTTCTCGATGGTCGTGATACACCGCCGAAAAGTGCTACCAGCTACATAGAAAAGCTTGAAAAAAAATGTAAACAATTTAGTCTTGGCAAAATTGTCAGTCTAATCGGTCGTTATTACGCGATGGATAGAGATAAACGTTGGGAGCGTACACAATTAGCTTATGATTGTTTGACCTTAGGAGAAGCCCGCTACCATGCGCCAACTGCTTTACAAGGTTTGCAATTGGCCTATGATCGAGATGAAAGTGATGAATTCGTTGCACCCACTACGATACACGATGGGAATAAATCTCTAATAAAAATCCAAGAAGGCGATCTGGTTATTTTTATGAATTTTCGTGCCGACAGAGCGCGACAATTGAGCCATGCTTTTCTTGACACGCAATTTTCAGGTTTTGATCGGCGCGTCCGTCCACGTTTAACGGGGTTTATCTCTTTAACCGAATATGCTAGTGATATTCCCAGTCAAATTGCTTTCCCACAACAAACTTTACGCAATGGTTTAGGTGAATATCTTGCCGAACATCACTTGACACAATTACGTATTGCAGAAACCGAAAAATATGCGCATGTCACATTCTTTTTTAATGGCGGTAATGAAATTCCTGCACTGAATGAAACACGTGTCTTAATACCTTCAAAGAAAGTCAATACGTACGATCTCACGCCTAACATGAGCGCTATTGAAATTACCAATCATCTCCTAGAAGCTATTAAAGAAAAAAAATATGATGTCATTATCTGTAACTTTGCTAATCCGGATATGCTTGGACATACTGGAAACTTATCGGCTACATTACAAGGCATCCATTGTATCGATGATTGTATTGGAAAACTTGTCACTTGCTTACATGAATATGGTGGCGAAGCCATCATTACCGCCGATCATGGTAATGCAGAATGTATGTTTGATAAAAAAACAGGGCAAGCTCATACCGCTCACACCAATGAGCCTGTTCCTTTCCTTTATATCGGTCGCCCTGCAAAAATAAATCCTGTTAAACACGCCAGCTTAGCGGATGTTGCCCCTACTCTTTTAAGCTTATTAAATATAAGCAAACCCAAAGAAATGACTGGCCAAAGTTTGCTTACCTTGGAATAATTTAGGCCGCTCTAAAGCAAAGTCTTTTAATGGAAAAACCCACTTTCAGGTCAAAATTTGCTCACTTGCTCAAATCGCTACCATATTCATTATGTTTTTTTGTATGGTTTATTGAACAATAAAATGGCTATTTTTGCTTTCTTACCTCGCAAATTCATCAAAGTGAATTACACTATAAATAAAGCAATCAATAATTTTGATCCATTATCACAAGAGTAAATTTTATACAAATACTAAATAAAAGGATAAACTCGTATGCATCTAAAAATGCTGTTTTTTTTCTTCCTCACCTGTTCTTTATTAGGTTTTAGTACTTCGCCTTTTTCTGGACAGCTTAACACACTCCCTTCCTCAGAAGATAAACTTTCTCAAGATGTATTACGCTTCAATCGCGAACTCGAAATTATCAAGAATGAATATGTCCAAAAAACTTCTGAACATGAACTGTTACAAAATGCCATGCAAGGCATGGCAAGTGGACTCGATCCGCATTCAAGCTTTTTAGACGCCGATGATTTAAAGGATTTACAAACTGCCACAACAGGAGAATTCAGTGGTTTAGGGCTCGAGGTAGGCATGGAAGAAGGTATATTACGCGTCGTAACGCCAATTGATGATGGGCCTGCGCAAAAAGCAGGTATTAAACCAGGAGATTGGATAGTACGTATTAATAATGCACCTATTCAAGGCTTGAATTTACGCGAAGCAGTTAGAAAAATGCGTGGCAAAAAAGGTAGTTCCATACAATTAACTGTAGTACGGCAAGGTCTACATAAACCACTCTTAGTTAATTTAAAACGTAGTATTATCCGTATCCAAAGTGTTAAAGGACGGTTGCTAGAACCTGATTATGCCTATATCCGTATTAATAGCTTCCAAACCAGTACGCGCCATGATTTAAACCAGATGGTCTCAACATTACAACGTCAACAAAAAACACTCATAAAAGGTTTGATATTGGATTTGAGAAATAATCCTGGGGGATTATTAACCTCTGCAACAGATGTCACTAATGCTTTTCTTGATACTAAGAAAATGCGATTCAATCAAGTCATTGTTTATACACAAGGTCAATCATCCGAAGCCAATATGAAAATTACTGCCAAACCGAACGACCAAATCTATGCAGGTACATTGCTCGTTTTGATCAATCAAGGGAGTGCATCCGGTGCTGAAATCGTAGCAGGTGCATTACAAGATAACAAACGCGCCATTATTTTAGGAACCAAAAGCTTTGGTAAGGGATCGGTACAAACCGTTATTCCCCTGGATGAGACAACAGCAATTAAATTAACCACTGCTTTATATTACACACCTTCGGGTCGATCGATACAAGCCTCAGGTATTTCTCCTGATATCACCTTGGATGAATTGAAGATAAATTCTTTAGCTCAAAATCCAGCAGAGCCTATCTATCTCCATGAAGCAGAGTTAAAAGGACATTTAAAAAACGGCAATGTGACAAAAAAAACTATTTTTTCACCGGCAACTACCAACAACAATGATTTAGTAAAGGCTGATTATCAATTATTTGAAGCATTAAACCTATTAAAAAGCATGGTTATTTTAGAAAACACCAACCCCATATAAAAATTAACGCTTCATCATTCATTTTTTTGGGTGTAAATATCCATTTTTTTCGTAGCTATTCGCACGAGATCTTGCTTCAGGACTTTCTGTAAAAAACATATTTAGATCATTTAACTTAGGTGCAAATGAAACTGTTTTTTTTTATTATGAGAATTTTCGGTAAAATTACTCTGTAATAATGCATAAATAGCCTCTAAAAAATTATTAACATTAACTTGGTATTTATCGGCTAATGAATTTTGCAATAGATTTAAGTTATATTTTAAAGCAAATAATTCATGTTTAAAATTATCCTGTATGCTTGTTATTTCACTGGAATATGTCTTATTAGTATTAATCAAACAGATCCATCCAATCGAGCTAATAGCAAAAATAAAAACAAAAGGCAGAAAAATAATCGGAAAATAAATACAACCAACTCCTGAAGCTAAAAGTAAAATAAAAAAAATTATTGAAAAAACTAAATATTTTTTATTATTTTTTCTTTGAATTGATATATAAGATGGTTCAGCAAAAAAACTAAAATAATCTCGGAAAACCCGTCTTATCTCCTGAGTATCTTCTAAACTAAGTTTTTTATTTTTTTGCAAAATATAGATACGATGCAAAGATTCTACAATAAGTGGAGAATTAAGCATTACTGGAAAATATTTCGAATCGATTCTACATCCAGAAAATTCATTGGCCATCGCCATTAATTCTCTAGTATTAAGCTGTATCCCTGGCATATTATTTCCTCCTGAAATCAGCATAAATTTATCTGAATTTTTGACCATTGTCTATCTAATTATGAAAATTTAATATGCAAAATAATAAATTAAAAATAAAATTACTCGTCAATTTTCTAAAAAAATTTATTTAAAAAAGATAACTTGAATTCTTTTTATCTTTCATCTATAATTTTTTATTGTGATAAGCGCCGATTTGAGCTGCAGCTTGCTGGCGCTATATTAAGTTTAGCTAAAGCGTTATGAAACCACCATAGCTTTAGCCAGGTGGTTTTTTTGTTACTTATTTTTAATCGTAAAACCAACTAAGAGTGCATTTGTCATGGATGACTATTGTTGCTGCTTTAAAGATTTCATATCTATTCAACATGCTTCACAAGTTCTGCTTTTATTCTGCTTGTTAATAGCGCCTAATATAGTCCTGTTTTAATGCATTAAGGTTTTCTATTCTAACGTTAGAATAAGCTTTTAATATTATTTACCTATATTTTTTAGAAGGATTTTTTTAACTTTTTTTAGGATAAACACATCATGTCTATTCGTTTAAACCCATCACATGTCCTCGGTCTACCACGAATTGGTCCCAATCGAGAAATGAAAAAAGCAGTTGAAGCCTATTGGCGTAAAGAGATATCTCTTATTGAACTACAACAGATAGGCCAGCAAATTGAAGACAAAAATTGGCAAATGCAAGCCGATGCTGGCCTTGATTTTATTACTATCGGCGATTTTTCTTGGTATGATCATGTATTAGATCACAGTGCTTTATTGGGCGTTATTCCTGAACGCTTTACAGACAGTCATAAAAAAATTGATCTCAATACGATATTTTGTATGGCACGTGGTCAAGCACCTAATGTAAAAGAAACCACAGCTTGTGAAATGACGAAGTGGTTTAATACCAACTATCATTATATTGTTCCTGAATTTAATCCGAATCAAAACTTTCAATTAAGTACCGATTATTTATTCAAAGCTATTGATCGAGCACTCGCTAAAGCTTATCGTGTAAAACCGGTTTTACTGGGTCCCTTAAGCTATCTCTGGTTAGGCAAAACTACGCAAACAGAGTTCGATAAATTAAGCTTATTAGAAAATTTATTACCTGTTTATAATCAAATTTTTGCTGAATTTCGTGCTAGAAAAATTGAATGGTTCCAATTAGATGAACCTATTTTAGTATTAGATTTACCTGAAAATTGGCAACATGCCTATCTTAAAACCTATCAACAATTAAATTTTAACAATATAAATTGTTTATTAGCCACTTATTTTGGTTCAATCCATGATCAATTATCTATTATCAAACAATTACCAATAGCGGGTTTGCATATTGATTGTTGCACTGCACCTGAACAATTAACTAACTGTCTAAACTATTTTTCAAAAGATAAAATTCTTTCTTTAGGATTTATAAATGGCCGTAATATTTGGCGCGCTGATTTAAATAAAATACTAACTTGCTTACATCCTATTCATGAGATTTATGCGGATAAATTATGGATAGGCAGTAGTTGTTCCTTGTTGCATACACCCGTTGATTTAGATAACGAAACTAAATTGGATCCGGAAATAAAAACTTGGCTTGCTTTTGCCAAACAAAAATTAGCTGAAATATCTTTATTATCTCGTGCTTTAAATACCAATGAGCCCACAATTACCGATTTATTACACGAAAATCAGATCGCTTTACAATCACGCAAAACATCACAGCGTATTCATAATAATTTGGTACAAAGTCGGATTAAATCAGTAACCAATGATTTTGCGAAGCGTAATAACGATTATAATGTACGTGCAAAGCAACAAAGATTATCCTTACAATTACCTTTATTACCCACTACTACTATTGGTTCTTTTCCACAAACAACGGATATCAGAAAAATTCGTCAAGAATATAAATCTGGGAAAATTACACATGAAATCTATCAACAAAAGATTAAACAACAAATCGGCAATGTGATAGTCCAACAAGAGGCTTTGGATTTAGATGTCTTAGTGCATGGCGAAGCCGAGCGTAATGATATGGTTGAATATTTTGGCGAACTGCTCAATGGTTTTGCTTTCACTAAAAACGGTTGGGTACAAAGTTACGGATCACGCTGTGTCAAACCACCGATTATTTATGGGGATGTCAGCCGTCCGCAAGCGATGACCGTCGAATGGTCGGCTTATAGTCAAAGCTTAAGCAAACGTCCGGTCAAAGGCATGTTAACCGGCCCCGTTACCCTATTAGCTTGGTCTTTTGTCCGTGATGATCAATCACACCAAGCCACAGCTTTGCAAATTGCTTTGGCTTTACGTGATGAAGTAATTGATCTAGAAAAAGCCGGCATTCCTATTATTCAAATTGATGAACCGGCTTTTCGTGAGTCCTTACCGTTACGTCGCAAAGATCGGCAACATTATTTAGATTGGGCGGTATTTTCATTCCGCATTGCTTCCTGTGGTGTAAAAGATAGCACTCAGATCCATACGCATATGTGTTATTCAGAATTTAATGATGTCATAGAAGCAATAGCCGCACTCGATGCGGATGTCATTACACTGGAAAGCTCACGTTCTCAGATGGAACTCTTACAAGCATTCGAAAATTTTTCCTATCCAAATGAAATCGGACCGGGTATTTATGACATCCATTCACCGCGTATACCCTCACAAAATGAAATGATCGAGCAATTACAACAGGCATTACGTTATATTCCTATTGAACGCCTATGGGTGAACCCTGATTGTGGCCTAAAAACTCGCAATTGGCCTGAAGTAACGGTTGCATTACGAAATATGGTCGGCGCTGCTAAATTACTCCGCGAAAATGCTGCTCTTGCTGCCCAACCATTACCCAGGAAGGAATCCTCAGATGTCATTTTATCAAAAATTTAGTTTTAGCTTTGAGGTTTTCCCCCCTAAGACAAAAAAAGGTTTAGATGATCTGAATCAGGCACGACAAGAATTATGTCAGCTGAGACCGAAATATTTTTCTGTGACGTTTGGTGCTGGTGGATCCCTGCAACAAAAGTCATTAAATATGGTGCGGCAATTCGTAACGGATGGAATTGCTGCAACACCACATATTTCCTGCGTCAATATGACTCATCAACGTTTACAAGATTTACTTTACGAATATAAACAATTAGGCATTAAACAGTTATTGGTGATTCAAGGTGACTTACCTAACAATGATACTCAGATAGAGATTGAATTCAATTATGCCAGTGAATTAATTGCTGCCATCCGTAAAATGACGGGTGATTATTTTCATATCATTGTGGCGGCTTATCCTGAATTTCATCCGCGCGCTACTAGTCCAGCCATGGATATCGAAAATTTCAAGCGAAAAATTGAAGCCGGCGCGAATAGTGCTATTACGCAATTTTTCTTTAATAGCGATGCCTATTTTCGTTTTATTGAAGCCTGTGATAAATCTTGTATTCGTATCCCGATCATTCCGGGTATAACGCCGATTATGAATTATCAAAAACTCATGCAGTTTTCGACCGCTTGCGGTGCAGAAATTCCTTTATGGTTACATAAACATCTTAAAATCTATAGCGATGACACTCTTTCCTTACAAGAAATAGGCATAGAATTTGTCACCAAACTTTGTCATAGCTTATTAAAAAATGACGTCAAGGAGTTTCATTTTTATACGTTAAATCGCAGTGAACCGACCGCTCGCATTATCCAAAATCTAATCAATTAAGGAAACGCTAGAAAAAAGTAAACGTTATTAAAGTTAAGCAATTTCTTTCACTGGTATATCAGTCATTGCCGCCAATTTATTCGTTTTTTCGATCGTAATTTGTAATATGCCCCGATACAAACTAGCGCTAATTTTTTTGGTGTTGGCGTTGTCCGGCAAAGTGACATGGTAAGAAAAATAAAATTGATTAGGATCATTTTGCTTAAGCTTATCATCACTATTGCTTCTGGCTTGTACAAATAACATCCCTTGTGAAACAGAGACTTTAATTTTACGTGGATCGATGCCAGGCACATCCAATGAAATTAGAATCTGTTTAAGGTTTTCTTGTACTTTAAAACGATTGAAATTCCCTGAATTAGAAAAAAATTGCCTAGTCATTGCTGAATCGAGCTGCAAAAAGGTATTAAACCCTTGCTGGAAATTAGTCCAAGCATCTACCGGAAGCGATTGCTCGATTTGAATGTTATCCTTAGCTTCAATTTGGAACGTGCTATTCGCTGTGTGTACAGCGGGTTTACTTAAAGCCCAGACTGGACTAGCGAAAGTGAATAAACTAATGGCGAGTATACCCGAAATTTTTATTGCGGATTTTAGCATGGTTTTTCTCCTATAACATTTTTTTAAAGCTATTTTATAGAGTTTTATTCATTCTTTCCAGAAAAAAGACCAATTAAACCTCTTTAAATGATATTATCCTATAAAAAATTGATCATTTTATAGTCTGAATAGAAAATATCAGGAGAAATTATGGTAAACAGTATTGCTCGAAGCCTAATTATGGGTGCATTAAGTTTTTTGGCTGGACTCATTGTTATGCTGGTTATCTATCCGTTCATTTTTCCTCCCCCTGTGTTAAATGAAAAAATTTTTCATATCGAAACTAAATCAAAAATCGCAACAGGCGTATTTATCCACCCAAATCCTAGAGATTTTATTCATTATGGCAAGGGCTCAGTCGCCGTTTATAAATCAAAAAATCACTATGAGATTGTTCTAGATAAGGATTTCAAAGTTGGTCCAGGACCCGCTTTTCATGTTTTCTTATCCGATGCCAAAAACATCAAAACCAATGCAGCTTTTCAGAACTCCAAAAAATATGATTTAGGCATGTTAAAAAGTTTCCAAGGAAGCCAGGTTTATTCTATTCCTAGTCAGGTTGATATGTCCCAAATCCATTCAGTGGTAATTTGGTGCGTTTCATTTTCACAACTCATTACGTCAGCTAATTTAAACAAATAAATCTAGAGGTCGTACACTAGCGTACAAGCACCACCTACTTTGACTGAATAAACCATTAATAGTCGAATAAGTGGGATACTTACTATCTATGTATCGTTCCCGTTTTGTAAGTTTAACACCCTAATGGCTTTAACAATGTTTCATCTCTTTTAATTTCATTATTTAGAAATTTAAGTTTTGTCATTTCTCTCACCTTTTTTAAGGGAACAGCGAATTGACATATAGAAGCATTTAGCTTTGTATTTTGAGGTATAATAAATGCCGCATAACTTACGCCCTTGCTTGTTGGCTTAAAAATAACTTTAAAATAAGCTGTAGGAATAACTAAGTCAGTCTTCTTGAATAAAGAGCACATATGTACATCGTGCTGGTAAATTGGTCCAGTGACAACATAGATAACTGAACCATCCGAAGTTAGGCGTCGAACAGCTATCTCCAATTTTACCCATGCGCCTTGATTTAATGAAGCTTTTTGAGGGGTGATATTTGATAAGTAATTTGTTCTTTCCCAATAAGGGCTATTAGAAAAACTGGCCAAAGGTGCTTGATGACCTCTATCATAACCACATTTTTTGGCAGCTTCTTTATAATCTTCGGGTGAGAGTGTATAAGCTGATGGAATAAGAGGATCTTTTTTCCAATTTCTCTTTCTGGATGGCCCATTTAAGTTATCTTTATTCACAGCATACGCGACCCAATCAGCAAATTTAGTCTTACGATTGGAACTGAGGATGTAAATTTGGTGATTCACCAAAAAATTACTCTTAGGTGCACCAGTAGGACAACGATCAAGAAAACAAATTACATTTTTAGAAGCTTCTTTTTTCGTAACAGATTCTATTTCTGTAATAGGTTTTATTTTTGATGAGTGATCGTCAATTTCACAATTTGACAATAAAAAAGTTGATAATAGTAAAAGAACGATTTTTAAAAAAGAGCTGTATTTTTTCATTATTGAAACCTATTATTAGTTTTATTTTTTTGCCAGGCCGTGATACTAAAATAGTTTAAAAATCTTTTCAAGATTAGTAATTCTTGAAAAGATTACCATACAAAATCTATCTCTCCGAGAAAAACAATAGAAATTTGTTTCGTCTATCAAATTCACGGTCCTGGCATAGAAAAAACAACAATCGTCAATAGTTTTATCAAAATTTTTTGATAAAAAAGTTAATTATAGCGCTCTGTGCACCAACGAGACAGTGGTAAAACGTTTATGTGAGGTGTGGAGCAGCTTTATTAATTGGGATAAAAATATTCCAGTGAATAAAAGACTTTTTTATAGATTTTGATTTTTAAATAGCCATAGCTTTTTTTATTGAATTTTTAGAAGTGTCCCTAGTAATAAATTAATTTATTATAGTTTATAATAAAAAAATCAATAATAAGCATTATGAATGGAAAATTAAAAATGTTTTCAACTAATAAAAATTTAGCTCTCGAATTAAGGAAATCAGCTGCAGTTGGTAACTTAGATGTGGTAAAAAAATGTTGTAATTCTCAAACTATTAATACGATCAGTTCTAATGGTAATAGCAGTTTACATTGGGCAATAAAAAATAAATACTGGGATGTTGCAGAATATTTATTAAATCAAGGAAATATTGATATTTATTTAAAAAATTTAAAAGGCAAAGCAACATCTGATTTCTTATTAAAAGATAAAGATTTATCAATAGCAATTGAAGATTTAAAAGAGATAAATATCTATGTCCATGAAGTTACACCTTTTGGTGCACCTAATTGGGAAAAAAAGACAATTTCCTGATCAAAATTCTCCTTTAGCAGCAACTTGGGAGAAAAAAGAACCTAATTATTATCGTATTGATATTTTAGAACGCCTATTTTTCAGTATAGTCGCACCTATTAATAAGAAAATGATTTTAGAAAAGTTAAGTTAAAAAAACTCTGAAATAATTGTGCGCCTTATTCATAGTTTATTAAATGAAGTTATTGGTGTAGGACGATATGACGAGCAAATTGCAGTAGCATTTTCTCGTTTTTTACTTTTAAATAAAAAAGGTAAATTAGAATGGATGGCTGGAATAAATGAAGAGAGTGCTGAAGGTCACAATTTCATTCTTGTAAATAGAAAAGGAATCAGTATTAAAGAACCTAAAAGTTGGGAAAGTGGAATCCGCTGCATGTTCTGCAAAATACGTTAATGTATAGTTCGTTTGTGACAATAATAGAAAACTGTGAGTAGTCTACTCGGCTCATTTTTGTTTTCCTTCCCAACTCCTTACTCCCTTATTTATTTTTTTAATTCACTCTATTTAATCAGATTTACTTTTTTTCGCGTAAGTCCAGTAAAAGTTTCCTGTTATTTATTTTTATAGTTGCTATACTTAAACGTTGAAAGATTCAATAGTTGACACAGGAAGTCTATGAAAAGCTTCAAACGCTTGCTGGCTTTAACCTCCGTACTTACTTTAGCCAATTCAGGATCCGCCACTGCTGCTTTGCCGCCGCGCTTATCTGTAAATGGATATGCAAGTGATTATAAGGAACAACTACAATAAAGGAGCTAATTATGCCTTTCCCCATCGCATTAAGAAATTTTTATACTAATGGTTTTTTTGAGTTAACCGATGCTCAAATTTTTCTCGATAATATTCACGATCTTACAAAACGAATTAAGCACCTTAAAGAAGACAAGCCTGAAATCTCTTTTTATCAAATTCATCTAAATAATATTAATCTTATTCCGGGTACTTTACCTCCAACAGAAATGGCTGAGCATATTTTAAATGGAACGATTGTTGAGCACAGTCCGCGTTCTTGGAATGAAAAGCTTACCGATGTCGCTTTAGCCCAAATGATGGGTAAGGACAGATTCAATGCACCCTTAAATATCAGGAATCAAGAAGAAAATCCAGAAAAACAATTAATTGATTTAAAAAAAGCCTTATTTTCTTTATTAGGTCAGTCAGACACATGGAGCTCAATTGAGTTGGATAATGTCTTTTTTTATATAGATCATCAGATTAATCATGCGGCTACTCAAGATTTTTATAATGAATTATTAGGCTCCTTGGCTAAAAATAATTCTTTGAGAGAATTAAGTATAAAACCTTTTTCGCTGACTAAACAGCGAACAAGTTTAATTAATTTTTTAACTCAACATGCTCAGTTAGAGTCTTTATATCTAGAAATTACTGAAGGAGATAGACAAGATTGGTTAGAATTAAGTCAGATTCTAGCGATGCATCCTAAACTTAACTCTTTGAATTTGGGGAATAGTATCCTCGATGCTAACGCTTACTCTGCCTTGGCAAGCGTGTTAGATGAGAATTATCACATTGAGATTACTTTACCCGAACCAACCGATGAAGATTTATTAAAAGCTTATGAGCCCTTAAAGCAACGTTTATCAAAGCCAGGTTTAGAACGATTTAAAGAAGATCATCTGTCGCAAGCTAAATTACTGCAACTGGCTCTTAAGGATTTAGAATCTCAAGAACAAACTCAATCAGAGCAATTTAATTTTTTATTGACTAATCAAGGTCATCTTGCTATTACCGATCGACAGAAAGAATCTTGGACAAAAAGCACAGAGATCTTACCTTCTATTTATAAGAGACATAAAGAATACTTAAAGAATGAATCTTCTCTAGTCCAACTGCATGTCGATGAATTGGTAGATGATGGAAGCAAAACAATCGGTTATGTTTTGTTAGAAAAAGCATTAGAAACTAAAAACTTAGGTGCCATGCAGACTTTATTAAATGCTAAAGCTGACTTATTTGAATTACCTAACAATGAAGAAGAGCCTTTTTTAGTCCAAGTTCTTCAAAGTAAAGGTGATTTAAAGAAAATAGTGGTTGAACATATTCGACGCGATCAACGATTAGCGGAGCTCGCTTCAGAATGCTTAACGGCTTATCCTGACTTAAGCCATACCATTGGAGATTTAAAAACCCATTTAGATCACTACAGTTCTCATTTAGTAAAAAGGGACAATCCCTATACCTTACTCTCGATATCGAATGAAGTATTGGTTATATGGAGAAAACTATTAGGTTTTCAAAACCCTGCAACGACACGAGGTAAGGAATGTGCTCAAATCTATCTTGATTTAGATAAAAGTCTTCAAATTATCAATGATGCTCCGGGAGTTACTTATACGGCTCTTCGTGAAGTTCAGATTATTATGCAAAAAATTAAAGAAAACTCCACAAAAGCATTACGAGGTATTTTAAATAAATCTTTATTACATGAAGAGGTTGTAAATTTAGTTGATCAATTTAACGATAAATTAGAAGCAAGCAAAGACCATATTAATGGTAAAAAAGATGAAACCATCAAGCATAAAGATGAGGAAATAAAAAAACTAAAAGAAAGCCATGAGAAAGAAAAATCTCTCTTTAATGAAAAATGTGCTGAAATGGAAGTAAGACAGGCTGAAACGGAAGCAAAATTGGCTGAAACGGAAGCGAAACGGGTTGAAATGGAAACAGAAAATGCTGAAATAAAAGCAAGGCAAGCTGCAATGGAAGAAACCATCAATAAATTATTACAGGTGGCGTCCAACAATTCTCATACTTTAGAGGAAAGAACCTTATACGATCAAACAGCAGAGGCTCGAGGTTTTTTTAGGCCATAATCATAGGAGGGTTTATTAAAGGAGGTCATGCTAATTATGTTAATCGAAGGCATTGGCAAACAACTCACGCACAAACCCTTTGAATGGATGTCATGGTGGTGGGGAGTAAAATGGGGAGCGTTTATTGACATTCATCCCCCACTAAGCAAAGAGAATCCTTTATGGCAACGTGAAGATAGTAATCTAGAGAATGTACAACTCTTTGGATTACCGCCTAATGAACTACAAGAAGAAATTGCTATGTATTGGGAGAAGCCTTTCTGGCGACGCTGGCTATTAAGTTTTTTTACGGCTATTGATAGCAAGATAGTGATTTGGTCTTATTATAAACGCTGTCTGTCATTTCGAATGATTCATAAAGAAAATCCTGCTTTAGAACAACGTTTAATGGTTTATGATCCGGAGAAACAGTTGCTTAACCAACTTATCAATAAATTAAAACAAGATAATAGGATATTAGAGAATCGTTTAGAAAGATACTCAGGGAATACTCAATGGATAAAAAAGAACTTGAGCTTATTATTAGCTAAACATGAAAAAAAGAGGCAACAATTTTTTTCAAGATTATTGAATAAACATTTAAAAGCATTACCTGTCGAATATAATCAAAAATCCATACGAAAAAAATTAGAAGAAGAATATCAGGAGCTTGAAAAGATGCTCAGAAAATATGTAGAAAATTCATATAATCAGGTTAACAAACAAGAGTCGGTACTGTCTATTGAAGAAAACCCAAATAGAGCGCTTGTTTATGTGGGCCCTGCCGAAGTATCAGAAGAAACAGTTACGGCCCGCTCTGTCATGGATCTGAGCTGTTCAGTATACGAAGTTAATAACTGGGTAAGCTCCATACGAAAAGCAATAGAGGATATGTTAAAAGAAGATCCACCCTCCTATGAAGCTATCCAATCACTTTTAAGAGAAAGTTTCTTAAATTTACAAGTATTGATCCAGCCACAATTAAATAATTATCAAGATTTAGTCAATGAAGCGCGCATTAATGGCGTTCATCCAGATGAGGGAATTAAATGGTTAAAATTTTTAGAAACTCGTTTGAGCACTTTGACTAGTTTTTTTCGAAACAGTGTTTTGTTATTCCATCCAGATAAATCCTATGGAGATGAGAATATACGTCTTATAAAAACAGAATTATTTAAAGAATTCCGACAATTTACTGAAAGTTCACTCGAAAAGTTTAATAAAGGACTAAAAATGCTGAAGCGATGTATTCCTCAATGGGAAATAGACTTTAATAAAATGTTAGAGGAAATAGAACATGACCGAAGAGAGTTTAGAGAATGGTTTGATCAAAAATGTGCTGGGATAGAAGTAAGACAGGCTGAAACGGAAGCAAAATTGGCTGAAACGGAAGCGAAACGGGTTGAAATGGAAACAGAAAATGCTGAAATAAAAGCAAGGCAAGCTGCAATGGAAGAAACCATCAATAAATTATTACAGGTGGCGTCCAACAATTCTCATACTTTAGAGGAAAGAACCTTATACGATCAAACAGCAGAGGCTCGAGGTTTTTTTAGGCCATAATCATAGGAGGGTTTATTAAAGGAGGTCATGCTAATTATGTTAATCGAAGGCATTGGCAAACAACTCACGCACAAACCCTTTGAATGGATGTCATGGTGGTGGGGAGTAAAATGGGGAGCGTTTATTGACATTCATCCCCCACTAAGCAAAGAGAATCCTTTATGGCAACGTGAAGATAGTAATCTAGAGAATGTACAACTCTTTGGATTACCGCCTAATGAACTACAAGAAGAAATTGCTATGTATTGGGAGAAGCCTTTCTGGCGACGCTGGCTATTAAGTTTTTTTACGGCTATTGATAGCAAGATAGTGATTTGGTCTTATTATAAACGCTGTCTGTCATTTCGAATGATTCATAAAGAAAATCCTGCTTTAGAACAACGTTTAATGGTTTATGATCCGGAGAAACAGTTGCTTAACCAACTTATCAATAAATTAAAACAAGATAATAGGATATTAGAGAATCGTTTAGAAAGATACTCAGGGAATACTCAATGGATAAAAAAGAACTTGAGCTTATTATTAGCTAAACATGAAAAAAAGAGGCAACAATTTTTTTCAAGATTATTGAATAAACATTTAAAAGCATTACCTGTCGAATATAATCAAAAATCCATACGAAAAAAATTAGAAGAAGAATATCAGGAGCTTGAAAAGATGCTCAGAAAATATGTAGAAAATTCATATAATCAGGTTAACAAACAAGAGTCGGTACTGTCTATTGAAGAAAACCCAAATAGAGCGCTTGTTTATGTGGGCCCTGCCGAAGTATCAGAAGAAACAGTTACGGCCCGCTCTGTCATGGATCTGAGCTGTTCAGTATACGAAGTTAATAACTGGGTAAGCTCCATACGAAAAGCAATAGAGGATATGTTAAAAGAAGATCCACCCTCCTATGAAGCTATCCAATCACTTTTAAGAGAAAGTTTCTTAAATTTACAAGTATTGATCCAGCCACAATTAAATAATTATCAAGATTTAGTCAATGAAGCGCGCATTAATGGCGTTCATCCAGATGAGGGAATTAAATGGTTAAAATTTTTAGAAACTCGTTTGAGCACTTTGACTAGTTTTTTTCGAAACAGTGTTTTGTTATTCCATCCAGATAAATCCTATGGAGATGAGAATATACGTCTTATAAAAACAGAATTATTTAAAGAATTCCGACAATTTACTGAAAGTTCACTCGAAAAGTTTAATAAAGGACTAAAAA
>JBBIWD010000004.1:0-115028 GCA_037439325.1 Rickettsiella sp.
AAAAAATAGCGCAGCATTTACTCCACATCCTGAAGAAATGAATGAAGGTACGGTATTACGCCAATTGCTGAAAAAATAAAATTTCAATCAATATAAAAGCCTGCAGAAGCAGGCTTTTTACTAATAAGCATGTAATGCTTTAGCTTAAGGGGGGAATTTTTGTTTATTTAAGAAAATAGGTCTTTTCCTAATTAAAAATAAAAAAACTGGCGATGTTTTTTTTCCACACAAATAAATTAATTCTTATCTCTCTAGCAGTTGGAAAATATTAAAAGATCATGAAACTCAAGTTGTTATTAAATATTTAAATGAATTTTTCTAAGATTTCAGCGTAGTTTATGAGAGAGTAGCTCATGCTTACCATTATTTCTTTAGTTTTTACATAATGCTGTAGAACCTGCTCTGCCATACGCACTAAAGTTTTATAATAAAAAATATGCCTGAGAAGAAGTCCTTTAAAATCTTTGTTTTTTTCGAAGATCTGCATTAACAAAGGTTTTTTCGTCATCTCGTGTTCGCCTTGCTGTAGACCCTCTTCCCTACTTAATTGCTTAAAACTTGTCATATAACTCATATTTTTCTTCTCCTGTAACTCATGGAGGACTAAGCGATACAAGGTAAGTTAAAACCAAATCAGATAATTTAGTAACTTTTTTTACTAAATCGAAAGACAAACCATCTGCAAGATTGTTTTAACAAGGTAATTATTATGAATACGTTTGTCGATCGAGATAACCATATATTTTTCTAATGTGCGTGAGCAACTTAGATAATTAGCTTTAAAGCCAAATTAAATGCTTTTTTATCTAATTTTTCATTTAATTTTTTTATTCTATAGAACCTACATTACCGAAACGGACGCATAAAAAATAATTTTTAAATGATAAAATAATAATAATTGAGGGATAAATTATGAAAAAAAATTATTTAAATGGAAAACAACTACGCTTAAATAGAGAAAACTTTAATTCAGAAGCTAATACAAAACTTAAGATAACGCCAGATCTCCGAATCCATAAACCCACTGCTTTAGCCGTTATTAAACGACGTGTTCAACGATCTAACGAAGATGAACTTCTCGAAGAAGCTACCGCAAAAAACAATTTTGAGTACTGGCTGAGTCAAGAAGATATAGCAGATATTGCACGTTTAGTGTACAACAATTTTAATGGCCACAACTTTAAATTTGAAATCTTAAAGGAAATATCACACTTAGGAAATGAAATTGAAAAGTTCCAACTTCATCAAAATTTATTAGCAATAGGGCGGCTTACGTTAATTATAAATTTACCTAATCTACATTGGGTTACTCTTGTCATTTTCTATAAAAATAATGTTTACGAGGGTTATTATGTCGATTCCAAAAATGATCCTCTGCCTCGTGAATATTACAATTTATTAGAACATTTTAAAATACTTCCGATGAGTGTAAGCCCCGGCTTTGCTCAACAAAGTGATGGTCACAATTGTGGTTTATTTGCCTTAGAAAATGCCGCCGATATATGTCAAATGTTAGATCAAAATCAATCAACGTATTGGTTGGTAGAACAATTAAAAAAAACACGTGATAAGGATTATTTTAAAAGAAGGCGAAAATTTTTGTCTGAAATACTTCGCACCGATTCCGAACGATGTGAAAGACATCAACTTTCTTCATTCAATGAGCCTCATTCAAAACGCGCCAGATTACAACTACAAGAAGAAAAAACAGAATTATTTGTTTTATTAGATGTTTATGTAGAGTCATTTATGGCAACTTTTATGAAAAAAATCGGTGCTTATCATCTTACGGCTAAAGGAGATAGATTAACTGAAGATTCGTTAAAAACCGAATTAAAAACAGGAATAACCGGAGGAATATTGGGTGTAGCGCTTTCTCAAAGTATTGTTGGAGCTATCCCTTCACTTGTTACTACGCTAAGACTGCTAAGTAGTAAATATTATTTATCCAAAGATAAAGCGCAAAAGATTACAAAATTTTTTTCTAATATAGATCCCGATGTTTTAAGTGAAATCTTATCTGAAGCAGCAGTCGATATCTTTTTTAGTTTTGAAAGTCAATTTGCATTAATTGATGATAAAGCGGGGAAAAAAATAGCCATGGAAAAGCTAGCAGATGATGCGGTAGAGCGCGCATTTAATTATATCTTTAAAAATTTAAATGATGAGCAGCACATTACTAAAGAAATAATAGAAAAAGGGATACTTTTAGGTCCATCTGAAAAATTTTTTGATCCCAATATTTCACCTGCTCGTATTAGAGTTTTAGGTAATATTATAAACGATCAATATGGAAAAGATATTAACACAGCTAATCTATATGAAAACATAGGGCTAATTATATCAAATTCAGAAACAGGAAAATTTTATAAAAACCGATTAAAGAGCTTTGCTTACGGATATAGAAAGCCCTTGCATTGGGAAAAAGAAGAAACTGATGAAATTGAAGCTATTATAAAAAAAGATTATGAAGAAATATCTCCTTTTAACCAAAAGGAAACTTTATTTCAGTTTGCATCAAGAAACTATAACTATGTTTTACGGGATAGTTCTAATCAACAAGAAGCGCGAGGTATTTTAAATAAAATTAGAAATCGTAATTTTATCGAAAAGAAAATCATAACTACAAAAGGCTCTATAAAAAAAGATTCAATCTTATTTAATTTAAAAAAACCTATAAAAAATTTCGTTGGAAGAGAAAATATACTATTCGAATTACATAAGATATTAACAAAGAATAAAAGTTTTGCGGTTATATCGTCCTTTATCAATTTAATGAATTTAAATTCAGCTATACCTGAAAGCGGATCGCAACTTTCTATCAGTGGGTTAGGAGGTGTGGGGAAAACCCAATTGGCTTTGCAATATGCTAAGCTTTTTTCATCAGAATATGATCACAATATCCTTTGGATGAACTGCGAAACTAAGGAAAATATAGATGATTCATTTAAAAAATTAGCTAATAAAATTAATATTGATATTTATGATCGTTATGGCCAAGCAAAATTTACTACCGATATAGCTGAAGAAATTTACGAATTTTTTTCCGATAAAAAAAGTTTATTTATACTTGATAATGTAGAAGATTATAAAAAAATAGAAATTTATTTACCTAAAACCTTACTTGGTAATTCACCCACGATATTAATTACCTCGCGTTTTACTAATTGGAAAAATGTTGCTGAGGTTTTTATGCTAAATGTCTTTAAGGAAGAAGAAAGTTTTGAGTTAGTAAAAAAGACGTTAAATTCTAATTTTGATACGAATGAAGAAATTAAGGAATTACATCACCTTCTTCAAGGACTTCCTTTAGCGCTGCAACAAGCTCTAGCTTATATCAAGCTTCGAAATGATGGGAATGAAAAATTTAATATTTTAAATTACATTGATTTATTTAAAGAAAAAACTAAAGAATTATTAGAGTTTAATTTTTCAGATTATAGTAATGATCCGTATTTAAAAACAGTTTATATAACATGGCAGGTAACTTTAGATAAAGTCTTAAATTACCCTGATTTTGGTAAAGATACAATAAATATATTAAATATCATATCTTATTTAGATCCAGATAATATTACGTCTGATATTTTTTATTCCTTAAAAAAAAGCGGTTACTCAAAAATAGATGCACATATCGATTTATGTCTAAATTTGCTTGTTCGTTATTCTATAATTAGCGTAAATGATCAAAACAAAAAATATTCTATCCATCGATTAGTTCAACAAGTAATTCGTATTATAGTAGAAAATGATAATAATTTGTTTATTAAAACCATCGAAGAAATTCAAAAAATTTTTATCTATCATAAATTTTCTGACGAAACAGATACTAATTTACTTTATTTCTTATTTCATATGTCCGCACACAAAGGATTAAAAAATTTATTAATATTTGGTGAAACAAGTCGAATGCTGTTTAGTAAACTTTTAGACAAAGATATAAAATTTTGGCATTTTTTTCTCGATTTATCTTATTTAAAATTTAAAAAACAAAAATATTTTGAATTTTTAGGTGATGCTTTGACTTTTTGTATAAAAAAATCTTCTTTGTTTTTTTTATCTGAAACGCTGAATCATATGGAAATAAAGTACAAAAACAACAAACTTTCTAAAGAAAATATTAAATATATTTTAGAATATATGAAAACCATAGATTTTTTTTGGAATCAGCGACTTTCTAGAAAGCCAGAAAAAAGAAAGTTACAGATTGAAGTTGCAAAACTTCTTTATTTGTTCAAGGAAAAAATATTTGAAGATATCATGTTTTATTATGCTTGCTCGTTGAAAAGAACTATAAAATCTTGTCTGATACACGAACAACAAGAATATTTTAAAATAATCAGAAATAAAAAATTGGCTGCGATTAATAAAATTTCCTGTGTCTCTCGATGGATCAGTTCAGGTTTATTAACTAAAGATACTTTTTCTGCTTTATTTCAAGGTGATTATAGTACGGTAGCGATTAATTTTGGTTTAGTAACGAGCAGTCAATTACTCGGAGAAATGTCTGAAACTTTATTTAGACAGGGCGAAATATTAACAACCGATTCACTAATAAACAAGGCTGCATTTAATATTTTTTTGAATGAAGAAATACTACCAAGCAATAAAAGACGTTTCCTGGGTACCACTATGAAAGTAGCTTCCCCTTATATTGCCAAAGGAACATCCATCTTTTTTGCTTATAATTTTATAGATGAAATAAAAGCATATAAGGCAGGAAATAATGCATTACTTTCTGATATCATTACGAATGGAGTTATTGTAGGAATAGATCTGGGAGAAGCTACTATTGAAGCATCAGAAATTCTGGGTTTTACTACAGAAATCTCTGGATTTACAGGTCCCGTAGGAGAAGGAATCGCCTTAGCTGCCTGGCTAATTAGTGACATTAATCATGCTAAACAGCAAATAGAAGCTATAGAAAAATATGTGCCCCTTTCCGGGACAGAAGAATTTGTTCAAGGATTACGAGCTTTTTTTCTAATGCCTCCTTCAGAATATCTTATGGTTAAAGCCAATAATAATCGACTAATAGAACGTGCTATAAACTTCTTGAAGTTACACACTTCAATTAAAAGCTATGTTTTTCCTACGTTTCATTCATCTACTATTTTGTACGAACAAAATGAAATGCTGTGGAATGAGAAGAGAACGCTTATTGTTGATAGTCATTCAGAAACTATGAATAAAGGGCGCTTATTTTGTGTTGATAATTATGCTTTAGAAAATCCCTGCGAGTTAGCAGATATTCAAAAAAAGCTTATCTATAATTGTAGAAACGCGATAGGCGTCGAATATACATTGAATAGAACGAACAATATAACCTTGGTTAGCTTACAGGAAGGAGAAGATAGCGTCATTATTGATCCTATGACCCCAACAATATTTCTTGTGCAGAATGGTAAGAAAATGTATAAGGGGGGGGATAAAGGAAATTTATTTATCTTAGAAGGAGAGGCTATCACCGGCTCGCTACAAGGAGGTAAGGGAACCAATATCCTCAGGTTAAATAATTTTAATCCTAAAGAAAGCGATTATCTGTTGATTGATAGTTTTGAGAGTTTATGCGCACAAAAAAATGATACTCAAGTTTATATTCCTTTACTTTGCCCGGCAAACAACAGTATTCAGCTTTACAATATCAATCAAATCTATGGCAGGAAAAATTTACAAGAGATTATTTTTTTAAGTCAAGCAATTTGTATAATTGATGGCTATGGCGGTAAAGATAAAGAGCAACCTGATTATTTTTTCATAGAAAATAATTATTGCAAAAAGCTAAAATTGACATTACGAAATAATACGTTTGTTTTATTTTCTAAAAATGCGAATGTAGATTATGCAGAGTATTTCATCCCTATAATTGAAACTGGGGAAGCCTCAGTGCAATTTCAATTTACTGAGGCTATGCAACAGAAATTCTTTTTTGATTCTAATTTGGAAACTTTAAAGGACATTAGAATTAACAATCAGTCTATTATTTTTTTTCTTTCAGAGAATTCTTTAATCTCTACAAATAATGAAATATTTCAGTTAACTATCATTGGTAAAAATTATGACGGGCTAAATAAAAATTTAACAAAAAATTCTATAATGTCTTCTAATATATTAATTTATTTTAAGGATGTAGAAATTAAATTCTTAAATAAGAATTGGATTTACGGTAAAGAAATTAAAGATAACCACCTGACTTTAGATAAGAAAATCCACTATTTTTTGAAAATAACAGATTGCTTAGGCAAAGCTTTTTCTATCCAACTGTCTAATAATATAACCCTAGCTATTGGTCAGGGAAAACATGAAATTATGTATACAAATGGTATTTTTGAAAGTCATTTAATTGGCCAAGGAGGTGAAAATGTTTATGTGGTGCTACCTGGAAAGAATACTAAATTTCCTCTTCCTGGAATAACACTTTACGATATTTCAAAAGAAAGCCAATATGATTTAATAGAATTGGCTGATACTTTAGATTTACGTGGAATCGTCAAAAAAACTAAACAAATTTGTCAGCATGAATTAATTTTTTTTAATGTGACCTCCCTATCTAAGGATTTAAATTTAAATCTATTTGCCGATTGTCCTAGTAATATGCTGATTGCTAATATTACTTTAAAAAACGCAATGATTAACAACTATTATCAAAAACTAGATATTTTTTTGGCTGATAATACTCCTATGAATATTATCGCTACCGAGGATCAAAATTTTATTATAAGTTCATACCCTCTAATTTTCAATGAGGATAAAGAAATTATTGTAATTATGGAAAAAGATATCTCTATGGACACTAAAATTGTGATGCTAATAAAAATAGAAGATTATAATTTTTTCCGTTATGAATCTGATCTTCTATTATCTAATATTTTCTTTTCTCCTAATGATTACTGTACGTTAATATTCTATGAATTTTATAAAAATCTAGAAATGAAAAATAAAACGCTGGCAATTAAACTTATTTTTTTTGATAAAACCATACTATTTAAAAATAATTTAGAAAAAATTAAGCATGCATTTGATTATCCTGAAGCTGTTCGGGCATATTATGGATTTGAACCTTTGAATGCCACTGTACGGAATGATGCCTCTTTAGAATCAATTAACCAAAAAAATACTATACAGTTACCAATTAATCGTTCTAAACGTCAAATAAATCATAAAAAATCAACTCAACTAATTCAAACGAAATATAATCCTAAATATAAAATAAAATCTTTAAAAAACAAAAAAAAACCGAAAAAAGGTTTAATTTTGAATGAGTGCTTATTAGAAAGAAGCCAAACCCATCAAGAAAAAATTACTTGTTATACAGAAAAAATGCGTATGATGATTTTCTTTAAAAGTTCCAATATTAAACTAAGAACCTTAGAAGATGCTTATTCTAAGTATAGTTGCCGATCCATTGAATTTGAAGGACAGCAATCGGTATTTTGTGAGGGCAAAAAAACTAATATTGTCTATACACCAAAAATGTTTCCTTCAACGCTTGAGCAATTTAATAATCAACTTGCTCTATTTCAAGTTCTGCTTCATGAAGGAAAAAAAATTTATAATTGGGCATATAATTTATTTTTTAGGGAGAAAAAAACCGAAACGCAATCATTTAATAACCATACTCAAATTATAAAACAAAAAAATAAATGTAAAGCTTCGATAAGAAATATTGAAATGTTAATAACCAATCTAGAAGATGCCGATAAAAATAAACTACAATGGGCTCGAAATATCTTAGTCGATATCAAGGGAGAGTTTGAATATTTAATTTCGACATCTCAATTAAGTTTAAAGAAACTGCGTACATTTAATAAAAACTTAGATGCCTTAGAGGAGGAACTTGAAATTACAAGAAATATGGTTGAAACGTTTAATTTATATAACCTGAAAAGCGTTAGTAGAATACCTCCATTTCAATCATGGATCAATCAAGTTTTTTTTAACCCTGAACCAAAATCAATTAAACCTATATTATCAACCAATAAGTCAATGAATTTAACCCATAACTAGAAAAACACTTATTCAGATCATAAGTGCAACGCCGATTTAAAGTCTTAGGAGTGACAAAAAAACAATGATTTTCTTGGCCAATTATTCAGTCTATCCATAATAAATTTAAGTTCATTATGCGTATAAGTGAAGCTCCAAATTATTTAGGAATAAACCGACATCGATTTAATGAAGAGTAAGGCCCTAGTTCTACTTCCATTAGTTCACAATCAAACAGATATTTAGAGTTATTTCCCAGGTTATATCCCATTTGCTTTAGATCTGTAGATAATGCTTCTTTAACAATATTAGCAAAGGTTTTTCCGCTGATAATCTAATGGTAAATTCTCTTGTGTCATGGCACACCCTGATAAAAAAGCTATATTACATAAGGTGATAGATAGGTAATCTGATAAAAAGTTTCATTTTTCTCTCTTTTTTTATTTTATATTTACTTATATATCTAAAACTAATTAATTATATGGGATTAATGTCGTGAATTTTTTAAAAAAAAAACAAAAATATAGATAAAAAGTAAGTTTCATCCTCATCTACTATTTATTTATTAGTTGGCCATTGATATAGAAAAGTTTAATTCATAAAGAAACATAAATTTATTCCTTAGTCTCCAAAAGTAATTTAATAATTTGGACATCTTTAGTGGTGAAAGGTTTATTTAAAATATAATCTATGCCGGCTATTTCGTATTTTTCTTTGACTTCGGTTGTTTTGTGAGCTGTTAGGGCAAAAATTGGAAGGTGAAATTTCTTATTTTCTTGCTCCCACTGGCGATAAAGTCTTGCAACCTCTGTTCCTTCTAAATCAGGTAAGCCAATATCCAACAATACCCAATCAAAGGATTGGTTTTGTAAAGCCTCCAAAGCCGCTTTACCTTCAGTGACTGTAGTCACCTCATAACCTAATTTGATGAGTATATTTTTTACTGCGTGAAGTACTAACGTATTATCTTCAGCAATAAGCACTGCTTCGGTTTCTTTATTTGTCTCAGATTGAGGTAGGGATGACTGGGGTAGTTCAAATGATGGTTCTATTGTTTTTTCAGCTAAAGGAAAACTAAACTCCAAAGTAAAACAACTGCCTTTTCCTTTTTCACTAGCAACATTAATTTTTCCTCCTAAAAGTTCTACCGATTTTTTGACTAAAAATAAACCGATACCATAGCCTCTATATTCAGCTTGGTAAGAAGGATGTCCACGATAAAAACGATCAAATATTTTATCCAATTTATCTTCAGCTATACCAATACCTGTATCGCTGATAAGTATTTCTATTTTTGCTTGGTTCTTTTCTACATCGAGAAGATTAGCTTCTAAACTAATTTTTCCTTTATTCGTAAACTTTATTGCATTAGATAAAAGATTAAGTAAGATTCTTTTTAGTTGTATAGGATCAGTGATGACTAATGGGAGACTTGAATTAGAAGCGTATTCAAATTTTAATTTTTTTGAAAGGAGAGAAGGATAAAAGTGTTGATCATTTTTTGTAATTTCTCATTTTGAGGACAGATTCTCATATTAGGATTTTTATAATACAATTTATAATTAAAAGTCAAAATAATATATTGTTCTATGATTAATAATATGCCTGTAAAAAATTTTTCTGAATCAGATTATGTTTATTCACCCATATACATACATGGAACCGGTAGTGGAAATTTACCGTTACTGAAAAAAACAAATTTTACTTTTGTTTCGATGCGGGATTTAGTAACGAAACACCACATGGCTCCACTCATAGCTGCAGCAGATAATGGACTATCGGGTGTATACAGTGACGGTGCATGCCAGTCTTTTGGCGAATTATCTTCCAAAAATTATAACTTTCATTGTGTAATAAAATATGCCCGTGCGAAATGGAATGAACCAGCTCCACTTAGTCAAAATGATATCATTGAGAAAATTGAACAACTTTGTGAAGCAAAATTTAGCAATATACTAGAAGTAGTGGTAAAGGTTTTGCAAGCCCGACAGATGGGATGCTTAGATAGTATATCTAAGAAAGATATTGTTCTGATAAAAGAGAAATTGAACAAAACACGCGAAGATATCGTAAAGACTTGGACTTTATTTTATATTGTTGCAAGATACATTAAAAAAACAGCAAATTATCAGAGTACTATAAATGAAAAATTAGATTCGGGGCACTTGTTCAAAAAATTTCTTTATGAAAATGTTTTTCAGGTTATTACCGGTAATTTTTTAAAAAATTCTGATCAAGAGAAAAATCAAATTTTAGAAAAATTAAGCTGGCCATCGTGTGTTTATTATTGTGATAAGCAAACTGCAAATAGCATTGAAAGATTGGATTATAAACCACAGGGCTCTTTTGCAACGATGCTACTTTCTGTTACGAGAGATGAAGTCATTAATGAATACCTTTTTTATAATTTAGGAGAAGATGTAAATAACTTCAAGCATTATGCGCGTACAATTTGTGACGCAGATAGTAAGTTGGAAGAAATTATTGAAGCTTTGATGGATGGGATATGTAATAAAGAATTAGAATGGACACAAGAAGAGAAAAATGTCGTAATTAATTCCTTCCCTATAATTCTAAGACTGAACAGCTCTAACTCTCAGGTACTTGAAAAGGTTGGATATGAATGGCGGGCAAGAAAATCCTTAACGCTTGGGAAGGAAATTACGCAAGTATATACAGATTCTGAATATATTAGCGAGCTTCAAGATTTTTTTAGTGAAAATAAAATTGAAGTATCTGTTTCTAATTTTCAATGGTATAACGTTAGTAATTTTCAACCAAATTTTTTCCATCCAACTTTTCAACCATCGGTGGTTCCAGAAACGAATTCGCCTGCAGATATTGGATCGGACAAAACAAAAGCACCAAGTAATAAACCATCTTCGGAGAAAGGAGATAACACGCTAGAAATAGTGTCTCGTCATCGCGATCTAGATAAAGAAAAAGCATTAATTTCGAGCCTCTAAATAAAATTGTGTAAGTGCTTATTATCAACTAAGCTAGCGAACAAAAATGCTAGAGCTAATTGAGAAATAAGCAATGAAACAAGAACAAGAAATAAACCTAGACCCAAAATTAATAAACGAACTGGCTAAATCTATAAAGAGTGAAAAAGATATATCTGCTCTCAGTAAGCAGCTGTTAAAACTCACTGTAGAACGTGCCATGGATGCTGAGCTAGACGAGCATCTTGGCTACGAAAAGCACGCGATAGAAGGCAAGAATACGGGAAATAGCCGCAATGGTTATTCGCCGAAGCGATTTTAAAGGGTGATTTTGGCGAAGTTGAAATTAGCACGCCTAGAGACTGAAATAGTACGTTTGAGCCGCAACTTATTCGCAAAGGCCAAACGGCGCCTCACAGAACTTGATGAACAGATTTTGGCGATTTTGGCGCTTTATACCAGAGATATGACCACACGTGATATTGCGGCTACGTTCAAAGAAATGTATGGTGCCGAGGTATCGCATAGCTTGATCTCTAAGGTCACTGAAGCCGTTATGGATGAGGTTACGGTGTGGCAGAATCGTCCCTTAGAAGCAGTCTATCCCATCCTGTATTTAGATTGTATCGTTGTTAAATGTCATCAAGATAAACGGGTCATCAATAAATCCATTTATTTAGCTTTAGCCATTAATGCTGATGGGAAAAAAGAATTACTAGGCTTGTGGATAGCCGAAACTGAAGGTGCAAAATTTTGGCTTTCTGTATTAACCGAATTAAATAATCGAAGGGTTAAGGATATTTTTATTGCTTGCGTTGATGGATTAAGCGGATTTCCAGAGGCGATAACGGTATTTCGTATTTCCGAAAACTAAGATTCAGCTATGCATTGTATATCTTATTCGACATTCGTTACGCTACGTACCACATAAGGACATGAAGGCCGTTGTAGCGGATCTCAAGGTTATTTATCGTGCTATTTCTCAAGCGAGTCATGCTCACGAAAAATTTTGGCCGTCGAATGCGTTTCCTGCTTCGCCCGTCAACGCACGCTTATCGCGGGCTCCTCGACTGCGCATTGCTTGCGCATGCTCTCCTTGTCTCGTCGATAGATCATTCCGCTCGGATAGAGCAATTCTTAACTGAACTTAACTTTAGAGCTTGCCAGATGGGCGAGCAAGTTCAATCCTTAGAACAGGTTCACACCGACATCAACGGGTATAGTATGGATCTTTCCAGCAATAAAATCCGGATCACTGAAAATCGCATTGATTTTAATATAATCAGTTAAGCGTGCAGCAGCTAAATCATGCAACTTAGAATGATCTAGGATCTTATCAAAGTTGTAGAGGGTTTTTTCACCACCACCTATAACTGTTTTTAAATGATAGTCATTGGTTGGGAACTTGTATATTGGTTTCATTGACAGGCGCCATATAGATATCGGTCGGTGAGAAATTCGTTTGATTCATTTCCACCAAATCGGACATGGGAATATTCAGATGAGTTCCATGTAAACCATGTCGCTCTTCGATGGTATCTTGGAGCTTTAAACGGTTTTGGTATTGTAATGTGACTTGGGTTTCAAACAATTGACATGCGGCTTCTAAATTAATTTCTAACATAAAAACAACCTGATAAACAAAAGAATTTCATTTATCAGATTGCCCAAAAAAAGGGGCTGATAAGACCCATCAGCTTAAGAATTTAAAAAGAGTTTTGCTAAATATTCTTAAGTCGATAAGTTTATTATAATTTTTTTACCAAAGAGGACAAGATACATTCTCTGGTAATGTTTATTTAATATTTTTTTAAGTTTTTATGATATAAAATATATTCGATTATTAAAAAATAAGGAGTATCAAATATGCCATTAGAACTTCATAATGCTGTTAAAGAAAAAAATTTAGAATTAGTTCGTTCTTTAATAGAAAACGGAGCAGATGTTAATAAAGCGAATGAAAAAGATGAAACACCGCTAAAGATGGCAATTGAGGCAAATTATTCAAGAACAGTAAAAGTACTGATAAAAAACGGAGCGGATGTTAATAAAGCGAATGAACAAGGTGAAATACTGCTACATAGGGCAATTACGAACAATAATACAGCAATAGTAAGATTACTGATAAAAGCGGGAGTTAATGTTAATGAAGCTAATGAAAAAGGTGAAACACCGTTAGAGACAGCAATTAAGGCAAATTATTCAGGAATAGCAAAAATACTGATAGAAAAAGGTGCGGATGTTAATAAAGCTAATTATGATCAACTGCTACATATGGCAATTACGAACGATTATATAGGAATAGTAAAAGTACTGATAGAAAAAGGTGCAGAGCTTAATAAAGCTCTTGTTTTGGCAATTAGTTCTAACAAAATCGATGCAGTTAAACTACTCATAGAAAAAGGTGCAGAGCTTAATAAAGCTCTTGTTTTGGCAATTAGTTCTAACAAAATCGATGCAGTTAAGCTACTCATAGAAAAAGGTGCGGATGTTAATAAAGCGAATGAGCAAGGTGAAACACCGCTATATACGGCAATTAAGGGACGTTATACAAAAATAGTAAAATTTCTTATAGAAAAAGGTGCGGATGTTAATAAAGCGAAAGAACAAGGTGAAACACCGCTATCTACGGCAATTGAGGCAAATTATTCAGGAATAGTAAAAGTACTGATAAAAAATGGAGCGGATGTTAATAAAGCTCTTGTTTTGGCAATCAGTTCTAACAGAATCGATGCAGTTAAGCTACTCATAGAAAAAGGTGCGGATGTTAATGCAGCTCTAAGAAATGGATTTACTCCATTAGATATAGCTTGTTTAGAGGGTCATATTGAAACAGCGAAGCTATTAATTGGCACCCTATTGGTACAATATCCTGAGCAAATAAAGCCAAACTGTATACAGCAGAATAAAGTACTTAGTGCATGTTGGGAAGAACTAGATTCTGAAATTTCTGCTTTAAAAGAAATTATTTTTGGCCAAACATCTTTATTTGATTTTTATTCTATAAAAGATGAAAATAAATTAGCAACTATGGCTTGTAACAAAGTAATACAAAATATAATAACTAAAGATGAATTTTTAAAAAAGTATCCTTTTTATGGAAAAAAAGTTAAGCAAAATTTTAAAAGAGGTTTGAACAGGGCTAACCAGATTAATTCATCAGTAAATTCAGTTTATTCTAATAATATATGTAATAATAAATTATTGCCTCGAGAGTGTTGGGAAGAAGTGCTAAAAAACTTAGATAATCAAGGTTTGAGAAATGTAGCAGAAGCAGCTTCTAAATCTTTTATATTTTTTAAACCCATACCTTCTATAAGTAATATATCTGAAATGGTTGCTTACATTAAAGACTATACCGCCTCTTAAACTAGGTTAAAATGGTTAATTATCTTATAAACCTCGCTTCAGAAAACTTCCTGGGCGAGGTTTATAAGCCTTAAGTCGATAAGGTGTCATTATTAATTACCTCACAAAACAGAACAAAATGCATTATCTAGTAAATAATAAATTTTAGTTTAGAGATAATTTTGACATTAATAGGTTTTCGGGGGGTATTATGTAGTTAGTTTAGTTAAAAAATCTTCCATTGAATACAACAACAACAAATAAAGATAAGGATAAAGTAAATATGTAAATTAATATCGAAAAAATAGATACTTCACAATATAATAAAGCTCATGCCAAAGGCAATCAGAACAAAAAACGATGGATACTTCTGCTCTTACGATGCTAGCAAGTGTTGTTATGGAGCAGGTTAAAATTACCTTAAAAAGAGAAAACTCAGCACAAAAAGAAATACATCACAATAAAATTCAAGTAATTAAAGCATCTTTTTTTCCATAACTTACCTCGAGAATTTGAATACCAAACTGAACCGCTTGATTTAAGTATCACTTCCGGGTTTCCGAGCTATTCTTAATAAAATGGCTAATAATTGGGGTTGGATTGAAAAAAGCACAAAAATTCCTATGCGTTATGAAGGAAACGAGCGTGAACGTTGGCTTACTAGGGAAGAAGCTAATCAATTTTTGAAAGAGCTTCCTAACCATTTAAGTGATATTGCTGCTTTTTCTCTAGCAACAGGTTTACTTAAAACCAATGTTTTGGGACTTCAGTGGAAACAGGTCGATTTAGTGAAAAGACATGCCTTTGTAAACGCTTCTCAATCAAAAACCAAAAGAGTAATACCAGTTCCTTTAAATGAAGAAGCTGTGAAGATTATTCGTAGACAAATGGGAAAACATTTCGAATTTGTTTTTATCTATAAAGGCAAACCCATTAAGAAATGTAATACTGCTGCATGGCGTAAAGCATTAAAGCAAGTAGGGATAGGTGATTTTCGTTGGCATGATTTACGACATACTTGGGCTTCTTGGCATGTGCAAAGTGGTACGTCTCTATATAAGTTACAAAAACTAGCTGGTCATCATTGGATATGGTTAATCGTTATGCACATTTTAATAGTGATTATCTTAAGAAAGCAGCTGACCATTTAGCAACTAGTACAAATTTGGTACATGACACTTTCATAAACAATGTAGGAGGTAATTGAATGAAATTCAAGTTAATAAAATTTACCGAGTTTAGTTTTTTACCTTATTAATTATCATGGTCGGGATGAGAGGATTCGAACCTCCGGCCCCTAACTCCCGAAGTTAGTGCTCTACCAAGCTGAGCTACACCCCGGATTTTAGAAAAATTTCCAAAAAACGCAGTAAATTCTATCAGTTTCAAGAACATTCAGCTAGCTCCGAAAATCTTAGTATTTTGCCCATGTATCAAATTTGTACTAGTTGCTAAATGGTCAGCTGCTTTCTTAAGATAATCACTTCAAATGAACATAGCGATTGTCCATATCTAAAGAAGGCCAGCCTCCTAATTTTTGCAACTCATATAGCCTTTGTATGTACTTCTCAATCAAAGGCCAAAAGAGAACAGCACAATTGGATACAGAAAAATAGGTTTTGGAAGCTCAACTACTTTCATACCTGCTACTTACTGTTCGTTCACTTTTTTCAGATGTTAAATCACTTGATGGTAGTTTTTGAATAAATTTTGAGTTGGCTTGAGACTTAATAAATTCATTGATTTTAACTTGGACTTCCTCCATCTTTATGCGAGTTCGCTTGAGATCAGCTTTTCTTTCTGCGAAATCTTGTCTCCATCTGGCTTTATCTTCCTCCCATTCTGCTCTCATTTCTTCTATCTGCCTTTCCATCTCTGCTGTACGTAAATCAAACTCTTGCTTCAATTTCCAGCATTCTCGTATATTTTTTTGTTTAGACAAACAATCTTGTAATAAAGGGAAACCTTCCTTAATTTTCTCCAATGATTCCTTTGATAATTTTTGAAAGGCTTTAAATAATTCTGTCTGTATTTCTTGCAGGTTCTTATTTCCAAATGATTTGTCAGGATGAAATAGCAAAGCGATTTTTCGAAAAAAATAAATAAGATCAGTTAATAAAATTTCTGCTTGTTGACTTGCTTTAACGCAATCAAATTGGCTTTGTTTTACTCGATCAATCATTTTTTTATAATGCCTTAACTGGGCATCAACAAATAATCTCACTTCAGAAAAACAAGACTCAAACAAACCTTTTATTTTGAAAAATTGTTCAGGTGATTTCTCTTGTAATATAAATTCTATAGCCTGCCGTTGTCTTTTGATCCAATATTCGATGGATTCGATGGAATAAATGTTATTACCTGCTCGATTATAAATAGATAGATAATTTGATTTTTTTCCGATAGAAGAAGAATCAGTAGGTACTAACGCATTGCTATTTGAGATACCATGAGAACTGAGTGGAGTAAAAATTTTTTTACTCCACTTGGACAAATAGCGAACTAAAATATCTTGGAGCCTACCATATTCCTTTTCAAATTGACTTTGGAGGTCATTTCTATCCGATTCACTGGATAATCGAGTTAACTTCTTCTTCATTAGTTTTACGAAAAAATCCCAATCTTTTTTGAAGTGACAACATAAAAAAAATTCGTTATTTTTTATCCATTTTTCGTTTCCTGCACGTTTCTCTATATGGTTTTCAAACTGAGCTCTACACCTTTTTAACCTATTCCTAGCTTCTTTTCCTAAGTATTTTTCAAATACAAAATTTATAGGCTCTTTCTCCTCAAATGGATTTTTTACATAAACTTCGTGAAAAGATAAGCAACGCTGATAGTAGGACCATAATTTGATCTTATTCTGAATCGGTGTGAATAAATCTAATAACCGGCGCACCCAGAAAGCTTGTTGCCAATAATGAATAATCTCCCCTTGTAATGCACTCGGATGTAAACCAAATAGCCGCACACTCTCTAAACTGTTTTCTTCTCGAAGCCATAAAGGGTTATCGACTGTGAGTGGGGAGTCGTCGATACTAATAAAAGTATTCCACTTAACCACCCACCACCAAGACACCCGTTCAAAGGGTTTTTTAGCTAAGTCATATCCTATGTCATCCAGTAACCAATTGGGCATTTCCATTCAACCTCCATTTGTCTCAGATCCTAGAAAAAAATGAAATACTAAGATCTGTTTTATTTAACTTTGCGGATGACGCTTCAGAATCTTTAGTAGCCATTTTCAATTGAGCTTGCATTGCCGCTAACGTTGTTTTAAATTGTCGGCGCTCCACTTCATATTCAGCTTTTTCTTTCTCATGCGTAGCTTCTACAACCATTTTCTCCATTTCAAGCGACGTAACTTTTATTGTTAAAAGGGTATTTTTTTCAACCATATCTTTTATAGTACCTGCTTGTTGTGCAATCACTTTATCTTTCTCATCAATCATATGGTCTTTCTCTGTCAATTGTTTAATTTCTCTTATAGTTTCCCACAGTGGATTTAACCGATCATTTACACTACGATGTAATTGAGACCCAACTTTCCAGCCCCAATCTGCATTTCTTGATATAGCCCCTATTTCAATTAATAGATTTTGCACATGGGATATTGATTCTACCGTCACTCTTCCTTCCGTATTATGAAATAAAGTAAGGCTTTTATATAATCGAAAATAAATTTCTATAAACTCCCGATCTCTTTGTTTAGAAGGACGAGATAATCGAGCGATATTTTTGAATAAATTAAGTAATCGCACAGAATCACTTAATTTGGTTGGGTAAATTCTTTTTTCTAAGATTTCAGCGTAGTTTATGAGAGAGTAGCTCATGCTTACCATTATTTCTTTAGTTTTTACATAATGCTGTAGAACTTGCTCTGCCATACGCACTAAAGTTTTATGATAAAAAATATGCCTGAGAAGAAGTCCTTTAAAATCTTTGTTTTTTTTGAAGATCTGCATTAACAAAGGTTTTTGGTCATCTCGATGTTCCAATAAATTAGCTTTTCCTTTAACAATTAAACAATTCACCATAAAAATATCATTTCTTTCCAATGCATCTTCTAATAGACAATAACCTAGCGTGTTTGTTTTGTTCTCAACTAATTGTTTTAAATCCAATCTAAATGAAGGCAAACGTCCTTCGATATATTCTGCATGATCTAAATACACCGCATAAAACGCAGGGGCCAATTCTAACAAACTCTTTCTATGTGTAGTACAGATACTAAACAGAACCCATTTTTCTTCTAATAAAAATTCAATTTCGTTTTCTAACTGGCGAATTTTTTTCTCGTGAGTTTCATGCACTAAGGTGTTTTTTGCTTGTAAGAATAAACGTAGAAATTCAGCTTGATTAAATCTTTCGATATCAAAACGTTGTTTTCCTGTTCTACCTTCAGATAAACGTTCATTAATTTTTTTATAGATGGTCAAAGATGCGGGATCCATAGGCAGCTTTATTTGTATCTTTTCAATAAAATAATTTTTATCGAGTAAGTTATATAAAGCTTGATAGCCTTCCACATTGATCTCAGTATCACCAAAATTCAAGATTTTAATTTTAGCGTAGTGTAGTGCCTCACAAAGAATCAACCAGTTATCCTCTTGATTTTCATTGCTTAACCATTCTAAAGTCAAGCAATTAAGCTTGGGCTTGGAGGTTAAATATCGCATCCATGAAAATGCATGAAACTCAGCTTTTGTAATACTTAGCTCGGTTAGGTAATCTCTCAACGTAGATTTCTTATTTTCCTTATCTTTCTCATCAGTTATTGTGCTTATAAATCGATATATAAAATACAAATTGAGCGGATAACGATTTTCACTCTGCAAAATAGTCACATTATCGAATTTGATTGCACACCAATTAGCTGTAAAACGAAATATAAAGTGTAATTGCCTTAGTATGTTATCTACTTCTTCTTGTATTGTTTCTTGCGAAGCAAGCAGAGGCGCTTGTAGCTTAAACGTCACATTCTTTAAACAAAATTTATAGAGTTTTGCAGAGTATAACGTAGGTTGCTTCCTTAAACATTCGTTAAAATAGATCAATGATTCAGTCGTTAATACCTCGTCAGTTAATATGAAATGACCCGTTTCTATAAAACTAATCAAGGCATCATCAAAGGATAAATGGAATTTATCTGAATGATTATGTTTGGTCTTAATCCTAGCTTTGGGCATGCGTTACTCCTTTTTATTATAATGTTTCCAATCCTATATATTAATAGTTCAATACGATGAACCCTAATTGGTTTGGAGTTTATAGGTAAATCCTATGACAGATAATAATGAACTCGTTGATTTCCTGAGTAATGATTTATTTATAGGGAAAATCCTACGCGATGAAATTCAAATCGCCGATAATGATTTTTATGTTTAATTTATTGATTAAAATTATTAAATAAAATATTTTTTATAAATTTTAGTATAAAAAAATTGAATAAACATGCAATATAGGTAGCTTGTAATCAGCAATATATACATTATATCTCTAGATTATATATACTTTAAGGTAAAACGTCATGAAAAAAATATTGAACATAAATAATAGCGAAGTGCCATAATGAATGCTAATAAAATACATCTCACTGTAAGAACATTAATGGAGAAGAAGTCAGCGCGCGATGGTGTCAATTTCACGCTCTATCGACTGGCAAAATCTTTAAAGATGCCTCATTCTGTTTTGTTAAGATTAATTCATCTAGAACCCTCGAAACGTGTTAATAATCCTAGAGTAGATACTTTATATAAAATTGTCGAATTTTTTAACCTAGATGGGTTTAATATTACGGTAAATGATTTGCTAATGGGATTTAACGACGAATCAGAAATAACGATTAAAGATCAACCACTATTTTCATTTAACAAAGAAACTGAATTACCGCTTTATTCTTTTAATACCGGTAAATGCGATAAAATTGGCCAAATACAAATTAAATTAAGCACGCAAGCCAAACATCTCTTTGCTCTGCTATCGGAAGAAGAAATTAAACCTATTTTTAAAAAAGGTTCTATTTTTATTATTGATCCCAACGCAAGATTGGAAGCTGATAGTTTAGTAGCAATTAAAGTAGAAAAAAATCATCAAATTTTAATAAAACAGATTCAGCTTGAGGCCAATAAAATACAGCTTAAAAACTACGATGATAGCCTTTCTCCTCTACTTTTAAATCCACAACTACATTCTATTCTTGGAGTAATAGTACAAGTCAATGCCAAAACTTAACAGTTACATGTAATCGTGTATCTAATTTCCTTATTCTGAGTAATAGTATGAACACTATAACTACTAATAATAGAAAAGGGCTTAACCATAAACAGTAGGTTAAACGTGAAAATGCTGGCTTAAATGAAACAAACTCGCCATAACGACTCACTAAGTAATTTTTTATCTGAGCTATAGATTCTCCATTCTGGATACGTCTATAAATCACTAAACGTAAATCTTGTGCTAGAGGTGCATTCGAGTCGGCTAAATTTTGATTTTGACAAACCAGACAACGCATTTCATGAATAATTTCTTCAAATTGGATTTTTTTTTGAGCAGAATCAAAGGCATACGTTTCTCTTAACTCAGAAATTGCTAAAGGAGAAAAGAAAATTGTAATGCATATCATGCTGCTTAAACTAAGCTGTGTTAAAAATTTTTTAGCGCATCGCATTATGAAAACTGACTAATTTGATCATAATTTTTATGCGACTGTTTGACTAATATCACCATTCGTTTAATCCAAATACTTTCAGTAAGTGGCCCTACGTGCTTATAACGTATAATGCCTTCTTGATCAATTAAGTAGCTTTCCGGTACACCATAAACTCCTAGATCGATAGCCAACATACCTTCGGGATCAAAGATAATTTTTTGGAAAGGATTACCGTGCTGTCTTAACCATAGATTCGCGTGATTTAACTTATCTCGATAATTTAAACCATAAATAGAAATTGTGTGACTCTGTCTCAACTTCAATAAAAAGGATTGTTCTTCGGTACAGGTTAAACACCAACTAGACCATACCACTAATAGTGTCCAATGCTGAAAAAATATTTTTTTTCTTAGTAAAGTATGTTTTTTTAATAAGTCATTCGCTGAAAATTCTGGAATAGACTTATTTATTAAGGGTGATGGTAAGAGATTAGGGTTTTTTTCTAAACCTTGCCATAAAAAATAAAGGATGATAAACAAAGTAATAAATGGAATAATGTAGCGCATTCGTATCAAAATTTAATTTTGTGATTTTTTTGATAGCGTCTGGATAGAATAGCCCATAAGCCGCCCACTATCATGCATAAACCGCCAACCCAAATCCAATGCACAAAAGGTTTGTAATAAAATCGTAAGGTCCAGGTCTGTTTGCTAACTGGCTCAGCCAAAGACACATATAAGTCGCGCCAAAAATTTACTCCTATGGCTGGTTTGCTGATCATGACATCAGTTATAGGATAATAACGTAATTGTGGACGTAGAGATTGACTGTTTTGATGATTCACTTGGATATTGGCAACCGCGCCGGTGTAGTTGGGTCCTTGTAAGGCGTAAACTTGCTGCAATCTGAAATGATAACCCGCTAGTGACAAATTATCTCCGATGCTCATCCGTACATTGCGCTCAAGACTATAGTAACTACTTAAGATGATACCTATTGCTAGAATAGCGACACCTAAATGTGCGATTAACATCGCACCTTGTGATTTGAAAATATTTTTTAGGCTTAATTTTTTTTTAAACGATGCGATTAACAATTGTAAAGTATTTAATATTATCGATATTGCCAAGCCTAAACCTATCAGTGCTTGCCATAGTATTTCTTTACTGAACAAAATAATTAAGATAAAGCTTAAACTGAATGAAGCTAGCAAAATACTCACTATCTTTTTTAAAACATCGCTGGGTACGTTATATTTCCAAGGTATTAAATAGGAAAGACCCATAAAAAATAATAATAAAATAGAAAAGGGTGCAAACATGAAATTAAAATACGGTGCACCAACAGAAAGTTTTCCCAAACCTAATACTTCAATAATTAAGGGATATAGTGTGCCAAGTAACACCGTAAACACCATCACACTTAATAAAACATTATTTACAATAAATAGTGTTGTTCGCGAGAGCAAGCTAATATGCGAAATGGGTTGTTTAAAGTTGTGAATTTTGAACGCATAAATGCACAAAGCTGTTCCTATCAATACCGCTAATAAACCTAGCATGAAAACACCACGCCACGGATCAACCGCAAAGGCATGGACGGAAATTAAAATACCGGAACGTACGATAAAAGTGCCTATTAAACTTAATGCAAAGGTTAAAATAGCGAGTAATATAACCCAAGTTTTTAATAATTCCTGTTTCTCTACCACCAACAAGGAGTGAATTAACGCGGTTCCAGCTAACCAAGGTAATAGTGAAGCATTTTCTACAGGATCCCAAAACCACCAACCTCCCCAACCTAACACGCGATAAGCCCACCAGCTTCCTGAGATAATTCCCCAAGTCAAAAAACACCATGCTGCTAAAGTCCAAGGTCGCATCCAAGTTGCCCATTGCTTATCGAAACAACCGCTTAATAATGCAGCCATAGCAAAAGCAAAACTCACTGAAAAACCCACATAACCCATATAGAGTAATGGTGGATGAATAATTAAACCTGGATCTTGTAATAAAGGGTTCAAATCCCGCCCATTGATCACTTTTTCTGTAGCTAAATTAAATGGGTTCGAAAGTGTTAGAAGAAATAATAAAAAACCAGCACTAATAAACCCCAGTACCAATACTATTCGTGCTAATAAAACCAGTTCTATAGATTGGTTTAAAACAATGACAGCAACTATCCATAGATTTAAAATAAACACCCATAATAATATCGAACCTTCATGACCGCCCCATAAGGCGCACACTCGGTAAAACCAAGGCAAATGTGTATTAGAATTCTCTGCCACATACGAGAAAGAAAAATCATTCCCTACAAATGCATAGGCCAAACTTAGCATAGCCAGCATAACAAATGTAAATTGCGACCACGTGATCGGCTTGAGCCATTTAAGCCAATTTAGACGCTGATAATTAAGTGCAACTAAAGGGACATAACATTGCAAAATTGCTAGAAAAAATGCGCCGAGCAATAGCGCGTAAGAAAATGACACGAAAACTTCCTTTGTCTTATTTATATTCGTTAAATTTTTATATTTTTACATAAAATCGTTAGTTAATATAATAAAATAATTACATAAGCATAATATTTACCCTAAATATTATTTCTGCCATTTACCTTTTTATAAAAAACTGCTAACTTACAGGCATTTACTGACGTAAGGCTTGTATGACTCAGCGCTGTATCATCATCGGCATCGCCGGAGCTTCCGCATCGGGTAAGAGTTTATTGGCCCATACTATTGTAAAAGAGTTGGGTTCCGAACAAGTCGCTGTCATTTCGGAAGATTCTTATTATAAAGACAATAGTACCATTACTTTTGAAAAACGCTTAGAAAACAATTATGATCATCCAGATGCATTTGATCATCACTTACTTATCCATCATCTTAAGCAATTACAAACTGGAAAATCAGTAGAAATCCCTATTTATAATCACACGTTACATATTCGTGAAGAACAAACCAGACAACTAGGTCCACATACGATTATTGTCTTAGAAGGTATTTTACTGTTTGCTGAAATTAATTTAAGGGAACTAATGGATATCCGCATCTATATGGATACGCCGTTAGATGTTTGTTTAAGTCGGCGCATCAAGCGCGATGTCATTGAGCGCGGTAGGGAAATTGAGGCGGTGTTAGCACAATACCAACAAACAGTGCGTCCGATGTTTTCCCAGTTTATAGAACCTTCTAAACATTATGCGGATATCATTGTTCCACGTGGCGGTGAAAACCGGATTGCTATTGAACTTATCAAAGCAAAAATTCGCGAATTATTAAATAACTTTAGTAACGAAAATTAAGAGGAAAATCATGGGTCTGCTAGATAATAAACGGGCATTAATTGTCGGATTAGCCAGTGATCGATCGATTGCTTACGGGGTTGCTGAAGCCATGCACCGCGAAGGAGCGACATTAGCCTTTGCCTATCAAGGTGAAAAATTAAGAGACCGTGTTACTAAAATGGCTAGTCGAGATTTTAATTCAGATATCGTCATCCCTTGTGATGTGAGTTGTGATGAAGATATTACCGAACTTTTTAAGCAGCTGAATGGTAGTTGGGATGGACTGGATAGTTTGGTTCATTCTGTTGCTTATGCGCCTGCCGACCAATTACAAGGAGATTACCTCGAAAATGTGAATCGTGAAGGTTTTAGAATTGCACATGATATCAGTAGCTACAGTTTAGCCGCCTTAGCAAAAGCAGCATTTCCTATGATGAAAGATAGGCCAAATGGAGGAGCTATCCTAACACTCACTTATTTGGGATCCGAAAAGGCTTTACAAAACTACAATATTATGGGTTTAGCAAAAGCAAGTTTAGAAGCCAATGTCCGTTATCTCGCTAATAGTTTAGGTCCAAAGCATATCCGTGTTAATGCAATATCCGCAGGGCCGATTCGGACCTTAGCGGCCTCAGGCATCTCCGGTTTTCGAAAAATTCTGGCTTATAATGCAGCCGTTACCCCATTACGTCAAAACACTACAACAGAACAAGTTGGAAACACTGCGGCTTTCCTCTGTTCGGATATGGCTTCGGGCATAACTGGTGAAGTGGTGCATGTCGATGGTGGATTTCATGCCATCGTTGCCATGGGTGAGCCAACTGAAGTGCTATAGCAAATCTGAAGCATAAAAATTCGCAATCTTTCCAGCGAGTGGTTATAGTACCTTAACAACATTAATAGGGTCTTCGCGTGTTTCGTCCCATCGCTTTATATATAGGTTTACGTTATACCCGTGCAAAAAGACGCAATCATTTTATTTCCTTTATTTCTCTGACATCGATGATAGGCATTGCTCTTGGTGTGATGGTATTGATTACGGTATTATCAGTTATGAATGGCTTTGATAATGTGATTCGTGACCGTATCTTTAATATGGCAACTCAAGTTGCTATCACAGCGACTAATGGACAGCCATTGACTCAAATTGCTCCATTAACACAAAAAGTATCTCAGCAATCAGGCGTTATTGCCAACGCACCCTATGTATCTGGACAAGGTATGTTAGTCGATCAAGGACAACCGCATCCGATTATGATCACCGGCGTGCTACCTGCATTAGAAAAAAACGTTTCTGAAATACCAAACAAAATCGTGGAGGGTAATTTTAATTTAGAACCAGGTCACTATAACATTGTGCTAGGCGAAGAATTAGCCTTAAATTTGGGTATTCAAATCGGTGACAAAGTCAATATTATTACACCCAGTGTTAGCTTAACACCGGTCGGTATCATACCGCGTTTTAAAACCTTTACTGTCAGCGGAATTTTTCGGGTCGGACGCAGCTTTGGCTTTGAAAGTAGTATGGCTTACGTTGCATTAAAAGATGCACAAACACTTTTTCAACTAGGTCAAGGTATAACTGGCTTACGCTTAAAGCTGAATGATTTGTATGCTGCACCGAGGGTTTCCAGTGCGCTTAATAAGTTATTGCCTCCAATTTATACGGTGACCGATTGGACTAGTACGTTTGGAAGTCTGATGTATGCTATTTCTTTAGAAAAAAGAATGATGTTTTTTATTTTACTGTTATTAATTGCTATTTCGGCTTTTAATTTAGTGTCATCATTAATGATGGTCGTCACAGATAAGCAATCAGATATTGCGATTTTGCGCACCTTGGGTGCTACTCCCAGTACGATTTTAAGTATTTTTATGCTTCAAGGTTGCGTGATAGGTTTTAGTGGCACTTTGTTGGGTTTGATCGGTGGAATTGCATTAGCTTCTCAAGTCAGCAATATATTAAACTTTATCGAACATGTCTTTCATGTACAAATTCTTGCTTCTAACGTCTACTTTTTTGTGGATAAATTACCTTCCAAGATTGAAACTACTGACATTATTCATATTTGTTTAGCTGCTTTGGGGATGAGTTTGTTAGCAACAATCTATCCGGCATTAAAAGCTGCACGCACACTTCCTGCGGAGGCTTTACGTTATGAATAGATGTCCTATCGATTCAACGGCTGATCTTAAACAAGCTGCCCCAGTTTTAAGTTGTAGTCATTTAAGCAAAACCTTTCATGATGGTTCGCTCTATGTAGAGGTACTCAAACCTATCAACTTTTCTGTGCAAGCTCGTGAACGCATTGCTATCGTGGGTCCTTCAGGTGCAGGAAAAAGTACCTTATTGCATTTATTGGGTGGATTGGATCAACCAAGTTCAGGTGAAGTTTTTCTGGCAGAACAAAATCTAGCACAACTGACTGAGAACCATCGCAGCCATCTACGTAATCGTTATCTTGGTTTCATTTATCAATTTCACCATTTATTACCCGAATTTACCGTATTAGAAAATACGTGTATTCCTTTATTACTAGCGGGTATTAAGCCTGTATTGGCTCAGAAGAAAGCGCTTAATTTATTAAAAAAAGTCGGTCTGACACATCGACAACATCATAAGCTTGGTGAATTATCCGGTGGAGAACGTCAACGTACAGCTATCGTAAGAGCGCTGGTCAATAATCCACTTTGTATATTAGCAGATGAACCGACCGGTAATCTCGATAGACACACTGCAGAGCAGGTCTATCAGACATTACTTGAACTCAATGAAGAATTTAATACTAGCTTAGTGATTGTCACACATGATCAGGGACTCGCGAGTCGGTTGGACCGAATTTTACAGATGGAAGACGGTCAGTTAATTTCTGTTTGAAAAAAAATAAAAATAATCTTTTGCTAGATTTTATGTTGTCACTTAAAATTTTCAAACCCCATAGTTCTGTAAAATTTTTTTAAAATCCTTTTCTTGTATGGGCTTTATATAGACTTCATCGACGCCTAAAGCGAGATAATGCTGTTTGAAAGATTCATTAAGCCAACTACTTGTTAATACAATGGGTATCGTTTGATTAACATTTCCTTCGTCAGTACGAATTAAATTGACTAATACATCGATACTGCAATCCGACAAATTGACGTCTAACAAAATAACTTGGTAAGAAAAAGTCAATTTCTCTAAAGCACTGCGTGCAGAATTGACACATTCTACAGTACAACCTAACTTCTCAAGATGATTGACATTGATTTTTTGACAAATTTTGTTATCGTCTATAGATAAAATTCTAGTTAAAGAATTGTTCATATTTCTTATAGGTAATCTTAACTCTGCTAAAGATTTTTTTAATACTGGATGAAAACTATTTCCCAAATCTTTAATTTTTTCAACCAAGGTAGTTCGTAATTTTAAAATTGACATTTATTCTTCTCCATAATTAGTAATCGTTTTATTTCCCATCACTAAAATCTTTATAAAGATAACAACTCTAGCCTGTGCGAGTAGCGAGAGTATTGGTCGTCACTGCAAATACATAGAACCCACCAATTCAAGAAATTAAGTTGATTTTGTCTGTAATCCATTTTTAGCCTCAACAATAAACGATTTTAAGCAAAATTAGCGCAAGCCCATATAACTATGGTTTAATCTACATATCCTTATTTTAAATAAAAACAACTTCTACTATCCACTCTAGGGAGGATATTCGGTTATAATGGATACATTTAACTGAGTTTTCCTTTATTAAGACTTAAGTGGTACTTATAAAATAATGATAGCTAATGTCGGATGTCATGAAATATCAGACTTAAATTTAAAAAAGTAAAACATCAACTATTAATTAACCTATCTTTTTATATTAAGGATAATTTATAGACAGCATTAAAAAATTTTTCAGAACTATTTTGGTATACATTGACCATTAAAATTTATTTATTCTATGCAAAAAAAACCATTTATCTGCATAATAATAAATAATGCTAATCGGTAAGTTAAGCCACTTTAGTTACTTTTTAACCCCTATTTTAAATTATTAAATGCGCCCAAAAATTTACATAGACAAAGCACCTTCAATAAAAAATGTAACATTCATTTATTTAGTCTTTTATAAAGACTAAATATTATCTTAATAGACATTTTATGTCAAATTTAGTAAAGGAAGATAATGAAAAAGAATCTTAAGTCCATAAAAGAAAAAAATGCCTCTGTGCCCATAGATATTCAAGAACGAGCTAATCGACTCAGATTTTTGCGTAGAGTGTCGCATCTTTCAATGAAAGAATTTGCTCAACATTGCAATTTGGGCTTAACCACAATTAATTATTGGGAACAAGGATACAGTAGTGTTACTGAACGCGGCGCACAAAAAGTCTGCAAGGCTATGCGCGAAGAAGGAATAGAGTGTTCAGTAATCTGGTTAATGACAGGATATGGCGAGCCGCCGAAGGTAACCGACTCAAGTAAACTTTCCAAATTAAATTATAAAAATCTTGAATCATTACCTAGAATTTTTATTAATGAAAAGAAATCCGATTACCCCATGGAAACTATCGAAATTAAAGAGGAATTAGCCCTTTTTAAAAAAAATTATCCTGAACATCTGATATATCTTATTGACAATGAAAGTATGAAGCCACTTTATGGTCCGGGTGATCTGGTTGCTGGAAAAAAATTAATTGATAAAAATATGGAGCTAGCTCATGGTGCAGATTGTATCGTCGAACTTGAAGGGAGAGAGTTATTGATTAGACGTGTAAAAATAGGCCATGCTGCAAATAGTTACGATCTGTATGTTATTAATTCGGATGCTTCCTTAGAATTCCCTCCTTTACGTAATATCAAAGTACTTTCCTTAGCACCCATTATTCGAGTCTGGAAACCAGTTAAATTTTAATGCGCATTGGCTTATTTTTTCTTTTCTGGCTTGTCAGCCAGCATATAAAATAACTCATTAGATTTTACCATATTAAGATCATTACGCGCATGTGCTTCTAATGCGACTTTACCTGATTTAAGATCCTTGATTTCAGCAACCATAGCCATATTACGTTGGCTAAGTTGCGTATTCTCCTTCAATTTCTGCGCAATCTGTTTTTTGAGTTGATGCACTCGCCATACACCATCTTGAACAAACCATAGCTTATATTGCAAACTTAAAAAAAGTACCGTCAAAATAACTATAAGAGGTTTCATCGATTTAATCATTCAAAAAGTTTGAAAAAGCATTCACACCGGCATAACTCACCTGATTTTTCTTTAAGAGCTCTGCTTCAATCCGCAACAAACGATTGTATTTAGCCGTTCGATCGGTACGACACACGGAACCTGTTTTTATCTGGCCAACACCTGTACCCACTGCTAAATCAGCTATCGTGGTATCTTCTGTTTCACCCGAACGATGCGAGATAACTGCTGCGTAATGAGCTTGCATTGCTAGTGTAATCACCTCTAAGGTTTCACTGACGGTGCCAATCTGATTCAATTTAATAAGAATAGCATTAGCTAATTTTTTAGTTATTCCCTGCTTGAATAAGGCGGGATTAGTCACAAATAAATCATCTCCGACCAATTGGATTTGCTGGCCCAGCCGTTGTGTCAGTTGTACCCAACCTAACTCATCGAATTCGGCCATAGCATCTTCTATGCTAATAATAGGATATTGTTTTACTAAATGCTCTAAATACATAATCCATTGTTCAGCATCTAATTTCTTATTTTCTAAACAATATTTACCTTGATGATAAAATTCATTACTTGCTGCATCCAACCCTAAATAGACATCCTTACCTGGCTTATATCCAGCTTGTTCAATAGCTACTAAAATACTTTCAATCGCTTCTTGGTGCGATTGAAAATTAGGCGCAAAACCGCCTTCATCACCCACATTGGTGTTGAACCCTTGCTTTTTTAAATAGGATTTTAAACAATGAAAAATCTCAACGCCCCAGCGTAAGGCTTCGCTAAAAGTGGGCGCGCCTAAAGGTAAAATCATAAATTCTTGGATAGCTAGTGGGTTATCTGCATGGACACCGCCATTAATAATATTCATCTGTGGCACTGGCATTAGATATTTTTTATCTCGTTGACCCATAAGTTCAGCAATATGAACATAGAGCTCTTGTCCTTGCGCTAAAGCAGCGGCTTTAAGTAAGCTTAATGAAACCCCCAAAATAGCATTAGCGCCTAATTTTTCTTTATTATCTGTTCCATCGAGTTCTTTCATTAAATGATCTAATTCTTTTTGATTGGCAACCTCTTCTCCAATTAAATTTTTTCGTAGCGGCCCTAGAATATTTTGTATCGCTAATAAAACACCCTTACCTTGGTATCGATCCGGTCTATCGGTATCTCTTAATTCCAAAGCTTCTTTTGAACCCGTCGAAGCACCGGAAGGTACACAAGCACCTGCTTTTAAACCAGAATCCAAAATCACTTCAACGGCAATGGTAGGATTAGCTCTCGAATCTAAAATTTCATACGCATTAATTTCAACAATTTTTGACATACGTTCTTACCTATAGCGTTGTTTCTATTAAATTGGTTTTTTTTACAGTTTTATCTAGCTCTTGTAAGGTGGCTAGCAGTTCAGCTATTTTATCTAAGGGCCAAGAATTGGGTCCATCGCTTAATGCTTGCTCTGGATTGGGATGCGTCTCCATAAAAAGACCAGAAATACCCACAGCCACTGCAGCACGTGCTAATACGGGTATAAATTCACGTTGTCCTCCCGATGATCCACCTTGACCGCCGGGCAATTGCACAGAGTGTGTCGCATCGAATACCACAGGACATCTGGTTGTGCGCATGATAGCCAATGAACGCATATCAGAAATAAGATTATTGTATCCGAAAGTCACTCCTCGCTCACAGACCATAATTTTTTTATTCCCTACTTGACGCGCTTTCTCCACAACATATTGCATGTCCCATGGAGAGAGAAACTGACCTTTTTTAATATTAACTGGTAAACCTTGCTGCGCGACTTTTTGGATAAAATTAGTCTGTCGACATAAAAATGCCGGTGTTTGTAAAATGTCCACTACGCTCGCCACTTCATTTAAAGGGGTATCTTCATGAACATCAGTTACTATGGCAACATTCAATTCCTTTTTTACTTTCGCTAAAATACGTAAGCCTGCTTCTAAACCCAAACCACGAAAACTCTTAGCTGAAGACCGGTTTGCCTTATCAAAGGAGGACTTATAAATAAAGGGAATACTCAATTTATTGGTTATTTCTTTCAGACACCCAGCCGTGTCTATAGCCAATTGTTCGCTTTCGATGACACAAGGCCCTGCCATAACAAATAAAGGTTTATCAATACCGACTTCAAAATTTAGCAATTTCATAATAACAAGCGAAAATTAAAGACTCATAGTTTACTCTTAAACTTAATTAAGTCCTACCCCCTGCATACTAAGATCCTTTAAAAACTATAAAATTCAAAATTTTATAGTTTTTATTTATGCAAAAAAATTTTTGAAAAATTCAATTTGGTGTTAATATACGAAAAATAATAATTAAGGTAGTATAAGAATGCGTTTCAAAAATAAAAAAATTTTATTCTCAGATAAAGGACCTATATTTTAAAAAAAAATTACCTAGTTTATGGAAAAAAATTACAAAAAAAATCGTCAACATTTAAGGCAATTAGAAGAAAATAATAATTTATTTTTTAATCGCAAAGAGCCTTTGTTTGAATCCCAACTAAAAAAATGCTTATTCGATTTCCTTCCTCGGTATACCCAAGAAAATAGTCTACATGCACTTTATCAACGTTATATTCAACACAACAAAAACAATGAATATGCTTATTTAAATTTTTATAATAAGCTATCAGCAAAGGTCGATATTTTAAAAATCATCAATCTCGATCAAGGAAAAAATATTGCTTTAGCACCCAGTTTGGTTTGCAAACTTTTTTCTTTCTTTACCCATTCAGTCGAGCTCGCTTCTAGCATTATTTTGGCTGGCTTAGCTGCAGTCACGCAATATGGAATAAAAGAAGTCAGTGACAGAATAAAGGTTAAAAATGCCAAAAATAAGCTCAATCATTTGATAACTGATCTTAATTTTGTAAAGCTAATCAGCATTATACTAACAAAAGTTCATGAACCTGACTTTGCTCATCAAGAAAGACTCGATTATTTTTTGGATGAACAATTTTTAAAATTTTGGTCGTTATTTAAAAAACAAGCTAAAATAGACACTGAAATAACTGATTTAACTATTTTCTGGTCTACTTGTTTAGTTGAATATTTTAAAGAATTAAAATGTCCTCTATTAAAAGATAATTTCGAGCGTTGCTTAGATGAAATGCTTGCGTCTCTTAATCCACCCCTTCTAGCATCCCCGAAAACACCAACCGAAATTAATACGTCCAATCAATCTAAAGTTTCTAATACATTCAATTCAGAAAATATATTTCTTGCTCAATTGATATTACAAACAGTCACTAATTATTATTTAAGCCAATTAGTGGGATTTCATGCAGCTAAAGTATATCAAGCCTCTGTATCCTCAGGATCGACCCTTTGGCAGAAAGGAAACAATCATTCTAGAGATAGTTTCAATCAACCTAACCCTGCCATTTACCCAACATCGTCACCTAGATTAATTGTAGGCTATTAATTTCGGTGGAATAAATCGATGATTCTAATATTTCGCAGCGGATATGTAACAATAACACCATAAAATAAAAACTAATAAAGGCCACTATCATCGATAATAATGGATAAAGCATGGAACACTCTATCAATGAAGGACTCAAAAAATGAATCGTGGCACCTTGATGCAAAGTGTTCCACCAATACACTGAATAGTGAATAATTGGTAGATTGGCTAAACCCAACATGAGCAAAATAGCACTCGCTTGTATTGCAATATGACGCTCAGGAATCGCAGAGCGTAAAGCAATTACGCCTAGATATAAAAATAATAAAATAAGCTCTGAAGTTAAACGCGCATCCCACACCCACCAAGCTCCCCACATCGGTTTAGCCCATACGCTTCCTGTTAATAATGCTAAAAATGTAAACCAAGACCCTAAAAAAACACTACCCGACACGATCAATTCAGCTAATTTAATGCGAAAAATTAAACCAATAATTGAGAAACATGCCATAATAAAATAAATAAATAATGACAAAAAAGCACTGGGCACGTGAACGTATATGATGCGAAAAGCATCTCCTTGTTGATAATCAGCAGGTGCTAAATATAAACCTCCAATCACACCGTAAATACCAAATACTAATAAGCATATAGCAAAAATAGGCACTAAATAATTTGATAATGAATAAAAATGATGAACTGCGATATATCGATAAATTTTATTCCTTTTTCTTTTAGGGATCATTTTATATTCCTTAAATTTAATTTTTAAAATTATGTAAAAGCAATTCCTAAACGTAATATTTTGCTTATAAGCAGCGGAGCTAAACTGACACTTAGTATCATTAACACACTTAACCATGCTAAAGGTCCATTAGCAGATAATCCCATACCTGCCAAGCTAATTGCACTACTTGCAAAAATGAGTACCGGAATATAAAAAGGAAGTATAATTAATACTACTAGTAAACCACTATGACGAAGACCTAAGGTTAAAGAACGAGCAATACCGCCCTGAAATATCAGCGTTGGCGTTCCTAGTAAAATACTTAAATATAGTGTTTTTAATGCGCTGACGGGAATAAACAAGCTTAAACTTAAAATAGGTGCCACAAGAAATAAAGATATACTAATTACCAACCAAAAAACCAGTAATTTAATAAACAGTACTAATGTAAGCTCATTGGGCAATAAAATAAGCTGCTCTAAATCGCCTTCCTTCCAATCATTTCGAAATAGTTGATCTAACATTAACAAAATTAAAAATAATATGATTATCCAAAAAAGTCCGGCGGATATTTTTTTTAATAATATTGGATCAGCACTTATACTTATGGGAAATAAAATAAGCACTAAAATTAAAAATAATAACGGATAAATCAATTCTTGATAGTAACGAAAAATAGCTAATAACTCGCAACGTAAGTTAATTACAAGTTTTAAAAAAAAATTATTATTTAACATGATTTTGGATCTAAAAAAATTGTTTTTATTTCTGCGGAAGATGAATAAGCAGTTTGATGACTGGTAAAAACAATGGCTCCTCCTCTCGCATTTTGTTTTGACATTAAAGATGACAATAATGCTATGCCCTCTTGATCGAGAGAAGTAAAAGGTTCATCCAATATCCAACAATCTGCTTTGATCAATAACAATTTAGCTAAACTCAAACGTCGTTGTTGACCCACTGATAGCCGCATTAATAACGTATTTGAGTAATCTTTTAAATCTAATTGTTCTAATATCTGATGAATATCATCTATTGCTTTTTGTTTGGATTGCTTATGAATTAGATTTCGCCTAGCCAAGCATAAATACAAATTTTCAATTGAACTCAGAACGGATTTCATTCCTAAACGGTGATTAACATAGAGTAAGTTTTCAGTAAAATCTAAGCAATTTTTCTCAATTGAAACTCCATTCCACATAACTTTTCCCGTTAAAGGAATACGTAACCCAGTTAATATCTGTAACAAAGTCGTTTTCCCTGAACCATTCGCACCTATAATATGCAGTATCTGTCCCGGAAAAAGCTGGAACGTTAGTTGTTTAAACAGAACTCTACTATTACGTTCATAGGAAAGTCCCTCCACAGTTAACACTATTAAATCCTTGATAAAACGGGTTCACCCTTTTCAATTTAGTAATTTTCCATTTATGTAGCTACTTGCGTATTTAACTAAGTCCTGTTGTATACATAATAGGTCGTACACTATATTATTCCTTTTCCAGACTACTTAAAAGGCCAGCACATGCCATTTCTTCTTCAATATGTTGTTTTCTTAGCGAAACTATTTACATTGGTACTCGCTATTTTAATAGTAACCGCCGGGGTTTTTTCTATTGCTCGAAAAGCGAAAGAACAAAACAAGAATAAACTATGCGTAAAAAAACTTAATAAAAAATATCAAGAATTCGCTGAAACCTTGAATTCAGAAATCCTTAACAAGAAGCAACTAAGAAAATATGCTAAAGAACAAAAAATCAAATTAAAAAAGACTGCTAAATTATTGAAAAAACGAGTATTTGTTTTAAATTTTCAAGGTGACATCAAGGCTACCGCAGTTAATAATCTACGCGAAGAAATCACCGCTCTCATCCAAGTAGCTACACCGCAAGATGAAGTCGTATTACGATTGGAAAGTGGCGGTGGAATGGTTGCCCCTTATGGATTAGCGGCTTCACAGTTACAACGTTTAAAAGATAAGCGCATCCCTTTGACGGTTAGCATCGATAAAATAGCTGCAAGTGGCGGATATTTAATGGCCTGCGTCGGCGATAAAATCTTGGCGGCACCATTTGCCATTATTGGTTCGATCGGTGTCGTGGCACAACTTCCTAATTTTTATCGTTTTTTAAAAAAAAGAGATATTGATTTTGAATTATTAACTGCGGGAGAATATAAACGTACACTCACAATTTTTGGGGAAAACACACCTAAAGCACGTGAAAAAACCCAAGATGATCTGGAGGAAATCCATCACCTTTTTAAAGCTTTCATCCATGCAAATCGAAAAAAAGTCGATATGACTGAAGTCGCTACAGGAGCTCATTGGCTTGCCAAAGATGCTCTTGCACTCAATTTAGTCGACGAACTTATAACCAGTGATGATTATTTAAGTCTACTCGCAGGGTGCGATAAAGTAGAAATTTATGAATGCCAATACCGGACTAAAAAATCAGTAACAGAAAAATTAAGCAGTAATGTACAATCTGCTCTGAGTAAATTAATGTGGTTTAAAACGACTGTTCGTTACTGAAGATTAAACCTCAATGCGACTGCTTTATGAAAAAAGAAGGAATCATTGAAATCTAGGTACTAGGCCCTTTTTTCTATGCAATTTATGACTTATTACAAAGAAATAAGCGTGCTAATTGCTGGCGGCTTGCTAGCCTTTGCTTTTGCTCCGATGGGTATTTATCCTTTAGCTATCTTCTCTCCCGCAATATTGTTATTACTATGGCTAAATAGCTCGGTCAAACGCACTTTTATTTTAGGATTACTTTTTGGACTAGGCTTTTATGGTATTGGTGTCTCATGGGTATTTATTAGTATTCACGAATTTGGCCATACTTCTCTTTTTTTAGCTTTGTTAATTACCGCCTTATTTATTTCTATATTAGCTTTATTTACAGCCATCCAAGGTTTTTTAGTAAACCGTTTTTTTCCTAGTAATACGTTCATCAAACTGTATTTAATCTATCCTAGCTCCTGGGCTTTAGCCGAATGGCTACGTAGTTGGATATTTACTGGATTTCCTTGGCTACTATTAAGCACTAGCCAAGCCAATACACCGTTAAGGGGTTATGCTCCCATTTTGGGAGTCTATGGGCTGACTTTTCTAGTTGCTTTAACAGCTAGTTTATTTCTAACGTTATTCTGCCCTTTTTTAAACAAATGTTTTGATTGTCGGCTCAATCTGAAAAATTTCCGTTATTATCGACCATTAGCTGCCCTCATAGGCCTATGGGTCGTTGGCTATGCCTTAAGTTTTATTCCTTGGACGCATATCCAAGGAAAGCCTATTCAAATCAGTCTGATACAAGCCAATATTCCCCAAGAAATAAAATGGGAACCTGCCTACCAAAAAGCTTCATTAATACACTATGAGCAATTAACACAGTCACATTGGAATAGCCGGCTCATCATTTGGCCCGAAGCTGCCATTCCTTTGTTACAAAATCAAGCAGTACCCTTTTTAAAGCAGCTTGACCAGCAAGCCAAACAACATACTTCCACACTAATTACAGGAATTCCTATCCAAAAAGGCTCCCACTATTACAATGCTATGATAGCTTTGGGCTTAGATCATGCTACCTATTATAAGCAGCGACTGGTTATCTTTGGTGAATATCTTCCTTGGTGGATCATCTGGGCGCATGGCTTGTTAAACTTATTAGACATTCCAATGTCTAGTTTTTCACCAGGACCCAATCATCAAACTGCGTTTAAAGTAGCAAATCTTAAGTTAGGTACTTTTATTTGTTACGAAATTGCATATTCCAACTTAGTCCGGGAAACATTGAAAGACCATGCCGAATTACTATTAACCATTAACGATGATGCTTGGTTCGGTCATTCTTTTGCCTTAGCTCAACATTTACAAATTGGTCAATTTCAAGCTTTAGCCACCGGGCGTTATTTAGCTTTTTTAAGCAATACCGGTCTAACGGCTATCGTGACACCTCAAGGAAAAATTGTCGCAAAACTTCCTGCCTTCGAGGCGGGTGTATTAACAAGTTCGGTTTATAAAAGTGTCGGTTTAACACCCTGGGACTACCTAGGCGATAGCCCAATTATTATCTTTTTAGTAGGATTAAGTATCTTATGTTACGCTTATCGAAAAGGTCAAACTTTGTCGTTTATCCTTCAGTAAACTCAGGCTATTATATAGGCTCAAGCCATTATCCAAATGGCTATCATAATAAAAATTGGACTTGTTATATAATCAGCAAATATTGAACGGTTTTTAATCTATCCGATAATAGTACTTTAGAAATGAGACCTATACTCACAGCAATTGAATTTTTGGCAAGACTGCGAGAAATGAGCAACCGAGGTGTATCATCTATACATGGATTGCGAGTTGAACGGCAATATAGTCAAAAACTCAAATGCGAGAGTACAACTAAAACAAGGTATCTAGCCACATGCAAGAACAATATCAACCATTAGCACTTGAAGCTGACATCCAAAAATTTTGGGAAGAACATCAATGTTTTAAGGTCACTGAAGATCTCAATAAAGAAAAATTTTATTGCCTCTCCATGTTTCCCTACCCTAGTGGTCATTTACACGTAGGTCATGTTCGTAATTATGTTTTGGGGGATGTCATTGCTCGTTATCAACGCATGTTAGGTAAAAATGTTCTGCATCCCATCGGTTGGGATGCTTTTGGTTTGCCCGCTGAAAATGCTGCGATTGCAAAAGGAATACCACCTGCAAAATGGACTTATGCCAATATTGAGCATATGCGCCAACAATTTAAACAAATCGGTTTAAGCTTTGACTGGAGTCGAGAAATTACGACTTGCAAACCTGATTATTATCGTTGGGAACAATGGCTTTTTATTAAATTACTTAAAAATGGTCTGGTCTATAAAAAAAATGCCTTAGTGAATTGGGATCCTATCGATAAAACTGTGTTAGCAAATGAACAAGTTATAGATGGCCGTGGCTGGCGTTCAGGTGCGCAGATCGAACGTAAAGAAATTCCACAATGGTTTTTAAAAATCACCGATTACGCAGATGAATTATTAAATGACCTTGATACATTAGAAGCGTGGCCCGATGAAGTCAAAACCATGCAACGCAATTGGATAGGTCGTTCACAAGGCTTAACCATTCAGTTTAAAGTTGATCAACCTGAATTATCCTCGAACGGCAACACAGACAAAAATTCAAGTACGAAGCGTATAGATGCTATTGAGATTTTTACTACCCGTCCTGATACTTTATTTGGTGCTACTTTTATCGCGGTTTCACCCCATCATCCGATTGCCCGCTACGCAGCTAAGCATGATCCAAAACTGCAAGAAATTATTACAGACTTTCAACAAATTCCGATATCAGAAGAAGCGACTGCACATTTAGAAAAAAAAGGTGTTGCAACTAAGCTCATTGCCTACAACCCATTGACACAAGAAACTTTATCCATATGGATCGCCAATTTTGTCAAAACTGACTATGGCTCTGGAGCCATCATGGGCGTACCTGCTCATGATGAACGCGACTTTGAATTCGCAAAAAAATATCATTTGCCAATACGTCCAGTCATTCAACCTACTCACTCACATGATTATCAGTCCGCTGCTCTCAATACGAATACAGGAACATTAATTAATTCGGGTCCATATACTGGATTAAGTGTTGAATTAGCCTCTGTAACAATTGCAAAACAGTTAATCAAAGAAAAAATAGCAGTACATACCACAAATTATCGACTTCGTGATTGGGGTGTCTCGCGCCAACGATATTGGGGTACACCTATCCCTATTATTTATTGTCCTAGTTGTGGTGCAATACCTGTGCCAGAAGAAGACTTACCTGTTGTACTTCCCGAAGTAATACATTTTGGGGGCATAGGTTCTCCTTTGAAAAATATACCTGAGTTTTATCAAACTTACTGCCCTGTTTGTAAACAACCTGCTACCAGAGAGACAGATACTTTAGATACGTTTGTAGAATCTTCATGGTATTACGCTCGTTTTGCTTGCCCCACACAAAACCGAGCAATATTAGATGACAGAGCAAAATATTGGACACCGGTTGATCACTACATTGGTGGCATTGAACATGCGGTACTACATTTACTCTATGCACGTTTTTTTCATAAAGTATTACGTGATTTAGGTTTACTGAATTCTAATGAACCCTTTACGCGTTTGCTGACACAAGGCATGGTGCTTAAAGATGGCACAAAAATGTCTAAATCAAAAGGTAACACCGTCGATCCTGCCAAACTGATGTCACACTATGGGGCGGATACCTTACGATTATTTATTTTATTCGCAGCCCCTCCTGAACAATCCCTAGAATGGTCTGATGCAGGAGTTGAAGGCGCTTATCGTTTTTTAAAGCGTTTATGGGCTTTAGCATATAGCAATCCTTGGATAATAGAACTCAATGAAACACATAGCCTCACACAGTCCATCGATTGGACAAAAATTCCTAATGAATATCGTACTTTACGTCGACAAATCCATGAAATTTTACAACTTGCACGCAACGATTATGAGCGGCAACAATTTAATACGGTTATTGCCAGTTGCATGAAGCTCTTGAATACATTGCAAACATCCAGCCAATTATTACCTTCTTCTAATGATGATGCAGTGCTCCCACTTAAACACATAATATGGCAAGGTTTAAGCATACTACTGCGCTTACTAGCACCAATCGTTCCTCATATAGCCCATGCTCTATGGAAAGAACTCAAATTTTGCGGTTTAATTAGCAAAGCACATTGGCCAAAAGTGGCAGCAGACGCCTTAACCGTCGATAAAATAGATTGGGTGATACAAGTAAATGGTAAATTACGTGCGCAATTATCACTCGATATGCACTATAATGATGAAATACTGAAAGCAACCATTCTCAATGATCCCCTAATCAAGCGCTATACTGAAAATCAAACGATTAAAAAAATTATTATTGTCCCAAAAAAATTAGTTAATATTGTTATATAAAATGACAACTCGTTGGTATCTGTTATTATTTAGTCTTATTTCTAGCTTCATGCTAACTGCTTGTGACTTTCAATTAAGAGGTCATTGTGAATTTCCTTTACCTTTCCATACACTTTCTTTGGAATCTAATCAGCCCTATAGCAATTTCACCAAAGACTTACAAAAAGCGTTAGAGTCGGCGGGAGTTCATATCCTCGTAACTCCGGCATCCCCTCGATTAAAAATTCTTGCACAAAACTTTACTCGCACGGCTACCAGTCTAGGAAATGCCGGACAAACAACCACCTATTTACTTGTTTATAGTATTTTAATCCAGATAATAGATTGTAAAGGTCATGTTTTATTAGGACCGCAACAAATACTAGCTACACGAACCTTTTCAATTACATCCAATCAACTTGCTGGTGATCTGAATACGGAAAATGATTTACGAGAAAATATGCAACAGGATGTTATTCAACAGCTTTTAATTCGCTTAGGTTCCATAGAGTTACGCCAGCAACTTCGCTGCAGTACTTACCCTCAGCAGTAATCTATATTATGCAATGTCGTTATGAACAATTACACCAGCAATTAAATAATCCTGCTTTAGCGCCGATTTACTTGATCTCTGGTGAAGAAATAGTATTAATCCAAGCCACCTGCAATGCCATTCGTCTAGCGGCAAAAAAAGCAGGGTTTACTGATCGACAAGTATTCTATGCCGACACCCATTTTAATGTTTCTTCGCTGATTGGTAGTGTAAATAACTATGGATTATTTGCAGACAAACAACTGCTAGAACTACATCTCTCCCAAGGTTTTTCTGAGACTATAACACAAACACTGACACTCTATGCTAAAAACCCACTACCTAATAAACTTTTACTTATAGTAGCCGGGAAGCTGGATCGTCGTTTACAGCAAACCGCTTGGTTTAAAAACATTGATAAAGTAGGCTTAGTCATCCCTATATGGCCCTTGCAAGCTCCACAATTATTTAGATGGGTAACAGAACGTTTTCACGCCATGGGCTTAAAAGTAGAAAAAGCAGCTATTGAATGTCTTATTTTTGCCACCGAAGGAAATTTACTAGCGACTGCACAAACTATAGAAAAACTCAGCTTATATTTTGGCACAGAAAATAACGTCATTACAATTGACCGGTTGACACAAGCACTCAGCGACAACGCCCGATTTGATCCTTTCAAACTGACCGATGCTGCATTAGAAGGAAATTCTGAGCGCTGTTTGCGTATCTTAGCGCACCTAAAAGAAGAAGACGTAGAACCCTTATTAATTTTATGGGCATTAAGTCGCGAATGCCGATTATTAGCTTCTTTTGCATTCAAACTTAAGCTAGGCCAAAATTTAATAATGCTTTTTAAAGAACAGCACGTATGGGAAAAGCGTCAGCTATTATTTCAGCAAGCCTTAACCCGCCATACACTGACGCATTGGCATCAGTTATTAAGCTTTGCGAGTCGCATTGATCAACTTATCAAAGGGATAGGCACAGGTGATGTTTGGAATGCTTTGCAAACACTCAGCCTCAAAATTGCGGAACCCTCTCTATGATGGCGATACTTGGTGGCAGTTTTGATCCCATTCATTATGGGCATTTGCATATTGCACTCGACTTGTATCAACAGCTTCAGTTGAGTGAAGTCCGTTTCATTCCTTGTAAGAATCCTGTTAGTAACAAAAAAATAGTGGCCACAGAACAACAGCGGCTTACTATGCTACAGCTTGCTTTGCAACCGTATTCGTATTTTTCAATTGACGAACAAGAATTAAACAGACCCACTCCCTCCTACATGGTAGAAACTTTAGCTTCTTTACGTCTTGAATTGGGTAATACACCTTTGGGGCTTATTTTAGGATATGATAATTTAGCTACGTTAGATCGCTGGCACCAATGGATATCTCTAATCAATTATGCGCATTTATTAATTGTGCCTAGACCTGATCATGCTGAATCTTACCCTAATGAAATCCATACTTTTGTTGAAAGATATCAAACCCAGGATCCTTTTTTATTATCACAACAACCCGCTGGATTATTATTCATGACTCATGTACAAGCTTTACCCATCTCGGCCACTTACATACGCAAAACTATTGCGAGCGGTAATTACCCTGTTGGTTTATTACCTCCTACCGTCCTTGATTATATTTTGGAACAAAAGTTATATTTATGACACAACCTACTTTAAATAAAGATCTAAAAACTGACCTAATACGCTTATTGGAAGATCATAAAGCAAAAAATATTACTGTTCTGAACGTCAGTAAAATCACCGATATTACCGATTTAATGATTATCTGCACGGGAAATTCTAATCGACATGTTAAAACTCTAGCACAATATTTAGTCTCAGCCGCCAAAGCCAAAGGCATGACTATCTACGGTATTGAAGGTGAGAAAGAAGGCGAATGGGTATTGATCGATTTAGTTGAAGCAATTATCCATATCATGTTACCTCAAGAACGCGAATTTTATAATCTTGAAAAGTTATGGAGCAACCCTAATTAAAATGATCATTCATTTAATTGCCGTAGGAACCCGATGTACATCATGGACTGAAGCAGGTTTTCAAGATTATCAGAAACGTTTACCAGTGGAATGTAAACTTAATTTAATTATTATCCCTCTCAGTAAACGTAGTAAAAATTCTCAAATTTCTAAGCATATTGCTGAAGAAGAAAAAAAAATAGTAGCCGCCATTCCAAAACGATCCCGCATCATTGCTTTAGATGCCAAAGGCCAAATGTGGAATACACAACAACTTGCCCAATCTTTACAGCAATGGCAGTTAGAAAGACAAGATGTCAGTTTATTAATTGGTGGGCCTGACGGCTTGGGTGACGCTTGCATAACCCAATCAGAACGTATTTGGTCACTTTCATCATTAACACTTCCCCATGCCTTGGTTCGAATTATCGTTGCAGAGCAATTGTATCGAGCTTGGAGTTTATTAAGTAATCATCCCTATCACCGAGAATAATTTTATACTCTTCGCACTTGAATTTTTTTCTGTTGTTTAGAACAAATGAAAATGTTGAATTAACTGCAAAACTATCCAAGCATACACCCCTGCCATTAAATCATCTACCATAACCCCTAATCCACCTGGCATTTTTCGATCTATCCAGGCGATAGGCCAAGGCTTTACAATATCAAACAAACGAAATAAAACAAAGCCTATCCCTATCCACAACCATCCTTTCGGTGCAGCAAACATAGTCAAACCGAATCCACAAATTTCATCCCAAACTATCCCTGAATAATCATGAACGCCTATTTCTCGCTCCGTCACATCACAAATCCAGATGCCTATCAATGTGGCAAATAACAAAACAAGTCCGTAATTAACTAAAGAGAACGACTGTATGAAATAATACAATGGAATGGCAGCTAATGTTCCACACGTACCCGGTGCAAAAGGCGATAATCCAGCACCAAAACCAAAAGCAATTAAGTAAATAGGATGACTAAATACCTTACGGACTAGATCCTTCTGCATAGTTTCTCTCATGACATTTCAGTAGAAAAAAGGGATTATATACGATTAGGAGCAGCGCGTAATCATTAAACAAAATGTTGAAACCCGGTTTTATCAATAACAAAAACGGATCCTTTAGGATTAAGCAACATTAATCCAGGTTCTTTTTTAATTCTTCCTATACAGGTATAAGGGGTATTCAATACGGTTAGATGTTGTTGCAACGCTCTTTCATGCGACTCTGGTACAGTAAAACATAACTCATAATCATCTCCAGAACTTAAAGCCAATTGCCATGCTTTTTCAGAGGGTAAAGCTTGTAGATTATCTGATAAAGGAAGTTTTTCTAATTGAAGTATCGCACCCACTTGGTTGGCCAATAAGATATGACCCAAATCAGCGGCTAAACCATCTGAAATATCAATACTACTGCTTGCAATATCGCGTAGTGCTAAGCCTATCTCGATGCGAGGTTCTGGTCGATTTAGACGCTGCATTGCAGTCAGAATTTGAGAGGATGTTAATCCTAAATAATTTTTTTTACTTATTGATTTTAGAGCCAAGCCTGCATCACCTAAGGTTCCGGTTACATAAATGCGATCGCCTGCACATGCTCCGATACGACATAATGCTTTTCCCGGAGGAACAAACCCCAAAGCTTGAAAAGTAATGGTTAAAGGCCCTTGTGTCATATCTCCCCCGACCAGTTGTAACTGAAAACGTTGCGCTAAGGAGGAAAAACCGTCGGTAAATTTTCTGAGCCAGATTTCATTTACGCTAGGTATTGTAAGCGCCAATAATATCCATGCCGGCTCAGCACCCATAGCAGCAAGATCGCTTAAATTAACCGCTAATGCTTTATATCCCATATCTGCGGGGGGTGTATTTTCAGGAAAATGTCGACCTGACACTAAGGTATCGGTAGTCACCACCAATTGTCGATCGAATGGTACTTGTAATAGAGCGGCATCGTCGCCTATGCCTAAGATAACATCTTTACGACTATTTGTTTCTTGATTAAAAAAACGTTGAATCAAATCAAATTCATTAAAAGACATGATTAATTCATAAAATTAGAAAATTTAAGAAAAAATTATTGATCCTTACATTCTAAAGAACGATTTTTTTTTGCTAGTAAATGTAAAATACCATTAATATATTTATAACTATCGGTGGCACCAAACATTTTTGCTAATTCGATAGATTCATTTAAAACAACTTTATAGGGAACTTCCGCACATTCAAGTAATTCATACGTACCCAATCTCAAAATTGCCAATTCCACCAAATCTAATTTTTTCAGTGGACGATCTAGAAGTTGCTGTAAGTGCTTATCTAATGATTCGTGATCCCTCAAGACGCCCTGAACTAACAGCACAAAATAAGCGGTATCCACACTCACCATTTCTTCTTGAGCCAAAAATTTAGTTTGGATAGCAGAAAATTTTTCCTGCGTTAAGTGCCATTGATAAATGGCTTGCATAGCAAAACGACGTGCGCGCTGCTTAGCCTTAAAATTATTTTTTTTCGATTTCAGTGTCATGAGACTGTTTTTTATTAGCAGAAATATCTTGTTTTAATTGTTCAATCGTCTGATTAAATGCTTGTATATCCTGAAAGCTTCGATACACAGAGGCAAATCGTACATAAGCGACCGGATCTAAATCACACAGTTCTTCCATGACCCACTCACCAATTTGTCGTGAAGAAATTTCACGTTCTCCCAATGAACGTAGTTTTTTCATTAAGCGTAAAATAACTGCTTCGACTTGTTCGCTGGAAATAGGTCTTTTTTCTAGGGCTTTAAGCATGCCTGCTCTTAATTTTTCTTGATCAAACGCGCTACGTGTATTGTCTCGCTTGACCACGCGCGGCAAACCCAGCTCAGCAGACTCAAAACTACTAAAACGTTCATTACATTGCAAACATTCGCGACGACGCCTGACCTGTTGGCCATCACTACTTAGACGAGAATCGATTACTTTAGTATCTGCTTCATTACAAAATGGACAAAACATCATTGTTTCTCTAGAAGAACATTTTTGAGCTTAGGGGAGTATACTGGAAATTGTCGACATAGCGCCATGACTTGTTTCCTGGCCCTTTCTACACCAGCAGAATCTTTTGGATTATCGAGGATATCACACACCCAATGGGCGACTTCTTTCACTTCTTTTTCTTTTAAACCTCGTGTGGTAATAGCAGGCGTGCCTATACGTAAACCACTCGTAACAAAAGGTGAGCGAGGATCATTGGGGAGCATATTTTTATTTAAGGTAATATAAGCATTTTCTAATATACCTTCAGCCTCTTTACCCGTGATATTTTTAGCGATCATATCGATTAAGAAAAGATGGTTATCGGTTCCACCTGAGACGATTTTATATCTTCTTTGCAACATCACCTGAACCATGGCTTTTGCATTCTCTATCACTTGTTGCTGATAGATTTTAAAACTGGGGGTTAGCGCTTCTTTAAAAGCAACTGCTTTACCAGCAATAACATGCATCAATGGACCACCTTGTTGTCCTGGAAATACTGCAGAATTTAATTTTTTTTCGATTTCGGGATTTGAGCGCGCTAAAATTAAGCCCCCTCGAGGACCACGTAAGGTTTTATGTGTGGTACTAGTCACCACATCGGCAATAGGGACCGGAGAAGGATAAAGACCCGCTGCCACTAATCCAGCCACATGTGCCATATCCACTAAAAAATAGGCTCCCACTTCATCTGCAATATCTCTAAATCGTTGCCAGTCCACTACTCTTGAGTAAGCTGAAAAACCCGCAATAATTAATTTAGGTTTATGTTTTTTTGCCAAGGATTCAACTTCTGCATAATCAATTAATTGTGTATCGGGTGTGACACCATAAGTATAGGCTTTATATATTTTTCCTGAGAAACTGACTTTTGCGCCATGCGTTAAATGCCCACCCTGCGCTAAATCCATACCTAACAACGTATCACCCGGCTCAATCAACGCCATATAAGCCGCAGCATTCGCTTGCGATCCAGAATGCGTTTGTACGTTCGCATAATCGGCTTGAAATAACTCCCTGGCTCTATCGATAGCTAATTGTTCAACGATGTCAACGTATTCACAGCCGCCATAATAGCGTTTACCGGGATAACCTTCTGCATATTTATTGGTTAAAACAGAAGCCTGCGCTTGCATTACCCGCGGACTGGTGTAGTTCTCTGAGGCGATTAATTCTAAATGATCTTCTTGACGCTGGGCTTCTTCCCTCATTGCAGACCATAAATCAGGATCAAAATCGGCGATAGTATCTCGTGAAGAATTAAACATATATTTAGCCCTCGCATTTAAGACAAAAAATTAATAATTAATAAAAATTCTCCTTATATTACTTTCTTTTTAATCGCTAATCAAAACTAGTTTTTGCTTTATGTCTCATGCTAATATACGCATAAAAGTTATAAATAATTGGAAGAGAATTTCATGGAAGAGATTATTAAAAATATCCTAGAACTTCGTGAGCAATTAAACTCTATTAAGCAAATTTTTGGCAAACTCAAAAAAAATACCGATATATCAGACTTATATAGAAATATTGCTGTTAATCACCAGAAAATAATAAATTGTATAAAAAAAATTTTCCCTCAGCAAACAAATTTGGAACTCTTAAGGCTTTCAGCTGAAGTGAGTCTAATTCGGTGTCAGCTAAGTTCATTTGAATTATTCCCACTCACAGAAAGCTCTGTCAAAGAGAATGATAATCGGCTAGAAATCTTTAAATCACAAACTCAAAAACTTCTTGACTCAATTCAAAATATCGACAAAAAAAAGATAAATATAAATTCACTTTTTTATAAGGAATATAATAACTTAAAAAAAGACATAACGACGCTTAAAAGAGACTGGAAAAAAATTGAATTTAATCTAAAATCCGCTTATTATTACAGTTATGCTATCTACCTACTTAAAACACCTTCCTCTTCTAAATTAATCGGAACAGCAATCAAATACCTGGAAAAAACGTCTTATTGTTATGCGCAGAATAAAAGAAAAGGGGCAAAATTACAAACCGATAAAAAGATATTAGAAACTAAAGAGTTATTAAAAAATTTTCGACCGTTAAGGTTTAAAATAAGTTTAAATAAATTAATGCCCTCTGGTGGTCAATCTATAGACCTCCCAAAATCTTCTACTATTAACTATTTAGCAACTCAGTTGACAGATAATACTGCGAATAATTTTAAGCGAAAATCTTTAGAGACTAATGAACAAAAATCAAAAAAAATAAAAATTCATTTAACACCCCGTTCCTCACACACTAAGATTGAATTTCATTCCAACGTAACAAATGAAGCGATATTAGCATTAAAAAAAGACATCTTCTTGGTCATCACTAAAAATTTAGAGATTAAACCTTCCGATAGTTTTACCGACTTTTATCGCTATTTGTTTCATTATCTGTCTTATCAGATCAATTCAAAACCAGGGCCGAAATCAGGTCAAGATCAGTTGACTTGTTTACGTTTCGCCGATTTAGCTTTATTTTTTACAAAATTATCCAAAAATTTTGTTAAATCTAAAGAACTGCCACTCGTTCAAATTCAAACAAATGAGATTAATGCCACTTACGCTGAAATAGCTAAGGTCTACATACCACCTTATAAATTGAAATACTTATTTAAAGAAATAATGTCGTGTAAAGATAATTTGAAGTCATTATTTTTAAATGAAATGGAAAATTATTATCTTGGACAGAACTTTACAAATAATGACTCAAGAAAAAATTTCCTTAATGAATTAAAACTTGACTTTGAAAAATCTATTTTATCTGCTCGTAAGACCTTAATCGGTCAACGCACACTAGAAATTATTGCTGCCCAATTAAACACGTTATCTATTACATTACATCATCACCGTCTAACGAATTGTTTGCAAGCAATCAGAAAATTTTATATAACCTCTGATAAAATTCACCCTAAATGGTTAGAAGAATGTGGAATCCCTATCAACCCCCTCAATATCCACTATCAAAATTTTCTTGGTAAACTATACCATTTAATAAATTTATTTTCTCCTCGAAGTGTTGAGCGCATACAATTTTTCAGCAACCTACCTAAATTATATTTTTTTCAACCAAAAAAAATACTCCTTACTAAAGAAATATTTTTAACTAGACTAAACAATCATTTGCTCATGCTAAAAGATTATGTAAGCTCTATTAATAACTATTCCCTAGTTTGCAATAATTTAACTCAACTTATAACCAATCAAATAACTCAACCTATTCACATTGCAGAGGAACAAAATAACGCATCTAACACGCCTGCTTCTATACCTCTGTAGAAAAAACTCTAAAAAATTGGAAATTTAAAAGAAACTCCCTGATAAAAATTCTAGCTAGTTTTGCCTATTATTGCTAGTATCCTTCCTTTTCAAATAATCCATTAATTCATTTTATGTCACAACGATATATCTATACCATGCAGGCAGTGAGTAAAATCGTTGCCCCTAAAAAAGAAATTTTAAAAGATATCTGGCTATCCTTTTATCCGGGAGCAAAAATTGGAGTCCTAGGATTAAATGGGGCGGGCAAATCGACTTTATTGCGTATTTTAGCAGGTGAAGATAAAGATTTTGTGGGTGAAGCACGGCCCTTACCAGGGATTAAAATTGGTTATTTACCTCAAGAACCTCAATTAGACCCACTTAAAGATGTTCTCGGAAATGTTGAAGAAGCCATAGCTGATGCCAAAAAATTACTGGATCGATTTAACGAAATCAGCATGAAATTTGCCGAATCAATGAGTGAAACAGACATGAATCTGTTATTAGAAGAACAAGGAAAGCTGCAAACCCAGATTGATGCGCAAGGTGGATGGGAGTTAGAACGTAAATTAAGTATTGCAGCAGATGCACTCTGTTTACCTCCATGGGACGCACAAATCACTCAGCTCTCGGGAGGTGAACGTCGCCGCGTGGCCTTGTGTCGACTGCTGTTATCCAACCCTGATATGTTGCTACTCGATGAACCGACTAACCACTTAGATGCACAGAGCGTAGCCTGGCTTGAGCGTTTTTTACATGAATATCCCGGTACTGTCATAGCCGTCACACATGATCGCTATTTTTTAGATAACGTAGCAGGCTGGATTTTGGAGCTCGATCGAGGCCATGGAATCCCCTATGAGGGAAACTATTCCTCTTGGTTGGAACAAAAACAAAAACGCCTAGCACAAGAAGGAAGGCAACAAGCTGCCCACGAAAAAAGCTTAAAAGCCGAATTAGAATGGGTACGTACTAACCCGAAAGGTAGGCAAGCAAAAAGCAAAGCTCGCCTTGCCCGTTTTGAAGAATTGAGTTCACAAGAGTTTCAAAAACGTGCGGAAACCCAAGAACTCTATATCCCGCCGGGAATACGCTTAGGCGACTCAGTATTGGAATTTGATCAGCTCACTAAAGGGTTTAATGGGCGAATATTAATCGATAATTTAAGCTTTATCATGCCCAAGGGAGCCATTGTTGGAATTATTGGCCCAAATGGTGCTGGAAAATCCACCTTATTTAAATTGATCATGCAACATGAACAGCCCGATAGTGGGAAAATTCATCAAGGTGCTTCCGTACAACTGGCTTATATTGATCAAAATCGTGATGCATTGAATCCGGATCACACAGTGTGGCAGGAAATATCCGAGGGACTAGATATTATGGCAATCAACCAATTCCAAATGCCGTCTCGATCCTATGTAGGACGTTTTAACTTTAAAGGTTCTGACCAACAAAAATTAATAAAAAATCTATCCGGAGGCGAACGGAATCGCGTCCATTTAGCCAAATTATTGCGCTCTGGCGGCAACGTTTTACTTCTCGATGAACCCACTAATGATTTGGATGTAGAAACTTTACGTGCATTAGAAGAAGCATTGTTAAGTTTTCCTGGTTGTGCATTGGTTATTTCTCACGATCGTTGGTTTTTAGATCGAATAGCCACTCATATCTTAGCTTTTCAAGATGATCAGATTGATTGTTTTACAGGTAATTTTACTGACTATGAATTTGATCGATTAAAACGTTTAGGGGTTGACAAACCTCAAACTAAGAAAAAACTAAAATACAAGAAACTAACAGATTAACCTATAAGATTCTATGTCAGTCTTTTTGCTGAAAACTGAAAAAGAAATGGAGCAATTAGCCAAAAAATTTGCTGGGTGCTGTCCTAGAAATAAAAGATTGATCATTTTTTTAAAGGGCGAGCTAGGCGCAGGAAAAACATTCTTTGTTCGTGCTCTAGTAAAAAGCTTGGGCTATCCAGGTTTAGTAAAAAGTCCCACTTACACCTTAATGGAAACGTATGAAATAACACACTATTTTATTTACCATCTTGACCTCTATCGTTTTCAATCTGCCAATGAAATATTCGAAATAGGCCTTTACGATGAATTTGACCAGCCTGCAATATGGTTAATAGAATGGCCTGAACGTGCCCTCGACTTTTTAGCTAAACCTGATATTGTTTGTCAGATTGATATAATCGGAACCAATCGAAAAATACAATTCTTAGCCAAAAGCCACCCAGGTGAACAGACCTTACGCCTATGCAATCGAGGCTTAAATAAAAGTGAAGACTGAGAAAGCCAAAAATCTTCTAATACGAAGAGTATATTAGGGGCTAGTCTCCTCTATCCCTTTTACTTATACTCAAGCTATGCTAATGGACTCTTATCCAACTATTCTTATCCCTGCTTACCAGCCTAACGATAATCTGGTAACGTTGATTAAATCCTTACGTGAAAACCAACCTAAACAACGAATTATAGTTGTTGATGATGGCTCTGATCAGGATAAACAAATCATTTTTTCAAAAATCCAAGCCTTTAATATCGAATTTCTCCGCCATGCAAAAAACAAGGGTAAAGGTCAGGCGCTTAAAACGGGATTTCAACATTGGTTAGCGACTAGCCACCCTAAAGAATTAGGTATCGTCACTGCAGATGCCGATGGCCAACATCTTCCTGAAGATATCCTACATCTCTCCGCAGCTTTCATGCAAAAACCTTCCAATCTTTATTTAGGGAAGCGTACATTTAATAAAGTGCGCATCCCTTGGCGTAGCCGATTCGGCAATAAATTGACCAAATACATTTTGCGCCTATTTAGTAAAACACTCTTAGAAGACACACAAACCGGTTTACGCGTCATACCGCGGAAATTATTATTACCCCTGTTAAATTCGAGCGCGCGCGGCTATGAGTTCGAGTTGGAAATGTTACTGATTGCTGAAGAACAGCAAATCAATATCCAAGAAATTCCTATAAAAACAGTGTATTTAGATGATAATCGTTCATCACATTTTAATCCCATGATTGATTCAATCAAGATTTATTTTGTGTTTATTCGCTTTGCCGCTATTTCTTTAATTTCAGGAGCTATCGATTTTGTTTTATTTTTTCTAACCTACTGGCTTAAAAAAAATATATTTCTAGCCGTTTTATTAGGACGCATTTTATCAGCCACTTTTAATTTTAAACTTAACCAGCATCTGGCTTTTAAAAGTAAAAATCACTGGCTACCTGCAGCATTGAAATATACTGCCTTAGCCAGTTTCCTAGGGCTTATTGCTTACAGTTTAATTAAATTAATCCATGATTTTGGAATAAATGTCTATAGCAGCAAAATTATTGCTGAAATTGCTTTGTTTATTCTTTCATTTACTATACAACGTTTTTTTATTTTCCACAAAACCCCAGAATTGGAAATTAAATCTTAATTTAATATAGTTTATAATAAAGCTAAAAATTTAAGAATTTTTAACTTAATAAATAACTGTTCTATAAACCAAAAAGCAAAAGAAAAAAATGTATTATGTTGTGGATAATAAAAATTTGTTAGAATTATCGTCTTTTTTAACCATAACTTAATTATGTCAGGCCGTATCCAACGTTTAACATCGCATTTGGCCAACCAGATTGCAGCAGGCGAAGTGATTGAACGGCCTGCGTCCGTCGTAAAAGAGTTGGTCGAAAATAGTCTAGATGCAAACAGCCAACAAATAGATATCGATATTAATAAAGGCGGTATTCAACGTATCCATGTCCGAGATAATGGGCTTGGCATACATAAAGACGATTTAATTTTAGCCTTAGATCGGCATGCAACCAGCAAAATTCATACGCTCAGTGACTTAGAACGGATCAACACCCTGGGATTCCGTGGCGAAGCCTTAGCCAGTATGAGTTCAATCGCTCGTCTCAACTTAAGTTCCTCGACAGAAGCTACGCAACAAGGCTGGAAAATCACTTGCGATTATCAGCATGAACTTATACCCGTTCCAACTGCGCATGCGCGAGGAACGACAGTCGAGGTGCTTGATCTTTTCTTTAACACGCCCGCTAGGCGCAAATTTTTAAAGTCAGAACAAACCGAGTTCGCGCATATTGAAATTTTAATAAAACGTTTGAGTCTCAGCCATTTTTCTATAGGATTTAGTCTGCAACATAATAAACGACCCATTTATCAACTACATCCTGCCTATAGCGAAGCTGATAAAGAGAAACGTATTGCAACATTATGTAGTCGCTCATTTGTTGAAAATGCTATCTATATTGATATGCGGGGCATCGACTTGCGTTTATGGGGCTGGATTTCATTACCGACTTTCTCACGTAGCCAAAGCGATCTACAGTATCTCTATGTTAATCGGCGCATGGTAAAAGATAAATTAATCAATCATGCGGTTAAACAAGCCTACCAGGATGTTCTTTATAATGGTCGTCATCCAGCTTTTACACTGTTTATCGAACTCGATCCTCATGCAGTCGATGTGAATGCTCATCCTGCAAAACATGAAGTCCGCTTTCGCGAGAGTCGCTTAGTCTATGATTTTGTCAAGCAAAGTCTACAAAAAGCGTTAGCCAATACACGTCCTAAAACACAAACAATTAACCCAATGCCACTTGCAACTGAATTATCCGCTGAGTTAAATAAGAAAATCGCTGCCATATCCCCTGAAATTAGCTATCATCGGCAAACTAGCTATCCTTTACAAGTTGCAGTAGATGCTAAGTCCTATCAGACTGAAACTGATCACTCTTTTTGTATTTCACCCACAGAGCAAGAAGAATTATTAACTGAAAAAAAACCAACTACCTTATTAGCAGAAAAACCAGTAGAAAATTTAGTCGGTGATCCGCCCTTAGGTTTTTCCTTAGCACAATTGCATGGTATTTATATTTTAGCAGAAAATACACAAGGCTTAATTTTAGTAGATATTCATGCTGCGCACGAACGTATACTTTATGAACGTTTAAAACAAGACATAAAAAATGCCGGCATAAAAACTCAAATTTTATTAATACCTATCTGTTTAACACTCTCTCAACAAGAGATTCTATTATTAGATGAATATGCTAGCCTATTCACACAATTCGGCTTTAAACTTGAAAATTTGGGTCCTGAAACTGTCATTATTCGCCAAATTCCAGATCTTTTAGCTCAAAATAATATAGAGCAATTAGTACATGATGTTTTAAGCGATTTAATTCAACACGCTAACAGTCAACATCTCTCTGAAAAAATAAATGAATTACTTTCTAGCATAGCCTGTCATAGTGCCATACGTGCTCACCGCAGCATGACACTGATTGAAATGAATCAATTACTCCGTGATATGGAGCAAACTTCACGCAGTAGTCAATGCAACCATGGGCGACCCACCTGGAAACAGTTGTCTTTATCTGATATTGACCGGTTTTTCTTACGTGGACGTTAAACCGGTTATTTGCCTAATGGGCCCTACGGCATCAGGCAAAACTAAGCTGGCCATCGATTTACTTTCTTATTTAGAGTGTGAAATCATTAGCGTCGATTCAGCAATGATTTATCGTGGCATGGATATTGGCACAGCCAAGCCTTCTCCGCTTATTTTAAGACAAGCTCCTCATCGATTAGTTGACACACATGATCCCAGCGAAATTTATTCTGCCGCTAAATTTAGGGCAGATGTTATCAGTGCAATTGAAGAGATTATTAATAAAGGTCATATTCCTTTATTAGTAGGTGGAACAATGCTTTATTTTCATGTACTACAGCAAGGCATTGCCATTTTACCACCGGCTGATCATCTCGTTCGCGAGCAGCTAAAAAAAGATCTTAAAGATTCGGGATTAAAAAAACTTCATGATCGTTTATCGTGTGTTGACCCGATTGCCGCACAGCGTATTCATCCTAATGATCCACAACGAATCTTACGTGCATTAGAAGTTGCTTTGGTCTCGGGAAAAACCTTAACTGAATTACAACTTACACCTAATCTATCACCATCGTCGTACTTATTTATTAATATTGCATTGCTTCCTGACGATAGAAACTTATTACATAAAGCCATCGCAACGCGTTTTCAAAGCATGTTAGATTTAGGCGTCGTAGAAGAAGTCGAAAAATTATTTAAACGTGGTGATCTACACGAAAATTTACCTGCTATCCGCACGGTAGGTTACCGACAAATTTGGAATTATTTACTTAATAATATTTCCTATATTGAGATGCAAGAGCTTGCCATTATTGCCACACGGCAACTTGCGAAACGACAATTAACTTGGTTACGGTCTTGGCAAAAATTAAATTTATTTGTTAGTAATGATAAAGAAAATGTAAAAAAAATAATTGCATTAATTAAAATACATTTAAATAAAAAAAATCTAATGAATTAGGATTTGGGCGTAGTCAAATAAGTTGCCACACTCATTTTTTTAGTCGCTATTAAAATAGCGACTGCCACAACAGCACTCATAGAGAGATACAGACCGGGTATGGCAACATTGGTGGTTTTCGTTATTAAATACATAGCAACCAATGGCGCTGTGCCTCCAAAAATAGAATAAGCCAAATTATAACTAAGCGAACCTAAAGTATAGCGTACTGCAACCGGTATCAAATCAAGTGTAAGTGCCATTAAAGGTCCTTGAAAGCTAGCTGCTAGTATAGTAAAAAATATTTGCGCAACAACAACGGCAACGAAAGCACCCTGCGCAATCATCACATAAAGTGGATAACTAAAGCACATTAATCCGATGGCGCCTATCAACATGAGAGGTTTCCGTCCAACTTTATCAGAAAACCAACCAAAAAAAACATCGAGCACAATAAGTAAAATCAATATCATCGTATTCAGCGCATGAGCATGAATCCTAGAATGACCTAAAACGACCGTGAAATAAACAGGCATAAAAATAAAAACCAAATACGTTATCAACGCAGATAATAAATAAAGTCCCATTAATTGAGTTATCAATACTTTATAGGTTATAAAAATAATTTTTAGTGGAAATCTTTCTATTAAACGTTGATCATGTAAATGCTGAAAAGCTTGCGTCTCTGCGGTTCGCGTTCGTATGTAGTAGGCGATTAGGCCGCTAATAGCGGCTAAGAAAAAAGGCAAACGCCAGGCAAAACTATAAAGTAGTGGCCCTTGAAAACTTATGAATAAAATAAAAACGATGAGTGATCCGAATAACAAGCCGATCACAGAGCTCGCCCAGATTAATGATGAAAAAAACCCGGTTTTATTGGAAGATATCGACTCTACGATAAAACAAGCAGAACCAAATGCTTCACCCCCTACCGCAATACCTTGCAGTAATCGAAAAAAAAGTAATAAAAATGCAGCACTTATTCCAAGTGCTGCATAATTTGGAAGCAGGCCTATCCCACACGTCGCTATTGCCATTAATAAAACGCTTAAACTTAAGGCTTTTTTCCTACCTTGGGTATCGCCTAAATAACCAAAAAGCACTGCGCCCAATGGACGTGCTAAATAACCCACGGCAAAAACGCTATAACTCAGCAATAGACTCACGTTGGGTAAGCTACGAAAAAAAATCCGTGCAAAAATACCAGCTAAATAGGCATACAAACTAAAATCATACCATTCTAAAATGGTCCCTATACAGGCCGAAAAAATAACCTTCTTTTGATCCCTGGTCAGCATTTTTTCCTTATGCGCTTACTGAGCTTGATACCAATCAATAAATTTCTTTAACGCTTGTTGGCGAAAAGAAAAATGAAAAAAATCATCGGTATAACGTAATTGTGCCAAAGTTTTAGTAGAACCATCTGGTTTAAAGATGGCTGTAAATGGAAGTTTGGGATGAGATGATAAATCTTCTGGCATGACGATCGTGCCATGACAAACCCCTTCAAATAATTGTGTTTGCACTCCATCCGTGTAGGCAAGTTGTAGAATAAAAGAAGCACGGTTATCCTCTTCTACCAATTTGAATAAACCTTTAAAGCCTAGTCCTTGAAAAACAAATTTAGATAAAGTACCTGGAAATTGATTATAGGCAGCAAAAAATAAGCCTCCATCATCAAGTAATAAAGGTTGCTTGACCATGCTAAATGCTTTTTTCACTTTATCTAACACCACTATCTTTTGATCTAAACTCTGAATTTCATCAATATCGATAGCAACTTGTTCAACCTGGAATGACCGAGTGAACTTATCAAAAAAATCTCTAACCTCTTCGAATTTACCCGCATTATTGGTGACATAATAAATTTTATTGTTCAATTTCTTTTCCAAAAGCTAGTCTAGATAAAGCGATTCAACCACACGATCGGCATTATCTGCAACAAATCCTGTAAAATAATCATGCCACAGCCTGTTCGCTCCTGCTTTTTGTGGATAGCGCCATACAAACTCGATAAACCGATCCGGTAAATTAATAGTACCATTGGCAAGTTTTATGGCTTTAATAGCGGGCTGTGTAGAACTCTGCTCTATACCTTTATTACTATTACCTTTTATCAAGCCGCCTTTTTGGTTCAATGCAATATTTAAATTAGAGCTTATAAATTGATTAAATATTTTTAGCTGACCAAAACTTTTAGATAAATGAATACCCCAAGCGAAATGATTAACTTGACGACCCATGACTAACACCCAAGCTAACAATTCATTTTGGCTTTTTACTATTTCATAGTCTTGCACAGTAGGTAATGGCCAATCTCTAGTTTGCAAATATTGCAAAATAAACCTCGACAGTTCATTCGCTGCTGCCTCATTTTGCTGTAAAGTACGGCGGTGAAGATCTTTTAATTGTTCAGTATCTAAAGGCTGTGCAAAGCTCGCATAATGATCAATGATTTTTAATACCTTAGGCGCTAACGCTTCACGGCAAAAATCTGCAACGACTATTTGCAATGATGCATCAACAGCTAAGGTCTCAGGGCTTACTTCTTCAGATAACCATCTAAAATTATTTTGTTTTTCGGCTAAATAGTCCTGTCCGCGCTTGCTATAACCGAGATAAGAGAACAAACAAGTCAGTGTATCCATACCTGTATAAGGGCCTGGTAAATCAATCAGTGCAAAATGATCTAGAATTAATTTTTCCTGAAAATGCTTTTGGATATGACTTTGAATCGTAGATAACTCAATTAAATGAGTACTATAAGACTCCCATAATTGGCTGAAAACATAGCTTTTAACATGATTTAACATTGACACCTCTAAAAATTTCATCAAGAGGAACTTCTTTTTAACCCACTCGCAAATTTAATCCCAAATACTATATACTAATGTCCATGTATAAAATTTCTGTCTATATTCCTAGTGATTATCTTGAAACAGTCAAACTAGCCATGTTTGATCAAGGTGGCGGTCGACTAGGGAATTATGAGCACTGCGCCTGGCAAGTACTAGGGCGAGGTCAATTCCGTCCCTTGGCACAGTCTAACCCTTTTAAAGGTCAAAAAGGAAATGTAAAAACGCTGGATGAATATTTAGTCGAAATGATTTGTGATAAAAAATATATTAAGCCCGTCATAGCAGCTTTAAAAAAATCACACCCCTATGAAGAACCTGCGTTCTCGATAGTTCGATTAGAAGATTTTTATGAGGAAATAAAACCCCATGTCTAAGATACTTCGTATTTTTATCACTTTTATTGGCGCTGTCATTTTATTGGGCCTCGTTTCATTAATAGGCTTAGTGGTATTTGTAAATCCTAATGATCTTAAACCGCAGATTAGTCAAGCGGTCACTAAATTTACTGGGCGTCAACTGCAATTAGGTGGAGATATTCAATGGTCTCTTTTTCCTTGGTTAGGATTACAATTAAACGATGCGAAACTGACTAATAATCCAGGTTTTGGTAGTGATAAACCCATCGCACAAATTAAAAAGCTAGAAATTCAAGTTCGCTTATTCCCTTTACTACATAAACAATTAGAAATTGGTAAGTTACAAATTCATGGTCTAACACTCTACCTAATAAAAAATGCTAAAGGCCAGGTTAACTGGGAGGGGCCATTGACCTCCTCGCAAAAAACTTCCAGGAATTCAGCAAATAATCTAAATGATAGTTTAAAACCATTAGGATTTATCGTAACAGGTTTAGACATTCGAGATGGACATATTATTTATATTGATCAACAAAAAAATAAACAATTTGAAATAACTGGACTCCAACTTAAAAGCACTAAACTTGCTATTAATAAAAGCTCACCTTTTGATATTCAGTTTAATTTGAATGCAAGCTCTCCTATTATCAATGCCGTGGTTAAGTTGCGCTCATATATCACATTAAGCGCAGATAGAAAAAATATTGAATTCAATAATCTTAATCTAAACACGCTATTTAAAGGATCTAATTATCCTAAAGGCGAGCTTCCTCTTACCTTAAAAGGTCATATCGATCTCGACTTAACTAAGCAGGATATTATTGCAGATCAACTTATAGCCATCATTAATCAAATTAAACTAACCGGACGCGTCACAGGACAACATATTTTAAATAATCCTAGCTTTGCTGGTAGCTTAAATAGCCAACAAATTAAAACAGGACAATTAAACTTTCATCAAATACACCTAAATTTTCAATTTAAAAATAATCTACTTACGCTTAATCCTATTACTGCCCAATTTTATCAAGGAAATTATCAGGGTAATGCCACAGTCGATCTTAACTCAAAAGTCCCTGTCATCACTGCTCAAAATCAATTTAATCAAATCAATACTGCTTTGCTATTTCAAGATCTCATTAATAAAAGTCAAATACAATTAGCCGGTTTAGCGACACTGAGCCTTAATGTATCAACGGCTGGTGATAGCACTGATGGTCTCATAAGAAATTTAAATGGACAAGGCCGTTTAAATTTAGATCAAGGCTCTTTAAAAGGGATTAATTTGTCGTATTGGATAGCATTAGGTAAAGCATTACTTAAGCATGAAGTCACGCCCAAGAGCACGGGTCCGGATACACCGTTCGATAAATTTAATGGTAGTTTTACTATCAATCAGGGAATAGTCAGTAACACTGATTTAATCATCAGCAGTGGACGTGTGCGCGTCAACGGTAAAGGAGTGTTAAATTTACCCCTACAGCAAATCAATTATGAATTACAAGCTCAGCCCATATTAGCCGATGGCAGCCCTGAAGGAATTGCAATACCGATTAGAATTTCAGGACCTTTACAACATATTTCTATCAGCCCCATTCTAGATCAATTAAGTGTTGATATCATTAAAGAAAAACTTAAAGGAAAACTCGGCGATACATTAAAAAAACTCGATCTAAACAAATTATTCCATTAATTGCTTAATTTGGAATAAAAATATCACTTTTATAAAGCGAGCTGTGACATTATAACTGCTAAACAATTCCAACAAAAAGTATTAGCCTGGTCTACTCGTTCAGGTCGCAAACATCTACCCTGGCAACAAATAAAATCACCCTATTCTATTTGGCTTTCGGAAATTATGCTGCAGCAAACACAAGTTGCGACGGTTATTCCCTATTTCCAGCGTTTTATTCAACATTTCCCGACGCTTTCTTTGCTCGCTAAAGCGGATATCGATGAAGTGATTATGCTCTGGTCAGGCTTAGGTTATTACGCGCGCGCGCGCAATTTACACCGCTGTGCGCAAATTATTGAAAAAGAATATTCAGGCAAATTCCCTCAAGATTTAGTGTTATTACAAAATTTGCCTGGCATCGGCCGATCGACTGCGGGTGCCATACTTGCCTTAGCATTTAATCAGCCCGCCGCCATACTCGATGGAAATGTGAAACGTGTATTAACTCGATTTCATGCCATCTCAGGCTGGCCTGGTTTAAGCAAAGTAAATAAACAATTATGGGATTTAGCTGAGCATTATTCGCCAAAAAATAGATATATCCGTCATTATACACAAGCGATGATGGATCTCGGTGCACTAATTTGCATGCGCACACAACCCCAATGTACAGAGTGCCCCTTACAAAGCCATTGTAAAGCTTATATTGAGAATAGCATTGCAAACTATCCCTCGCCCAAACCACATAAAACGAATCCTAACCGTATTATCAAGATGGTGATCTTAGTCAATGAACAACAAGAAATTTTGCTAGAAAAACGGCCGCCGATCGGAATTTGGGGAGGATTATGGAGTTTGCCAGAATGTTCTATCACAGAAAATGTGAAAAATTTTTGCAAGAAATATTATCATTGTGAAACAGAAAAATCTATAAAAAAATACCCTTTTTTAAAGCATGCGTTTAGCCATTTTCAACTAGAAATTAGACCTATTCTCATTCAGGTTACGCATTGGCATCCACCACTGATGGAATCAGACCACATAGTCTGGTATAACAGGTATCAATTAGTATCAAAAGGTCTTGCGGCACCTGTCAAAAAATTATTAAGCCATATTATATACTCACAGTAATTGGATTTTTGGCAAGGCTCCGCAAGAATTGAGCAGTAACGCAGACAAAAATTCAAGTGCAAAGAGTATTTTATGAGCCGAACGATTTATTGCATTAAACTAAACACACAAGCAGAAGGGCTTGACTATCTCCCTTATCCTGGGGAATTAGGTCAACGCATCTATCAATCCATTAGCAAACCTGCTTGGCAACAATGGGTCAATCATCAAACGATGCTCATCAATGAATATCGCTTAAGTACATTAGAACCGCAAGCGCGTGAATTTTTAAAAAAAGAAATGGAAAAATTTTTATTTGGTTCTGACGAAATAGCGAGTGCACCTCCTCCAAAATATAGTGACCCTCAATAGAAATTATATAAAAGACGATTGGTTATCTCATTAAAGGTAATTTATGATAACGCACTTTTCCCCACAACAGCTTGCTCAATCTATTTTAAAACATCGGCCTGATTTCCAACCTAAAGTTGGAATTATTTTAGGTTCTGGCTTAGCCGATATTGCAGATAAAATTACCGACAGCATCTCTATTCCCTATGCTGAGCTCCCTGGTTTTCCGATAAGTAGCGTAGTAGGACATAATGGGAAGATGATACTCGGCTATCTCAACAGAATACCTGTGGTATGTTGCCAAGGACGTGTTCATCCTTATGAAGGAATGCAAGGAAAAGACTTTAAAATTTTTATCCGTACTTTAAAATGTTTAGGCTGCCATACATTAATAATGACCAATGCAGTGGGATCCTTAAATAAAAATGTAAAATCAGGCCAATTGGTTTTAATTTCGGATCATATCAATTTGCATCCGATGAATCCTCTTGTGGGGCCCAATGATGAAGAATTTGGTCCACGTTTCTTCGCCATGGATGATGCTTATGATCCAAATATCCGACATATCATTCAGCAAGCTGCAAAAAAGCTATCTATCCCTTTGAATGAAGGCATTTATATTAGTGTTTTAGGACCTAATTTTGAAACACCTGCAGAAATACGTGCTTTTCAACAATTAGGTGCTGATGTAGTGGGAATGTCCACTGTTCCTGAAGTAATAGTTGCTAGACATTGCGGCCTAAAAGTAGCGGTCATTTCAGTGGTAACCAACCTAGCCGCTGGACTCAGTGATGAATCCATTACACATGAAGGGACTGTCCATTTCGCCGCTAAAGCAAGCAACGATTTAGGCCGATTACTCGAATCGACAGTGCTACAAATCGCCAATTAGATGTATTTAGACAAAAGTTCAAGTGCGAAGAGTATTTTATTGAATGGTATAACCACCATCGACATTAACCAATGCACCTGTCATGAACGCAGCATCATCACTGCATAAAAAACTGACAACCTGAGCTACTTCCTCTGGCTTTCCCACTCGTTTTAAAGGTAATTTCGCAGCGGTCTGTTCTTGAAGTGTAGCAAGTGGTAATCCCGTTTTTTGCTCAAATTGTTCTAAAACCGCTTGATACATCGGTGTATTGATAGTACCGGGACAAACACAATTAACTCGAATTCCATAAGCAGCATAATCTAATGCTGTACTTTTAGCTAACTGTGCGATAGCCGCTTTGCTGGCGCCATAAATTGCACATTGTTCTTTAGCAATAAAAGCTTGATCGGAAGCCATTAACACAATCGATCCGAATCCTTGTTGCTTCATGCGAGGTAATACTTGCTGCAAGCAATAAATCGTACCCATTAAATTAGTTGCAATGACTTTTTGCATTGCCTCATTGGAACTTTCTTCAATATTAGCAAATAAGTGTATACCGGCATTACAAAAAAGATAATCGATCTTTGGATTTTTCTGAAGAATGGTATGGATAGATGATTTAACCTCATCAACATTTGAAACATCACATTCTAAATAATAAATCGGCTGAGGTGTCACATCTGCCAATTTTTTTTTATCGAGTATGTAAACGTTTGCTCCTGCATGACTAAATAACGCGACAGTTGCAGCACCAATTCCGGATGATCCGCCGGTTATTATAATTGTTTTATTTTGAAACATTAAACTCCTCGCACTTCAATCTCTCCAAAAGGGATGGCTTGTGAAAGTTCAATTAAGGATTGGCGCCATAATTCTAATAAAGCCATAAAAGTCACTACAATACCCATACGACCTTCATCGAGCTTAAATAACTCAGTAAACTTTACGTGAGATTGAAGGGCCATTTTATGCAAAATTTGCGACATACGTTCCTTAATCGACAAAGGTTCTTCGGCAATGGCATGATGTGCCCTTAAAGCCGTTCTAGCTAAAATTCCTTGAAAAGCCTCCACTAACTCCTTTAAAGCCAAAGGGGGGACTTGTCTGGGGTTTTCTGCTGAGGTCAGTGGTAGAATGGCTTCAGCCATGGCCAAAAAAACATCGCGTCCTAGGCGTGGCAATTGTTCTAAAGTCTGAGCCGCCTGTTTCGTCCGCTCATATTCCTGTAAGCGGCGGATCAATTCCGCTCGTGGATCCACTTCATCGTTGGTTAGTGCCTCTGCAGGCGTAGGTAAAAGCAAACGTGATTTAATTTCAGTTAGTATGGCCGCCATGACCAGATATTCTGCGGCTAATTCAATTTCCAAAACCTGCATCAGCTCAATATATTGCATATATTGGCGGGTTATTTCGGCAACAGGAATATCCAAAATATCAAAATTTTGTTTTTTTATCAGATATAACAGTAGATCTAAAGGCCCTGTAAATGCCTCTAACAGCACTTCTAAGGCCTGCGGAGGAATATACAGATCACTAGGCAACTGAACCAAGGGTTGACCACGTACCGTGGCAATAGGCGCATCAACTAGAGTCGTAGCAAGTCTTTTTTCGGTCATAGGGCCAGTGTAATCGTTATATGCCAAAAAATCTAAAAAAAACCGATAATAGACCCTGTAGCAGCGGGCCTAAGATTCTGGCCAGAATACCACTAGCTAATAAAAGCACTAAAATAAGGAACCCATACACCTCTAATTTATTAAATTGATACGCCATTGCCGGGGACAAAAAACTAGCTACCACGCGACTACCATCCAGAGGCGGTATCGGAATTAGATTTAATAGCATTAGTACTAAATTAATCGATATGCCGATCTGAGCCATATAGATAAAGGGTGCATTGTTAACTGCCATGGCTATTTTGGCTATACCCACCCACAATAAAGCCATCGCGAGATTCGCCATAGGGCCTGCGACTGCAACTAAAGCCATATCACGCCGTGGATTTTTAAGATTTTGCCAGGTAATTGGTACCGGCTTAGCCCAGCCAAAGACAAAACCACCTAGGAAAAAAAGAATAGCCGGCACGATAATGGTGCCGATGGGGTCGATATGCTTCAATGGATTCAGTGTTAATCGACCCAATAACTTTGCCGTAGGATCACCACATTTTGAGGCAACCCAGCCATGTGCTGTTTCATGGACAGTAATCGCAAACAGTAAAGGGATCACCCAAAGTATTATTTTTTGGCCTAACGAAAAATCACCTAACATTTCATACTCAATAGCTCTTTAAATTTAAAGTATATACTCATCTAAGTAGAATAGGCGAATAAGTTTTTTGATTTTAGCGAAAAAAACAAGCTTTTTTTGCTTATTTTAAGCTGGTTGATTATCAAGAACCATGTAAGTCAGTTTTAAATAAACCTTACTTTTAAAAAATCATAGGTTTTTTTAATGTTATTTAATAAATAGTTAAGATTTTTCAATTAAGCTTAAACTAATAAATAATAGAGTTTTATCGCATTATGAACCCAAATAGAGAGTCAACCCTAACCAAATTAGAATTACATTTCTTACCTTATTAGAAGAAACGAATAAAAAATTTATACATAAAAAGAAAAAATATTCAGACTCAAATAAAGAACCGATCAGTTTTAAAGCTTGCTCACAAAGCTATCAAGAAATTATGAAGCTGATTAAATATAATCGAAAAAGAAATAATACCAATGACGCACTCGAATCTTATTATTTAGAAGCTTGGCTTGGAAAAATTCAATCTGATTTGAATGACCTACCTCAATATCTATCAGAGAAGATTGATTTAATAAACAATAACAATAAAATTAAAAAACTTAAAAATTCACTAACCGATATAAATAAAAAAGCTAAAATTTTGAACCTTCACAATAAAAAAGGGATCCCTAATTCCTTAAAAGAGGACTTTCAAGATTTACTCAAGAGAATAAATAAATATGCTGCTTCCTGGGATAGAAATATCAATGAACGCAAAGCGATATACTATTATTATGCAGAAAGTATAATAGATGAAACAAATTCCCTCTCCGATAATGATTTAAAAATTGAACATTATAAGGATGCTATCGATTATTTAAATCAATCTGTTCCCTTTTATAAAAACGCGAAAAACTTTAAACATGCAGATGAAACTTTAAAATATCAAAAAAAAGTTACAGAAGATTTAAAAAAGCTAGAAAAACTTTCAACATTTTTAAAAATAAAAAAAACATCTTCTAGAACCGAAAAATTACAAAATAATTTTTCTAAAGATCCCGAAAGTTCACTCCCATGTACAACAAAACATCAAACTGGATCTTCTAGCAACGATACACGTGCTGCCCCTGTCCTTCCTCCTAAAAAAAGAAAAAATTGGGTAATTTCTAATGCGGAAGAACCAACTAGTAAAAAGCCGAATATATCGTCTGGAAAAATAAATATAACGACTAGTCTTTTATTACAATTTAAAGAAAAAGAATTTAAAAGCATACCATCAACTAAAAATTTATTCTAAAGCAAGCTCAAACCATACTTTATTAACTCAACTTTCATGGTTGACTATCGCTAAACAATTAATGGATTTAATATTCAACAAAAATTCGACAGATAATGCCTTCCTTAAAATAATTTCTGATCATAAATCCGAAATATCCTGCAAGCATATGAGATCTCTAGCGATCATTAGCTCGCAGAAACGAGGAGAAGCTTATCCCATCTATGGTTCAGATGATCTGAAACCTGAAAATTTACAAAATTTATTGATTAAAGAAATCTTTGATTATTATTATGGTCTTGAAGCTTTTATGCTTACCTCTGCTGCGACACAGTTTTTAGACTTGATCTTGCTTGTAATTAATCCATACAGTTTTCTAAACATATTGGAAGATGTAAAATATATTATTCAGGCTATCCATAAACAGCATGAGAATCTAATTTACGCCAAACTTTTGCGCGAACTAATTAAGTTTCATATTTGTGATGAAAATGCAAACTGGAGAAATACTATCTTTTCATCCGCTAATCAAGCAAGTCTTAACAGAGAATATCTGAAAATATTAAGCATTTCTGAACGTTTTGCTGATGGGTCTAGCAAAGAGAATCAAGCTCTCAGCTATAAAACCCAACAACTTAAAAACCATCTTTTACAACAAACTCCTCAACAAATTCCTGAGCAAGGCATAGTGTTATCTTATAACAACATAAGCAATTCTTTTTTTCAACCGGTCAAACAAATTGAATCTCTTTCAATCAAATTATTAAATAATATACTTCAAGAACATTTCCAATGTTTACTACAATATAAAATCTCTAGCGTTCACCCAAAAACTATTTATAAGCATTTATTAGGCTTTATAGAAACTCATTGTAAAGAGCAAATAGAAATGAATCATTCGAGAACATTGCAACTCCAAGCAATGCACTTTTAGTTTAATTTAATCTTCACTGAAAGTAGACTGACTTAATATTATGTTAAGAAAAATTATTTATAGTTGTTTCTATATTATAAACTAACAAAAAAATTTAAACTTATTACAATTTTAAAGCAATTTCAAAATCACTTAAGATTATCAACATGCCAACAAAAAAAATTTCCCACAACATGCCAATTTTAATAGACGAGAAATTCTTTCTCAAAGTAAAACAGGCCCCTAATAAAGAAGAATTTCATCAATCGTTAAGAAGTCTTATAACCCGTGCCAATATGATTTATAATAGCGTATTTAAAAGTGATCGATCCGAACATATCCAGAGTTTCCCAGTATGTAAAAAAAATTACATAAAAATTCAAGCTATCATTAAGAATCAAAAATTTTCCATAAAGTTATTTAAAGTATATCACTTAGAAGCAGAATTAGCTTGCATTCAATCTGATTTTAATGCTTTAAATTTTAATGTGAAATCGGAAGAAGACTTAAATTTATTTACAAAAAATTTAAAAATAATTAAATTAAACTTTGATAAATTTAATAAAGATTTAAACGATCAAAATTTTATAAAACAGATTGATCCAGAAACTAATGATGTCTATAAAAAATTATTAAACTACCACAAAAATTTTTTAAACTCCTGGGATGATAGTTCGAATAGATTAGTAGGCGATACATATTATATTTTTGCAGAATATTTAGAAAAAACATCATTGCCAAAGGCCATAGATTATTTTAATGAAGCTGCTAACTTTTATAAGAAAGCTAAATTACTAAAGTTTGAAGATCAAACAAGGCAGCAAATAAAGAAACTTGAAATCACTTTAAAAGAATTGCTGGGTTCATCCAATAATAATCCTGCCGAAAATTTTCTAAATCTAGCTGTAGCATTAACAAGATTACCCGAAACGCCACAAATTGAAGCTAGTAAAAGAAAAAAATCAACTGACACTGTTTCCTCTGTACCCGCTAAAAAAAGCAAAAGAAATAAGCAAATCGACTATAAAAAATTATTAGCTGAACTTAAACAAGTAGAAATAGAAAACTATACACTCCCGGATCCTTTTAGCGCGAATGAATTTATTAGATATAAAGCGAGCTTAGCAGGCAAGTATGCTTTAGATAAGATAGAAGAATTAAGTTTTCAAATTAAAAATCTTTCTGACACTGAAAAGCTATACTGTTTAAAAGAAGCTCAAAACGGTTTCTCACATTCTATTAAATTTTATAGTCAAGCTGAGCTAGTAATGGAAAGCAAGAAAATTATAGAATACTACGATACCCTGACACTTGTTATTGACTCTCTAGAATCAAAAGGACTCGCTAGTAGACCATCCATCGAAAAGCCTATCTCACATTCCAATAAAAAATTCAGGCAAGAATCTAATAACGAACATTCTCATCAACCTATTCGTTATACTCGAACTTTCTTTCGAGAATTATCCTGTCCAGAAAATGATGTAGTAGAAGTGGATAAACCTAGCTGCGACAAACCGAACTATTCTTCTTAAATTAATATTAATAACGTAATCTCGCTTAGATAGATAAAATCCTGTAAAATTGGGATCGAAATTTTTAAAAAACCCTTCGATTCCAAAAAAAGCGGAGTAGCGTGCATGTCTTACCAGCATATTCAGATTCCAGGTTCCGGTGAAAAAATCTCGGTAAATTCAGATTATTCCTTAAATGTGCCCAATCAACCAATCATTCCTTTTATTGAAGGAGATGGTATCGGCGTTGATATCACACCGGCTATGCGACTCGTTGTCGATGCGGCTGTTCATAAGGCTTATGGCGAAAAACGTCATGTCGCTTGGATGGAAATCTATGCCGGAGAAAAAGCAACACAAGTTTATGGATCCGATGTCTGGTTACCCGAGGAAACACTGACTACAGTGCTTGATTATGTGGTTTCTATCAAAGGTCCGCTTACTACACCGGTAGGCGGCGGAATTCGTTCCTTAAATGTGGCATTGCGCCAACAACTGGATCTGTATGTTTGTTTACGACCGGTCCGTTACTTTAAAGGGGTACCGAGTCCGGTTCGTGAACCTGAAAAAATTAATATGATTATTTTTAGAGAAAATTCTGAAGATATTTACGCAGGGATAGAATGGGAAGCGGATAGCAAGGATGCCAAAAAATTAATCGCTTTCTTACAACATGACATGGGAGTTAAAAAGATTCGTTTTCCTGAACACTGTGGCATTGGCATTAAACCTGTATCAAAAGAAGGCTCGCAGCGTTTAGTCAAACGTGCGATTCAATACGCCATAGACCAAGATCTGCCTTCGGTCACTTTAGTGCATAAAGGCAATATCATGAAATTTACCGAAGGTGCCTTTAAAGACTGGGGTTATGCGGTGGCTAAAGAACAATTTGGCGCAGCGCTGCTCGATGGCGGGCCCTGGATGCGCTTAAAAAATCCAAAAACTGGTAAAGAAATCATTATTAAAGATTTCATCGCCGATGCCTTTTTACAACAAATTCTATTACGTCCAGCAGAATATAGTGTCATAGCAACGCTAAATCTCAATGGCGATTATATTTCGGATGCTTTAGCGGCACAGGTCGGTGGTATCGGCATTGCCCCTGGGGCAAACCTAAGTGACAAAGTGGCTATGTTTGAAGCAACCCATGGCACAGCACCTAAATATGCAGGACAGAATAAGGTCAATCCGGGCTCGCTAATCTTATCCGCGGAAATGATGCTACGACATTTGGGTTGGAATGAAGCAGCCGATCATATCATCACCGGTATGGAAGCTGCCATACTAGCCAAAACCGTGACTTATGACTTTGCTCGTTTAATGAGCGATGCCAAAGAAGTTAGTTGCTCTGATTTTGCTCAATCTATCGTCGATCATATGTATAATAAACAAACACTGGCCTCTGCTACCGCATTATAAAAATATTCATTTTATAATCCATAACTAAGTTTAAGAGGAAAATTTTAATTTTCCTCTTAAAATCATCTATTTAATGCTTTTACACCACTGCAAAAACATTATCCCGTATCGAAAAAATACACTCTCCCTTTTACCTGCGCTTAAAAGGCTTAAAATTACGCAAACTCGCAAATCTTTAAATTTCGACTAGGCTAAAAATAAAGGGAAATAATTTTTTTCAACATGGACTACCCAGCTTGTATAACAACAGTGAAACTCGCCTTTATTCGAGAAATCATGGCTTTTATACGATTCGAAAAGGAGGGCTACCATGTTTAGCAAAGAGCTTGAAGTTAGTTTAAATTCGATATTTAAACAAGCCCGTGAAAAACGTTACGAATATTTAACGGTTGAACATCTATTGTTAGCGCTTTTAGATGAACCTTCTGCCGTAGCCGCATTAAAAGCATGCGGAGCGAATTTAAATCGACTTAAGAATGAGATTAGTAATTTTATTGCAGCAACTACACCTTTGTTTCCTTCTGCTGATCCTAATCTTGATATACAACCCACATTAGGTTTTCAACGTGTGTTACAACGCGCAATTTTTCAGGTGCAATCCAGCGGCAAAACCCAAGTACATGGGGTTAATATTTTAGCTGCTATCTTCGGTGAACAAGATAGCCAAGCTATTTATTTTTTGCGCCGTGAAAATGTAACGCGCTCTGATGTATCGAATTACATATCTCAAGGGCTACCTAAATTACAAGATAATTTTGAGCCTAAATTAAATCAGTTTGTGACTGAAGAAGAAGTCACTATAGAAGGTCCTGGAAATAGTCCATTGGAATTGTATGCAATTAATTTAAATAGCAAAGCACGTCTTGGAAAAATTGATCCTTTAATTGGTCGGGAAGAAGAATTAGCACGGGTTATCCAAATTCTTTGTCGTCGTCGTAAAAATAATCCTTTATTAGTCGGTGAAGCCGGCGTTGGGAAAACGGCGATCGTGGAAGGGCTGGCTAAAGCCATTATTGAAAAAAGAGTTCCTTCTGTTCTTGCGAACAGTACCATTTATTCTTTGGATCTCGGTAGTTTACTGGCCGGAACCAAATACCGTGGCGATTTTGAAAAAAGATTTAAGGCTTTATTAGCTCAACTTAAACAAGAGCCTCAATCAGTATTGTTTATTGATGAGATTCATGTCGTCATTGGTGCTGGTGCAGCCTCAGGTGGTGTCATGGACGCTTCTAATTTAATTAAGCCTTTACTCACTACAGGCGAATTAAAATGCATCGGCGCTACGACTTACCAAGAATATCGTAGCATTTTTGAAAAAGATCGTGCTTTAGCAAGGCGCTTCCAAAAAATTGATGTCCCTGAACCCAATTTAGAAGAAACCATTGCTATTTTACGCGGATTGCGAGATAGACTAGAAGAACATCATCACGTCAAGTATCGTATGACTGCCTTACGTGCGAGTGTAGAGCTTGCGGCGCGTTATTTACCGGATCGTTTCTTACCTGATAAAGCGATTGATATCGTTGACGAAGCCGGCGCCTATCAGGCCTTACGACCTAGTCATAAAAGAAAGCACGTCATTGGTATCCATGAAATCGAAGCGATAGTTGCTAAGATGGTACACATTCCCACACGAAATGTTTCAGCTTCAGATAAGAGTCGTTTGCGTCACTTAGAGGCAAAACTAAAAGCACGGGTATTTGGCCAAGATATGGCCATCGAAAATCTCTGTGCAGCTATGAAGTTGACGCGTTCTGGTTTAAGAGAAACCAATAAAACCATCGGATCTTTTCTTTTCGCCGGACCAACGGGTGTGGGTAAAACAGAGGTTACCCGTCAACTTGCAGAACTGATGGGCATCGAATTACTGCGTTTTGATATGTCTGAATATATGGAAAGACATAGTGTGTCTCGCCTCATAGGCGCTCCTCCAGGTTATATTGGTTATGATCAAGGTGGTCTATTAACCGAAGCGGTGACTAAACATCCGCACGCTGTTTTACTATTGGATGAAATTGAAAAAGCTCATCCCGATATTTTTAATCTCTTATTACAAGTCATGGATCATGGTAACTTAACAGATACCAATGGTCGAAAGACTGATTTTAGTCATATTATTTTGGTAATGACCAGTAACGCGGGAGCGGAACAGTTTAGCCGTCAAGAGATTGGTTTTACACCTAGCTTAAATCAAACTGAAAATTCAGAGGCTATCAAACGAATATTTTCACCAGAATTTCGCAATCGTTTGGATGCCACTATCTATTTTAACTATTTAAATGCAACCATCGTCTCTCAAGTAGTTGATAAGTATTTACTCGAATTAAAAGCCCAACTTGAGAAGAAACACGTTAGCTTGCAAGTAGACAAACCCGCTCGTGTTTGGTTAGCTAAGCATGGTTATGATAGAAGCATGGGAGCACGGCCTATGATGCGCCTCATTCAAGAAAGAATCAAAAAACCGATTGCAGATGAATTACTATTTGGACGTTTAGTACACGGCGGTCAATTGCTATTAACCAGCACCAATGATGAATTACAATTAATTATTTCTGAGAAACGGGGAATTGTTACGCCCCCTGAACAAAGCAAAAATCTAACTCAAGCACCTATTAGCTAGCCCCTAGATTTGTCTTTATCTGGCTCGGATCCTTTACCGCGAAATATGATACGACCCTTTTTCAGATCGTACGGTGTCATTTCAACTTTCACCATATCGCCCGTAAGGACGCGGATATAACTTTTTCGCATCCGTCCAGAAATATGGGCAATAATAACATGCTTTTTCTTAATACCATTAACTTCTAACTCCACTTCCACCCTAAATAAAGTATTAGGTAAAGTCTCAATGACTGTACCCTCCATCACTATTTGATCTTCTTTGGCCATAATTTACCTAAGCTTAACTCTTTCACGCATTAATATCAGCTATGTTGCCGTAAAAATCACTCGTTTACAATAACATTTTTTTTCAACAGCCATTATACTCTTAAAGGAAACTAATATTAGGATGCCAGACAAGTGGTAAATCACGCATTATCCCAAGTTCATTGCGATGCTAAAAAATTAGGTGATAAACTCAAACAACTCCATTTACAGCTAGTCACCGCAGAATCTTGTACCGGGGGACAGCTCGCTCAAACGATTACCAGCATACCTGGCGCTTCAGCGTGGTTTGAGCGTGGATTTATCACTTATTCAAATTTGTCTAAACAACAAATGTTAGGAATCAATGAAACTTTTTTAAATCAATATGGCCCTGTCAGTGAAGAAACCGCCATTGCGATGGCAACCGGCGCTTTAAATAATAGCTCAGCTCAAATTAGCATAGCCATTACCGGGCTTGCAGGACCTGATGGTGGTACCGAACAAATTCCTGTTGGCACTCTATGGACAGCTTGGGTAGGCAAAGATTTTAGCAAAACTCAATGTCAACATCATTCAGGCGATCGATTAATCATCCGTTATAACGCCGTAGAATTTGCCTTGCAAACATTGTTAATGTTTAATAGAATAAAATATTATTAGGCTTGGCCAAAGGAATAAAATAAATTTAAATGGTTTATATGCTGTCGAGCAATTTAGAGATTTTCCTACATCAAAAATACTCTCATAATAGGTTAAAAAAATTAATGCATTAGCTTTCTAATTCCTTACACAAATCTAGCTTGCCCTCGTTTTTTAAATGCAACAGCAATTCCTTAGAAGCAATTCTTACCTCACATTTTAAAAGCTATAATCAATAGTTAAAGGAGCATGATCCGAAAATCGTTGTTCTTTATAGATCGCAACCGATTTAATTTTATTTTTGAGTCCTGGTGTAATAATCTGGTAATCAATCCTCCATCCGACATTATTATCCCAGGCACGACCCCGATTTGACCACCAGGTATATTGTTCAGCTTGTGGGTTCATCTCTCGAAAAGCATCCACATAGCCGACGGGACCTAATACCTGATCTAACCAGGCACGTTCTTCCGGTAAAAAACCAGAATTTTTTTGATTGCTACGCCAATTTTTTAAATCGATGGGCTTATGTGCAATATTCCAATCTCCACAAATAATAAAATCATTCTTTTGCTGGCATTGCTTTTCCAAAATGGGTAGGTAGTGATCCAGAAATTCAAATTTGAGCTGTTGGCGACATTCACCGCTACTACCCGATGGCATATACAATGAAGCAACACTCAATCCAGGAAAATTGAGCTGCAGATAACGGCCTTCTTTATCCGCGCATTCCCAACCTAAGCCGGCAATAATTGAGTCCGGTTTGATACGGCTATAGATTGCCACACCACTATAACCCTTTTTTTCAGCATCAAAAAAATAGGCCTGATATTCTTGAGGATAATGTGACACATCCAATTGTTCTTCTTGTGCTTTGGTTTCCTGCAAACAAATAATGTCTGCTTTTTGCAGCTTCATCCAATCAAAAAACCCTTTCCGCGCAGCAGAACGAATGCCGTTTACATTTAAAGTAATAATACGCATAGGCAGAGAATCTACTTAAAAAGGTAATTTAAGATGGGGATCTATCGCTAACAAGACATTCCCAAATAGAGTTTGGATACGCTTTAAGGCCGGTAAATTATCTGCTTCAAATCGCAGAATTAAATAAGGGCTAGTATTCGATGCGCGCACTAAACCCCAGCCATCACTAAACTCGGCGCGAACACCATCTATTTTACTGAGTTCTGCACCCGGAAAATCCACATGTGCTTGTAAAGCTTCAATAAATGCAAATTTTTTATCTTCGGCAATAGCCAATTTTAATTCGGGTGTATTAATGCTATTCGGTAATTCGGCAAATAAATCACTCACATCCTTTTTACTCTTCGCGATAATTTCTAATAATCGAGCAGCAGTATATAAGCCATCATCAAAACCATACCAACGTTCTTTAAAAAAGATATGGCCACTCATCTCACCTGCCAATAATGCGCCTGTTTCTTCTAATTTGGTTTTCATAATCGAATGTCCTGTCTTCCACATTAAAGACTGGCCGCCGTTTTCGGCAATTAGCTTTGCCAAATGACTCGTCGATTTGATGTCATAAATAATAAGTGCGCCCGGATTACGTGATAAAACGTCCATCGCATATAACATCAATTGTCTATCGGGCCAAACAATTTCACCTTGATTGGTAACCACACCCAGTCTATCGCCATCACCATCTAAGGCCAGACCTATATCTGCCTTGTGTTGTTTCACGCTGGCAATTAAATCCTTTAAATTCTCAGGTACACTGGGATCAGGATGATGGTTAGGAAAATGGCCATCCACATCACAAAATAATGTTATCACTTCACAGCCCAAACGACTCAATAATTCGGGGGCAACGACCCCTCCTACCCCATTTCCACAATCAAGTACAACACGTAAAGGTCGTGCTAAAGAAATATCTTGAGTAATGCGATTGAGATAAGCTTCGGTAACCGATATTTGCTGATAACACCCTTTTCCAGATTTAAAACCTCCTGCTTGGACACGGTGATAAAGTTCATCAATAGTGCCTTCTGATAAGCTTTTTCCTGCTAAAACTATCTTTAAGCCATTATAATTCGATGGATTATGACTTGCGGTTAACATCACTCCCGAGCGGCAATCTAAGTAATGCGTTGCAAAATAAAGAACAGGACTAGGAACTTGACCAATATCAATAACGTCGCAGCCAGTTTCACGTAATCCCTTATGTAAGGCCTCCATCAAAATAGGTCCTGACAACCGCCCATCACGTGCAGTGATAATGGTTTGTTCGCCTTGCTCTTGGGCGGCACTCCCTATCGCTTTACCTAATGTATAGGTAATCCCCGGCGTTATCGATTCACCCACAATGCCCCGAATATCGTAGGCACGAAAAATATCTTTTGAAATTGAAATCTTTTCACAAGAAATATGTCGCATATCACCTCTGTTACCTACAAATCAACAAAATACACCTGTATACAAAAAAAATTAATCCCCTATGCATAAAACTAATTCCGACGTCCTATCGCACGAAAAATAAGTCATACCATTAACATGTTTTACCCAGCTTATTCACAGCTTGCTAAATGTTTCCTCACTTCATATAGTGGTTGCATAGTATAGAAACCACATGATATTGTGTTATATTATTTTTATAGACATAATTCCTCACAACCTTTTTAAGGAGCATCCATGAGCGGACTTTCATCCGAACTAATGACTTCTTCTCTTCTGCTTAACAGCGCCGAGATTCTACTCCCTGAAGCGGAAGCAGAACAAGAGAGTAAACTAATCTGTACGCTACAGGTTATAAAACGTAATGGTAAACTTGTTAATTATGATCCCAGTAAAATTAGGATTGCAATTACTAAAGCTTTTCTCGCTGTAGAAGGCGGGCAAGCGGCATTATCAACCCGCATTCATGAGCGGGTATCACAACTCACCCAACAAATCACGAACATCATACAACAACGCCATCCTAATGGTGGAACGTTGCCTATTGAAGTTATACAAGATCAAGTTGAATTAGCTTTAATGCGTGTAGAAGCTCATCAAGTTGCGCGCGCCTACGTGCTTTATCGTGAAGAACGACGAAAAATGCGTGCAGAAACGAAATCACAATCTGAGATTCAATTACAAATAACCTTAACCGATGGTAGTCAACACCCACTCGATCTTATACAGCTGAGCCTGTTGATCACGGAGACTTGTAAAGATCTAGATGAAGTAAAACATGAACTCATCTTACAAGAAACCTTACGTAATCTATATGACGGCATGCCCGTCGCAGAGATTGATAAAGCACTCATTATCAGTGCGCGTTCTCTCGTTGAGCGGGATCCTAATTATACTTACGCAACTGCACGCTTCTTATTACGCACATTATATACAGAAGCATTAAACTTTCTCGATCTACCCACTACCACTCACGCCAATTATCATGGCGTATACAATCACTACTTTCAACAGTATATCAAACGCGGTATTAGTTTAGAATTATTGGATCCGCAATTACAAAGCTTTGATTTAGAAAAATTAAGTAAAGCATTACTCCCTGAACGCGATCAACAATTTACTTATTTAAGCTTACAAACTCTATATGATCGTTATTTTTTACATGCCGATGATATCCGCTTTGAACTGCCTCAAGCATTCTTTATGCGGGTGGCTATGGGACTTGCACAACAAGAAGCAAACAAAGAAGAACGAGCCATTGAGTTTTATCACTTACTTTCGTCTTTTGATTATATGGCATCTACACCGACTCTATTTAATTCCGGAACTCTGCGCCCACAACTCTCAAGCTGCTTCTTAACAACAGTACCTGATGATCTCGATCAAATTTACAGTGCTATAAAAGATAATGCCTTACTTTCAAAATTTGCCGGCGGTTTAGGCAATGACTGGACTTCAGTCCGAGCGATGGGTGCACGAATTAAGGGTACCAATGGCAAATCACTAGGTGTCGTACCTTTTTTAAACGTAGCCAATGCTTCAGCCGTCGCTGTCAATCAAGGCGGTAAACGTAAAGGTGCAGTCTGTGCGTACTTAGAAACATGGCATTTAGATATCGAAGAATTTTTAGAATTACGAAAAAATACCGGTGACGACAGGCGTCGTACACATGATATGAATACTGCAAATTGGATACCTGATTTATTCATGAAGCGACTCATGCAAGGAGAAAACTGGACTTTGTTTTCACCTGATGAAACACCTGATTTACACGATGCGTTTGGTTTAGAATTTGAAGAAAAATATCAAGCCTATGAAGCCCAAGCCGCACGCGGTGAAATTAAAAATTTCAAAACGATTCCTGCAGCCAATCTATGGCGAAAAATGCTGAGCTTATTATTTGAAACCGGACATCCTTGGATCACATTTAAAGATCCTTGCAATTTACGCTCGCCACAACAACATGTGGGAGCCATTCATAGCTCCAATTTATGTACTGAGATTACACTCAATACTTCTATTGATGAGATAGCTGTCTGTAATTTAGGAAGTATTAACCTACCGCAACATCTAACAGAATCAGGTGAAATCGATCAAGCCAAATTGCGCTGCACCATCCGCACTGCGATTCGCATGTTAGATAATGTCATTGACATCAATTATTACACCGTACCACAAGCACGTTGTTCTAATTTAAAACACCGCCCTATCGGTCTAGGTCTGATGGGTTTCCAAGACGCCTTATATCAATTACGACTACCCTATGCTTCCGAAGCTGCAATCGCTTTTGCCGATTACTCTATGGAATTGATAAGTTATTACGCCATAGAAGCTTCCTGTGACTTAGCCAAAGAACGAGGTTGCTACGAAAGCTTTAAAGGATCTTTATGGAGCCAAGGAATTTTACCCTTAGATTCTATTGTACTATTACAAAAAACCCGCGGTGAATTCCTAGAGCAAGATCAAACCGCTCGTTTAGACTGGGATATATTACGAAAGAAAGTAATGGAAGAAGGTATGCGCAACTCGAATTGTATGGCCATTGCGCCAACAGCCACTATTTCCAATATCTGTGCTGTGTCGCAGTCGATTGAGCCAACCTACCAAAACCTTTTTGTAAAATCTAATATGTCGGGTGAATTTACTGTAATCAATCCTCATTTGGTCAAAGATTTAAAATTACTTGGATTATGGGATGCTGTTATGCTCAATGATCTGAAATATTATGATGGTAGCTTGCAAAAAATCGAACGTGTTCCTAATAGCTTAAAACAACTGTATGCCACTGCTTTCGAGGTCCCCACACATTGGCTCGTTGAAGCCGGATCACGTCGTCAAAAATGGATCGATCAAAGTCAGTCGTTAAATCTTTATATGGCGCAAGCTTCTGGCAAAAAACTTGATGAACTCTATAAACGAATTTGGCTAAAAGGATTAAAAACAAGTTATTACTTACGGACTATGGGCGCTACACATACTGAAAAGGCAACATTAGAAAAAAGCCACTTAAACTCAGTACAAATGGATACGACAGCAGGCCCCGCTTGCTCGATACTCGACCCCGGTTGCGAGTCATGTCAATAACCCAACCCACTGGTTTCATAAAAAACGCTACTCTTAAAGAGGATCCTAAAACCATGAACACTACTGAATTCACCGGTGGTTTTACCGGTCTAGAAACACTAGAAATAGGCGCAGCACGCGTACAAGTCGATGACAAGAAAATCATCAATTGTCGCGCCGACCTCAATCAACTCGTCCCATTTAAATATAAATGGGCCTGGGAAAAATACTTAGCGGCCTGCGCTAATCATTGGATGCCACAAGAAATTAACATGTCGGCTGATATTGCGCTATGGCGTGATGCAAAAGGATTAAGCGAAGATGAACGTTTGATTATAGAACGCAGCTTAGGCTTCTTCTCAACGGCTGATTCTCTCGTTGCGAATAATCTTGTTTTAGCGGTCTATCGTCATATTACCAATCCAGAATGCCGGCAATATTTACTCAGACAAGCCTTTGAAGAAGCTTTACATACGCACGCCTACCAATATGTCATAGAAAGTATAGGTATGGATGAAGCGCGTCTTTTTAATATGTATCGTGAACTACCGACAGTGGCTAAAAAAACTGAATGGGCTCTTCCTTTTACGCAAAGTCTAGCCGATCCTAATTTTCGTACCGGCACACTCGAAAATGATCAACGCTTATTGCGCGACCTCATTGCTTTTTATGTAGTGTTCGAAGGTATTTTTTTCTATGTCGGCTTTTCACAGATCCTAAGCATGGGACGATGTAATAAAATGACTGGTACCGCCGAACAATTTCAATATATTTTACGCGACGAATCGATGCATTTAAATTTTGGTATTGATGTGATCAATCAGATTAAATTGGAAAATCCACATTTATGGACACCGGAATTCAAACGCTATGTCATTGATCTCGTCAAAGAAGGTGTCGATCTAGAATATCAATACGCTTTAGATACTATGCCACGTGGTATTCTTGGATTGAATGCCAACATGATGTGGGATTATCTACGTTTCATCGGAAATCGACGTCTCGCGCAAATTGGTTTGCCTGAACAATATCCTGGCGTTAGCAACCCCTTACCATGGATGAGTGAAATTATAGATCTCAAAAAAGAAAAGAACTTCTTTGAAACCCGTGTGACGGAATATCAAACAGGCGGATGTCTAAACTGGGATGACTAAATAATTTATTCGTCATTGGCAGTATCGTAGGCGCAGCATTCTAAACGTTTGCTCGCCCTGACGATGACTTTTTTATACTATTTTAGTACGGTTAATTATTAATTCAATTCTTTTTCCCTATAAAACTCAAAAAATAATTAGCGGCGGCTATTGCGCTAATCCAGAACGGAATAGGCCAATCCGTAATAAATGATAAAATAATACCGAGCCATACGATTAAGACACCAAACAAAACTGTTAAAAACAATCCGCTTAAAATATGATGAGTCCAATTTAAAGCCGCTGCAGAAGGTCCTATCAATAAAGTAAACACTAATAATACGCCTACCACTTGACTCGCTTCAGTAACAGCAACTGCCACGATGATCATAAACAAAATAGAAATAAATGGTAAAGAAACACCTTTCGCTTCAGCTAATTCGGGTTCTAAACTAGCAAATAATAAAGGTCTTGCAATAATACTTAAAGCCAACAAACTGAGAATAGAATAGATCAACATCATTTTTATTAAATGCGCTGAGACACCTAAGAGATTACCAAATAATATCGTCATTGCTTGTGCAGCATAGCTCGTATAAAAATGTAAAAATAAAACACCTAATCCTAGTGCAAAGGCCAAAATAATGCCAATAGCCATATCGCTTTTACTAATTCGATGACCTAAACTGCCCATACCTATGGCGGCTAATATCGTTAAGATCAACTGTCCTGTCACCGGCATTAAACCCACTAAACCTGCGCCGGTCGCTCCAGCAAAACCAATGTGTCCTAGCGCATGACCGGCAAAAGCCAATTTACGGATAACCATAAAATAGCCGACAAAACCCGCCAGTATCGCAGCAATCGTACCTGCAATCAGCGCGTTACGTAGAAAATGATATTCAAACAGAGAAATGATCAAGGTCGGGTCGACAATGGTTGACATGGTGATGGAATCCTAATTCTTTATTTATAACAAAAAGTTGCTGCTCATGCTGAATAACCTGTATATCCAACCCATAAAGTTCACTTAATTTTTTACTGGTGATAATTTCATCAACTAAACCAATTACGGCCTTGCCTTTCGCCAAATAGAGTACTCTATCGACGCTAGTTAATAGCGGATTAATATCATGCGAAGTAAACAGTATTGTAATGCCATATTGCAAACGGATATCATCAATTAAACTGACCAAGGTAGCTTGATAATAAGGATCTAAATTCATGAGCGGTTCATCTAATAATAAAATTTTCGGTTTATTCAATAAGGCTTGAGCCAATAATAAACGCTGTCGTTCTCCTCCCGATAAAAGATTGTAAGGTCGATTGACAATCTTTTCAGCTTTTACCAACTGAATAACACGTTGCAATTCTTCAGTTTGTTTTGTATTTAAAAAAGGCAAACCCCATTGATATCCATTTAAATTGGCACCTAACCAAGCGTAGGCACTCAAGCTATTACTGATATTTTGGCGCATTTGTGGCATGTAACCAATAAAAGCGGCGCCTTTATGCACAGCCTGTCCAAATAATGAAATATACCCTTTAGATGGAGCGATTAAGCCCAATATAGAACGCAGCAAAGTACTTTTTCCGGCTCCATTTGCACCTAAAATAGCAACAAATTCTCCTGAATTAATACTTGCAGTAAAAGCTTGAAAAATACAGCGTTGCCCATAGGCAAGACTAAGCTGTTTAAATTCGATGGCATTCATCTAAAGCATGCTCCACGCGTTTTAATTGATCTCGCATCCACTGATAATAAGTAGTATGCGTAGGTTGAGTTTCCATAACCCCTACGACAGAAATTCCAAACAACTTAGCCTGTTGTAATAAATGCAATACCAAAGGACTACTCACCTGACTATTGTAAAAAACAAGTTTAACCCGTCGCTGCTGCAACTGACGTTGAAAATCTTGCACTTGTTTAGGACTCGGATCCACACCATTCATCATACTAAGTTGAAAAGGTATTCCTTGCATACGAAACCCTAAAGCTTGTGCCATATACCCAAATACTGGCTCTGTTGCAATAACCAAAATATCATTATGCTGAATCTTAATTTGTTTTATCAGCAATCGTAAATTCTGCTGTTGCGCAATAAAGTGTTGATAATGCGATTGATACTCTTTCTGATGTGTAGGATCATTTTTGATTAGAAAATCGCTTAATGCCTTAGCATAGACCGGCATGGTATCAGGATCATACCAAATATGAGGATTAGCACCTTCTTTTTTATGCATTAAATCGGCCACGCAAATAACAGTTCTTGTTGCTGCTAAATCAGCACTCAATAAGTTTTGCATCCAAGGGTCATAACCCAAGCCATTATAAATAATCAGATTTCCTTTCTCTAAAGCCTTTGCGACACTGGGTGTTAAACTAAATAAATGAGGATCTTGATCAGGTTGATGAAGAATACTTCTGACTTGGACAAAATCGCCACCGATTTGTTTTGCAACTGAACCATAAAAATTCTCAGCAGCGATAATGTGTATGGGTTTTGCTATACTAGGTGCTGTACAGCCGATTGCCAACAGTAAAGCCAAGGTTAGTAAAAATTTCAACATGAAAAACCCTTTTTATTCAACCAAAGATTCTCGCTATGGATAATGGTAATTAGCAAGTTTAAATTGAGCCGTTATACTATACCAAACTTGTCAAGAGGTTATGGGACACTATGGGAAAAATTATCGCTATCGTCAATCAAAAAGGGGGGGTTGGGAAAACCACAACCTGTATTAATCTTGCAGCATCGATGGCTTTGTTAGAACAAAAAACATTGTTAATTGACCTCGATCCCCAAGCCAATGCAACAACAGGTAGTCTTTTACAAAAAGTCCTCGAGCCTCATATTGCCCAAGTACTTTTAGATGAAGTCCCGATAGAACAGAGCTTAGTCGTTACTCCAGCAAATTATACCTTGATACCCGGCTCAGTAAACTTAACACAGACTGAAATTCAATTATTAAAAATTGAACAGCGTGAATATATACTCAAAAAAAAGCTAAGCTTATTGGTCGACTCCTATGACTATATTTTGCTCGACTGTCCTCCGTCCCTAAATATACTGACCGTGAATGCTTTAGTGGCAGCATATTCAGTCATCATCCCTGTGCAATGCGAATATTTCGCTTTGGAGGGTTTAACAAATCAAATCAACACCATATTGAATTTACAAACCAATGCCAATCCAAATTTGCAGATTCATGGAATATTACGCACATTATTTGATGGTCGTAATACATTAAATAAACAAGTCTCAGAAGAATTACAAGCGCATTTTAAAGCCAAAATGTATACCACACTGATACCACGCAATATTCGGCTCGCTGAAGCACCGAGCCATGGCCAGCCTGCTTTATTGTATGACCCCCAATCAAATGGGAGCCTAGCCTATTTAAGTTTAGCCAAGGAAATTTTAACCCGGGATGGATGCACTATTCCCTCAGTAGGATCACCGACTGATATACACTCGAACGTTTTTTTAAAAAAACGTTCTAATTATGAAAAATCTCTGTCCGTCGAACAGGTATTATGATGAAAAAATCACGTTTAGGTCGAAATCTTGACATGCTATTAAGTGGTCAACCCTTTGAGGATTTAGTTCAAACAGCTCATCCTCGTAAAGAAGAATTACGCCATTTACCAATTGAATGGTTACAAGCCGGTCGTTACCAACCTAGAAGAGAATTCGCTAAAGAAGCTTTAGAAGATTTAGCCAACTCTATTCGCACACAAGGCATAATCAATCCTATCGTTGTACGTCTTATTGGCGAAAAACGTTATGAAATTATTGCCGGTGAACGTCGCTGGCGCGCTGCTCAGTTAGCCAATCTCAATGAAGCACCGGTATTAATCAAAGAAATCTCAGACGAAACAGCACTCGCCATTTCTTTGATTGAAAATATTCAACGTCAAGATCTAAGTCCATTGGAAGAAGCAGAAGGCATACAACGACTTATTAATGAATTCAAATTAACGCATCAAGAAATTGCCAAAACCTTAGGTCGCTCACGAACTACCATTACCAATTTACTCCGTTTATTAAGTTTGATTCCACAAGTAAAACTTTTTTTGCAACAAGGTCAACTCGAAATGGGCCATGCTAGAGCTTTGCTAAGTCTACCTAATAACCAACAAATTCAAGCGGCCGAAAAAATTATAAAAAATAAACTGTCGGTTCGCGAAGCCGAGCGTTTAGTACAAAATGGCTGGGTTATTAACCCAAAAATAAATATTCCATTAGAAGTGGATGCTGATATACAACAACTTGAACGTAAATTATCTGACACATTAGGTGCTAAAGTCTATTTTAAACAAACAACGAAAGACAAAGGTCAACTTATCATTCATTATAATAGTTTAGAAGAGTTAGATGGCATTTTGATGCATATGAATTAATTTTTTAGCCACTGAATAGCCAGTTCATGCAACAAACTAGTGTCGAACTATAGTAATTTATCACCCACCAGTTATAATTAGGGCATTAAAACTTACCAGTGGCAAGCAATAATGGAAAATAAAACGATTCTTCACGGACAACATAAAAAAAATGGAGCGATGCTCGTCAATTTTGCAGGTTGGCATATGCCTCTGCATTATGGCTCACAAATACAAGAACATCACGTAGTCCGACAAGACAGTGGTTTATTTGATGTTTCGCATATGTTAGCCGTCGATATTACTGGAGAAAATGCGATTCATTATCTCAGCTTTTTATTGGCGAATAATCCACAACGACTCATTCCAGGAAAAGCACTTTACACCTGCATGTTAAATACTGACGGCGGCATTTTGGATGACTTAATTGTTTACCAACTTTCGGAACAACTTTACCGCGTTGTCATCAACGCCGGAAATCGACAGTCCGATCTCGATTGGATGAAAAAAACAGCTCAGGACTTTACATCTATTTCTATCCTTGAGCGTACTGATCTAGCAATTATTGCCATCCAAGGCCCTTATGCTATTACAAAAGCAAGTCCCGCCTTCAATGCGAATCAACAAGCCCTGATTAAAGATTTAAAACCGTTTCATTGTGTTGAACAAGATAATTGGTGCATCGCTAGAACAGGTTACACAGGTGAAGATGGCCTAGAGGTGATCTTACCCATACAAGAAGCTGAGATGTTTTGGCAACGTTTAATTGAATTAGGTAGCCACCCTTGTGGATTAGGTGCTCGGGATACCTTACGTCTAGAAGCCGGATTGAATTTATATGGTTCTGATATGGATGTCTCCACGACCCCTTTAGAATCCAATCTGGCTTGGACAATTGCTTGGGATCCTATCGATAGAAACTTTATTGGCCGACGAGCATTAATCAAACAACAAGAAAATCTAAGCCGTAAATTGGTTGGTTTAATATTGGAAGAGAAAGGTCGTATCTTACGTAACCATCAAAAAATTATTACTTCCAAAGGAGAAGGTGAAATTACTAGTGGAAGTTATTCTCCCACGTTAGGCAGTTCTATTGCTTTTGCTAGAATTCCTCACACACATATAGAAAATTACTGCGATGTGATCATGGGCAGTAAACACTACCAGGCCCGTATCATTAAGCCTCCCTTTATACGAAAAGGAAAAAAAACGTTTAATTAAAAAATTGAATTTATTAAAGAGTGACTATCATGAAAAACATTCCCGAATTATTAAAATATACACTTACTCATGAGTGGGTTCGATTCGAAGATAATAGTATTGCCTGCATTGGAATTACTGCACACGCCCAAGAACTATTAGGCGATATCGTTTATGTTGAATTACCTCGCATTAAAAAAATTTTAAAACAAAGTGAGGAAGCTTGCGTTTTGGAATCTGTTAAAGCGGCTGCGGATGTTTATGCTCCTCTTTCAGGTATAGTTATTGAAATCAATACCACACTCAGCGATACACCCGAATTAGTCAATTCTGACTCCTATGGGCAAGGATGGTTATATCGTCTTCAGTTTTCCGACTCAAATGAATTAGAAAAATTACTGGATTTTGCAATGTACGAACAACAAATTTTGATTGAGGCCTAGTATGCCATTCATTCCTCATACTGATGTAGAAATACAAGAAATGTTAACTACACTGGGTGCTCATTGCACCGACGATCTATTTGATGAAATTCCCCCTCACCTAAAAACAGCCGAATTAAGCCATATCCCTCTAGGCCTAAGTGAAATGGAAATGCAGCGGATAATGGAAGCACGTGGCCAAGAAAATAAAAAAGGCCTTTGTTTTATTGGTGCCGGTGCATACGAGCATCACATTCCCGCAGTTGTTTGGGATATTACTAGCCGTGGCGAATTTATGACGGCTTATACTCCTTATCAAGCAGAAGCCAGCCAAGGAACCTTGCAACTAATTTACGAATATCAAACCATGATGGCAAGCCTGACCGGCATGGATTATTCTAATGCTTCGCTTTATGACGGCGCTTCTGCTTTAGCTGAAGCAGTTTTAATGGCTGTTAGAGCCAACAAAAAAACGCAATCGACAAAAATTCTAGTCCCGCGCACCTTGCACCCTCATTACCGACAAACCTTACAAGCTATTCTTACCCAACAAGCCATTGAACTTATTGAGCTCGCTTATTGTCCAGAACAAGGCAAGACTTTGCTATCCACACTTAAAGACTGGAAACAACAAGATATTTGCGCTTTAGTGATACCCCAACCTAATTTTTTTGGATCCCTAGAAGAAGTGGATCAATTAACTGAATGGGCACATGCCCAACAGGCTTTTGTCATTGCAGTCACTAATCCAATTAGCTTGGCTTTACTTAAAGAACCTGGAAGTTGGGGTCAGCACGGTGCTGATATCGTATGCGGTGAAGGACAAGCACTCGGTGTTCCACTTGCAGGTGGCGGACCCTATTTTGGTTTTATGTGTTGTAAAAAAGAATGGTTGCGACAAATGCCAGGCCGAATTGTCGGTCGTACGGTAGATAAAAACGGTAAGCCCGGATTTACATTAACACTACAAGCTCGTGAGCAACACATACGCCGCGCGAAAGCTACTTCAAATATTTGTACTAATCAAGGTTTATTAGTCACTGCGGCAACGATCTATATGAGTTTGTTAGGGCCCATGGGTTTACAAAAAGTGGCTACCGCATCTCATCAACATGCACAGCAACTCGCCCAGCTTCTAACTCAAATACCCCAAGTAGAATTAATTTTCAACAATCCTTTTTTTCATGAGTTTGTGATCCGTTTGCCTAAACCCATTTCAAACTTATTACATGATTTAACCAAAGTAGGCATACAAGGTGGATATGATTTATCCACATCCTATCCTGAATTAGGTCATGCTTTATTAATTTGCGTCACAGAAACTAAAAATCTAGCTGATTTAAACTTTTATCAACAAGAATTATCAAAATTACTTCATACCATTTCGTAAATATTTTTTATGCTTATTTTTGAACTAAGTCAAACAGGTCGTATTGCAAAAGCGCAAATACCCTCTCATTTACCACAGAGTCAATTTTCTTCTGTACCCGAAAATTTATTGCGCACCTCAAAAATTTCCCTACCCGAACTTTCTGAATTACAAGTGGTACGTCATTTTACTCGTTTGTCACAAAAAAATTTCTCCGTCGATACGCATTTCTATCCATTAGGATCCTGTACGATGAAGTACAATCCACGTGGCGCGCACCGTTTGGCATCTTTACCTGCTTTTCTTAATCAACATCCTTTATTACCTGAAGAAAGTTGTCAAGGCACCTTACGTTGTCTCTATGAATTTCAAGAGATTTTAAAAGACATAACCGGTATGTGTGGTGTTTCTTTGACATCCATGGCAGGCGCACAAGGTGAATTTGCCGGTGTTGCCATGATTAAGGCCTACCATTTTTCACGTAATGATAATGACAGAACAGAATTTCTGATTCCCGATGCCGCACATGGTACGAACCCTGCTTCTGCAGTAATGTGCGGCTATAAAGTTCGTGAAATTCCAACTAACATGGAAGGTGATATCGATTTAGATGCACTTCAAGCCGCAGTAGGACCTCACACTGCAGGGATCATGTTAACCAACCCTTCTACTTTAGGAATATTTGAAAGACAAATCGAACAGATTGCTCGTATTATCCATCAAGTTGGTGGACTACTTTACTATGATGGCGCTAACCTTAACGCAATTTTAGGTAAAGTACGACCTGGAGATATGGGTTTTGATGTCATGCATCTCAATTTACATAAAACCTTTGCCACACCACATGGTGGCGGTGGTCCTGGTGCTGGACCTGTTGCCGTTGGAGAACGACTCCTACCATTTCTACCCATTCCAACCGTCACTTATGAAAATAATTACTATCGATGGCTCAATTTACAAGACCGGCCACAAAGTGTTGGTCGTTTATCCACTTTTATGGGAAACACAGGGATTCTTTTACGCGCTTACATTTATGCCCGTTTATTAGGTCGCGATGGTTTGAAACGCGTATCCGCGTTTGCCACATTGAATGCAAATTATTTACTTAAACGTTTGCAACAAATTGGATACGTTCCTGCTTTTCCCCAGAGACGGGCCAGTCATGAATTTATTTTAACGTTAAAAGCTTTATCTAAACAATTTAATGTTACTGCGATGGATGTGAGTAAACGTTTACTCGATTTTGGTTTTCATGCCCCAACAATCTATTTTCCTTTACTCGTTCCAGAATGCTTATTGATAGAGCCTACGGAAACAGAATCTAAACAAGAGCTCGATCAGCTTATAGTAGCGATGGAAAAAATCCTTACCGAAGCAAAAGAAAATCCGACGCATTTAAATAATGCACCGCATCATTTAAGCCTGCAACGGTTAGATGATGTGAAAGCAGTAAGAGAATTAGATCTTATCTGGGAAAGTTAGTTTTCTTGCCCAAATTGACTGAATGTTTCTTAGCTTACGCAGTGACTAACTCATCTGTCGAAATAAACTGCGATGCCATTGCGATAGCTTCTGCATTTAAACCGACATTATGCACACGCAAATAATCCACTCCTTGTGCTGCCAACTGATAGGACATCATCGCAGTCTCAAAATCTCGGTCTGGAAATGATTTTTCTGTTATCAAATTTAGAAAAGATTTTCGCGAATGACCTACCAATAAAGGGCAATTTAAACGCCGAAATTGCTTGATATTTTTTAACAAAAAAATGGATTGTTGAGCTGTTTTACCAAAACCTATGCCAATATCGAAGATAAGTTGATTAGCATCGACACCCGCATCGAGCAATTCATCGAAGCGTTGTTCAGTCCAATCTACTATTTGTTCACAGATGTTAGGATGAGAAGCTAATACGACGTGTTTCTGTGCTGGAACACCCAGATTGTGCATGACCACACACTTCACTGGGCTGCCTACAGCCAATGCACGCATGCTTGGATCAACAAACCCACTCACATCATTAATCCAGTCTATACCCAACTGCATGGCTCTTTCTGCAACAATATAATGCCGTGTATCGATACTCAATTTGGGTTTAAATGCCCATTGTTTACTTTGCTCTTTTAATGCTGTTAAAACAGGCTCTAATAACATCCATTCGGTTTCTGGTAAAACAGGCGTAGCACCTGGGCGAGTTGATTCGGCTCCTATATCCAAAACCTCAGCCCCTTCGCGCACTAATTTTTCTGATTGCGCCAGGGCATTGGAAAGGCTTGTAAATTTACCACCATCAGAGAAAGAATCGGGTGTGATATTTAATATTCCAACTAAGGCACTCCCCTCTAAACGATGTGGAAGTTGTTTAGTCTCACAGGGCGCTTGACCGGTATAACGTGAACCCCATTGCTGTAATAGTTCAACAAATTCCGCTGTTGGATGCTGCCAGGCTGGCCACAAATCCAACAAAGGCCATAAAGCGAAAGGTCTAGACAATAGTTCGACGTGAGGTATTTTTAGACCTATTTGATCAATGACACAATTATCCCAGGCCAAAATATCAATATCGATAATTCGTGGGGCCCAACGCTGATTTTCTTCTCTACCAAGCTGTCGTTCTATCTGTTTAACAAGTTTTAGTACCTCTAATGGAGACAAATCTGTCTCACAAACAACTGCTAGATTTAAAAAGGGCCTATTCCAAGCCACAGGTGCATAAGCAGGTAGTAATGCGGATGAGCTATAAAGAGGAGAAATTTGTAAAGGTGCAATCTTCTGTGATTTTTGTAATAATTGCAGGCCTAAGCGTATATTATTAAAACTATCGCCTAAGTTTGTACCTAAACTGAGTATTAGCATATTTTTTGCCTTAAAGGGCTTGCCTTTTCGACGTTAAAGGTTTATAGGTTTATCTTAATTAGGTATATAATAAAATTATTACTTTCCCAAGAGGTCAAGCGCAGCTATGGATTTCGAACAACAACAATCCCGTTTACGAGAGCTTATTGCACATGGTAAAAAGCAAGGATTTGTCACTTACGCTGAAATTAATGACCATCTATTGGAAGATATTATCTCTGAAGCCGAGCAAGAGCAACTGCAGCTTGATGAAATTATCTTGATGCTCAACGATATCGGCATACCTGTTTATGAAGTTCCACCCGACATGGAAACTTTACTCTCTTCGAGTATAGCCAATAACTCATCAGAAGAAGAAAGCAGCTCAGAAAATACTAATATTTTAGGCAATATAGCAGCCGAATTAGGACGGACAACCGATCCAGTACGTATGTATATGCGTGAAATGGGCACCGTTGAATTACTCACACGCGAAGGCGAAATTAAACTTGCTAAACGTATAGAAGAAGGTTTACAAGCGATACTTACTGCACTGACTCAATATCCAGAAAATATTTTTGATATACTGCGTGATTATACACGTTATGAACAACAAGAAATCCGCTTAAATGACATTATTAGTGGGTTTCTCGATCTGGAAGAATTATCCATACCACTCGAATTACCACCTGGAAAAAATATTGCACCTGAAGCTGAAGCAGATGAAGGTTTTAGTGAAAATAAAAATATCGATGATAAAGAAACCGATGATGATAGGGATGAAATCAAAACTAAAATCGGTGCAACAGATGATGATGAAGGATTTAGTGAGCTGGATGGTGGGCCCGATCCAGAATTGGCGCATACTCGTTTTGCTGAATTAAAAGCACTCTACGAAGCTTATATTACAGCACAAAAAAAACATGGTCGCCACGATAAAAAAGTCTTAAAACAAGCGGCTTTATTAGCCGATGCGTTTACTAAGTTTAAATTAATTCCGCGCCAACTTGATAAATTGACGCGCAAAATGCGCGATCTATTAGAAAAAGTTCGAGTTCAAGAGCGTGTTATCATGCGTTTATGTATTAATGAAGCCAAAATGCCACGCCAACTTTTCATTAGCACTTTTCCCAAAAACGAGACCAATGAAAATTTTCTCAAAAAACATATCAATGCTAAAAAGAATTATTCGCATGCTTTAAAAACTTTACACATTCCTATCACTGCTGCACAAAATAAATTGCGTGAATTAGAAAAAACAATTGGTATGACAATAGCTGAAATCAAAGAAATCAATCGTCAAATGTCAGCGGGAGAAGCAAAAGCACGACGCGCAAAAAAAGAAATGGTTGAAGCCAATCTACGACTCGTTATTTCTATCGCCAAAAAATATACCAACCGTGGTTTACAGTTTCTTGATTTAATCCAAGAAGGCAATATTGGTTTAATGAAAGCAGTCGATAAATTTGAATATCGGCGCGGCTATAAATTTTCAACCTACGCCACCTGGTGGATCCGGCAAGCCATCACGCGCTCCATTGCCGATCAAGCACGAACTATCCGTATTCCCGTACATATGATCGAAACGATTAATAAGCTGAACCGTATTTCACGTCAAATATTACAAGCAACGGGTAAAGAACCATCACCCGAGGATCTCAGTAAAAAAATGGGCTTACCTGAAGATAAAATCCGTAAAATTCTTAAAATTGCTAAAGAACCTATTTCCATGGAAACACCGATAGGTGATGAAGACGGTGATTCACATTTAGGTGATTTTATAGAAGACGCAACCGCCCTATCGCCCATTGATGCCGCTACCATAGAAGGTCTACGAGAAACAGCACAGCGAATATTGGCATCGCTCACACCGCGTGAAGCAAAAGTATTACGAATGCGCTTTGGTATTGATATGAATACCGATCACACTTTAGAAGAAGTAGGTAAACAATTTGATGTGACGCGTGAGCGTATACGACAAATTGAAGCCAAAGCACTACGTAAGTTACGCCACCCCACACGTTCAGAGCCTTTGCGTAGCTTCCTCGATCAAGAATAGTTAGAACCAGAAAAGGAGAAATTTAAATTAATCTCTCCTTTTTTTATTATTTCCGACAGAAAACTCCAATGTTAATTTGTAGATCTTAAAAATGACTGCTGCTCATCATTTTTCTCAGTAGGTTTTTCATCCGGAAAAAACTTTTGACTAAAAAATGTCACTGAATTTTTCACATCTCTACAAATATTTCGTATGACAGGACCTAGTATGGGCGTATTGGCAAGTATTACACCTGCTATAAGTGCTCCACTTAACTGGCTGATATTTGCTGCATTAGATGCTTGCAGAGAAGGCTGTCCTGAAGAAGAAGCAATAAGCAAACTATTATTCCTATAGTTAAGTGACGCGGGAATATCCCAATAATTTCCCTGGTCATCACTATATAATGTCGTATAAATATCTTCTTCGGGATCTCCAATAGCTTCTTCTGATTTTAAGCTTTGCAATACAGCATAGGAATCTATTTCAGATCCAGTAGTTTCTCTCTTTTCCATTCTAGTAGCTCTTTCTGTGCCATTTACCCATTCATCAAAACCACCACGCTGATCCACAATATGAACAGTAAGCCCTTTTTGAATCGTTTCATTTTTAACTCTGTTTATCATATCCACCGGCAACATAACGGCTGTATCATTAGCATAAAGTGCATAATTAGCTAAGCGTAAATTAAGCATCCAAGGAACCACTCTACCTTGCGAACGTACATAAGAAGAATTCGCAAGTATTTCACGTTTTATTGCTGCGACATCATTTTCATTTAATGCCTTACATAACTTAGGACCGATCAAATTTGGATTGGAATAACATAGAATAACTAAACCAAGCAATTCATGAGGTTCAAATTCTTGATCTTTCAATTGCGGATATGCTCGCTGTTCGAACTTATTTCTTACTCCTTGAGCCCTATCGAGCATCTCTGATGTATTAATATTATTAATGGATGGTATCGAATTATATTGACCAAGTACCTCTAACCAACCTGCTGCTTGATTATTTTTTAATTTTTCAATTAATTGATTAATACTTAAATTAGTTAAATTTTTACGGGTAATTGAATTAATAACTTCTTTAAGTGCATTTTCTTCATTTGATGGTAATGAAATCCATAATGTTTCTGTCATAAAATCACTCCATTTTTTATAAGTTGCTTAAATAAACTAACATGCTTAGAATTTATTTACAAATAAAAATAAAAAAATTATAAATATAAATATAAATATAAAAAAATAAATAATTTATTTTTTAAATCAGTTATTATATGATAATTCAAAAGTTGAAAATATTATAATAACAAGCAGAGTATTGCGCATAGAAGTTTTTGACAATAAAATTATTTGCATAGGAAACCACTAAATTTTTAATAAATACGCTATACTTAGCGTAGCTATAAAAATAGATAATTTTTCAAACTAGTCGGTGTATAATGTAAGTTACTGCTTATTTAATGGAGAGAGATATGAAACTATTCTTTAGTCCCGGCGCCTGTTCGTTATCCCCTCATATCGTGTTACGTGAAATAGGACAGAATTTTACACTTGAAAAAGTCGATTTAGCACAAAAAAAGACTGAATCCGGCAAAGACTATTTGACAATCAATCCCAAAGGACAGGTACCTGCATTATTACTAGAGGACGGAAACTTGCTGACTGAAGGCGTAGCCATCGTATTATATCTGGCAGATAAGATGCCACATTCCAATTTGATTGCGCCTGCTGGCGACTTGTCACGTTATCAAACCATCGCATGGCTTGCCTATATCACTTCTGAGTTGCATAAAAGCTTTAGTCCTCTGTTCAATCCAAAAACCCCAGAAGAATATAAAAAAATCCTTCGAGAAAAGCTGGAAGCACAATTCAAATATCTCGATGAAACTCTAAAAAAAGATGAATATTTGCAGGGAAATCATTTCACTGTGGCTGACGCTTATCTGTTCACTATTTTACGTTGGGCATTTGTCATGAAGTTTGAGCTTGATAAATATAAACACTTAATAGCTTATTTCGATCGCATTGCGAAACGTCCGGCTGTACAAGCTGCGTTGACTGAAGAAGGGCTTAAATAAAAAAAGTGCTTCCATTTCATCTTCCTCATTAACCGAAGATTAGATTATGATTTAAAAATCTACGGCTAATGTTATTCCTTTAATTGGAAAAAGGCACAGGATCAATTATTGTCTTTGATTATTTAATATAATCCTCACACACTGTTTTTGCAGTTTCCATCTCTTGAATTAATTGTCGATAAAGTGTATTCGTTTGTCCATTAGGACCATTTTCACGTAAATAATCATCAATCTGCTTACAAGCTTGTTCCAAACGTTGGGCTCCGCAATAGGTGGCTCCTCCTTGCCTTCTATGCGCAATCTCACGTATGGCTTGCCAATTAGCCGATTGATGTAATCGAGGCAATTCGATAAGATCCTTTTTTAATCCAATGATCATTAAATGAACACAGTCCTTAATCAATTCCTCATTTTTTAATATAGTTTTCATCGCATCAATATCTAATACCGCTCCAGTAATTGGACGTATCTCAGTAGAAGAGGAAACTTGACATAGGTTGCTCTCTGGCACAAAAGCCTTCAATAACTCTATAGCAGTTTCTTTTTTAAACGGTTTTAATATAACGGTATTCATGCCGGCATCTAGACAGCGTTGTCTATTTTCAATATCAATATGGGCCGTTAACCCAATAATCGGAGTCGTATCGGTTCGCTGCCATTGCTGTAATCGAATACGGTGTGTTAACGCAATCCCATCCATATCAGGTAAACCAATATCCATCAAAATGAGGTGGTAATCTTGTTCTTGAGTTCGTTGTAAAGCAGTCCTAGCATCAGGCGCTATATCAACCACACAGTTTAATTCGGTCAAAATACTTTCTGCGATTTTAGCTGCTAATTTATCATCTTCCACTAATAATATTTTTTTTTGACCAATATTAATATTTTGATGGGCTTGCTTAGCAAAAGTAAAAATGTCAGAAGCATTTTTACAGGATATTCTTTTATTAGGCACTGAAATGTCTTCTACCCCAACATTATCCATTATCAAGGGTTCTTGAAAAGGAATTAGGCAGGTAAAGGTGGTTCCTTGCTTTAGTTGACTTTCTACATAGATTTCCCCTCCCAGATCATCAACAAGTTGCTTTACAATAGATAATCCTAAGCCCAATCCTTTGTAGATACCTTGATGAGCAGGCGTTAAGCGAGTAAATCGGGTAAATATCTCATCTTGTTTATCTCTTGATATGCCTATCCCAGTATCACGAACTTTTATCTCTATCACGTCTTGCTGTGTTTCGCGTTTCTTTAATTTTATTTCGACATCGATATTTCCTTGTTGTGTAAACCTTAGTGCATTGGTCACTAACTCTAATATAATTCGTTGTAATCGTACCGGATCCCCTATCAAGTAAGGAGGGATTTCTTCATCAACCTCTAAAGTTAATGCTAGATTTTTTTTGGCAGCCAGTGATTTATTAAGATCAATAATTGCTTGAATATTTTTCTTAAAATCAAACTTCTTCTTTAAGAGTGGCATTTCACCCGTCGCAACTTTAATTCCTTCTAAAATTCTATTAAGAAAGTTTAATAAAGACTCACTAGACAGAACTAGATCTTTGGCATATTCAGATACCGTTTCTGGATCGTTCGGTTTTGATTGAATAATCCGCGCACAACCCACGATACCACTTAAAGGTGTCCGGATATCATGTCGCATGTTCTCTAAAAATTCAGTCTTAGCATAACTCGCTGCCTTTGCTTTTTCTAAGGCAATTTGCAAGGCGGATTGCGTTTCTTTAAGTTCAGTTATATCGATAGAAACTCCTGCCACACCTATAATATGCCCTTCCTTATTCAATAAGGGTCGCTTAGTAGATAATTGGATAATTTTTTTACCTGAAGGCAAAATAGCCGTTTCTTCTTTTGTTCTTGCAACCCCTTCATGGATTACTTCCCAATCATTTTTTATAAAAGTATCTGCTGTCTTTTTGTCAAATAAATTATCGTCAGTTTTTCCTAGAATATCATTAATTTTCCATCTAAAACCCATTGTGTGTAAACTATCTGTTCCTGTACGATTCATGCCAGAATAAATTAATTTATCACCTACACAACGTTTCCAATAAATATCACCAGGCAGATCATCAATAATATTTTTTAACTGAGAAATCTCATTTTTTTGATCTTCGACTATTTTTTGTAACATAGCTATTTCATTATTTATGTCTTTCGTTTGTTTATTCATTTTAAACTTACCCTGTTATAAAATAATAGTTTTTCAAATCAAATTTTTACTTAAAATCTAATTCTTAAATGTTCAGAGCTCAATATAGTGTTATTTGCAAAATTTCCTATAATAGAACAAGGTTCATACATACCCCCCGAGTTTTTAATTATCCATTCTAGATTCTGAAAATTTCTGATAACCTCCTGAGGATAACGGACAGCTCGCTGAGTTTTCAACCATTCATTGGCTAAAAATTGTTGTGCTTTTGGATCAAGTGCATAAATACCCGCTTTATTTAATAGATTTTTTTTATCAAAAAATTGGGTAGCTTGTAGAATGCTAATTAACACTAAAGCTCTGGTTAATTGAATATCTCTTGGGGCAACAGATTCACCCGAATGATCAAAGTTAATAGGAAATCCACCTTTTAGGATACGAATAGTCGCGCCTTTATCAGTAGTATAACGAATCTCAGCAAATGGATCCTGAACTAACGTATTATTTTTTCTTTGTATCGCTTTAAGCAAGAGTAAAAATTCTTTATCCTCAGAAGAACAGCTTATTAAAGTTTTATCTTTTTTAGAATGTATGAAAGCCTCAATATTTTTTATGGATTCTTGTCCCGTACAACCAAAAATATAGTCTGAAAATTTAACAAGCTCATCTAATTTATCAACAAAATTGACTTCTTTTAGTATTTCTGAAGACTTAAAGTGGCGATCAAAAACCATCACCTTATAGTTCATGGATAGTAGTTTAGTAGCTATTGCTTTACCTATAGCACCAAAACCAATGATGCCACAAATTACTTTATCAGGATTTTTCGGGATTAAAGTGAGAAGCTTATTAACAATTGCTTCAGCAATTAAAGGGGATTCTAATATTTTTTTTGTCGCACAATCTGCAACATTAATAAGCGGAAATGGAGGTAACCCTTGGTCATTAAATTTAATTAAGCCAGCAGTGGTTTTTTCCACCGCTATCACTTTATATTGTTCTAATAGTGGAACAGGAATAAAGCTGGCGGCATATCCGCCATGATCGAGTATAAGTAACTTCTGGTTATCTTTCCCTAGATTATCATTTACTTTATTCCATAACAAGTTAATATCACGCGTAAAACTATGCTTATATTGCCCCAACCCTATCTGCGATGAGCATGGCTGGTAATAGACTCCATACCGCGTTATTTGTTGTACAACCATTTTACATTCTGAATATTTTTTCCCTAAAACAAATATATTTTTTGGCATCGCGCCCAAACGAACCATACTATCTATTAAGTTTACCGATGTTTTCAATGGATGATGAACATAAACAATAGCTACCTCTCTTAATGAAAATTGCTTTTGCATTAGGGCCTGATCAATTAACTTTTCTAGGATAGGAAGATAAGTAAGAATTGGTTTGGTAAAAAATTTCTGGGATAAAAAGTAATTAAAATTCATTTTATGTAACTTATTAATTTAGTTTCTATTTTGAAAAAGAAGCTTAACCTATTAGATAGGTACAATATGAGTATAACACTAGAGAAAATAATTATGTTACATTGCACCATCTATTTATTAATATAATACATAAAAATCAATGCTTAACGATAAATTCTTTAAAGTTATTAGACAATATATGGATCCAAAACAGTCTAACCCCTTTAATTTATTAACTAATATAAATAAGTTACAAACAGCTCTTCAAGAAGTTAATCATTCTAAAATCGGAAACTATCTATACGAAAATTTTATCTTTTGGCTAAGTCGCTACCTTCAAGAAATAAAAACCCAATCGTATTTACGCTATTATTTTTCTTCCGAGAAAAACTTAAATTTTATTGGCAATAATTTTATTGACTACTGTTTTAGCAATAAAATCAAACTAGATCCCCAAAAAACCTTAAAATCCTTTAAAATTCATAATCAACTATCTGATAATGCAGTAAAAAAAGAGCTATTAAAATTAACATCTAAACTTCATATTAATTTGCTGGGCTTTGGATTAGATGAGGGCATTTATGAAAAAGAATTAGCAAATTTTCTAGTTCTACATAATGTTTGTAATAAAGTAACTATTTATGGCATGGACCCCTACGCAAAAAAAGGGTGTGGTATCCAGTATATATCACCGGAGCAACTTAATAGAGGCTCCGTAAAGTTTGACGTTATCATTGCTCGTTGGTCATTACATCATATTAAACTAGAAAATAGATGGTCTGATCTTTCAGATTGTATAAGCCGATGTAACCCCGATGCTTCGATTATCTGCATTGAACACGGTTTTTTACAGAACATGCACTTTCCTGCCGAAAAAAAACTCTATGAATTGTTGAATGCTCTATTTGATATCATTGCTAATATTGGTCTAAGGCCTACATACTTTATAAAAACTGCTCCCTCCTTTGGAGAGCATTTTTTTATTCATTATCTTGAACCTAACGATTTTATTTCTATTTGCAAAAATTCTTCAGAGTATATTATATCTCGAAATATTTATGATGTTGGACCCAATTTTCCTAACCAAACCATTTGTTGTTTTCGTACAGCTAAAAAAATTTAGTAAGTTATTTAACGGAAGCTATTCGACCTATATTAATTTTCTAATTCTTAGATTTGCAAGCCTTAAGGCCCTCATTTAATTTTTATTGCGAATAAAGAACAGTGATCAGGAGTCGCGCAGATTCCAAAGCAAGTGCTCGTGCGAAATAGGTCGGCATCACCCCATAATCAGTGGTATTAACGGTATAGTAATAAGCAAGGGGTTTACTGTAACTCAGTACATAACCATCGATGAGTGCATAATTACTCAACTCGTCTCTGCAATGAAGGAATCGTCCAAAGTCATAAGGTAATTGATAGGTATAAGAATAATCAGGTGAAAAGTTTTGCGTGAGAGGCGGCCTCCGCCACTCATGCTCTTTTCCAACAGCTTAAGAGCTCATAATTACGCTGTTCTTTCAATTGGATTAATTTATTAAAGAGATGCTTTGGATTAAATATCCAGCCAATATCAATGCCGCTAAAATAACGACAGACTTCATTGCAATACCACTTGAAAGGCCAGGATTTGATTTGTTTTTTAGCTTTGATCATCACGCGCCAAAGTCAGTTAAACGAAAAGCCAGAGCGCTTATGGCAAGAAGCTGCCTTAAGATGGTTAAGGGAATCGGTACATAAACGTAGCCTTAAGGATGATAAATGTCAGCTGAAATGGGGTAAATACCTATCTTTATAATAAGAAACTCAATGAAATTGATAATGAAATGATTGAAGAGTTAGCACAAAAGAAAGAACAGACTAAGGTGTCGCCCGCTAGGGTTAATCGATTGTTAGCTCTCCTTAGATCAATATTAAATAAAGCTGAAAGAAAATGGAAATGGTGTAGCTGGTACAAAATTGGTGCAAGCTTCATAAAGGACTCAATATGAAATTGCTAACTGCGTTTAAATTGTTTACAATTCAAGGCCCTTTTAAGAACGGGCCCATAGCTCAGTTGGTTAGAGCAGCGGACTCATAATCCGTTGGTCCTAGGTTCAAGTCCTAGTGGGCCCACCAGTAAAATTAAATATTTACACTACTTTCAAATGTTCTGACAAATGGATCTGCGCGACTTTTGCGCGACTCGGCTTTTTTGAGTTGTGCATTCTAAGCAACGTTAATCGAGTTCCTTGTTCTGTTTCACATACTTTATTGGCTGCTTGAATTAAATTATTCAACTCAGCATTCGAATAATGTGTAGTGATACGTCCATTCTTGTGCCCTAATAAGTCCTGTCGATCTTCAAAGCTTACACCAGCAGCTCTTAAACGCCGACCAAAAGTATGCGTTCTTATATCTCCATATAACTTTAAATCCAAAACTTTATTTCGTTAATATAAAGCTTTAAATTTTTGGTTCTTTTTTCTATTGTGTTAGTATTATTTAATTGTCTTATTAATAGTTATTAAAATGGTAATCAAAAGATCTGCTCAATACCTAAAAATCCAAGGTAAGCAAGTTCATGTAAACTTTTTAGTTTCAGAAAGCTTAAGAAATGAATTCAAATCAAAAGTAGCAATGAAAGGTAAAACAGTAAGAGATGTTCTCGAAGCATTTATGAAAGAATATATAAAAAAATAATCTTATGTTTTTAGTCAAATTTTAGCTAAACGATCTAATGTTTCAGGGTATTTTTTATGCTATTAATACTTATTTAGTATTAAAAAATTTTGTATTCTATTAGAAGATTCATCGGTGTTTACATCTGGAATAACAAAAAATCTATCTTTTCCTAAAAAGATTTTACTGCTATTATCTATATTTTTTAACTTATTGGCTAATTTTTCGTCCTCAGTATTTTCAATTTTTGCAAATGCATAAACATACCCATCAGCATTTAAACTTGAAAAGAATTTCAATCCTGAAAATTTTTCTAGTCTATTTATTAAGCTAGTATTTTTTATTTTAAAATAATCGCTTACCAATTTAGTATGAGCATTTAAGATATTATTAAATAGTTTATATTCACTAATATTTTTTTTTACACCCTTAGCTGTTGGTATATTTAATAAATGCCCATAAGGAAATATGAATTCTCTAATTTCATCAATTTCTAAAATTGAAACTTTCTTCAAATAATTTTTAGTTAGATAATTAAAGCTAATACTTGTTGCAACAGCTCTTCCTGTAACAAATACAGCAAAAAAATAATCTTTTTCTGACTTGGAAGAGGAAAGTTTGTAAAATTGTTCAGTTACGATTTTTTCTTGTTCTAAAAAATCAAAATTTTCTTTAATAATTTTACTTGCATGCTGAAAAACTGGATGATTGGCTGAAGCTGAAGCTAACATTTTAAGATTAATAGCGATATTATTATGCTTAATTGTATGCTTTACATCTATGATAAATAATGCTTTTTCTTTATTATAATAGTTAGGTAAAGCTGCTTTCGGAGTCACATTAATATCAAAATAGTACCCTGGCTCTTGAAGTAAAATTGAAGTACGCAATATGTCACTTGCACTCCATGGGTTTCCCTTATTTATTTCTTGTTCGATATATTTGTAGTTTTTTAACTTCGGATTTTCATCAATGTAACGTAATTTAATGTTTGCTATTTCCAATAATGCTACAATGTCATTATTTTCTATAGTTTGAGATGTAACCCAAAGATTTATGGTATGGCCAGGGTGCAGATGTCTCCACAATTTAATATTGTTCAGATATTCATCAATCCCTTTTCCAATCCATATAAAATGAAAAACATTAGGATAGTGCATGTTTTTATTTAAAAAATTTAGTTAAGTATATTATATGCTGTTAAGCTTAAAATTTTACTAACGAAAAACTTTCCATTTAATTAGAAGATAAATAAGTGTCTTTTATACACCCTGGAAAGTAAACCTTACCTACCTGAAAATAACTAAGGAGTAAATTTGGCAATAGTTTTGGTAGAATAAAATATAGGTCCTAATATTGCGTTTTTTATGTGTAAAATAACCTTCATAAAATATTTTCTATTTCTTTACTTGCTGATTTTTATGGTTATGGATGTTTTCTCAGAGGAAAAACCGGGTGATTTTGTTTATGTCACTGAGATTATTCCTAATATTAAGCAAGATATCCGTTATTTTGGTAATAATAATTTTGTAGGTCGCCCTATTATCGGCTACAAAAAACCAGTCTGTATTTTAACCCATGCTGCTACCGAGGCTTTATTGAAAGTACAAATGGCGCTGAATAAGCAAAACTTAGGTTTACTGGTCTATGATTGCTATCGTCCGCAAATGGCGGTCAACGATTTCATACAATGGAGTCAAAATACCGATCAAACGATGAAAAACCTTTTTTATCCGCATATTGACAAAAGAAATCTTTTTAAACTTAATTATATTGCCCGACGTTCAGGTCACACACGTGGAAGTACGGTTGATCTAACAATAGTTGATTTTGAAAACAGTCAGGTACTTGATATGGGTACACCTTTTGATTTTCTCGATCCTTTATCTCATCCTGATAATCGTAATATTACAAAAGAACAATTTCAAAATCGAATGCTGCTACGTTCATTAATGATAAAATTTGGTTTTAGACCGATAAGAACTGAATGGTGGCATTTTACCTTGCAAAATGAACCTTATAAGAATACTTATTTTAATTTTTTTGTTGAATAATTAATTACAATATAAAACTTTTAATTTTTAAATTGTATAAGATATTCTGGTTTTTTATTCCAAAATTTTATTTGCCATTTTCTGTTCTCACACGTCAATAAACAAATATTACCGGTTGCTACTTTAAATTCTTTATTCTGGACCTGTTGTTCAAATAAGCCGGGAATGAGCTTTAAAAAATAACGTAGACGACCATTACTGGTAATCACTAAAATAGTGTCTGTCGGATCATATTGAGCAACTAACGCTTTACTAAACTCTTTAACTTCTTTGGCCATATGGGCAGGGGATCCTGACCAACCCGCAATTTTTGGCCAAACACTTAAATTTTCCCAAGCATACAATTCTTTACCCTCTCCTATTTCTTGAATTTGGGTGCTGCTAAGACCCGCCCAATTTCCATAATCAATCTCGTTTAAACGAGTATCTATAATAGGTTTTACAGAAGAATGTAATTGTTCTAACACAATAGCCGCATATTCACGGGTTCTTTTTAAAGGACCACAATACACAGCCTTAGGATGTATATCAGCTTTTTGCAATGCTTGTGCCAAACATTGTGCTTGTAATATACCTGAATCAACAAGAGGTAAATCTTGTGTCGCGCCCACCCACACCACGGGATCGGTTGCAGAAAAAGTATTACCGTGCCGAGATAAAATAATTTTCATATCATTTTCTATTACAATGCTACCAATTCGCCTTCTGCCTCTATCAAATGCTCAACTCTAATAACATCTTCTGGACTATCAATTGAAGCATGCGTATGCCCTTTATAATCCACTAATACCACATGAATCGGTTTGCCATTTTCCAATACTCGCAATTGTTCTAGACCTTCTAATTTTTCTAAGGGTGTGGACGGTAATGAAATATAATTTTTTAATGCCGAATATCGGTAAGCATAGAGCCCAATATGTCGATAAAGAGGTGGCGACTCCATTTGCATATCTCTTAAATAGGGAATCATACTTTTAGAAAAATATAGGGCGTTTAAATTTTTATCACATACCACCATGGTTCCTCCCACTTCACCTTTTAGTTTGGCCTTTTCCATAATAGAATATTGCTCTTTATTAATTAAGGTTGCTGGTGTCGTTATTTCTAACTGCGCATTAGCAATCATAGCGTCAATTAAAGATTGAATAACCCAGGGCGGAGTTAATACCGCGTCTCCCTGTAAATTTACAATCATATCCGGTTTATTTTCTAATAAAGCAACCGCGGCAAAACACCGTTCCGTACCATTACTACATTCTTCCGTCATCAGGACTTCAGCGCCAAAACCCAAAGCGTGAGTTTGTATTTCAGGATGATCGGTTGCAATATAGACTTCATCAACTCCCTTAATTGTCTTAGCAATAGCCCAAACTCGATAGATTAAACTATATTCCTTAATCAAAGCCAGTGGCTTTCCTGGAAAACGACTGGATTGATAGCGCACAGGAATAACAATAATATTTTTATTTTGCATAATGGCCACTAGATTCTCCGTTTTGCTGTTCTTGTATTTGCTGTTCTTGTATTTGTTTAAGTACTGAGAAATCTTCTAATGTTGAAGTATCCTGTTCAATTTGACGATTAACTGCAATATCTTGTAATAAGCGGCGCATAATTTTCCCAGAACGTGTCTTCGGTAAAGCGACAGTAAAAATTAAACGCTTAGGTAATGCTAAAGCGCCTATGGTCATTCTAACTTGCTTAAGAATATTTGCCCTTAAGATGGGCGTAGGTTTTTCTGCATCATTGAGTACAACAAAAGCAACGATTGCCTGACCGGTCGTTTTATCTGGAATAGGGACCACTGCAGATTCAGCAACCGCAGGATAACTATCTAAAGCCGCCTCAATTTCCGCTGATCCTAAACGATGTCCCGATACTTTAATAACATCATCAGTACGACCCATAATCCAAATGTAATCTTGCGCATCGTAATGTGCACTATCGCCAGAGAAATAAGCATGAGGAAATTTACTCCAATATTGTTCTTCATATCTTTTTGGATCATTCCAAATACCGCGTAGCATACTCGGCCAGGGTCTTCGAATGACCAAAGCGCCGCCTTTTCCTTGCTCTACTCTAAGTCCCGTCGCAGGATCCACTATATCAACTTCCACACCAGGCAAAGGTTTAGCAACGGAACCCGGTTTAGTTGGCGTTGCTCCAGGAAGTGGCGCAATCATAATCATCCCAGTTTCTGTTTGCCACCATGTATCAACAATCGGACATTGTCTATTTCCAATTTTTTCATAATACCAAATCCATGCCTCTGGATTTAATGGTTCACCCACACTACCGAGCAACCTTAAACTGGATAAATCTTTTTTATCAACCCATCCATTACCCCATTTCATAAAAGAACGAATGGCGGTAGGCGCTGTATAAAAAATATTGACTTTGTATTCTTCAATGAGTTGCCAAAATCGATCGGGTTTAGGCCAATCAGGCGCCCCTTCATAGATGAATACCGTTGCAGCATTGAGTAATGGACCATAAACTACATAAGTATGACCTGTGATCCAACCTACATCGGCAGTACACCAGTAAACATCTTCTGGTTTTAAATCAAAAACTATTTTGGAAGTATAGTAAGCGCCTACCATATACCCCCTGAAGTATAAAGGATAAAAAGCGTATCTTCGCTATCCATGGCTTCAGCAGGACAATTTTCGTTTAGTCCCGCTATCATATCCTGCCACCAAATATCCCGATCTGCTTTTATAGGTATTGCAGCCTGGGTACGTTGATAAATAATAACTTTTTCTACCAACGGACAGCTGAGTAATACTTCATCTATGGTCTGTTTAAGTGGAATGATCTTACCACGTCGATAACCACCATCAGCCGTTATAACAAACCTAGATTTTGAATCTTGAATACGTGTTTCTAAGGCTTGCACTGAATAACCGCCAAACACCACATTATGAATACTTCCTAAACGCGCACAGGCTAATACTGCAATGATAAGCTCGGGTATTAAAGGCATATATAGTGTAATACAATCACCTTTTTTTACACCTAATTTTTTTAAACCATTAGTAAATTGGCAAACTGCTTGATGTAATTGCTTATAAGTAAATTGACGTTTTTCTTCTGGCTCTCCCTGCCAAATCAATGCGGTTTTTTCTGTATAGTGTTCCAGATGTCGATCGAGACAGTTATAAGATAGATTGGTTTTGCCCGCTTCAAACCATTTCGCATACGGCTCCTTCCAAGTTAATACATTTTTCCAAACCTGCATCCAATGTAATTCGCCGGCAACATTAGCCCAAAATTGTTCTGGATGCTCCATAGAGTAACGATAAATCTCCTCATATTGGGCCATAGATTTAATCGTTGCTTGATCAGAAAACTTTTTTGACGGTGAGTAAACTTTTATTTCATTTAAGATGGTATCTATTGTTTGTGATTCGTTTATAGACATATTTTATACTCCTGTTGTCAAAATGACCAAAATATGACGACACTTTTCTAAGAATGCCTATCGCCACTTGCGACTACCAAATTCATCAACTAACCTTAAGGCTTAAGCCAATTTAAATAGAGGAGAAGTATTATGCTAGCATGGGCATTTATCTTTCTAGCAATTGCTATTATCGCTGCCATTATTGGATTTACCGGTGTTTTTGCCGTAGCGGCAGGCGTTGCAAAAATCATCTTTTTTATATTCATCATATTAGCCATCATTGCGTTTGTAACAATGCTATTTCGTAGACAACGATAAAAGAAATTGCTGGCATGAAAATAAACTATTGTCACTTATTCATCTAAGATTAAATGTCGAATCTGCTCACAAACATTGTGCATGATGTGTATGTTATGTATGCATGCCAGCTGATTATAAAGAGACGATCCTTGTTTAAATAAAAAATGTAAATAGGCGCGAGTAAAATGCCGGCAAGTATAGCATAAACACCCTGCTAAAATAGGATTTTCATCTTTTGCGTAAATGGATTTTTTAATTAATATTCTTGATTGATTTTTTTCGCTGGTAAATTCTAACCAATGGCCTTTTTTTACAATACTTCCGTGATAAAGTGTGCCATGTCGTGCATTGCGTGTGGGTGCAACACAATCAAATAAATCAATTCCCTTAGCAGCCACATCAATGAGATCTTGTGGATTCAGACCTACGCCCATGGTATAACGAACTTTATTATCCGGTAATAATGGCCGAATCCAGTCGATGACTTCAGCCGTTTTCTGCATATTAAAACCAATTACTTCTCCACCGATTCCAATACCATCTAACTCGGCTGATAAAATAAATTGCGTACTCAATTCACGAAGATCTCTAAAACTTCCACCTTGAATAATTCCAAATAAAGCTTGTTGATGATCATAGACTGAATCTGAAGCGAGATAAGCTTCTTTTGAAGCTAATAACCAACGATGCGTACGCTCCATTGCAGCTAGCGCAATTTCTCTACCACCATTTTCAGGAGTGCATTCATCAAACGCCATAATGATATCCGCACCAATAATTCTCTGGGCTTCAATAGAGTTTTTCGGCGTCAAATGGATCACCTTTCCCGTAATAGGGTGTTTAAAGTGCGCCCCATCCACATCAATCCGACAAATTTTGGCATTTTTAGATAAACTAAATACTTGAAAACCACCACTGTCAGTCAACATAGGCTTTTCCCAAGCCATTAAACGATGCATCCCACCACTCGCTAAGATGATCTCCATACCCGGGTTGAGTAACATATGATAGGTATTGCCACCTAAAATAATTTGCGAACCCGCACTTTTAAGATCATGAGGCGTCATATGATTAACAAAAGCACGTGTCCCCACCGGCATGAAAGCAGGTGTTAGCACACTGCCATGCGCTGTCGTTATTTGAGTGGCCCGAGCATGAGAATTTTTGCTGGATTTAAGCAGTTGGCAATTAAATTGATTATTCATGAAAATAGGCAGATTTATGGCTTAGAAGCTAGTTTTTTTTCAATCGAGCTAAGTATTCCTCGTAAAATTTTCACTTCATGGTTATCTAATTCGGATCGGCTAAATAAGCGACGCAATCTATCCATAATTTGCTGGCTACGTATCGGCTTTAAAAATTCAATTTTATTCAATATCTCATGTAAATGTTGGTAAAAATACTCTTGTTGTTGAACATCGGCCAGCTGAGTGGCTTTTTCCTCAATCTTATTTTCTTGCTGTAAAAAAGCCATACGTAATTCATAACATACAATTTGTACTGCAGCCGCTAAATTTAAGGAGCTATAATCGGGATTAGCTGGAATATTAATTTGAAAGTGGCATTGTTGTAATTCTTTGTTGCTAAGACCACATCGTTCGCGTCCAAACACTATGGCTACTTTCTGATTGGATTTAATAGCTATTTTTTCAGCTGCTGCACGGGCAGTTAAAGAAACCCAATCGAGTTCACGCGTACGAGTACTCGTACCAAATACTAACTGACAATCCTGAATTGCTGAGGTTAAATGATCAACGACTGTCGCTTCAGCCAATACGTCAATGGCATTACTTGCTCGCACGGATGCATTCATGTGTGGAAAAGACTTAGGTTCAACCAGGTAAAGCTGTTTTAAGCCCATGTTTTTCATCGCACGTGCTACCGCACCAATATTGCCAGGATCGCTTGTATACATCAGGACGATCCGAATCTGTGAAAAAGACATGATTATTTCTATAAACCTTTCAACATAGGTCTTTATATTTTATATCTCTAACATTTAAAGATGAACTGCATCTAAAGATATTTTAGATGCATAAGCTATGGTATCATTCTTACACTTTTAAAAATATAGTAGTAGTTTTCACTCTATCATCAATATCCATGCACCCTTTCTTAAAAATCGCTGATCGCGCTGCTCGTCTCGCAGGCAAGACTATTTTAGATGGTTTAAGCCGTCTAGACCGACTTCGTATGCAACAAAAACAGGACAATCGCGGCGTCGTCACTGAGGTTGATCTAAAAGCGGAAAAAATTATTATCACCACTATCCAAGAGGCTTATCCCAGTCATGGAATCATTGCTGAAGAAAGCGCGCCTATTCACGGCGATAATTATACTTGGATTATTGATCCGCTCGATGGAACCTGTAATTATGTCCATGATTTTCCGCATTTTGCAGTATCTATTGCCATTAAAAACAATGAGAAAGATCAAATTGAGCATGCCCTGATCTATGACCCCTTACGCCAAGAAACCTTTACCGCAACACGAGGACAAGGTGCTTATTTAGATAATACGCAGCGGTTTACGCGTCGTTTACGCGTCAGTACACGTTCCAGTATTCCGGAATCCTTAATAGGAATCTCTATCCCTAGCCGTGGCTTTAATACACTCACAGCTTCTATCAATAAAGAAGCTTTACGCACCATGATGTCCCAAGCCAGTGGCATACGCCGAACCGGTTCAGCAACACTCGATTTAGCTTATGTCGCTGCAGGACGCTTAGATGCTGCTTTGGAACTTGAACTTGCGCCCTGGGATATGGCTGCGGGTGTTTTATTGGTTAAAGAAGCGGGGGGAATAGCGTGTGATTTAAAAGGTGGAGAAAACTACTTTGAAGCTGGACATATCCTTGTCGCTAACCCCAAACTCTGCCCCTTAGTATTACAAGCCATTCATTCACTTTAGTTTCGGCTTAGCTTTTTTTATTTTGTTATTTTAGTATACCCAGTACCTTCTATTTCTTTAGACTCTGATAAGCAAAAGTTACTTTTATAGGCAGAAGGCTTAAAGAACGCATAGTTATTTAAGCTAGGAATTAAGTCTTTAAAAAACTCTTTAAATAAGTCCTTTATTTTTTTAATTACACTCCTTTCATCTAGATGTGTTTTTAATTTTGATTCTTTGTAATCAAGTTTAACCTCAGCGATAGTATGTTGAAAATTTGCAATTTTTTTATCATTTATATCAACACTGTGTAATAACTCCCCTCGAAGTAGATAACTACCTTTCTCTGCCTTTAATGTTAAGGATTCATCAAGATTTGGTAAATTTGTATAGGTAAAATTTTCTTTGATTTGTAAACCATTTTTATTAAATGTAAAGCGCAATTCCTTTTGAGCAGATACGGTACTGTATCCTAAATCTGGCATTGATAAACATCCCGCTACAATTGCTTGGAGGGGATACATAAAACCACCCTGATGAAGGTATTTAGTAGCAAAATCCTTCCAGTGGATTAATTCCTCTTTTCCAGCACCTACGAACAACTCCTTACAAGCTCGATCAAAATTATCTGCTGTAATTTCAGTAAACATTTCCCCCAACAATTTATCGTTAATATAAATATGTCCTTTATTTCTATTAAAATCATGCACAATCAAGCTATTGTCATCAGCAGGGAAAATTTTAAAGCTTTTAGTAAATTCTCGATGATAAGTAGGCATTTTTTATTTTTCTCTTTATAGTTACTGATTCTATTTATTGATAGTCTTTTTACAGAAATCAGTATGTTTTTATCACTTTTTTCAGTTAGTTATATTAGCAACTATAGCTTAAGTAAATATTAAAAAACTTAAAGTTTATAAACAGACATATATACGGTGGAAAAAAATATAAAGGCTTAAATATAAGATCTTCTGCGGAGATTAAGAAATATATTGATTAAGGTCTATCGTCGACACTTTTTACTGGAGGCAAAAAATTACATCGATCCAAGCCTAGTGCAACTGCAATAGTTCCTGCCACATAAATCGACGAATAAGTACCAACAACAATTCCTATTACTAGCGCCAAAGCAAAACTATGAATCATCGTTCCACCAAAAACACAGAGTGAAAGCACAACAAGCAAGGTTGTAGCCGATGTCATGATAGTACGTGATAGGGTTTGATTAATGGAGAGATTGACTACTTCGACTGCAGTGCCTTTACGTAGCTTACGAAAGTTTTCGCGAATTCGATCAAAGATAACAATCGTATCATTCAGTGAGTAACCAATCACCGCTAAAATAGCCGCTAATGCCGTCAAATTGAATTCAATACCAAACAAAGAAAAGATGCCCAAAATAACGATAGGATCATGAATCAAAGCAATAGCTGCACCTACTGCAAAACGATACTCAAAACGCAGCGCAATATAAATCATGATACCTAATAATGCAATAAAAACAGCAAGTGCACCTTGTGTTGCTAACTCTCGCCCTACCTGAGGACCTATATATTCAATTTGTTTTAATTGCGCACCCGGTAAAGCTTTTATAATTTGTGCACTTAAATCATGTTGCGTCGTCTGTTGATGGGGTGCTAAGCTTATCAATACATCACGTGAAGTTCCATAAGTTTGTACTAAGATATCTTTAAATCCAGCTGCCACTAATTGTTTTCTTAATAATGGAATATCAGCGGTGTGATTAAAAGAAACTTGCAATTGACTACCACCGGTAAAATCTAATCCCCAATGCAAACCTTTAGTGATTAATGTTCCGGCTGAAATAATAATTAATAGTAAAGATAAACCCACCGCCCAACGACGTAAGCCTAAAAAATTTATATGGGTTTGTTTTTTAAAAAATTCCACAACTTTTACTCTTTAAAACTAAATACCAATTGGCAACCGTTTTAGAGGGCGTCCCCCATAGCACGCATTGATTATGGCTCTGGTTATCATGATTCCGGTTAACATCGAGGTTAATAGCCCTATTGTTAAAGTGACTGCAAAACCTTTAATAGAACCTGTACCAACACCAAACAATATTAATGCGACAATTAAGGTAGTTACATTGGCATCAATAATAGTAATTAATGCACGATCATAACCTGCATGAATACTTGATTGTGGTGACACGCCATTGCGTAGCTCTTCACGAATACGTTCAAATATTAAGACATTCGCATCAACAGCCATACCCACAGTTAATACGATACCTGCCATACCTGGCAAGGTTAACGTCATACCCAGTAAAGATAATAAAGCCACTAATAGTACTAAATTAAGTGCTAAGGCTACATCAGCAATTAGACCAAATACGCCATAATAAACAGCCATAAACACCACAGCCAAAATAAATCCTACCACAATAGAAATAATCCCTTTGTGAATATTCTCGGCGCCTAATTGTGGACCTATCGTGCGTTGTTCAACAACATAAATAGGGGCTGGCAAAGCGCCAGCTCGTAGTAATAAGGATAAATTTAAGGCTTCTTGTGGATTTGTTAAGCCTGTTACCTGAAAATTAGGTGGTAAAGCGGTCTGAATTCTAGCAATACTGATAACCCTTTCTACTTTACGAGGAATGTGAATCATTTTTCCATTCGCGACTTTTACACTGTTTTTAGTTTCTACATAGACAATAGCCAGTGGCTTGCCAACATTTTCACCGGTCACTTGATGAAAATAACTTTCTCCACCCCCTCCTAAACTAATACTCACAGCAGATCGTCCCGACTCGTCAAAACTGGTTGAAGCGTCGGTAATCGAGTTTCCGGTTAAAATAACTTGTTTGTTCAGTAATACCGGTTGATTTTCATATTGGAATAATTGTGAACCCGGAGGTGCTATGTTGTTTGTTTGTGCTAGATGCGGATCATGCACAGTATCTACTAAACGAAATTCTATAGTTGCTGTTCCACCTAAAATTTGTTGCGCTCGCGCTATATCCTGAACGCCGGGTAAATCGACTAAAATTCGATTGCTCCCTTGCTGTTGAACGATAGGCTCAGCAACTCCCAACTCATTAATTCGATTCCGTAACGTATTAATAGTTTGGTCAATTGCCAGTTGTCGTAAATTATTGAGTCCTTGCTTCGACCAAACAACAATAAGTTGTTTGGGATTATCCGTTGCCTCACTAAATTCAAAGCTTGGGAATTGTTGTTGCAACAAATTTTTTGCTTGCGTTAAACTGTTGCTATCTCTGAATAAAATAGATAATTGTTTTTCTTTCGGTATTACTTCCATATAGCGAATACGTGCTTGTTGGAGATTTTCGCTAATATTTTTTGCTAAACCTTGCATGCGTTGCGCAATAAGATTGTTAATATCGACTTCTAAAGCAAAGTGCACACCACCGCGCAAATCCAACCCCAGTTTCATCGGGGATGCACCAATAGCCTGCATCCAATGCGGTGTCGACGAAATTAAATTAACCGCTACGGTATAATCATCACCCAATGCAGAGGATAAAATATCTTTGGCTTTAAGCTGTATATCGGTATTATTGAATCGCAGTAAAAGCGTTTGCTGATTAAGCTCTTCACTAATAGGGGAAATCTGTACCAATTTAATCAGTGTATTGACTTTAGCTTGTAAAGCTTCAAGATTCACATGCATTATCGCTGTAGAAGGGGAAATTTGTACAACGGGCTGCTCTGGAAAAAGATTAGGTGCTGCATAAATAAAACCAAGTATCAACAACACCAATAATAAACTATTTTTCCAGAGAGGATATTTATTGAGCATAAATGGTTTAAGACTTTATAGTCCCTTTAGGTAATACGCTAGAAACAGCCGCTTTTTGTAAATTAATTTCAACGTTTTCTGCAACTTTTAGACTAATTAACTCATTATTTAGACGAGTAACCTTACCGACTATTCCACCGGTAGTCGTCACTTCATCACCTATCGCTAGACTTGCCATTAACTGGCGATGCTCTTTAGCGCGTTTTGCTTGTGGCCGCCATAATAACAAGTAAAAGATAACTACAAAGCCTAATAGAATTAAAATTTGAGAGTATCCATTTCCTTGCGGACTTAAAGAAGTAGTAGCTGATTGGGCTAGCACATCAGTTATAAAAAAACTCATACTTTTCTCCTAATCGAAAATCAATGATATGAAGCCAAGCAATTTACCTGGTTCGCTGCGTATTCGCAAATTTTATGCGTTGCAATTCCTCTAATTAATCCACATAGCATCGCCATAACTGAAGAATCGATAACTCTGCTTTATCGCCTCTTGATAAGCCTGTATGACCAAATCATACCCCGCAAATGCACACACCAACATCAATAAAGTCGATTGCGACAAATGAAAATTAGTGATTAAAGCATCGATACAGCGAAATTTAAAACCTGGATAAATAAAAAGACGCGTGTCTCCGGAAAATGGTTTAATTTGACCATTTAAAGCCGCAGCTTCTAAACTCCTAACAGCCGTTGTTCCCACCGCGATAACCCGCTTATTATTTTTCTTAGTAATGGCTATTTGTTCACAAGCAGTGTGCGATACCGTCACATATTCTTTGTGCATACGATGATCTTCAAGACGAGCACTACGAATAGGTAGAAAAGTTCCAGCGCCGACATGTAGAGTAATAAAAGCTATATTAACTCCCTTAGCTTTTAATTGGATCAACAAGTTTTCATCAAAATGTAAACCTGCTGTGGGTGCCGCAATAGCACCAGGTATAGAGGCAAAAACGGTTTGATAACGTTCCCAATCAAATAACTCATCTGTTCTTTGTATATAGGGGGGTAACGGAATATGACCGATCTGATTTAAGAGTTCTAAAATAGAGGTATTAAGCTGGATTAAAAAAATTAATTCGAATATATTTTCAGAACGAGCGACTATTTCCAAACTCACTCCATTTTCTAATGTAAGTATAGTACCTAATTTAAGTAATTTACTTGACTTTAATTGCGCTAGCACGCGTTTTTTATCTAAAATACGTTCAATCAAGATTTCAACTTTTCCACCCGTCGCTTTCTTTGCAAACAACCGTGCTGGAATAACTTGCGTATTATTTAAAATTAATAGGTCGCCTGGATTTATAAAGTTTAAAATGTCGTTGAACTTTTTATGTTGAATGGCACCTGTTTTTTTATTTAAACAAAACAAACGACTATCAGTGCGCTGCTTCGTTGGATAGTTCGCTATTAGGTTTTCCGGAAGCATATAAGAAAAGTCTTTAATTTTATATTGAGTTTGCAACATAATGTAAAAATATAAAGAAAAAAAGCAAGGCCGCTGATTATAAATAAAAAAACCCGCGAACTGCGGGTTTTTTGTTGAAACAGTCGCCTGGCGATGCCCTACTTTCCCATGGGGGGACCCCAAAGTATCATTGGCGCAGAGTAGTTTCACGTCTGA
>JBBIWD010000005.1:0-100700 GCA_037439325.1 Rickettsiella sp.
GTTTTGTTATTCCATCCAGATAAATCCTATGGAGATGAGAATATACGTCTTATAAAAACAGAATTATTTAAAGAATTCCGACAATTTACTGAAAGTTCACTCGAAAAGTTTAATAAAGGACTAAAAACGCTGAAGCGATGTATTCCTCAATGGGAAATAGACTTTAATAAAATGTTAGAGGAAATAGAACATGACCGAAGAGAGTTTAGAGCATGGTTTGATCAAAAATGTGCTGGGATAGAAGCAAAACAGGCTGAGATGGAAGTGAAACAGGCAAAGATGGAAGAAACTCTTAATAATTTAGTAAAACATCTAAATTCTAGACCAATTAGAAGCCCAAGTTCAGAAGAGCAAGAAAAATCTCTGAATTATGTTTCCCCCCGACCTTGACGAGTCCGTTTAGTGGTTATGACTTCTGCAATTATCTTTCTGTATCCAATTGCTCAGCTTGAAAGTGTGCATTAGGCCAAACCGGTACATTAATTTCTTGTAAAGGTGCCCTCCAGGCACAACTGGCTATCCAGCCGATCATGATTCCTAGCGTTAAAAGTAATAATACTTGTTTTATCATTGTTGATCCTAATTTTTAGTTGTAGTAAATAATCTCGGTTTGTTCGTTAATGAGGTGATGTTCAATCGCTAAGGTCATTGTTTGATAGGCATCTACTGCATGTGAGGTCCAATCATGTAAAGGATGATCTTTGTAAATATTATTTTTTTCATCAAAGACTTTGGAATAATTGGCAAGACAGTCAATGAGGCGTTCCGTATTCTCTTTATTAAATTGAGTGCGATAAAGCATACGGCGCATGAGATTAATGGCATCGATCTTACGCTGGGGTTTAGGCACACAATAAGCGGCTTCTCCTAACTCCTGAAAAATATCCTGTGCACTTTTAGTGGTGGCTTTATCTCGATTCTTGCCATCGTGCGGTAAATAATGACTGTGTAAACGCAAATAATGTTTGTTACAAAAGCGATGGGCTTCATCAATGTAATAGTGTACTGGCTTGAGTTTCAAACAGTTGACATGCGGCTTCTAAATTTATTTCTGACATAAAAACAACCTGATAAACAAAAATATAAATTTCCATCTATCAGGTTGCCCAAAGAAAGGGGCTGATAAGACCCATCGACCTTAAGAATTTAAGGGAGTTTTGCTAAATACTCTTAAGTCGATAAGGTCATTATAAGTTTTTTACCAAGCAGGACAAGGTACTTTATATGGTAATAAATGGTTAATAAAGCTTTAAGAATAAATAGGTATTCTAATCACTTATTAGAGGGTATGGTAACTATTTATGAACCTAAAAGAAAAACTTTTAATTATATATAATATAATACTAAATTATAGTGAAAAAGAGAAAAAGTTCGAGTTATTTCAAGCTCACATAGAATTAAAGGGTGTATTTGCCCAAGCTACTTTTTCAGAATCTTTATTTGAAACTCTTGATCGGCTTAAGAATAATTTAGTTTATAAAGAATTTGAGCTTGAAAATGATCCCGAATTTTTTAAAGGAATTTTAAAAAAAATAGATGACCCATCGATATATAATGAACTTTTAGAAGCAATTCCTAAAATAAAATGTTCTTCTTATGAGTTAGAAGTTTTTAATCAACAGCTCCCAAAATTTGAGTTATTTTTTGAATTTGAAGATGCGTTAAAAAAAGAAACTGGCTCTCTCTATAAACTTTGTGGTAATGATTTATACCAATTACATGGAATAGTTTTTTCAGATAAAATTAAACACGTAGATAAAGAATGGTTTTTAAAATCACCTTTTCTCAAACTTCTACCCGAAAGCTCTATTTTTTTTCAAAAATCTTTTTATAAAGTATTAAAGTATTTAGTAAGAAATGTTTACTCGCCTCTTGCAGAGAAAAACACGCTTAAAGCATCTATACAAGCAAATACTAGAAACCCTAATATGTTTTATTTTCAAGCATTCGTAGACAAAGACAAAGCTAAAGCTTTATCCTCTACAGCAAAAGACGCACTTAAAAATTCTTTAAAAGAATATATAACTCCAATAAACAGTTTTAGACATTAATTTTAAAATACCATAGGTTTTTTAGTTTTTATTGAATTTATAGAGGTACCTTTAATATTTCCTTAATTTCTTAAATTTATTCTATGTTTTTTAGCTATTTATAAGAGTTATAATTATGGGAACAAAGAATATCATTGATGCTATTAGAGAAAATGATCCAATAAAATTACACCAAGCATTAGAATTTTTTAAATATTGTACCAAGGAAGATTATGATCTAAATCAAATTGTTAAAAAAAATGGACAAAAATTACTACATCTCGCTACAAGGTATGGTAGTGAAACGGTATTTTTATATTTGTTAGATACAAATATAGACATAAATATAACCGACGATGATGGAAACACACCTGCTCATTATGCTATTTTCTATGGGCAACCTAAAATTTTAGAGCTTTTAAAGGGAATAGGGGCAGATTTTTCTAAAAAAAATAAGTATGGATGTACTTTGGAGCACTATATTCAAGTTAGACCGAAAAAAGAAGAAAATAAAAGAATTAAGAAGGAACTTGAAAATATATTGGAAATGAGTCAGTTAAAAATTCCGGAAAGTTCTAACAACCAAAATCAATCAGAACAAAGAACGGTGGATACTTCTGCTCTTACGATGCTAGCAGATGTTGCTATGGAACAGGTTAAAACTACCTTAAAAAGAGAAAATTCAGGACAAAAAGAAATACACCACAATAAAATTCAAGCCAAATCATCTTTTTTTCATAACTTACCTCTAGAATTTGAATATCAAACTGGGCCGTTTGATTTAAGTATCACTTCTGGGTTTAAGAAATAATTATTCCTTAAACCTCACTTCAGCGACTTCCTGGGCGAGGTTTATGAGTTTTTTTCTATTTTGTTTAGTAGGATTTTTCTCATACTCTTTAGCGATTTTAAGCATTTCTTGCTGATCATCGTAAGGATCAGTTCGATGTACTTCGGCAGCTGAGTTAGGTAATCTTATTCATGCCGCTAATAAGGTATGTTATATGGGAAGGCATCTAATGGTTTTAAGAAAAAATAGTAACCTTGTAGATATAACCCACACAAATGTCGCGCAGTGATATTTAGGAAAACTTTCTGAATGATGTAAGTCTTTGATTTGACTGGTGGGCCGTGATGGAATCGAACCATCGACCAATAGATTAAAAGTCTTTTTCATACAATAAATGCTAACAAGAAAAAACAAATAACTATAATTAAATCAATAAGTTAGCATATTTTAATTGTTGTCACTAATTGTCATTTATCCTAGTTTTTTATTTCTAAATGCCCCACTAGTGCCCCCGCCCTTTGAAGTTATAAGTGGACGCTTACTTATTGGAGTCCTTCTTATAAATTCGGCAATTTTTTTTCTATCATACTCATCGATGTGAAGTTGGGGTTTAAAATCCCTATATACAGCTAAGTTTTTTCTGTTAGAAAGTATGAGATCAGCTGCATTCAAATTGAATGACGCTGTAAAATCTTTAAGAAATTCTATATTTTCTATATAAAAATTTTATATGTTTTCTGTCTGTCGATCTATAGCAAATCCCCATAACTTGCGTTCGCGATCACGCTTGTTCTTACTGTTGTCGAAGAGTGAATCTTACAGCTAAGCTCTTGTTCTGAACCTCGACTAAAAATTCATCCTTGATATAGATTTTATTTAAAAGAAAAAAATTTCTAATTACAGTTATAATGAATCATGAATTTTTATTTTTTTGTAATATGATGATAATTTAGTATGTGATTTATAATAATTTTCCTCTCGCGCAAGCTTTGCATGCCAAACATTTCCATTTTATTTACTTTAAGCAATATTAACCTTTAGAATTTAGGAGTTGAAAAAGCTAAAACAGCTGTTAATATTGAGTACCAGTTGTTACTTTAAAAAATTTATAACCAAAAAAGACATTTACTTTTAATTTATTTTTATAATATTATTGGTAAAGGAGAGGAAGAGTGTATGACGCTACTTACAATATGGATAATTATCCCTCCCTATTGTTCTTATTCCCGAAAGGTTATTTAGATTATTAATAGCCAAAGAAAAAAGCCAATTAAACAAGTTTATCATAAGGCTTAAAAAAACAATATGAACAAAATTTTATGGAAGAAACCACCCAATGAATTGTTTGGCCGTCATTCGGAATTGCATATATGGCATTTTGAGTTAAGCTTAGAATGTACTCCGTACGAAAAATTGATTTCAATACTTTCCATGGAGGAAATCCAACGGGCGAAAAATTTTTATTTTGAAAAGCATTATTATCAATACTTAGCTACGCATATTATTAAGCGTTTAATATTAGCTAAATATTTAGATATTTCTCCTAGATTATTGGAATTTGAAAAAGGGCAATGGGGAAAGCCGGCTTTATTAAAAACGCGAAATTCTAAAAATATACAGTTTAATATTTCTCACTCTCATAATCTTCTCCTTGTAGCAGTAACAAAAGAAGATTTGGTGGGTATCGACGTGGAATATCATGCTGAAAAAACACCAATAAAAAGTTTGAATGAAGCTTTTTTTTCACCTTCTGAAAAGGATTTTTTTTTAAAATTGAGAGATCAAGAAAAAACAAAGGCTTTTTTTAGATGTTGGACCAGAAAAGAGGCTTATTTGAAAGCTCTAGGAATAGGTATGTCAATAAATCTGGCTAATATTTCTGTAGATATAAATGAATTTCCAGCAGAAAATTGGATAAAAATTAGTGAAAAAGAAATTGTCCAATGGAAGCTTTTTCCTTTCGATGCAGCTAATTTATATACTGCTGCCGCGGTCGCAAAATTTCCAAAGCATTTATTAGGGTATAATGCTATGTATCTTTTATAAAAGAACTTTATTTTTGTATTACAAGTCAGGGAACCAAAAAATTTTTCCTTAGGAATCTTTAAAATGGAAATATTGGATAATGTCAGTTGCAAAAATTTAACGACTAATTATTCGTTATCAAGATCAAAAATAGTCGAACAGCAACTAATTTTTGATACGAATAGTTACTTTGATAAAGCTTTACAAGATGGATTTTTTCTATTAGAAATTCCAAAAGATATAAATCTCATGCCTGGAATAAAGCTTTGTTATAATTTTTATAAAGAAAAATGTGACGATTATGACGCTGAATACAAAGGATTTAAAGGATATGATTCCCTTTATTTTGATCGTGAACATTTTCAGACAGAGCATATTCTTGCAGATACGAATGCTAGAGATAAATATTTCCCTAAAGATGTTAAGATTTTAGCTAATAAAATGAATTCATTAGCCATTCTGGTATTAAAAAATGTTTTAGAATATGTTGGTATTCCCAAAAAAGATTGGGCATTAATAACAGGGGATTGTATAGAAAATAAAGGAACACATTGGTTTGCTTGTAGTCATTATCGCTCAGAAATAAATAAACAGGGCTGTGCAGAGCATCAAGATACTGGTTTTGTTACAATACTTTATATTGATCAACCTGGTCTCGAAGCTAAAATTAGTAACCAATGGCAGAAAATACCTCCAATTCTAGGTTATTTCATAGTTAATTTCGGGCGTTCATTTGAAATATTAACAGAAAAGCTAACAAAACCCGTCAGAAGTATTTCACATCGCGTTTCAAAAATAGAAAAATCTAGTAATAAACCTGATCGTATCTCAATGGCTGCTTTTACCAACATTCCTTCAGAACTAAGTCTATACCAATACACTAGTAATAATAAACTAGTTACATATCAGTCTATGCAGGAATTTTTAACGGAGTTTAATAAAACTACTTGGAATGATGAGCATAAAAAATTTGGATTAAGTTCATAAAGTTCGAGAAATATTTTTATAGTGAGGGAGATACTAATGATTAGTGATAAGACTAACTGCATAGACGTCAATAACACATTAGAAAGTTTATACCAACTCCAAAAGGCTTGTGTAGAAGAAGGAAAATTACTTTTTGAAAGCGCAGATGGTTTTGATAAGGCATTATGTGACGGTTTTTTTCTAGTAGAAATTCCTAAAAAAATAGATTTATCAGCTCCAGATATATTTGCAAGAAATTTTTATAAAGAAAAAGAAAACAATAATCATGAAGATGATAAATATAGGGGTTACTATATATTTGGGCCAGAAGTTTTTGGCGATCCTCTTTTAGGATTTCATAAGCGAAAATATCAAATTGAGCAATTTTTACTAGAAAGACGTTTTTGGTCCGAATATTACACACAGGAACTTACAGAAGTTGGCGAGATACTATGTCGGCTATCTTCTGACATTATTAGAAACGTATTGGAAAAAGTATGTATCCCTAAACAATATTGGGATAAAGCTACCGGCGGCTGTTCTAATTCAAAAGGAGCATATCATTTTACTTTTAATCATTTTCGTCCAGAAATGAGTACCCTTGGCTTACAAGAGCATCAAGATGACGGTTTTGTAACGTTATTGCGATCTATAGAGCCTGGATTAGAAATTTATAAAGACGATAAATGGTTGAAGCTTACTGCTGAACCTAATTATTTTAAAGTAAATTTTGGTTTAACAATGCAAATTTTAACAGAAAAACTAGATTTACCGGTTTCTGCAGTTTTGCATCGAGTTATTCAACAAAGACAAAATATTAATCAAGAACATAGATGGAGTTGGGGACATTTTTCTTCGTCAAATTTTAATACGGATTTTGATAGAGGAATATATAGTTATGATAAAAAATTGGGCCTTCAATTTTACTCTAAAGCTCGTGAGCATATTAATAAAAATGATAGCTATATATATAGATAATTACTAAATTAAGGAAAAAATATATGTCAATTATTACTGAAAAATGTGTCGAAGATTCTGGAATTCTTTTCCCCAAAGCTGAAATATACAATGATGCTTTATGTTTTACAAATGATATTGATTATCAATTGGCTCTAAAGAAAGGAGTATTTTTTGTAAAAATTCCAGAAGATATAGATTTAGATTCTGGAATTAAGTTCTGTGAAAACTTTTATAAGGAAAAAAATAATTGCCTAGAAGATAAGTATAGAGGATTTAGTAAATTATGCTATGAGGATTCAATATTGGGATATTCTGATAGGCATGATCAGGTAGAGCAAGTGCAATTGGAAATTTCATTGTGGAATAAGTATTTTACAAAAGAATTAGAAAGTTTATTACGCAAAATGAATAAATTCTCTTTGCTAATTATAGAAAATATTTTTGGGAAAGTTGGGATAGAATCAAAATATTGGGATGTAATAACTGGTGGAGCATCAAAAGACGAAGCTCTTCAATATTGCATTTTTAATCATTATAGGCCTGAGGCAGATAGGATTGGTATTACTAAGCATAAAGACAGTGGTTTTATTACAACTTTGTATAGTCCAGAGCCGGGGTTGGAAGCATTAACCCACGGTGCTTGGAGTCCTATTAACCCCGAAGATGGATATTTTACAATAAACTTAGGGCATTCGTTTGAAGTGCTTACTGAAAAACAAAATTTTCCAGTAATGGCTGTTGAGCATCGGGTTAGAGAAATTAAAAAAACAAATAATGATCCGGATCGTTACTCATTTGGCACTTATATTGGCCCAAGGTTCGATATGAATTTATTTCAATATCAAAACAACAAATTAGTCTTTTATCAAACATTTATAGAGTTTCAAAAAATCAAAGCCAGAGAAATGGGTTATGAATTCCATCCTAAAGTAAAAAATACTTAAAATAACCATTGATTTATACAATTATGTTAGAAAAAGCTATGGAAAAATATGAAATTTAAATTGCAAAAATCATTTTTAACTGATAACAAAAAACTTATTTTTGAAAATAATAATGGGATTGATACAGCATTACGTGATGGATTTTTTTTAGTGCAAATACCTAAAAAATTTGATTTGAGTTCAGGTGATCGATTTGCAGAAAATTTTTATAAACCTAAGCAAGGAAATAATAATAAATTAGATTTATACAAAGGATTTAATATTTATACGCCTGATAAATTTAATTTCCCTCACGAGGGTTATTATCGTAGGGATGTGGATCAAACAGAGCAATTCTTTCTAGAGAAAAGATTTTGGGATGAAATATATCCTAAAGAACTATCTCAATTAGCTAAAAATTTAAATTATCTTGCGATAACTATATTAGAAAACATATTATTACACCTAGGTATTCCGGTAAATTTATGGGAAACGGCAACTGGTCAATGTGTAAATAACAATGGAACGCATCATTTAACTTTTAATCATTTTCGATCTGAAAAAAAGACACGCGGTTTGAATGTTCATAAAGATTCTGGTTGGGTAACAGTGTTACGGTCACTCGAGCCAGGGTTAGAGGCCTATATTAATAATAGCTGGAAAGAAATACATCCTGAAAAAGAATATTTTATTATAAATTTTGGTTGCGCTATGGAAATTTTAACGAATAAGCTAGATATGCCTGTATCAGCCGTAATACATCGAGTAAAACAAACAAAAAATTCAGATAAAAAATCAGATCGATATTCTTATGCGCTATTCACAGATAACAGTTTAGACGAAAATATTAGTAAAGGGTTATATGAATATACCTTGAAAGATGGGTTGAAATTGAAAATGAATTTTAGCAAATTTTTAGATGAAATTCTTCATGCTACCTACGAGAAAGATACTGTAGGCTTATACTAAAAAGCTAATTATATGGAAAAATGTAAAAAAAAAATATCGCTCCCTGCTGAACTATATAATGTAATTAATTCATTTTGTTTAAAAAAACTAAAAAAATATTGGTTATTTCAATACATTGGACCAATATACCCCGGAATTATTGCTCATTTTAATAAAAATATCTCCAAAAATTTCAAGATAGAAACGATTGAGAAAGGTGAAGCAGCTTCCATTTTTTTTGATAAAATTGGATTAAAAGATTTTGCATCGAGAAATGGCGGGATTTGTACATTTAAACTGGGAAAAAAATTAGCTTTATATCAAACTACTAACTTACCTTTAATCAAAGATACTTGTCTATCACCTTCAACTGGCCCTAATAAAAAGCTATTTGGCGATTTTATGGGTACCTATTCCTGTGATAATTTAATTAGACAGAAGAAAAGAGGGATTATTATAAAAAAACTATCAAATGTAGAATATTTAAAAAAAATTAAACCCTATGCGAAAAAATATGCAGCCATTTTCTTAGAAAATTCATTAGACAAAGAACTTTGTCTTGAAAGTTTTACAATGGAAATTGTCTCCTATGTTGATAGTTATTTACCAGGAATCCTTGATGTAACAAGTAAACCATTAACCGAATACTTACAATCTTCTGAATATGGTAAGGTTATGCGGGATTTCTTTGAACTTGCTTCCGATGTAATTAGCAAACTTGATTATAGCGCATTGTCCTTGGCTAATTCCATTGACCCGGTTATTAAAAAATTAATCCAAGATAATTATGAGGTAATTAAAAATGCGGATGAGAGTAACATAGTAAAACAATTCTTTTTTTTAGAAAATATTTCATTTGATAGACATATGATTGATTCATTGCCTAGTAGTTTCTTAAAGGAGCTAGGTACAATTATTGTTGCTTTGTATGATACTACGTCTCTAAGTCTATATTGGTTAATCTGTTTTATAGAAAATAATCCTACTATCAAACAAAGGGTAATAGAAGAAACTCGTAACGAATTTGATTTTGATCGCCTTTCTTATATCGAATTAGTTATTATTGAAAGCATAAGATTGGCAGGTAATAATCCAACTGCATTATGGAGAGAAGTGAAGATCCCTACTGATGTTTATCTTAAAAACAATAAGATTCATTTGCGAAAGGGAATGATGCTATGGCTGGATCGTAGAGCTTCAAATCAAGATAATAAAATTTTCCCTAATGGTGAAAATTTTGATCCCAATAATATAACCTCGATTATAAAAAAAGATAACGAATCAATTTTTTCTCTTTTAAGCCATAATAGGTATGAAATTAATTCCTTTTCGATGGTAAACACAGTTAACAATCCGCGTAAATGTCCTGGGCGATATTTTTCGATTCTCATTCAATCCTGTCTGTTACGAGAAATATATTCAAACTATAAAGTTATTTCAAAAAATACCGATATAAAATTACGAAAGCATTGTTCAATGCCGCGGCCAGATAATGCCGCTAAAATTATTATCTGTAAAAATTAGGAGACTGATTAAAATGACCATGTCAGAAAATTTAACAACTATGAATAATAATTCGTCTGAAACGATTCGTAAAAAAGTAAAAATTCCAAATCTTCCAAATGACACTGAAGATCTTAAACAAATACCTGAAATGCATATGCATAAGTGCGAACTTATAAATGAAGAGTTAGTTTTTGAAAATCCACAACATTTAGATGAGGTTTTAAAGACAGGTTTTTTTCTTTTAAAAATCCCAAAATTAATAAATTTAGAAGCTTCTGACAAGTTTGTGAATAATTTTTATAAGGAAAAAGATGGAAGTACAGATGATAATTATAAAGGTTTTAAAAATGTAAAAATTTTGGAAGATTATCAAGGTTATTTTGATCGTCCTAATGACCAATGGGAAAATTTTTATATAGAATTATCAAATTGGAATAAATTTTTACCAAAAGATGTCATAGCAGTTGGATTTAACATGGCCAATCTAGGTATTAAAATTTTGAAAAATATTTTTAAAAAAATTCATATACCTGAATCGGATTGGGACAAAGTTAGTGGTGGTCTTACCGCAAATAAAGGTCATCAGATGTTAGCTTTTAATCATTTTCGTCCAGAGAAAAAAATGCGCGGAACCAAGTTACACCGGGATTCTGGTTGGATTACAATATTACGTAGCTTAGAACCTGGATTAATAGCACTTGTAGATAATAAATTATATGCAGTAAATCCTACCCCTGGATACTTTACTGTCAACTTTGGTAGCACTATTGAAGTGCTAACCGAAAATTTAACTGTACCTGTTAGAGCTAATATTCATGGTGTAGTTAAAACATTAAAAAAAAATAATAACGATCGTACATCCTATGTGATTTTTCTTGATTCTGATTTGTCAGATTGCGTATATCGATATAAAAATTGGGTTCCAATACCCATTCAAACAATGAAAGAATTTTCTATCCAGGAAGTTAGCCGTACTTATAATAATGATGATTATTTATAGGATTTACTGAAATGATTTCAAATAATAAATTAAAGCCAACACTTCCGAACCATAGCATCAGAATAGAGCAAGAATTTACCAAAATAGCTAATAAACATCCGAGTAAAATTGCAGTTGTATCTGAAAATACACATATTACGTATGATAAACTGGAAAGGAAAAGTCTTTATTTAGCATTACGTCTACAGACTTTAGAAAAAAAAAGAGATGATTTAATTGCTATTTGTTTAGATAGGTGTGTAGATTATGTTATTGGAATTCTTGGAATATTAAAATCAGGCTCAGCTTTCTTACCAATTGACAACCAATACCCAGATGAAAGAATAGAGTTTATTATCAAAGATAGTAATATTAATGTTGTCATTACACATAAAAAATATATTTCTAAATTTGAAAAATATACTTCTAATGGCTTATATTTATTTATATTGGACGATGAATTAGATGCCGTAGATTTAAAAATTAATACGGCTAATCAGTTACTATTAAATTTGAATAATTCTATAAATCTAGCCTACGTCATATATACAAGTGGTTCTTCGGGTTCACCTAAAGGCGTGATGATTCAACACCAATCAGTTATCAATCTGGCCAAATGGCATTTAAAAGAATTCAATATTTCTTCCGAAGAAAATTCTGCATTGTTTTCTTCATTTTCATTTGATGCGTCTATCTGGGAATTATTTCCTTATCTATTGAATGGAAATACAATTTTTCTTTGTTCCGAAAAAATAAAAAAAAATCTTTGCGATTTAAACTCATTTTATGAACATAATGAAATAAGAATTGCTTTTTTACCAACCGCAGTATGTGAGTTATTTTTTGAATATAAAAACTCTTCTTTGCGAATTCTTTTAACTGGCGGGGAAAAATTAACAAAAAAACCAAATAAATATAATAAATATATAGTTGTAAATAATTATGGCCCCACAGAAAATACTGTTGTTACAACCTTTAGCTACGTTAAAAGTAATGAAGAAATTTCTATTGGAAAACCAATTCAAAATGTTGATATTTATATTCTAGATGAAAAAGGTAACCGAGTAAGTGAAAATAATGTTGGCGAGCTATGTATAGCAGGCTCAGGATTGTTTTTTGGGTATCTAAATAATCCTAAACTTACAGCAGAGCGACTTCTTGAATACCCATTAGATAACAAAAAGAATGTTAAAGTTTATAAAACTGGTGATCTAGTAAAAAAACTAAAAAATGGATGTATTAAATTTTTAGGAAGACTTGATGAGCAAATTAAAGTTCGGGGTTATCGAGTTGATATTCTTGAAATCGAAAAATTTATTAAGTCTATAGAAAATATTAAAGATTGTGCTGTTGTACAAACAAAAGGAGCTAACGGAAAATTTTTAGTAGCTTATTATGTTGTTAATAATAATTTTTCTACCCCTTCTCATATCGTACTCAGTGAATATTTAAAAGATATTTTACAGAAAAAAGTTCCTAATTTTATGATTCCGCAACATTTTATAAATATTAATTCTATACCCTTAACCTTTAATGGGAAAAAAGATAAAAATTTTCTTTCAAATAAAGCATTAAAAGTACGTTTGAACACTAATTATATTTTACCGACTACTGAAACACAAAAAAAATTAGCCTCTATATGGGGAAGATTACTTAATGTAAATAAAATTGGGATTAACGATAACTTTTTTTATTTAGGGTCAACTTCTTTTATTTGTATGCAAGCTTTATTAGAAATTGATAAAAAATTTTTTATCTCTCTTACATTAGAAGATTTATGTAATAATCCCTGCATAGAAAAATTATCTGTCATATGTGATACAAAAAGTAAAAATAATATAAAAATAGAAAAGAATTGTGGATTAAATGAAGCACCACTTCTACCTATGCAAAAACAAATATGGATGTTTAATAAAGCGGTTAAAAAAAATCAATATAATATTCCGATTACATTAGTATTAGAAGGCAATATTACAAAAGAAAAACTAATTTATTATTTTAGAAAAATTGCTTTGCGACACGAGATTTTTCGTACAATTATTTCTGAAAAAAATGGAAGTGCAATACAGAAAATACATAGAACTATCAGTAAAAATGTTTTAAAGATAATTGATTTACATAAATATAAATCTCCTTTTGACTTCGCAATAAAAATGATAAAAAAAGATATAAATAATCTTATATTTAAAAAAGATGATTACTTATTTAGAGTAAAAATTTTTCTTATTACAAAGAATAAATTTATTATTTATTTGAATATACACCATTGCATATTTGACGATTGGTCTTTAAAAATATTATATAAAGATTTTGAATCATTTTTTAATAAAAAAATTCTTTCTTCGCTGCTAGTAAATTATATAGATTATTCTCATTCATATTTTAAATACACTAAGAAAAAGTATGAATCTGGATTAGATTTCTGGAAAAAAAGTTTATTAGGTATCGATCATAATCTGAATCTCATGACAGATTATTCGTCTAATAAAAAAGATAATGGAGAAGGTAAGAAACACTACTTCCAGCTTAATTCACTGATCACTGAAAATTTAAAACTATACGCAAAAGAAAATAATACAACATTATTTATATTTTTCTTATCTGCATTATATATCTTATTAAAGAATTATTCACAACAAACAAAATTTTGCATTGGTACGATTTTTGCTAATAGAGATCAATCTATTACTAAAGACCTCGTAGGATGTTTTATTAATACCGTTGCTATACCAATTAGTAGTGATTTCAATATCACTTTTTATAAGTTAATGAAAGATATTGAAAAAATTGTATTACAAGCGCATAAATTTCAGTATATACCATTTAGCGAAGTTGTAGATGTAATTAATCCATGTCGAGAAAAAGGTAAAACCCCAATTTTCCAAGTCATGTTAAACATGCTCAATCCTGATAGACCAAAGTTAAATCTAAATGGCGTAAATACTGAAGATCTTCATATTGAACATAATGTTTCTGTTTTCGATTTATCATTCATTGTAGAGACAATTGATGATGAAATAAAAATGTCAATACAATATAAAACATCTCTTTTTAAAGAAAAGACAATTATAAGGATGGGCACTCATTTTACAAATATATTAAAAGAAGTATTAAACAATAATTTTCTGGATATTTCACATATTAATTTATTACCACTCGATGAGTATAAATTAGTTACAGATACATTTGCTAAGGGTAAAAAAAGTAATTTATATCCTAGGGATATGGATATTATTGAAATTTTTGAAGAAATTGTATTTTGCCAGCCTAAAAAAATAGCAATTCAATTTGGAAAAATAAATTTAACATATAAAGAGCTATTCGATAAAAGTCTTATTTTTTCATGCTACTTGAAGTCTCTAGACTTGCCAATAGAATCCATTATTGGTATCTACATGGAAAAGTCACCAAGTGTGATTATTTCGATGCTTAGTATTTTGAAAGCTGGATATGCATATCTTCCATTGGATATTGAATATCCGGCGGATAGAATAAAATATATTATTCATGATTCTTCTCTTAAGGTAGTAATAACTACTGATAAATTAGCCTATAAACTAAATTCTTTTAACTTGAATCTATTGATTACAGATCTTGACTTTAACAATATTGATTTTTTTAAAACTACTAAAGTGAAGCAACAATCAAGCAAAAAAAACTGCCAATTTAATCCATTTCGTGCTACTAAATTGGCATACGTAATATATACAAGCGGATCTACTGGAAGGCCAAAAGGAGTTATGGCTGAGCATCGAGGGGTAGTGAGATTAGTAAAAAATGCGAATTATATTAATATTGATGAAAATGATATTTTCTCATTATTTTCATCATTATCATTTGATGCGGCTACGTTTGAGATATGGGGTGCATTATTAAATGGGGCAAAACTTATTATTCCTAGTGAGAGTAAGCTTTCTTTATATGATATAGCTAATATTATTGAAAAAAATTTTGTTACTATCATTTTTTTAACATCGATACTTTTTAAATTAGTAGTTGGACGGTATTGCAATAAACTTTCTTCTTTGAAAAGTATTTTATCTGGTGGAGAGGTTGTAGATTTTAATAATGAAGTTAAATATTTTTTAAATACTAACAAAGCATCTTCTTTCATTCATGTATACGGACCAACAGAAAATACTACATTTACCTCATATTATACAATAAAGGAAAAATTCGAAAATTATTCTCGACTTCCAATTGGTATCCCAATTGCAAATACGAGTATATATATCCTTGATGATTACTTAAAACCTGCGCCCATAGGTGTTCCAGGAACAATATATACGTCAGGTGATGGACTTTCGAGAGGATATATTAATAACTTAGCTTTGACGAATGAAAAATTTATTAGCAACCCTTTTGAAAATAGTTCTCGCTCGCTTTTATATAATACAGGAGATACTGCCAGATGGATGTCTGATGGTAATATCGAGTTTATAGGTAGAAATGATACCCAAATTAAAATTCGTGGATTTAGAGTCGAAACTGAAGAAATTGAAAAATTAATTAATAACAATCTTAATATTAGAGAAAGCATTGTAATTCCTCAAGGCCTTGGCGAAGATAAACAATTAGTAGCCTACTATACTGTTAAAGATACTTCTCGATTTGAAGAAACTACAGAAATTGTAATTCGGGAATCATTAAAACGAGAGTTGCCACAATATATGTTGCCTAGTTACTTTATTCAAGTGCCTAAAATTCCTTTTACCCCTAATGGGAAAATTGACAAGAAAAAACTTATAGCTTCCTATCAATGTCCAATTAAGAAAAACTTTATACCGGCCAAAAATGAGCTACAGAAAAAATTAGTTGGTATATGGGAGGAAATTTTAAAAGTTAAACCTATTAGTATAAATGATAATTTTTTTGATCTCGGGGGTAGTTCAATTAAAAACATTTTAATAATAGATTTTTTAAAAAAAAATGGAATTCACTTAGATGTGCAGGATATTTTTATTCATGAAACTATTTCTGAATTGAGTACTCATATTAATAATTATGATTTATCTATAAATAATTATGTTAATTTATCTCTTAAGGAAAGAAAATGCACTAATGAAGCAATCTTAACTCCTAGCCAACGATTTATATTTATATTAAACGGTAAAGATATAAATAAAAGCAATGTCGGAATGACATTCTATCTTAATAAAAAAATAGACTTTACTATTTTAAAATTAACGCTTGAAAAGCTAATTAAACATCATGACGTCTTGCGTTTGAAATTTAAACGTACGGCGTCGGGATTAAAGCCAATTTATGATATTTTTCCAATAAATGACTGTTTAAATATAGTGACATTTGTTACGACTAATAAGAAGTCTATTCTTAAAAAAATAGAATATATCAAGAACGAATTAAATAGTAATTTTGATATTGAAAATAAACCATTAATATCTATTTGCTTACTTCAGCTTCCGAATTCTCCTGGAAATAATATTTTATTTGTTTCGATGCATCATTTAATTACTGATGCTTTTTCATGGAAAATATTTATAGAGGACTTCAGTTCATGTCTTGATAATCCAAATTTTTCCTTACAAAGCAAGTCAGATTCTTATAATTTTTGGGCTCAACGGTTAAATAATATTTCAAATTTTATCATGATGAAAGATCAACGAGCTTTTTGGCTATCAATTATTACTCAAACTAATAAAATCGAAAGTTTACTTGAAAGCAATAATCAGCGTAGCTCCCATAAAGAGGAAGGAATAGTTTTATCAAAAAAAATGACTCGATATATAAAAAATATATCCAAAAGAACCAGAACAAAAATTGATGAGCTTTTACTCGCAATATTATATCTTTCATATAAGCAATGGACAAAAAAAAATGTTATGTCAATTTTGTTGCTAAATAGTGGTCGTAATGCACCATTTCATGATTTATCGATTGTGCGAACTATGGGTTTATTTACTATTTTTTATCCAGTAATTTTTAATAATTTTTTTACTGTGGAAAATTTTATTAAATGTTTAACTGATATTAAAAAAACCCTACGAAAGATCCCTTTTGATGGTATTGGCTATTGCTTATTACGGTATTCGGCTGAAAACTTCTTTAGTGAAATTGCATTATTGCAACCGGATATAGCCTTCAATTATATGGGCGATTTTGGTAGTAGAAAAATTAGTAACCTACTTACAAGGATTGATGGTATTACAAATAGAAATATAACTTGCGAATTGACTTATGATGGATTATCAATTGTTGGCATGGAATTTGATGAGAAAATAAATATAGTATTTGGAACTTCAGCTAAATTTAAAAAAAATAGAACAATAGGCGGGCTTATAGAGGCATTTAAAAAAAATGTTGAATTAATTATTAATCAAATTAAAAGTTTAGAGGTTGCTAGTATCTCTGATATTAACCCTAGCTTATTTGTTTCTTTAAAGTCGAGAAACCAAAAATCTGAAAACAATTCACATCCTCCAGTTATTTTCATACCAGGTCAAAGTGGAACTTGTGTTACTTTTAGGCAAATAGTTAAAAGATTCAAGTTGCCTATGTCTGTCTATGGCGTACAGACATATGGACTCAACGACCAAGAACCCCCTTTTTCTACTATTGAAGCGATGGCAGAGCACAATATAAAACTTTTAAAAATGCATTATTCAAAAGGTCCATATATTTTTATTGGATATTCTTACGGTGGGACAATTGCGTTTGAAATGGCTTATCAATTAAAAAATTCATTTGATGATGACGCTATGGTGATATTGATTGATGCCCCTCCGCATCGATCATTACATATAACTTCCTCATTGAATTACATTGATAATGCTATAAATTACTTAAATAGATCTTTTGGGCTAAATATCCCTATTAAATTAATCTTGTTAAACTTAGAGAAAGTTAGAAATATTCCTAGTGCACTTTATGCTGCAAATATAAATACATTTATTATTCAAACTATTAGAAATTATGTAAATAATGAAAATTTGAGTATGCTTAATAAGCTCCTTCTTTTATATCACGCTCAAATGACGGCAACCTATAGTTTTGTTGATAAATCTATTCAAGAGATGACTATTTTATTAGCTAAGGAGTTTATTTCTGAAGGTAATATCTCAAATGATATGAGAGAAAGAATTACTGAATGGGAAAATTATGTAAATGGTCCAATTAAATACATACATGTACCTGGTGATCATTTTAGTTTGTTAAATGATCCAAATGTTGAGATTGTTTCTAAAGTTTTGCAAGACAGCATTTTATCTTTTATAGAAGATTCTTCTGTTGCTATGTCTTAAAGAGCAATTTAAGCAACCTGCTTGCAATTATCCAACAAGTTAGTGTTGCGATAAGTGTTAAGAAATAGGCACTATTCACACCAAATAAAAATGATTCTTTATAAATCGAAATAAGGTTGTTCGCAACGTGAATAGGAAATAAGTTATTAATTTGCTTGCTTAGTCCAGACAGGGAGTGAATATCAAGTAGCTTTACTGCATTTATATTCATTACGACCCCAGCTTTTTGTATAAAAAAATATTTATTACTAATTTGAAAAACTGCTAATGTGATTGTCAATGAAAAAACTGCAAAGATATTTAGAATAGTAGTAATAGCACCTGAAATAACACCTGCATCTTCAGAGTTGGATAATTGGGATAGAGCAATTGGAGTAGCAATTCCATTGCCAATACCCCATGCTAATCCAAATAATATAAAAGAAGGAAGTATAATCCATATTGGACCATTTTTATTAAAGCCAAAAAACATGAGTAAGCTGATGACGTTTAATGCAAATATGACATGCACAGTAAGAGATTTACTTTTTTTATCGTAAAAATAACCGGCTAATATGGGTGAAATAATTGTCATCAATGTCATACTGGACAATACTAGACTTGCTACTTTTGGATCATAACCAACCACATCGTGGAGATAAATGGGCATTAGAAACAATACTGGCCAATGGAATGCGACCGATCCCACATAAATTAAAGTTGCTAATAAGAAACCAGCATTGCGGAATAGGTACAATGGGATAATTGGCAAGCTAGCGTTTTTTTCGCGACGATACAATAATAAAAAACTTGTTATGCCAATTGTAAATGCACTAATGATTATCCATGATGCCCATCCGTAAAATTCGCCTTCACTAAGAATAAAAATCAATAAACCTAAGACTAAGGCTAACAATACGCCCCCTTTCCAATCAACTTCAAATTTTTTTATAAGCTTTGATTCACTGAGTATGGGGATGCAAATCAATAGGCTTATAAAAATAATTGGAATATTAATATAAAAAATCCAGCGCCAATTTAAAGTACTATCAATAATTCCCCCTAAAAGTGGGCCGATTCCAATTCCTATGCCAACCAAGCTACCATAAATACCTAAGGCCCGACCTTGCTCTTCTTTTGAGAACGCACTTGCTGTTAACGCAGTTCCGCAAGGGAGTATTGCTGCACCAAATAAGCCCTGTAACATGCGCATTATAATTAATATATTTGCAGATGAAGCGGAACCTGCTCCAAAAGATGCTATGCTAAAAAGGATAAGACTAAAAATTAAAAATTTTTTTCTTCCATAAATATCGCCAAAGCGGCCTAATACGACCATAAATGCGCAGAAACATAGGCCGAATCCTGCCATAATCCATTGTAATTGGTTTATGCTTGCATTTAACTCATACTGAATATTTGGCAATGATGAATTTACAATCGTTAAGTCAAGCCCTATAGTGACGCCAGCCATCCCAGTACCGAATAGTATTAACCATTTTCTTCTTAAATATGATCTTGAGGGATTTGAAAGTGTAGTTGTTTCGTTCATTGAATAAATATCTATAAAATAGTTAATTAAAGTTAGAAATTATAATTCTCGGTTGGGGATATATTAAAATGTGGGAGTAAATTTCTTCTGTTAGATATTAACTTACTTAAAGAGTAGATAGAGGGACTATCTTATCAATACCATCTGAATTTTAATTAGATACTTTTGTGTTTATATTTCCAATAATTTTATTATAAGCTAATAATACTACAAATAAATGGTATCATACATTTAAAAATATTCAAAGAAATGTTATGCAAGAACTGATAATATATTTTTCTCTTTATTATCATAAAAAGGCTCAAAACTTCAGAAGTAGACATAAAAATATTTGGAGAGAATGATAGTCTTAAACTATGTCATTATTGGAGGCACTAACGAATACGTCCTCGAGGTTCTTTAGGTTTAGTGATTTTAAGTAATGGGTTTTCTTCGATCCATTGCCATTCTTTTATAGCGACAGTAAAAACGTGACTTAATGCGGCAAGATAACGATTAACGGTAAGCGGTGAATGTAATTGGTTACGTTTAGTTTTTTCTTCGAGCAATTTATCCCGCAATTCTGCTAATAAAGCCGGTGTTATTTCAGAAAGCGTATAAGTGCCTAACGTTTCTTTCCACCATTGCAATTGCCCAATTTGACTAAAACCACTCTTAGGTTTGGTGGGAAGAATTTTTGTAATATAACGATCAATCACTTCAGCTAAAGTATGACGTTTAGCTTCAGTGGTTTTAAAATGCCGACCTTCGCGCAAAGATGCTTCTGTTTGTTGCGCCCATTTACGAGCATCAGTTAAGCGGTGAAAACTGGCTGTTTGTGTAGGAAAACCTTTAAGCCTAACTTTAACTCGAAAACTAATTTTTCCACTTTGTGTAATTCTTTTTTCAATGTTGGCCATATTCCTTGACCTTATTATTATTAGATACTTATAAATTACAATAAGTTTAAAATAACAACAACCATTGAAGATATTTAAATAGATAAAATTAAAATTGGATGGTTAAAAAGAAAGCTGTTTTGATTTATTGTTATTTATTTTTTCTTAGTGCCCCATCAGTGCCCACATGATGAGATTTGGAAAGGTAAGATTAGCTAAGTCTTTGATTTAACTGGTGGGCCGTGATGGAATCGAACCATCGACCAATAGATTAAAAGTCTACTGCTCTACCAACTGAGCTAACGGCCCCATGAAAAACGGAAGCCGAGATTGTAGACAATTTGATAGTGAATAGCAATCCTAATGCACATTTTTTTCGATTATTCTAGTCATTTGATCTTTGGGGTTTATAAAATTCCTGAGATCCCTCCGAACAAACCAAATGAAGCGGTCACTAATAAAATAACCCCAACTAGCGCAGCATAAGCAGGCCTTAAACAAAATTCTTTTGGTAAAGTGCGTAATGCTAAAAGATAAAGAAATCCTAACACTATCGGCAATAGTAAAGCATTCATGACTTCGACACCGACACTTAGATTCACTAAATTCACACTGCCAGAAGCCACTAATACTCCACCTAAAACTAAAATTAAGGTATAAATTCCATAAAACCAGGGGGCTTCTTTAGGATGATGCTCTAATGAGCGCCGAAAACCCATCACTTCACCTAAGCCCCAAGCAGCTGTTAAAGAAACCACAATACTGGCAACCAGTGCAGCACCTGTCATACCCAGAGCAAATAAAATTCGACCCGCTGTAAAACCTAGACTAGGAGTAATGGCTTCACTGATTTGTTGGACGGTATTAAGTGGTGCCTGGGGATTTATTTTACCGATAGTCGCCGCAGTAGCAATTAATAGCGCAGCCATAATCAATTGCGTAACGATGGCTCCTACCGCTGTATCCCAGCGCGCTATTCGTAAATGACTGGGATTGAGTCCCTTATCCAGTACCGCTGACTGCTGATAAAAAATCATCCAGGGCATAATCACTGCGCCAATATTTCCGGCTAACAAATAGAGATAAGATTTATTCTGCCATGGGATATGCGTCAATCCGTTCAGAATTTCATGCCCTACGGGCCTAGCATCCCACGCAACCCATAAAAAGACTAATTCGAATAGTCCTAATAGAATAGCGATCCGTTCAACCGAACGATAAGAACCTGTCCAAGCAACGATAGTCAAAAAGGCTACCACTAAGGATAAGGTTTCCCAGGGTGGAACATTAAATAGCGTCCCCACTCCTGCTAAACCACTAAACTCACTGAGTATGGCGCCAATGCAAGATATCACCAACGTCGAAACCGACAACCATGCCCAGGTTTTGCCAAAATAATGCTTAATTAACTCGCCATGACCCATACCGGTAGCAATACCTAAGCGCACGGTTAATTCCTGGGCGATATATAGAATAGGCATTAAAATAAACTGTAGCGCCAGTAACCGATACCCCCATACCGCGCCACTTTGAGCCGCTGTGATTAAACTACCGGCATCGGTATCTGCCAACATCACGACTAAGCCAGGCCCTAATATACTCAGCCAAAATAAGCTTTTATTTAGCAGACGCTGCGTATTTAAAACAGGTGAAACAAACATATCTTTTCAGCCAATATTATGATTATTCTGGCCGGTAGCTTATCAATTATCATAAGGGATATCAATAGAAATGATAATCATTATCAATGAAAACTGGTTGTAGATTACCAGTTTACTTACAAGGAAATGACGGTGGGAATTAAACCTTAGAGGCTGTATTTTTCAAATGTATCGATCCATAAAAACATGCTGCTAAACCCAATAAACTTAAAAATCCAAGCAAGCTCGGGATCGTTTGCCAACGCACAGGTAAAATAGCAAATAACCGCGTATTTCCAGTGACAGATAAAGGAATAGCAAGCAACACATCCATCAAAGCTGCACCCGCCACTAACCCACAACTTAACAAGACTGCATCATGATGTTGAAAATTCAGTTGCGATGCTGCGCTATTATGTTTTTTTCTTTGTAAGTACCATTTGATTGCATAAGCAAATAAACTGCCAACAAATAAGGGAGTAGAAGAACTTAAAGGCAAATAAATTCCCATACCGACGCCTAGCATTGAAATATTAATTTTTGTGATCCTCTTCACTAGAATTAATATCAACATGATCATTGCACCTATCACCAAAAAATTCCAAGGCAGATTATGATTAAACACACCTTGCGTTAATCCCGCCATCATGGCAGCAGGTGGCGCCGATAAAGTTTGTTGCGGATCCAAGCCTGCGTGGGGTAATACTGTTGTAATTCCATAGACATTAAAGAGCAATTGCATCACATAAGGAATAACTAAAGCAGCGATAATAACACCCAGTATCAACATAAGTTGTTGTTGCCAGGGTGATGCTCCAATTAAATGGCCTACTTTTAAGTCTTGAATATTGTCATTGGCTATACAGGCTGCACCGGCTACCACTGCACCAATAATGATAGTCATCGCCGCTGCATTGAGTAATTGTGAAGTTAACAATGTATGTCCTTTAAAAAACAGTACGGCCCGTAAAATTAATGCCATAAACAGCAGGCCTGAAATGACTATGGCAGAACCTGGACTGGCTGTCACACCTACCAAACCTGAAAAATAACCACAAAGTGCTGCAAAGACAAAACCGATAATCACTACATAAAGAACTGCACCGAGAATAAATAATTGTGGAAAAGTAAATAGCAAACTATGAATAGGCAATAAATAATTAAATAAAAAATAAATACTCACAATAACCAAACCTAAACCAGCAAGTAAGTAATGCAATGGGATATCTTGTTCGGTAATAGGTAAATGGAGTTTTTGAGCTTGAAATAAACCTTGTAATGACAAACGTAAGCTGTGATAAAAAGGATGTAATAAATGACATAAAGTCCATAGCCCTGCGGCTAACATGGCACCGAGACCAATATAATGTATGTCGTTTGCGTAAACACTTAAACTTTTTGTCAAAATAAAGGATGTACCGACAGGAGAAAAATAACTTAATAGCGGTAAACTAATCCCCCAAGCAACAAACGCCCCTAACAACAAACTAAGACCGACATTCCAGCCAATTAAATAACCTACGCCGATTAAAGCCGGTGCAAAACCTAAACCAAAACCGATGATGTTAGACTGTCCAAATACGATCCATTTTTCAGTAGATACGGCAATAACTTTTAAACCGGTTTGCGCAAACTCCAAACAAGCTCCCAAACTCGTACCCACTAACATTTTACGAATAGGAAAGCTTTGTTTTTGACTTAATTTTAAAACTTCGGTTATCGCACGCGCTTCTGGAAAATAGAGTTGTGGGGTGTTGATTAAAATTTTACGGAGTGGAATCGAAAACAAAATGCCTAATAATCCACCTAATAAAGCAATCGCACAATTGGCTAAATAAGGAAAATAATTCCAATAACCAATGATAACTAAAGCTGGAATAGTAAATACGATGCCTCCGGCAACTGCTTCACCCGCTGAAGCAGCAGTTTGGATCAGATTCGCTTCAAAAATATTCCCGCTGTGAAACAAACGCAGTATTGCCATCGCCAATAGTGCTGCAGGTATGGATGCTGAAGGCAAGATTCCAACTTTTAAAGCTAAGTAAGTGCTCGATGCAGCTAACAATATCGCTAAAAAAATCCCTAATACTATCACTCTTAAGGTAATAACACCGCATCGCTGTTGGCAGTCATCTTGCATAATCATTCAATTTAAATGAAGTCTTCTTGAATATAATCTTTTAACACATCGGGAACGCGTATTTTTCCTTCTTTCGTTTGATAATTTTCCATCAGTGCGACTAAGGTACGCCCCACAGCTAAACCGGAACCATTAATGGTATGTATCAATTCTATTTTACCGGTTTCTGGATTACGCCAACGTGCTGCTAAACGACGTGCTTGAAAAGATTCAAAATTACTACACGATGAAATTTCACGATAAGTGGTTTGACTAGGTAACCACACTTCAAGATCATAGGTTTTTGCTGAACTAAAACCCAAGTCGCCGGTACACAAAGAGACAACGCGATAAGGTAATTCTAATTTTTGCAGTATCGACTCTGCTTCCTGAGTTAATTCCTCTAAAGCTTGATAGGAATTTTTAGCTTCAACAAAACGAATCAGTTCTACCTTTTCAAATTGATGTTGACGAATCATTCCACGCGTGTCTTTACCATAAGAACCGGCTTCGCTACGAAAACATGGCGTATGTGCAACATATTTTTTTGGCAAATCGGTCGCAGCATAAATCGTATCGCGTGCGAGATTAGTAACCGATACTTCGGCGGTAGGAATCAGATAAAAACCTTGCTCGCCTTTTAAACCAAATAAATCTTCAGCAAAATTGGGTAACTGACCGGTACCGAGTAAACTTTCGCGATTGGCAATATACGGCACATAAACTTCTTGATAAGCATGCTCTTTAATATGCACATCTAACATAAATTGGATCAGTGCGCGCTGTAATTTCGCCAAGCGACCATACAAAACAACAAAACGTGATCCAGCAATTTCCGTGGCACTGGCAAAATCCATCAAACGGTTTATTTCGCCTAATGCGACATGATCTTTTACTGCAAAATCAAAGTTTGGTACTTTTCCCCAATGGCGCTGCGCCTTGTTATGAGATTCATCTAGGCCAACCGGTACTGATTCGTGGGGTAAGTTAGGAATAGTTAAATAAATCGCTGATAATTCCTCGAGTATATCCTTGAGCTGACTTTCACAGGCTTCGCGTTGTTTTTTTATCCCGGCAACTTCCTCGAGTAAGCCTGTGATGGATTCCCCTTTGGACTTTGCTAGACCTATCGCCTTAGCATTGCGGTTACTGGTGTTTTGCAAGCTTTCCGTTTCAGATTGTAGTTCTTTGCGTCGTGCTTCTAAACGCGATACTAAGCGGGTATCGAGTTGATAACCACGATTTGCCAACTGTTTCGCTATTTCTTCAATTTGAATATCGTTACGTAAATACTTGGGATCTAACATATAATGCCTAGATTGCTCTTTTTTAAAACGGTAATGTAAAAAGTAATTATGACCGCAAATATCATAGATGGCAAAGCGATTGCTCAACAAATACGCGCAGAACTTAAACACCGACTGAAAGAACGGGGTATGAAGGATCTAATAACTCCTGGCTTGGCGGTGATTTTAGTCGGTGAAGATATCGCTTCACAAATTTATGTACGTAATAAACGCGATGCTTGTCGAGATGCAGGAATAAATTCCTTTGCCTATGATTTGCCTCAGCATACCTCGGAACTTGAATTGCTTAACCTGATTAACAGCTTGAATGCCGACCCAAAGGTGCATGGTATATTGATCCAATTACCACTTCCATTATCAATTCATACAGCACATATTATAAAAAGTATCGATCCAAAAAAAGATGTCGATGGTTTTCATCCGACCAATTTAGGTCTATTGGCTCAAGGTCGTCCTTTTTTACGTCCATGCACACCTTATGGTGTGATGCGTTTACTAGAATTTGAAAAAATTGTCTTAAAAGGATTAAATGCCGTCATCGTGGGGACTTCAAACATAGTTGGCAAACCTATGGCCTTAGAACTTTTAAATGCTGGGTGTACCATCACACTCTGTCATAGCGCAACCCGCCATTTACAAAGACACATTCAACAGGCGGATCTGTTAGTCAGCGCTATGGGTAAAGCCGGCGTTATTCAAAGTCCATGGATCAAATCAGGCGCTATAGTGATAGATATTGGTATTACACGCGGGGCTAATGGAAAACTACATGGTGATATTGAATTTTCCACTGCGAAAAAAATTGCCAGTTATATTACACCAGTACCGGGTGGCGTAGGTCCTATGACGGTGGCTATGTTATTAGAAAATACTTTATTTGCTGCTGAAAATAATCCTAACTAACTTATAGTGAATTTTAAAATGGTTATGGGGTAAAATTTGAAAAACTTCTAAATTAAAAAAATTCAACTGCTCCGTTTTTTAGATATTTTACTGAAGTAAACCCTGCTGCTAATACTAATTTTACCGCTGCTAAGCTTCGCTTCCCGGAATGACAATAGAAAATTATATTATTATCTCGCTTCAATTCGTTTAAACGTTGCAGTAATTCATCTAATGGAATTAATTGGCCACCAATATTTCTAAGTTTATGTTCCTCCTCACTCCGTACATCTACTAATAAAGCATTCGACATTTGTAATAATTGAATGAATTGCTGCACCGATAACGCATATTTTTCTAAATGATTATCATTGCTATTCATATTCCTTGCTATCGTTTTAGACATGCATCTTTGATAAGCACACAATTCACAATTAGGATTTTTTTTTAATTGAATTGTTTTAAAATTCATTTTTAAAAGATCAATCACTAATAATCGATTGATTAAACTATCTCCGCGATTCAATAGGTATTTAATAATTTCTGTGGCTTGAATAATGCCTAGCAAACCCGGTAGTACACCGAGCACACCCATCGTCTCACAATTTGCTATTGTCTGCGTAGGATGTTGAGGAAACAAGCAACGTAAGCATGAATCTTGATGGTTCGCCTGAAAAACTGAACTATAGCCTTGAAATTGCTCAGCACTTGCGTACACATAAGGTTTATTGTATTTAAAACACGTATCATGAATTAAATAATGTGTCGAAAAATTATCTGAACCATCTGCAATAATGTCGTATTGGCTAATTAATGCATCCGCATTATATGCTGTTAATTTCTCTGTAAAGCTTTGTATTTTTATCGTTGGATTCAATGCAAAAATTTGTTCTTGTGCTGACATCACCTTCGATAGGCCAAGATGCTGCATACGATAAAGTATTTGTCTTTGTAGATTAGTTAATTCCACCCTATCGTCGTCAAGGATTCCTAAGTTACCAATACCTGCTGCCGCTAAATAAAGAACTAACGGAGACGCTAATCCTCCTAAGCCTATTATTAACACGCGAGCTGATTTAAGTTTCTTTTGACCAGATAATCCAATTTCTGGTAATTTAATATGCTGTGCATAGCGTAATATTTCTTCAGGCGAAAGTTCGTGCTTCATTAGCTTTTATTTTCAATAAAAATTTTTGAGTCATTACAGAAACATCTTGAGCTTGCGTGATGGCCGAAATAACAGCAACCCCATCAACACCCGATTGTAAAATATCTGGTAAACGTTCTAATGTAATGCCACCGATAGCCACCAGTGGATAATCAAGCATTTGTCGCCAATACTTTAGTTTTTGAACGCCCTGTGCTTTAAATGACATAAATTTACTTTTCGTAAAATAAATGGGCCCGCAAGCGATATAAGAAGGATTAAGCGCATGTGCAAATGCAACCTCATAATAACAATGGGTACTCACACCCAAATATAATCCCGATTGATAAATTTCATCGATATCCGCTGTTGCTAGATCCTCTTGACCCAAATGCACACCATTTGCTCCGCATTGAATAGCTAATTTCCAATAATCATTAATAAATAATTTTGCTTGATATTTTTTTGCTATTGAAACACTGCGTCGAATTTCTTGCTCTATTTCTAAAGGTGTTGCATTCTTAATACGTAACTGTATTGTTTTTACATCCTGGGCTAATAATTTTTCGACCCATTGACTACTGTCGACTATTGGGTATAAACCGGTTTGACAGATTTTAAAGGCTTGAGGAAATTTTAATAATGGTTCTCTGCTTAGATAGGGTAAATCTATTTGTTCACAAGGCCATTCGCCATGAAAAAATTTCATCGTCTGCTTTTCTGTATAAGCTTTACGCAAACCACGCTGCAGATACATTCTTGCAATAACGATAGCATTCTTAAGCGAATAATTGTGCACTAAACAAGCGGCAATCGCCGTAAAAAAAATATCTTTATTAACAATAGCGTGCTCTGCTAAACGTGGAGTTGCTATCCAGAACGATTCTTCTTGATTACACCAATAATCCTGGCAAAAATCTCCTTTTTTTAGTTGTCCGCCTTTGATTAGTACGCTTTTAGCACCCAATTTTAGCAAGCGATGCGCTGCTTTTTGTAAATCTTGATACCTAGCCAACGTTATCTGTAATAAATTTTCCACTGCCATTACATTGCAGAGCAGAAGATCGGTATCAGGAAGTAAGTTAACAATCTCTGTAATGTTAGCCTTGGTATATTTTATTAGGCTCTTAATCGCCGTTGCGGCTGGAACATTAAAATTTTTTAATGTCTCTAAATCGACTATACCATTATCCTCTGGCATGTCTGAATAATTGAGGATTACTATCCTTTTCATACTTTATTTTCCTGCTGCCAAAAGGGTGTATCAATTAATGCGGTACTGGGATGTGCGACATTTCTTTCTGGCATTATTCCAGCACGATAAGCCTCATGCCCAGCTATAATGGCATGACGAAATGCTTGCGCCATCGCAATAGGTTGCTGTGCAAGCGCAACGGCAGTATTGAGTAACACACCATCAAATCCTAACTCCATCACCTGCACAGCATCCGAAGGCTTACCCATCCCTGCATCAACAATCAATGTAGTATCTGGTAGTCGATTGCGTAAGGTGGCTAAGGCATAGGGATTTAACACCCCTTTACCCGATCCGATCGGCGCCGCCCAAGGCATTAAAATTTTACAACCCACATCCACGAGCTTTTGACAAATAACTAAATCATCTGTGCAATAAGGAAAAACTTCAAAACCTCGTTCAATTAAAATTCTTGCTGCTTTAACTGACTCAAAAGGTTCGGGTTGCAAATTATATTCATCCCCGATAACTTCTAACTTTATCCAGGACGTATTAAATAATTCACGACTTATTTCGGCGGATTTGATTGCGCTATAAGCATCTCTACATCCTGCAGTGTTGGGTAAAAGATAACAACCCAAAGTTTTTATCGCTTGCCAAAAAGCTTCGCCCTGCATGATCTGTGGCGTTTGACGTTGTATAGATAAAGTGATGATCTGCGCATCCGAAGCCTGAATAGCGGCTGCCATGGTTGCTAATGACGGATAATGAGCGGTTCCTAATAATAAGCGACTATTTAAGCTTTTTCCCATTAAATGCCACATAATTATCCCCCCTGCATGGGAATCAAAATATCGACACGATCATTTGGCTTTAATAAAATCGTTTTAAAATCTCTACGTACCACTAAGTTGTTGTTAATAATCACAGCAACATACTCTTTAAGTTGATGATGTTGAACTAAAAAATCATACAAGGTTTTTCCAGTTTCAATGGCTTGGCTTTTATTATTCAAAAAAACATTGATCATAAGATTTCCAAAGTTCTGGATACTGAATATCCTGTTGCTTAGTCTTAATGGCAGACAAAATTTCTTCTACTAAAGCGGGCGCTATCAAATAACCATGTCGATACAGCCCATTCACCGCTATTAAGCCATCTTTGTAATCTATGCGCGGTAAATGCGAGGCTAACGTCGGTCGACAATGCGTTTTAGCTTCAATAATCCGTGCTTCGGCAAAACCAGAATGGATATAATATGCAGCCGTTAATAACTCTAAGTTAGTGCGCACTGAAATCGGACTATAATCCTCCGACTCAATTTCACTCGCACCCATCAGATAAATATTTCCTGGTCTCGGAATAATATATAAACTGTAACGTGGATGTAAAAAACGAATCGGACGCTGCAATTGCACTTCAGGTGCATATAAATAAATTAATTCGCCACGTACCGCACGTAAATCGCTAAAAACTGTGCGCGCACCCATCCCTCGACAATCGAATACGTAATCAAATTTATAGGTTTTTTTCTGTGTAATTATTTGCCTAGATACTAATGATGTAACGTATGTGTTGAAACAAAATGAGATGCCTTGTGACTGCAAATATTTTTTTAGACTGTTTAAAACGGCCTGACAATCTATTTGCGCTTCATCAGGAAAATAATAGGCTGTCCCAAACTTATCGAGTTCAGGTTCAAGCTGCATTAAGCTTTCTTTAGATAAATGCTGAAAATAATTCTCTGCTGGCAATTTACTACTGATACGACGAGAAAAATGCTGCCATTCTGCTTTATCATTAGGATGATGAACGACAATACAACCTTCTTGTTGAAAATAAACAGGTTCTGATAATTGTTTGAGAATATTAGGCCAATAGGATGTAAGCGATTCTTGGCCTAATCGAAAAATCACCGGATCGGCTTTATCGCATTCAGAAAATGGCGTTAATAAGCCAGCCGCCGCTGAACTGCAGTTACTATCTCCTTGCTGTTCATCAAACAGCATGACTTGCCAGCCGATATTATATAAGGCCAGTGCCAATAACCGGCCCATGATACCCATTCCTACTATACCGGCTTGCATCATCATGCACAGGCTAAACAATCGGCAACGGCCGGTATTTCCGAATAAGGCGCTTTGGGTAAAAATTGATTGGTATAACAATCTGTTATAACAAAATGTTCGTCGACAATATTTAAATGCTGAGTATAACGACTTACTTTATCCCAATCTCGTTCAACGTTTAGTAAATTACGTGAAAAAAACGGCAAGCTATGCATAAAAATCTTTTGATAAAGCGGCGTACGTAATTGTGGTTTTGCTTGACATAAACATTCATAGGCTTCTTCAGGTTGTTCGGTAGTCAATGCTGCGCCACGTTGGGTTGCTCGCAAAAACGCTTGGATTAATTCCGGCTTTTGTAAGGTTTGCTCTGGAACTATGAATTGCACTGAGCAAAAACAGCAACAACCTAAGCCGGCAAGCTGATCGATACGCAAAAATACCGTTTCACCGCGGAGGTGTTCTAATTCAATTTTTTGGAAATTAACAAAACCAATACCCGTATCAATAATATCTCGACAGATCGCATCGGTGACATTCATTCCTATGCGAACGGTTCCATAACTATTTTTGTCAATGCCCGCAAGCCTCGCTAAATCATCAATAATTTTCTTCCCAAACTCGCCAATGTAGCCTACGCGTTTATTGACTATGTCATGAAAGTTTCGAATTCCACTTGATTTTAAGGCGATGAGGCCAGTAGGAGGTTCATCAAGTAGCGTACCAATCGACCGGACTGGGTAGCCTTTCGCTCTAGCAGCGACCGTATGGATCATCGCCTTCACGCCAAAATCGACGCATCCTAAACCGACTAACTCTGTTACATCACTCGGATCATTAGGCTCAAGTATCGCCAATTTAATGCCTTCTTGCGCATAAAAGCCTAATTGCTGCGCGACAATAATCGGTGCATGATAAGGATTCGTATACCAATTGAGTAATAAGCTAACACGAGATTTTAATAATGACATTGCCAAAACCCTCTCATTAAAAAATAAAAATGGAGATGGCAAAAGGGAAACTTCCCTATCAAAATAGGGAATGAATTTTTTGAAGGCGATCCTTACGCTGATATGAATCAGTTCAAGTTCGACGGGTCATATTCTCAGCCGTTTCCGACACCCCGCGCCATCTAACGAGTCGATTTTATCTTAAATTTAATTGCTTGTCTTGCAATTCTTATCTTCCGAAGCTACTCCGGTAACTGCTTCGACTGCTATAGTCAATTGATCTGGCAGATTTTAATGTGCGTAATTCCACTTTTAATTGGTTTAATTTAATTTTTAAGTGACCAATTTCAAGTATCAAGTTCGTTTCTTTTTGAGAACAAGCTTTCTATTCGCTTTCACAGCTACGCAATTCTTGTTGATCCGAAGGAAGCTTGCTTTCTAACCTAGCCAATTTTGCGCTTTCAGTTGAAGTTAAATTGGTTCGATATTTAAGATCATATATTTCATTGTTTTTTTGTTACTTAAGTTTGTTAGCTAACACGACGTGTAGTTAACATTTTTAGATCTTGATTATAATCTTTAAGATCAGTTTCTTTTCCTGTAATTTCTTGATTAAGTGTTACAATTTCCTGGTTAAGCTGCTCGATTATTTTCATATTTTTATTTTTCCAAATCTAAAAATTAGAAAATGCAGTGTAAATAACGAATCTTTTTTTACAAGAAAATTATTTGTAAAAATTTTAATAAGATAAATAATTTAATTTATATAGCGTGCTGACAAATAACTAAACACTGCTAATATCGCCATAGCCTCCCCTCCTTCGGGTCGACCTGGTCTGGAATTGACATTGTATGCATTAAAATCAAAGTGTAACCAGGTTGTTTTTTCGCTAATAAAACTACGTAAGAATAAAGCCGCGGTAATAGCACCCCCAAGAGGAGACGATCCGCAATTATTTAAATCAGCAAATTTGCCATCGAGTAGTTTTTGATAGGGTTTATACAAAGGCAAACGCCATACAGGATCTTGCTCTTGTTGACTATGTTGAATAATATCGCGTGCCAATTGTTCTTGATCAGTAAAAAAGGCACTTATTTCTGTTCCGACGGCACCCCTTGCGGCACCAGTTAAGGTCGCAAAATCAATCAACAGTTCTGGACTTTCACTATCAGCCTCACATAATGCATCCGCTAAAATAAGACGACCTTCGGCATCAGTATTCGCAACCTCTACGGTTAAACCATGTCGAGTCTGAATAATATCGCCGGGTTTATAGGCATTGCCTGCAATCAAATTTTCCACTGCAGGAATTAATAAACGCAAACGCACGGGTAATTGATACGCCATGATCATTTCAGCCAAGCCGATAGCATTCGCTGCACCACCCATATCCTTCTTCATAGCCAACATATTGCCGCCAGACTTTAAATTGTATCCACCCGAATCAAAGCACACTCCTTTACCCACTAAAGTAATTTTTGGATGTTTGCTATCACCCCATTTTAAATCCACTAAGCGTGGTTTATGACAACTCGCTTTACCGACCGTATAAATAGCGGGATAGTTAGCCGCTAGTAAATCATCACCGATTATCTGTGTCACAGTGGCATGATATTTTTTGCCAATCTGAAATACATTTTCTACTAGTTCGGCCGGATCCATATCATCTGCCGGTGTATTAATTAAATTACGGACCCGATAAATCGCCTCAAGTTTTATTTTTAATTCTGTATGATCCTTTTTCGAAATAAGCAATTGCGCTAAAGGCCGAATTGATTTTTTATAACGTATAAACTCATAAGCACCCAAACCCCATGCTAGAGCAATCTGTTCCTGTAATTTATCGTTATGGATCCCTTCAATATGGTAATGCCCTTTTGGTAAGACACTGGGAAGTAAACCGAATGTCCAAAAATCTGATTCATCATTACGAATTAATAGAACCTGCTGCAATTGCCCGTCTGCTCCGGGAACTAAACTATAGCTTCCTGGTTTTGCTATAAAATTAATCGCTTGTAGCCATTGCTGTGTGGTTTTGGCTTGATCCATTAACCAAGCTGACCATTGCCCAGGCAAAATGGCCGTAATTGGAATCGATCGCTGGGATTCATGAATAAAACAATTAAGCACTCAAAACCTCCACTGCAGAAACATAAGGTTTATCAAACACATTGGCCACCGCTTGATGTGTAATCCAACCCCGTGAAATATTCAAACCATTTCTTAAATGAACATCGTCAGCCAAAGCGCTATAAATTCCTTTATCTGCTAAGGCCAAAATGTAAGGAAGTGTAGCATGCGTCAAAGCAAATGTAGAGGTACGTGGTACGGCTCCAGGCATATTACTCACACAATAATGAACAATATCATCAATTATATAGGTAGGATCGGTATGCGTTGTCGGTCGACTTGTCGCAAAGCATCCACCTTGATCGATGGCTACATCCACAACCACCGAACCTGGACGCATTTTTTTTAATAACTCTCTTGTTACAATCTTCGGCGCTTCAGCACCGGGTACTAACACGGCACCTATTAGTAAATCAGCCAGTGGTACATATTTTTCTATCGCATCTTGTGTAGAAAAAATAGTATTCAGTTGGCCACCAAATTGGAGATCTAACTCTTTTAACTTAGCAACTGATTTATCCAAAACGGTCACTTGAGCTTCTAGACCTAAAGCCATACGAATGGCATTACTACCGACTACTCCGCCACCTAAAACAACAACACTCGCAGATGCAACACCAGGAAGACCGGATAGTAAAATACCTCGTCCGCCCTGTGCTTTCTCTAGACAATGTGCACCCGCTTGTATCGACATGCGTCCTGCTACTTCGCTCATCGGTGCTAATAAAGGTAACCCACCTCGCGCATCGGTGACGGTTTCATAAGCAATAGCCGTACAATTCGAGGCTAATAATAATTCTGTTTGTTTTTTATCAGCGGCCAAATGTAAAAAAGTGAATAACGTTTTTTCTTCATTTAAATAAGCACATTCTTGTGGTTGCGGTTCTTTAACTTTAAGGATTAGATTTCCGTGTTCAAAAACTTTTTGTGCACTATTAAGTATAGTAGCACCCGCTTCTTGGTAGTCATTATCTGAAATATCAACACCACTTCCTGCATTCGTTTCAATAAACACCTGATGACCGTGATCAGTCAATTCGCGAACGATAGAAGGAACGATAGCCACTCGATACTCATGATTCTTAATTTCTTTAGGAACTCCAATATGCATAATATTAACTCCCACATTAGGATGTTGTCAGAATTTGTATTACTTCCTTGTGTCAATATCTTTTAAGCTTCAACTCAACTTCGGCTTCTAGGACTACACCTGGAACCTCACACAAAATACACAGGTTTTATAAAAAGTCCATGTTTAAAGTGCGTCTTTTTTAACTAAAATGGGGAAATACAGCATACCGAAGAACATTTCATTTAATTAGTTATTTATCATTGATATTATTCAGCATCAAACCATATAAATGCTTTTTTTCCGCTTCGCTTAAACCACTTTGCTTTCCTTGTTGTAATAACTTATCGATTTGCTCTTCTGCAATTGCTTTTTTTAAATGCTTAAGTAAATCGTGAAATTCGGCTTGTACCCCTGACTCAGGGATAGCGAGGGGATAATTAATCAATTGTTGAAGAATTTTACGACGAGGCTCGTCTTCTCGCCAATATTCTAATAACATCGCACTCGTTAGCTCAGGGTTTTGTTTGAGCAGTAAAAATAATTGAACTAAAAAATCACTGCCAGGCAATTTTAATCTGCTTAGCGTATGGCATTGCTTGTCGGAAAGTGATTTAACAATTTGGGGAAATTGCACTAACAAAGCAATCGCTAAACGCATTGGTGAAGAACGATTGGCTCTAGGTTTATAACTATTTTTTTGCATAGTTTTTATTGAATTATTTTTATCATTGACGGTAACTTTTTTTAATGTCACAACATCCATGTTCACTAAAGCCGCCAATTGTTCAAATAATTTATGTTGAATAATACCCACCGCTACTTTTTCAATCAGTGGAACCGCTAGTTTTGCCAGCCGTGCTTTACCTTCTAATTGATTGATATCGACTTGCGTTAACAAATAACCAAATAAAAAATCACCCAAAGATTGTGCTTGCTCTAGGCTAGCGATAAATTCAGTGCGGCCTTTTTTTTGTATTAAAGAGTCGGGGTCTTCGCCATTGGGTAATAGTAAAAAACGCAGTATGTAACCATCGGTTAATAAATCTAAACTTTGTTCAAGTACGCGCCACGCCGCTTTTTTTCCAGCAATATCGCCATCAAAACAAAAAATTATTTCTTGTGTATGGCTCATCAATCGGCTTATTTGACAGCGACCGGTTGCTGTACCTAAGGTTGCGACAGCAAAGGGAAGATTAGCTTGGAATAATGCCAAAACATCCATATAACCTTCAACCACCAAGATACGTTCAAGCTGACGATTTGCCTGAAATGATTCATAAAGACCATATAACTCTTTACCTTTATGAAAAAGCGTGGTTTCAGGCGAATTCAAATATTTGGGTTCTTGTTGTACTAAGACGCGGCCACCAAACCCGATAATCCGTCCTCTTCTATCCCGAATGGGAAACAAAATTCGATCCCGGAAACGATCATAATAACCTAAGCCTTCGGATTTTTTGACTAATAAACCCGCTGCAAATAAATTTTCTGTATCGTTAAAAGTTCTGAGTAAGGTATCCCAAGCAGCTGGTGCATAACCTAAGTTAAACTTTTTAGCAATCTCGCCAGACAATCCACGTTGTTTAAGATAATTAATTGCGAGCTTATTATGTCGTAGCTCATTCGCATAGAACTGCGCTACTTCTTCTAACAAACTATAAAGATTAGAAGAAGCTTTATATATTTCTTGATGTTTTGCATGTTGCGGAATTTCTATTCCTATTTGCTCCGCTAATGAGTTCACCGCTTCTACAAAATTTAGTTTTTCATATTCCATTAAAAAACTGATAGCGTTTCCACCCACAGAACAACCAAAACAATAATAAAATTGCTTTTCTGATGTCACGGTAAAGGAAGGTGTTTTTTCGGAATGGAAAGGACAGCAGGCAATATAATTTTTACCTTTTTTTCGCAGCGGAACGCGTGTATCAATAAGCTGGACTATATCAACGCGCGCTAGGAGCTCATTAATAAATTCCTGTGGGATAGACGACATATATTCCTGGTACTCTTCGCACTTGAATTTTTGTCTGTGTTTGCTATGCAAAATAAAAAAACGAGCTTTTAAGTCAAACGCTTTTTAATTTCTTCACTAATCTGTGTCATGTCCGCACGGCCTTGTAATCTTTCTTTGAGTTCTGCCATGATCTTCCCCATATCCTTAACTGAAGTTGCGCCTACTTTAGCTATAACTTCAGATAATATACAATCAATGTCTGCTTCACTTAGGGGCCCAGGTAAATAAGCTTGAATAATCTTGACTTCTAAACGTTCTTGATGGGCTAAATCATCACGTTTAGCCTGGTCATATTGTGCAATGGAATCGCGACGCTGCTTAATCATTTTATTCAGTATCTGCATAATACGCGTATCGTCTACTTCAATGCGCTCATCCACTTCAACCTGTTTAACCGCCGCCAAAATAAGTCGTATCACTCCCAAACGTTGCTTTTCTTGTGCTCGGAGAGCAAGCTTCATATCTTCCTGAATTCGCTGTTTGAGAGAGCTAACCATGATTAATGCTTACGCTTTGTTTTAGCTATAAAGCAAGGGTTATCGCGCATCAAACGCTTACGACAACGTTTAACCGCAGCAGCAAAACGACGCTTGCGCGCCTCAGTCGGTTTCTCGTAGTATTCACGACGACGCACTTCAGCGAAAATACCTGACTTTTCACAGGCACGCTTATAACGGCGGATAGCCGACTCGAGTGTTTCGCTGGTTTTAAGTATTACGCCGGGCATGTAGTACACTTCCTCAATTAAAGTTAAAATAGGTGCTAATTCTAACCAGCAATCCATAAAAATGCAAAGTTTCTATTCAAAACAACCCGATTTCCATCCAAACAACATACATTGTGTATTAGGGATTGAGACCTCCTGTGATGAAACGGGTATTGCGATTTATGAGCATAAAAAAGGTCTCGTTGCACACTCGCTATATAGCCAAATTGAGCTACATAATCTGTATGGCGGCGTCGTTCCAGAATTAGCTTCACGCGACCATATCCTGAAAATATTACCCTTGTTACGGGAAACCCTGGCCACTGCTAATCTCACGCTCTCGGTAATCGATGGTATCGCCTATTGTGCAGGTCCTGGCTTAGCGGGGGCGCTATTGGTCGGTGCCACTTTTGGGCGTAGTTTAGGCTGGGCACTGGGAATTCCTAGCTTAGGGGTACATCATATGGAAGCCCATTTACTCGCGCCTATGCTAGAAGAACATGTCCCGGAATTCCCATTTATTGCTCTATTAGTATCGGGCGGTCATACGCTACTGGCACAAGTTAATGGTATCGGCGATTATCAGATTTTAGGCGTAAGTCTAGATGATGCGGTGGGCGAAGCTTTTGATAAAACGGCCAAATTATTAGGTTTAAATTACCCGGGTGGACCTGCCATTGCGGCACTCGCTGAAAAAGGTAAGCCTAAAAAATTCCATTTCCCGCGCCCTATGATAAATAGATTGGGTTGTGATTTTAGTTTTAGTGGTTTGAAAACATTTGTAAGTACGACATTAAAAAATAGTGACCAAACTGAACAAACTAAAGCAGATATTGCTCATGCATTTCAAGCGGCTGTAGCGGATACCTTGGTTATCAAAGCAGCACGTGCTTTAAAGCAAACGGGTCTGCGTCGTTTAGTGGTCGCAGGTGGTGTAGCTGCCAATATCTGGCTTCGAAAAGAGCTCACCAACATGGCGACTCAGCATGATGTCACGCTTTACTACCCACGACCCAGCTTCTGCACAGATAATGGAGCAATGATTGCTTATTTAGGTTATCGACGCTTAAATTTGGGCCAAAGTGATAATCTAGGAATAAAAACTATTGCGCGTTATCCTTTAGATCAATTGGATTAGATCATTTTCCATTAAGCTAACAGCAGCAATCAATTTGTCTATCTTCATCAGGAGGGGGGAAAGATGTCAATGAACAATTATGAATTAAATGAAATAAAGATTCTTCTTCATTATTAAGCTTAGCACAAAATAAAAGTATTTTTCTTAAACTACTTTTACTCTCCGCGTCATAAGTAAACATCAAACCTGAATCTTTTAATTTTTCATAAATCCCACAGATATTTATATTGTCAGGTAGCTCATTTTTATCATAGGCCGATAAAAATTTATTAACAGCGTCCTTATAATTTCGGTTCCAGGCCCCCGAAAAAAATCTATACATAATACCCTGCCAACCACTACCTTTAGAATAATTTTTTAATAATGCGATGCAGGTTTTTATGGGGTCTTGCTCATAAAATACAATATAAAGAGGAATATTTTCTATATCTAACCCTCGCCCTGGAATAACTCTAATCTCAGATAGTGTAATTTGAGGAACACACCATTTCTCTAATTGATTTTTTTCTTCAACCGTTAAACCATTTTGTAATATATAAGCTAATACCATATTGATTTCAGGGAGAAGAAAAATTAGTTCAATATTTTCTCCTTTAAACAATTGAGTACTTTCTTTTATACACTGCCAATAGTTATTAAAAGATCCTGTTGGTTTTTCAATACTAGTAGTCTTGAGTACACTATTTTGCCGGGCTATAGTTTGTCTCGAGGTTGAGGGTTGATTGATATCCTCCTGCAATCCCGCTTTAATTTTAGTTACTTTAGTTTTTTTTTCGGTATCTTTTAGCAATTCTTCAGCACAGTTAAACAATTTAATTAAATTTAACTTAAGAAGCTCTTTTTCTTCATAAATCTTCTGTATAATGCTCTTATTGCGTTTTAAAAAAATCTCATCATCGATACTACAGAAAAGTTCATCAATCTTATCAAAAAAAGTTAATTTTTTTTTAGCTAGTGCTTTAGCTCCAGGAAAACGAGTTTCGTCTAAATAATCCACAGCATTTTTCACTTCACCATGAATTGCAATTCTACAATCAGGATCAGTATGAGTAATTAATGAGGCATTATCATTTGGAATAACTACTTTGGTCGCGCCTAGATCAATACCCAATTTTTGTAAGACAAACAGTGAAACAGCGATATTATCTTTTGGGGCATCAAAAAAAGCATTATAAATTGAAATATAGTTTACTGTCCCTTTTAATACAGGATCAGTATCACCTCCTATGCTTTCTTCTCTCTGTCCACTACCAATTTGTATGCACCCTACTGCTTTTAGCAAAGTTCCTTGTGTCATTCTATATAAATTATTTGCTATTGAACCCTCAGGCTTAGAAACAATAAAAATTTTATTATCATAGGTTATTGCAAACTCAACCGCGCCCATTTGATTGGAATATTGCCCTACTTGATAAGTAAAGCTATTGGTTGATAAAAGTTTTTTCTTATAATAAGGTATTCCCACTTCATCTAAAATATCAGTTAAGCCGAAACCTAAACTTAAATTAGATTCTCCTAATCTTTTCCCAAAAATTAATTGATTTTCTTTTCTCAAACAATCCAGACCGGATAAATATTCACTTATAGTTTGTTGATCCTTTTGGTTCATTTGCGCAGTATTATCGATAGCCGCCGATAGTATAGTAAGATTATCTTTAGCTGCGGCTGTTTTTAGAGGATCTGAATCCTTAGAGGATTTTTCTGGTATATCCGTATTTTTTTTAATCAAATCTGCAGCGGCACAAGCTGCCCTTAATTTTTTTTCAGCATTCTCTAGTTTCTCTTTAGGCCAAGGTAAAATAGTATTTAGATATTCTTGCAAGGGATTAGATGGCTCTGTGGCAGAAAAAATTTTAAGTTTAATCGGCATGAATAATCTCCTTTTTTATTAAAATAATTTAATTTTAAATACGCTTTATACTCAACATAACATAAAATTTTTTTTGTAAAAAGTTCCAATAATAAATTTTTCAAAACAGGTATAAAAGTTATTTTTTACGTTTAAATTCAGATGTAATTAATTGTGGTTCTGTGCCTTGAAATAAGCGTTGTATATTTGAAAAATGACGTATTATCAATAATGCTGTCATTAAAAAAATGGGTAAGTAAACAGATAAAGGATAATTATAAAAAACATACAAAAAAGTCACCGTAGCAGCTAATATTGATGCAACAGAAATGTAACGAAATACAAACAACGCCACTCCCCAACTTAATAGTCCTATCAAACCTAGAGGCCAAGCTAAGGCGAACAATCCACCCAGTGCCGTTGCAACCCCTTTTCCACCACGAAAACCAAAAAAAACTGGATATAAATGACCTATAAAAGCAAAAAAAGCGACCCATGCCAAAGACGCTAAAGGCAAACCAAATAATTTAGCTAACATAACTGGAATCCACCCTTTGAGCATATCACCTAGTAAAACGATAGCCGCTAATTTTTTTCCACCTATCCTTAGGATATTACTCGCTCCAGGATTCCCTGAACCTTGCGTACGAGGATCCGGTAGATCTACACATTTACTCACGATAATCGCACTGGACAAAGATCCCAGTAAATAAGCAACTAAAATAAAAAAGAATAGTAATAACATAAATTTTCCTATGAATTCTCGTAAGATTTACTTGTCCTTGCCGCAGCGCATGACAATCCAGAGAAATATACTCAAAATTACTAACATTTAAAATATTCGCATCTTTAATAGGCCGAGGTATAATATAATAATATAAATGATAAATAATTTTCTTGATTGAAAATTGCGACAGCCAATTTATATAATCACAGCAATTGGATTTTTGACAAGGCGTCGCGATAATGGAGTAACCTTCATTCCTTCAAGATATATGAGGATTGCGAGTTGAGCGGCAACATAGACAAAAATTCAAGTGCCAAGAGTATAGTAATAATTATTAAAAGGTCCTAACATGACGCCCAAAGCGGATAATTTAATTTGGATCGATCTCGAGATGACAGGACTTGATACCAGTCAAGATAAAATTATCGAGATTGCAACCATTATCACAGATTCCCAATTAGAGATTATCGAAGAGGGTCCTGTGTTAGCTATATTCCAATCTGAACAACTATTAACCGGCATGGATGATTGGAATAAGCGTCAACATAAGGGTTCAGGCTTACTCGATAGAGTCAGAATCAGCAAAACTACTGAAGAGGAAGCGGAAAAGCAAACCTTAGAATTTATTATGACGCATGTCCCCCCCAATAAATCGCCCATGTGCGGTAATAGTATTTGTCAAGATCGGCGTTTTTTGGCACGTTGTATGCCGGTGTTGGAGAAATATTTCCATTATCGGAACTTAGATGTCAGTACCTTAAAAGAACTAGCCTATCGTTGGAGCCCTAGTATCTTGGATGGCTACAAGAAAAAATCCAAACATTTGGCACTAGAGGATGTACGAGACTCCATTAACGAATTACGTTATTATCGCGAACATCTATTTAAACTTTAACTTTTCTAATTGATTTTATGGCAGATTACTCAACTAAAGACTTAAGAAACGGTATGAAGGTTATGTTAGATAATGAACCTTACTTAGTATTAGAAAATGATTACGTTAAACCAGGAAAAGGGCAAGCTTTTAACCGGATTAAACTACGTAATTTAAAAAATACACGCGTTATTGATCGTACTTTAAAATCTGGAGATAGCTTACAGGCTGCTGACGTATTTGATATTGAGGTTCAATATCTTTATAACGATGGACATGTTTGGCACTTTATGGATGCCGAAACCTATGAACAATACGCTGCTGATGAATCGGCAGTGATTGAAGCCAAAATATGGTTGAAAGAACAAGACTCATGCACGCTAACCTTATTTAACGGCTCTCCTTTGTGCATTACACCCGCTAATTTTGTTATTTTAAAAATAGTGGAAACAGATCCGGGCGTGCGGGGTGATACGTCTGGTGGCGGTGGAAAGCCGGCTACTTTAGAGACCGGTGCTATTGTACGTGTTCCTCTGTTTATCCAAATTGGCGAATTAATTAAAGTCGATACGCGTACCGGCGAATATCTTTCCCGCATAAAAACTTAAGAGCTCTTCTATTCGCGATGGAGATTTCCAAGAGGAGAACCGCGATTCTCCTCTTGAATGGCTGAGCCCAAGCTTGGCTTGAGCCAGTCATGTAGTCATGTGATTGGGATACGCTCGCTGTGAATGTAAAAATTTTGCATGTTGATGTCGAGCGGTATAAAAAAAGATGGATGATCTATGATCATCCATCTCAGTTGCGCTCCTGCCCCAATCAACTGCTAAAACTTAGCAAGCTTATCCAAAAGCAATAACACGACTATTAGCGTTTATCTTTATGATCTGGCCATGGTTTATTTGGTTGTGGGTGATGCCCAGGAGTGTGCTCGTTTGGTTTTTGTGGGCCATGACCTGCAGAACCCGGCCATTGTGGTTTTTGATGCTTATCGTTATTAGAAAATTTACCTTTGTTCATATGAGCTCCTAATTAAAACATATTAAGTATGTATCTCCCTTTAAGCCTAGCAAAGACCTCGCTAATTACCATAATATTACTATTGATTGATTAAAATATAGACAATTCATGCCTAATGGTTAAGCCAAAATTGTAAGTAATTGTCAGTTAAATACTTAATTTACTTAAATCCACTAAACGCCGTGGCGCAACACGACCATCCTCTAGAATTTCTCCTACTCCAATAAATCGCCCACTTTCTTGTAGTAGTAAGCGCACAAATCCTTGCTTTGGAAGATTAGGTAGTAATACTGCTTGTCCACGATAAAGATAGTAAGCCGCTGCTTGTGAAACTTTTAAAATCGGCCATTCATTTAAGAAATTATCTAAACTCAATAATTTTTGATCGCATTCGGCTAGGCTTAAGCCTTGTAATTCTTCCAAGCTCACCATTTGTTCAGCAAGATAATTAGCTACACCTAAGCGACGTAAATCATGTACATAAGCACCGCAACCTAAGGCTTCACCTATATCTTCTATTAAGGTGCGAATGTAAGTTCCTTTGCTACATTTAATTTCTAAATTGAGTATACTCTTCGCACTTGAATTTTTGTCTGCTATATCGTTGCTATCCTGCAGGCATAAGCTATGTATGGTCACGGTTCTCGGATTACGCTCTATCATTATACCTTGTCTAGCTAATTTATATAAAGGTTGACCTTTATGTTTTAGCGCTGAAAACATCGGTGGAATCTGTGAGATAGACCCACGAAAAGAAGATAAAATTGTTTCTAATTGATCAGCCGAGTATTTAGATACGGGACGCGACTCTATCACTTCTCCCTCAGCATCACCGGTGTTGGTTTTAATACCTAAGCGAGCACTCACGCAATAAATTTTATTGGCATTGAGTAAAAACTGAGAAAATTTTGTTGCCTCTCCAAAACATATTGGCAGCAAACCTGTTGCTAATGGATCTAAGCTTCCTGTATGCCCCGCTTTATTTGCTGAAAATAACTGTTTTGCTGTTTGTAGTGCTTGATTCGAGGTCATCCCTTTAGGTTTATCCAGCAATAAAATACCATTGATAGAACGTTTTTTAGAGCTTAAGGGGTGCATAATTTATTCTTTTATAAAAATAACTATTTACTCTTCGCATTTTTAAATTAATGACTTATTCGCTTATTCAGACCGCTTGGCCTTATCTTTTGCAATAACGCTGTCAATTAAACTATGGATACGATCACTTTCCTCCATGAAATCATCATAAAAAAATCGCAGGCTAGGAACTTTATGTAATTGTAAACGTTGTGCTAAAGCATAACGTAAACGAGCAGACGCTTTTCTTAATAATTTGACTGCTAGCTCCTTACTTTGGTATTTATCATTTGAATTTTCCACATCCAACTGTGTGAATAAGATATCTGCATAAGAAAGATCACGTGAAACTTTTACTGATGTAATCGTAATAAATTTCAAACGACTATCCGCTATTTCTTTATTTAAAATATTATTACTTAATTCTTTCTGTATCAGATCGGCAATACGTGCGACGCGATTAAATTCTTTTGGCATTAGAGTGTTCTGGATATAGAAATACGTTCATACACTTCGATCATATCCCCCACCCGTACATCGGTAAAGTTTTTAATGCCGATACCGCATTCCATACCATGGCGGACTTCTGAAGCATCATCTTTAAAACGACGTAATGAATGCAATTCACCTTCATGAATCACAACATTATCGCGCAACAATCGGATAGGTGCATTACGTCGCACTAATCCCTCTGTCACCATACACCCAGCAATAACACCCAGCTTAGCGGAGCGAAACACTTCACGGATCTCTGCTAAACCTAAAATATTTTCTTTTATTTCTGGGGCCAATAACCCCTTCATGATGTTTTTAACTTGGTCTATCAGGTCATAAATAACACTATAATAATTCATTATTAAGCCTTCTTTTTCTACTGTTCTTTTTGCAGTAGTATCGGCTCTCACATTAAATCCTAAAATTAATGCCTTTGAAGCTAAAGCAAGATTAGCATCGGATTCGGTAATTGCACCTACACCCACATAGACAAGTTTTATTCTAACTTCAGAAGTAGAAAGCTTATTCAAGGCTTCTTGTAAAGCCTCTGCGGATCCCTGCATATCGGCTTTTAAAATAATATTTAATGTCTTAACTTGGTTTTCATCCAACTGGCCAAAAATATCATCCGTTTTAATCATGCGTTGTTGAACTAATTTAGCCTCGCGCAATTTTCCTTCACGGAATAAAACAATCTCTCGCGCTTTACGTTCATCAGCAACAACCACAGCTTCATCACCGGCCACTGGGGCGCTCGATAGACCTAATACTTCAACGGGCATAGAAGGTCCCGCTGCTTCGACTAACTTACCTCGCTCATCAAGCAATGCTCTGACACGACCATAAGCCGTACCTGCTAATAAAAGATCGCCTTTATGTATTTTTCCTCGTTGTACTAATATAGTTACAACAGGACCTTTTCCTTTATCTAAGCGCGATTCAATAACGATTCCTTGTCCTGGTCCTTCTTGTGGTGCTTTCAGCTCTAATATCTCTGCTTGAACCAAAAGTGAATCTAATAAGTCATCAATGCCAGCACCTGTTTTTGCTGAAACAGGGATAAGCATCGTATCTCCGCCCCATTCTTCAGGATTGAGACCTTGTTTAGCTAATTCATTCTTTATTCTATCTAGATCGGCTTCAGGTTTATCAATTTTATTCACTGCAACTACTATAGGGACGTTCGCCGCTTTAGCATGCTGAATCGCTTCTATCGTTTGCGGCATCACACCATCGTCAGCTGCGACAACCAATACAACGATATCCGTCACTCTTGTACCGCGTGCCCGCATCGCCGTAAAAGCCGAATGACCTGGTGTATCTAAAAACGTAATAACTCCCTTTGGTACTTCTACGTGATAAGCACCGATATGTTGTGTAATACCACCCGCTTCTCCCTGAGTTATTTTGGTACGTCGGATATAATCTAAAAGAGAAGTTTTCCCATGATCAACGTGACCCATAATGGTCACCACAGGTGGACGAGCTAGCAATTCGCCCATTTGCAGCTGTGTCGTATTCACTAAGCCTTCTTCTAATGCATTAGCACTAACAGGCTTAGCAATATGTCCCATTTCTTCAACCACGAGTGTAGCCGTATCTTGATCAATTACTTGATTAATGTTTGCAATTACACCCAACTTCATTAAAGATTTAATGACCTCAGCTGCCTTGATAAACATTTTTTGCGCTAAATCACCCACCGTAATTGTTTCAGGAATTCCAACTTCATGAACGACTGCAACAGTCGGCTTTTCAAATTGCTGTTGTAAGAATTGATCCGGGCGTTTGTGTTTACCAGTTCTCTTTCGATGACGGAATTGTTCATCTGATTCATCTTCAAGTTGATAAATCGACTTATGTCGGTATTTTGCCAGTTCTTTTTCTTTTAAATTACGGTTTTTATGCTTTTTCTCACGTTCCAATCTTTCTGCATTAGTGGGTAAAGCAATAATCACTTTTTCGTTAATTGGCTTAGCTTTTTTCTCTGGATTTGTTGCGGGAGCTATAATTTTTTTCTCAGATACAGGCACTTGCTCTTTTTCCACAGGTTCATTAGATAATACGGACTCTTCCTTCGTTGAACTATTACTTTCCGAAGTGGACTCAGCTTGTGCTTCAGCTGCGTTCAATTTTTCTGCAGCAGTTTTTTCTACTTGCTGCGCTAACTCCTCTGTTTCTTTCGTTTCTTTTGCTTCGTTAGCACGATTAGTCTCTTCATCTATTAAGCCTTCATTACTTTTCACATAAGTTCTTTTCTTTCGAACTTGAACTTTAATGGTCTTGGCTTTACCTGACGTATCTTTTACTTTAAGTAAACTCGTGCTTTTACGAGTACGCGTCAAGGTAATCACTTTTTTAGGGCTGTTATCTGCAGAAGTTTCTTTTCCAAGCTCAGTGGAAAACTTATTTGCAGTTTTATCTTTAATACTTTCTGTCATACATGCTTCTCCTGCCAATATTTGACAGCTTCGAAAACTTACTAAGTTTTTCTGAGTGTATACACCGGTCGTACGCTCGTTTTTACTCTCTTATTTTTTCTCTTCGGCAAACCAAGGAGCACGCGCAGCCATAATTAGCTTACCCGCCACTTCACGATCTAATTCGATAATATCTAACAAATCATCGACTGCCAACTCAGCTAATGCCTCGCGTGAGGAAACACCTTTTTTAGCTAATGTGGTTGCTATCTCTTCGGTAATGCCTTCCAAGGAAAGTAAATCTTGATGCGGTTCTAAAAATTTCTCATGTTCAGATATTGCCAATTTTTGCTTAGTCGTATCTTGTGCTGCTAACACTTCTTTTGCGCGATTCTGCAGGGTCTCTACTAATTCGGGATCAAACTCTTCAATATCTAATAACTCTTGTTCTGATACATAAGCAATTTCTTCTAAACTCGTAAATCCCTCTCGGGCTAACATTTCAGCAAGCTCTTCATCAATAGCAAGCTGTTCCATAAAAAGATTTTGTAAACCTTCTGATTCTTTAACCACTTTTTTTGCTGCTTCTTCTACAGTGATAACATTAATAATCCATCCTGTTAATTCACTGGCTAAACGTACATTTTGACCATTACGACCTATCGCTTGCGACAATTGCTCTTCTTGCACGGCCACATCCATCACTTTAGTGTCTTCATCCACTACAATAGAAGCAACTTCAGCAGGTGCCATCGCATTGATGGCCAATTGAACTGGATTATCATCCCATAACACAATATCAATTCGCTCGCCAGCCAATTCACTCGACACCGCTTGGACACGCGCCCCACGCATTCCAACGCAAGCACCTATCGGATCAATGCGACCATCATTGGTTTTAACCGCAATTTTTGCGCGTGAACCGGGATCACGCGCTGCACTTTTAATTTCAATGAGCTCTTCACCTATCTCTGGTACTTCTATCTTAAAGAGTTCAGTTAACATTTCTGGGCGTGTACGACTCATCAATAACTGAGGGCCCCGCACTTGTGGATTCACGGCATATAAATAACCGCGCAAACGATCTTCGGATCGCACTTCTTCGCGGGGTATCATTTCTTCGCGTGGAACAAATGCCTCTACGCTTGCACCTAAATCTACGATCAGGCCTTCTCGTGTAATACGTTTGACTATACCTGATAACAGCTCGCCAATTCGACTGGTATAAGCCAAAGCTATCTTGGCCCGTTCAGCTTCTCTGACTTTCTGGATTATGACTTGCTTAGCTGTTTGCGCAGCAATACGACCAAACTCCACCGAAGGCATACGCTCTTCTATCACATCCCCTATTTGACTATTAGGATCACGTTTTTTAGCTTCACTTAATAGTATTTGTTTTAAAGGCTCAAAAGGGCTATGAGCATCTTCAAGATGATTCACTGTAGTTTCATCTGCAATGACCGTCCAATAACGAAAAGTATCATAGTCGCCGGTGCGGCGATCGATAGCCACTCGGACATCAATATCTTCACCCGCTTTTTTCTTAGTAGCCATCGCTAAAGCGGCTTCTATCGCTTTAAAAATTAACTCTTTATCAACATCTTTTTCGTTAGATACCGTCTCTGCCACTAATAAAATTTCTTTTTTCATAGCCTGCCTCCGGTTATTTATTCATTTCAGGCAATACATTCGCACGCAAAATATTGTCCCACGTTAATTTCAACTCTTTTCCATCCTTGCTCAGCACTATCCCAGCCACTCCTACTGATTGTAAAAACCCTTTAAATTTGCGTTGATTATCGATAGGCGTGTGCGTAGAAACACGTACATTATGACCCACATAACGCTGAAAATGCTTTTCTTTAATAAGAGGTCTATCTAAGCCTGGAGAGGAAACTTCTAAGTTATAACGACCTAATAAAGGACCCTCTACATCCAATAATGCATTAATCTGGCGGCTTACCCGCTCACAGTCAGCAAGCGTAATACCTTTTTCACTATCGATATAGATGCGCAATACACTTTGCTGACCTTGTGTCAGATAAATGCAAGCCCATAACTCATAACCTAGCGCTTCAACTGTTGGTAATATTTTTGCTTCTATCGCTGAATTGTTTTTCATCGTCTACAAAAGGCTTTGAATTATAAAATTACCCATCTCTCCAAATAAAAAGCCCCTAAATGGGGCCTCTCACTCAATAAAATTGGTAGCGGGGGTAGGATTTGAACCTACGGCCTTCGGGTTATGAGCCCGACGAGCTACCAGACTGCTCCACCCCGCGATAGCGGGAGAGAGTATACTCTATTCAGTACTGCAATTACAATGGGATAAATCCATTCTGATCAAGTCTTTATGACTCAAACAATTAATCGGGTTTGGCTGAAAAAATAAGCTTTAAGGGTGTCTACCAGCACAGCTGGACTGTCGATGCTATTTCTGTGGTATTCACGTAATAATCCTGCTCTTCGGTATGCATTTGTGTAGGTGATAAAAGAAAAAATTGTCCCTAAAAACGGATATTAGACCGACTTGGAGGTCTAGATATAAAAGCAGAAGACGAGAACGTTTTTTTCCCTCAAGCCAAAAAAAAAACGACATAATTTTTCATTAAGAACTGAAGACGGTATATTTTCGTTCAGTTTTTCTATTCCTATGTCTCTTAAAATACGCAAATTAAAAGCAGGTAAACTAATAAAAGGACGCGATATTTTCAGTTTTTTATTGACACTCCATTTTTCTATTTCTCTTTGTTTAATACTGTTTTGGGTAAAACAATTCTGTTGACCTGTTATAAGTTCCCTGTTCATCTTTATTTTCCCTTAGCTAAATCTTATAAAAGCTCTCGACTCACACCGCAAGCATCTAGCAGGCTTATTAAGTTCTTTCCCTGTATCGTCTTATTTAATTGCCAATATACCTTCAAGTAACTTTTTAGCAAATAATTATAATCGGCTAAAGTCAAAATTTTTAACAGCGCTTCAGCTTTCTTTAGATCATTAAGATGGTGTAGCGAGTTTTGAAATAAAATGGCTGCTAATAAAGTAGCTTTAGTCGCTCTTCGCGCTTTATTGCTATAGTAAAACCCTTGTATGCACTCCTCTAAAGCACGATCTTTATCCCAGGCTTGCCAGTCCTGAAAAAAACCAAATGCATGCTGTTGATATTTTTCATAATAAGAAACTAATTGGCTTTCAGAATTAATCCCCTGCAACAAAAACAACATCGTTGGAATACTCGCTTCTATATTCGCCCAAGAACAATTGCCAATAATTTGTCCTTGGATAGGTAGATTCGCGATAGCAACTAAGCCTAAGTGGCGATGTATTCCTTGTGTCAAAAATTCACGCGATAACCGTGTGTATATTAGCTGTTTACAAAACTCGTTGTCCCAAGCATAAGGATACTGACACTCATAAATAACAATACTGCCTTCACGATAACTATTCTCACCTCGGTCGCAACGAATCAAAAAATTTTTATATTTAATCAATGCAATGGCATGGCCTTCATAAGCAATAGGCAATAATAATAATTCTTGATCGAGCAAGGCATCTATACTATGCGTATGGTCTTTAATATTGATGGTATAATGTTGATAGCTGAGTAATGCCTGCGCGTTAGAAAATGCTGCAATTAATTTTGCTAAATTGTCGAAGTGAGGCCGCAAATGGCGTGAAGAAAAATTATTCTGATAGCGACGTAAAGAATTTAATATGACATCGAGTGTAAATTCTAAAAAAAATCCTTCGTAGTTTATCTCTATAAAACGACCTGTGGCATTAACAATATCTACCTGGCCTACTAATTCATAACGGTGCCCGAGTAACTTGGCTTGAATAAAATCTTGAGCAAAACTTAGTTTAGCACCATATCGGTAGAGTAATTTTTTTAATTCAATTTGTTGCCTGAGTAAAGGGTAAACTAAGACCGCTTGTCCTGCGATGGTATAAGCATTAGCATCCGCTTTATTTGCAAGTAACAATTCACATAAAGCTAAATTATGATTATCGACTGCCCAATGTAATGCCGTGCGACCCGTGATATCGGCATTATTGATATCCACCCCATATTCTAGTAATAAAGCAACAACATCTAACTTATTGGCAATCGTTGCTTCTATTAAAGGCGAAAAACCATATTCGTCGGTTTCTTCAATATCCGCTCCTGCTTGGATAAACTGCTCTACACCCGTTAGCGTACCAAATAAAATTTCGTGAGCAAAAGTATGTTTTACCATTATTATCTAGTAAGCGTTACACTTTTGCTTGCACCTAAACCGAGATTTTTTTGTAAACGGTGTTGATTTTCTAACCGTTTTTTGGGGAATTCGCTCGCTTCAGAACTATCTGCAGGTATTGAAGTCAGCTTATCATCTATACCGCTAAATTGCTGGGTTTTTGATAACAAGGGGTGAGGCTGTGGTGATTCGCTAAAACCACAAGAGCCTGATTTCTTCTTACTGAGAAAATTGTTAGGATCTTCTGAGAAAGGACAAGCAGCAATTTTTCTTTGCCAACTTTCCCGACGTTCTTTGTTAAACGCAGCGTTTAAATAGCCATTTAACTGTTCAACACTGAGTGTTATTGTACCAGCGCCGCTACCACCCTCATCTTCTGTTTCAGAGGAAAAACGTAGTTTACCATCTACTAAAAAGAAATTTTTTTTACTTGGATTATCTGCCATAAGCTACTATTTTAACCTAAACCCACTTTACTCTAAAGAAATATATGCGCTGCTAGCAGAATCCTTATACTTTGATATAACTAGATATAGTGCTCAATCATAAGTTCAGCAATTTGTATGGCATTTAAAGCGGCACCTTTACGAATATTATCAGCGACTATCCACATGTCCAAACCCAAGGGATGGGAAATATCCTCTCGAATTCGCCCCACTATGACTTTATCACTATCAGCATGTGAAATGGGTGTCGGATAGCCATTATTAGCAAGCTTATCGACAACTAACACGCCAAGGGCTTTTTTTAATACCTGCTTGGCCTTGTTTACACTAATTTTTTTCATAGTTTCTATATGTACTGCTTCTGAATGTCCATGAAATACTGGTACTCGTACCGCGGTAGGATTTACTTGAATTCTTTGGTCGGAAAAAATCTTTTGAGTTTCCCAGACCATTTTCATTTCTTCACGCGTATATCCATTTTCCTGAAATTCATCAATATGAGGAATGACATTAAAGGCAATTTGTTGCGTAAACGCTTTGGGTTGCTTAATAGGTAAACCATTTAATAACTGACCTGCTTGCTGAATCAATTCATGAAAAGCGGCTTTCCCTGCCCCAGAAACAGACTGAAAAGTAACAACATTAATACGTGTAATGCCCACAACATCATAAATAGGTTTCAAAGCAACTAACATTTGTATCGTAGAACAATTTGGATTAGCAATAATATGACGTTTTTTATAGCCAGCTAACGCTTGGGGATTCACTTCTGGAATAACTAAAGGAACATCCTCGTCGTAACGAAATTGAGGTGTATTATCAATCACTAGACAGCCCTGTTGCGTCGCCTTAGGAACATGCTCAGCAGAAACTGCCGAACCTGCTGTAAATATCGCGATATCCGCTTGCTTAAAATCGAACCCAGCCAAATCGGATACGATTAATGGTTGTTTATTAAACTCCATCGTCTCACCAGAGGAACGCTCACTGGCGAGTAAATATAAATTGTTAATCGGAAATTTTCGCTGCTGTAAAATATTTAATACAGATTGGCCGACAAAACCTGTAGCACCGACTAGTGCTAAATTAAATTTTTTGCTCATAACGCATTAATTGCTCTTGAGTTAATAAAAATATTTCCGCATCACCATTTTCAAACTCTAACCAAAAAAAAGGAAGTTTCGGATAACGTTTGATTAAGGCTTTTTTACTATTACCCACTTCTACAATCAAAATACCTTTTTCTTTCAAATATTGCTTTGCCTTCCTAAGAATTTTAATAATAAAATCTAAACCTTCCTTCCCCGCTGCTAGGGCTCCGGCAGGTTCATACTGATATTCTAGCGGCAAACTCGCAAAATCTTCAGCATCAACATAAGGCGGATTACTAATAATAATATCGTAAAGACGGCTGCTTAGTTTTTGGAAAAGATTGGAATGTATTAAATTAATTTGACCTTGTAATTTATGTGCGGCTACGTTAATGGCTGCCACAGCTAATGCATCTTTAGAATTATCGATGGCATCAATACGGACTTCAGGTAAGGCATACGCACAAGCAATCGCAATACAACCACTACCCGTTCCGAGATCGAGTATTGTATTAACTCTTTTGGTATCTTCAATCCAAGGACTGAAATCACGCAGGATTAATTCGGCTATCGGTGAACGGGGTATTAATACACGTTCATCAACATAAAATGATAAATCTGCAAAACGTGCTTCGTGCACCAAATAAGCAGTAGGGATACGATTTTCAACACGTTGACGAATATTTTCAATGAGTAAACGGCGTTCGTTTAAGCTTAAACTTGCCGCTAAAAAGCATGGATTTAAATGTGGCCCCAATTTTAGTGTAGATAACACTAAATAAAGTATTTCATCCCAAGAATTGTCAGTGCCATGCCCATAATAAAGATTTGCTTTATTAAATTGCGTGTATCCCCAACGTAATATGTCTTGTAAATGTCTAAATTCTAATAATGCAGCTTTAAGCTCTTCATTAGATATAAAATAAGATAATTTAGCCACAGAATTTTTAAAAATTGAGTAAAATATTCCACATTTAAACATAGGCCTAATAGAGAAACAATCAACAGATTACAACTCGTAGCAATATGCATGAATATCTCGCCTAGATCACACCAATTGATTAAACTGCTTAAAGTATATGGCAACTAGAGATAATGAATTATGGGTAAAAAATCATCCGATCTGCCGATCATGGATAAAAGTATAGATAAAGTATTCACCAAAAATTCGAACAAACTATTAAAAGAATTACTCGATCTATTCCTAAAAGAAACTCCTAAAATACAAAATGAAATCAATCTAGCCTTTCAAAAAAAACAACAGAAAAAACTTAAAGATCTATTACATAAGTTATTAGGTTCTTGTACTTATTGTGGATGGTTACGACTCAAAGTCAGTATCATGACACTAGAAGCTGCAATAACAAAGCATAATTACTCTATGCAACTATTAGAGCAATTTAATCTAGAATTAGAAGTAGCCTTAGATAAGGCAAAAGAAATAACACACTATCCAACTAACCGATATTAAAAAAAAGATTATGGCAAATGAGTTTCTTGAACGGGAATTTATTGCTGGAAAGGAAGAAATTCAGTCTATATTATGAAGTACTCTCATTCTCAGTACGTTCAACCATTTCAACTATAGCCATGGGCGCACAATCACCAGCACGATATCCACATTTCAAAATGCGTAGATATCCACCTGGCCTTTTTTTAAAGCGTGGACCTATGATATTAAACAGTGTAGCCACCGCTTCTTTATTACGTAAACGATCAAAAGCCAGCCGTCTCTGAGCGACACTATCTATCTTTGCTAAAGTAATAAGTGGTTCAGCAACTCGACGTAGTTCCTTAGCTTTAGCTAAGGTAGTACAGATGATTTCCTTGGTTAACAAAGAACTAACCATATTACGGAACATCAGGGTTCTGTGACTGGATGTTCGGCCTAATCGCCGGCCGGAATTAAGATGACGCATAACACTTAACCTTTTAAATTAATCTTTATTAATATCTTCAGCTTTTTCTAATTTTTCAGATTCTTCTGCACCTTCCAAAGACTTTTTTAGAGAGGTCAGTTGCTGAATAGGAACATCCATACCTAAGGACAATCCACGTTTTTGTAAAGCGGTTTTAATTTCCCATAAAGACACTTTACCTAAATTCGGTGTTGAAAGAAGTTCTGATTCTGTTTTTGTGACTAAATCGGCAATACGATAAATATGTTCGGCCTTCAAACAATTAGCCGCACGTACCGTTAATTCTAATTCATCAACAGGAAGTAATAGCATCGGGTTAATATCAACCAGATCTTCAACAACCTCATCTACTGTTTCATGTTGTAACTCAATAAAAGTGTGTAATTGTTCTTGTATAATGGTAGCAGCACGACGTATCGCTTCTTCAGGCTCGATGGTACCGTTAGTTTCTAAATCGATAACTAATTTATCTAAGTCAGTACGCTGCTCGACACGTGCATTTTCGACTGCATAAGTTGCACGTAATATAGGGTTAAAGCGTGCATCTAATTGTAATGAGCCAACTTCACTCACGAATTGATCGTCTGCCTTACGTAGCGATGCTGGCTGATAACCACGTCCTCTGACAACTTTAAGTGTCATTTTAAACTCTTTTGGCTTGGTTAAATGCGCAATAACAAAATCAGGATTCTTAACTTCAACGTCATGCGACAAAGTAATATCTCCCGCACAAACAGGTCCTACGGTATTCTTGGTTAATTCAAGCGTGACTTCCTCTTTGCAAAACATTTGGAAAGCAATGCCTTTTAAGTTAAGCAAAATATCAATAATATCTTCTTGCACACCTTCTAGACTACTATACTCGTGAAGTACACCTTCAATTTTTACTTCGACAACTGCACAACCTGGCATAGATGACAGCAATATGCGACGTAGAGCATTTCCTAAGGTATGACCAAAACCAGCTTCAAAAGGTTGCAAAGTAATTAACGCTCTATTTGGCGCAATGCTTTGAACATCGATGGTCTGGGGAGTTAAAAACTTCTTAACATTCGTCGACATGGGCTACCTTCTTACTTAGAGTAATACTCAACGACTAGATTCTCATTAAATTCTAAAGGCAATTCGCTACGCTCAGGAATTAACTTAACGATTCCTTGTAATTTAGTGGAATCCACATCTATCCAACCAGGCTGAGGTTTTTGTTTCGCAAGCTCTAGCGCGGCTTGAATACGAGTTTGGGCCTTACTTTTTTCCTTAATTTCAATAACATCACCCACCTTAACTTGGTAAGAAGGGATATTAACAATATTTCCATTAACTTTTACGGATCGATGCGAGACTAACTGTCTGGCTTCAGCGCGCGTCGCAGAAAATCCCATACGAAATATAACATTATCTAAGCGACATTCTAACAATTTAAGTAGATTTTCGCCGGTAATGCCTTTACGTTTAGCAGCCTTAGCATAATAAATTCGGAATTGTCTTTCCAACACACCATAAGTATGCCGGATTAGTTGCTTTTGTCGAAACAATACGCCAAATTCAGACAATCTTCCACGTTTAGCGCCATGCATACCGGGAGGTGTAGCTAACTTACATTTGCTATCCAGTGCACGTATGCCACTTTTTAACTGTAAATCAGTTCCAAGTCTGCGTGCTAATTTACAAGTAGGACCTCGGTATCTAGCCATTAAGTTGTTTACTCCAATTGATCTATTTATTCTCTAAACTCTACGCTTCTTTTTAGGACGACAACCATTAAAAGGGATGCCAGTAATATTAATTATTTGGGTAACTTCTATATCTTTGTTCTTCAATGCCATAATTGCTTGTTCCGATCCTTGACCGGGTCCTTTTATTCTAATTTCAACACGCCCCAAATTATGTTTATATTTAGCTCTATATTTATCGTAGGCTTTTTCTATCGCCTTTTCGAAAGCAACTCGAGCAGCAAAGGCTGTACCTTTTTTAGTACCTTTAAAGTCACACGCTCCAGCTGAAGATATACCTAAAGTATCACCACCTTTACGTATACAAATAATTGTATTGTTAAACGAGGTACTCAGATGAACTATTGCATCCGGTATAACCTCTTTACGCTTACGGTGAGCTGCTGCTGAAGCTTTATCGGCCATAGTCAAAGGCGGCTGAGAAGCATGTGAACCGTAACGAGGAACATGTGAGCTATCTGTCATATTAGTAAATACCTACGCTTATACATTTTTTAATGCGGATGACCATTAATCTTTGCGAATCATTTTACGAGGACCCTTACACGTACGCGCGTTAGTCCGAGTACGTTGACCACGAACTGGTAAACCACGACGATGGCGGATACCTCTATAACAGCCTAGGTCCATCAAACGCTTGATACTGATGGATACCTCTCGTCGTAAGTCACCTTCTACTTTATAGGTAAGAATCTTCTGTCGTATAGCATCTAACTGGGCATCCAAAAGATCCTTGACTTTTGTATCAGACGGGATATCTAAGTCTTGACATATTTCCCTAGCACGTGATCGTCCAATCCCATAGATTGCAGTTAAACCTATAACGACGTGTTTATTTATTGGTATATTAACACCGGCTATTCTAGCCATTTTTACTCCCAACCCTTAAATTTAAGATATTTCAGAAGGCGCAGTAGGGTATCTCACTCCTGACTAAAAATCAATAACACTCTCACAAAAATTCATCACTAACTAGCGTATCTAGGCTGGTTCTAAGTCGCGTTTTAACTAAATTTTAATCCAGAGAATTCAGTCGTTTCCCACTTAACTAAAAACCAAGCAACACTAGCCTTGACGCTGCTTGTGACGCGCCTCAGCTGAGCAAATAACTCTTAATTTTCCTTTACGCTTAATAACCTTACAATTTCGGCAAATTTTTTTAATTGACGCTCTAACTTTCATAGTAACCTCTAAGATGAAGCTTATATTCTATAAGCCAATTAATAGGCATTACCTGGGCCACCAGATAAACCTTTCAAATTGGCCTTTTTAAGTAGCGACTCATATTGATGAGACATCAATAAAGATTGAACCTGGACCATAAAGTCCATAATAACCACTACAATAATCAATAAAGATGTGCCCCCAAAATAAAAAGGGACGTGCCAAGTAAATATCATAAATTCAGGTAATAAGGCAACCAAAACCAGGTAAATACAACCTATTAAAGTAAGTCGGGTCATTGTTGTATCAATGTACCGGGCACTTTGTTCACCGGGTCTAATACCAGGAATAAATGCTCCTGATTTTTTTAAATTGTCTGCCGTTTCTCTGGGATTAAAAACCAACGCCGTATAAAAAAAAGAAAAGAATACAATCGCCGCAGCAAATAACAAGATGTAAAGGGGTTGTCCCGGTGCTAACCAGAAACTAAGCTTCCCTAGCCAACTCAAGCCTTTCACGTTAGAAAACCAATTTGCGAAAGTTCCTGGTAACAACATTATACTAGAAGCAAATATGGGTGGAATAACCCCTGCCATATTGATCTTTAACGGCAAATGACTCGTTTGTGCGCTATAAATTTTTCGACCTTGCTGACGTTGTGGATAATTAACTGTGATACGGCGCTGTCCTCGTTCCATAAATACGACAAACGCGGTCACCAAAACAATAACAGCTAATATACAAAGTAATGTTAAAAACTGCACTTGTCCTTGTCTAAACTGCTCTAAGGATTTAGCCAATGCCATTGGCAGTCCTGATACTATTCCTGAGAAAATTATCAGCGAAATACCATTACCAATACCATGCTCAGTGATTTGCTCGCCTAACCACATTAAAAACATCGTACCTGTAACCAATGTAACTGTGGCTACAAAATAAAAGAAAAATCCAGGATTTATAACAACTTGATTGCCTACTAACCATTTTGCCATGCCCACCGCTTGGATTAACGCCAATAGCGCAGTACCGTACCGTGTATACTGATTAAGCTTACGACGTCCTGATTCGCCCTCTTTCTTTAGTTCTTCTAATGCAGGGGTTACTGCTGTTAACAGCTGAACAATAATAGAAACTGAAATATAGGGTAAAAGGCCTAAAGCAAAAACCGTAAACCGGGAAAGGGCCCCTCCCGAAAACATATTAAATAACCCTAAAATACTATTACTCTGGTGACTAAACAAATCCGCTAAACGATGTGGATCTAAGCCTGGCACTGGAATATGCGCACCTATGCGATAAATAACCAATGCCAACAAAACAAATACTAAACGTCTTTTTAGCTCGCTAAACCCGCTGTTAGGTGCGCGTACCTTTGCCGCAGCTGCTGTTGCTGCTAGATGGCTACTAATTTTTTTACCCATCTATTTAAGCCTCGACACGGCCACCGGCTGCCTTAATTAAGGCCTCTGCTCCCTTACTTAACTTTATATCTTTCTTTATAGTCACTGATTTTTCAAGTTTTCCAGTGGCTATAAATTTAACTTCTTTTGTCAGTGAAGAAATCAATCGGCAGTCTTTTAACACTTGGATGTCTATAGTGTCAGACTTGACTTTGTTTAGTTCATCAATACGCAGCACTTGTAGTGATAATGATTTAAATGATGTAAATCCAAATTTAGGCAAACGACGTTGTAAAGGTGTTTGTCCACCTTCAAAACCTAGTTTATGAAAACCACCCGCACGAGCGCGCTGGCCTTTATGACCTCGGCCACAAGTCTTTCCTAAGCCAGAACCTATTCCTCTCCCTACGCGCTTTACAGCAGGCTTTGAGCCCAAGGCAGGTTTCAATGTATTAAGATACATAGTTTTAAATTTCCTCTACTTTTAGTAAGTAAGATACTTGATCGATCATCCCACGCATAGGTAAATTATCTTTAACTTCAATGATCTGATTTAATCGCTTTAAGCCCAATGAAAGAACTGTTGCGGTATGATGAGGTAAACGACCAGATATACTACGTATAAGAGTCAAGCGCAATTTTTTTTCTGACATATCTACTTACCTATTACCTAATTATTCGTAAATTTCTTTGACCGATTTTCCACGTTTATCCGCAATCATTTCAGGTGTAGACATGCCGGACAACGCTTTTAAAGTGGCGCGCACAACATTGATTCGATTTGAGGATCCAATAATCTTCGCAATAACATTCTTAATCCCCAATACTTCAAAAATTGCGCGCATAGGACCGCCCGCAATAATACCTGTTCCTTCAACGGCAGGAAGTATAATAACTTTAGTCGCTCCATGACGACCTACTAATGGATGGTGTAACGTATGATTATTCAGTTCGATAGTCAGCATATCACGCCGTGCTTTTTCCAACGCTTTTTGCATAGCAACAGAAACTTCTCTCGCAGGACGTTTGCTAAAACCAATACGGCCTTTGCCATCGCCTACTACAACCCCCGCAGCAAAGCTAAAAATACGTCCGCCTTTGACGACTTTAGCGTGACGATTAACTGCAATTAATTTTTCTTGCAAGCCATCACTTTTTGTTGATTGGTCAAAACTCATCGATGAATAACCTTTTAATTAAAAGGGCAATCCGGCTTCCCGGGCTGCCTCTGCCAATGCCTTGATACAACCATGATACTTAAAACCTGAACGATCAAAAGCGACTTGATTAATTCCAGCCGCTAATGCTCTTTTTGCAATAAAATCACCGACAACTGTTGCTGATTTTACATTATTTCCAGTAGTACCTAGGGTCTTGATTTCTTTATCTAGTGTAGAAGCACTCGCTAATACTTTGTCGCCTCGATCGGAAAAGACAATAATTTGCGCATAAATATGCTTAGAAGTACGTCCCACACAAAGGCGTGGAATACCCAGTTGACGTATCTTAGCACGAGTTTTGGTTGCTCTACGTTTTCGCTTTAGCTTCTTGTCTAACATGCCCACCTCGAATAACTATTTTTTCTTAGTTTCTTTCAATTTAATGCGTTCATTTGCATAACGAACACCTTTACCTTTATAAGATTCAGGTGGACGATACTGACGTATTTCCGCTGCAACCTGCCCAACTAATTGTTTATTAAAACCTTGTATTACTATTTCAGTTTGTGTCGGCGTTGTTATAGTAATTCCATCCGGTATTTCATAATCTCTAGGATGCGAGAATCCTAATGTTAAGTTAATTTTTTTACCTTGCACATTGGCACGATAACCCACACCAACTAACTGCAGAACTTTCTTAAACCCATCAACTACACCCACAATCGCATTAGCAATATTAGCACGCGTAGTCCCAGCTAAGGCATCGGCCATAGCGCTCTCATCGATAGGACTTACTTGTAAAGATTTATCTTTAATTTCAACATTGACTTGCTTAGTCAGTTTTAAATTTAATACACCCTTACTGCCTTTAACAACTAATGTTTCACCATCCAGCGTGACCTGCGCATCGCCGAAATTTATTGGACTTTTTGCAACTCTTGACATACCTACCTTTATCTTAACGTTTATTCAACGATAGCAATAACTTCGCCGCCTTGACCTAAAGCTCGAGCTGCTCTATCGGTCATTAACCCTTTTGGAGTAGAAATAACTGCTATTCCTAAACCAGCTACTACTTTAGGTAGCTCAGACGCAGAACGATAAATCCTTAATCCCGGACGACTTACACGTTTTAATGAAGCAATAACGGGTTTATCTAAATAATATTTTAGAACTATTGTCAGCGAGGACCTACATCCTTTTTCATCACATTGAAAATCAGTAATATACCCTTCTTCCTTTAACAGTTTAGCAATAGCTAATTTTATCTTTGATGAAGGCATCGACACCGTTGGCTTTTCAATAGCTTGGGCATTTTTTATTCGGCAGAGCATATCTGCGATAGGATCTTGCATACTCATATTTTTTACCTTACCAGCTTGATTTAACTAATCCTGGGAGCTCACCTTTCATAGCATAAAGCCGCAGCATATTTCGACACAATCCAAATTGCCGATAAACTCCACGTGGCCGTCCTGTTAAACGACAACGGTTGCGTAATCGTACTGAAGAAGAATCACGTGGCAATAATTGAATTTTCTGTTGTGCCAACGATTTATCTTCAACAGATGCATTTGGGCTGTAAATAATTTCTTTTAACTCAAAACGTTTTGCTGCAAACTTTTTAACAATAAGTTCACGCTTTTTCTGGCGCATAATTACACTTTTCTTTGCCATAACTATTAATTCTCTTTAAATGGAAACTCAAATGCTGCTAATAAAGCCCGGCCTTCCCGATCAGTTTTTGCAGTAGTAGTAATCGTAATGTCCATACCTCGTAAGGCATCTATAGTATCGTATTTAATTTCAGGAAAAACAATTTGCTCATGAATTCCTAAACTATAATTTCCACGACCATCAAACGACCGAGGACTAAACCCACGAAAGTCTCGAATTCGCGGTATTGCTACACTAATTAAACGATCCAAAAACTCGTACATACGAGTTTTTCGCAGTGTCACTTTACAGCCAATAGGCCAATCTTCACGAATTTTAAAGCCTGCATTAGATTTCTTGGCCTTAGTAATAATCGGTTTTTGTGCGGCAATTAACGTCATATCTAACGCGGCTGCATCTATAACCTTCTTATTCTGTGCGGCTTCTCCTACACCCATATTAAGTGTAATTTTAGTAATACGTGGCACTTCCATAACACTTTCATAGGAAAATTCTTGCTTAAGATGCTTCCTAACCGTATTTAAGTAATGTTCTTTTAACCTTGCCATCTAAATCTCACCTAATTATTAGATATCAACCAGTTCACCGTTAGATTTAAAGATGCGCACCATCTTCCCATCTTCCAGTTTTTTAATTCCGACTTTATCGCCCTTTTTGGTTATAGGGTTATATAAAGCCAAATTCGTTAAATTAATAGAGGATTCTTGCGTAATGATTCCGCCTGCAATATTCTTTTGGGGATTGGGCTTCACATGTTTTTTTACTAAGTTAATGCCTTCTACGCGAGCACGATTCTTAGTAACTTTAATGTCTAATACCTTACCTTGCTTACCCTTGTCTTTACCGGCTAAAGCGATAACAGTATCACCCTTTCTAATTTTACGCATGTTGTGCTCTACCCTTATAATACTTCAGATGCTAATGAGATAATTTTCATAAAGCGTTCGGTACGCAATTCCCTCGGAACAGGACCAAATACACGCGTGCCTAATGGTTGCTTTTGTGCAGTTAACAAAATAACCGCATTACTATCAAAACGGATAACGCTACCATCCCCTCTACGCACTCTTTTTTTTGTACGCACAACAACAGCATCCCAAACTTCACCTTTTTTCACTTTACCACGTGGAACAGCTTCTTTAACACTGACTTTAATGATGTCTCCAACCCCGGCATAGCGTCGTTTTGATCCGCCTAATACCTTAATACACATCACAGTTCGGGCGCCACTATTATCAGCTACAGCTAATTCTGTTTGCATTTGTATCATAAACCCCCCCTATCCCGCCGTTTCTTCAGGAACTGGTTGCTGATTTATCGATTTCTCTACCACTTGCAGGAGCGACCAGGCTTTACGTTTTGAAATTGGACGTCCTTCCTGAATAATAACCGTATCACCTTCTTGACACTGATTTTCAGGATCATGCGCAAGAATCTTACTTGTACGCTTTAAGTATTTTCCGTACTTAGGATGTTTCACTTTACGCACTATAGAAACATTGATGGTTTTATCCATCTTATTACTGATAACTCGTCCCATTAAGGTACGATTGACTTTACTAGCTTGGCTCATACTTTCTGGCCTATATTTTCGTGTAAAATGGTTAATACTCTTGCTAACATACGTCTAACTGCTTTCAATCTATGCGTCGAAGTCAATTGATGCGTCGCATGCTGTGCTTCTAATTTAAACTTTTCCTGTCCTAATTTAAAACTTTCTTCCTTGAGTGACTCGATAGGTAAACTTCGTAATTCATTCTTTTCTTTCTTTTTCATTAAAGCACCGTCCGCGTTACAAAGTTGGTGGTCATAGGTAATTTTGCAGCTGCTAATTTTAAGGCTACTCTAGCCATATCAGTAGATATACCTTCCATTTCAAATAAAACGCGTCCCGGTTGAATAACTGCTACCCAATACTCAACACTCCCCTTACCTTTGCCTTGGCGTACTTCTAAAGGTTTTTTAGTAATCGGTTTATCAGGAAATATTCTGATCCAAACTTTTCCACCTCGTTTTATGTGTCGCGTTAAAGCACGACGTGCTGCTTCAATTTGTCTCGAAGTAATAAAGCCTGCAGCAGTTGCTTTCAAGCCATACTGTCCAAAACTAACTTCTGTGCCTCGTGTAGCAATACCGCGATTACGCCCTTTAAACTGCTTACGATATTTTGTTCGCTTGGGTTGCAACATAATCTTTTCCCAAATTACCTATTCTTCACTATTATTTTAACGCGTAGCTTCATCTGCAATTTCTTTACTTACAGCATGTTTAGTAGTAGCAGTTTGACGTCTACGACTATAATGCTTTTGATTTCGATCATCAAGAAACTGAGTTTTAGCTTCGGTAGTTTCTAAGCTCGAAATTTTTGAACGATCAAAAATTTCACCTTTATAAATCCAAACCTTTACACCTAATTTTCCATAGGTGGTTTGCGCTTCGGCTAAACTATAATCGATGTCCGCACGAAAAGTATGTAATGGAACACTTCCTTCTTGATAGCGCTCGCTACGTGCAATTTCTGCGCCACCTAAGCGTCCCGCAACATTAATTTTAATTCCAAGTGCGCCTAATCGTAAAGCCGTTTGCACAGCACGTTTCATTGCTCGACGAAACATAACACGACGCTCTAATTGTTGCGCAATATTTTCTGCAACTAATTTTGCATCTAATTCAGGCTTCTTTACTTCCACTACCGAAAGCCGAACGGGCACTAGCATAACTTTTTCTAACTGCTCTCTTAATCGATCGATGTATTCACCTTTTTTACCTATCACTAAGCCTGGCTTTGCAACGTAGATAATTATTTTCGATTTTTTGGCAGCTCGTTCTATCCGTATAGAAGAAACTCCTGCTTGTAATAGCGTCTTTTCAATCAGTTTACGCGCACACAAATCGCTGTAAAGATTATCCGCATACTCACGTGATTTTTTTGCATACCATCTTGCTGTCGATGTTCGGGTAATACCTAAACGAATTCCAACAGGATTTACCTTATGACCCATAATTAGTTTTTTCCCCTATTATCATCTGACACTTTTACTGTAATGTGACAAGTTGGCTTTAATATGCGATTACTTCGACCTTTAGCTCTAGCCTGCATACGCTTTAAAGTAGGACCTTGATCAACATAAATAGTTGCTACTTTCAGTGTGTCAATATCCGCACCCGCATTATGTTCTGCATTCGCTACAGCTGACTCCAAAACTTTTTTCATAGCCTTAGCATTTTTCTTGACACTTTGTGTCAACATTTGCAGTGCTTTTTCCACAGGCAATCCACGTACTTGATTCGCCACTAATCGGCACTTTTGTGGTGACAACCGTGCGTATTTTAAATGTGCTGCAACTTCCACTTTCTATACCTCATTAACTATTTTTTTTCATCTGCACCTTTGGCTTTCTTATCAGCTGCCCTATGGCTACGAAAGGTTCGCGTAATAGAAAACTCTCCCAATTTGTGGCCTATCATATTTTCTGTAATATAGATAGGGATAAAGTCACGGCCATTATGAACTGCAATAGTCAAACCTATCATCTCAGGCAAAACCATAGAGCTACGTGACCATGTTTTAATAGGTCGCTTAACACTTGCAGCTTGGGCTGCCTGTATCTTTTTGATTAAATGCCCCTGTATATATGGGCCTTTTTTTACTGAGCGTGGCACTAGTATCACCTCATCAAATTAAATTATTTCTTTTTGCGTCGCTGTATGATCATTTTTCCATTACGTTTATTTCGGCGAGTCTTATATCCCTTAGTTGGTAGACCCCAAGGACTTACAGGATGTCGTCCTCCTGATGTTTTTCCTTCACCACCACCATGCGGGTGATCGACCGGGTTCATCGCCACACCTCGAACGGTAGGCCGAATTCCACGCCAACGGGATGCCCCGGCTTTTCCTAAAGAACGCAAGTTATGATCATTATTACTGACAACACCAATGCTCGCTTTACATTCGACAGGCACTTTTCGCAGCTCACCTGAACGCAGCCGTATAGTAGCATAATCTCCCTCACGCGCAATAAGCTGCACATACGCGCCAGCACTTCGTGCCAACTGAGCTCCTTTACCGGGCTTTAGTTCGATAGCATGCAATACCGTCCCAACAGGAATATTGCGCAGGGGTAGTGAATTACCAGACCGTACCAAAGACTCAGGCCCCGCTGATACTTGCATACCTACTTTAAGATCATTGGGTGCCAAAATATAACGTCGTTCACCATCCGAATACAGTATCAAAGCAATGTGTGCAGTACGATTTGGATCGTACTCTATCCTTTCAGTACGGCCTATGATCCCTTCTTTATCACGTTTAAAGTCAATCAAACGGTACAGCTGCTTATGCCCCCCACCTTGATGACGTGTTGTAATTCTCCCTAGATTATTACGTCCGCCTTTTTTAGGCATTGGAGACAATAAATTACTATGTGGCTTACCTTTATGCAGGCCTGCTTTGGAGATTTCAACGACAAAGCGACGACCTGGCGAAGTAGGATTTGCTTTTTTGCTAGGCATAAAACTTATTTCTCTCTATTTTTTTCCGGTAAAATCAATGTCGTAACCTTCTTTCAAGCTTACATAGGCTTTTTTCCAACCTTTCAACTGACCTTCAACTTGTTTAAAGCGACGGGCTTTAGTTTTTACATTCAAAAGTTGAACCGCATCTACTTTAACATTAAATAGTGATTCTACTGCTTGTTTAACTTCTGACTTATTCGCATCTTTTAATACTTTAAAAACAAATTGTCGATGCTTATCCGCTAGCATCGTAGACTTTTCTGATAAATGCGGTCGCTGAATAATCTTGAACCGACGCAACTGCTGTGTTAGGGCAACATTCATCATGCTAAGAGTTCCTCAATTTGTTTTAAAGCAGGCGCAGTAATTAATATCTTTTCATAGTGAATTAAATTAACAGGATTGATAGCCTCCACGTCCGTTAATTCAACTTTATGTAAATTTCGCGCTGCCAAATAAATATTTTCATTAACTTCTTCAAGCACAATAAGAACTTTTTGATCAACATTGAGACCTTGGAGCTTAGCTACTAAATCACGTGTTTTGGTGGTTTCAAGTTCAAACAAATCCAACACTATAAATCTTCCTTGCCGTAATAACTCTGAACAAATGGAGCGCATCGCTGCACGGTACATTTTTTTATTTACTTTTTGTGAAAAATCTTGAGTAGTGGATGCAAAAGTAACGCCACCACTACGCCATAGCGGACTACGGATAGTACCTGCTCTTGCGCGTCCCATACCTTTTTGTTTCCAAGGCTTCTTCCCCCCACCTCTCACAGCAGCACGATTTTTCTGGGCACATGTACCTTGCCGTCCTCCTGCTAAGTAAGCAGTGACAACTTGATGAATTAACGGTTCGTTAAAACGACAAGCGAAGACAGCTTCTGACAACTGCAGTTCTTGATTCGAACCATTTTTTGTTACTAAAGCCACTTGCATAAAGCTCATTCCAAAATAGTTATTTATAATTAATCTCTACAAATAAGATTAACCTTTGTTTCGTTTATTCTTTTTTCTTACCGCAGGTTTTATAATAACCTGGCCGCCCGGTGCTCCAGGCACTGCCCCTTTTATATGCAACAAATGTCTTTTAGGATCGACCTTAACTACTTCTAAAGATTGAATAGTACAACGATGATTCCCTAATTGTCCGCACATTTTTTTACCCTTAAACACTCGACCTGGCGATTGACGCTGACCTATAGAACCTGGAGCACGATGCGAAAGCGAGTTACCATGCGTTGCATCTTGCGTAGCAAAATGATGTCGCTTGATAACACCAGCGAATCCTTTACCTTTATTAGTTCCTGTCACATCTACGCACGTCCCTAATTTAAATAATTGATCAATAGTAATTTCTTTCCCTAATGATAAATCTTTAACAAATTCACTATCTTCGTCATTCAATTGAAATTCCCAAAGACCTTTTCCAGGCTCGACGTTAGCCTTAGCAAAATGACCCGCTTCAGCTTTGTTAAGACGTGAAGAAGATTTTTTGTCTGTTGTTACTTGAACAGATTCATATCCATCGCGTTCTTTAGTTTTAATTTGAACCACACGGTTAGGTAGAATTTCAATAAGCGTGACGGGTATCGCTGAACCGTTTTCAGCATATATCTGTGTCATACCACATTTTCGACCTATTAAACCTATTGTCATAACTAAACACCTTTCTTGCTTCTTGCTAAATTAGCTTTTTTAAGGAAATTACTTATTTTTCACTCTTTTCTTTTTTATCACTCATAATTATTACTTGAATTTCCACATCAGAAGGTAAAGATTCAAGGTATTTGAGTGCATCTACTGTTTTATCAGTTGCAGCATAAACGTCTATTATACGTTTATGCGTACGTATTTCATATTGATCTCGAGCATCTTTATCGCCATGTGGTGAAGTATTAGTTGTAGTTTTCTTTTTGCGTGTCGGCAAAGGGAGCGGCGAGACAAGAGCTCCGGTTCGTTTTAATGCGTCCACAATCAATTTCGTTGTTGTATCGATTAATCGATGATCGAACGCAAGTAGTACAATACGCAAATCTGGACTTTTTAAAGACATAAGTATTTCCTACTGACCACTAGGCCTTTTTACCTTTTTTAAGGAGATTAGAAACAACACCAGATCCTACGGTTTTACCACCTTCACGAATTGCAAAACGTAAGCCTTTCTCCATTGCAACACCATATTCATTCATCAGTGTCACTGTAATTTTAACGTTATCGCCTGGCATAACCATTTCAGAACCTTCAGGAAGCTTAATCGTTCCAGTTACATCAGTCGTTCTGAAATAAAATTGCGGTTTATAGTTATTCATGAATGCTGTATGTCGACCGCCTTCTTCCTTAGTCAACACATAAATTTCAGCTTCAAACTCTACCCAAGCTTCTACAGTGTTCGGTTTAGCTAATACTTGCCCACGCTCAACATCTTCGCGTTTCAAGCCCCTGATTAACGCACCAATGTTGTCGCCCGCTTCACCTTGATCCAGTAACTTACGGAACATTTCCACACCAGTCACTGCGGTATCTTGTACAGCTCGTAAGCCTACTACTTGCACCGCGTCCCCGACTTTAACAATTCCGCGTTCTACACGACCGGTGACTACCGTTCCACGACCTGAAATCGTAAACACGTCTTCAATGGGCATTAAAAAAGGTTTATCAGTATCACGAACAGGCTCTGGAAAATAATTATCCATCGCCTTCATCAACGCATAGATTCCACCTTTTTCACAGCCATCTTCTTCTTTTGAAGCTTCAAGCGCTTTCTTAGCCGAGCCACGAATAATTGGAATATCATCACCTGGAAATTCATATTTAGAAAGTAATTCTCGAATTTCCATTTCTACCAAATCTAATAATTCTTCGTCATCAACCATGTCACATTTATTCATAAATACAACAATATTAGGCACACCTACTTGTCGTGCTAATAATATGTGTTCACGTGTCTGCGGCATAGGACCGTCCGCAGCACTTACTACGAGTATTGCACCATCCATTTGCGCAGCGCCGGTAATCATGTTTTTAACATAATCGGCATGACCTGGGCAATCAACGTGTGCATAGTGACGTTTTTCACTTTCATACTCTACGTGCGAAGTCGAAATAGTAATACCACGCGCCTTTTCTTCTGGTGCTTTATCAATTTTATCAAACGCAATTGCCTCTCCACCAAATTTGTCTGCCATACATTTAGTAATGGCTGCAGTCAGTGTTGTCTTACCATGATCAACGTGGCCTATTGTTCCCACGTTTAAGTGGGGCTTATTTCGTACAAATTTTCCAGTGGCCATAATTTTTACCTCAATAACTATTAATTATTTACTATCATCTTTTTTACGAATAATACCATCTGCAACATTGCCGGGAGCTTCGTTATATTTACCAAACTCCATCGTATAGGTAGCACGTCCTTGAGTCGCTGAACGTAAGTCTGTGGCATAACCAAACATTTCAGAAAGTGGAACCTCAGCACGTATCATCTTTCCACCACCGGCAGGTAAATCTTCCATACCCTGCAAAATACCACGGCGTCGATTCAGATCACCCATAACATCACCCATATACTCTTCAGGTGTCACCACTTCAACTTTCATAATCGGCTCTAATAAAACGGGTGACGCCTTACGTGCACCTTCTTTAAAAGCCATAGAGCCTGCAATTTTGAAAGCCATTTCGCTGGAATCTACATCATGGTAAGTACCATCAAAAAGTATCACTTTAACATCTACAACTGGGTAACCTGCTATCACACCATTTTCTAATTGCTCTTTTATTCCTTTATCTACAGCTGGAATATATTCTCTAGGAATAACGCCGCCGACAATAGCATTTTCAAATTCATAACCTTTGCCTGCTTCTAATGGTTCTAACTTTATCCATACATGACCATATTGACCGCGACCACCACTTTGACGAACAAATTTTCCTTCTTGTTCGACAGCCTTACGTATCGTTTCTCGATAAGCAACTTGTGGCTTACCCACATTCGCTTCGACACTAAATTCACGTTTCATTCGGTCAACAATAATTTCTAGATGCAATTCTCCCATACCAGAAATAATTGTTTGACCAGATTCCTCATCTATTCGCACCCGAAAAGAAGGATCTTCTTGAGCTAATTTACTCAGCGCAATAGACATTTTCTCTTGATCAGCCTTGGTTTTAGGTTCTACCGCAACAGAAATAACCGGCTCAGGAAACTCCATGCGCTCTAAGGTAATAATATTATTCGGATCTGAGAGTGTATCACCCGTCGTGGTGTACTTCAGACCGACAGCTGCAGCAATATCACCTGCTCTAACTTCTTTTATTTCTTCACGCGTATTAGCATGCATTTGCACGATACGCCCGATACGTTCTTTTTTGCTTTTAACTGGGTTGTAAACAGCATCGCCACTCTTTACTACACCCGAATAGACTCGAAAATATACAAGCGAACCTACGAAAGGATCGGTAGCTATTTTAAATGCCAGCGCAGCAAAAGGGGCATCATCAACAGGTGGTCTTTCGGCAACTGTTTGATTAGCATCATCGAGCACACCTTTAATAGCTGCAACATCATTAGGAGCTGGCAAATACTCAATAACAGCATCCAACATAGCCTGCACACCTTTATTCTTAAAGGCAGAGCCGCACAGTACTGGAACAATCTTGTTATCTAAGGTCAACACACGAATAGCGCGCTTTATTTCATCAGTCGTAAACTTTTCGCCATTAAGATAACGCTCTGTCATTTCCTCAGAAGCTTCAGCGACTGCCTCAATCAGCTTTTCATGCCAAGTTTCGCATTCGGCTTTTAGGGCATCAGGAATATCTCGATATTCAAAACGCATACCTTGCGTACTTTCGTCCCAGTAAATAGCCTTCATTTGCACCAAATCAATGACGCCTTCAAATTTTTCTTCTGCGCCTATCGGGATATGGATAGGGATCGGGCGGTTACCTAGGCGCTTAGCTATTTGCTCAACGACACGAAGGAAGTTAGCACCTGCTCTATCCATTTTATTCACAAAAGCCAGACGCGGCACTTTATATTTATTCGCTTGACGCCAGACGGTTTCAGATTGCGGTTCAACACCACTCACAGCACAAAATACAACACAAGCCCCATCCAGGACGCGCAGTGAACGTTCAACTTCAATCGTAAAATCGACGTGCCCAGGCGTATCAATGATATTAATACGGTGCTGGGGAAACTGATGAGCCATACCATCCCAAAAACAGGTGGTCGCTGCCGAGGTAATTGTGATACCACGCTCTTGCTCTTGGGCCATCCAATCCATAATAGCGGTGCCTTCATGAACCTCACCAAGTTTATGTGATACCCCAGTATAAAATAAAATACGCTCTGTTGTTGTTGTCTTCCCCGCATCGATATGGGCAATAATACCAATATTTCGATAGCGTTCTATGGGTGTTTGTCGATCCACGTTCAGTACCTTTTAAATTTTTTAAAATCAACCGAACCGGAAATGAGCAAAAGCTTGATTAGCCTTAGCCATACGGTGCGTATCTTCTCGTTTTTTCACTGCGATACCTTTATTGCCATAAGCATCCCAAATTTCTGCCGATAAGCGCTGTGCCATGGTCCTTTCACTACGTTGACTCGCTGCCACCTTAAGCCAGCGCATAGCTAAGGCTGTACGTCGCGACGGGCGTACTTCAACTGGAATCTGATAGGTCGAACCACCCACACGTCTTGCTCTTACCTCAACATTCGGTCGGATATTATCTAAAGCCTGGTCAAAAATATCGAGCAATGCACCTAGGTCAAAAGCTTGCTTGCCACTACCACCTCCCTCATCCCCTTCTTCACCTCTATCCATTTTTTTAGACTTATCTTTTAATCGGGCATCCAGCCACTCCAAGGCACCATAAACGATCTTTTCCGCAACGGCTTTTTTCCCATTTTCCATTACTGAGTTAATGAATTTACTCAATAACTCACTTTTAAATTTAGGATCGGGAAAAATAACCCTTTTAGCAGCAACACGTCTTCTTGGCATAACTCAAATTCCTAGCTATTTAATTTATTTATCTTTGGGCCTTTTAGCACCATATTTAGAACGCCCTTGTTTTCGACCCGATACCCCTGAGGTATCTAAAGCCCCACGTACCACGTGATATCGAACACCAGGTAAGTCTTTTACCCGTCCACCACGCATCAGAATAACTGAGTGCTCCTGAAGATTATGACCTTCTCCGCCAATGTAAGTCGTTACTTCCATACCGTTGGTCAAACGCACCCGCGCTACTTTACGTAGAGCTGAATTTGGCTTTTTAGGTGTAACCGTATAAACACGTGTGCAAACACCACGTTTTTGCGGACATTCACCTAGCGCAGGTACCATTGACTTAGTGTGTCTTTGCATACGCGGCTTTCGTACTAACTGGTTAATTGTGGCCATGTAATCTCTTTTCTCAAAAATGTGGCTTAAATTTAGTCTGAACACTTCTTTTTTTAGCTTAAATCAAACTTTTGTTTGCGTTTACACTAAAGTTTATAAGCGTTACAGTAAGCTCAAAAAATACTTTCTTCATCGAACGAAGAGGGGCGAGATTGTAAAGAGACCCCACTAAGATGTCAAGTATCGGCATCGCTTTCTCAGCTTATTTCTCACACTTATTTTGTATTTTTTTCTGGCTTATACTTTTACAAAGATAAAAAAATAAATTTTAATGCAAACATCTGGTTTACAATTGTAAGTCATAAAGAGGGGTCCCATTATCAGGCCTTTAAACTACTCCACAAAAAGCATACGGATAGCACTTCCTGTACTTATATAACTAGAAAAAAACCAGATAAATCAAACAATATTCCGCACTATATTCTTTGACTGAGCCTGGTTCTCATCCTCATTCTTTGTAGTGACAGCTAATTTTTGAAAAAATGTCGAGTTAGTTTTAGATAACCAACTTTCATTTAGAAGAGGGTCCGCATCAAAAAAACATTTAATGGTCTCTAAAAGTATGTGTATATAGTATATTAAAGCTTCAAGTAGGTTGGAGCTTTTATTAAAAAATATGGGTTTGAGCTCATCTGCACAATCTACGCTGGCACTTCGAATATTGACTGTCAATTTACAGGCGTTATCCTTAGCTTCACTAAGATTCAGCAAGATACAAGATTGGGTTTGGCAATAGTAGTCTCCTTTTTCGAGCTGTATAACCTTTTCATTTTTACCTGTGTAATCTTTTTTTCCTTCATAGGTATTAATCTCTTCAATTTGGATGCCGTTACCCTCTTCTGGCCAGGAAAAATTTATCTGCATGTCAGGTTGTTCGATAATGGCACCCTGCCGCACATAATGATTATTTATTAGTTCCATGCTTACCTTGGCAAAAGTATGAGGAAAACCTCCTTGATGAAAAGAATAAAGAATCAACGCCTTGTAATATTTTTTTAACTCTTGGTTTTCTATCTGCGCAAGTAAATGGGTTTCGATAAATGTAGACAGATCCTCCTCATCTTTAAAGCCTTTATTCTCTCGCAGTTCCTTAACACTTTCTCCATTGATAAAATAGTTTTCCCAATTTCTCTGCCAATCTATCAGTGTAGGATTTTCTTCCAGTTTGAGATTGATTGCTCTATCTTTTACATCCTTTAAATCTTCATTTAAGACTCGATGATTAAAAAATCCCTTTTGCAATTTTTTTGCAACTTTAGGCTTATTTAAACCTGCTAATCGAGTTTGTAACTGAACCCCATCTAATTTAAGGTCTTTCGGAAAAAAACTATCGGGTCTTAGTAAACCTTTGGCTCCTGGTGCATTTTCTGAAGCCATCTTTTGATGATGCCCTGAATTATAAAGCTCATTTGCACTATTTAAATAGTTTTTCCTATGAATTTCATCATCGTAATAATGAGGAAACTTCTCGTTCTGCTGATAATAAATCGCCGCTGCATCAATGGCTATAGAGGCAGCTCCTGTGCGATCTTTTCCACTTTTGCAGGCTATCCAAGCAACACCCTTCAAGCAATTAATGATCATTACCTCAGCAATACTTCTCAATTGTGGCTTATGTCGTTCATCACTCGTTAAAACTCCTTGGCCATTGGGAATGGATAACAAGCTGTGTAAGGCATGCAATAATTGAAGTGTGTTTTCATCTAAAAAGACTTTGATATCTTCACCTAATAAATTTTTAATAATATTAACAATAGGTTCTCGATGATTAATGACTTTCTTTTCTTTTTCACACGATTTCAGAATTTTTATCAACGCATTTAACTTACTATTAAAGCTATTGATATCTTTGGTTTGATTTATACATTCTTCTAATTGAGGCCAATTTTCTTCCCCATTAATTTTAGGCGACACCGGTCGCATTAAAGATTTTAAATGACGTGCTACTGCGCCCAATAATAATGCGGTATTACACTCATTAGACTCATTCTGAAACGTATACGCTTCCAAATGTCGTAATACATTCAATGGATGATTCGTTGATAGCAAGGTAATTCTAATGGGCTTCTGGTTTTCATATTTAAAAGTCTTATTATCTTGAGCAATTAATCCCCATTTTTCTAAAAAATCTTTATAATAAAGCTGCCCTTCTTTCTGCTCTCGCTCTTCTGACGTAAAAAAAAGCGATTTAATTTTTTCATTCTGGATTAGTACATCTGGATTTGCTAAAGCGTTTTGGAAAAAGTGTACGGCTTTTTCTTTAAGTTCATAGATTTGCGTATCGTTATCGCTAGGTACACTAATAAATTTCGCTTTGAGGTTAGCTGCTTTTCCAGGCGACACAAGCGATTGCGTTAAAATAACGACTTCGTCAGGAAATTTAGATTCATCTTGAGTTTTAGTCTTTTCTATACTTTGCCGAATTTGAGAAGCTAAATTTAAACAGGTTAAACGAAATTGTTCATCCTCAGTTCTTTTTTTACCTAACAGATCAATAGGTAATTGAGTAGCATGCCGAAAATAAGATACCGCTGACCTATCATCAATTTTACATTCATGAAATGAAGCATTAGCAAGTCCCGGAATATTACGTAGTGAAGAGGGGATAGAAAAAACAGGCGATTCTTCTTGATTTTCATCTCGTAGTTTTTTAGTAATTTCATCAATAATACTTTTTTGCCAAGCAGTTAAAGAATTAAACCAGCAAGTATCTGCTGAATACTCTGAAAATAATAACTTTTTATCGTTGATAGGTTTTTCACTCAAACTTATATTTAAAGTTTTTGGATTATTATCGTCTTCGCTTGTTGAAAAAGTCACTGGGGTTTCGAAAGATCTACGCCCTTTAAGCAATACAGAGTAACGCTCCGCATCACACAACGATTGAAAAGGATCTTTTAGTGTGGTGTAGTCGTCCAATATCGAAATATAAGATACAATTAGTTTGTTGAAATGCACATTTGCTATTTTAAAAGAAGTAGTATTCTCGTCTTCAAGGTCTTTCTTGAATTTTTTATAAAGCGTTTCGATTTTATTTGATATTAAATCTAATCGAACTGAAAATTTATTACCGAGCTTCCAGTCTTGATCGTTCAAATGCTTTATCAATAACAACATCCCTATTTTATAGGACTCTCCTCGGAGCGTGAAACTATCATCTAAACTAAATTTTTCAGTTGCCATAAAGCACCTCTTTCTATTTTTACTTTCTATAAAGACTTCATACTCCTTCTTATCTAGATTATTTATTAAAGCATAGAATTATTAACAAAAAATGAAATATCTGAAAAACTTTGATTTAAAAACCAAAAGTCAGAATACTTAAGAGATTAGCTAGAAAACTAAAGATAAATTACAAAAAAGAATGCATCACTGAGGATGCATTCTTTTTATTATGAAGAAGATTTTAACTTAAATTTGTGCAAGAAATTATGGTTTCTTATCCTCTTTAGGTTCCTCAGACAGTGCCTGGCTCAGTGCTTGTTCTACATCACTGGCTGTCATTTGTGGCGCTGTTGCGGCACTTAAGCGTTGCTGCCTTGCCAATACATTAGCAGCCCGTTGACGACGGGCTTCCGCATGATGCGCAAATCCCGTACCTGCAGGAATTAAACGACCTACAATCACGTTTTCTTTTAACCCCCTCAATTCGTCACGTTTTCCAGTGACCGCCGCTTCGGTTAATACACGTGTCGTTTCTTGGAATGACGCAGCTGAAATAAAGGAATCCGTCGCTAAAGAAGCTTTAGTAATACCTAATAATACCGCTTCAAAGCGTGCTGGTAATTTATTTTCAGCGACCAGCTTCCTATTTTCTTCTTTGAGGCATGATTCTTCCAGTTGCTCACCTTTTAAGTAGCGGCTTTCACCGGAGTCAAGGATATTTACTTTACGTAACATTTGACGAACGATCACTTCAATATGTTTATCATTGATCTTCACACCTTGTAATCGGTAAACTTCTTGAACTTCACTGACAATATAATTAGTCAGTGCATTAATTCCTAACAAACGTAAAATATCATGTGGATTTAAAGGTCCATCGGCGACAATTTCACCCCGCTCTACGTGCTCACCTTCAAAAACCGTTACATGACGCCATTTAGGAATTAACGCTTCAAACGCTTCGCCATTATTACCGGTAATCACTAAACGACGTTTACCTTTCGTTTCTTTACCAAAACTAATGATACCAGAAATTTCCGCTAAGATAGCAGGCTCTTTGGGTTTACGTGCTTCAAAAAGATCGGCCACACGGGGTAAACCACCGGTAATATCACGCGTTTTTGAAGTTTCTTGTGGAATACGTGCAACGATATCACCCACACCCACAGCAGCGCCGTCTTCCAAGCTCAAGATAGCATTAATCGGCAAAAAGTAATGCGCTGGTAAACGGGTACCTGGTAAGAGCAGATCATTACCTTCTTTATCGGTAAGCCGTACCATAGGACGTAATTCTTTACCGCCTGAGCCTCGTTGTTTGGAATCCATGACCACAATACTGGTTAAACCTGTCAGTTCATCCGTTTGTCGATTCATAGTGATACCATCGATCAAATCGATAAACTTAACATAACCGGCTACTTCAGTAACAACGGGATGCGTATGTGGATCCCATTGAGCAATTAATTGACCGGGTACGACTTCGGTACCGTCAGAAACTTTAATGGTGGCACCATATGGCAGCTTATACCGCTCTCTTTCACGGCCTTGGGGATCCAACAGCGTTAACTCACCTGAACGTGAAACAGTCACATAATGCCCATCATTGTGTTTGACGAGCTTGATATTATGCAATTTAATGCGACCCTTAGACTTTACTTGGATATGATTGACTAGAGCAACCTGGGAAGCCGCACCACCGATATGGAAGGTACGCATGGTTAACTGTGTACCGGGTTCCCCTATCGACTGAGCAGCGATAACACCGACCGATTCACCGATACCCACTAAATGTCCGCGGGCTAAATCACGACCATAACAGGCGGCACAGATCCCATATTTAGCTTCACACGTAATCGGCGAACGCACATTAACTTGATCCACAGCACGTTCTTCTAAGATATTGACCCAGTTCTCATCTAATAAGGTTCCCCGATTCACCACAATATCGTCGCTACCCGGCAAACTAACATCTTCTGCGAGAACACGGCCTAAAACTCGTTCGCGTAATGGCACCATGATTTCTCCGCCTTCAACGTGGGGAGTAATAGCGATACCTAAGGTTGCTCCACAATCATCTTCAGTAACAACCATATCTTGTGCAACGTCAACCAAACGACGTGTCAGATAACCGGAATTAGCGGTCTTAAGCGCGGTATCAGCCAAACCTTTACGTGCACCGTGCGTGGAAATAAAGTATTGTAATACGTCTAAACCTTCACGGAAGTTAGCCGTAATCGGTGTCTCAATAATGGTACCATCGGGTTTGGTCATCAAGCCTCGCATACCGGCTAACTGACGCATTTGCGCAGGTGAACCCCGAGCGCCTGAATCTGCCATCATGTAAACAGGGTTGAATGACTCTTGCGATACGGTCGCACCATCGGCGGCTTTTACATTTTCAGTCGCTAATTTTTCCATCATCGCTTTAGCAACTTGATCATTGGTACGCGACCAAATATCCACCACCTTGTTATAACGCTCACCTTGTGTGACTAAACCGGATGCGTATTGAGCTTCAATTTCTTTTACTTCAGTTTCAGCGGCTGAAATAATAGCTGCTTTACTTTCAGGAATAATTAAATCTTCAATCCCTACAGAAATACCAGCACGTGTCGCATAACCAAATCCGGTATACATCAATTTATCAGCAAAAATAACCGTCGCTTTCAAGCCTAGACGTCGATAGCATTCATTGATAAGACTTAATATGGCTTTTTTATTCAGTGTCTTATTAATTAAAGAAAACGGCAAGCCATCGGGTAGCGTTTCGCGTAATAAAGCTCTACCAACGGTGGTGTCAATGAGTTTGATTGATTCTTTACGTTCACCGTTCGTATCGAATAATACTTCCGTTATTCTAACTTTAATCTTGGCATGTAAATCTGCATAGCCTGCATCGTACAGCTGGCGTACATCGTTAACATCGGAGCAAATTAAGCCTTCTCCTTTGGCATTGATTTTATCGCGTGTTAAATAATAAAGCCCTAACACGACATCTTGAGTCGGAAGGATAATCGGCTCTCCATTCGCCGGAGATAAAATATTGTTAGTCGACATCATCAATGTACGAGCCTCTAACTGCGCTTCGATGGTCAGTGGAACGTGTACTGCCATCTGGTCACCATCAAAGTCTGCATTATATGCTGTACAGACTAAAGGATGTAATTGAATCGCTTTACCTTCGACTAAAATAGGTTCGAATGCTTGAATACCCAAACGATGCAGTGTCGGTGCTCGGTTTAATAAAACCGGATGTTCACGAATCACATCTTCAAGTATATCCCACACTTCAGGCGACTCATTTTCTACCATTTTCTTAGCGGCTTTAATCGTGGAGGCTAAACCACGGAATTGTAATTTACTTAAAATGAAAGGCTTAAATAACTCTAAGGCCATTTTTTTCGGTAAACCACACTGATGTAACTTTAAAGTAGGACCGACTACGATCACCGAACGACCTGAGTAATCAACCCGTTTACCGAGTAAGTTTTGTCTAAATCGACCTTGCTTACCTTTGATCATATCTGCTAAAGATTTCAGCGGTCGTTTATTACTACCGGTAATAGCACGGCCACGACGGCCATTATCTAATAAGGCATCCACTGATTCTTGCAACATACGCTTTTCGTTGCGAACAATAATATCCGGTGCGTTCAGATCTAATAAACGTTTAAGACGGTTATTACGATTGATCACTCGACGATAAAGATCGTTCAAGTCCGATGTCGCAAAACGCCCTCCATCTAATGGAACTAAAGGACGTAAATCCGGAGGTAGAACCGGTAATACTGTAAGCACCATCCATTCTGGCTTATTACCTGATTGCTCAAATCCTTCCAACAGTTTTAATCGTTTAGAAAATTTCTTTAATTTGGTTTCTGAGCTGGTATTAGGAATCTCTTCACGTAAGGTATTAACTTCTTCCTTCAAGTTCAAAGTAATCAATAATTGCTGTATAGCCTCGGCACCCATACGTGCATCAAATTCGTCACCATGTTCCTCGATAGCTTCTAAGTATTGTTCATCTGTTAAAAGCTGACCCCGTTCCAACGTTGTCATCCCGGGCTCTATGACTACAAATGCTTCAAAATATAGAACGCGTTCTATATCGCGTAGCGTCATATCGAGTAATAAACCGATACGTGAAGGTAAAGATTTTAAAAACCAAATATGGGCGACTGGGCTCGCCAGTTCGACATGACCCATACGTTCACGTCGTACTTTAGTCAAAGCCACTTCGACACCACATTTTTCACAAATCACACCACGGTGTTTAAGCCTCTTGTACTTACCGCATAAACATTCATAGTCCTTAATCGGGCCAAAGATTTTTGCACAAAACAATCCATCTCTTTCAGGCTTGAAAGTACGGTAATTAATGGTCTCTGGCTTTTTGACCTCACCATAAGACCAGGTGCGAATCATTTCCGGCGAAGCTAAGGAAATACGAATATTATCAAACTCATCTAAATAATCTTCTTGCTTCAAGATTCCTAATAAATCCGACATCAACGGTTTATCAGCCAGTGTTTTGATTCTTTCATTATTTGGGTTTGATTCGATCGCTTCCGCTATGCTTGCCAAGCTTTCTTGGACTGGCTCTGATTTCGCTTGCTTGGAAGATAATGGCGCAACATTAGCCATTTCTGATGCGATCGTTGTAGCATGTTCTAGTTCTGACTTCACAGTTTCTGCTTTTGGTTTAGATGTAGCCAAGGTTATTGTCCCCACTTCAGGTTAATCTTTGGTTTCTAATTCTGCATTAATTGCCAAGGAACGTATTTCCTTGACTAATACATTAAATGATTCTGGCATACCCGCTTCCATTTGATGGTCACCATCAACAATGTTCTTGTACATCTTTGTTCGACCGGCAACGTCATCCGATTTGACAGTCAACATTTCTTGTAAGGTATAAGCCGCTCCATAAGCCTCTAATGCCCAAACTTCCATTTCACCAAATCGCTGACCACCAAATTGAGCTTTACCGCCCAATGGTTGTTGGGTTACTAAACTATACGATCCCGTAGAGCGCGCATGCATCTTATCATCGACTAAATGATTCAACTTAAGCATATACATATAACCCACAGAGACAGGCCGTTCAAAACGTTCACCCGTTCTACCATCATAGAGCGTGGTTTGCCCTGATTCTGGCAAATCAGCCAAGCGTAACATACGTTTAATTTCTGCTTCGGTCACACCATCAAAGACTGGAGTAGCCATCGGCACTCCGTTACGTAAATTTTGTGCCAGCTCAACAACAGCTTCATCCGATAATTTGTCTAAATCTACCTTTTGTGCCGTTTCTTTCGTATCATTATAAATTGACCCTAAGAAGTGTTTAATTTCTTTAATATTTTTTTGCGCATCAAGCATGCTACCAATTTTGATACCTAAGCCTTTTGCTGCCCAACCTAAATGGGTTTCAAGTACCTGACCAACGTTCATACGTGACGGAACACCTAAAGGATTCAGAACGATATCAACCGGCGTACCATCTTCCATATAGGGCATGTCTTCGACGGGAATAATGGTAGAAATAACCCCTTTATTACCATGTCGGCCGGCCATCTTATCCCCTGGCTGAATACAACGCTTGATAGCTAAATGAACTTTAACAATCTTGAGTATACCGGGTGCTAAATCATCTCCTTGAGTTAGTTTTTTTCGCTTATTTTCAAACTTCTCATCTAACGCAAGGCGTGCTGCTTCTAATTGTTTAGCAACCGCTTCCAATTGTTGATTAGCCGCTTCATCACGCAAACTGACAGAAAACCATTGATCTTTAGCCAGATTTTGTAAATATTCTAATGTAACTTTATTACCTGACTTTAATTTATTTGGCCCACTACTTGCCGTAGCACCGACTAATAAGGTTTCCAGACGTTGGTAACAATCATTTTCTAAAATTCTAAACTCGTCATATAAGTCCTTTTTAATTTTATCTAAGGCCATTTCTTCAATACTTAACGCGCGCTTATCTTTTTCTAAACCATCTCGCGTAAATACTTGGACATCAATAACCGTACCACGCATACCGGATGGAACCCGTAGCGAACTGTCTTTTACATCCGACGCTTTTTCACCAAATATAGCGCGTAATAATTTTTCTTCGGGTGTTAACTGTGTTTCACCTTTCGGCGTCACCTTCCCAACCAGTATGTCACCTGCTTCTACCCATGCACCTAAATGCACAATACCAGACTCATCTAATTTAGAGAGTGCACTTTCTCCAACATTGGGGATATCGGATGATATTTCTTCAGTCCCTAACTTAGTATCACGTGCAATGCAAGTTAATTCTTCAATATGTATCGTGGTAAAACGATCCTCAGAAACAACACGTTCAGAAATTAAAATAGAATCTTCAAAGTTATAACCATTCCATGGCATAAAGGCTACAAGCAAATTACGTCCTAAAGCTAGTTCACCTAAGTCGGTGGAAGGACCATCCGCCATGACATCACCTTTTTTAATCTTATCACCTTTCTTCACTAAAGGCCTTTGATTAATACAGGTATTTTGATTAGAGCGCGTATATTTTGTCAGATTGTAAATATCGACGCCTGCTGTACCCGCTGTTGCTTCTTTATCATCAACACGGACTACAATACGGCCTGCGTCAACCGAATCTATAAACCCACCCCGTTTAGCTACTACCACAACACCTGAGTCGACCGCTACTTTACGTTCCATACCGGTACCCACTAAAGGTTTCTCAGTACGTAGAGTAGGCACTGCTTGACGTTGCATGTTCGAACCCATCAAAGCACGGTTTGCATCGTCATGCTCTAAGAAGGGAATCAAAGAGGCCGCCACCGAAACAACTTGCGCCGGTGAAATATCCATATAATTGACTTTATCCGCCGTCGTCAGCATCGATTCATTACGATGCCTACAAGGAATTAAGTCATCAATCAATTTACCATGGCCATCAAGACGTGTATTAGCCTGTGCAATAACATATTTACCTTCTTCAATGGCAGATAAATATTGAATCTCTTTAGTTACTTTACCATTTTCAACTTTACGGTAGGGTGTTTCAAGAAACCCATAATGATTGGTTCTGGCATACACCGCCAAGGAATTGATCAAACCAATATTAGGTCCTTCGGGTGTTTCTATCGGACAAACACGACCGTAATGAGTTGGATGCACGTCTCGAACTTCAAAACCTGCTCGTTCACGTGTTAAACCGCCAGGCCCTAAGGCAGAAACACGACGCTTATGTGTAATTTCGGAAAGAGGATTTACTTGATCCATGAACTGCGACAATTGACTGGAACCAAAGAATTCTTTGATTGCCGCTGAAATAGGCTTAGCATTGATGAGATCTTGTGGCATTAAATTTTCAGATTCAGCGACACTTAAACGATCTCTAACAGCTCGCTCAACCCGCACTAAACCGATACGGAATTGATTCTCCGCCATTTCACCGACACTACGCACACGACGATTACCTAAATGATCAATATCATCCACGTCACCCTTACCATTCCGTATTTCGATCAAGGCTCGTAACACGGCTACAATATCGTCTTTGGTCAAGATACCTGGTCCGGTAATTTCCTCTTGGCCTAAACGTCGATTAAATTTCATCCGTCCTACTGCGGACAAATCATAACGATCCAAAACAAAAAATAAATTTTTAAATAAGGCTTCCGCTGCTTCTTTAGTGGGTGGCTCGCCTGGACGCATCATGCGGTAAATTTCAACTAATGCTTCTTGCTGACTGTGGCTTGGATCAATACGTAGGGTTGTCGAAATATAAGCACCCGCATCTAAATCATTGGTATATAAAGTTTCTATTTTTTCTACTTGCGCTTCTACTAATTTTTTGACGATATCAGCCGTTAATTCTGTGTTTGCTTCAAACAGAATTTCACCGGTATCTGCATTAATAATAGGCTTAGCTAATGTTTTACCAATTAAATAATCAACGGGTAACTCTAAATGTTTAATCTTAGCTTTTTCAATTTCACGGATTTGTCTTACCGCAATACGCCGACCTTGTTCAACAATGACTTTGCCAATTGCATCTTTAATATCAAAGCTAGCTATTTCACCGCGCAAGCGTTCAGGCACTAAATCTAAAACAACCATTTCACCCTTTAGATGGAAGATATTATTACTAAAAAATAACTCTAATATTTCTTCTGATGTATAACCTAATGCGCGTAATAGGATAGTAGCTGCCAATTTACGACGTCTATCGATACGAACAAATAAATTATCCTTAGGATCAAATTCGAAATCTAACCAAGAGCCACGATAAGGAATAATACGTGCCGCATACAACAATTTACCTGAAGAATGGGTTTTACCTTTATCATGCTCAAAAAACACACCTGGCGAACGGTGTAACTGCGAAACCACCACCCGATCCGTTCCATTAATCACAAAACTTCCTGTGTCTGTCATCAATGGCAGTTCACCCATATAAACTTCTTGCTCTTTAATGTATTTCAGTTTCGTCGAACCTGGCGCAGCCTCTTTGTCGTAAATGATCAAACGCATTTTTACGCGTAGAGGAGCACCATAAGTTAAACCACGCGCTTGGCACTCTTTAACATCAAAAGGCGGCTGTCCTATTCGGTAATTAATATACTCCAATGTGGCTTCGCCACCGGAATAAGAAGAAATAGGGAATATAGATTTAAAAGCAGCATTAAGTCCCACATCTTCCAGTGCATTCGGTGAGGTATCTATTTGTAAAAAACGACGATAGGACTCAATTTGCGTCGCTAACAAATAGGGTGCTTCCATTATGCTTGATTGTTTACCAAAATTTTTACGAATTCGCTTTTTTTCAGTAAGCGAATAAGGGGTATTTGTTTGCTCAGTTGCTTGGGATGTCCGAATTACCATCTAAAGTTCACCTAGTTAGAGAACAGAATAAATAAAGAAAAATCATGCCCGCTATAGCCTAGCTGGGCTTATGTTAGTGTTGGCTATCAGTAACGCTTAAAGCCTATTCTTTTAAAAATAGCGCTTTCAATCTAGTCCAAACCCTTGTTAGCCCTACTTCCTTATAATCAACATCGTCTTAAACCTAAATCTTATAAAACATGTGGTGTTTCACACTAAAAAGTGTATTGAAAAACAATTTTCGCAACACACTAAGAATGCCCAAGTTTAAACCTGAGCATTCTTTTTTTACTATTATAAGTATAAGTAAAAATGCTCTACTTAATTTCGCCTGTAGCACCTGCATCTTTAAGTTTAGCAATAAGCGCTTCTGCATCTACTTTAGACAAACCTTCTTTAATAACAGCTTTAGGTGCCGACTCAACTAAATCTTTAGCTTCTTTTAAACCAAGACCCGTTGCTTCGCGAACTATTTTAATCACATTGATCTTATTAGAACCAACTTCTTTCAATTCCACATTAAATTCAGTCTTTTCTTCAGCTGCTGCAGGAGCTGCGCCTGGCGCTGCTGCTACAGCAACTGTGGCAGCGGCTGCAGAAACACCAAATTTTTCTTCCATATTTTTAATAAGATCAACAACTTCCATAACACTCATGTTAGATATTACATCTAATACATCTTCTTTTGCTTTAGCATTCATATTTATCACTCCAAAAAATAAAAACTTTAATTAACACCATTACGCAGCTGCTTGCTGCTGTTTCTCACGCAAAGCAGCGAAAGTACGCGCTAGTTTGGCTTGTGGTTCAGCCAGTGTACGCACTAATTTAGTAATCGGTGCTTTCATAACTGCCATTAATGTTGCAATTGCTTCGTTTCGGGTCGGAAGATTCGCGAGTTTTTCGAGTTCATTCACTGCTAATAATTGACCATCAAAGGCAACTGCCTTAACAATCAATTTTTCATTTTGCTTGACAAATGTTCGAATAAGCCGCGCTGCTGCACCTGGCTCTTGTTGAGAAAATGCTAAAAGTAAAGGGCCAACTAACGTATCTTGTAAACACGCAAAGCCTGTACCTTCTAAAGCACGTCGCGCCAAGGTATTACGCACTACACGTAAATAGACTCCCGAGCTGCGTGCTTGTAAGCGCAATTGGCTCATTTCCTCCACGCTTAAACCACGATATTCAGCAGTAACTGCTGATAACGCATTTTTTGCAACCTCTCCAACTTCCGCAACAATGGCCTGTTTATCTTCAAGTCTTAATGTCACGTTGGTTTTCTCCTCATGTATTATTTAACCATCACCTATGAGTGATGACTAAAGGCTCGGTGGCCATAAAGGTTCACCGTCTGCGTAGGTAAAATTAAGCACTCTATTAAAAATCTATCTTTTTAATGTCAGTGCACCTACGGTCTCCGACAGTTAGAGGGAAAGCCCTTTAACTGCGAATTTATTCCCACTTTTTATACCAAGTGGGGGGTAGCTCTTCTATCCTAAATACGCTAAATAGTCAAGATGCAAGCCGCTCATTTTTAGCTTGCTTCTAACGATGCCAAATTAATGTGTAAGCCAGGGCCCATCGTGCTAGATAAACTTACCTTTTTTAAATAAACCCCTTTAGCTGTAGCAGGCTTGGCTTTTTTAACCGCCCCTACCAATATCTCTAAATTCTGAAGTAATTGCTGAGTCTCAAAACTCAATTTACCAATAGTACAGTGGATTACCCCGCCTTTATCAGCACGGTAACGCACTTGGCCCGACTTTGCGTTGGCAACCGCTGTATTTACATCCATCGTTACGGTGCCTATTTTAGGATTAGGCATCAAGCCTCTAGGTCCTAATATCTGGCCAAGTTGGCCAACCAAGCGCATAGCATCAGGTGTTGCAATCAGCACATCAAACTCTAAGTTACCGGCTTTAATGCTTTCAGCTAAGTCTTCAAAACCTACGATATCAGCGCCCGCTGTCTTCGCTATCTCGGCATTTGCTGCCTGAGCAAACACAGCAACACGTAGTGTTTTACCTATTCCATGTGGCAATACTACAGCGCCACGAACAGTTTGATCCGATTTACGTGGATCAATACCTAGATTGATGCTGATATCAACACTTTGATTAAATTTAACCGGGAACTCCTTGAGTAAATTGATAGCTTCTACAACCGTATATACCTTTCCAGGGAGCAATTTTTCTTTAATCAAGCGAAACCGTTTACTTAATTTAGCCACACTAATACCCTCCCTCAACTTCAATGCCCATATTTCGAGCTGTACCCGCTATCGTGTGCATAGCAGCTTTTAAATCGCCTGCTGTTAGATCGGGCATTTTAACCGCTGCAATCTCAGACAGCTGTTTATGAGTAATCTTCCCGACTTTGTTCTTGTTGGGGATGCTACTACCTTTACTGACACCCGCTGCCTTCATAATTAAATAGGAAGCAGGGGGCGTTTTGATAATAAAGGTAAAGCTACGATCGGTGTGCACCGTAATCACTACTGGCATCGGCATACCTTTTTCTATATTTTGCGTGCGCGCATTAAAGGCCTTGCAGAATTCCATAATATTCACCCCTTGCTGCCCTAAAGCAGGGCCAATAGGTGGCGCAGGATTAGCCTCGCCGGCTTTTACCTGTAACTTCACATAGGCTTGTATTTTCTTTGCCATTTTTACCTCCGGGTCTAACGCCTAGCATCTCACTAAGCTTCCCATTGATTTATACTTATCCCTTTTCAAAAGGGTCCTACAATGCATCAAGCTTTTTTAACTTGACCAAATTCTAATTCAACTGGTGTGGAACGACCAAAAATAATGACTGAAACGCGCATGCGATTTTTCTCATAGTTTACTTCTTCAACCTCACCATTAAAGTCGGCGAAAGGCCCATCTACGACACGCACCATTTCACCCACTTCAAACAAGACTTTCGGTCGAGGCTTATCTACCCCTTCCTGCATACGCTGTAAAATCCTATCTACCTCTTTACTGCTCAGAGGTACTGGCTTATCACTCGTTCCACCGATAAATTTAATCACGCCCGGTGTCTTTTGAACGAGATACCAACTATCTTCATCCATATCCATTTCAACTAAGACATAGCCAGGATAAAATTTACGCGCCGTTTTCCGCTTACGCCCTTGGTGAATTTCGACAACTTCTTCAGTTGGCACGATAATTTGGCCAAATTTCTCTGTAAGACCTTGTTGTTTAATCCGTTCATTTAAAGCATCCAAAACCTTGCGCTCATAACCTGAACGTGCTTGTACGACATACCACTGCATCGATCCATGCGTAGTTTTTTCTTCTTCTACGGATGATTTTTCATTAGCTGAAACAGGATCGCCCGACGATTGCTCTGAAACATCGGAATGAAGCACTGATTTTTTTTCTGTCATACGTTTTAACTATCCTTCTTCATTTACGCTGTTAAAAAAGCAACTGCCCATAATAAGAGTGTATCTATACCCCATAAAATCAAACCCGCAACAACAACCATCGCCATAACGATCAAAGTAGTGCGTACCGTTTCTTCTCGTGTTGGCCAAACTACTTTACGTAGCTCAGCACGTGAAGCTTGTGCAAATACCCAAAACCGCCGCCCTAATGTTGTATAAAAAAATAATGTGGCTAGCATGAGTGCACCTATTATCCAGCCTATCAAGCGAATAGCAATGACCTGATGGGAAAAATAATTATTGGCATAAATAGCCAATAGAAGAATAACTCCCATTATTATCCAGAGTATGGAATCTCTTTTAGATGCCTTGTTTTCAAGCTTTGCGTTCTTCATTTCATCATTTCTATATTTTCTACTTAACCACCCTACCAAACCTAGATCTGGCAGGCCAGGAGGGAATCGAACCCCCAACCTGCGGTTTTGGAGACCGCCGCTCTGCCAATTGAGCTACTGACCTAATACCACTCTGGAGCCCACAACCGGGATCGAACCGGTGACCTCTTCCTTACCAAGGAAGTGCTCTACCACTGAGCCATGTGGGCCTACTTACATTTAAAAATCTTTACCTCATTTGGGCGCACTTAAGGTTATTTATCCAGTTTGTACGTCCTGCATTTCTGGAGCGGGTGATGGGAATCGAACCCACATAGCCAGCTTGGAAGGCTGGAATTCTAACCGTTGAACTACACCCGCAATGAGTATATCTAATAAATAACTGGTGGAGGGGGAAGGATTCGAACCTTCGAAGGCTGAGCCGGCAGATTTACAGTCTGCTCCCTTTGGCCGCTCGGGAACCCCTCCTCAAAATTGAGGGGCTATTTTGCGAAAGTCAAGGCTGGATGTCAACCACTATTCTCATTACAATACATAAATATTTTTTTAATACTCTTCGCACTTAAATTTTTGTCTGTGTTGCCACAGATTCGCAATCCTCATGTATAATATATAAACTCCGGTTTTTTCATTCTGACACCTCGACAAAACCTAATTGCTGTGAGTAAATTTATTATGCACTTTCAAATGAGCATTTATTCCGCTGCAGTGACACTTTTTTTAGTCATGGATCCGCTCGGAAATATTCCGGTTTTCTTATCATTACTCAAACAAATTGACCCAAAGCGACGCACTAAAATTATTTTGCGTGAAAGTTTAATTGCCTTCGCTATCCTGACGCTTTTTTTATTTTGTGGAAAACCAATCTTAGATAGCTTACACATTACTGAAGAGGCGTTAGGAATAGCAGGCGGAATTATCTTATTTCTTATTGCGATTAAAATGTTATTTCCTATGGGGCAAAATAAAATAGTTGAGCAAACTCAAGGAGAACCATTTATTGTTCCTATGGCCATTCCTTTGCTCGCTGGGCCTTCTGCCATGACTACCGTTATCCTATTCGCCAGCCAAGCACCGCATCGAATGAGTGAGTGGTTTGCTGCACTAGCAGCTGCTTCATTGATAGCAACCTTATTACTTTTAATTGCTGTACCCTTACAAAAATTATTAGGTGTCAAAGTAATTGCTGCATTAGAACGTTTAATGGGAATGATATTAACCACGATTGCCGTACAAATGTTTTTAACCGGCTTAGGCACCTATCTTAGTAAAGCTAGTTAACTACTCTTGCTTAACAATACTTTTTTTAATATTGTTAGCGCTTCATCTAACTGCTCTTTACTAATGACTAATGGGGGTGCTAAGCGGATAACCGTATCGTGTGTCTCATAACTTAATAAACCATGCTCTAATAACTGTAAAACAATATCACGCCCTTTTGCATAATGTGAATCCAACTCAACACCTATAAATAAACCTTTACCACGAATTTCTTTAATTAAAGGTGATGAAATTTTTAATAGCTTTTGATGTAAATAATCACCTAATTCTTCTGAACGTTGAACTAGATTTTCATCACACAAGACATTTAAAGCTTCCAATGCAACTGTCGCCGCTAAAGGGTTACCACCAAAAGTACTACCGTGATCCCCTGGTGTAAAAACATCCATAACATCACGACGACTTAAAAATAATGAAACCGGTAATAAACCGCCACCTAATGCTTTACCTAAGATTAAACCATCTGGCTTAACGTCTTCATGTTCACATGCTAAAAACCGACCGGTTCTACCTAAACCGGTTTGTATTTCATCAAGGATGAGTAAAGCATTATTGTCTCGGCAGATTTTTGCAATGGCTTGCAAATATCCCTTAGATGGTACAACAATGCCCCGCTCGCCTTGGATAGGCTCGACTAAAAAAGCAGCTGTATTTGGCGTTATTGCAGCAGATAATGCTTCGGCATCACCATATTCTATGATTTTAAATCCCGGCGAGAACGGACCAAAACCAAATTGATACTGTGGTTTGGATGACATGCCCACCACGGTCGTGGTACGGCCATGAAAATTGCCTCGACAAACAATGATCTCGGCTTGATTTTCTGCCACCTTTTTAACGGTATAAGCCCACTTTCTAGCGGCTTTAATCGCTGTTTCTACCGCTTCAACACCAGTGTTCATGGGCAAAGCTTTATCCATCTTCGTTAAATCGCAGGCCCGCTTTAAAAAAGCTCCCAGCTTATCACTATAAAAAGCTCGCGAACAAATCGATAAGCGTTGCACTTGCTGTATTAAGACCTTTACTAAGCGAGGATGACTATGTCCATGACTAACTGCTGAATAAGCACTCATCATATCGATATAACGCTTACCAGAAGTATCCCAAAGTTCGGCTCCTAAACCATAACTAAGCACAACTGGCAAAGAATCATAATTAGCGGCACCATAGTGTTGTTCAAGCTCGATGGGATTATTAAGCCTTAGATCATTAGAAAAGGTAGACTGTTGATCAACGACGCTTTGCTTACTCATTTAGTCTTAACTCCAAAAATACTCAGCAATATTTCTTTAATTAATTTTTCTGTTTTGTCAGTTTTATCATGATAAGGGTTGTATTCAACTACTTCAACTCCAATAAGCGACGCTTCTTGACGTAATTGAGAAAGTACTTGGCACAAGTTCTCTCCTGAAATACCATTAGCTTCTGGCACACCTACACCAGGCGCATCAAAAGGATCAACCGCATCCAAATCTAAACTGACCCCAAATCCTAAATTATTTTCTTTAACATGGGCTATTGCTTCGGAAAATACGGTATCTAAACCATGTTTTGCAATTGCTTCCATATTATAAATACGTACACCTAAACGCTGTAATAATTTCTCTTCTTCCGCTTCAAAACTACGAGTACCGATTAAAACCAAACGTTTTGGATCTATTTTAAAACGCGGCATTAAAATATGTGTTAGTGACACATCACCATAACCTAGGAGAGCTGCTAGTGGCATGCCATGAATATTACCCGTGACAGTCGTTTCAAAGGTGTGACTATCCATGTGTGCATCAATCCAAATCAAACCCAGTTCACCGCTTTGTTGTTGTGCTAGCGCAGCCGCAACACCACTCCAAGTGCCTATCGCGCAGGAATGATCCCCGCCCAATACGGTAAAGCGTTTGTTCTGTTGAGTCAAAGCAAAAGTTATAGCCGCTAAATCGGTATTGAGTTCTACCACACGCTGCAATCTATCGTTTTTACTGCCGCTACGCGGCAGCAACATGGCTTGCCAATGACTTGATAATTGTTGCTCGGTTAATTGTTGCTCTAAAGCATGATTTTGCAGTTGTAACGGACCTTCTGCACAACCTGGATCATTAGCAGCAATACCGGATGCATAGCCAATTAAGGATAATGAAGTTGTCATTTAGGACCTCTTATTTTTTTATTGAATTCATACTGATAAACATTAGAAATAGGTATTAATATAGTAAATTAGCGCATGTTATTTACTAAATATTATTTTCTTAATTCTGATAAATTTATAACTGAATCTATCATTTTTAGCAATGTAGATTTTGTAGGAAAAGTAGTTCATTGCAAACTTATTTTATAAACCTAAACTTGATATATCCTAAAAGACGACTAACAATAGATCTATGCAACCCCTTGCTCCGCTTATCAAAGATTTAGCCGTTATACTAGGCGTAGCCAGCTTAGTCACACTTTTATTCCAAAAAATAAGACAACCTGTCGTATTGGGTTACCTATTATCCGGAATTATTGTTGGTCCTCATGTCCCTCCGTACGACTTAGTTACCGATGTACCCAGCTTACATACAATATCTGAACTGGGCGTTATCTTTTTGATGTTCTCGCTCGGTTTAGATTTTAGTTTTCATAAGCTTAAACGTGTAGGAACACCGGCTATTGTGACTGGTTTGTTCGAAGTATTAATTGTTTTATTGATTGGTTTCGTACTAGGTAAAATTTTGGGCTGGTCTGTTTACGATTGTATTTTTTTAGGAGCGGCTCTTTCGATTTCATCAACCACAATTATCATCAAAGCGATGGAGGAACTGGGTTTAAAAAGCAAACATTTTGCCGAACTGGTTTTTGGTGTGTTGATTGTTGAAGATCTGCTCGCCATTTTATTACTGGCTGGACTCTCAATCGTGGTCGGTACACATGCCGTTATTTCTGCGACACTCGCAGACTCTGCTATTAAACTTTTCATCGTGGTTGGTAGTTGGTTTTTGATCGGTTACTTTTTAATTCCTACTTTGATTCGAAAATTAGTCGATGTCGCGAATCAAGAAACCTTAACCATCGTTTCAGTGGCGTTGTGTTTAATACTGGTCTGTATTGCAGCTTACTTCGGCTATTCTACCGCATTAGGTGCTTTTATTATGGGCTCAATTTTAGCTGAAACCGATTTAATTCAGTTTATTGAACAATATATGCGACCTATCCGTGATATTTTTGCAGCGGTGTTTTTTATTTCGGTGGGCATGCTGATTGATCCGAGTGTTATCGTGCAAAATATTTGGATAGTGCTACTCATTTCTTTCATTACTATCATTGCTAAAATTTTTGCTACCGGCACCGGCGCCTTAACCGCAGGACAAAGTTTAAGCACTTCGGTGCGCGCAGGTTTTAGTATGGCTCAAATTGGTGAGTTTTCTTTTATTATTGCAGGATTAGGACTAACATTACAGGTCACACGTCCCGCATTATTTCCTATTATCATCGCCGTATCGGCCATTACCACCTTTACCACACCCTATCTCATAGTATCTTCGGCTACTCTAAGTAAACTTTTGGAAAAAAAACTTCCCATACGTGCCAGACAACTATTAAGCCATTACACGATACTCATCCATCGCTACCTAAGATTGAAAAAAAAACGAGCTGTGTATAGCCAATATATTACTCGCTTACTCATTAATAGTGTCATGGTAGCTATTATTTTTAGCTTGAGCGAAAAATGGATATTTCCAAAAATTAGTGAATGGATCATCTCTATTTATTGGGTAAACACTTTGAGTTGTCTGATTGCTTTATTATTAGCCTCGCCGTTTATCTGGGGCATGATTTTTGCTTATCGTGCTTTCCCACATCGGCGTCATACAGCCATTAGACCTATCATCGCCTTAGGATGGATTTTCACTTTTACCGTCATCACCACTTTAGCAATTACCTATTTTCATACTTGGTCTATTATTTTACTGTTAATTCTTATTGCACTTACATTATTTAGTTTATTACATAAACCTTTGCAAAAATTTTATCCATGGTTAGAAAAAAGATTTCTAGCCAATATTAAAACACCAAGCATTCAAGAAACTTCTAAGGATGAATTAACCACCTGGGGTGTTAATTTAAAAGGCACAGACATTCAGAATAATTACTATTTTATTAACAAAACCTTACAAGAATTGGATCTTGCCCAACAATTTGGCATTCATGTGATTGCACTTTACCGAGGCCCTAAAATTATTTTGACTCCACCACACCATGAAAAAATTAGGCTCTACGATAAGCTGTTTATTTTAGGTAGCGACGAACAAATCGATACATTTAGTCAGTTATTACAGGTCAACACCTATCAAGAAGAATTGGAATTATACAATCATCTTGAATTAAAAACTTTTTTACTTGATAAAAATCATTCTTTTGTCGGACTTAGCATTGCAGAAGCCATGCAAAAAAATCATATAGACGGAATAGTATTAGGTATGGAACGCAAAGGCCTCAGAACAATAAATCCGAGTAAAAATACTATTTTACGCAAAGAAGATCTGTTGATTCTGTTAGTTTATAAGGCTTCATCTTAACAGTCTCTACCTATTCGTCATTGCGATCGCACCCATCATTCATACTTCTATCTATTTTCTGCAGCTTTCTACTTCGGAAACCCAAAACATCTGTTTTGCTTGAGGTACAAAAACCCTGCATTATGCTAGCATAAGCCATTTAAAGGACCATGAGAGAATTTTGATAGCCCACACATTTATAGAAGTTAAGGTCATGTCATTATGTTTTGAGTAAAAAACAAACTATCAGAACCATTTACCTACTATTTTAAACTTATCCTGAATAACCAAAAACGAGGAAAACATCATTATTAAGCAGTTTTTTCATCGGCTATTCCCTAAAAAAATAGCTCACCCACAAGCCAAAATTATTCCTAGGGCTGAGCATACTATTTCGCGCAAAGATATTAGCCAAAATGCGTTGAAGGTTCTATACCGACTCAATCAACATAAGTATAGCGCTTATTTAGTGGGAGGTTGTTTACGTGATATTTTACTCAATCAAAAACCTAAAGATTTTGACATCGCCACCAATGCCAGGCCTGAAAATATCAAAAAGCTTTTTCGCAATTGCTTACTGATTGGCAGACGCTTTCGCCTTGCGCATATTCGCTTTGGCCGAGAAATCATTGAAGTCAGTACCTTTCGAGCACAAAGCAAAAAAAAATTCTTAAAACATCACAAAATTGCTACTCACGGCATGTTACTCCGCGATAATGTCTACGGAACCATTGAAGAAGACATTTGGCGGCGGGATTTTACCATGAACGCTCTCTATTACAATATTGCTGATTTTTCTTTAGTCGATTATTGTGGTGGACTTGCCGATATACAAAATAAAATAGTACGTATTATTGGCGAGCCACGATTACGTTACCAAGAAGATCCGGTTCGGCTATTAAGGGCTATTCGCTTTGCGGGAAAATTAGATTTCCAATTAGATCCAGCTACAGCAGAACCGATACATGAGCTTGCTCCTCTACTTCGCCACGTGCCACCCGCCCGTTTATTTGAAGAAGTGCTTAAACTTTTTCATCATGGCCAAGCCTTAAAAACTTATCAATTATTACAGAAATATCGATTACTCAATGAATTATTTCCTCGACCCGAACAAGATAATCTTGATGACACAACCGATAAACTTCTAGAACTAGCCTGTGAAAATACGGATAAACGTACCCAACAAGGAAAAACAGTTTCACCGGCTTTTTTGTTTGCTGTGTTCTTATGGCCTAGCGTACAAGCCAAAGCTCAACAACTCATTGCCCAACACGCACCGACATTTATTGCCTATCAACATGCAGTAAGCTACGCGTTGAGTAAGCAGCAGAAACTAATCACCATACCGCGTCGTTATAGCACCACCATTCGAGAAATTTGGGATTTACAACATCGATTGCTACAACGACGCCCTTTTATGTTGCACCGTTTAATGAACCATCCACGTTTTCGTGCCGCTTATGACTTTTTATTGTTACGCGCCGATATCAAAGAAATAGATCCAGATATTGCGAATTGGTGGATTAACTTTTTAGCAGCCGATGATGAAACCAAAAAACAATTAATCCAAACCGTAACTCACGTGCCTCGAGACGCCAAACGTCCCAAAAAGCGAGGAAGAACAATATGAATGGAATCAAATCCGAACTGACTCAGTCGGATACTTGGAAAGATTTAAGCCGACATTTTTTGCAAATTAAAAAAACACGCCCCGCAGAATTATTTCTTAATGATCCACTACGTGCTAAAAAATTTTGCTTAACCGAAAAAAATTTACATTTTGATTATTCAAAAAATCCAATACTTGAAAAAACACTAAGTTTATTAGCGAAATTGGCAGATAATGCCAACCTGAAACAACGTATTAATGATTTATTTTCAGGGGTCTGCGTCAATACCACACAACAACTTCCTGCTTTGCATACTGCTTTACGTGACTCGAGAAAAAAAGGATTAATCGTGAACGGCGAAGATATCTTAATCAAAATTCACGCCAGCTTAGACAGAATGCAATGCGTTATAGAACAAATCCATCAGGATCAATGGCGTAGCTTTAGTGGAAAAAAAATAACCGATATTGTCAATTTGGGCATAGGTGGCTCAGATTTAGGACCCTTAATGGCTGTTCATGCATTACAACACTTACAACAAAACTCACTACGCTTTCATTTCATTTCTCAGATCGACAATCACACATTACCCAACTTATTAAAAAAAATAAACTTGGAAACCAGTTTATTTATTATTACCAGCAAATCTTTTACTACCTGCGAAACGCTCTTGAATGCCACCACATTAGTAAAATTATTTCAAGAAAAATTCAGCTCCGCTTCAATCAAACAACATTTTTTAGCTGTCACAAGCCAAATCGAAAAAGCTATCGCATTTGGCATCGATCCTGAACATGTATTTCCACTCTGGGATTGGGTTGGGGGCCGCTATTCATTATGGTCAGCCGTGGGTTTACCGATCGCCTTAGCCATCGGCATGTCAAATTTCCGTGAACTGCTCAACGGTGGTCATGTGATGGATCAACATTTTTTCCACCAACCCTGGCTATCAAATATGCCGGTGCTATTAGGTTTATTAGGTACCTGGCAAGTCAATTTTTTTCAATCTTCAGCCCATGCGATATTACCTTACGATACTCGATTAAAATATTTTCCTGCATATTTGCAACAATTAGAGATGGAAAGTAATGGTAAATCGACACGCATCGATGGCGAGTCAGTAAATTATGCAACCTGCCCGATTATTTTCGGAGATATAGGCTTAAATGCCCAGCATGCTTTTAATCAATTGTTTCATCAAGGCACTGCACATTTTTCAGCTGATTTTATTTGCATATTACGTAATCCCGAGCTTAATATTCAACATCATCAACATGTCCTTGCCAGTGCTTTAAGTCAAAGTAAGGCTTTTATGGAAGGTTATCATAGCGATATCAGGTACAAAAATCTGCCTGGAAATCATGCCAATAATATGCTAGCACTAAATGAACTTAATCCTTTTAGTTTAGGACTTCTGATCGCACTTTATGAACATAAAGTCTTTGTACAAAGTGTCATCTGGCAAATTAATCCGTTTGATCAATGGGGCGTTGAATATGGCAAGCAACTCAATAAAAAGATTTATCGAAGTTTAAATAATTCTTGCAAGCAAGAGACGAGGGAAAACTTTGATTCATCAACTCAGGGACTAATCGAACTCTATCAGCAGGTTAATCGTTCATAAATGATAGATTAAAAATCGGATGCGAGTAAAAATATCGAGGCTAATGCATAAAACGGATTAAGGTTAGCAATACCACCGCCGCGCCTGGCCAAACTGCCGTAAGTATACCTCCCTATTATTTTTATCAATATCTTAACTTTATACTATCCAAAACTATTTATCATACACCTAGAGCTTATAAGGAACCCGAATCCCTGGCTCTTTTTCAGTAAAGTCTTTAGTATTTCGAGTGATTAGCAACATAGAATTAATTTGTGCTGAAGCCCATATGACTGCATCTGGTAACTTAATTCGGTATTGTTTAAGAAGTGTATCTGCTTGTTCAGCAACAGAATCATTTAGCTTGATAAGATAAAAACTATTTAGAAAAGCCTTTGTTCCTATTTCAATCGTCGGAGTCGTACCCATCATGACTTCCATCCATGTCACGACACTTATTGCTTTCTCATGATAGCGCGCTAACTCATCTCGCGCTTGTGGTACTACATTTAAATAATCCACTAAAATATTGGTATCAAAAAGCGCTTTTACCATTCTGAACGAATCTTGCGTTGATATTTAAGTCCATCTGTTTTCTTTTTTCCCCATAAACCAAAAGCATCTATAGGTTTTCTCGATTGATGCTCAACGATATACACCGCTATTGCCTCTCGAACGACTGCAGCACGCGATAGATTTTCATTTTTACATATTTTAGCTAACTGACCCATCTGTTGATCGGGTATATCAACTAAGGTTCTCATAACATCCTCCCAGGATGATATCATAACTATATATCATTCATTAGGCACACTTGATTAGCGCTGATATACTTACAATTTGCCCTTTAAGGTTACTGAATGGATATTGCAGATTCCAAGCCGTTTTCATCCGCGAAAGTCGAAGTTAAAAAGCGTAACCGCCAAAAGGTGGCTTGGCCAGCGTATGAACTGGCTTTTTTAGATCATGATTTTTTGCTGCATAAATCCTTACGCTCGGTGCGTTTACAATTGGAATTGCTGAAACCGGAGCTTTCGCAACAAAAGCTAAACATAGAATCCACCATCGTCGTGTTTGGGAGTGCTCGAGTCGTCGATCCTGAAGTGACCAAGCAAGAACTGAAGGAAGTGCAACAAAAATTAAAACAAAATCCGCACAGCGCTTCTGCCAAAAAAACAGAAAAAATGCTTAAAAATCAGCTAGAAAAAGGCAAATACTACCAAGAATCACAACGTTTCAGTCAGATTGTCTCGGAACGTTGTCAAAAAAATCGACGTCGCCATTTCGTCATTGTGACTGGCGGTGGACCCGGCATCATGGAAGCTGCCAACCGTGGCGCCCAAGATGCCAAAGCAAAAAGTATTGGTTTAAATATCGTGCTGCCGCATGAACAAAGCCCGAATCCCTATATTTCACCCGAACTCTGCTTTCAATTCCATTATTTTGCAATACGCAAAATGCATTTTTTAATCCGTGCCAGAGCCTTAGTCTGCTTCCCTGGTGGTTATGGCACCTTAGATGAACTCTTTGAAGCCTTAACCCTGTTACAAACCAAAAAAATTAAACCTATTCCTTTATTATTATTCGGTAAAAAATATTGGTCAAAATTAATCGATTTTAATTTTTTAGTGAGCGAAGGCATGATCGATGCTAAAGACTTGAAATTTTTCCGTTTTGTTGAAACCGCAGAGCAAGCCTGGAAAATTATTGCTGAATTTTATAATTTGCCCATGAAATAATTTTTTAAATAGTTCAAATTTACAGCTTCTTTTGATTTCGATTTCCTAAGAAATCAATAGGCTTCGTTTTTTATCCTAAGCTATATATAACTCTTCATTAAGAAAACCTTAAGGGTTCCTTAAGGTTCATCACGTAGAATTAAATAAGTAAAAACTATTGTTAATAATAAGAATTATAATTCAATACAAGGAATAAAAAATGCCATCTTTTCAAACTGATTTAGATAAATCTCTAAATGCAACAGCTAATTCTATAGATAATTTAAATAGCAAAGTTCAAGACCTCCTAAAATCAACTGCTGAAGATGCAAATAGACCCCCATTTCGAAATAGTGACGAAATAAAGAGATTGCATGATTTAATAGATGATGCAGGTAAACTAATAAAAAATTCCTTACCCTTAAATAAAATAGAAGAATTTTTAAAACAAAAAATAATTCAACTGGAAACAGAATTAGACGAAATAGAATTAGAAACTATACAAAAGGACTCAAAAAATCAAATAGAAGAATTTTTAAAACAAGAAATAACTCAACTGGAAACAGAATTAGAAACTGTACAAAAGGACTCAAAAAATCAAATAGAAGAATTTTTAAAACAAAAATTAACTCAACTGGAAACAGAATTAGATGCAATACAATTAGAAACTGCACAAAATGATTTAAAAAATGAAATGGAAGAATTTTTAAAACAAGAAATAACTCAACTGAAAACAGAATT
>JBBIWD010000006.1:0-82511 GCA_037439325.1 Rickettsiella sp.
AAAAAATAGCGCAGCATTTACTCCACATCCTGAAGAAATGAATGAAGGTACGGTATTACGCCAATTGCTGAAAAAATAAAATTTCAATCAATATAAAAGCCTGCAGAAGCAGGCTTTTTACTAATAAACATGTAATGCTTTAGCTTAAGGGGGGAATTTTTGTTTATTTAAGAAAATAGGTCTCTTTCTAATTAACAACAAAAAAACTATATAGGAGAATACTATGTCTCAAACTGCATTAAACACAGAAAATAATAATCAACCTGGAAATGAATCTGTATCAAGAAAAAAAATTGTCGGAAGACAACGTGAAATTGAGGAATAATTAGCAAATAACGAGACAGGGCAAGCAGTCTTTTTTGTAAATTTTCCTCTTACACCGATGTACATTTCTTTTGAAGCGATTCAATTTAATGAAATAAGTAGATTATATGAATTAAAATCAAACTATAAACACGCGATTCCAGAAGGTCTTATCTCAGATGATAAGTTAACGAATGCAGCACAATTATCTACTGTACTCGGACGAGCATTATTATTATCGAAGCTAAAACAAAACTCTGTCATTATTTTCTATGTTGAAGATAGAAAAATTGATAACAGCCAATTTAAGGTTTTTCTAGAAAAATACAAAAATTTTAAATTAATACAGATAAGCAAGACTGAATATGATGAATTTAAATCTCAAAATAAAAATATTCCCGAGGCAACCTACGCTTACTGTGATAAAGAGAAACAACCAATTTGGCGATGTATTTTTTCCACACAAATAATTAATTCTCATCTATTTAGCAGTTGGAAAATATTAAATAATCATGAAGCCCAAGATGCTATTAAACATTTAAATGAACTGTTAGTACGTTATAATCAAAAAAGGATACCTCTTCCTTCTGATGGACATGGTATGTGTGATTAATAGACATTGTTTCAATCAAACTAAACGCCTCTTAGGAAGAGGTGTTTTATTAGAAAATTCAGAATGAATTTGGGAAGAAGTTTTTGCAATAAAGGAAAAAGAATAGTTGAAAAATTGTAAATAACCTATTGGCTCATCTTTGTTTTGCGTTCCAATTTCATTCGCCTTGTTTTTTAATCAACCTATTTAAACAACTTTATGAATTTTGCATAAGTCCAGTAGTTATATTTTTTATTTTCATAGCATTAGTTTATTCTTTTGGACTTGGTTTTTTTGCTTTCTTTTCTTCTTCTGGTTTTTGAGGCGAGTAGAAAGCACTCGACAAAGCAAATGATCAGGTTTCTACTTTTTCCTCAAGTAATTCTTTACATGACTGTCGAGCAGTCGATGGCTTAGACGCTGCTGGATTTTTTCTTATAGCACCCGTTTTTTCCGAGTCGAATCCCTCAGATTCAGATTTTTTATTTTTGGATGTATCGGATTCTACCTTAAGTTTATTAAGTAATTCCAATTCCCTCTTTTTTCCTTATAAACTTCATCGAGCATTTTTTTATGTTTTAATATTTTTGGATCCTGTAATTTCTCCTGAGAAAAATTATTAGGTAAATCTCTATATCTATCGATAATAGATTCTACTAGTTCATTTTTCTTGTCATCTAGCTGAGATATAGCTTTTGATATACTTGCTTCCTGGCCATACAGTTCTTGGTAAAAAGATGACGTTAATAATATTTCTTTTATATCCTGTGAATAACAAGGAAACTCTTTTTCCAGCGAAGATAATAATGTTTTGACCGCTTGAATGTTTATTTCGTGTGTATTACGTTGTAATAAATCAAATAGTGAGTATTCTGTGCTAGGAATCTTTTTTTCCTGTAATTTAGGGATCTCATTCCAAGCCTCTTTACATAAACTGACTATAGAAGGGTGTAATTTGTCCGAACAACATAATTCTCCAAATTAGCTTTAGAATCCCTTGAAAAAATAGCTAAAACGTGGGCTTTTAAAGATTCTCTGCTTTGCTCTAATAGCTGATTGTACCGGGACTCGGGTCCTTTTTTGCCGATGGGCTCTATCGTATTATACAATTATTGCTAATAAATGGGGGTGGTTTGGTCGCTTGAAATGGTCTGTTGAAGAGTGGTCCAGTCATATATTAGAGAACACAACTTACTTTCGATTCATTGTAAATAATTATAACAAAATCGGATTTTACGAACTTAGAAAAATATCTAGAGATGTTGGATTAATAAAGTACGTTGCACTTTTAGATGAATTTATTGGATTAGGATACGGAAAACAAACAATTTATTTAATAAAAAAACTAGCTAGAGAAAACGCACTAACTAAATTACTAGTACAAACAAGAAATACTGATCACTCCAATGCTTTAAGAAGTTATCTTAAAGCTGGTTTTATCATTTTAAAAGAAGAGGAGCTAACATTTGAAAAATAAAACTGCTGTTGATCGCTATAATTTTACCCATCATTTTAACCAAGAAGAACTAGAAGACTTATCCAAAGAATTTTTAAATGTATTAACTAGCGGAAATTATATTCTCTCAGATTCAGTTAAAAAATTTGAGCGAGAGTTTGCTCAATTTCATAACATAAATTATTGTGTAGGTTGTAATTCAGGAACTGACGCTTTAGTTTTAGCTTTGATGGCGTTGAAAATAGGCTTAGGTGATGAAGTTATTGTTCCTGCTAATACATTTCATGCTACTGTATTAGCTGTTTCTAGAGTTGGTGCAAATCCAATACTAGTTGATGTCGATCCACATTCTTTTTTAATGACTTGTCAATCAATTGAAAATGCAATTACTTCAAAAACTAAAGCCGTCTTGATTGTACATTTATATGGCGCTAGTTGTGAGATGAAAAATATTCTACAGCTATGTAATAAAAAAAATATTTTTTTAATTGAAGATTGTGCCCAAGCTCACGGGGCTAAATATAACAATAAATTAGTTGGGACTTTCGGCCAAATAGGATGTTTTAGCTTTCATCCGAGTAAAAACTTACCCGCAATTGGCGATGCGGGTGCATGTATTACCAATATTAAAGAGTTAGCCGAAAGTATGTCTATATTTCGACACCTTGGACAAGCAACGCAAAACGAACATGTTACACTCGGAATGAACTCAAGATTAGATACTATTCAAGCTATCATTTTAAATAGAAGATTACAAAAATTAAATGATTGGAATAAAAAACGTCGTGAAATTGCAAATAGATATATTTTTGAATTTCAAAATTTACCATTTACTTTTCAAGTAAGTTTAAGCCATTGTGAGCATGTCTATCATTTATTTCAAATAAAAACGGTGCAACGTGATCAATTGTTACACTATTTAATTAGCAATGGAATTGATGCCGTTATTCGATATCCTTATCCTATTCACCTACAAGAATCATTTTCTTATTTAAATTATCAGATTGAAGATTTTCCTGTTTCAGAAAATCTTTCAAAAAACTTACTATGTCTTCCCTTGCATCCTTACCTTACAGAAAAACAATTTTTGTGGGTTGTTTCTTGTGTAAAAGATTTTTTTTCATAACTTAATGGAGATGGCTATGAAGTATCAATATGACTGGTTACGCATAGCAGAGGAGATTAAATCGATTTCTCAGAATGGTTTAGCATATTGTAAAAATCCATATGATAAAGAGCGCTATCATCAGCTCAAAGCCATTGCAGCAGACATAATAAGTAATCATTCAAATTTTTCTCAAGAAAAAATTCTTGAGATTTTTTCACATGATCAAGGTTATCTAACTCCTAAACTTGATGTTAGGGCCGCTATTTTCAAAATGGATAAAATTTTATTAGTTAAAGAGATATCAGATGGATTATGGACGCTACCTGGAGGGTGGGTTGATATTAATGAATCTCCTGCTGAGGCTGCCATAAGAGAAACTTGTGAAGAAACAGGTTATATCGTTAAAGTTTTAAAATTAGCAGCCCTATGGGACAAACATAAACATGGCCATCCACCCCAGATTCCCCATGCATATAAGGCTATGTTTATTTGCACTATCACTGGAGGAATATCTAAAACAAATCACGAGACAAGTGATATAGGCTGGTATGAGATTGATGCCCTTCCAGATCTTTCATCACATCGAGTAATACCAAATCAAATTTTAAGATTGTATGAACATTCTATAAATCCTGATATTCCTACAGATTTTGACTAATTATTTTTGAATTTAAAATTATCTGCAAGTATGGCAGTTTCATTCCCTAATAAAGTAGACACATCAGATTGGTTTTCATACATACAATTCTGATTTCTAAATCGATAATTTAGCAGAAATTTTCTCTATAAGATCGCATTTACATTGTTTTCCTGAAGGATAAAGTCTATGGCATTGTTAAATGCATTTTTGATTAGAATTTCCAGAGTGATCTAACTTTGCTTCGATTTCATGAATCTGTTGCATAAGTTGATTCATCAAGTGATCCATCAAAATATTTTCCCTATAAGCCCCTAATATTTCCATAAGTGATTTCCCTTGCTCAGGAGTTATTTTCTGCTCAGCCATATCTCTTAAAATGGTATTACCTGCCTCCAGTAAAGCACCAGATTTATTCAATTCTTTAGGTAAATTCAGAGCAATAGGGCTTATCCTTTGCTTTCGGTATGATTCTTTCTAAACAAAAACGTAAGATATTCGTATCTCCTGATTCAGCCAGCTGAATGGCTTTCTCAACTATCTCATCCGCATGAGATTCTAATAATTGTAACCAACGAGTTTTGTTATTCAGTGTTCCCTTTGGTTTTCCTTGGGGATTGCCGCTTTGGCCAGGTTTGTATTTCATACTCTGTAAATTTCCTCTATTTTTCAGGATGATCAAAATAGTGTGTGAGAAAAGTGAGACGCGTGATATATAAAAAACAATTTAAAATCAATAGCTTAAGAAAACTCTCTCTCACCGTTTATTATTTTTTCCTGTGAGATTTGTGAGAAATACTTTCATTACTAAATTAAATTTCTCACATTTCTCACAGAACCTAAGAAAGTGTTTGTAAAAAGAGAAGTATAAAAAACTTAATTAATTCAATGTTCTCTAAGCTTTTTAACGCTCTCACAATTCTCACATTTTTTTTAGTCTAATATTTTTCCTCCTCCTTGGGTCCAATAATATGCGCAGGAAAGTGATACAAGCGAGCAGTTCTACTTAAGGCAGGTACATAGATTGATGCATCCACTTTGCCACTTGTTCTATGTTTTAACAAAAGTTCTTTTCTAAGTAAGAGTGTTGTTACCGATTGTGGTTCAAAACCTTTACATATTTCCTTTCTAAAGGTCTCTGGGAAAACATAAAAATCTCCTGAGTGTGTCTTATGGTGCGTATCATCAATAAATCCTGCTCTATTGCGAGTAGAAGATTCTTTTGTATGAAACGAATTAAACCGCGATGACTGTGATTCGAAGAAGTGACGAGCTTGCTCTATAATTTTTTCTTCTTCGTAAGAGCCGGTGACCCATTCTTGCCCATTTTTAAGCCAGGAAATAAAACAAGCCAAAGCAGCTTGATAGGCATTTTCTTTTTCCCAGCCGGTAATCCCCCATTCTGTGGCTAGCTCACCAGCGACACATACTAAGGCAAATCGGCCTGCAACCCTTTTTACTTGTCCATGCGCTTTGTCCCCGTGAATAAAACTTATTAATTTATCTGTATATTCTTTAACCTTATTAGCAATGGTTTCTTTATCCTCTTTTACTAAGCGAATTAAGAATGCATCAATAGCACTACCATGATATTGCTGGCATAGTTTTTTGAGAGAGTTAGATAAAGTAGCACCCTCTTTATAGTCATGTAAGGTATCAAATACTCCATAACCTTTTTCGGCATCAGCTGAGATGTTGGCCGAGCGAATCTCTTGCCCAGCCCTAATGTTTAATCCGGCAGCTTCTAAAAGAGACTTTAGAGATAATTCTCCACTGCTAAAAAAGTGTAAGCGCCAATGTTGTCTATTCTTAGCTTGTCCTGTTTTAAAAGCACGAGACTTACTCTGGCCATTAGCCAACATATAAAATACTTCGCCGGCAATCCGAGGATTAAGCTGTGACAGTTCATCTAAGATGAGTAAGGTATGATTATGTTGAGTCGCTAGACCTTCAAGCGCATTATCGGTAGCACGAAGGTTATGTACATAATTTTCTCCACCATACACAGAAGCGGCTAGTGTCAATAGAGTACTTTTTCCGATACTACTTTCACCAAGAAGGTGAAAGCCCCCACTTTCTGAGCCTATTAGTCCCACTAATGGACCTGATAAGGCAAGTGATACCGCAAAAATTAATCGCGTGTTACCCATGCAGAGAGAAGAAATTTTGTCTTTCCAATCTTCTAAACTACCGGCTTGTTCATAATTATGTAGTGAGTAATCGCTTTGATAAACTAATGTTTCTTCTGGTTGATTATAGACTTTATGGGGTAATATAAATGATTCTTTATACCATCCAATATTAGGCACACAACGTACTCTCTTCCTTATATCAATACTGCTAATATATTCTAGAAGATATTTTCTTTCCTTCTGGCCAGAATGAATATTGAGGCCTAAACTCAATAACTCTCCGATAACTTGTTCACCATTCCCTTTGAGCATTGCATCTAGCATGATCCATTGATGCGATTGTTGATCGGCATCTTTAAACTCCAAAACACGTCCCCAATTTTCGTTGTTGGAGTCACGCGTTAATGCCGATATTTCAAGCTTTGCACAAAGCCAAACAGGAAGTTGACCGTTTTTACAGTAAAAAATACCTGTATCTTTAACTTCAAAAGCATAAAGGGGTAATGAAACATCTTCTTGGGATGTTTCATTTTTTTCTACGTTTAAATTAGGCGTATCAATTAAAGATAATTTTGGTATCTCTTGAGTGATTGGAAGAAAACTATGATCAGCTTTGCAGGTTTTATAATGATGCCCCTTAGATGATAGCGTGGATAATTTTTTTGGGGTAACATGGTTGTGTGTGCGTTCTATAAAGGGCTGAGCAGTCTTAATACTCAGTCCTTCTCTATTAGTTGACATAGATTATTATCCTTATTATTAAGAAGTTTAGTGCAGCTAATTGATAATTTTATAATTACTTTGCTTGATTATTCTGTCCCTCTATCCAATTGAAAAAAGCGGCTTCGTCAATTAAAACGCGCTTACCAATTTTTTTAATAACTTTATCAAAGCCATTTGTATGACGGTTAAAGATTAAATTGCGTAAACCGCCGACCTTTGGCCATGCATGGTATGCTTCCCAGTTAGGTACAGGAATATAACGAGTTGTCGAAGAATGTGTAGATTTATCATTGTGCATATTGATCTCCTAAATGTTTTAATTATGTACATTTAGTATCTTAGATGCATATCTATAGCTTCTACAACTCCTTTATATGGTACGGTTTTGCCTATTAATTATTTTAAAAAGATCAATTTTTTATTAAAATAACCACATTAGATAAAAAATTTTAACTATTTTAAAGGTTAAAAATTTTCTTGTTCATCTTGGTAACCACTTTACTGGTATGAGCTTCAGATAAATGCGCATAGCGCTTCACCATTTGCAATGTCTTATGACCTAATACTTCAGAAATTTCTGCTAAGCTAGCCCCATTCATAGCAAGATAAGAGGCTGTACTATGGCGAAGGTCATGAAAACGGAAATTAGTTATATTAGCTCTTTTTAAAGTCGTTTCCCAAGCAGATCGTATATCAATAGGACTTTTTAGATTCTTTCCTGGAAAAACAAGATCACAATTTAAGATACGTGCTTTTTCATGCTGTTTCATCAACTCTAAAGCATGACCACTTAAAGTGAGTACACGACGTTCTCCGTTTTTAGTTTCATGTAAGATAATTACACCGCGTTGCAAATCAACATCTTTCCAATGTAAACCTAGAAGCTCCATACGACGAGCACCTGTAGAAAGTGCCAACACTACCACCATGTAAAGTATCTTATTTTCACTATTTTTACAGATCTCTAATAAACCTTGGCGTTCTTCATCAGATAAAAAACGAATACGTCCTCGAGGTTCTTTAGGTTTAGTGATTTTAAGTAATGGGTTTTCTTCGATCCATTGCCATTCTTTTATAGCGACAGTAAAAACGTGACTTAATGCGGAAAGATAACGATTTACGGTAGCAGGCGTACGTAATTCTTTACGTTTAGTTTTTTCTTCAAGTAGTTTATCTCGATGTTCCGCCAATAAAGCCGGTGTTATTTCAGCAAGCGTATAAGCGCCTAAAGTTTCTTTCCACCAATGTAATTGAGTTAATTGGTTTCTTTTTTTCTTACATTGAGTAGATAGTATTTTTTGAGTATAAAGGTCAATAGTTTGAGCCAAAGTATGACGTTTAGCTTCAATGATTTTAAAGTGCCGTCCTTCCCGTAAAGATGTTTCTATTTGTTGCGCCCATTTGCGCGCATCGGTTAAGCGATGAAAACTGGCTGTTTGTGTAGGAAAACCTTTAAGCCTAACTTTAACTCGAAAACTAATTTTTCCATCTTGGGCAATACGTTTTTCAATGTTTGCCATTTTTTCTCCTTATTATTATTAAAATATAAGTACAATAAATGATAAATGATGGCAATAAGTGAATTATTAGGTATATTTTCAATAAGTTAAATTTTTATAAAATAAAATATAAAAAAGGCGATTAAGGGTATTAGGTAGATTCTAGTTAAAAGCATTCAATTAATTAGGGAATTAAGAAGAAGGGAAAGTAATTTTATTTAAGTTTATTGTTATTTGTTTTTTCTTAATGCCCCACTAGTGCCCTTTAAGATTTGAGTATTAACTTTTATCGAAGTTAAGTGCTTGATTTAATTGGTGCCAACGAGACGAATCGAACGTCCGACCTACTGATTACGAATCGGGCACTTACATTGTAAGTTATTGAAAAAACAACATTATTATAAACAGGACGATCCTTACAACTGTATAATAATGGCTATGTATGTCATGTTCAGTCGCGCAAAAGTCGCGCATAGAATTTTAGTGATTAAGATTAAAAAATTAATGATAAGTAATAGAAGGAAAAAGCTCTTCTATCGAACAGCCAGTAATACTTTTTATTTTTTCAGGAGACAAGCCTTCGTCAACTAAACAGCGGGCGATACGACGGCACTCTTTATTTAACATATTAAGTGCGGCCGCGTCCATAAACTGTAGTAGTGCTTCTTGTATTTCTTTAGAAAGCCCTATCTTATCCCATTGTTCTCTTAATTGAGCATCAAATTCAGGATTAAGAGAATAGCGCATGGGGACTAAGAGTCTTCTAATTCAACTAATTCTTGTTCGGATAATCCAGTTGCTATTTTAATTGTAGACAAAGCAACCTTCTGTTTTAATAAATTTCTTGCAATTGTAGCAATTGCCAAAGCTTTACTTTGTTCGCCTTGCTGTAGGCCTTGCTGTAGGCCTTCTTGTTTTAACTGTTGAGCTAAAGTCATAATATGTTAAGCATCCTCCAACATTAATTCTTCCTCAGATAGGCCAGTTGCTGACTTAATTACAGGCAAGGGAATCTTTTGTTTTAGTAAATTTTTGGCAATAGCTAAGGCTTTACGGTGTTCACCCTCCTGTAACCAGGTTTGGTGATTTTTCTCAACCTCTTCACGAACGGCACTTAAAACATAACTCATACCTTCTTCCTCTTTTAACTGATCTATATCCTCATTATACTTAATTTTTAGGTCAAGTGGCAAAACAAGGCCCCAATCAATTACTTTGAATAAATTGATTATATAATCTTTTTTATAGCCTTTTTTCAATAAAAGGCGCGTAATTCTAGCTTTCATCTCATAGCGACCCTGAGGATTTCCTTTAGTCTCTATGGCTGCTAATTGGACCAAAACTACTATACCAAATGGATTTGCTGTTTCTTCCAACCCTTTTTTATCTTCTTGATAATCAAGTAGTTTGTTAGTTTGAAAATTAAAACTAAGAATAGGAAGACCTAGAACTTGTTTTTGGTAATTTTTAGGGTGCCAACTGTTATTGCCATCCGTAAGAATAGCTAGGGTTAAAATAGATTGACCACGTTTTTCAAAAAGGCGGTAGTAATACTGAAATAATCGTAAAGGAAACTCATCCTCTTTTTTCCCTTGGATCTCTATATGTATCAATATAACTTCTTCTTGTCCTTCTAATGTTTTTACCTTAAATAATTTATCGACAAAACGCTTACCAATCGTAGCAGTAGTTGTAATAGTCTGTAGTTCCTTATCAAGTGCTTCATAATTTGCTGACCAATCAATTTTTTCTGCAATTTCTAGATAAAAAAATTCCATGAATTCTTTAAAGTAAGCATCTAAAATATCTTTCCAAGCGGAGTCGTGATTTGCTCGTTGCTTTTTTGCTGACATTTTTATTATCCTTATTTTTGATTTAACGGGCATATAACTTTAACATAAAATATCTAAAATGATATATAATAATCAAATTAAAGTTGGTTAAACAAAATCTTTAAGATTTTTTTTCAATAAAATTTTTTATGGCTCTGATAACAAATTCAGTAACACTGATATCTTCATCTAAAGCTTTATGCTGTATTTCTTTATAAAAAGCTCGTGGAACATTTATGTTCATTCGAATTGTATCTTTTTTTAAATCCTTATGGGAATTAGAAATTTTCTTACTAATAGGCATTAAATATCTACCTTAATTTTAAATAAAAATAATCTTTGAAAAAATTAATTAAAAGGTACGCACTTGTAAAGATTTAGTTAGTTTAACAGATAAATTAAGATAAGTAGACACACTTTATCTCGCAATAAGTATTTACTTATATAAAAAGGTTTGCTAAAGTAAAGAAGCTTAATGTTGAAAGTCATTAAGTAGCGTTCCCCTAAGTGTACGACCACTTAAGGGACATTTAACACAACCAACTACTCAGGAGTTAGTTATGACCGCAGACGTCAGTTTAGAGCAATTCATCCATCTAAAACAACCTGCTTGTGATTATCTATCACAAGCTTATCAAATTTCTTCTCAACTTAATAATCTAATAGAAGCATTAAAAGATCATCTATCTATTATTCAAGAACATACCAAGTCCTCACATACCCTACTCGATAAAGGACATATACCTGTTATGGATCTTGAAGATCTCTATATCTGCCAAATTCAAGGAGTTAAGTACCTTCGATTAGCCGCTAAAGATATTGAAGCCTTTGATGGCTTTGAGATCTATTCAAAAGCTTTAGAAGAATTAGAAAAACAGGAGGTAACCCATGCGTAACTTTAGAAGGAAATTAATACCACATAGTGTACTTGGCAACACAGCTTATTCTAGCGATCCTAAGCTTTATATGACCAATAAAAATAAACCGCTTTGGGATGATTTTAATTCCTTAATTGAACAAGCTGTAGTTCATCAGAAGGCTTCTCTCTATACCGATCTCAATGAAGAAATGAAATGGGCTTTAGCAGTTACCGCGCTTCGTGAAAATAAAATTGAGGTCCTCGATGCAGTATATGATCATTTTAACCAATTAGTGGCCGAAGTCTTAATGACTCGAGGGTCTTTTAAGAGTTTACGAAGGCTCTATGACGAGCTGGTGGCTACCCTTGTTGACTCGAAACCTTCACAAGATGCCCATGTAGCTTATTGTATTGATCGTGCTTTAGAAAAGGAAGAAGACAAGCAAGCTTATATTGCAGCTAATGAAGAAGAAAGGATTGGAGGTTTCTATGCTGAAGATTATAGCCTCTGAAAAAAACATTAAGCCAGGCATCTATGATCTCTCTATAGAAGATTATCACCAAGGTCCCGGTATCAGTCGCAGTGGCCTAATGGAATTGAAACGTTCTCCTTATCATTATTGGTATAAGTATCTCAATCCAAACTATGAACCAGAACCTTCTACACCCTCACAGATCTTAGGCAATGCCTTACACACGCTCATCTTAGAACCTAATCAGTTTGAAGAACGTTACTTTATTCTTCCTGAATTTAATAAAGCCACTAAAGAAGGCAAGGCACGTTGGCAAACAATTAAATCAGAATTAGGTAACAAAGAAACTTTATCTTCCAATCAATATCAAGTATTGCAAGCCATGGTAGAGAGTTTTCAAAAACATGAATTGGCGAGCCAGTTCCTTGAAAATGCAGAGATTGAACAATCCATTTATTGGACTGATCCCGATACCAATGTTTTATGTAAATGTCGGCCTGATATTTTACGTAACAATCTTATTTGTGATCTAAAGACAGCCCAAGATGGCAGTTCACGATCCTTTCAAACTGCTGTTTTTAATTATGGCTATTACATTCAAGCCGCCATGATTCAAGAAGCATTAATGGAAGTCAAGAAAATTCAGATCAAAGATTTTTTATTCTTAGTGATTGAGAAATCAGCACCTTATGCCGTCTCCATTTATCAATTAGATGAGCCTTCCTTAGAGCAAGGCCGACATGAATTTAAACAACTGTTAGTACGCTATAAACACTGTTTAGACACCAATGATTGGCCCGCTTATGCCATTCAAGAGATTTCATTACCCCGTTATGCTTTCAATTAGGAGAAAAATATATGTCCAATGAATTAATCAGTGATCAAGGTAAGTTAGTTCGTGCAGAACTCGATATGCAGATCATAACCGCTAAAACCTATCCAAGAAATCCCGATGACTTTATTCAATTCGCAACCCAATTAGCAACCCAAGATTTGGAAACGGCTCAATCCTGCTTTTATTGTTTAACTCGAAAGAGTCGGGACGGTAAGGTGACAGAGATTAAAGGTGCCTCCATTCGTCTGGCTGAAATTGCAGCAGCCAGCTGGGGTAACCTGCATGCCGCCAGTCGCATTGTTGAGAATGATGGTAAAGCCATTACTGCAGAAGGTGTTGCTTGGGATTTAGAAAGAAATGTCCGCATTAGCAGTCAAGTCAAACGCAGCATTGTTACAACACAAGGTGCAACCTACAGCAGTGACATGCAGACCTTAACCGGTAATGCCGCAAGCTCCATTGCGTTAAGAAATGCGATCTTCAAAGTTATCCCCAAAGCACTCATCGATAGAGTGTATGAGAAAGCGGTGCAATTTGCCGTAGGTGATCAGAAATCGTTACCGACTCGTCGTAGTATTGCCTTTGAATGGTTTAGAAAGCGCGGTGTTGGACACACCAAGATCTTTCAGTTTTTTAATAAAAATAATATGGAAGATTTTACTTTAAATGATTTGGAACAGTTACAAGGTATTGCCACTTCCATCAACGATGGGTTTGTGGAAGTCGACAAGGCCTTTGCATTAGATGAGGAGACAACGCCCCTCAATGTTGAAGAGCGTGTCAAGAGTTTATTGAACAAAGAAAACAACTAAATCCTAACCGCCAACCCCAATTAAGGGGGACAGCGATAGAGTGCTTGAACACTCTACCGCTGCCTGGCCACAACCAATTCTCAGGAGAATTGAATCATGGTTACAGCAAGCTTATATCGATCGTCCGATCGAAGCAAATTAATCCCAACAAAATTTAGCAGCTATCTATACATAGTTTTCTGCTCAAGTTATCTGGACTTACGTCTAAAATTTTATTCATTCAGTATAGCTGCATCCAAAATAAAAATAGGATGTAAAATGTTTTCTCTTCTCTTATTACAATCTATTGCCTACTCCCCATTCCGGGAGCTGATATGACCATTAGCAAAAGAATGAAAGATGCAATATGGAATAAGGCTTTTGCAAGGGAAGATGATTATTATAATTCTTTACTTGAAATATCACTTATTAATAAAGAAATAAAAACTCCTTCTGTTTTACAACTACAACTCGAAAAGTTATTTATAGAGCATAAATATCCCAAAAACTCGATGTTTTTAATTGATTTCTCAGAATTAGAACTAGGCTGTCTTATTTTAGCTTCTTGGGGATACGAGATAGGAGAAACAGCTGAAATACTTGAAATTAAAGACGATAGTGTAAATAAGTTTCGAGCAAAAATTGCTAATAAATTTCAAGCTAAAAATATTACCCACTCTGTTTATAAAGCATTCCAAGCAGGGGTTTTGAATTTAAAGAATATCGATTTTCTTCTTTATCCAAAAAAGAGGAATCCTTCTATTAATGAAACTTATCAAATCGAAACTAGTTTAACATAAATAAATTAAACACAGTGTCATTATGGAAAAAAATAAAACGATAAAACAATTTGAAACAGATGATTCGTGGGACAATCGCGAAAAAGCATTGATATTTTATCACAGCGAAGCATTTAAGAAAAAATTCACTGATATTGTCTATAAACGCTTTGCATTCCCTGTTTTTTCTATGGGAGATCTAGATTCATTCTTCGTCGAATTTCATTTTTCTAAATATTATGTCATTTACTTAGATATTGATCCTATTTTTAATAAATTAAATGAAATACTAAAAGAAATTTACGATGAGCATAGCAAAAATAAAAAAACTAAGATTTATCTTGTTACCTCAAATATAGAAAATTCCTACAAGCTTAAAAAGCTTGATCTCTCTAAAAATATTATTCCTCTATTGAATGGAGAAGAAATTATATATCTCTCAGGAGGTAGGAAATATATTTACTAATTTTCTTAAATTCATAATAAAGGAACATAAACATAATATGATTATCAATGCTGAAATTATTAAAAATACCGAAGAAATAGGATTCGCAATAATTGTTCTTAAACATAAATTAATTAAGAAGAAAGATATTATAATAAACATAGAACCTATAGATTTAGAAATCATTAATAAAGGAATTACAATATTAGATAATATTAAACATAATTTTGAATCAGTTGCTGATTTAGATTCAATCGAAATGCTTAAACACGCTGAATTATTTTTTTCACAGAATGCTGTTCTAAGAGATTTCATCTTTCCAGAATATCAATCAAAAATTCCTCTTTCTTTAAAAATTCTTGCTGATATCGAAATTCAATTAGAAGTTTTATCCAAAAAAGCGGATGATTTACAGCTTCGTGGATTTCGCTCAGCTAGCCTCATAGCCAAGGGGGTTGTGTCTGATTTAAAAAATTTAAATCAATGGCGTTTCAAAGAAAAAATAATTGGTTATAACGATTACAAATCCCGAGCATTAGCTATTATTAGTGAAGCTAAACCCATATTAGAACAACACCGCGGTTATAAAAAGCTATTAGGTAATCTCATTTTACTGCTATTAACCCTAGGTTGTGCTTTTATTATCAATAAAGCGGTTAATAATCATTTTCTCTTCTTTCGACAAACTAAGAGTTCTGAGCAGCTCGGTAAATTGGACCAAATAGTATCTCAATTAATTATATAACTTTTAGTTTAACAAAAGGAAAACAATATGGAAGAGCTAGAAAAAAAAGAGAAACAAGACATACCTATCATTAAAAAAGCATTATTAATAGAGGACGATTTGCTTCATCAGAAAATCATGTCTTATTACCTACAACAACTGGGTTATCAAGTTGATTTAATTGCAAATAGCTCTGTTGCAGCCCAAAAAATGGATAGTCATATGTACGATCTGATTATCGTCGATGTAAATTTATATGGACATTTGCCTGGAAAAGAACTTATTCAAATAGCACGTCAAAGTCAATTAAATGTAGGATCACTCATCATTGTATGGAGTGCTTATGTAAATAGAGAGGATGAAGATAAATACCTTCATTGGGGAGCCGATACCTCTTTAAAAAAAGCCTGTGGTAGAAAAGGCTTAGAAAGTGCTATAGAGAAATGTTCTTTAACACCCCGATGTGAAAGGGAATTTGACTATAAATTAAAAATATTACAAACGAAATTGCAACAAAAGGGTCCTACAGATTGGTTAAAAAAGATCAATGATTTACGTCAAATGATTAAGGAATATCAACAATGGAACCATCTTGCAAAAATAAGCTAAATACCAATAAGCCAATTGATTTTTTAAATCAACTTACGAAAAATTCAACTGCGAACGACTATAAAAATAACAATAATGAGGAAGCTATGCGCATTCTACTCGTTGAGAATGAATTACCCAATAATGGGGTCCAAAAAGGGCTAAAACAATATGGTTATACGGTGGATCGACTTACCGATGGGAAGGTCCTATTAAGCTTTATAAAAACAGAAGCATTTGAAATTATTTTACTTGATTTAAATTTATCGAAGGTATCAGGATTAAGTGTTCTACGTAATATACGTGCTGCAGGTATCACAACGCCTGTACTTATTTTAACCACTTATCAATCCGTTAAAGATAGAGTACAAATATTAGACAATGGCGCTGATGATTATTTAACCAAACCTGTTGACTTAGATGAACTATCCGCCAGAATACGAGCGTTACAACGACGTTTTTCTAACAATAGTGTTTCTCCACTATTAATCTACCGCGATATCAAATTAGATCCCAGTTCATTGACAGTCACACTTAAAGGGCAAGCGGTTAGTTTTTCTCGTCGTGAATTTAGTTTATTGAAAAAATTATTAGAAAATGTGGGTCATGTTGTTTCTCGTGACTTATTAACCCAATGTCTCTATGGTTGGGTAGATGAAGTCGATAGTAATGCACTCGAAGTGCATGTTCATAATATAAGAAAGAAATTAACCAATACTCACTTTATTCGTACGATACGAGGTATAGGCTATATGATCGTGAAGGAAAAATAATAAATCTTTCAATTGACTTCTTTCAACTTCAAGATTTTTTAAAATTTGACTTGGTCAAATCGGTATTTTATATACCTAAAAATTTATTTTATTTTTGGAGGGTTTGGTCGCTAGAAAATCATGTTTTTGAGGATATTTAATCCTTTTTAGATAAATAAAAAATTGATATAAAAATAAAAAAATAAAATGATAAACTGAGTAAGAAATCTCACTTTGAATAAATAAAGAGATTTTTTTTAATGAATTTAGAATAACAGGTATAAATTAAAATGGTAGAAACATCAAAAAAAGATAATAGAAAATATCGTAACTTTAAAGTCTCACGTTGTGGGAACTTCCCAAATTATAGTTTAAATAAAGTTCCTTTTAACAAGGGAAATCTTATCTATCTTGTGAGTGTAGGAAAAGAAAAGTTTGAATATAAATGGGTTGAGCGTTTCGTAAATTTTATTAGGGAAGTTAAACCTAAAAAAACTTTTATTGTTGTAGCTGATACCTTACAGCGATATAACATTGAAGTGGATGAAGATAAGAACCCTATGCAAGCTTTTCATGAATCTATTAAGAGAGGAAAGGAATGGGTTGATAAATATAAACCATTATTCTCTAACTTGAAGAAATTAAATATCGATTATGAATTTATTTATTGGGAAACCTTAAAAAAAGATGGAGATTTTGAACATTATTTTCATGAAATTAAAAAACTAGATGAAAAAGATAGCTTTTTTAAAGAAGCGCTAGCAATTTCTTCAAAAGAATATACTAAACGTCCTTCCAGAGTAAATTCAGGTACTGCCGACCAAAAAGCAGAAGAAAACTCTCGTCAATTCCTTATTGAAGAATGCGCTGTCTTCCAAGTGCTTGCAAAAGATAAAGATAATTTAGCAATAGTTTATCCTGGTGCTGTAACCAATATACTCGATTATGCTATAAAACATATTAATATAACTCACAGAGATACAGAGCATCCCTTTCATTGGCTCGATTTAAAACCTACCAAAACGAATAAGAAAAGGAAACATATTGAAACTGAAGTAAAAAAAGCAATTAAACCTCTTTTATCTAGAAGCATCTCTCTAAATGAGGCTAAATTACCTACTTATCAAGCTCATCAAGATTTAGATCAAAAAGCGACCTTTTTTAGACGCCCTTCTTTAAATTCATATTTCTCTAACGAAAAACCAAACAAATATTTCCGTCTTTAAAGGAAAATTAATATGACCATGATAACAACCTATGAAAACTTATTAAATATCCTAGCAAAAGCTCCAGGACATATTTATTGGAAGGATGCCAAAGGCGTTTATCAAGGGTCAAATGATGCACAGGCTATTTTTTTAGGTTATAAAGCAGGTAAGGATTTAATTGGCAAAACGGATTTTGATTTACCTTGGAAAGAACAAGCTATTCATTTACAACAAATTGATAACCAAGTCATGGAAACAAAAAAGGAATATTCAATCGAAGAAGTTGTAAGTAATTACAAAGGAGTAAAAACAATATTTCTATCTCGAAAAATTCCACTTTATGCTTCTAACACTAAGAAAGTAATAGGTATTATTGGGATTTCTTTGGATATCACAGCGAGTAAGCAAGCAGAGATAGCTAAACAACAATTTATCATGAATATGGCACATGATTTAAGAACACCTTTGTCCGGAATTATTGGCATTGCAGGTATTCAAGCCGATCAGGGGACAAGTTCCCAGGATAAGGAATATGGTCTTTGGATTTTAAATGCGAGCAGACAGCTTTTAGAATTATTAAATGCTGTTTTGGAAGTTATTGCGTCAGAAGGCATGGAAGAACCCATTAGCGAAGATCGCATTGATTTATCACTTCTTGTTAGAGAACTAGAATCTCTGATACAGCCCTCTATTATTGCTAAAAAATTAAAATTTGAATGTATCTCAGATTCTAGCTTACCGCCTATTATCAGTGATCACATTCAACTAAAAAGAATCTTGCTTAATCTCTTATCCAATGCAATAAAATTTACGGCCAAAGGAGGAATTACTTTAGAAGTTAACCTTTTAGATATTAAAAATAAGCTAGCAAAAATAGAGATTCGTGTTAGCGATACGGGCATTGGAATGCCTAAAGACGAGCTCAATAAAATATTTGATCGTTTTTATCGTGGACATCCTTCTTACCAAGCTGAATATAGAGGCTATGGTATCGGTTTATTTTTAGTCAAAAAATCGGTAGGACTTTTAGGGGGGAAAATTAGTGTTGCTAGTGAAAAAGGAAAAGGCAGTTGTTTTACTTTGGAGTTTAGTTTTTCTTTAGCTGAAAAAACAATAGAACCATCACCTGAACTACCCCAGTTATCCCTACCTCAATCTGAGACAAATAAAGAAACCAAAGCAGTGCTTATTGCTGAAGATAATACATTAGTACTTCACGCAGTAAAAAATATACTCATTAAATTGGGTTATGAAGTGATTACAGTCACTGAAGGTAAAGCTGCTTTAGAGGCTTTACAAAGCCAATCCTTTAATTGGGTATTATTGGATATCGGCTTACCTGATTTAGAAGGAACAGAGGTTGCGAGACTTTATCGTCAATGGGAGCAAGAACATAATAAACCTCATCTTCCCATTTTTGCTCTAACAGCTCACCAAACAGCTGAAGTTAAAGAGAAATGTGAAATAGCCGGTATTGATTACATTTTAAATAAACCTTTTACAGAAAAGGATATTCAAATTATTAAACTATTTATTGAGAATAAGGACTAGACTGTCGCTCTCTTTTCTCCCAGTTTTCAATATATTTCTGTGCGAATTTAGAGTCAATAATAAAGACTAAATTCTCGGCATTTCGTTTCTGAGCAGAATCTGTAAAGTTGAAAGAACCAGTAATTACCTCTTTTTCATCGATGATCATGATTTTATTATGAGCAATGGCTGGTTTCATATCAATCCAAACAGGAATACCTGCATCAACGATGTAGTGTAATAAACTATACTTTTGCGTACGTTGGCTTTTATCCAATATGACTTTAACGTTAACGCCACGGCTCTTAGCCGCTATTAATGCATCAGCAATGTCCTTAGATGTGAAATTATAGGCCTGAACAAGAATAGAGTGATCTGCTTTTTCAATATGATCGGTAATTTGATGAGTACAATCTTGGCCAGGCGTAAAGCAGGCATGAATAACGGGGCAGGTAACAGATTTTGCCGGTAAACTAATTAGATTGGTATGCGATGATCCCGCACATCCCTGAATCAGTGTAAAGGAACTCAATATACAAATTAATAACAATCGTTTTAGCATAAGGGTACTACTCTATGAAGGTAAGCATTGTTAATGTATTTTCTATCAATAATCAGGGCGGAAATCCCTGTGCCGTAGTTGATAATGCCAGCCATCTTAGCACAGATGAAATGCAAGCAATGGCTACAAAATTAAATCTTCCCGAAACTGTTTTTATCATTCCAGATAAAAATCAATATTTGCTCCGTTTTTTTGCTACGAAAGGGGAGCTTCCTCTTTGCTGTCATGGTGCTTTGGGGGCAGCCTATTATCTTTTCAAATCAGATATTAAAAAACCTTTTATTATTAAAACTTATCAAACTCGAACACATCTAGATATAAAGTATGATAATAGTTTAATCTCGATGTCTACCATCAACAATGGAAAGGTGGATGACAAGGTTGATCTTAATATTGTCAGTCGATTGTTAGCTATCAATAAAGCTTCGATAGATACCCATTTACCTTGCGCTATAGCCTCTACAGGAAGTCCTAAATTAATAATTCCTGTTATCAATAGAAGTATTTTACTTAATATGACGCCTAATTTAGATCTAATCAGTCAATGGTGTAATAAACACTCTGTTAATGGTATTTATGTTTATTCAAATGATACTGAGAATTATGATTCTGACTATATCGGGCGTAATTTTAATCCTTTGTTTAGTCATCAAGAAGATATTGCGACCGGTGTTTCAGCTGCTGCTTTAGCTTTCATGTTAAATTTAAAAAATGACAAGAAAAATAATAATTTTACAATAGATCAGGGTGTTAATTTAGGAAATCCCAGTCAGATTTATGTTTCTATAGAACCAGAACAAATTACTATTAAAGGCGAAGTGCATTTCAGTCAATAAAATAATCCGTTTTTAAAGATTGATCTATTAAATAATTAAAATATAAATTATCTTTCTAAAGGATATATAAGAATCGGAAAGAACTACAATAAAAGGAGTTACGCATGCCAAAATCTAATTTTAATTCTCAAACTCGTCTAGCTAGATCCGATGTGGATAAGGTTTTAAATTCTTTTCTAAAAACAGGCCACTTTATTTTAACCAATGGCGTAGTAACAACCAGAGCGTTGAACACTATGATAAAAGATTTAGCTCGACAACCTAAATCTACCACTAAGTTGGATTATAAACTTTATTTAGATACTGTTGCTTTTGATCCAGAGGTTCAAAATCTTTCTATCGATGCACTAGAAAATCTCATTCATTTGTTCTTGGACAAACTTTTTAGTTTTTCTCCCGAATGGAGTGTAATTGCATTAGATAATGTAAGTATTTTACAAGGTGAAAAATACTATCCACTGAGTTCACGTTTTATACTTTATTTCCTAGCACGCTTTGCACCGTTTGAAGATGGCTCAGCCGAGTTAGCTATAACGAAGACATTAATGATAACGAATGCTGAATTTCATTCATGGGCATGGATGAGATTTTTAATAAAGCGGCCTCTATTCAAGCACTTGACTTTGGAGCTGTTACCCAATGAAGACGAAGTCGATCATATCATGCTGCTTTGTCAGGCATTACACTACGCTAAAATTAAAGAGGTGAATTTAGGTAATACTCATATCAGTGCGGAAGGCTATCAAACGTTATATAAATTACTCACTAAAAATTATTTTATCGAAAAGATACAAATTAAAAAGCCTACCGATCCTGTATCACTTATCCATTTTAAAAAAATTAATGAATACTTATCGGAAGATAGAAGCGGAAAGCAACGATTTGATAAGGAAAGATTTAATCAAGCCGAATTTCTACGTTTATTCTCACAGGCAAAAAATGCCTTACAACATGAGACCAACGAAAGTGAAATTATAAAATTAGAAAACGAAATTAAATTCATATTAAAAGAAAAACAGCCGAATAGTATTACTATTAGCCAGGAGAGATTTTCGTTAGAGATTGAGTTAATCCCTAAAACCCAAGCAGTGTATTATTATCATGCAGAATATATTGTAGGACGTTTAGCCTTATTTAGATTGGACTTAAACCAATCTATTGCTAACCAGGTCAATACCTTAGGTTATTACTTATTAGAAGAAGCATTAAAAAACAATGACCATTTTATGATGAACTGTTTACTGGACAATGGAACATCCAGTTTATTCGAGCAGCAAGGAGAGGAAAAACCTATATTAATACAAATCTATGAAAATGCAGACTTTAAACGCGCTATTTTAGACCATATTTATTCTCGTAAAACTTTAATCAGTATGGCGGAAGAAATTTTAAAAAATTACCCAAAATCTAAAGAAATAATGATTGAGTTGGGGTATTCTCTTATAAACTATACAAAAAGATTAGAAAAAATAATCTACTCCTATAAGTTAAGTAGTTTTGAACGTTTACTGAACCGATTAAGAGAAAGATTTGAATTATCAAATCCTTCTAAACAAAGGGAGCAAGAGTTTATCGAGATTTATTGGAGAGTCGGTAAAAGTCTCACACTATTTCATAATGCTGGAGAAGTGACAGTGGAATCGATATCTAATGCACAAAGTACACTGGATGAAATAACTGCTATTTCAGATAATGCAGATTTAGGTTGGTTACGTGGATCAAGGCTGCATGATAAATTAACTAGAAGATTAGATTTATTGAAAGAAGAAATGAATAATAATATAACCTCTTTGGGGCCAGAGATTCAGGATGAGCTTGACGAACCGATAAAAAAAGATTTTAGTAATGGAGATGGACACTTAAAGACTTTTTTTACAAACAGTAACTTAAAAAAAGATAACGAAAATTTTGAAGTATCGGAATTAAATGAGGCCGGCCCCAGTACCTGGTTTTCGCCAAAACATTGAAATAGAAGCAAAGGAGGCTATGAGGAATGCAAAATAGATTATGGAACGATCTAACGAGTAGATTAGCTAGAGAACCCTTTGCAGGGATATATTGGGGATGGGGTCCTCAATGGGTTAGCTTTATTCAGATAGATTCTCCCATCACAGTAGATAAGCCCTTATGGGTTCACGAGGAAACTAACCTTGACAATATACGGCTATTTGACCTATCTCCGGATCAACTGCAATGTGAGATCATTCGTTATTGGCAGCAACCCTTTTGGAAACGCTGGCTGTTAAGTTTATTTACCTCTATTAATAGTAAAATTAAGCTTTGGTCTTATTATCATCGTTGTTTAGCCGTTCGCACAGTTAATATAAAAAATCTATATCGCATAGATAAGCCTACCGGTAGTGTATTTGAGCAGTATATAGGTGAAGAGATTGTGCAAAGATTATATCAAACCACTATTAAGCTTACCAAGTATATAGAAAAATATGCTGGAAACTTAAAATTCGAAGAAAATGATCGAAGTGTAGACTTCTATCTGAGGAAAAATCGGAAATTTTTTGCAAAATTAATGAAGGAAAAATTATCTTCATTGGCTATTGAAGATAAAAACAGTTTAGAAATTCAACTCAGGAAAGAATTTGATAGACACAAAATGATGCTATTTAGTTATTTAGCTGCTTGGCAACAAAAGATTTTTGATGAACCTATTTATTTTGATGAGCCTATCCTGTTTGATACCTGTGTTGATCCACGCACTGGGAAGAAAATGACTTACTCTACACAGTCAATAGAAAAATGGGTTAAGCTGAAACGGCAAATACTTGAATCAATGTTACGAGATAACTCCCCTGAGCAATTTATTAAGCTAAAAACTTTTTTAGAATCTATTCTATCTACGATTAAGCAATTGTTTAATCCGCAGTTAGAACGTTATGAAAAATTAATTTTCAAGGTCAGATGCGATGAACTTGCAGCGGAGAAAGCCATCCATCAAGCTAATTTTCTACAAAAATATTTAAGTTTATTTAAAAAAGGCGTTTTATTGTTCCATCCCGATAAATCATTTGGGAATAAAAATCTGCAAATATTACAAACCGAATTATTTAAAGAATTTAAATGCTTAGCAGAAGAATCAATAGATAAAATAAAACAAGGATTACAAACTTTAGAAGAGTGTTTGATCACACAAAAAAATAAATTAGCGTTTTATAAAATGAGAAATAAAGTTATTTTCTGTATAGCGGAGTTGGAAAAAATAAGAGAGGAACTCAATGCTAGGCTCGATGAAGTTGATGGTAAAATTAATAATAACAAGGAATTCCAAGAGATGAAAGAGAAACTTTGGCAAACTGAAGCAGAGATAGACGGGATGTATTCTAGCTACTGTAACTATAATGATTTCATTAAACCCCGAGCTCCACCACTAGCACGACCCCTATTAAAGCTAATGTTTAAGCCGTTAAACAACCCAAAACAAGATGAGCCAAAAGAAGAAGACTACGAAGTCTATGAAACAAAAAAAAATCGGCCTTCGGGGTTTAGGAGACCTTTGCCTCGCTATACACCGGTATTTTAGTTGCTCTGCTGAAAATGTGCATCAGGCCAAACAGGTACATTGATCTCTTGTAAGGGTGCTCTCCAAGCACAACTGGCTACCCAGCCGATTAGACTTCCTAAGAATAAGAGTAATACTATTTTTTTAATCATTTTTGGTCCTAATTTTTATTGGTAGTAAATAATCTCGGTTTGTTCGTTAATGAGGTGATGTTCAATCGCTAAGGTCATTGTTTGATAGGTATCAACTGCATGTGAGGTCCAATCATGGAGGGGATGGTCTTTATAGATATTGTTCTTTTCATCAAAGACTTTGGAATAATTGGCAAGACAGTCAATAAGGCGTTCAGTATTTTCTTTATTGAATTGTGTGCGATAAAGCATTCGTCGCATCAGATTAATGGCATCGATCTTGCGCTGCGGTTTACACACACAATATGCCGCTTCCCCTAGCTCCTGAAAAATATCCTGTGCACTTTTAGTAGTAGCTTTATCTCGATTCTTGCCATCATGCGGTAAATAATGACTATGTAAGCGCAGATAATGCTTATTACAAAAGCGATGTGCTTCATCAATGTAATAGTGTATGGGGTGATTATTACCTTCAAGGTAATAAATGATGTTGGGATTATGTCGATGATCGAATTGAACTAAGATAACCGCTGTTGAATCATTCACACCGAGATCATAAAACGCATAGACCAAGGTGTTGGGTAAAATAAGATGGGGAATGATCCGTTTGTTTTCTTCGAGCGATTGCATTTCTCTAGAAAAGTACAATCGTTCATGCTGCACGGTAATAACTGAATAGTATTCTTGTTGGATCAAAAACTCTGGCATCCCGGCTTTACGATCTTCTTCGATCATCTCATCGCTAATATAACGATGACCGTTTTCATCTTTTAAACTATCCACACTATCGATTCGCCATATCCAAGCCGGATTGGTTTTAATCGATTGTAAGTAACGATACGCATGATTCATGCCATTAAAGGTGGTTTGTAAAATAAACCAGCCATTATTTTGCCTGAAGACTGGCATAAGGATATGCAATACTCTGGGATCAGAAAAGGCATATTCTGAAAATACCGCGCCTAATACATTCACACCTCTTAATTTGTCTGGATCAATATCAGAACCTAAAATACGAATGACCGATCCATTCATGAGTTGTATCGTCATATCCTGCTGATTGAGATGCTTGATACAACGCTTTGGAATCATATCGAGAAAACGTAAACTTTTTCCTTCGTGTTGATCATTTAATAAAACAGCTCCTTCCCAAAGCACTAAACGTGCCCTGACATTGGTAGGATAGATCATTAAATACAATCCTGGCTGGGTTAGTGCACCTTGAATCAATAAATTCCATGATTCCATCTCTTTTCCAGCCCGACGTGGCCGCACTAAAAAGAAACGCTTGTAGCCTTCTTTAAAGAGTTTGTCTTGAATCTCTTTTTGATAAGGGCGTAAGGTAATAAGCGGTAATGTAATATTTTCATTTTTTCCAAAGAATAGAATTAAATTGCCTTGTTCATTACGCTGACAGGTAAATTGATTTTTCGAATTCTTATCTACTTTTAACTTCAAATTTCTAATTTCTTTTCGTAATGAGGTTAGTTGCATTTAGTATTTGATAAAATAGTTAAAAACTAGACTGGGCTGCATCACATTAAAAGGCTGACTATTGCCGGTTGCTTGCGTGGTAAAGGTTGCTTCACTTCCAGTGACATCACTACCTGCTGCACCACCGATAGCATGAGGAATTCCGGCGTTAAAATGATGCGTATGGGAAACTAATTCATCGAGCGTCATGGTATGTTGCTCTTCACCGCCTTGACTGCCAACGGTGTTGCCTAAAACAGACGTTGCTTGACCGCCCGAACCCACAGGAACGCGTCTTGCCATATTCGGAATATTAAAGGTTGTACTTCCATCACCCGGACCAAACTGTGTTCCAATCACATTAAAAAGATCAGCATAATCTTTTCGATTAATCGTTCGTCCATCACAAAGTAAAAACCCAGCGCGTTCTGTTTCTTTTCGTGCTGAAATTAATAAGTCACCAGTTTGATAAACAGAATGGGTTAACAGATCATTTAACACACTGCCTACCGTCGTTTTAATATTCTTATAAATAAATCCAACGTAGTCAGCACCCCCATTTTTTTCATCACTGGTTTGTAACTTATTCAAAAAGGCTTGCAAGGTTTTTCCTTGTTGATTCATCACATCAAAATAACCCAATAAATGTGTTCCATCTCCGTCATTCGGCACTTGACTGGCTAACTCCGAACGTAAGGTACTGACATCGGTATTTTCAATTTGTGCGGCAATAATATTGCCACCTTGACTCACCCAAACTTGATTATCCTGGGAGGTTAAGACTGGTAATTTATTGGATAAGTTTGAGGTTAAGTAACTATTGATAATGTATTGCAAGCATTCCGTCGAGAGTTGTGTATTAAATTGCTGCATAATCAATAACACACGCTGAAAAGCTGCATCTAGGGTATGTCCATTAAAACTTTGTGCATTACCAAATTCGGTTTCGATACCGATTTGCATATTACGCACTAACGTGACAATGGCCCCTGCGGTAGGTATCTTTTCTTTAGCAAAGGTAATGGTACCTCCTGTCATCGTACCCACCGCTTGAACGGTATAATCTTGATTTAAAATGCAACTATCTTTATCAGGATTGGCTTCATCACCCGATTTAGTGACATAAACCGCAATATCTTCTGGGATTAAGATCAAATAGGTGTAAGTGAATACAGAAGTTTTACCATCAGCGATGGTTTGATTCAGCGTATTTTGTTGAGGTAATGTTGTTTTCTGCATTTTTTATATTTTTAACGTCCGTAATATAAATGTTGTCCCGGTTCTAGATAAGTTTTATCACCTAATAATTGATTCAAATAAGGACCTATCACCGGCAGGGTATCGATAGGAGCAACATTCTTTGCTAGGGTCTTTATATTTTTAGTCATTTTCTTAGAGTTCAATGTCATACTGGAAGTACCCAATGCACCCACACTCGATAAAAAGTTAATGCTAGGTGATGAAAATAAATTTTGGATTAAGTGTTTATCTTGATACTTCGGATCAAAGACTTGCATGAAGATACCCAAATTGGGTTGCATCAGATCAATTAAATAATCCATCTTTTCTTGACGATTCATCACAGAAAACAAGGGCATGCTTTTACCATGCGCTAAATTATCGAAATAATTGGCTAAATAACTTAAAGGCAATGTCGCAGCAACTAACGATAATCCCCAGCGTAAACGCATTTGTGTGTTTCTGGCATCTTGGTACCCTTGAATTAAAACTTTATCAGCAAAATTAATGGCAAATCCTTTAAATTGCATCACCATGCGCAGGGCTTCACCCATGATTGTTCCTGGACGTGTTCCATAGTACATAAAAGCTTTAGTGAAATTGTCCGGCATTAATACGGCGTTATCGGCTGCCATGGAAAAAATGGAAAATACCTTGCGATAGAGATCAGTGCGCATTTCATACAGCGGTTTATTTTGTCCGTATAAGCTTTTTAGTTCTTCATCAGATACTGCATCGACATTAGCCGTAGTAAATAATCCTGATTGATTTTTAGTTCTAAGCAATTCCCATTCTTTTTCTTCTAAGCCATATTTTTGTAATTGAAACCGAGTCGCTAAATTTAAGTTTTCCCAGGATTGATGGCGCTGTTGATATAATCCCTTGGCAATAAGGTGCATTAAGGAATGTCGATTTCCTTTATCAAAGGACTCCAGTAAATTAGTTCGAAAAAAATGGGTCGTGACTTTATGAATGAGTTCGGTGCCATTGCTCAGATCAGCAAAGCGCGCCATGTAACCTAAATGACTATCGGCTAGTAATTTAAATTGTTGGGCAATAAACCTTCTTTCGTCATTCGCAAAGGAATCAAATGTATGACTGAGCGTATAGGCTAAACTTTTAAAATAAGAATTTCCCCAACGTTGTGCAAAAGAAGCAATATAAGAAGCATCTGGTAAACTTCTTAGCACAATGGTAGATAATCGTGCTATTGCACCTAACGAGCGAATATTGGCTCCAAAAGTCGCTAAACTTGGACTAACTGCCGTTTGGTCTTGCTGTAAGGATTGTTTTAATATTTTATCAGTGTGTTCATACCATAAAGCATTTTTAGGCGATTTTTCTTGCTGAATGTTTCTCAAATCGTTATAGATTGATAAAGGTGCATCTCCCATCAATTCTGCCGTTCCAATCCGATTAGCAGAGCTATTCAGGTCCCCCACGAGTGCTTGAAAGAGATTGCCTTTACCATATTCTCGACTGTAATTTAAAAAGGATTCATGATCCTTCCAGTAAAAAAATAGATGTGCTTTTTTCTCTACGGCTTCTCGATCATTAGCTACCACAGAACGGGTAAAAATTTCATTTTTACCGGTCGTAATATTATTAAAGATGGCACTTAAACGTTGTTCCACCTCACTGTTGGATAAATTTCCCCCAAAGGTTTTTTCCAGATCAAGCTGAGATTGAATAAACTGAATCCAGCGTTGTTTAGCAGCCTCTAAATCTTTCTTTTTTAACAACTGATAGATCTTACCGGCACTACGTCCGCCTTGATTTAGTAATCCAGCATCCTGAACGGCACGAATAAAGCGATCCTTATTCACTTCGCGCAAACGTAACGCATTCGAAATAATCAACTCAGGATTGCGTACATCCATATAATCATTGATTTGTTTTGCCAATTTTTTAGCTAACTCGGGCGCTGCTTTCCCATCTAAAGCGCGTGCAATGGAAATATCGTTGTCTTTATTCTGTAAATAACTTAACTCCTCATCCGACATGCCTTGAAATAAGGCTTTAAATAAACGTTGCTGTGCGGCTTTTTGGTAAGCAGGGAGATTTTTATCAAGATTAGTATAGCGTTGTGCAAGAAGAGAGCGCAGATTAATATTTTTGGTCTTTAAAGTATCTGCTAACGTATCAAACTTACGCGTATTGTTCTGTGTGACTAACGCCTCTTCAAAGAAAGCTTGTAAATGTTCTTGATTAACTTCTTGAATGGCTTTATCAATTGCTTGCTGACTACGTAAACTATCAAAGCTTTTTGCTTTGGTTAATACTTGATTGACATAATCTCGTAAATCATCTTCGCTAAAATTTCTAAGATAGTTAAGTGCTTCATCAAAGCAGTGCTGTTTCAGAGCTCACCCCCAAGACAATGTATCAAGTCCGTAAATAACTTGGATTTGCTTTTAAATTCCTGATATTTTTTAAAGGTTGGATGCGCTTTATCAAAAATAGCTTCTTGTTTCTTTAAGGTTTCTTGATACTGTTTGAATTGATCTTGAACGGTTGATTGGGTTTTTAATTCCTGATTAGGCCATTGATTTTCGATGCGCTGCTTTAAGTAATCTTTGACAGCATTACTATTCGCTAAAGGCTCTCGGCCTGACTCAAGATGATCAATCACCGTGGATAGAAAAGGTTTCCAATCGTTGTTACCTTTATTTTCAAGTTCATTAACAATACCTTTTAATCCTTCACTTAAATCGGGATTTTGTTTTAAACGGTCTAATGCATTTTTTTGAATGAAATGAGATAAAGCGTCCGTGTTATTTAATCCTTCTCGTGCTAATAGCTCTTCAGGAATCACAGACTGTAAAGCTTTAATATCACTCGGCGTTAATAAAGGAATATTAATTTGGTTTTTTATAGGATCAATTGAAATATCAGGATTATTTTTCTTAATGGTCTCAATGGTTTCTTCCACATTTGGTTTAAATAGTTTAGAACGTATAACTCCTGCTGCAAAAGGTACTAAACTGAGTGCTAATCCAAAACCACCGGCAATACTTGTCGCTTTAATCAGATGAGAAACATCCACTTTATTCTCAGTTGTCACAGATTCAGCTAAATTTTCTGGTAATAGTGAAGTCGCTCCGATACTCACTCCAGTTAACATTTTTTCGCCCAGATTTCCAATTGAAGCAAATGTTGAAATGCCTTTGATTGCACCTTTGGCTAATAATCCTCCTGCACTGCCCAATGCCATATTAATGGGAGTTAAAGCAAAGCCGAGTAAGGAAGCAATGCCATCTCCTATTTTTTGTGTGATAGGTAATCCAGGTATTTCAGTTACATTTTGTATGGCATGATAGATATCATCGAGCGACGAAAAATGGGGATGCATTCCGGCTAAGGGCGCTATTTTTTCTAAAGCAATTTCAGGTTCTATGAGTTGTTTTAAGAAATTACCACTGATAGAAGCAGTAGCACTTGGCGGTGTGAACTCAGCTTGTTCTTGATAGCTTTCTCTAAAGTTAGGTTTGACAACGGCATGACTTAATAACATGTTTATTGTTCCCTGTGTGCGTAAGTCACTAAACTATCGGTAAAAGGCTGCGAATAAATCACGTGACCTGCTGCATCGGTCGCAATAATTAAACCATCAGGGGTATTCGTGACCGTGATAGGATTACGATCTAAATTAAAAAATTCACTGATGTGATTCTTCATTTCTTCCCAACCGGCTTTAATTTCCCATCCGGTTGGAAAACCCGCCGCATTAATCGCTTTATCTTTAGCTTTTTCAAATAAAGTTTCTCGAATCGGTGTAGGAGTGGGTGTAATAGAAAAACCTAATGCTTGATACGCTTCATTACGCACATGATCCGCTAAACGTCCAGCTTCGCCTGGGGTAAGGTTTAACTGATTTAAATTAAAGATGTAATTAGGACCACTCGTAATCTGATAAGCATTTGCAAAATGATCACTAAAACTTTGAATATATTCATTGACGTTTTTTAAGCTTAAATCATTGTGAATGAGTCCTTGGTATTTTACATAATTCATTGCCATGTTCACGATACTTAATGTCCGTGAAGGATCACCGGATTGGTCAATGTAATTGAAGATATCCGCGTTATGCTCATTGAGTTGTGCAACCAAAATATTTTTTAATGATTTATCACTAACATCCGAATCTTTAACATTCGCAATCCCTATTTTGGAAAAGTCCTGACCGGTTTGATTCGCACTGATCAGTTGTCTTAAAAAAGCAGGATCCGTATGATCTTGTAGCATCCCCACGGTATAAGCCACTTCTTGTTCGAGTGGTTTTTTAAGACTGGCAGCTAAATAAACTTTATTCGCGGAATCATGCTTGTCTAAAACCTGTAACAAACTATCCGGATCTGCGCCTTGTATAAAAGCTGATTGTGCTTGTTGCTTTAAGTCATTCGGAATCGGTTGAATAAAATGATTATCGATCTGCATTGCATGACCGAGTTGCACCGACCGCGAAATATAGTCATTGTAAGCTGCACGTGGATCAAAACTATTATAATTCTGCGCGTAATCTTTCAGGATAGCTTGTCCTTGCGGCGTCTCTTGAATAATTTGAGCATAATCTCCAGAGGTAAAACCATTTATCAGGTGTTGTAATTTAGCTCTTTCACCTTTTTCAGATTGCGTTAATAAACTGTTTTGAGTGTTTAATTCATTTAAACGTTGTTTGAGTAACTGCCAATTTTCTCCGTTATTAAAGTAACCTTGCGCTTTTTGTACACCTTGTGCAAATAAAGTAACTTCATTTAAATGATCCGGTGTTAATTTCATCCAGGCTAAAGGATTAATCGGATTTCCTTTTACAAAATCAGATTTAATACCTTGCATCGTCAAATCTTTGTCATAGTGATTTTGCAGCTGTAAGGTGTCTTGCGAGATAGGTGTATTGGATTTATCAACATCCCCTGCAAAGGGAGATGCTAAGGCTGTTTGTAAATCAATCGGTCGAGCGACAGGGTTTTGTTGTAATTGATGCAGTGCCTGCAAGCTATCCATCGTATGCGATAACGTTTGAAATAATACGCTGCCTTGTTTAGGCGTAATAATGCGTCCCAGTAAAGCCTTCTCAACGGTTTGATGAGCTACATCTAACTTTTGCTGAAATAATTTTTCATCATTGATCGACACATAAAGATCCTTTAAGACATTCGGCCATTCGGTATAAAAAGCATTTTGTAACTTTAACTGACCCGTTTGATAATCAGTTAATTGGGCTTGTCGGTTAATCTGTTGCAGACCTGATTGTAATAAATAATCTAATTGGCTTTTGGTTTTATTGTTAACTGGTGTTGTGTTTTTAATGCTGTCGAATTGTTGTTGCGATGCTTGAGCAATTTGATTAGCTAATTGCGGGTGTGTTTTTAATTGCAAGAGTGCATTATTTTTTATCTCGGTTGCACTACTGGTGGCTTGTAATAAAAAAGCAGCACTTTTTTCTTGTTGGATTTGGTTGGCGGTTTGCATGAAGCCTTGTGATACATGACCCAATACCTGCCCTTCTGATTCCAAACCTCTGGCAGCACTGGTTGTTGGGATATCCCTAAGGATGGGTTGTTCATTTTGAAACTGCGATAAAGACGCTGCCATTTATTTAAGATCCATACCATTAAACTTTGCAAAAGACAGGCCTAAGCTTGCGACATCACCAAATAATTGACTGTACAAACTGTTTCTGACATTGCGCTTCTCAATATCGATAGCAGTATCCGATAAGTTTTTTTCAATCGTTAAGTTTTTTTGTTGTTTGGCGGCGATATTCTCAGTATTACGCTGCACAGCATTAAAACTCGGTGATGAAAATGCGACGCCTCGAGTGGTCATTTGTGCGGTTTGCTGTTGTATCACTTTATTGAGATTATCTAAATTGCTTAAGGTTTTCTGTTGGTACTGCAATTCATTTTGTTTCGCTTGGAGATCTAACTGTTTTTCTTTTCCTTCGGCGGCTTGTACTTGCATCACGCCTTCACCGACCTCCATGGCAGCAGCCGTCGCTAATATGAGTAAACTCGCTTGTGGCATAAAGCTCCTAAATCATCAAAGTATTGATTTGATAAGCAATCGAAGTAATCTGTAAATCAAACGGGGCTTGTTGAGTAATCGAAAAGGTTTTATGTCGACTCCAACCAAAGACTGGTGAAATAATGGCGGTACCCGAGCTAGGATGTAGCTCATCGCCTTTTTGAATATTTAAAAAGATCTGATAATTGACGAGTTGATCATTGATATAGAAATTAAGTGATCCAAAATATTCGATATAAATCTTCGTAATTTTTTTCATTAAATCCGCATGTTGAGGGCCCCCATAAAAGTACATCGGCCTGATTTCAACCGGATACAATAGACCAATAAAACAAGTACCACTTTTTTTATCAGGGTTATGGACCTGTATGCTTTCTTTTTTGACAGGATAAACACCATAATCTTCTTGATTAAAAACGACTTGCACATCCAAACCTTCAAAGCGTTCTAAGCCCTTTATGTTTCCATGCTCTTCTAGTCGCTTTTCTTCAAAACCATCCAACTTAATATCAGAAACCAATTTTTCTAAAACAACCTGCTGGCTATTTACATATTTTTTTAAGAGATAGATGGTGTTATCAATCGCAACCATGTCCTGTATTTCTATTTGTTTCTGAGCCGAAAACGGCGTTAAAGCCGCTAAATTGATTTCATGAGCAAACTGAAAGGTCGTGATCGTATGATCAGGATTTAAAAAATAAATGAAATTATCTTGGGACTGTTCCGTACCACGTAATAACACCGCTTTCATTGGATTTTTAACGAGGTGGCTCGACGTTTGACTGACATTGCTCGCTAAATAACTTTGACCAATCCCTTGAAAGCGAAAGTTAATAATGGCATTGCCGGTTTTATTCACATAATAACTATCGTTTAAATAGCTAATAGGTTTTAACTTATCTGATACACCATAAGCCGATTGTTGACGGATTGAGAAAGTACTTGGAGTTAATCCAATATTTTGCTCTTGCGGGGCTACAAATTCATAATTGGCGGTATAGATCTCTAATTCCTTGCCGCCATTCATCCAAACAATACCACCGGAATCACTTTGACCTAATGTGTAAATAATCGCATCGGTATCCTGACCTGTGCCTACATCAAAATTAACCGGCTGATTAATTTTAGAACCAAAGATCGTATTGTTTAGCGTTTTAGTGCGAGCAAACCAAAGTCTGTTTTGAAAGTAAATCACTTTGCTGGGATAACCCATTGTCGAGGAAAAGGCTGGTTTGCGAATAGAGTATTGTGTTGCCGAAGTCGAAGCACCATTAATTAAAAAAGGAATCTGCACTTTCCCTGTAAAAACAACATTGTTTCCTTGATAATTAACCGCAGTAATGATCGCATAACCTAACGGTGAAACATCACTGGTTCCCCCTCCTATGATTTGTCCACCTATCCAATCATTAGTAAAACCTGGTGAATCGGTTAAGGTCAGTGAAATGGTATGAGCATCTCCTTTAAGATAAGCATTTCCTTTGTTATAAATAACATCCCCAAAGTCATAGGCTGGCAGTGGATAAAGATTCAAAACCTCATACGCAAAGAGTAAAGGTTTGTAACCCTTTACGGTAATACGTGATGGAGGATAATCAGGATGAGCAAAAATAAGTGAATCATTGTCATTGGTATAATCTAAATCATTGAGTTCTGAAGAAGCGTAAGGTGTTGTCAGGGCTTGTAAAAATTGCAGTTCAGGATTGCTTCCTTGCTTTATGGCATAAATATCTATGCGGTGATCACCACTGATAAGACAATAAAATTGTTCGTTCTTATCCTGAAAACCATAGAGTTTAGAGTTAGGATCACTCTGTTGTGTTTGAATGAGGAATTGAGTGCCTTTTCTTTTTTTTGCTAAACCTGTCGTACCCACTTCAACATTTAATAAGGACTGTGCTGCCGTTAAATAGTCTTTAAAGTCCGTGCGATGATAATTCACCGTATCAACCTCACCGCTACTAAACATCGTTTGACGAATGATTTCCATTTATAAATACCTTACCCGATCAAAATCATTGTGCGGCGCTGTTTTTATTCCTTGCTCCATACTCTCTAACAATAAGGCATTCATTTTTTCTTGTTGGTACTTACTTTCTAATAAATGCGCTAGTTGAACATTTTGGGTGAGTGCAATCGCACTGTCGGCCGCTGTATATAAAGCGAGTGTCCGTGCAAAATAAGGTGGCATCACCGCATAATCAATGGTATTGACGGTATAGTAATAAGCAAGCGGTTTACTGTGACTCAATACATAACCATCGATAAGTGCATAATCACTCAGCTGACTTCTAGAATGAAGGAATCGTCCAAAATCATAAGGTAATTGATAGGTATAAGGATATTCCGGCGAAAAATTTTGCGTGAGAGGCGTACTATCCTCTCGATATTTCATGGCAAAATGCCAATGCGTGGTTAATAATAGATTCGGTAATAAACTATCCAATTTTGCTGCAATAAATTTGGCGGCATCGCTTTCATTCACTGCAGCAACCGGTAATAATCCTAACTCCAACAGCGCTTGGTTAATTGCGGTTAACTTTGAATAGGATGAAGCCATGACACTTATTCTTCTTCTGAAGGGGGAGGAGTAGGTGGTTTCAGATCAATCATCTTAACTAATTGGATCGAAGGAGGATCAGTTTCTTTAGCGGTATTTTTTACGATAAACAAATTACTTTGCATTTCTGCGTAATTGATAAATAGCCAATCCTGTTCTTTAATTTGTTTTCGTTCATACAAATCATTGATGTAACCCGGTTTTGTTAAAGCCGCTTCATCATCTGTCGTGCTTGCAGCAAAGATAGCCGGTGCAGTACCTAACAATCCTCCACTTAAAGGAGTGAAGCTTACAAAAGGAGATAAATTCATAGGAATCCTTAGTTTTTTGAATATTTGAGATCGGCAGTGATGAGTGCAATGCCGCGTGGTTGAATGATCTTGGCACCGGTTGTTAAGGAGGTGAGTAGCTCCCAACGGTCTTGATGAGGAAGCCACGTAATGCTGGTTGAAATATCCCGGTTATAACCTTGAACAATCGCATCACGATGCACAACGGGTACTAAATATTTAAAGACAGCTTTATCATCTGGAACACGAGGAATACTATTAATCCCATTCTCACCTAAAAACCTAAAATCAATGTCTAAATACACTTTAATTTTGTTATTGGTTAATGGTTTTACATCGTTGTAAAAGAAATTAGTGACTTGTTTATCACCATAGAGAGACGGCTTTAATAAAGCAGGAGCCCAGCTGCTCACCTGAAGATCATGCACATCCATACTCTGGCTTTCTAAATAAGAAATCGCTAACGCATACTTTTCTTCGTTGATTCCAGTATTTACGCCGACATCAACAGGAATGGTATGGATCTTCCCCGCAATAAAATCCGGATCACTAAAGATCGCATTGATTTTAATATAATCCGTTAAACGGGCAGCCGCTAAACCATGCAGTTTGGAATGATCAATAATCTTATCGAAGTTATAAAGCGTCTTTTCACCGCCACCAATAACTGTTTTTAAATGATAGTCATTAGTGGGAACTTGGATATTGGTTTCATTAACCGGCGTCACATAAATATCAGTCGGTGAAAAATTCGTTTGATTCATTTCTACTAAGTCTGACATCGGGATATTCAGATGTGTGCCACGCAAACCATGGCGTTCTTCAATGGTGTCTTGGAGCTTTAAACGGTTTTGATACTGTAAGGTCACTTGTGTTTCAAACAATTGACATGCGGCTTCTAAATTAATTTCTGACATAAAAACAATCCAATAAACAAAAGAATTTCATTTACCAGGTTGCCCAAGGAAGGGGCTGATAAGACCATCGGCTTAAGAATTTAAAGGAGTTTTGTTAAATACTCTTAAGTCGATAAGGTCATTATTAATTACCTCACAAAACAGAACAAGATGCATTATCTAGTAGATTTTTACAAAAAAATTATTCGATTTAACAGTTTCTTAATATTCTCTTGATAGTATTTTTGTGAATAGTTAGATAAAAATAAGAGGTATTATGCCACGCACTAATCGAAGATCTCTTCCACCAGGCAGTAGAAGTGCAATAACATTAAGACAGGCTGTCACAAGTAATAAAATTAGAGAAACAGAAATACTTTTAAATGCAGGCGTTAATCCAAATCAAATAGTTAGTTCTAGTGGAGGTAGACTTCTTCATTTTGCAGCTCGATATGGTTATTTAGAGATAGTAACGATTCTTTTAGAGCATGGCGCAAAAGAGAGTATTAATAAAAAGAACAATCTTGGCCGAACTCCATTACATGAGACAGTAATTACTAAAAATAAAGATATTGATGCTAATAATAAAGCTATAGCAGCCCTTCTTTTGCAACATGGGGCTAATATGTTTATAGAGGATAACTATCGGCAAAGTCCACTAAATTTAGCCATGAAAAATAATCATTTTCTCGTACAAAGCCTATTTTTAAAAAAAATCAAAGAAATACTAAGAACTGCTGTTCTAAAAAACGATATAACGACTACGAAATTTCTTTTAGACGCCAAAACTAATCCTAATCAAGAGGATGATACTACCGGTTGCACATTACTTCATTTCGCAGCTCGATATGGGTTTTTAGAGATCGCTAATCTTCTTTTATACTATGGTGCTGATGTTGATAAAGCCAATAAAATTGGTTTTACGGCGTTACATTATGCCGCTGACAATAAGCACGAAATTTTAATACAGCTTCTTTTAAACTACGGTGCCTCTAAATTTATAAAGGATAAACAAGGTAAAACAGCTGGACAACAGATTGTAAATAAAGACTCAAAAATAGCTAGTCTATTACAGACCAGGCCAAATTTTTTTCATAATTTTCCTAGAGAGTTTGAGAATGAAACTAAACCTATCAACGAAGTTGATCATGATAAACCTTTAGATTTAAGTAAAACAGGTCCATTTGGTTTTTCTATAAAATCATGATTATTCCTTAAACCTCGCTTCAGAAACTTCCTGGGCGAGGCTTATAAGTCTTTTTCTATTTTTATCTGTAGGATTCTTTTCAAATTCTTTAGCCATTTTAAGCATTTCTTGCTGACCATCATAAGGATCGGTTCGATGTGCTTGTTGATTACTTAAACCCGGCACTTGGCTATTCAGTAATTGATCCCGATGTTTTAAGGCTTCAGTCATTGCGTTCTCATCTCCAATCAGTGTATTTAAAACTGTTGTATGTAAAGAAACAGGATAATTTTTGGTAATATAATCTTGGACAAGAGGTAATTTATCACCCCATGTTTTTTTCTTATCCTCCAACTGAGTTTGATAGTGTTTTTGCTGCTCTGCCATCGCATACAGCGTTTTATTAAATTGCTCTTGACTTAAATTCGCGGCTTTAGCCAATCCTTCGATTTCATGTAACATTGTTTCAGATAGTGATACATCGGGTAAATGATAGCTTTCAGGTACTTCATAGTTTTTTAACCTCTCTTGTAATATTTTGTTGTCATTAAAAACCTTGGCGCTGTTTTTATAGGCCTTCTCTAGTTCTTCAACACTTTTATATTTACCGGCATAGAGTTTGGGCTGTTCTTCAACAGGTAATTCTTCGGTGATTTCACTCATGGTTGTCTCCTTCAAGTAATTGGTTGATATGCGTTAAGGTATGTTGAATATCACGCCACACAGAGCGGCGACCATCGATCCAAGCGAAACCTGATTCAGTCGGGATTGGAGTTTCTTCCATGATGCTATGAAACAATTGGCTTTTAAGAAATTCACTTCCCAATCCTTGACCAAATAATAGAAATAAATCGTATTGATCCTTATTAATGTGATCTTTTTGGAGTAATTGAATGAGTTTATCTTGCATTAGAATTGTACCTGCGCAGGTGATGGGATGGTGATTGGAGTTGCTGATGTTGAAGGCGTTGGTGCTTGGCTTTGCTGAATTTGTTGTGCCATCTGCTGCATAAAATGAGCAAATTCTTCTTTAGACTTCATAAGTTTGGCAGGTAAATTGAGTTTATCTGCTAAGAACGGTAAGACTTCTTCCATTTTCGTGGCCGTTAATACCGCACCTTCTCCTCCAAATTGCTGAAGTATCTGCGCCATCATTGTAAAGTGGCTGAGATCATCTTGTTTTTGTAGATCGTACAATGGACTTTGAAAGTCAAAGCGTAATAAATGGGATTTAATATCGCTAATACTTTTATCTTTGGAGAGTAAACGCCGCTTGGCTAATATTTTGGCACTGATGGTAAAGACTTGTTTGGGCAATTCATTTATCAAACGAGAAATATCGGTTGCACTGGTACGTTGAGCACGGTTTTCTCGGATAGACACTTCAGTGGCTGATTTAACCGGTGTATTCACTTCACCAATCGGATCTACTTGAAAGGCATCCCGGATGATTTGTCTCAGATCACGAATATGCTCTAAGACTTCCGGATATTCTGGCATTTGTAAGGCTTCTAACGGGTTTCTACCATTAGGATTACGTGCAATCATAGCGCCAGACCATTTCCTAAATACATGCGGATTAAAATATTTATCGGCATCGTAAAACAGTGGAGGATTGGCTTTAAAGGCTAAGCTCTTACGACTATATTCAATAATGTGATTCAGATCTCGAATTGTCGGTAACAAATCAATCCCTATGCCTCTTCCTTCGCATTCTCCAGGTCTCACCCTATCACGATAGATAATAATTTGATTGTAATCTCGTTCAGTTTCCCATAAGGGGGTGAGTGGATCATTCTCTAAGATGGCATACAGATAGAATTTATCTTCTTTTAATTTGATTTGACCATAGATAACGGTAAATAACTCATTAGGCTGATCGATTAAATTTCTTTTGTTCTTATATTTTGGAAAATCTTCAAGGATCTTTCGTCCACTCATCTTGCATTGATACCAACAGGTATTTAAAACATCATCGGTACTGTATTCAACGACTAAGGTAATCGCTGGAATAGAACGAAAGTATAAAGGCGTCACATCATCAATCGATTCGATCCAAAGAGCTGCCGTTCCTCCCACTAAATCTAAATTACTGGAAGCCACCATGCGTGCTAAATTAGACTGATTTAGATAAAAGAAAATCTGATCATTAATTTCATCTAAGAGAGGTTGTTGCTCACTGATCTGATTAGCATTAATTAGATGCGAATCTAAGCTTAATTTGCCCCAAACGCGGTCTTGAGGTAGTAACAGTCCATGCAGATCATTGGCACGCTGATACGCGCTTAAAAGCGCTGTATTATCCCACATTTGCAAACTGGTGGGTTTGCCTTGATCTTGAAAATTAAATTTGATGTTAAACGCATCTCGATCGGGGATAACATAGGTATATAAATCTTTATAGAGCGCTAACCATCTATCCTTATAACGTTTACTTTCTTCATAGCGTGCATAAAGGGATGCTAAGTTCATTGAATAATTTGAGCCGGTGGATGAGGATTATCAGGGTTATTAAATGATTGAACACCTTGTCCTTGGATAATGGCCATGCGTTGTTCAACAATCGCTTGTCGCTTTTGTTCTAGCTCTTCTTTCTGTTGGCGTATTTGTTCTTCAAGCAAACGATTGGCTTCATCATTGCCACTGCCTCCACCGCTCATGCTCTTCTCCAGCAGCTTAAGAGCTCATAATTACGTTGTTCTTGCAATTGGATTAATTTATTAAAGAGATGCTTGGGATTAAATGTCCAACCAATATCAATCCCACTAAAATAACGACAGACTTCATTGCAGGTATAACATTTGAAGGGCCAGGGTTTGATCTGTTTCTTTGCTTTCACCATTACCGCAATAAAAGCACTGAGCATCGGTAGTTTTTTAATGGCATTTAAATTCTTATTCACATCATTGCTTTTTAAAATGCGGTAAATAAAGCCAGTAGGCGCTATTTCAAATAAAATACAATAATCGCCTTCATAACAAAGTAAAGCACAATGAACAAAATGTTTACTAAAAGTAAAAAACCGATATTTACCAATGCCTTGGTTATAAAATAAGAAGACCGCGATCAATTAGCTTTCCTAAGTTTTGCTAAGGTCTTTTGTAACAGCAAGCGTTTTTTTAATAAACCTTTGGGTATGGATTTAGACATGGGGTTTTAACAATTCCTCGATATGATCAATTTGCTCTTTCATCTGTAACAATTCTTGAGCACAGCTTGAAAACTCTAAAGGAAATCTTCTCTCTAAAATCCAAGCACGAGCTTGCCAACCCTTTTCTCCTTTCTTAATTTCATTAAGTAATTCTTTAACAGCAACACATTGACTCTTTTTTATAGTGTCGCAAAACTGAGCTAATTCAGTGTTTTTTCTTCCTGCTTGAATATCTTCAAAACCTTCACTAACCCAGCGATGCAAAGTAGCACGACTAATTTGGTTGGCTTCAGCAGCCATCGTAAAGGGAACTAACTGAGCAATATCTTCAATGATATCCTCTGCTAAAGCTTTATTAAATTTAGTTGGTCTTCCCACGATTATCTCCCTTTATCAATAAAAATAGGCTTAGCGTCACTGACATAGCGTTGTTGAACTAAACGATGAGCGGTTTGAGCATGTTGTATCGCTAATTGTCGATGAAAGGAATCTTTAGACTCAGGCGAGAAATCAGGATTTTTATTTAATTTAGTCATAGGTATTTTCTGTAAAGAATTTTTATGAGTATGAAAGCTGACGTAAAGAAATACTAGCGACTAGATGAGGTACCTTTTTAAGGCGTTTTATTTCTTACTATCAAACCAATGTGAAGCAATATCATCATATAAAATGGTTTCAAATGTCGTATATCGAGTAGAACATTTAGGACAAAATAATCGTCGTCGATGCATTTTACCCTCATAAACCACTCGAGAATTAATCACATAGGTTTTAAAATAATTACAGCTTGGATTAATGCATTTCATTTTTTATCTCCAATCATCAATGATTTATTTTTTCTGTTATCTGAAAACTCGATAGCAACTGGAATATATTTTTCATGGCCATTCACTGCGTTTTGATGCGCAATACGACCCGATAATTGCTTAGGCAATACTTCCGGACGTCTGCGGGAATAAATTTGATAGCGACGCTCAAAATCGCGTTGCACGAAAGGCAGCTCTTTTTCGCTGTGTTGACACAAAGCAATCCAACCGCCCATGTCCCGAATGACTGCATGAATTAATTCATCTGAAAAAATAACACTGTCGTAATGACCAATTTCACGAATCGCTTTTGTTACGCTTGTCCAAGCCAACAAACTTTTGCTTTGAACGTCACCTTCGATTATTTCAACTACATCTGCAGGCAAAGGAAAGTAAGGATGTTTTTTCACATTGGGATTTTTTAATACTTCACTCAGAGCACGTTGCACTTCTGCAAAAGAATAATCTTTTAAACATTCCCAATAAGCTTTCATCAGCACCAGCGATACTTTTCGATTAACTGTTTCAGCAATCACCGCAAGACTAGCAAAGAAGGCTTGTTTTTGATTAACCTCCATTGTCTTCCTCCAACAAGGTATTGATAACAGCCATGTTGTGATCCCACGTACTCGTAGGAGGTTGGATGGTGCGGTTATTGCGCTGAGTTGGCTGCGCATGCGCTAACCATCCCTGGATATGGCGATTAATTCCACGTTCTGTTTTTTGTCTATCAGGATTGGCCTTGTTCCAGGCGACGAGCTGACGTAATTCCTGCCGTACATCCACGTCAGGATAATTTTTTTGCCATTCATCAACTTCAGACTCTTCAATTATTCGTGAACAACCTCGGCGTAAAGGAACAGTCCAAACGACCGACAATTTTGTTTTAACAGGAAATGTAATTAAATTTTTAACCGGAAGTTCTTCTTCATCAACAGCAAGTTTTGTTTGCTGTTCACCTAAGATAATAGGGATCTTCTTTTTCTCTAATCTCTTATCTCCAATATCTAATCTACCATCTATAATCTCTAATGCTTCGAAGGGGCTTCGAACAGGCTCAAAAAAAGACGCTGCTTCTAAATGCAAAAAATTGCAGTATTTCTCGTAAAATTTGGATAAAAATGGAAGTTTAGGTAAGGTTTTAAAAACACGATTCGCATGCTTAACCCGATTATCATTCTTTTTAAGCACACCCAATTGTGATGCCGCTGTTTCATGAACCCATACATACTCTTCTTCTTCGTCATAAGAGCAAAACCTAACCTTAACTAGGGCTTCGATGCCCCTTCTAACCCCCTCTAAAGACATTCCTATCTCATGCGATGCTAATGCTAAAGGTAAATAATAAATACCCAACATATTGGTATGCCGGCAAGTCATTAAGTAGAATGCTAATACTTTAGTTTCTAGCTCACAGCTTCTTATTTTCTTGCCCATTGGACTCGTCCAAAATTCTGAAGATATCTTTGCAAATTCACGCATTTTACTTCTCCTTTTTTATTTTCTTTGTAATTTGATCAAATAAGATTTAATGCTCTATAGGTTATTAACTAAACTTGATAAGAAATCGACTGATTTGGTTAAATTATTTTTTCTATTCTTATAATGATCATTATTGACTGTTTGAGTTTCATTTTTTATTCGGATATTTTGTTTTTTATATAAATATTCGGTAATTTCAGCGGCTTTAGAAATAGATATTTTTTTATCTAGTACTTGAATGATCAGTGTGCGGCTACCGTGTTGTAAGATTTTATTAAGCAGCCTGCAAACGTAATCACTAAACCCAACTGCTTCAGCAACTAAATCTCTCGTTTTAATTCCTTGAACTTGTGGATATTTATCCACAAGTTCAAGGAGATCAGTTCGCTTGCCTTGACGTTTTCCAACAAATTTTTCTAAGGCATTTCTAATAGCAATTCGTTCAAACAGATCGAATGTTTTAATTAAATGATAAATTTCATACTTTCTATTTAGTAACGCTTTTAGAGATAAACGCCAAGCAAGTACAGATTTTTTTCCTATTTCTTTTACAGTTTCAATATGTTCTAAACCGTAGATAAGATGAAGATTATTATCATTCACACAAATTGCACGATGATTAGATAGAGATAAGTCTTTTCTATGCGGGAAACAAGGTACTTTTTCAGGAATAATAATTTTTTTTAAGGGCAATTCAATAAGAGAAGCCGGAAAAATATCAATCTCTGTATAGTATTTAGTTTTCCAAGGAAAAAACTCGTTATATTTAATTGCTCCGCGACTTTTATCCGCGATACGTTTAGCAATATGATGAGGAACTTGCTGCCCATTAAGATAACGATAAATACTTGCTCGACTAATGCTGAGTTTATCAGCCATACTCGAAATAGTTCCAAAAAATTTGATAGTTTTTCTAATTATCATTTCTTGCATAAGACTCCTTGTTTTAATTTTTATTAGGTCTTTATTTTAAATAGAAAAAATGTCCACATGTGGACGTTTTTGTGAAGTAAAATTTGATTAATAAAAAAACAAAAAGGAGAACAAAAAATGCAGCCTCGGTTAATCCGTTTACGTGATGCTCCCAATTATTTAGGAATGGATCGACATCGATTCAATGAAGAAGTAAGGCCCTATTTAATGACTATCCCAATTGGAGAAATAGGAATTGCATTTGATCGACTTGATTTAGACGCATGGTTGGACGATTATAAGCAATGTAAGGGTCGTCCTCCATTAAAGGGGAGACCACTATGGGAAGAAAAAAAATGCCAGGACTCGTTAAGCGCGGGAACATTTGGCACATTAACAAAAAAGTCAACGGATGCCGCATTTCAGAAAGCACTGGATCAAGCTCTCTCGAAGAAGCTGAACGCTATTTAGTTCATCGACTTGAGCAGATCAGACAAGCTAGTGTTTATGGAATAAGACCAAAGCGAACTTTTAGAGAAGCGGCTACTCGTTATTTGTTGGAAAACCAACACAAGGCAAGTATTAAGGAAGATGCGAGGTGGCTAAAATTTCTTGATTCGTTGATAGGTAATATGTCTTTGGAATCTATTCATATGGGTAGTCTTCAATCATATATCCAATTGAGACGAGAATCAGGAGTAAAAACAAGAACAATTAATTATGGATTGCAAGTGGTTCGCCATATATTAAATCTTGCCGCAAGTGAGTGGCTAGATGAACATGGACTCACTTGGTTAACGGTAGCTCCAAAAATTAAATTGTTATCAGAAGAAGATAAACGGAAACCTTTTCCTTTAAACTGGGATGAACAACGAAGATTGTTTACAGAACTACCTATTCATCTAAGACGAATGGCCTTATTTGCTGTTAATACAGGTTGTCGTGATCGAGAGATTTGTTGCTTACGTTGGGAATGGGAAGTTCCATGTCCTGAATTGGACATTTCAGTATTTATAGTTCCAGGACAACAAGTTAAAAATAGACAAGATCGCTTAATTGTCTTAAATAAGACGGCACGAACTGTCATTGAAGAAGTACGAGGTATTCACCAGAAATATGTTTTTACTTTTAAGGGGAATCCAATAACACGGATGTCCAACTCGGGTTGGAAGAAAGCACGGTTGAGAGCAAATTTGCATCAGGTAAGAGTTCATGATCTAAAGCATACTTTTGGCCGGCGCTTACGTGCAGCTGGGGTAGGTTTCGAGGATCGGCAAGATCTGCTAGGTCATAAAAACGGACGTATTACTACACATTATTCTACTGCCGAGTTGAGTAACTTAATTCAAGCAGCCAATAAAATATGTGATAAGGGACAAGAGTCTCGTTTAACGCTGCTTAGAATGATTGAAAATAAAGTAGGTCGCGCAAAAGTCGCGCAGGGAAATTTAAGAGGTCAATTAAAAGTAGTGTAAGTGCTTGATTTAACTGGTGCCAACGAGACGAATCGAACGTCCGACCTACTGATTACGAATCAGTTGCTCTACCGACTGAGCTACGTTGGCATGCGTTGGAAAGAGCCGGATTCTAGCTAATTTAATTAATATTAGCAATTTCACCTTTAAGCTATTCATGCTAGATGTACCAATTTTGTACCAACTATCCTTTCGGCTGCATCTTTGAGATGGTCGCTATTTAAATGCGCAATAACGCAAGACTATATCAAAAGATGCCCATCCCCTAGCATTTGAAGCTCTTGTAATGATGTTCCATTTTGTACATGCCATGACGCCCAAGTATGACGTAAGTCATGCCAACGGAAATTTTTGTACTAGCTCAGACCTGATCGTACAGTAACCGGTTTTGTAGAAGTGACTGTCAGGTCAAATTCAGTTAATAAATTTTTCCTTCCAGATTTTTTTGCCATCGATCAGTGTCTCTAGTGGAGTTTTCCCAGAGCACATTTTTCCTTGATGAGTCCGTTTATTATTATAGAAATCAAGCCATTCGTCTAGGTCATTTTGTAACATTTCTATGTTTGAATAAAGTTTTTTTAGAAAAGTAACTTGATAAAACTCCTGTAAAATCGTTTTATGAAAACGTTCACAAATCTCATTGCTTTGCGGTGATCGATGAAGCCCATTTGTAACAAGCATTATCTGTGCTACACAGTCATTATTTACCGCATGATGGCAAGAATCGAGATAAGGTCACCACTAAAAGCACACAGGATATTTTTCAGGAGCTAGGAGAAGCGGCTTATTGTGTTTCTAAACCCCAGCGCAAGATTGATGCGATTAATCTGATGCGCAGAATGCTTTATCGCACCCAATTCAATAAAGAACAGACAGAACGCTTAATCGATTGTCTTGCCAATTATTCCAAAGTCTTTGATAAAAAAAATAGTATTACTCTTAATATTAGGAATCATGATCGGCTGGATAGCCAGTTGTGCTTGGAGGTTCCCACAAGAAATCAATGTACCTGCTTGGCCTGATGCTCATTTTCAAGCTGAGTAATTAAAATACGGGTGTATATCGAGGCAAAGGTCTCTTAATCCACGGACTTTTTTTTGTTTCATATTCAAAAACTTCTTGCTCTTTTGGCGCATCTGGTTTTGGGTTGTTTAATGGCTTAAACATTAATTTAAATGGCGTTCGTGTTAGTGGAGCTCGGGGTCTTTTAATGAAATCATTATAGTTGCAGTAGCTAGAATGCACCCTCTCTATCTCTGCTTCAGTTTGCCAAAGTTTCTCTTTTATTTCTTGGTGCTCCTTGTTATTAATTTTACCGTCAACTTCATCGAGCCTAGCATTGAGTTCCTCTCTTATTTTTTCCAACTCCGCTATACAGAAAATAACTTTATTTCTCATTTTATAAAACGCTAATTTATTTTTTTGTGTGATTAAGCATTCTTCCAATGTCTGCAAGCCTTGTTCTATTCTCTCCATTGATTCTTGTACTAAACAACTAAACGCTTTAAATAATTCGGTTTGTAACACTTGCAGATTTTTATTTCCAAATGATTTATCTGGATGAAATAGGAAAACGATCTTCTTAAAAATAATAAAATATTTCTGTAACATATTGGCTTGTTCGATGGCTTTATCCGCCGCAAGTCGATCACATTTAACCTTGAAAATCAATTCTGCATAACGCTCTAATTGTTGATTAAATAATTGTTTAATCGTCGATAGCGTAGATTCTAGGAAAACTTTGATGTTAAGAAATTCCTCAGGCGCTTCCTCTTGCAATATTGATCCAAATATTTGCCGTTTCATCTTAACCCAGTCGGCTACTGATTGAGTTGAATAAATTATGCTCTTTCCAGTGCGAGGATCAACATAAGTATCAAACGGGATAGGTTCATCAAAATAAATAGACTCATCAAAAATCTTTTCTTCCCAATCTGCTAAATAACTAAATAGCATCATTTCGTGTCTATCAAATTCTTTTCTGAGTTGTTTTTCTAAACTATTTTTAGTTTCAATAGCCAATGAAGCTAGTTTTTCCTCTATTAATTTGTCAAAAAAATTCATATTTCCCCTCAGATAAAAGTCTACACTTTGATCGTTTTTTTCGAATGTAAAGTCTCCAGCATGTTTCTCTAAATGCTTGGTAAGCTTCAGAGTAGTTTGATATAACCTTTGCAAAATTTCCTCGCCTAAATACTGTTCAAATACACTATCGGTGGGCTTATCTATTCTATATATATTTTCTATGCAAGTCGTACGAACCGCTAAACAGCGATGATAATAAGACCAAAGCTTAATTTTATGATTAATTGAAGTAAATAAACTAAAGAACCATCGTTTCCAAAAAGGTTGCTGCCAATAACGAGTGATCTCACGTTGCAGTTGATCCGGAGATAGATCAAATAATCGGATTGTTTCAAGGCTACTGTCCGCGTGAGTCCATAAAGGTTTATCCACTGTGAGGGGAGAATCTATTTTAATAAAGTTCACCCATTGAGGACCCCATCCCCAATATATTCCTTGAAAAGGTTCTTTAGCTATTCTATCGGTTAGATTTTTCCATAATCTATTGTGCATTTCTTGCCCCCGTTGATTTTAGTTAAAGCTATGGATATAAGTGGGTGCTGGGTCCAGGCGCATCTAAATCCACTTCCTCAAAATTTTGTCTTTTGGTGTTTGTAAAGAAGGTGTTTAACCATCCACTTTCATTATTAAAAGATTTTTTTCTCGCATTGTGCTCCTCTTTAATTTCTAGCCCCGGTAAGTTTGTGTCCTTAGTCATAGCTTTTTTTAATAAATCTAGCCTTTGAGTTAATTTATAATGCAATTCCGATCCGCGTAACCAGCCCGAATCCGCATGCTTTGAAATAACAATTATTTCATCGAGTGTACTTTGCGCATTAGATACCGACTCCATGGTTACTTCTCCAGCATTATGGAATAGATTTAGACTTTTACCAATTCTCCAATAGATCTCGATAAACTCTCGTTCTCTTTGCTTGGAAGGATTGGCTAATTCAAACCGTTCTCTTAATCGATTCAGTAATCTTTCAAAACCACTTAACTTATACGAGTCAATTATTTTTTCTAATCTTTTGGTATAATTTATAAGAGCGTATGCCAGTTCAACCATTATTCTTTGGGATTTTTGGTAATTTTTTAAAACGTCTTGGGCCAGAGTGATTAAGGTTCGACGAGAATAAATATGGTCTAAAATAACTTGTTTAAAGTCGGCATTTTCATAGATCTGCATTAATAAAGGTTTTTCTCTCGCTTGCTGTTCAAATAAATTAGCAGTTCCATTATCTAGAAGACAGTTCATCATAAAATGATCATTGTTCTTTAGGGCCTCTTCTAATAAGTAATAACCTAAGGTATTGACCTGGTTATCAATAGAACGGTTTAAATCTAATCTAAATAAAGGCAAACGGCCTACAATATATTCTGCATGATCGTAATACACCGCATGATCTTTAGGAATGATTGCCATAGGATTAAATTTAATTTCCTCTCGAACAATTTTATTACCCTCCCTCTTTTTTGGTTCTAAAATGAATTTTAATTCTTTTTTAAATTGTATAATCTTCTCTTCGTCTGTTTCATGCTGTAAGGCACTTTTCACCTTATGGAATAATCGTAAAAATTCCTCTTGATTAAATCTCTCCCTATCAAAACGTTGCTGTCCGGTTTCATCCTTAGATAAGCATTCGTTAATTTCTTGGAAGATTACCCGTGATTCAGGATCAGTCGGTTCACTGATTTTTAGCTTTTCAATATAATAGTTTTTAGTAATTAATTTATTTAACGCTTGATAACATTCCAAACTAAGATTAGTATTTTTAATCTCTAAGACATTAATTTTAGCGTAATGTAACGACTCGAAAAGTAGCATTAGATTATCTTCCAACTCTTTATCATCTAATAATTCTAATCCCAAGCCATGAAACTTAGGTCGACTTATTAAGAATTTTATCCAACCCCATGAATGAAACTCTACATTCCTGATAATGAGCTGGTGGCTAATTAATACTCTTGCATTCTCATATCTTGAGGGTGGTGTAAATGGAATGAGGAACTCCAATATAAAATTTGAACTGAGTGGATAATGATTTTCATCTTGTAAAACCCTCACATTATCCAATGCAATAAAAGACCATCTCGATGAAAAATAAAATATTCGGCCTAATAGTTGTTTAATTTTCTCATCTCGATAAGTTTGCTCTGAACTATTGAGATTAAAAGTGACATTTTCTAAATGAACTCTCTGATCGCCACCTTTAAACTTTCCAGATAGTTGTTTTAAATAATTTATAAAATAGTTTAATACGTCAGTTGTTACGAAGGTATTTATTAACTTGAAGTGACCCGTCTTTATAAATGATTCTAAGATATTATCCGCGCCGGGCTCAGTGAGTTGGATTTGAGGATTAACATTAGGCATATAACTCCTTTTTGTAATTGTTCCAATTATTTTTATATTAATCTTATGTTTAAAAATAATTGATTTTATTATAAAAATCTACAATTTATTTTTAATTTTTCTTCTTAAGAAATAGATTAATAATTTGAACATCTTTTTCTGTAAATGGTTTATTAAGAATATAATCAAAACCAACTTGCTCGCATTCTTCTTTAATTTTATTTATCGAATGAGCCGTTAGAGCAAAAATGGGAAGATGAGGTTTATTATTTTCTTGCTCCCATTGACGATAAAGACTTGCAACCTCTGTTCCTTCTAAATCGGGTAAGCCAATATCCAATAATGCCCAATCAAAGGATTGGTTTTGTAAAGCCTCTAAAGCCGCTTTACCTTCAGTGACTGTAGTCACCTCATAACCTAATTTGATGAGTATATTTTTTACTGCGTAAAGTACTAACGTATTATCTTCAGCAATAAGTACTGCTTCGGTTTCTTTATTTGTCTCAGATTGAGGTAGGGATGACTGGGGTAGTTCAAATGATGGTTCTATTGTTTTTTCAGCTAAAGGAAAACTAAACTCCAAAGTAAAACAACTGCCTTTTCCTTTTTCACTAGCAACATTAATTTTTCCTCCTAAAAGTTCTACCGATTTTTTGACTAAAAATAAACCGATACCATAGCCTCTATATTCAGCTTGGTAAGAAGGATGTCCACGATAAAAACGATCAAATATTTTATCCAATTTATCTTCAGCTATACCAATACCTGTATCGCTGATAAGTATTTCTATTTTTGCTTGGTTCTTTTCTATAGCTAATAGATTAATTTCTAAGCAAATTTTTCCTTCTTTAGTAAATTTTATTGCATTAGCAAGGAGATTAAGTACAAGTCTTTTTAATTTAATTTGATCAGTAATAATTAGAGGTAACTGCTTATCCAGTTTGACCTGAAAATCTAATCCTTTAGCAGTCGCAGCAGGTTGCATCAGAGCTTTTAATTCCTCTGCAGTTTGCTGTAAATGAATAGTGTCTGTTGTTATATTTTCAATTTGATGTTCAGCTGCAGATACTTCTAATACTAAGTTAAGCAATTCTAAAAGCTGATTACCCGCATCTTGTATCCATTGACCATGCTGTCTATCCTCAGCCGTAGTTCCTTCTTTAGATTGGATATAGGAAAGACCAATAATACCTGATAATGGCGTTCTTAAATCATGTGCCATGTTCATCAAAAATTCTTGTTTAGCGATTTCAGATTGTTTTCTAGAAGTGATATCAATAGAAATTCCTATTAATCCATCTACATTCTCAAATTCATCTTTAATAGGAGCTTTAATTGAAAGATAAATTGCCTTTCTATTTTCAGAATCAAAACCAATTTCTTCAGTTTGATACTCTTTTCCTTCATTAAAAATAGATTTATCGAGAGTGACTACTGCTTGGGCTAGGTCAGATGAGAACAATTCATAATCAGTTTTTCCTATAATGTCATTTTCATTTTTTAAACCCAAAATATTTGCCAGTTTTTTATTACACCAAACGTAATAACCTTGCTTGTTTTTCCAATATACATGGCAGTCTAATCTATTAAGAATCATTTCTAGAACCTTAGATTTATTATTAAATTTATTTTTCATAATAAGCCCATTTAAATTAATGGCTAAATTTTCTATATTTAACAGAGGGCTTTTTATCTTCTTGTAGATTTAAGCTACTCTTCCTAGGTTGAAAAATTAAAGAATGATTACGCTTTGATTTTGCGAACTCAGCAAACACAAACAAGAAATTTGTAAAATTTTCTCTGACAAACGTCATGGCTGTAGGCATTTTTTTTGGATAAAAAATAAAAGAATAATCCGGAGAAACTAAGTCTTTGTTCCATAACATTAAAATGGCACATTCCTCTTTAATACATTCTCTACAATATTCTTTTTCAGTATCAGTAAAATACCTTCGTTCTCGATTAAAATGCCTACGTTCAAACTCTAAAACATCAGTTTCTAAAAGATTTTTAAAATATATTTTTTCATTATATAAATTGTCAATTTGCTGCCGAGTTTGATTATAATTATCGTGATATAGCGATGCATCCCAAGTATTAAATTCAACTGTTATATTTTTAAACTTTTTTTTGATTAAATATGCATAACTTTGTTTCCAGGCCAATCCTTGTTTTTGTGATTCACCAAGCATTTTTTCTGGAGAAGTATTATTTTTGATAGCTAAGTGATATTTTTGAGCTAAATCAACAATAATAACTTTAATTAAAGTAATATGTGTAAAGTTTTTGATGATAAGTTTCATTGATTCAAGAAGTTTATCTAGCTCATGATAATCTTGACCCACACTTATCGGCATCCATAAAACTTTTGTTTTTTTTATATATTGGTTTTTATTTTTGTAATTTATATCTGATTTATTGAAAATTAATCTGGAACTTCTTGTCATATTATTATTATTCCTATAAAAAATCTTGTAAGTTTACTATAAAGAATTAAAAATTTTTAAGCTAGGAATTTCTTTATTTGTAAATTAAGGAGACTCCTATTAATTCGCTCATTAAAAATATAATTTTCTAGCAATTAAACTCCCTAAAAACCCAAATAAGTTTTTGGACATAGAGAATACGGCGATGGTCGTAGCCATTGGCGCTTTTTTAGGCATTTCAATGAAGCCGGCAAAATGAATGTATTCGATAAATACAAAGGCAACTCATAAAGAATTAAACTCAGTGGAAATTTGAGGATCATGCATTTTCCTTCTCTATCCTATAGCCTATGCCATGTATTGTTTGAATTAATTGAGTATTTTTTAATTTCTTTCGTATATTATGGACATGTATGCAAACTGAAATAAAGTTTCCTTTTGGCTTCAAGGGCATTACTATCGATTTCATCTACCCAACCATAGAGACATTGGTTCAGTGACTTACGAGAAACAACATGACCCACATTTTCTAATAATTTTTTCAATAAACTAAATTCACGACGAGATACACTAACCGCTTGCTCTTTAAGTGTGGCAGTCAATGAACTGGGATTTAATTTGATATCGCGGTAGGTTAATAGTGGAGAGACACTGCTGTTAGAAAAACGTCGTTGTAACGCTCGTATCCTGGTGAATAGTTCATCTAAGTCAACAGGTTTGGTTAAATAATCATTAGCGCCATTGTCTAATATTTGTATTCTATCTTTAACGAATTGATAGATGGTTAAAATAAGTACAGGCGCTGTGATACCTTTGGAAAAATACTTCTTTTAAATTTAAAAAAATCCATATTTTTAAAGTCTATTTAAATTTTTTGAAAAATAATTATATGATCATTCTGCGACTTAATAACCTACATAATATGTCATTTGATTAATACAAATAAATTTTTAAATTTTTTCTACAGAATATAAACAAATTAATTGAAAAATAATTTTTCTACAAAATATATAGATTCTGCTTGTAGAGAATGATTTTAAAAATTATTAGTATTATAATTCTGGTTAATGAATAAATGTAAGAGTTAAGAAATGAGTAGTTCGAATTATATGCAATTAATAGTTGATTATAATTATAAAAATTGGCCGGTACTCTATCAAAATGTCGGACAAATTATAGATGAGTTAGAAGAATTAATATCCAATAATGGAATGTTATCATATGAAATAAAAAATAAAATTTTTTGGTTTTTTAGGAATTATTTTAGTAGTGATAAAAATCAATTATCAAAAATATCAGCGAAAAAACTTTACGATATTTTGATGGTGGTATTACAACAAGATCGTTGTTTTCTTAATTTAGAAGACAATGATCTCAGTATACTAGAAGATTTGTTAATTGTACTAGAAAGAATATTTTACCTACATCCAGATTTAAGCGAAGAGGTAGCTATATTAAATCCTTTAATTAAGGCAGTGACTTTTAAAAAAAATTTGAATATTACTAGGAATGCCGGAGCGTTTATTTCCGCACTTTTGAATTGTTTTAAAACTTTTTTATCAAACAGAAAAATTACTAAATCTGTTGAATTAATTCATTTAACTCAAGCTTTACAAGAATTTTTCGTTCAACAACTTGTTTGGAGCAAAAAAGATCCAGTGGCTATGCTTGTTAAGGGATTATTTTTTTTAAAAGATTTACGTTGTAACTATAAAGAAAATTTAGAAATCAGATCGGTTATTGATCGCTATGCGATTAAGCTTTGTGATATGGCAATTCATGATATTCCCAAAATCTACCCTTACTATCCAATTAATTTTATTCAGGAAGATATTGGCGCCTCCTATATTAAATATTTGGAAACAGAATATCGAAGCGCTTTCAATGGACTTTACAAAGTGCTTTATCCTGAAGATGTTTTACCTGAAGTTAAGATACATACTATGATAGGGAACATCAATTTACCTGCTGCCCATATAAAAATTAATCATACCGAACTTTCTTCTGAAAGAAGTAATAATATGGAAGATTTGATCAGTGAGCTCCATAGTGAACTAAGGAACTTTTTAAATTCATCCCATATAAAATGTTTAGAGCCCGGTGAAATACATATCCAACTCAATTTGTTTAAAGATCAGCAGCAGTTTGAGCGCTATGGTTATCTTGTTTGGAATGTAGATAGTAGTGGGGGAGGCATTTGTATCCCGGCTATGAACAATCAACCTACGACTGCTTTTGTGTATCAAATTGATCAAGGGTTTCAAAATTTGAAACATGAATTGACACATGCTTTTATGAATAATATTTTAGGAGACTATTATACGGAATACCTGTCAGGTGTTTTTACTGAAGGAATAGCCGATTTTTTTGATAAAGGACCCTCTAATCTTAATAAATTAATGCAAATGCAGCGCCTACTCCTTAGAGAACCGCTTAAAGCCTTGCCAGATATCGTCACATTGAACGAAGGAGGCTCAATTGTGTATTTATACGGTTATTTTTTGATGGTCTATTTAATTCAAGAAAAATTAGTTATACTTTCTAAAATTTTGACAGAAGTTCAAAATAAAAATCAAAATCAAATGACAAAACTAATTGAATTTTTTTCATTAAAACATGAAGATGACTTTAAAGAATGGATGGAAAATAAATTATCACAATTGATCATTTTTTTATTTAAGGCAATACGTGAGCAGGACAGAGGAAATGTAAATCAATTGTTGGCGGGCATGAATAACCAACAAGTTAATATTCAGGAAAATGCTTCTAAAGATACGCCTTTACATATAGCGATAGAAATATGGATGCAACAGAAAAATGATGCGAGTCGGACGATTGCTTTAAACATTATTTGGTCTCTTTTACTAAAAGGAGCTGAATTAAGAAATGTTCGAAACACTAAAGGAAAATCGCCTTTTGATTTGATTGAAAATGCACAAGATCGAGAATTAATCGAAAGATATGCAAAAGATGCTAAACATTATATAGACTTGGAAAATATAACTTATACAGAAAAAACATTGGAAAATATTACAATCTGTTAATAAAAAAGGAAAATTATTATGGACGATCAAGAAGAAAAAATTATTATAAAAATCCCTTCTCCACCGATTACTTCGTTAGTATTTGAGGGAGGTGGGGTTAAAGGTATTGCGTATGCAGGTGCTTACAAAGTACTTAAAGAACAAGCTGGATTACTTGATAAATTACATTGGGTAGCGGGGAGTTCGGCCGGAGCGATGACGGCCTTACTGGTTGCCTTGAATTTTACATCGGATGAAATAGATTTCGAATTATCCCTAGTAAATTTTTCTGAATTTGCGCAACCCCCACCTTATGGTAAGTTAGCGGCTATTAATTTTATTTTTAAGAATATTAATAAAATTTCTAGGAATCTTAACCATGGTATTAATGATGGAAAAAAACTTTATTGTTGGGTGCAAAACATTGTTGAAAAGAAATTAGGCAATAAAGTAGCAACATTTTTAGATTTGAAAAAAAAACATGATAGTCAACTTCCTGAAAGTTCAGAATCTTTATCTGAAGAATTTTCAGAGTATAAAAATTTGCTTGTTATTGTAACCAATGCGTTTAAAAATAAAACAGAAATATTTTCGTGGGAAACCACACCTCATTTGCAAATTGCTGATGCAGTATTGGCCAGCATGTCCATACCAGGATTTTTCTATGTTCGTTACATAGATAGTGAGAAACAAAAGATTGATTGGAATCCCACTCGAGAAAAAATAGATAGCCACAAAATTATCCCCTACGTGGATGGTGGCGTTCTAAATAATTATCCAATAAACATATTTAGAGATTATAAATATTGGTTACCTGAATATTATGGATTGGTTAAATCGCATCATTTTAACCCCAGCTCTTTAGGGCTACGAGTGGATTCTGAAGAGGAAGTTTTAGATCTGATTGATAGTAGATATCAAGAAGTAATTAGTACACAAGCTGAAATTACAGATAAAGAATTTGCAGTGAAGCCAACACTTACTCCAGGTAGGCTCATTAGTCCGACGAAAATATTTGGTATGGCCAATAAATTTATAACTTTATTGACATCGGACTTAGATAAAGTGCAGAAATATTGTCAACGTACGATAGCGATTTGTGATTGTAATATAGGGACAACTCAATTTAATTTATCGGAAGCGGATAAAGATAAGCTAAAAGCAAGTGGCAGAAAGTCAGTGAATGGATTTCTTAATGAATTTTTTAAAAAAAACTCTTTTAAAGACATCAGTTACAATAATAGGTTGGAATTAGAAACAGATATTAACGCTAAAAGAGAGCTGATAAAAATATTAAGCAGTTTGAAACATAAACATACTTATGAACGTGAACTTTTGAGATTAGAATTAGAATATAAAGTTTCTATGGAAGCTCTTTTAAAACTAGATGGAAAATATTCGAAATTTTTTAAAAGTGATAGGGGGGCATCCACTTCTAAAATTCCTCAAGAAGTTAGCTTAGATAGCCATGCTATGGGTACAGAAGAATTTTCAGAAAAAATTGAAGAAGTGCCTTGTGTGAAAGCATCTACATCACAGTTTGAAGCAATATCATCATGCAACCCAGACGAAGCTATTATCCAATTGAAAGAGGATGATGGGCAAAAATCTTTTTTCAGAAGGTTATGTTGTTAGCGATAAGAACGTTAAAAGCCTAATTTTAACAGATACTAGTTTAAACCGATGCGCCTTGTTAAACTAGAATATCTATTTTATAAGGGCGGGTTTATGTATTTAATCAAAGGAAAGCAAAGCGGTCTTACTTTACTTGAACTTATGATCGTTATTGCGATTATTGGCATCTTGGCAGCAATCGCGATACCAAGTTATCAGAATTATAGCAATCGTGCTAAGTTTGCTGAGGTTATTCAAGCCACAGCCCCGTTTAAGTTGGGGGTTACTACCTGCATGCACGAGCATGATAATTTAGTTGCTTGCGGCACACCCGGCCAAAATGGAATTCCAGATAATTTTAAAGCAGCCGATCAAACTAAAGGGTATGTAGCGACGGTTGAAGTCAGTAAAAATGCTCAGATCATTGCGACATCGCAGAAAATCCGTATTAATAAAATTGATCATTTCACCTATATTTTAACACCTATTTATCAAACAGATGGTCAGTTACGCTGGGATGTCAGTGGAACTTGCTTACAGTCCGGGATGTGTAAAGCGGAATAATTATAAATTAAGCTATTTGCTCTTGATAGAATAGCTTTAAAATCAAGAAATATGCTTGTAGTATAGAGTTTAGTTCTTTTTTGATTTTGGCTATACTGCGAGCCCTTCAAGCATGTTATTCTAAGCTCTTTTAAATTTAAGACTAGAACGGGCGGCCATCGCGCTAAATGGCGACCCATTCTGATAGTGAGCTTCAAATGAGGTATAAATAACATGACTGACTATAAAAATACCTTAAATCTTCCTCACACTAAATTCCCAATGAAGGCCAATTTGCCGCAGGCAGAACCAGCCATTTTAAAACAATGGGAGTCTTTAACGCTTTATAAAAAGTTACGTGAAAAAAATCATGGTAAAGCTAAATATATTCTTCATGATGGTCCACCCTATGCGAATGGCCATATCCATATTGGTCATGCGGTTAATAAAATATTAAAAGATATCGTTGTGAAAGCAAAGACGATGAATGGTTTTGATGCTCCGTTTGTTCCAGGATGGGATTGTCATGGATTGCCCATAGAGTTAAACGTTGAAAAAAAAGTCGGACAAATCGGTAGTAAATTAACAGCAAAAGCTTTTCGACAGGCCTGTCGTGAATATGCTAGCCAGCAAATATCAATCCAGCGAGAAGAATTTAAGCGTTTAGGTGTGATCGGTGACTGGAATCATCCCTATTTGACTATGGATTTTCAATTCGAAGCCAATATTATTCGTGCATTAGGCCAGATTATCAGCCAGGGACATTTGCAACAAGGATTTAAGCCCGTGCATTGGTGCGTCAATTGTGGTTCAGCTTTGGCAGAAGCTGAAGTTGAATATGCGGATAAGGTTTCACCTGCAATTGATGTGCGGTTTAGAGTCATTGATGAGGCTGATTTTTTAAGCCGAATTCCTAACAAAGCTGGCCATGGGCCGATAATAATACCTATATGGACCACAACACCTTGGACGTTACCCGCCAATGAAGCCGTTGCATTAAATCCAGAGTTTGAGTATGTGTTAATACAAACAGATACCGAACGTTTATTAATTGCTAATGCTTTATTAGCAAGCTGTATACAGCGTTATCAAATAACAGATTACAAATGTTTAGGCAGCGCAACAGGAAAGGTTTTTGAAGGAGTTATACTGCAACATCCTTTCTATCATCGACAAATCCCTGTTATCTTAGGCGAACATGTCACTATAGAAGCAGGTACGGGAGCGGTACATACTGCTCCTGCGCATGGCGTAGAAGATTATAATGTCGCACAACACTATGGGTTGCCATTAATTAATCCGGTCGGTGGAAATGGTTGTTTCTTACCAGGTACAGCACTCTTTGAAGGTGAACATGTATTTAAAGTCAATCCTTTAGTGATCGATCAATTGAGAGAATCTAAAAATTTATTGAAAGAAGAGAGTATCAGGCATAGCTATCCACATTGCTGGCGCCATAAAACACCTTTAATTTTTCGGGCGACACCACAATGGTTTATTAGTATGGAGCAGCAAGGTTTAAAGGAAGATAGCTTAGCGGCGATTAAGCAAGTAGCGTGGATTCCAGAATGGGGTCAAGCACGCATTGAATCGATGATTAGCAATCGGCCTGATTGGTGTATTTCTAGACAACGGAGTTGGGGTGTTCCTATCCCTCTATTTGTGCATCGTTTATCTCGTGATTTGCATCCTAATAGCCTTGTTTTATTAGAACAGATTGCTACCCGCGTGGCAAAGATTGGGATAGATGCTTGGTATGATTTAAATCCGGAGGAAATATTAGGTGATGAAGCGAAAAACTATGAAAAATTAACCGATTGTCTCGATGTGTGGTTTGACTCTGGTGTAAGTCATTATGCTGTGTTAATGAAAAATCCTGCTTTAGCCTGGCCTGCTGATCTCTATTTAGAAGGTTCAGATCAACATCGAGGTTGGTTCCAATCTTCTTTATTAACTTCTGTGGCGATGAACAGCCAAGCACCTTATCAATCAGTATTGACACATGGATTTACTGTGGATGAAAAAGGCCATAAAATGTCTAAATCCTTGGGGAATGTAGTTGCACCAGAAAAAGTTATACAAAGTTTAGGAGCCGATATTTTACGTTTATGGATTTCTTCGACAGATTATCGTAAAGAAATAGCTGTCTCTGATGAAATTTTAAAACGCACCGCAGAAGCTTATCGAAGAATTCGAAATACTATTCGATTTTTATTAGCTAATTTACATGATTTTGATCCATCAGATGCGGTATCTACGAGTGAGCTGTTGTCTTTGGATATTTGGATCTTAGAACGAGCAAAGTTATTACAGCATGAGATCATCGATGCTTATGAGACTTTCCAATTCCATAACATTTATCAAAAATTACAACATTTTTGTATTAGTGATTTAGGCGGATTTTATTTAGATATTATCAAAGATCGCCAATATACTTTACAAAAAAATAGTGTCGCGCGACGTTCTGCGCAAACAGCACTTTTCTATATAGCAGAAGGTATGGTGCGTTGGTTAGCGCCTATTTTGAGTTTTACAGCGGAAGAAATTTGGCAGTATCTTCCAGGGAAACGCGAAGAAAGCGTATTTTTAAATGAATGGTTTGCCTTATCTTTTTCGTTTGAGGAAGATCCATTACAAAAAATTTATCAGAGATATGATCGACAAACTTACTGGAATGAGCTTATTCAAGTGCGTAATGAAGTTAATAAAGTGATTGAAAAATCACGTATTAGCGGTGAACTAGGATCTTCATTAGAAGCTGAAGTTGAACTTTATGTTAAAGAAGATACTCAACTCTATAAAATACTTTCTGCATTAAAGGATGAGCTTAGATTTGTATTGATAACCTCTGATGCTAAACTATTGACTACCACTCCACCAAAACAGGCTTTATTGTTTAATATCAATGCCGGGGAGTTAGGAATAAATGTTATTTCTACCGTAGGGAAAAAAATAAAATGTGCTCGTTGTTGGCATCGTCGTTCCGATGTCGGGCAAGATCCAAAGCATCCTGAGATTTGTCTACGTTGTGTTGAGAATCTTCTAGAGGGGAAAGGCGAACAACGAATGTATGCTTAAAAACACAAACTTTTTCCAATCTATTTGGGATACTATGCAAGTAAGAAATGTTTCTCAATTATCATGGCTTTGGTTAAGCGTATTCATTATTGCTCTCGATTATTTAAGCAAGTTATGGATGACGCATTGGTTAGATCAGGCTAGCATCATTCCGGTATTTCCTTGCTTAAACTTTATTTTGACGCACAATTTTGGTGCTGCGTTTAGTTTTTTAGGCCAAGCGGATGGTTGGCAACGATGGTTTTTTTCAGCAATTAGTGCAGTGGTTAGTATTTATTTAGTACGTTTGCTTTATCGCGGAGGGCTTAACAATTGGACAGCTTGTGCGATTGCATTAATATTGGGTGGAGCGATAGGCAACCTATATGATCGACTTAGTTTAGGTTACGTAATCGATTTTATTGATTTTTGTATTGGTTATTGGCATTTTGCTACCTTTAATTTAGCGGACTCGGCTATTTCTATCGGTGCTGTTATCTGGATCATTGCTAGCTATAAACCCGGTAAAAAATAATGATAGGGGCTACTAAAAATAAGAGCATTAAAAAACCTCTGGGTGTATTTAGTTTGGCTATGATGAATGTCATTGCTGTTGACAGTTTGCGTTCATTACCTATCGCTGCACAATTTGGTTATGCTTTAATATTTTTTTATTTACTTGCTGCGTTGTTATTTTTTATTCCAACAGCTTTAGTGACGGCTGAATTAGCGACTACTTGGCCTAGCACAGGTGGTGCATATATATGGATACGCACTGCGTTTGGTGTGCGATGGGGTTGGTTTGCAATTTGGTTACAATGGATATACAACGTGGTTTGGTATCCAACGATATTATCTTTTGTAATTGCTGCATTTGCGTATTTGATTGATCCACAATTAGTACAACATAAATTGTATCTTTTAAGTACGATATTAACTATCTGGTGGTTGGTTACTGCTTTAAGCTGTTTAGGTTTGCGTGTTTCGAGTTGGCTTAGTAGTATCGGAGCTTTAGTAGGTACTTTAATTCCCATGCTCTTTATGATTGTGTTAGCTAGCATTTGGATTAAAAATGCACACCCCATAGCGATACATTTTTCCTCGCATTCGTTTTTTCCTAGTCTGCATAATTTTAATAATTTAGCCTTTTTAACGACTATTATTTTTGGCCTGATGGGTTTAGAGATGTCAGCGGTACACGCAGGCGATGTACACAATCCCCAGAAAGACTTTCCACGAGCATTATTTTGGTCGGCAAGTTTAATATTGATAACCTTGATATTAGGCTCTTTAGCCATAGCGCTTATTATTCCAGCCAGTCAGCTGAGTATATTGTCTGGTTTAACAGAGGCTTATGTTGCTTTTTTTAATAGTTACCATTTATCTTTTTTTATACCGGTTGTTATTTCTTTAATCATTATTGGAAGTTTGTGCAGTATTTCAACTTGGGTAATAGGTCCTACTCGAGGTTTACTCATAGCCACATACGAGAGTCAAATAACGGGGTTACATTGGTTGCTTAAGGTCAATCGATTTGGTGCACCAGTAAGCTTATTAGTATTTCAAGGGCTTCTGGTATCCCTTTTAACAAGTCTTTTTATACTGATTCCTAGTGTCAATGAGACTTACTGGCTATTAAGTGTTATGACGGCACAATTGGCTGTTTTATTCTATATCTTTTTATTTTTAACTGCGCTACGATTGCGTTATAAAGAGGCTAGCAGAAATCGTAGCTACCATATATCAGGAGGAAAATGGGGGATTTGGATAGTTTGCATTGCAGGTTTAGTAGGTTGTTTGATTACCTTTATACTCGGATTTTTCCCTCCTAGTGGTATCGAAGTACATAATTTATTAAAATTTGACATGATTTTGTTAGGTGGGCTTTTGTTATTTTGCTTGCCACCTATTATCTGTGCCAAATGGACCTTAGCTTCAAAAAAGACTGAGAATAATAATCAAATTTGCTAAAAGGGTAAACGAGGCTGTTTATGATAAGCGCATTAGAAATTCATGGCGTGCCTATCGAATGTATCAATCAAGCAGCGATTACTTATCATATTCCAGCTACTTTAATTCTCTCCGTTTTAGCGATAGAAAATGGTAAAACCGGTTCGGCTTCTTCTAATCGAAATGGGACTTTTGATTATGGTCCTATGCAAATTAATTCAACCTGGTTACCGAAAATTCGATTGTATGGTTACACCCAGCAGCAATTGCAATATGATCCTTGTGTCAACGTCAATATTGGGACTTGGATACTTAGCCAACATATTGCCAAGGATGCTTCAAACCCTTGGCGAGGAATAGGTGATTATCACTCACATACCGCTAGATTAAATCATAATTATCAAATTAAAGTTTCTGAAGTGTACCGCTTATTAACTAGCTATTTATCTCACTCGAGTAACTCGACATTATCTATGGCTTAAGATTTAAATTTTTAACCTTAGATTAGAATCGATATGCAAAAATTTCTTCATTATTTCTGTTTTTTGCTAAGTCATCTAATCATAGAAAAAATCAAAAAAAAAATAATCAAATTAGATAATGAACATTTAGCTATTGGTCTAATTTCAATATTAGGCTTTGGTTTATTACTTCCTTTACTTATTATTGCACCAGGTCTATTTGAGTCAGAATGGTTTCTAAATTTCATAACGGTGCCGTCTGAATATGGAAGTTTCCTGGCTGATGCGGGCTATTTTGGTCGATTATGGAATTTATGTACTGCGCGACCTTGCGAAAACGGTAAGCAAACAAAAATTAGAAATTTTCTCAACCAAGAAATTATCATCGATAAGCGAATAGGTTACGCCGAAAAATTATTTACTCCAATTGGAATGTTATTAGGTGTTAGTTTAGGAATTTTTTGTGTTTCTTTACATGCAATTATTCCTTTTTGGGATATATTTTCCTATTTTTCTTATATTTTATTTATTTTAGGTTATGCCTGTCTTTTGGGTGGTTTGTTTAATCGCGTGGCTAGTTCGTTTGATGGAGCGCGCTTAAAACAGGAAAAAATATCGATCTTTATAGGAGTTAGTTTGGGCTTAGTGATCGCCTTAAGTTTATTGGCTGTATTAATGGTAACTGGAAATATTCCTTTTGTGGTAGTGATAGGCATTAGTAAACCATTCATTGATCTTTTAATATTACATAAATTTCTTTTTGCATTACCCTTCGTATTAAGTTTAACGAGCATAACAACCTCTTGTTTTGATTATTTTGCCAAAGCTTATTGTTTTTTAAAGTATATTTGGGGTACACAAGATGAATCTATCAATGAACGTATTGAATCGCGTTATTATGAATATAAAGCGGCTTTTTTTGGTATTAGCTTTGGCTGTTTATTGGTTTTAGGCATAACCATCGGTTTATGTTTAGCAGGAAATTTAGTGGCCACACCCATAGCCATTGCTGCTACTATTTTCGCTACAATTATTATCTGTAATAACGTTTTAGCAGCGCTTTTTTCAAGATTGGGTCGCCTTATTGATGGAATTATTCGCGTTTCTACAGTGCAAAAAGGCACATCACAAATAGACGAACCTAGTTTTATTGATGCTAACTGTTTGGCTTCAAAAAGAAGATCTTTGTCACTTCCATTGCTCATGCCGATAAGTTATTCAGCTAAAGGTCAAGATCTCAATAACGAGGAAATTAGATTTAAATTAAAGCGTACGCAAAGCAGCCCAGCTTTTTTTTCTCTTAGCCGAAAACAGGAAGCGAAAGCTGATAATGAATTATTTTTTAACAATAGTTAATCGAATGTTGAATTCTGCCAATTTTAATAGTTTAAATTTAAGCTTTAGCTACTTGGGTAAGATACTTCTATATGTCAGTTCACATCTTATAATGCAATGGGTATAGTACTTGCTAATCATTATTCTTTTATTGGCCACTGTTATTTATGCGCGTTTTAATCATAAAAATGTCCTCGATGGGAGACATTATTCATACATTACCCGCAGTAACTGATGCGACCAAGGCAATTTCGAATATTCAATTTGATTGGGTAATGGAAGAAGCTTTTACAGAAATTCCTAAGTGGCACAAACAAGTCCAGAAGATAATCCCTATCGCGTTGCGACGCTGGCGGAAAAATATCTGGCCAGCGATTCAAAATGGAGAAATAAAACAATTTTATACACAATTGCGTGCCGAGGAATACGATTTTGTTTTAGATGCACAAGGCTCTATCAAAAGTGCGATAACGACGCGTTTAAGTAGAGGTTGTCGTTTAGGTATGGACAAGGATTCAGTTCGGGAAAGCTTAGCTTATCTGGCATATCAGCAAACCTTCGCCGTGTCTTGGCAACAACATGCCGTCAAACGTTTGCGCCAATTATTCGCTAACGCCTTAAAATATCCTTTACCCGAAACTTTACCTGATTATGGTATAAATAAAGAAAGCTTAAGCCAAGCTAAAATAGAATTACCGAAAGATTATCTGATCTTTATACCTAATACTAGTTGTTCGACTAAGCAATGGTCTAATCATTCCTGGTCTTTGCTCATAGAAGAAATGACTCGTCAGGGGGTGAGTGTTTTTATTCCTTGGGGTAATGGAAATGAAAGAAAAAATGCTAATAGACTGATAAATAAAAATCCTTTAGCACATGTATTGCCTTATTTGGGTCTCAATGAAATGGCGGCAGTTTTAGCGCATGCTAAGGCTGTTGTTGCTGTAGACACGGGGCTCAGTCATTTGTCTGCGGCTTTGGGAACTCCTACGATTGTTTTATATGGTCCTACTAATCCTGAATTGATAGGAACAATAGGGCCTTCGCAATGTCATATCAAAATTGCTGTTAATGAGGAGTGTAAGCAAGATAATAATACAATTGTCTTAAAAAAAATAACCGACAATTTGCAGCATTTTTTGACACGTTAATTAATTTAAGCTACATAATTTTTATTATCTAGCAGCGCTATTTATTAGGTCAACAGAACAATATTTAATTTTACCGGCACATTCTAATGTTTAATACACTCACAGCAATGGGATTTTTAACAAGGCGTCACGATAATGAAGCAACCGGAGTGTATTTATCATACAAGAGGATTGCGAGTTGAGCGGCAACACAGACAAAAATTCAAGTGCGAAGAGTATACTAAGGATTGCTATTTCAGCGCCTTTACATCAATATTTTGAGTATTTAGCGCCAGCGGACTTTCCATTAAACCAATTAAAAAAAGGTTTACGTGTATTGGTGCCGTTTGGCAAACAGAAAAAAATTGGTTTTTTAATGGAAGTAAGTAATTCATCCGTTTGGCCAAAATCTCAACTCAAACAAGCGATTACTATTCTTGATGAAGTTCCTCTTTTACCGAATTCTATTCAACAGTTAGTAGAGTGGACTAGCCGCTACTATCATTGTCCTATCGGTGAAGTATTTGCTAATGCCATGCCGAATGCTTTGCGCATGACTAAAGATGCTAAACCTAAAAATAGAGTTAAAAAATTGATTGAAGAAATTAATAAAAAAGATGAACTTACGTATTTTAAGAATAATTTAAATTTATCGGATCAATTTCAATTAAATAGCCATCAGCAACGGGCTATTGCAAATATGATTAATTCATTAGGTAAATTTCAAGCTTTTCTTTTAAATGGTGTGACGGGGAGTGGAAAAACAGAAGTCTATTTGGAAGTGATACAAGCCGTACTCGATCGGGATGAACAAGCATTAGTGTTAGTTCCAGAAATTGGATTAACACCACAAATGCTAGCGCGTTTTCAAAATCGTTTTTCAGTTTCTTTGGTATTGTTTCATTCTAAATTAACCGATAAACAGCGTTTAGAAAACTGGTTACTCTCTAAATCAGGTAAAGCATCCATTATCATTGGGACGCGATGCGCTTTATTTACACCCTTATTACGTCCGGGTATCATCATTATTGATGAAGAACACGACAGTTCTTTTAAACAGCAAAAAGGTTTGCGTTATCACGCAAGGGATTTAGCGTTAGTACGCGGACGTTTAGAAAATATACCTGTTGTATTGGGTTCAGCAACAGCATCTTTAGAAAGTATTTATAATGCAAGCCAAAATCGTTATCAAATAGCGCACTTACCTGATAGAGCAGGACGGGCTATACAACCTACATTTCGTGTGATTGATCTACGTCACCAAAAACTTGATCAAGGTTTTTCTCCTGCATTATTACAAAGCATGGAAAAACATTTGAAAAATCAAGGACAAGTACTTTTATTTTTAAATCGACGTGGTTTTTCTCCTGTTACCATTTGTCATGATTGTGGTTGGACAGCTGATTGTCAGCGTTGCGAACAAAAAATGATTTTTCATAAACATCCAGCCCACTTACAGTGTCATTATTGCGGTTATCGATGCCTTTTAGGTAAATGTTGTCCCGCATGTCAAGGTCGACAATTACTTTCTTTGGGTCAGGGGACACAACGTCTGGAACTAGTCTTAGAAAAAAATTTTCCAGGCGTTGGAATAGTTCGGGTTGATAGAGATAATACACAACGTAAAGGAAGCCTAGATAAGTTATTAAAAAATATACATCAAGGTGAAAGCCAGATTTTGATTGGAACACAGATGTTAGCCAAAGGGCATCATTTTCCAAATGTAACTTTAGTAGGGATTTTAGAAGCCGACAGTGGCTTATTTAGTGCGGATTTTCGTGCCTTGGAACGTACCGGACAATTATTAACGCAAGTGGCCGGTCGATCCGGACGTGCCGATAAACCCGGTGAGGTATTGATTCAAACCTATCATCCCGAGCATCCTTTGCTAAATCACTTGTTAGAACAAGGTTATCTTAGTTTTAGCGAAATTCTATTACAAGAAAGACAGGCCTCTCTATTACCTCCTTATAGTTATTTGGCACTGATTCATGCTGAGGCCTTAAATTCAACTTACTCATTTGATTTTTTAAATGAGGTAAAAAATCAGGCTGAATTAGTTGGGAAAGAAATCAGTATATTAGGACCGGTCCCTTCATTATTACCCCGGCGGGCAGGCTATTATCGTTGCCAATTACTATTACAGGCAAAACAGCGTAGGGTTTTGCAAGGCTCATTAGATGAAATTATTAAACCCATTAGTCTTCTTGCCAGTAGTCGTCGAGTTCGCTGGTCATTGGATGTTGACCCTATTGAGCTTTTTTGATTATAAATGCTTCTTTTACATTGAATAAAGCGCTAGAATACAGTCAAATAATGAACTAAAAAGTAATCTATATTATGGCTATAAGTGTGTTTGATTTGTTCTCGATAGGTATAGGCCCTTCGAGTTCTCACACCGTAGGTCCTATGAAAGCCGCCTGTGCATTTGTTGAGGATTTGGCTCTCGATAGGGAAGTGTTTAATGAAGTAAGTCGTTTACAGGTTGAGCTGTTTGGCTCGCTAGCGCTAACAGGTCGAGGACATGGTACGGACATTGCAGTTCTAAATGGCTTAGAAGGACGGCTCCCAGAAACAGCTAATCCCGATGAAGTTGCTCTACGTGCCAAATCAATTATTGAAAATTGCAAGATTCAACTGGCTGGTAAAAAAAATATCTCATTTTTTGAGAAAACCGATTTATTATTTCTACAAAAGGAATTACTGCCGCTACATACTAATGGCATGCGTTTTAGTGCTTTCAATACAAAAGGTCTTCTTTTAAACAGTCAAATTTATTATTCCATCGGTGGTGGTTTTATTGTGACCGAACAAGAATTTGGCCAACAGCATAAAGATGCTGTTTCAGTGCCTTATCCTTTTTCTACGGCCATTGAACTGTTTAGTGCTTGTAAAATAAATAACTTAACCATTTCAGAGCTGATGTTAGCTAATGAACAATGTTTAGCACCCCATAGAGATATACACACTGATTTGTTAAGAATTGCAGATATTATGCAAGCTTGTGTTGATAAAGGTTGTCATGCGCAAGGAATATTACCCGGTGAGCTTAGTGTCAAACGTCGGGCACCGGAACTTTTTAGCAAAATGAATAATAAAACAATTTCGAAATTAACAAGATTTCCAGGCTCATTATTATGGCCAACTATTTATGCGATGGCAGTTAATGAGGAAAATGCGGCTGGAGGTCGCGTGGTGACTGCGCCAACGAATGGTGCAGCAGGTATTATTCCAGCGGTACTAACCTATTATCGCCGTTTTTATGAAGACGTCAGTAAAGAATCAATCACTGTTTTTTTGTTGACTGCTGGAGCTATTGCCTTACTTTATAAAATGAATGCATCGATATCTGGTGCAGAAGTGGGTTGCCAGGGCGAAGTGGGTGTAGCTTGCTCAATGGCGGCAGGAGCGTTGACTGCGGTTCTAGGCGGTATGTTAGAACAAATAGAAAATGCGGCTGAAATGGCGATGGAACACCATTTAGGATTAACGTGTGACCCAGTAGCCGGATTAGTTCAAATCCCCTGCATCGAACGTAATGGTGTGGCAGCAGAAAAAGCAATTAAATTGGCTTATTTGGCCTTAATGGAAGATGGGAAAAATAAAAAAGTATCTCTAGATAAGGTCATCGAAACTATGTTTTCTACCGGAAAAGATATGATGGCTATTTACAAGGAAACTTCTTTAGGCGGCTTGGCCAAGACGCTTGCTGTTAATATTCCCGAGTGTTAATTTAATCAGTAATATTTTATGGGAGAATTACAAATAATATATTTCTGATATGATGTGTGAAATATCAGCCAACTAATGGATTAGTGAAAAGGACATGAAGCTTTATGCCAGTCAATACGGACGGGTTATTATCAAAAAAATTTTTTTCCTCTTTAGATTCAAGCCCCGAAATACATAAAGCATTCCAAGATGAAAGGAGTGAGTTAACTGAACTTATCAAAATCGAATTATATCCTAGCTATAAAAAAATAGTTTATTATTTAGGAAAACATCTTGATCGCAAAGTTTTAGATGACTTTATTAATTCAGAGGATTATAAGTCTTTACAAGGACAGCTTAAAGTTATCATCGATAGACTGAAACAATGGGGTGAAGCTTATGAGTTAGAGGAAAGAAGCAGCTTAGATGATTTCCTCATTAAATTACAGAATCCTACCGAGAAAATGACATTACTTTATGCGGATGGAAAACGTTCGCTAGAAATTATCACTGTTCTTTTAAATAATGATCAAATCCCCTTAGAACTGCGTAAAGTCGCATATATCCAACTCTTAGCGGATAATGAATTAAGCAAATGTATAGATGGTTGCTATACACGTATTGTGACGAGTATGCAGCAATTAGAGTTGTATCGACAAAGTCCCAATAAAATCAATCGCTGGATTCGTGCTTATACCACTCAAATTGCTAAAGATATCTCAGCTAAACGCCCATTTGCCATGCCAGAATCTTACCAAGTATTAATATGCCGTACCTTGGATATTTCAGTCGCCACCAATGAGCTACACGCAAGTAATTATTTATTACTTAAAGCCAAAGAAAATGAATTTCCTGTTGATAGTATTAATGATATCAGCGCACTGGAGATTAAAAAGAAAATGTACGATGTGAATCGAGATAAACTGGTTGAGTTTTATCTCGATGATTTAGCGGAAGCGGTAACTGCTACAGGTTTAGTTCACTATATTGCAACCCGTTTACACGACGAGCTTGGCCAGATTATTTCTGATCCTGAAAAAAACTATTCTGAAAAGATAAATGTCATTGAAACGAAACTTAAGCAGGTTGGAATTGACCCAGATTTTTTGATTGGAGAAATTCTGGAAGATGATCCATTCAGTTTAAAAGGAGTAGAACGCTTAAAAATTACTACCGAGAGAAGACTAAGCCAACAAGGCTGGCTAAGTTCCGCTCAATCTGAAAAGTTAAATATTTTTAATAGGATATATACTCATTATAACTTTCCTGGCAATATAGAACTAAATTGGTTTTCGGTAGCGGGTGATACCGAGCGCTATAGGTTTATTGATCTTATTCAAGATAATATTATCGAATTCAGCATCGAGCTTAAATCTCAGATCTTAATCAGTTTATTTCGAAAGCCAGCTTATATTAGCAATTTAAAGGATTTGATTACCCTACCAGAAAAAAATTTTCTTTCTTTCTCATTAACCCGACTCATCCCTACACAACGTATTATAACCCTTCTAAAAAAAGAAACTAACGCCCTATTATTTGTTAATTTAATCAATAGAGTAGATGGTGAAAAGGGATCACAAATAATCAAAGCACTAGGTATAGACCATATTTCGGAGATTATTAAAGAGGGTTATTTAGAAAGCAATGTTAAACACAAATTTTTTTGGTTACAGGATAGCTATTTCATACAAAACTATAATGAAGTTGCTACAAAAGAAGGACTAAAAGTTACACAAGAACTACTAATACAGCTCGTTGAAAAGAACTTTCGGAATTTTAATAGTTTCATATTTCGTCGGTTAAAATATCTTGATTACCTTAAAGGCATTAACTTCTTTGAATGTGACTTGGAAAGAGCCTTATTTCTTCAGCAAGTGACTGCTTGTACATTTGATCAGGCTAATTTAAAATACGCGCAATTTGATAGATGGGTTGCGCATAGCTCTTTCAGAAAAGTTGATCTAAGACAGACCACATTCTTGCCCCCCCCTAACAGCCAGAATTCAAAACTTAGTTTAGAAACAGCAATTTTTTCTACGAAAACATTAAGTCAATTAATCAATTCAGGGATTCGTGATTTTTCTGAGGCTGACTTAACGCAAGTCGATTTTCATAGCGTTTTAACTAATAAAAACATGTATTTAGATTTTTCACGTGCGAATTTAAAGTACGTCCAATTTAACGGAATCGATTTAAGATCTATCAACTTCTTTAGTGCCAACCTAGAATATGCTAATTTATTAGATAGTTATTTTAATATGGAGTATCTTAATAAAGAGATCTCAATACAAGGTGCATGGATAAGTAAGTATCTCGCTCAAATGCTTTCAACCGTTGGGGTTCGTCAGTTTGATGAGTGTAAAATTATAGATCAGCGGGCGGATTACTATGAAACGACACTCAAATTTGCGAGTGCAAGTTTTAGAGGCAGCTCGTTTATTGGTTATATCTGCGATCTTGAATTTAAGGATTGTGATTTCAGTGGTGCTTCTTTTACAGCAACTAATGAACTTCCTGTAGAAGAAAAAACATTTATACTTAATATCAAATTTCAAAATTGTCAATTCGATAAAACGAGCTTTCAGAATATTAAATTTCTCGAGCCATTCAAATTGCAAGATTCACCCTTAAAAAATATTTTATTAGATAATGTTGAAGTATCTCCTTCTGTGTTATTTAAACTCTATGAATCCGGGCACCGTGATTTTAGCCGTGTTAAGGCGTTAAAAGAAAAAGAGAAAATCCCAGACAGACTTCCGCCCTTTCCCTTGCTAGATGCCAGCTTATCGAAAGAGATGTTTATTCAACTCTTTAAACAAGGGTTACGTGATTTTAGGTTGAGTAATCTTTCTGGTTTTTATTTAGCTAAAGTGCTTGAAGAAGAAGCGATATCTGAAATTGAACTAAAGCTAGAAGGGGCTCATTACCAACAATCACCATTAAGTTGTGGTAGTTCACGCAGTAACTCCCCGCATAATAAACGTTCCATCGCTATCTGTAATGTTTATTTTCTTATACAAAAAAGTTCTAATAAAAGAACAATTTCTTGGTGGGATCTCCAAGATCTCGGAATCATTATTCTAGATAAAAATACGCTCTTGAAAGAAGCAAGCTTAGGAGTAGCGCCACTTTATACCTTAGATAACTTAGATGAGCCAATTAATCTTCATCTTTATTGGGGTTATAAACCGGATAGGGAAGCGTTCATGCAGCTGAGCGATTTTTTAGAAAAAAGTACGCAAGTGACCCAACGAAACTTCCTGAAGGTCAATCTTTATTTTGATCATCTAAAAACAGATGATTTGCAGCTGCTCTCTCAAAACATTCATAACCTAGGGTTCACTAATGGGCAGTTGACCTATTTCGATGAAAAAAACCGGCAAATGATAAGAGAATTAAATCAAAAATCTTCAACAGAGACTATTCAAATCGATGCACTTTCTCAACTTAATAATAAAATAAAACCATTTGAAAAGCCCAATTTACCCAATAAAGAATGGCGAGCTCAATTAAAGAATCGTGTTAATCATCTGAAAATGCATGCCCTAGACCAAGGGGTTCAATATGATGCCTTTCTGGTTTTACTCAATGTGATAGCTACTTGGATTGGACAGTCTGACGCAATTGAAATAAAGCAACTTACTATAGATGAAAAAATCGATTTACAAAATTTCATGAGTGAATTTGTAGAGCAAGAAGTTTTAAACCATAGTGCGAATGAACATCAGCACGATTTGACATTCAATATAGCCTTGCAATGTATCGAACGTGGGGAATGCCATAACTGTGAACTTGTGCGAAAAAACGTTTTAAACACTTTACAAACACTACGGCCAGATCTGGATATTGGATTTGAAGAATTGGGGAAAAAAATAAAAAGTGATTTTGAGAGTATAGGAAGTTACTTCACTAGCCTATTCGATGACCTGCTTAAAAGATTTAGCCTATTGCTTTACCTGGATGAAGCGTTCCACCAGGCTAATAAAAACCAAAAAGTAAAAAGAAAATCAATTAATTGGTATAGTCAACCAAAAATTGTTTACTTTATCAAAATGATTGAATCTGCTTTTAACGATCTCGGTTTTGATCTCAATCTGGATCCTGATTACTCAGAAAGCTTGCTAGCTGGTTACTTGTATGATCTTTGGCAGGCTTTAAAGAAGCAAGGCGTTTCCTGTCAGACATCACTAAACCTCACTTTAAACTTATTAGAGAATCCGCAATTTATTCAGAGTACGTTCCATGGAACTTATTTAAGTCAAGACAAGATATATCTTGATTTGAATCAGAATAATATTACTCAAGTTGCTTCCATTCCCATTCGGTCAGCAATTATATCGCCCAAAACAAATAGGGTTGTGAAGAATACGAAACATTCTGAAGGCAACAAAAATTCACCTACTGAGCAGCAAGAAAGAATTCGGCAAATAGAGGATGACTATATAATTCATTATGATTGGAAATCAAAGGGATTCAAGGGAATTAACGGGAGAATGGGAATAAAAGGATCAAGAAGATCAAGAGAAATAAAAGAAACCAATACTTTACCTACTGCATTAATTAAAGCTCAAAAAAGAATAGAGTCTAAAACACACAAAGATAAGCCCAAACAAAGTGTAGAAAAAAATATATCTCGCAAATCAGATAATTTATCAATGAGAAACCCTCGTAATCAGCTAATATCACATGGGCTTGCTCAATTTCCTATAACCAAACATGGGAGCCATCAGCAATTCTTTGGTGCGAATCATTTTCAATCAAAGTCTATTTCTTCTAAATGTTCTTTGAGAGCTGCTTTTGTCACAAAAGAATTAGGGGGAACTACAAAAAAATCGTTACCGCCATCCCGTAGGATCTCTTTCTCTCCTTTACCTTCTGATACTTTTCATACTCCTGGAAAACGATCGATTGCTAAGGCAACTGCAATCCCTAATACGCTTGCAACGCTTACGTTCTTAAATCTATTTACTAAAAAGACTAATCAAAGGAAGCCTATCGCGAGTCTTCAAAAGCTGACAAGGTATCGAAAAGCCAGTCGATCCATAAATAAAAAAGAAGATCCTTTCGGTTATCATTTATCTCTTAGATAAAGTTTTGGAAAATTAAGCAGATAGTATTTAAACTATTTTTATTTTGGTTGTTTTTTTCTTAAGGATCGGGTTTTGTATAGAGCGCGTAAGGTTAAAACAGGACCGGAAAGGGCATAACAGAAAAAGATCAAAAATAAGATTTTAGGTGGATCCAGTGAAATACCAACAAAGATTAATACGACTAATAAAATAGCAACAAATGGAACACGCCCTTTGAGATCAATTTCTTTAAAAGAGTAATAACGGACATTACTGACCATTAAAATAGCAATGATGATCGCTAATACAGCGGTTATCATGTTAACTACATCACCCAAAATTTCTGAATCAACACACAGCCATACCATACTTGCTAGTACGCCAGCAGCAGCAGGGATAGGTAACCCTTGAAAATAACGTTTATCAGCTATCAGTACTTGTGTATTAAAACGTGCTAAACGTAAAGCACCCGCGGCTGTAAATATGAACGCCGCTAACCATCCTAGCTTACCTAAGCCTTCTAAAGACCAACTATAAATAACTAACGCAGGAGCAACGCCGAAAGATACCATATCAGATAAGCTATCTAGTTCAGCTCCAAAAGCGCTTTGTGTATTAGTTAAACGTGCAACACGACCATCAAAAAAATCCATAATCATTGCAACAAAAATAGCAACCGCCGCATAATTAAAGTAACCTTCCATGGCAGTGACGATGGCATAAAAACCTGCGAATAAACCGGCGATGGTAAACAAATTTGGTAGTAAGTAAATTCCACGGCGGCGATAAGCTAATTTTTCGCCCTCGTCATGATTACTTTCTTTATCTTCAGAAGTATTCATTTTTAAATATTTGGTGGAAGGTTTAGCATCGTTTGGGTTATTCATACGGAAATTCCTTGCAAGGATTTTAATCGATAAAGGATCTCAAGTGCATCTTTTGGAGCTAATTGATCGGGATTTATTTGTTCGAGTAGAGTCATAATATCAGGCTTGATTGAAAGTTGTTGAGAAATGGTGGATAAAGCTTTGGTGGGGGATGTATGAGAATTATTCTCAAGCTCGGTGAGCTTTTCTCTGGCGCGTTGAATAACAGGCTTAGGAACACCTGCTAGCTGGGCTACTTGTAAGCCATAACTTTGATTCGCGGGCCCTTTTTTAACGGTATATAAAAATACGATACTATCATTATGCTCTCTTGCATCGACATGACAATTGCTTATGCTTGTGTTTTTTTCGGCCAAACTAGTCAGTTCAAAATAATGAGTAGCAAATAAGGTATATGCTTTCACTTGCTGTGCTAAATATTCAGCACAAGAAAAAGCTAAGGCAAGACCGTCAAAAGTACTGGTACCGCGTCCAATTTCATCCATAATAATTAAACTTTGCTCGGTTGCATTATGCAAAATTGAGGCAGTTTCTGTCATTTCAACCATAAATGTTGAACGACCATTAGCAAGATCATCAGCAGCTCCGATTCGGGTAAAAATACGATCAATGGGGCCTATCGTAGCGCTTTTTGCAGGAACGAAACAACCTATCATTGCTAGTAAACAAATTAAAGCGGTTTGTCGCATATAGGTTGATTTTCCACCCATATTTGGGCCAGTGATAATTAATAAACGTTGTTCAGGAGTTAAATGACAATTATTTGCTACAAAAAAAGAGGTGTCTAAGGTTTGTTCAATAACTAAATGTCGACCTCCTTCAATATGGATGCCTGGATTTTTACTTAATAAAGGACATGTTAAATTAAGTGTTGTTGCCCGTTCTGCAAAGCACAGCAGCACATCTAATTCGGCTATGGCATTAACGGTTTTCTGTAAGTCGGTTAAGTAAAGGGCTAGTTCATCCAATAATTCATCATAAAGTTTTTTTTCCAAGCTTAAAGCCTTAGAACGGGCACTTAAAGCTTTATCCTCAAATTCTTTTAACTCAGGTGTAATAAAACGTTCAGCATTAGTCAACGTTTGGCGACGAATATAATGTGGAGGTGCATGCTTTGCTTGTCCTCGGCTTATTTCAATGTGATAACCATGTACGCGATTAAAACCAACTTTCAGTGTACTAATACCTGAAAGCTCTCGTTCCCGCTTTTCTAAATTAATCAGATACTGTCCAGCATGATCACTTAAGTTTTTTAGCTCATCAAGTTCGACATAATATCCTTTGGCAATCATCCCTCCTTCACGAGTAACAGCAGGAGGATGTTCGACAATAGCTTGTTGTAATAAATGAAATAATTGTGGAAATGTTTGAATGTTTTGGCTTAATGAAATAAGTAATTCGGATTTTTTTTCGGAGATTTGAGTTTTTAAACAAGGGGCAAGTTTATTATGAATGTCTGGTAAAATGGCCAAGCCGAGACGTAATTGGCTTAAATCGCGGGGTCTGGCGGATTTTAATCCAACCCGTGAAATAATACGTTCGAGATCGCCTAATGATTTTAACAAAGAGTGTAAATTTAGAACACAGGGTGTAGCTAATAAATCTATAATGGCTGTTTGCCTGGCTTCTATGGTAAATAGCTTACGCAGAGGTTGATGTAACCATCGGTTAAGTAAACGACGTCCCATGGGAGTTGCCGTTTTATCTAAAATAGACATCAATGTATTGCTTTTTTCCCCTTGTAAATTGAGCGTTAACTCTAAATTACGCCGGGTAGTCGCATCTAATACAATACTTTCTTCGCGTCTTTCTATGCGTATCGGCTGAATATGTTGTAATTGAGTACGCTGCGTGTCTTTAACATAATTTAATAAACAGCCTGTCGCTTGTATAGCCAATGGTAAATCCTGGCAACCAAAACCACTGAGGTCACGAGTTTGAAATTGCTGTGTTATTAAATGAGTTGCAGTATTGAAATCAAATTCCCAGGGTGGTCGGTGGCGGATAGTTTTGTAAGGCTTTAATATGTGTTCGCTTTTATATTCTTCGCTGATTAAAAGCTCACTGGGGATAAGTCGTGCTAATTCACTTGCAAGCGCTTCTTCTCCGGTAAGCTGTAAAATATGAATTTGACCACTTCCCATATCAAAATAAGAAAGTCCAAATTGGTTATGGTGGTTGTATAGCGCAAGTAATAGACTTTGATTATCCTCTAATAATGATTCATCACTGAGTGTACCTGGCGTTATAATACGTGTAATCTGTCTTTCCATAGGGCCTTTGGATAACTTCGAATCACCTATTTGTTCACAAATAGCAATCGATTCACCAAGCTTTACCAATTTGGCTAAATAGGTTTCGACACTATGAAAGGGTACACCTGCCATGGGAATAGCTTGGCTAGCGGATTGGCCTCGCTTAGTTAATGTAATGTTTAATAATTCTGCGGCTTTGATGGCATCTTCATAAAATAATTCGTAAAAATCTCCCATGCGATAAAATAATAATTTATCTTGATGCTGAGCTTTTAATTCTAGGTATTGACGAATCATCGGCGTGTGTTGGGATAAATCAATGCTACTTCTCATAAAACCTCTTGCAAAACCATTGCTTCTTATTGGGCTGTTTCATTAATTTTAGCTTACTGTTGTTAACAGCCACGTTGCAAGTATAAAATATAGATTTTAAATAAGATCATCGCTGATTGAAAAACTAGCTAGCTCTAGATTAGGCAATTGTGGGTTTTTAGTGAGACATAAGAAAATATTTATTTTATGATTTATTCCTGCAACTATTTTTATTTGAAGAAATTGATAGAGCTGATAAGCTAAGGCTTCAATGAGTTTGAAAGAACGATCATCACAAAATTTCTGTAATTCATCTGCTAGATGGGCATAGCAGATAGTATTCATTAAATTATCACTGCTACATGCATCAAGTAAATGATCAAAGCTAAGCTTTACTTGCAGAGAAACTTTCTGGGGAAGTTGTCGTTCTTCATTGGTATGGCCTAATTTAACGTATAGGTCAAGTTTTTCTAAAATTAATTGTGAATTCATGGGGAAACCAACTAGACTATTTAAAATTATTTTTCCATTGACGAAGATAAGCGAATATTTCAACAGGCGTCGCAAGCTTTCTACCGGTTCTTTTTTCTATGCGCATTTTTATTTCTGGGTTATCACAACGTAAAAAAGGGTTGCTTAAACGTTCTTCAGCTAAAAAACTAGGTACACTCGCTAAATTCTTTTGACGCAATTCTCTAGTTTTTTCTAAACGTACTTTGACGTGGAGATTATTGGGTTCTATGGTTTGAGCGAAATGTAGATTAGCGAGTGTATATTCATGGCCGCAATAAATCTGTGTTTCATCCGGAAGCCGGGCCATTTTATTTAAAGAATTTAACATTTGTTCAGCGGTACCTTCAAATAATCGCCCGCAACCCGCAGTAAATAAGGTATCTCCACAGAATAAAAGATGATTTCCAGTATAAGCAATATGCCCTAAGGTATGGCCAGGAATTGCAAGAACTTCAAAAATTGGCCAATTGGCCAACTCAACTTTATCGCCTTCATCGACAGGATTTGTTACCCCAACTATTTTTTCTTTTGCAGGCCCAAATACAGGAACATGATGTATTTTTAAAATAGAACGAATGCCATTTGTATGATCCCAATGATGATGCGTTATTAATATTGCATCGAGTTTAAGGTTTAACTGTTTTAATTGGGTTAGGACGGGTTTTGCTTCGCCTGGATCGACAATGATACAATGTTTTGTTTCTTCATTGATAAGGCACCAAATATAATTATCCTTAAAAGCCAAAATAGGTAATATTTTTATCGTCATAATCTCTCCTCAAAATTCTTTTATTTTTGTTAATTGCCATCCTTAGAACAGTTAACCCAAAAGGTAAGTTCAGGGGGATTTAAATTATTGATTTAGTATTTATTTATCCAACTTTTTTCTTGATGCTTGATGTCGACGCTCACGTCGCTTGCCCGCTTCTTCATAACGCCTTATTTCATCGTTCGTCTCAGGAATAACCTTAGGGACCTGTGCAGGGCGGCCATGCTCATCAGTACCTACAAAAGTAAAGTAGGCAGACACTATATGACGTCGTGTACCAGTACGATAATCTTCAGCAAGTACACGTACGCCGATTTCCATTGAGCTGGTCCAACTGCGGTTAATAGCAGCCTGAAAAATTAAAATATCTCCGCGAGTTGCCGGCTGTAAAAAATGCATAGCATCCACCGAAACAGTCACACAAGGTCTTTGACTATGTCTCTCTGCAACTACCGAAGCAACTCTATCGAGAGTGGACATGACTAAGCCACCAAAAACTGTTTCGGTTGAGTTCAAATCATTAGGAAATATTTTATAAGTATGGTCATGTACAGCCGAGGCCGAAACGGTTTTTTCTTGTGGTATAGTCATTAGCTACCTCAACTTTTTTGTCATCAAAAACATAGTATAACCATTAATATAAATACATCTTATAGTGTCTGACCAATATTTTCACCAAATTTTACTTTTTTTCCAGATAATTCAGTCAACCATTTTATATGATTCGGCGCGAATAAAACGATGACAGTAGAGCCTAATTGAAATTGTCCTATCTCTTGGCCTTTAAGCAAGGAAATTTTGTTGTCTAGATAATGCCAATGATAAATATGTCGTTTCGAAGCAGGCGCGATAATTCCTTCCCAGGTTGTATTGATGCTCCCAACCAGCATAGCACCGACCAAAATGATCGCCATCGGACCTATAGGTGTAGAAAATAAGGTAATAACTCGTTCATTCCGAACAAATAAATTGGGCAATTCATTCGCGGTTTGCTTATCTACTGAAAATAAGCGCCCTGGAACATAAATCATTTCTTTCAATTCACCGCTATAAGGAATATGCACACGATGATAATCTTCAGGAGCTAGATAAAGAGTGGCAAATTTCCCCCCTTGGAATTGTGCAGCAATTTTCGCTGAGCCTCCTAATAAGGCTTGTAGGTTATAATTTATTTTTTTGGCTTGGATTAGCTGATTTTCCTTAATATTTCCAATTTGACTAATAGTTCCATCGACAGGCGATACAATATCGGCATCATTACTCGAGATTGGTCGCTTTTCAGGTTTTAAAGACCGAGTGAAAAAATGATTAAAATTAATATAATTAACAAAGTTTTCTTCCATCGCTAAAGACATATCGACATTATAATGTCGTATAAATCCATGGATTAATCTATTTTTAATCCAAGTTTGTTTGCAGTTTGCCATCCATCCGGCAAAGCGCGATAGACAATGTTGGGGTAATAATGATTGATAGCGAGTATGCAATTAATTCTCCTTAAGTTTTAGCAAGTGAAGTATTTGACCATTATAGCGTGGTCATTTTACTTCATGAAAGTCTGGGCTATAGTTTTTCTATGAATGCTAAAACGAAGGATACCGAAGTACTAATTATTGGGGCAGGACCTACTGGGTTGGTGATGGCCTGTCAATTGCTACGTTGTGGGGTTAAATTTAGAATTTTGGATAAACAAAAGGACCGAGCACATGAATCACGAGCTTTTGCTATCCAAGCTAAATCGATGGAAATATTTCAGAATTTAGGATGTGCTGATGCGTTTCTTAAAGTGGCGCGTTCCAAGGTGGATTTGGCTTTTTTTATTAACGGAAAGAAACAAATAGAAATTAAGTTTAAACATTTCAAGCACCAAGATACCCCTTTTCCTTCTGTCTATTTTCTACCGCAAACGGAAACCGAACGTATATTGATTGAGTTCTTAGAAAAGCAAGGTGTTTATATTGAACGCCAAAAAGAACTAATGACTTTTACCCAAGATATGCAATGTGTGCAGGCGAATATTACAGATCTCACAACAGGAATCGCAGAAAAACTTGTTTGTGACTATATAATAGGTTGCGATGGTGCGCATAGTAGCGTACGCCATATGCTGCATTTTTCGTTTGAAGGAAATGCATATCCGCAAATTTTTAATTTAGTCGATGCTAGTATTGAATGGCCTTATTCGCGAAATAAATTCCTTTTTTTTCTAGGAAAAGATGGCGTATTCGTGCATATTCCTCTCTCAGAGAAAGTTAGTCGAATTATGCTAGCACAACGCTCAGATAATTCTTCAGAAGAGAAATTATTTGCTCCTAATTTAAGTCAGTTAGAACATGCGTCAAGTTTGCTGACTCAAGTCTCAGTAAAATTAGTTGACCCGATTTGGATATCACAATTTCGTTTACATCATCGTGGCGTTACGAAATATTATCAAAATCGTGCTTTTCTTGCAGGAGATGCAGCGCATATTCATAGCCCGGCAGGAGGCCAGGGTATGAATACCGGTATACAAGATGCTACTAATCTAGCTTGGAAGTTAGCCTTAGTTATAAAGAAAGGCACAAATATTAAATTATTGGATACTTATGAAACAGAACGACATCCAGTCGGAAAAATTTTATTGAGAACAACCGATCAGTTTTTCTCTTTACTTACAGCAAAAAGTTTTTTTGTTTCCAAGCTGAGAGACTGGCTATTACCTTTGGTTATTTCTTTACTTTTTTCCAAAAAAAATATTGAAAAACGTTTATTCTGGTTTATATCTCAATTAAATATTAATTATGCAAAAAATCAGTTTAACTATGAGATCATAGAAAAATTTCATGGTAAGTTTAAAGGTGGACCATGCCCTGGCTATCGTGCGCCTAATGCGCCTACTAATCACAAATCAAATCTATTTATATCACTAGCGCATAAACCTTTTAATATACTTTGTTTTATGACTAAAGAGGACCAGGAAAATAAATTAATAGAAAAAATAAATGTATTTATAAAAAACTATAAAAATTGGCTGCAAGTTTATAGTTTTGTTTTATCTCCAGCTAATAAGCTACTTTTTAAACGCTATGGAGTAATTTCGACAGCCATTTATGTCATTAGACCTGACGGTTATGTAGGATTGGTAGGTTCTAACTCAAATGCGACAAGGAAGTTAAACTAGTCGTATTTTGAGGGTAGAAATGGGCAAATGTTTTAATCAAATAACAAGAGAAGATAGAATTGTAATAAAA
>JBBIWD010000007.1:0-80880 GCA_037439325.1 Rickettsiella sp.
TTGAGGCTTTCATCATCGCTTGCTAGCTCTTACACTAGCTCAACATTAACTCCACTCTCTATACCCTCAAGCCAAAAACTCAAGAGCTCGCGAATTCTACATCATACATCGCTTCTGTCAAGCGGAACGTAATTAAAAATATTTCTGTAGTACGCTTCTTCCATTTCAATTATTTATTTGCTTATAAGGCATAAACCATTGAAACTATTGTATACGAAAGTTCTCGTATTTAAGTGATAAAAATTGTTCATTAATGACTAATTTAATAAGTGTTATAATTAAATCACTCTACAAAAATGGATACTTTTAATTCATATATTTGTTAAATTTAAGCGAGCTTTATGGGACCTATTATATTAGATTTAGCAGGCTTAGAACTAAGTTCTGAAGAACGTGAAATAATAAAACATCCTCAAGTAGGCGGAATTATTTTTTTTCAACGTAATTTTGAATCGACCTCTCAACTGGAAAACTTAATCTCACAAATTCATTTGCATAGTAAGCAACGACTTTTATTAAACGTTGATCAAGAAGGAGGAAGAGTTCAACGTTTTCAAGAAGGATTTACGCAGCTACCTGCTTTAGGATTAATTGGCACTCGTTATGATCAAAATTCTGATGAAGCGATTCAGCTAGCAGAAGCACATGGCTGGTTATTAGCCAGTGAGTTATTAGCGGTAGGTATTGATCTTAGTTTTGCACCCGTTTTAGATTTAAATAATAATTTAAATCAAGTCATAGGGGTACGCGCATTACATAGTGATCCTGCGGTTGTAACTAAATTAGGGCGCGCTGTCATTACAGGCATGCATCGTGCAGGCATGAGTGCTGTAGGCAAGCATTTTCCTGGACATGGATCAGTCAGTGCGGATACTCACACGCACTTCACTGTAGATAATAGAGATTATCTAACTATTGAAGCACAGGATTTAATCCCTTTTGCTAAATTAAGCGCTGACTTAGATGGCATAATGGCCTCGCATATCGTTTACAATCAAGTTGATCCACTACCCTGTGGATTCTCTCCTTACTGGCTACAATCTATTTTACGTAAACAATTGAATTTTACGGGTGCAATCTTCACCGATGATTTATCAATGAAGGCAGTACAACATATGGGAACTATCTCAGAACGAATACGGCTTGCTTTGCAAGCGGGGTGTAATGGATTATTAATTTGTAATTGTCGAAAAGACGCTATTTTAGCATTGGAAAATTTAGAACAATCGCCTGAACTCATTAAACTTTATAATTCTCAGTACTTGCAAAAATTATTTCCTCGTCGCACACTAACCCTCTCCGCTCTACAACAAACTGACGCCTGGCGTAATGCGGTTAATCTTTTAAAATCCCTCTGAACATTAGGATGCATTCATGTTGATCCCAAGTCACATACAAGAAGTCGAAAGAAAAGCGACTCGTCTTTTTACTAAAGAAGAAATCGAAAAAGGTTTAGATAACATGGCTAAGGCAATTAGCAAAAAATTGAGTGAAAGCAATCCAGTGGTCTTATGTGTTATGATTGGAGGTCTTATTCCATCGGGAAATCTACTTCCACGCTTAGATTTTCCTTTAGAACTCGACTATGTCCATGCTACGCGTTATTCACATGAAACAGTTGGGCACGCTGAAATACGCTGGATAGCTAAACCACGCGTATCCCTTAAGGATCGTAATATATTGATTATTGAAGACATTCTAGATGGCGGCTTGACATTAGCTGCCATCGTTGATTATTGTCATGAACAGGGAGCACATGCAGTATATACTGCTGTCTTACTCGATAAGCAAAAAGCTGTACGCTTGCCAGGAGGAACAACCTCCGCGGATTTTACAGCGATTTCAATGGATCATGGCTTTGTTTTCGGGTATGGAATGGACTATAACGGTTATTTACGGAATGCCCCGGGTATTTATGTTGTTGCCCCTGAGCATGAATAATAAATGTCAAATACTTTTTGCGAGGATAAAATAGTGGTTACCACAAATGATTCGCCAATTATCATTTTTACAGATATTAGTTTTGAAACAGACGTGCTAGAGTCAAAAATACCTGTGCTCGTTGATTTTTGGGCAGAATGGTGTGGCCCCTGCAAAGTGATCGCTCCTATTTTAGATACACTTGCCTCAGAATATCTTGGAAAAATAAAAATAGGTAAATTAAATGTTGACGAGAACCCTAACACCCCGGCAAAATACGGTGTACGTGGTATTCCTACGTTAATCCTCTTTAAAGATGGAAAAGCGCTAAATACTAAAGTCGGCCCTTTATCAAAATCAGAATTAAAAGCATTTTTAGATAAACACCTTGCTTAAACTAATGTATTCTAAATGCAACTATTTTTCTAAGTAGGATTTAAGCCTTAAGATACATATTACTATTAAGGTATTATATTGCTTCTGGGATTTCAGATAACTTTTTCGCACATTTACTTTAACCTATGCGTAGGAGCACTATTTGTATCCTACTCGGATATAACATTATAAAATGAATTTATTTAACACGCTCTAAATTCTTGACACATCCTTTTGATATTAAATATTCCAATTAAAACTCTCAATTTTTACACTTCCTTTTATGAAAGAAACAATACTATGAATTTAACAGAACTTAAGAAAAACTCCCCAGCCGAACTGGTTGCCATTGCTGAAGAATTAAAAATAGACGGTTTAGGCCGCCTACACAAAAAAGATATGATCTTTTCTATTCTCAAAGCGCTAGCAAAAAGAGGGGAAGACATTTATGGAGACGGCGTATTAGAAATATTACCGGATGGCTTTGGCTTTTTACGCTCTGCAGAAGGATCTTATCTTGCCGGCCCTGATGATATTTATGTTTCTCCAAGTCAAATTCGACGTTTTAATCTTCATACTGGCGACACTGTTTCAGGAAAAATTCGTCCGCCTAAAGAATCTGAACGTTATTTTGCTTTACTTAAAGTAAATGAAATTAATTTTGATGCGCCTGAAAATGCTAAAAATCGAGTTTTATTTGAAAATTTAACACCTTTATTTCCCAACGAACGAGTCACATTGGAACGTGGAAACGGTAGCACAGAGGATATTACGGCTAGAATTATTGATTTAGTTGCCCCGACTGGGAAAGGACAACGAGGTTTAATTGTATCGCCTCCGAAAGCCGGTAAAACTATGATGATGCAGAACATTGCACAATCAATTTCGCATAATTGTCCCGAGTGTTATTTGATTGTTTTATTAATTGACGAACGCCCTGAAGAAGTAACCGATATGCGCCGTTCGGTCCGTGGTGAAGTGATTGCAAGTACCTTTGATGAACCTGCAACCCGCCATGTCCAAGTTGCAGAAATTGTTATTGAAAAAGCGAAACGCTTAGTCGAGCACAAAAAAGATGTCGTTATTTTATTGGACTCCATAACCCGTTTAGCGCGCGCTTATAATACTGTTATCCCATCCTCTGGAAAGGTATTAACCGGTGGTGTTGACGCAAATGCACTACAACGACCAAAGCGTTTTTTTGGAGCCGCACGAAATATTGAAGAAGGTGGTAGTTTAACCATCATTGCAACTGCATTGGTGGATACCGGTTCAAAAATGGATGATGTTATTTATGAAGAATTTAAAGGGACAGGTAATATGGAAATTCATCTTGACCGAAGGATCGCGGAAAAACGTATTTATCCTGCTATTCATTTAAATCGATCCGGTACCCGACGTGAAGAATTACTAGCTAAACCCGATGTATTGCAGAAAATGTGGATATTACGGAAAATTTTACAATCCATGGATGAAGTTACCGCTATGGAATTCTTAATTGAGCGTTTAAAAAATACCAAAACTAATGATGAATTCTTTGATTCAATGAAAAAATAATCTTTTTTAAAAATATAAAATACAAATGTTAGAGTTATACAGGCAAAAATTCAGGCACGAAGAATATTGGCTGATTTAAGTTTTTTTTCTAAACCCGCTAAAACCTCAGGAATCGTATTTTCAACGAGTGTCGCTAATTTTTTGCAACAAGGCTCCAACGCACTATCTTTACGCCATAAAATGCCAATTTTTCGTTCCGGCTTAGGAGCAGCAAAAGGTTTATTGAGTATCAAAGGATGATCTTCTAAAGCTAATAAAGGAAGCAAAGTAATTCCTGTGCCACTTGCCACCATATGTCGTAGAGTTTCTAAACTCGTTGCACGATAATTTGTCTTTTCTTTAAGATTACTTTTTTTATGGCAAACCTCTAATGCCTGATCTCTAAGACAATGTCCCTCTTCTAAAAGAAGGAGATTATCGTCATTTAAATCTTTTAAATGCAACTCTTTACTATAATATAATGGATGCGAGACAGGCATAACCAGAAAAAAAGGTTCTTTAAATAAACTTTGACTAGTCATACCTTTGTGCTGAACTGGTAATGCTAATATAACGGCATCTAAAGCTCCTTGATTCAATTGCGTTAAGAGAGTCTCCGTTTTATCTTCGTATAAATATAACGTGAGCTTCGGTAATTGCTGCTTGATGACAGGTAAAATATGTGGAAGTAAATAAGGACCCAAACTAGGAATTAACCCTAAATGTAGCTCAGTAGAAAATGGATCATTAGCTAATTTTGCCAATCTCTCAAGCTCAATCATTGCACCTAATACATGTTTTGCTTGCTCCACAATACGCAAGCCCGGCGCTGTAATTAAAACTTTTTTTTGTCCACGCTCAAATAATTGTACACCTAAAGCTTGTTCCAGTTTTTTTAATTGGATACTTAAAGTAGGTTGGCTAACCGAGCAGGCTTTAGCTGCCTTTCCAAAATGACGATACTCCGCAAGAGCTAATAAATATTTAAGATCCCTTAGATTCATAATACCTCATGATTTAAGCAGGCTTTTTTATTATTTCTTTGCCTGTTAAAAAAAGAAAAACTAATGAGTGGAATGAGATGCAACTAATTGAATCTCATATTTGATTGGATTTTCTGGGCAAGCTTTTATACCACATTCAAAATAAGTAGAAACTCCATTAAAAATGGCTAATAAAAAAACTGCTGCAAACGCAGTATGCGTTAATAGTTGCATACTTTTAGTTTTAGGTGATTGCTCCTGTTCATATTGAGGGGAAATACTAAAAATAATCGAGATATAAATGATAATTCCCACACATAGAAGAAACAACCAAGTATAAAGATGTAATCCAAATAAGGGTAAACCATAACCAGGATCGCCTGGGATCACATGGAGAAAGATCTGGCGCACACAGATAGCCGCTGTTAACATCGCCGATAATAGCGATAAAGTATAATGAGCTGGTCTTATTTCGAATTGCACATTCAGCAAAAAACCAAATGCTATTGCCAATATCCCAAGCCGCTGCAGCAAACATAAAGGACAAGGTAGCTCATGGAAACGTATTTGTAAAACAAAGGCAATTAACAGCAAAAATGCCAACCCCAAAGCATCTAGCGCATTAAGGACTCTAATAATTTTGGCTACTTCAGAAGGTTGTCGCACAATAATTATCCTTAAAATTGCAGAGATAACTGTTCAGTTATATGATGGATAAACACAAATCCTGTCAATAATAAAAAGACTATAAATAACCCTATAGCTGGCCCTCGTTGCTTGCACCAGGCCAGGAGAATGCAAAGACTATAGAAAAAGAATAACGCTAGCATAGATATCTACCCATAAGTGCTTTTAATCTAGCCTAGTTTTTAAAAAAAATCTATGTTATTTGTTCCCTATTAATAGGACGGTTATATTTATATATTTACGATGAGTCACTAATTTCGTTTAGAATATTTATCTAATATCAATTGGATCCCGACCCAGGCCTTGAGCTTTGGTACAGATTCCACCAAAATTTTATCACTCAACTGTTCAGCTTCATGTAAATATTTATATAAACTCTGTCCATATTGACTAGGAACATTCGGCATACGAATCCAAGTTAAGTTTTCATGTTTTTTCTTTGCTGGACTTAATCCAAACACTGTTAATGTTTTACGCCGATTTAAATAGTTATCGATCATAGGAGCTAATTCTTGTTTAGACACTTGCTTTATTAAAGGATTTTTAAAAAAACAATGCGATAATCTGGATTCTTCAATTTCATAGGGAGTAATAGATTCTATTTGCTCTAATGGAAGAGCACCTAATCTCAGTATGCGCGGGATGTCAAAAGTCACATCAATAATCGTCGATTCAATACCAATAGCACAAGGTCCACCATCAATAATAAGCTCGAGTTTATTATCAAATTCCTCTCGCACATGTTCGATTTGCGTAGGGCTAAGATAAGTGGAGCGATTCGCAGAAGGTGCTGCCAATCCACTGGAAAAAGAATTTAAGATAGCTAGTGCAATAGGATGATCCGGTACTCGTAAACCTATTTTATCTTGTCCCCCGGTCAACTCAGGTAAAACTGACTTTTGTTTATTAAAAATAAGTGTCAAAGGACCCGGCCAAAAATGTTCGACTAATTTTTCTGCGACCGGAGGAATGTTTCTGACCCATCTATCTAAGGAATGGTCTTTCGCCAATAAAACACTTAAAGCTTGATTTAAAGGTCGTTTCTTCAGTGCAAAAATTTGTTGAATGGCTGTTAAATTTCTCGCATCACCTGCTAAGGCATAGACTGTTTCAGTAGGAAAAACAATCAGCTTTCCCTCCTTTAAAAGCTTAACAGCTATAGCGAGTTCATTTGAATTAATCATTTGATAAAGCTCAAATTAATAAATGATGATGTAAAAATTATCCGCCAGCGATTAAATAGATTATAATGTTTTGTTAATTTAAACAAACCGCTTGCAATCCTCTGCATAAGGTGCAACATATCTAGGTTTTAAACATCTAAAAAGATTGGATTCGTAAAGGATTTATGAATAAAATAATCTTAAGCTATCTCTATAATTTTTTAAAAAATTCTTTTTTTATATCAATCTTGCTATCACCCAGTTTAGTATTGGCTTACTTGAACACTGAAGCAACAAAAAAAAACCCTGAGCTCAATATCCCCTATCCTAGCATTAATTATCCTAAGGACGCAGTATTACGCAAGCTAATTAAGCGTGGCGAATATTTAAGTAAAGCCGGCGATTGTATCGCTTGCCACACCGATACAAAACATCATGGCCAACCTTTTGCTGGAGGCTTAGGAATTTATACCCCTTTTGGAAGCATTTACTCACCTAATATTACACCCGATAAAACTACCGGGATAGGATCATGGAGTGATAAAGATTTTATCCAAGCCATGCATGAAGGCATCGCTCCGAATGGAAGTTATTATTTCCCGGTATTTCCTTTCGCTAGCTTCACAAAAATCAATACTAATGATTTATTAGCTATCAAAGCCTATCTATTTAGTTTAGCCCCCATTACAAAAGCGAACCAGCCTAATGAAATGATGTGGCCTTTTAATTGGCGTTTTTTGCAGTTGGGATGGCGGATTTTATTTTTTCGTTCTGGGGATTATATAACGGACAATCAACAAACCAAACCCTGGAATCGTGGTGCTTACTTAGTCCAAGGTTTAGGTCACTGTGGCATGTGCCATACTCCTTTGAATTTGTTAGGTGCAGAAAAAAAGAAATATTACCTAACAGGAGGGTTCATTCAAGGTTATTACGCTCCCAATATCAGCTCGAGTGGATTAAAAACCGCGAGTATTGGAGATATCCGAGCCGTTTTTAAACAAAATAAACTATTAAGAAATGCTGGTGTCGTAGCTGGACCCATGGCAGAAGTTAATAGTAACAGTCTTAAATATTTATCGATTAACGATTTGAATACCATAGCCATTTATTTAAAAACAGTAAAAAGCCAAATACCTTATTCAGCATTCAGTGGACCCATTACCCTTAAAACCGGTCACAAAGTTTATGAATCTTATTGTGCAGTTTGTCATGCCAGCGGAGCAGCCGGTGCGCCTAAACTAGGTGATAACGCGGAATGGGAAAAACGACTAAAACAAGGAAAAAATATCGTGTATGCACGAGCTATCCATGGCTTTAACTCGATGCCACCTAAAGGCACTTGCACTGGATGCTCAGATGAAGCAATAAAAGCCGCCGTTGATTATCTCATTCTGCATGATCAAGGTGGAGCAACTGTAGTTATTCCAGTACAAGAAATACCTCTTAGTCTAAAAATAGGAAAACAGATTTACCAACAACATTGTGCCGTTTGTCATGACAATGGGAAATTAGATGCACCTCTATTAGGTGATAAAACCAGATGGAAACCCATCATTGCAAAAAACATCGATGTATTATTCGCGCATACTCTATATGGATATAACAAAATGCCAGCAAAGGGTAACTGCAAAAAATGTAGCAATTCTGAATTGGAAGCGAGCGTGAAATATATGGTTGAACAAAGCAAAACTACAGGCAATTATTCTTTATGGTAATGATATTTTATGTTAATCATTTAAATTAATCGCGCCTATTGATTGATATAAAAAACCTTTTAAATTTTAAAAGTAATTCCGGCGCAATAAAAAGGATAAATATAATATGGAGTCTGTTAAAAATTTTTTTATTGGTCTTAATTTACTGTTAAGCCCAAAATTGGCTTTAGCAGCAACTTGGCAAACCAATATGCCCCGAGGTGTTACCCCAATCAGTCATGCCATTTATCATTTACATATGTTGGTATTTTGGATTTGCGTGGGGATTGCTGTCGTAGTCTTTAGCATCATGATTTATTCATTAATTCGACATAGAAAATCACGCGGTGTCCATGCTGCTCAATTTCATGAAAATTTTTTCTTAGAGATTGCCTGGGCTATCGTACCGTTTATTATATTGATCGTCATTGCGATACCTGCCACTAAAACCTTGATCAAAATGAATGACAACAGTAATCCTGAACTAACGATAAAAGTGACCGGATATCAATGGCGTTGGCGCTATGCCTATTTAGATCAAGGTATCGATTTTTTTAGTAATCTTTCAACACCTGCTGAAGAACTACAAAATCAAGCTAAGAAAAACAAATGGTATTTATTAGAAGTTGACCACCCACTAATCGTACCTATCCATAAAAAAATTAGATTTTTATTTACTTCAAATGACGTCATACACTCATGGTGGGTGCCAACTTTAGGAATTAAACGCGATACTATTCCAGGATTTATTAATGAAGCCTGGGCAAAAATAGAGTCTGAAGGCACCTATCGTGGCCAATGCGCTGAATTGTGCGGAACGAATCATGCCTTTATGCCTATCGTTGTAAAAGCAGTTAACGAAAAAGAATTTAATCTATGGGTCATCCAACAATCAGGAGGAGAGCTTCATCGTGGAACAAACACTTGATCTAGAACATTCAGCTCCTAAAGGTTTTTTAGCATTCATTAAACGTTGGCTGTTCACAACCAATCATAAAGAAATTGGAACTCTCTATCTCCTTTTTAGTTTATTAATGTTTTTTATTGGTGGAATTTTTGCTTTATTAATTCGAGCAGAATTATTTCAACCCGGTGCCCGCTTACTAGCTCCTGAATTTTTCAATCAAATGACAACATTACATGGTTTAGTCATGTTATTTCTTGCCATCATGCCGGCTTTTTCTGGTTTTGCGAATTGGATGATCCCATTAATGATAGGTGCACCAGATATGGCCATGCCGCGTATGAATAATTGGGCATTTTGGATACTACCTGTTGCGGCTATTTTACTTTTTAGTACTTTATTTATGGATGGTTCGGCCCCTAATTTTGGTTGGACTATGTATGCTCCCCTATCAACTACCTACGGACCTGCCAGCACAGATTATTTAATTCTTGCGATCCATTTAATGGGACTTTCTTCATTAATGGGAGCTATTAATATTATTGTCACACTACTAAATCTTCGAACTCCTGGAATGACTATGATGAAAATGCCAATATTCTGTTGGAGTTGGTTAGTTACGGCTTTCCTACTGATAGGTGTCATGCCGGTTTTAGCGGCTGCGGTTACGATGATGCTCATGGATAGACATTTTGCTACGAGTTTTTTTAGTGCGGCTGGCGGAGGCGATCCGTTACTCTATCAACATCTGTTTTGGTTTTTTGGTCATCCTGAAGTTTATATTATTATTCTTCCTGCTTTTGGAATTATTTCGCAGGTTATTCCAACGTTTAGTCGCAAAAAACTGTTCGGCTATCGGTTCATGGTGTATGCATTGTTAGCCATTGCATTTTTATCTTTCATCGTTTGGGTACATCATATGTTTGTAACAGGTGTTCCTTTAGCGGCCGAGTTATTTTTTATGTACACCACTATGCTAATTGCTGTACCTACAGGAGTGAAAGTTTTCAATTGGGTCACTACCATGTATCGTGGTGCCATAAGTTTTGAAACACCCATGCTATTTGCTTTAGCATTTGTTATTTTATTTACCATTGGTGGTTTTTCAGGTGTCATGTTATCCATGGTTCCAGCGGATTTCCAATATCAAGATACCTATTTCGTAGTGGCACATTTTCATTATGTTTTAGTTCCTGGTGCATTATTTGGCGCTATTGCAGGAGCTTACTATTGGTTACCGAAAATGACGGGCGTTATGTACAACGAACGTTTAGGTCAGTGTCATTTCTGGTTATCCGTTATCGGCGTCAATCTAACGTTTTTCCCGATGCACTTTTTAGGTCTTGCTGGCATGCCAAGGCGAGTAGCCGATTATTCATTACAATTTGCAAATTTTAATGCGATTGCCAGTTTAGGTGCTTTTCTATTTGGTTTTGCACAATTATTTTTTCTCTATATTATTATTCAATCAATACGCGGAAAAGGAAAAAAAGCGACAGCTCAGGTTTGGGAAGGCGCTGAGGGATTAGAATGGACTCTTAGTTCACCGCCTCCCTTACATAGTTTTACTACGCCACCCAAATTTGAGTAATGTAAAAACATGATAGTTAAAACCGAAAATTTTTCAAATAAAAAAATTTTAATTTTGCTCTGTTTTACGACATTAGGTATGTTTGGCTTTGGCTTTGCCATGATTCCACTTTATAACGTACTGTGTAAAAATTTAGGTATCAACGGAAAAACAGATAAAAATGCCTATCTCACTTCGAATGAAGTTGATCTATCACGCAGTATCCGTGTGGAATTTATGACCAATAACAACAATTATCTTCCTTGGGATTTTTATCCAAGACTTCAGCATATACAATTACATCCAGGGGAAAATATTTTAATTTATTTTGCCGCTAAAAATAATTCAAATTATCCAATGACGGTGCAAGCAATTCCTAGTGTTTCCCCAGGATTAGCCGCGCGTTATTTAAAAAAAACTGAATGCTTTTGCTTCACTCAGCAAACGTTTAGTCCTGGTCAACATCGAGATATGCCCGTTTTATTTCATATTGATCAGCATTTACCAAAAAATATTAATACGATTACTTTAGCTTATACCTTATTTGATACAACCGGTTTAAAACATACAAAAATTACAGCAGAAACTTTAGGTCACATTCCAATTTGAAAAAAATCTCAAAACTAAGATCACGTTAAAGGAACAAACGGCGGATGAAAAACAAAGAATCTTCATATTATGTGCCTGAACAGAGTGCCTGGCCCATTATAGGGGCTCTATCATTACTCTTTTTAGCATTTGGCTCACTTAACTTTGATAAACATTGGGGAATTATCACATTTATAATTGGCATCGCTGGGCTAGTATTTATGCTAAGTGGCTGGTTTTGGAATGTCACTCAAGAAAGTGATGCTGGTTTATACAACCAACAAATGGATAAAACGTTTCGTTGGGGAATGATATGGTTTTTAATCTCTGAATTATTTTTGTTTGGTTTAATAATCGGCTCTATTATTCATGTACGATTCTCCATTACGCCATGGTTAGCCGGTCAAAGTGGCGATGCATCCCAATTAACCCACTATTTGCTCTGGCCTGATTTTGCGAAACATTGGCCATTAATAAAGCCACCAAGTTCTGCAATTGCCGCTAGCACACCCAATTTAGTTTTCATGCATCAAATTCCACTCATTAATTTAATACTATTATTATCTAGCGCCTTGCTTTTGACAGGTTCACTCTATCACTTAAAAAAAATGCACTATAAATTATGCCGCTTTACCTTAAATAGTGCTATTTTTTTAGCATTTATTTTTTTAATTTCACAAACCGCTTATTTTATTCATCTCATCCATATCCATATCATTGCTAAAAGTGGTGTCTATGGAAGTTTTCTCATCGCCTTCTTAGGATTACATTTATTAAATATTGTCGCCGCATTGCTATTTTTATGTATTTTATGCTTTCGAATCTATAATAATAAATTATTAGAAAAAAATTCCTTTTCCTTTGATGCTGCTGTTTGGTGGTGGAATTTCCTTGCAGCAATCTGGCTATTAGGATTTTTTTGGATTTTTTAATAATGAAAAAAAGAAAAAGTATTGTTTTTATTAAGTTTAATAATTTTTGTTTTGAGACTACATTATTTCCCACATTAATAGTAATATTTTTCTTTCCGTTACTGGTTTATTTAGGATTTTGGCAAATCCATCGTGGTGACATTAAAAATCAAATTCAAAAGATATTTTGTCAACGTTCATTATCAACACCTATTGATTTAAATCAAACTAAAAACATAGATTTAGAAAAAAATTATTTTCCTGGGATTATGCAAGGCCATTTTGATAATCAACATACTTTTTTATTAGAAAATAAAATTTATTTACATAAAATAGGCTATGAAGTACTGACTCCTTTTATTTTAAAAGATAGGAAAAAAATTATATTAATTAATAGAGGATGGATCCCGCAAGGTATCGATAGAAAACAAATTCCCGATATACCATTTTTTAAAAATGGATTAAAGATACATGGATTAATTGTTTTTCCTAACAAAACCTTTAGCTTAAAACAAAAAGATACACAAAAATGGCCTAAAAGAATATTATCAGTCAATCCAAATTTCTTAGAAAAAAATAATTTTCAGCCTTATATACTCATCATTAATACTAAACAAGACTATGGCTTTACACCACTTTGGCAACCTATCTCCTTACAGGCCAGCCGACATTATGCCTACGCTTTTCAATGGTTAGTTTTAAGTTTAACCTTGTTTATTGCTTTTTTTACTACGCATATCCGTCGTTTATGAAACAAAAACAACCCACACATTATCTATTTATTTTTCTGCTGTTATTAGTCATTTTTTTAATGCCGTTAATAATAGCCATGGCACTTTATAATAAAAATCCACTCTGGTTACATCACAAAATGGTTAATAAAGGCACACTGATCTCTGCCAATTTAAATTTACAGCAAATAAACTTAATTTCTCATAACACCACAATACATTCACTTAAGGGCAGATGGTTTTTATTTTATTTAACTCAATCCCCTTGCCAGCAATTATGTCAAAAAAATTTGCATGCATTGCACCAAATTGTTTTAGCATTGGGTAAAAATTCCTCTCGTGTAAAATATGGAGTCATATTTGCTAATAATAAATCACTTATTTCTTCGCTAGTTTTTAACAAAGATCCTAATTTACTAGTCTATATGACTTCTAAAATTGAATTGGAAAAATATTTTATGTCCACAAAAATGAGCAAAAACTTCGATGCTTATTATTTAGCAGATCCATTTGGAAAAATTATCTTATATTATCCTAGCAACGCACCTGGCGAGGATATATATCAAGATTTATCGCGTTTACTAACAATTTCAACAACAGGATAAAAAAACATGTTATCGGAAAACAAATCGGCTCTCTATTTTTTATGCATCGCTTTTTTCGTAGCCTTCATCGTTGTGCTACTCGGGGCCTACACGCGATTGAAAGATGCCGGTTTAGGTTGCCCTGATTGGCCAGCTTGTTATGGAAAATTTATATTGCCTCAACAAGCGAGTACATTAAATCAAGCACCTTATAGTGGCCAAACCTTGAATCCTGCTAAAGCATGGCCGGAAATGATTCATCGCTATGCGGCCGCGACTCTAGTCATATTATGCCTTGCAGCTACTGTTTTAATTATTTATAAAAATAAACTTCCTCAACAACCGGTATGCTTAGCAACAAGTTTGCTTTTTTTATTGTTTTTACAAGGTTTGTTAGGAAAATGGACTGTCACTTTACGCTTGCATCCTTTGGTAGTCATGTCTCATTTATTAGGAGGTTTAGCATTATTAAGTCTGCTATGGATGTTAATATTGCGACTCAGTCAACCCTCCGTAAAGCAAATTTCAACGTCGGAACAGAAATTAAAGAAATGGGCGGCCTTCGGTTTATTTTTGGTTGTGCTGCAAATAGGTCTAGGCGGTTGGACAAGTTCCAATTATGCTGCATTTGTTTGTCCGGATTTTCCGATGTGCCAAGGACAGTGGTGGCCAGCAATGAATTTCTCAGAAGGCTTTCATCTCCACCTAAATACCGCGATCAATTACGAAGGTGGCATCTTATCACATGCGGCACGCACCGCCATACAAATGAGTCATCGGATCATGGCGGTTATTACGAGTATTTATCTAGGTTTAGTGATTTATAAACTATTTAATGCAAAGCAAAAGTTTTTTTTATGTGGATTTGCAACATTATTGTTACTGCTATTGGGTCTACAAATAAGTCTAGGCGCATTAAATGTATTATGGGTATTACCTTTACCGATTGCGATGGCCCATAATGCGGTTGCTGCATTATTATTATTAACACTCATCACATTGAATATTTGTTTAAACCAAAATATAAATAAATTTAATTAAAATCTATTCATAGCCTTAGCTATTTTATATCAATAATGCTGACTCTGTTGCATCCCTGACTTAAATATGGAATTGTGTTTATATCGAAATTCGATTCATTAGCCAAATTCTCAATAGAATGAGTTAAAGAAGTTTCTTTAGGTTTTAAAAAATATTTAGTAAAAAATTTAGTCATACTATTTACGTTTACAATTTTGATTTGTTCAAAATTTTTTAATTTTATAAAAAGTTTAAAAAACTCATTATAATTTTTAGATTCTAAGGATTTAATGAGATTAGTAGCTAGATTTTTTTTAGCACGGTAAATATTTTCAAAGAACCTTGATTTTGGTAATAAATCCCTACTATAGGCAGTAAGTAATTCTATTGTCGACGATATAAATACAGAAGGTATCTCACATTTAAAGGGTCCAGTTGTAATCTCTGGAGTATTTATTATAACATCAGGTAGGATATTTTTTTGATAGTCTGGCCCTATATTTTTAGTTGTTTCCTTAGATTCCCAGATAGAGCGACGACTACTTACTGGAATGCTCACACGATTCGAATGAGTTAAGTCTTTGTTATAGGTGATCGAATCAAAACTTCTTTTGGCAATAGAATTACCTTTTAAAGCCTCTTGTCTACCATGACGAAGCAATTCAAAATAATTTTCGACTTGCTCTCTCGTCCATATTTTTTCACCAAATCGAGAGATAGCCTCATCCGCTTTTTTTAAAGATGTAATAAGGTAAAAAGGTGTGTCCTCTATCTTCTTATAAGCACCATAGAATTCGGAAGAAGATACCTTAGCGTGAACTTTGCTTACCTCATATTTTTTTTTCATAACTTATTCTCTTTTTTTATTTTTATAGAAAAGTTTATTTAATAAAAATAGATTGGCTCTTAATATAAGATAAAACTAGCTTCAACTAATGCTATTTTTTTTGTAAAAAATCTACTTTTTTTAGTTTTTCATGATTGAAATAATAAAATAAAGGGACAGATTAAAATGCCCCTTTCTTATTTAACAAGTTACTTTATGGCTTTGGTGCAAAGGTCTGTTCTTGACTTTTGACCCAGGCATCGAGTTGTGATTCTAAATCTTGTATTAAACGCACCGACTCACCCTGACGAGAAAAAAATCCGCGCGGGGTTGCAAGTTCAGTATATTTTTCTTTAACAAATTCTTTAATTTGATTAATTATTTGCTTAACCTCTTCAAAAGGAGATAAATCTTTTATTTTATTTCTAATCTCTTGAAGATAATTTATAATTTTTTTTAATAGTTGAACTTTATTTTCAGATGTTCCCTTTGATTTAGCCTCAATAGCCTTTTCTAATGATCCTAGGTGCTGTTCATAACTATTTAGCAACGAATTATCGCTTGTGGTGGTACTTACATTTTTGTTTGTTTGCTTTTTTGAAGAACTTATTTGAATTTCTAATTCATTGAAATAAGTAGTGCAGTCTTTGTAAGCTTCATCCAAAGAATTTAACTGAACTTTAGTAATACTTAATTTCAGTTTATCCGCTGCTTCACGTAGTGTTATTATATTTTTAGTAAGCTCTTCATGAATAGTAAAAACACGCTTAGGATGTAAATCATTAACAGAAAGAATCTTTTTAGATTTTATTTCAAGATCATTTATTTTTCCAATAAATTCATTATAATTTTTTCTTAAAATTAATTGTTCAACTTCTTTATAAAATGCATCTTTATTTGATATAAAATATGTAAATACGGAGCTAAATGAATAAAAATCCGATTTTTGGTATTCCCCTTCGGCAATGCTCTTTCTTATTTCCATTTCTATTTTAAGTTTTTTTAATATAGATACATTAAATTTTTTTTCTTCAAAATCTGTAATTGTTTTATCCATCTCATTAAGTAGCGACTTTAAATTACTCAATATACCCTTAATGGAATCTCCTGTTTCTGCATCGTAGGCCTTGCGCATTTCAGGAAAATTTTCGTATATCCCAATCTTACGATCTTTTATAAAATTAGTTATAATTCTATCTATTGTAACTAATTTATTTTCTTTTATTTCCGTTGCATCACTGTGAAGTTCATTGGCTTTAACATAGATAATTGCTCGAACTTTTTTTAGTTTTCTTTTATCTTTAGTGTTTGATATTATTTCATCGGTGGAACGCATTGAGAAATTATTTTCGAACCCTTCATTATCATATTCTCGAACAGTAACTATTTTCGTCTTTTGGTTTTCTAAAATACAAATTAATTTACGTTTATTTTTAGAAAGATCATTATTTTCATCGCTAGAATCTATAGCGATGTATGCAGTTTTTCCAGATTTTATTAGAGAAGATATTTGAGTTTGAAGATTTATTTCACTTTCTTTATCAAGAGCCACAACAGAATAAGGAGGCGGGGCCGAAGCTTCTTCCTTTTCATTTAAGACTGGATAAATCGATTTAATGGTATCAGGATTTGGCATAATAACCTCGTTTATTTATTATTTTTATCTTGAATTAAAAATAAATATTTTTAATCGCAAACAATTTATCACTATCAAAATAATTTTGTCTAGTTATTTTTTTTATTTATTTATAAAATAAAAAATTTATTTAAATTAAAAAAAATGGATTACTTTTTAAATACTATAACAGCTTTACAAAAATAAAAATTAATAGTTTATTTTTTAACTCTACCTTTAACGTAATTATTCTCGTATAATTTTTTTGTCCTATTGAAGAATGAGGAAACCACTAGGGAGAATATGCTAAAGAATTTTGTTGTTTGTTTAGTTAGGAAAACGCAAATCTATTTAGAATTAGGAAAATGGCGGGTCACTAGCTTAATGTTAGTTACTGTTTGGGTTGGAATGGTGCTCGCCTCATCAATACCACTATCTTTGCGATTAAGTTTATTTACATTATTAGGTATTGGTTTAGTAGCCATTTCTGCCGGGGCACTGAATCATTTATTAGAACATCGTTTGGATAGGCTAATGGCGCGTACAGAACGACGACCTTTGCCACAAGGAAAAATTTCAACAACACATACTCTCGTATTTTCGCTAAGCGCGAGTTTACTAGGCTTAGTCATAATACGACTATCAAGTAATTTATTAACCTGTTTTTTAAGTTTCATCAGCTTAATCGCTTATGCCTTTATTTATACGCTCTATTTAAAAAAACATACCACGCAAAATATCGTCATTGGCGGCTTAGCCGGTGCAACACCGCCTTTGTTAGGCTGGACAGCGGTGACAGGAAGCATTGATCCGGGCGGTTTAATCTTAGTTTTAATTATATTCATCTGGACACCACCTCACTTTTGGTCACTAGCGATTGCCAGACATACCGACTATACCAAAAGTAATTTACCGATGTTGCCCGTGACGCACGGAATCGCTTTTACCAAACAACAAATTTTCCTTTATACATTACTTTTAAGCGGCATTAGCTTGTTACCTTTTTCCATCGGCATGAGTGGGTATTTTTATTTAATAGCTGCTCTATTGTTAAATACAGGATTTATAGTTGCAGCGGCTAATTTATTAAAGCAAACTAAAACAGCAACAGCAATAAAAATTTTTCATTACTCGAATTTTTATTTACTCATGCTGTTTGCGTGTTTGTTCATGGACCATTCTTTAATGAGGACTATTTAAATGACCTGCCCCATCTCTAATAAACGATTTTTACCCTTTATCATTTTTGCCATACTTGCTTTAGGCTTAGGGCTAGGTGTTAATCTGTGGCATTCTGAAAAAACTCATATTATTCCTCGGCCTATTGCGAGCACTACTATCGATCAACCACAATTAATTCCTGAGTTTCACCTCGTTAATGGACTAGGCCAAGCCTTTACTAATCATAATTTAAAAGGCCACTACAGCTTCCTATTCTTTGGCTTTACTCATTGCCAAAGCATTTGCCCGTTAACAATGAGTATGTTAACGCAACTTTATGCGGAATTAAAAGCCGAAAAAATTCCGCTTCCGAAGGTTGTTTTTATTACTCTTGACCCAAAAAGAGATACACCCAAAATAGTAGGAACTTATGTTAAAGCATTTAATCCTAGTTTTATTGGTGTCTCCGGACCTTCAGTAGGAATTCAACAATTGAGCAAACAAATGGGAGTCGTGTACATACAAGCTCAGCAAAGTAAAGCTTCGGAAAATAATTATCAAATTGACCATAGCAGCACTCTTTATTTGGTTAATCCTGAAGGTAGATTGGCTGCCATTTTTTCCCCTCCCCATGATAAAGCAAGCATCAAACAAGACTATAAGAACTTAGTTGGCCAATAATTAACCTTCATATAGACCAAGCGTTTCGCGAATAAAAAATTCACTGGGTATGTTGGCCGGGTGGCGCGCAGGCTAATCCCACACTTAATTTGAAAAAATTAAGTGTGGGATGCCGAGAGCAGCAGGACCCGGCAACGCTTGAGATTTTTATCTATTCACGAAACTCCTATAGACTATACTTTTCGTATAAAATGCCCTCATAATGATGGCATACATCTAATTTAAAAAAATCAATGAAAAAACAACGTGTTATGGTCGGCCTGTCTGGGGGTGTAGATTCCTCAGTCACAGCTTTATTGCTTAAAGAGCAAGGCTATCAAGTTGAAGGACTCTTTATGAAAAACTGGGAAGAAGACGATACGGAAGAATATTGTTCAGCCAATGCCGACATTGCCGATGCCCAAGCCGTCTGTGACAAATTAGAGATTCCACTACATACGATTAATTTTGCGGCTGAATATTGGAATCACGTATTTACGCATTTTTTAGCAGAATATCAATTAGGCCGTACACCCAACCCAGATATTCTTTGTAATCGAGAAATTAAATTCAAAACTTTTCTTGATTATTCTCTACAATCTGGCGCCGATTTTATTGCCACCGGTCATTATGCGGGAAAATCTTATGTAAATAACACCTATCAATTATTAAAATGTGTTGATAAAAATAAGGATCAAACCTATTTTTTATACGCTTTAGGCCAAGAACCTTTAGCCAAAACCTTATTTCCACTGGCAAATCTTACCAAACCCGAAGTACGTGAAATCGCTAAATCAGCAGGATTTCTTAATGCGACTAAAAAAGATAGCACGGGCATCTGTTTTATTGGTGAACGGAAATTTAAAAGTTTCCTACAAACCTATTTACCCGCACAACCTGGCAATATAGAAACCTTAGATGGCGAAATAGTGGGACAACATGATGGCCTGATGTATTACACCATAGGCCAACGACAAGGATTAGGCATTGGTGGCCGGAGAGAAAAATCTGGAACACCGTGGTATGTTGCCGATAAACAACCAACGCGCAATACATTAATAGTAGTACAAGGGAAGAATCATCCCGCACTCTTTGCCCCAGCTCTAGTTTGTACACAGTTACATTGGATCAACGACTGCCCTCCAACAGAACCATTAAAATGCACTGCAAAAACACGTTATCGACAACTTGATTCACCCTGTCTAATCAAACCTTCCGATAATGATAAATACCAAATTGAATTTAATATCCCACAGCGAGCCATTACCCCAGGCCAATCGGTTGTTTTCTACCAAGAACAGATCTGTTTAGGAGGCGGAATTATTGATGCCCAACTTTAATGCTGCTCAACGCCTGATCCTTGGTTTAGGCGAAACCGGTCTTTCCTGTGCGCGCTATTTTAAACGGTTAAATTTACCTTTTACACTTTTGGATAGCCGATTAAATCCACCCAAGCTATCGGAATTTCAAAAAGAATTTCCACATACTTCCTATCATTTGGGACCTTTTGATCCGAACCATTTTCAAGATTGTAACGAATTAATTGTCAGTCCAGGAATTGATCTCAACGAAAAAAACATCCGTTTAGCCATTAGCCAATATAAGCTTAAACCTCTAGGCGATATCGAATTATTTTCCCAACAGGCTCGCACACCTATCATTGCGATTACCGGCAGCAATGCCAAAGGTACGGTAACAAGCTTAGTAAGCGATATGATACATCAAGCCAAACTGAGGGTTGCAGTGGGGGGAAATATCGGTAAACCCGCATTAGATTTGCTGGATGGGCCGATACCGGATTTTTACGTATTAGAAATTTCAAGTTTTCAATTAGAAACAACTTACAGCTTGCGCCCTAAATTAGCTTGCATACTCAATATCAGTCCGGATCATCTCGATCGGCATAAAACCTTAGCTGCTTATATACAAGCTAAACAACGCATTTATCAGAAATGTGAAATAGCAGTATGGAACCGAGAAGATTTAATTACTTATCCTAAGTATAAAACAAAAAAAACAATCAGTTTCGGCTTAGATAAACCAGAAACGGATTCTCAAGAATTTTGTCTACAGGTCACCAATCAAAAAATCTATCTTGCAAAAGATAATCAAATTTTGCTTCCAGTTAAAAAAATGCCTATTAAAGGTCGACACAATTGGGCAAATGCATTAGCCGCTTTAACGATAGGACATGCAATTGGATTGCCGACAGCTGCTATGTTAACTACACTTTGTCAATTTAAAGGTTTACCTCATCGCTGCCAATGGGTTAAAGAGCATAAAGGTGTAACTTGGTATAATGATTCTAAAGCGACCAATGTTGGAGCAACACTTGCTGCGTTAAACGGATTTGGCCCAGCCATCTCAGGTAAAATCATTTTAATTGCCGGAGGTTTAGCCAAAGATGCCGATTTTTCGTTGTTACACGAACCAGTTAAGCGCTTTGTTAAAAAAATGATTTTAATCGGTCGCGATGCTTCTTTATTAAAAAATACTTTAGAACAGACTACTGCTATCGAGATGTCTGCTGATTTGGCGCAGGCGGTAAATTTAGCCCATCAAACAGCCTCACCAGGGGATATTGTACTTTTATCCCCCGCCTGTGCCAGCATGGATATGTTCAAAAATTATGAAGAGCGTGGTGATATTTTTATTGATTTAGCTCGAGGAATCCATTGATATGCCTAAACCGGGTGTTTCATCCATTGTTTTGTATGATCGTTGGTTGCTGATCGTCATTTCTACTTTACTTGCTTTTGGCCTTTTGATGGTCGCTTCAACTTCTATTGTGATTTCTGAACATCAATATGGTCAACCTTTCCATTTTTTTTTCCATCAACTTTTTTATTTAATCTTAGGAATCGCTGCCGGAATAATTGTAGTACAAATAAAAACTTCTTACTGGCAGCAAATCAGCCTTGCGTTGTTAATACTTAGCATTGGTTTGCTTTTTTTAGTTTTATTGCCTGGTATTGGCCGGCAAGTTAATGGCAGTATGCGTTGGTTAGGTTTTGGTCCCTTTGGATTACAAGTTTCTGAATTCGTCAAATTAACAATGATTGTTTATTTGGCTGGCTATTTGTTACGCCAAGAGAAACAGGTACAAAATCAAATCCGTGGTTTTCTTAAGCCGTTAATGGTTCTAGCTGTCATTACTTTTTTACTGTTACGCGAGCCAGATTTTGGGGCTGCCACAGTGATATTACTCACAAGTTTAGGGATGTTATTTTTAGCAGGTGTACGAATTTGGCAATTTATTATTCTATTAACCAGTGTAGCAATTATTTTAGGTGCATTAGCAGTGAGCTCACCCTATCGTTTAGCGCGTCTGACGACTTTTCTTAATCCTTGGGCTAACCAATTTGATTCCGGTTATCAATTAACTCAATCATTAATTGCTTTTGGTCGCGGAGGTTGGGTTGGTGTCGGACTGGGTGAAAGTATACAAAAATTATTTTATCTCCCTGAAGCACACACCGACTTTTTGTTTGCAGTGCTTACCGAAGAGCTAGGCTTAATCGGCGGGTTATTTATGATCTTATTATTTTCACTACTAGTCTGGCGGGCACTCTATATAGGTTACCGTTGCTTTAATTTTGGTCAGCGTTTCTCGGCTTACCTTGCCTATGGTATTGGTTTAAACATTGCCTTACAAGTCATGATTAATATTGGTGTCAATACTGGTGTATTACCAACCAAAGGGTTAACGCTACCTCTCATGAGTTATGGAGGAAGCAGTTTACTGATGACCTGCATCATGCTGGCTTTGTTGTTACGTATCGATTACGAATATCGTTTAATCCAATTTGGGTTTAAAGTAGACAAATAGCAAGCTTTTCAAAAAGCAATTTAATACCGAAAGTTGAAGATACTAGTCTACTAATGCCACAATACGGCTCCTGATTCTACATATATAGGTTTTTAGTCATGAAAATCCCTTTTGTTGATCACCAAATGGGACGTATTCGACACCTCCATTTCGTAGGAATTGGTGGTGCTGGTATGGGTGGTATTGCTGAAATTTTGTTACATGAAGGCTATATTATTTCCGGTTCTGATCTTCATGAAAATGCCATGACTCGACATCTGCGAAAATTAGGTACAGAGGTCCAACTTGGTCACCATGAAAAACATATACGTAATGCCGATGTGATTGTTTATTCTAGCGCAGTATCTCTCGACAATGTAGAAATTCAAGCCGCGCGTAACGCTCTCATACCCGTCGTTCCAAGGGCCTTGATGCTCGCCGAATTAATGCGCTTTCGTTATAGTATTGCCGTCGCTGGAACACACGGAAAAACAACCACAACGAGTTTAGTCGCCAGTTTATTAGGAGAAGGCGGACTGGATCCAACGTTTGTTATTGGCGGTAAATTGAATAGCACCAGTACGCATGCCCGCTTGGGTGCTGGCCGCTATTTAGTTGCTGAAGCAGATGAAAGTGATGCTTCTTTCCTCTATTTAAAACCCATGATTGCTATTGTGACTAACATCGATATGGACCATATGGGAACTTATGATGGTAATTTTCAGCAACTAAAAAAAAGCTTTTTGGAATTTTTATGGCATTTACCTTTTTATGGGTTAGCCATTATGTGCTGTGATGATCCATTTGTCCGATCGATCTTACCTGATATTATGCGTCCTATTATCACCTATGGATTCAGTGAAGATGCTGATATTCGCATCACCTCTTTTCAGCAACAGGGTATTAAAAATTATTTTAGTATCATTCGACCGAAAAAAAAACCATTAGATATCACTTTAAATCTTCCCGGTGAGCATAATGCTCTGAATTCACTAGCCGCTATTGCTGTTGCCTCCGAACTAGGGATTAAGGATGATGTGATATGTGGTGCTTTATCTCATTTCAGTGGTGTTGATCGACGTTTTCAAATATTAGGCAAACTAAAGTGTAAACAAGGACATGCTTTGTTAATAGATGATTATGGACATCATCCACGTGAAATTGCAGCTACTCTAAAAGCCATTCGTTGTGCATGGCCAGACCGGCGTTTAGTCATGACTTACCAACCTCATCGTTACACACGAACACGGGATCTATTTGCCGATTTTGTAAAAATTTTATCTGGGGTCGATCGTTTGCTGCTACTCAATGTTTACTCAGCTGGAGAAATACCCATTCCTGGCGCTGATAGTACAGCTTTAATAAAGTCGATACGTTTAAATAATCAATCTAACCCTATCCATATCGAAGATAAAAAAAATCTCACTGAAACTTTACATGCCGTTTTACAAGACGGCGATGTATTGCTATTGCAAGGAGCAGGCGACATTGGCAGTATTGCGCAGAATTTAGCACTTTCAATTGTTGAGAATGAATAAGCTCTACGCATTTGAATTTTTATCTGCGTTGCCAAAAACCCAACTACTGTGAGTCTCATTTATGAAAAATCTACGCGGTCAACTTATAGAAAATGCTATATTGGCTGAATATTCTTCATGGCAAGTCGGTGGTAGAGCAGATCGTCTATATAAACCTGCTGATATCAATGATTTAATTAACTTTATTAAGCAGATACCTAGGCAAGAACCTTTAACTTTTTTAGGCTTAGGCAGCAATACACTGATACGAAATGGCGGTATCAAAGGCTCAGTGGTAATCACACAGGGCACACTTAACAAGCTAAAAAGCATCGATGCAGTGACGCTTTATGCAGAAGCAGGTGCTGCTTCGCCAGCCTTCGCTCGATTTTCGGCACGAAAAAATTTAATCGGTGCTGAATTTTTAGCAGGTATTCCCGGTACCATTGGTGGTGCTTTAGTCATGAATGCCGGATGTGATGGTTCCGAAACATGGAATATCGTGAAGTCGGTCGTAACCGTAAATCGTCAAGGCGAAAAAAAGATTCGCTATCCGAGTGAATATAAAATTGCTTACCGTAATGTTAGTGTATTCGTCGACGAATACTATTTGGCTGCAGAATTTCAATTAAAACCTGGCAACAAGGAAAAAGCCTTAACCAAAATTCGTGATTTACTCAACTATCGCGCGCACACTCAGCCAACTAATGAACCTAATTGCGGTTCGGTGTTTCGCAATCCTCCTGGTGATTATGCTGCTCGCTTGATCGAAGCATGCGGACTTAAAGGTTTAACTATAGGTAATGCGACGGTATCAAACAAACATGCTAATTTTATTATTAATAACGGCCATGCCAGCGCTACTGATATTGAAGCCTTAATTGAAAAAATTGCTGATTGTGTATTTCACAAATTTCATATTCGGTTAATACCCGAAGTGCGTATTATCGGCGAAGCTTAAATCTTGTTAATCTAGTTTATAAATCTTGTAATTGCTTATTCATCAATGCAAACGATTCTTCTTCGGCTTGATTTTTGACTAAGCAATATTGTGATACATAAAGTGTTAACACGCTAAAAAGTAATATCACTAACATGCCAAATGGAAATTTTAGCCGCGCTATGCCACCAAAGGAACCTAAATAAGAAAGTAATAATAAAATGGATAGATAAGAAAAAAACCAATATAAACTAAAATTATTGACCCAAAAGCGACGCTTTTGGTAACAAAGATAGATCATAAAACCTATTGAAATAGCGATATAAAGCTTCCATATCACTGAAAACCCACACCAATAAAGCATTAAATTAGCTACATAAAATGCAATATGACAGATAATTAAACTCCCTGATAATTTAAAAGGTCGATGTTGTTCAGGTTGCATTTTGCGTAAAGCTAATAAACAAATAGGTCCTATGCCATACGAAAGTATGCTCGCTGAAGATAAAAACGCCACCATTTTTTGCCAACCTGGAAACGGCAAAAAAGCACAGATTCCTACTAAAAAATTAGCATACAGTGTGACATACGGAATTTGGTAACGATTGAGTTTTAAAAAAAATGGCGGTAAATGTTTATTCAATGCCATGCCATATAAAATTCTCGAAGTGGCAGCGGTATACACTAATGTTGTGCCTAAAGGAGAAAAAGCCGCATCAAACAATAATAAAACGGCTATGACGCTAAGCCCTAGTAATAGGGTTAAACCGACTAATGGGCCACTATCACCTGGAAAACTAAGGTGCTGCCATCCTTGTTGCAGATAATTTTTGGGTACTGCCATTAAAAAACTAAGTTGCAACATAAAATACAAAATAAATCCAACTAATACAGCACCTAAAATGGCAATAGGAATACTTTTTTGCGGATTTTTAACTTCACCTGCTAGCATCAAGCCATTTTGAAAGCCGGTAAATGCAAACGCTATCCCACCTGCAGATAATGCCGAGAATATTTCTATCCAACTAGTTTTGTTTGTTAAGTCAAGTGTAATATTTTGCAAACTCGGTGAAGTATGGATTAAAGCAACAATGGCAATTGATGGTAAAAGAAATTTCACAATGCTGGCGTATTTGTTGCACTCCGCTAAAAATTTAATGCCATAACTATTCAACACCACAATAAAAAACATGATGATCACTGCCACTAGATACCCTAGGTGTGATAGCTTAAAATAAGTAGCTTCTTTAATTAACAAAAAAGGGAGGAAATGGCTGCTATATTGCAAAATAGCCTGGATTTCTATCGGTGTCATCACCACATAAGCCAGCCAGGTGATCCAAGAAAATAAAAATCCTACTTCTCTACCGTGCGTGTAGGTCGGATAATTAGATAGCCCTCCAGAAATTGGCAACATCGTCCCTAATTCACATAACGGCAGGGCAATAAATAACATAAAAAATGCCGCAAGCATCCAACTAATCAACGCATTCGGCCCAGCCATTTGTGCACCGATAAAAGGCGTAAATAACCAAGCTGAACCTATCATGCCACCGGCTGCAGCTATTAATATATTACTCGTGGAAATATCACGCTTCAGCAATTTAAGTTCCTTTTCAAGTATTTTGGATTTTTGAAACGTTTAAACCTAAATGAATAATACTAGTTTAGCAATTATTCAGAAATTAATTTTTTGAATATCTTTTAGTATGGCAATGTTCAAAACATATAATGATGCTAATAAATCTGATGTGATTTTGTACAAACTGTTTATTTATTAAACGTAGGCGTTTCTTCGATAGTTATTTGCAAGCTTACTTTCAAATTTGCATTAGGCTCTGCTAAAAAAATTTTAGAATACCCATTTTCTCTTAATTTTTTAATATTCTCATCACCTACTTTAGATAGTATTTCTTGTGATTTAAATTTTAAAAATTCATGGTATTTTAATTCAGCAGGTAAACGATATTTTTGCAGGACGCAATGCTTAAGCATATTAAATCACACTCCAAAAAAATAAATTTTTAACCTTTATTTAATACTAAAACTTCTCGTTGCTTTTCGAATAATTGCTTTATTCCTGTTTCTGCTACCACTAACATTTCATCCAGTTGCTGCTTAGAAAAAGCATTTTTTTCCGCATTAGCCTGCACTTCTAATAAATTTCCTTGTTCAGTCATCACCACATTCATATCGATCTCGGCTTGTGAATCTTCGACATAATCAAGATCCAAAATTACTTTTCCTTGATAGATTCCGACTGACACCGCAGCAATAAGAAAATGCCAAAGGTCTTGTGTCAATTCACCTTTTTGCTTCATTACAGTTAAGGCATCCTTCAATGCAACACTTGCGCCTGTAATAGCGGCCGTTCGGGTTCCGCCATCGGCTTGGATCACATCACAATCTAAAAAGATAGTATTCTCGCCTAATTGTTTCAGATCCACACTCACACGTAAAACGCGGCCAATTAAACGTTGTATTTCTAAAGTTCGACCGGCTTGCTTACCTCTACTCGCTTCTCGTTCAGAGCGGGTATGGGTTGCACGAGGTAACATGCCATATTCTGCAGTAATCCAACCTTGGCCAGATCCTTTCAAAAATTTTGGCACCCCCGGTACCACGCTCGCTGTACAAAGTACTTTGGTATTGCCAAATGCTACGAGTACCGAACCTTCAGCATAATTCGTATAAGATCGCATCAGCTTGATTACACGAAGCTCATCAATAGCACGTTGTGTCGCACGCATGGTTGCTTTCCTTTTATAAAACTAGATTTTATTTGCAGAGTGATTAAAATAGGACCAGTAAAAATAGGCATTATACTTTTTAACTTGAAAATTACCATGACTAATAGCATGACGGCTTTTGCCAGAAAAGAAAAACAAGCTGAATGGGGGCTAGCCACATGGGAAGTTCGTAGCGTCAATCATCGTTATTTAGAGATGGTTTTCTCTCTACCGGATACCTTTAGCCATTTAGAACCCTTAATTCGAAAAGAAATACAGGCGCGCTTGCAACGTGGCAGAATAGAAATAAAGCTACGCTATAAATCATTGATCAATAAAGCAATGCCAATTGATGTTGATGAAGAATTAAGTCTGTCTCTAATTAACGCCTATAAGAAAATTGCTCAGCTTGCCCATACAAACACCCCTTTAAATCCTGGAGAATTATTACGTTGGCCTCAATTACTCAAGTTTCCCGAATTAAACATTGAAACGATACAACCTGAATTAATGACTTTATTTTCCGAGACTTTGGATAACTTTTGTGAAGTACGCAGTATTGAAGGTGAAGCTATTTTTAAATTATTAAATCAACGCTTAATAAAACTTGCGGATCTCCTCCAACATATTCAAATTCAATTACCTCATGTTTTAAATTTGCAACGCGAAAAAGTTCTGGCTCGATTAAATGAAGTTAAAACTTATTTAGACCCTAACCGTTTAGAGCAGGAAATGTTATTATTTGCTCAGAAGACAGATGTAGCAGAAGAATTGGATCGTTTGCAGATCCATCTTCATGAATTTAAGAATTTGTTGCTAAAAAAACAAGCTCAAGGCAAACAACTTGATTTCCTATTACAAGAATTGAATCGTGAGGCAAATACCTTAGCCTCAAAATCACTGAATGCCGAACTGACCTTATCGGCGGTTAACATTAAGGTTTTGATTGAGGAAATGCGCGAACAAGTGCAGAATATTGAGTAAATTATGAATATACCTGGAACACTTTATATCATATCAGCGCCTTCAGGCGGCGGAAAAACCAGTCTTGTTAATGCATTATTAGAGTCGGTATCGAACTTAGAAGTTTCTATTTCTTACACCACACGACCACCACGGCCAGGTGAGAAAGAAGGTCTGGACTATTATTTTATTGATCAAACTGAGTTCAAACAGCTTATCCAAAAAAAATCTTTGTTAGAACATGCCATCGTTTTTGGCCATTATTATGGCACTTCGCTTGATTGGGTGACCAAAAAAATTGAAGCGGGTATCGACATTATACTTGAAATTGACTGGCAAGGTGCGCAACAAATTAGAGAAAAAATGCCCGAATCAATAGGAATATTTATCATCCCTCCTTCCTGGGAGGTATTAGAAAAAAGGCTGCACCTTAGAGCACAAGATAAAAAAGACATTATAAAAAAACGCATGGCTGACGCAAAAGCCGAATTAACACATTATGATGAATACGATTATTTAATTGTGAACGAAAATTTTTCTAATGCACTCGCTGACTTAAATGCTATTTTGAGAGTAAGACGGTTACGCTGCAGTATACAAAAAAAAGAACTTGCGCCTCTTTTAAAAACTTTGTTAAGTTAATTTCCTCAATTACTAGCCTACAGATTTCAAACAACACTACTAAAACTTATAAAAAATTATTATGTGGCTTTCTTCTATTCAGTGTTTGTCCTATCATAAGCAGCTTAGCCATTAGCCAATCCAATCGTTATCCGACCATGCAAGTTTGCTTCATTCCAGGTCAAAATTGCACTGAAAAAATTACCGATGTCATCGATGCTGCAAAAAAATCCATTTTTGTATAAGCGTATAGTTTTACACCTGCTCCTATTGCTGCTCATTTGGTTGCAGCAAAAAAATGCGGTGTGAAAGTCAATGTGATACTGGATAAAAGTCAAAAAACGCAACGATATAGCGTCTCACGTTTTTTAGTCAATCAACATATTCCGGGTTGGATAGATTACAAACCTACCATTGCCCACAATAAAATCATGATAATTAATAAGGAAGAAGTCATTACGGGTTCATTTAATTTTACCAAAGCAGCACAAAATAAAAATGCAGAAAATTTATTAATCATACATGATACTGCATTAGCCAATATTTATTTGAAAAATTGGCAACGGCGCCGATCGGTCTCAAAGCATCTGAATCCACAAACCTCATGGATTTCTAAATATAACTAATTCCATCAAAAAATTATGCGAATTTAATACTGGCTCGTATCTGACCTACAGTGGATTTATTGCCTGATGCTCCAGGAAAAAGGGTACTCCCATTATCACCGATCAATTTATCTTCTCCTAAGCTGTAATCTTTATTTTGGAATATGGCTACACCGACGTCAAACCACTGGCTGATATTCATCAAATAATCTACATAAATCCTTCTGCTAGGCAAGATCCCAGCTAAATGTTTGGTTGCTTGATAACCCACTGCAAGCCGAGTTTGATTAGCAATCGCTGCAAAAGTGAGACCCAGTTCGAATCCCCATACCTTTGGCTTTTTAAAAGTCAATAGAGATATTTGACTAGGTGAAACAATAGGCACAGGAAAAGCTAAAAAAAATGGCTTTCTAAAATCTCGTATTGTAGCAATGTAATGACCATTAATGTCTAAAGGCCCCCATTGGAATGCAGCACTTACGTTATAAGCAGGTGCTTTCTGATTGGGTAAGCCAGCGACGTTTGTCTGATTTGGATTAGGTAACCCAGCAAAAACACCTGTAGTTTCTATATTCCTATTGGTATAATAAGAGGATAAAAAATTAGTATCGGTAATACTTGCCACATATCCCGCATCAATATTGAAGTTACTGATGCAATCACTATAGGTATAGCCTAAATTAACACCGCCGTTTTGAATACGGCGCGTCGAGCCTCCATCTGCTAATCGAGGTTGACCTGCAAAGGTATAAATAGAGCCATAAAGCCCACTTGGCATAGTGAAGCCTAGCTGAGCCGTTGTCGCATTGATTGAACTCAGCAATTGCGTCGGATTTTCACTATTTACAAAACTATAGGGATCATAATTTCCAAAAGGCACATATTCTTTACCAATACGCAAATAAACTGGCGAAACATTAAAGTGCTGCAACGTAGCGTAAGCCGTATCAAGTTTAGTCCTATTAACCGGTTGATAGATTAATAATGAATTGGGTATTGCATAAACACCTTGCGCACCTGGAGCAGCGCTTAAAGAGGTATATACTAATGACATGTTAGCCTTCATCCAATTATTAACACGTGCATCAACAAACAAGTTAGCATTATTTAATATAAGATCACTGGCCCTATTCCTTGTAAAATTTTGAACAGAAATTAACTGCACCGGAGTCGATATCGAAAAAACAGGCGGTGTATTGGTTATATACGCATCGATATTCATCCAACCACTTAGATTGATTCGGCATTTCCAACCACAAGGTTGATCAAAACCACCGGGTTGATTTCTACCTAGTAACCAGTCCATCTTGTTGATTTGATCGCGCATTACTTCTTGCTCATAGACATTATCCCTGACATAGATTCCAGCAGCTAATGCCGGACAACTGATGCCTAAAGCTAACAAAGAAAAAATAACTCGCTTGAATCTCATACGTATATCCCTATAAAAATTCGTGCTTTTGTTAAAGCTTAACAACTCTTGGCGTATATCTCAAATAAATAGATTCACGCATCCAGCACGGTATTTTTTGGCATATCACTTACGGTATGTGCTTGATGATCCTGAGCTAGGAGTAAATACATGGCCGGGACAACAAATAAGGTAAATAAAGTACCAATAGAAATTCCTGATGCAATCACTAAACCAATATTAAAGCGGCTAATAGCACCAGCTCCTGTTGCTAAAATTAAAGGGATAACACCTAAGACCATCGCAGCCGTTGTCATTAAAATGGGTCGAAGCCGAATTCCTGCTGCCATCTGTATCGCTTCGCGTTTTTTATGACCTTCTTGCTGCAAATCGTTTGCAAATTGCACAATTAAAATCCCATGCTTGCTGATTAAGCCAATTAATGTCACTAAACCTACTTCGGTGTATATATTTAAACTCGCTCCTCCTATACCTAAACTTATAAAAATAAGCGCACCACAGATTGACATCGGTACACTGACTAAAATAATAAAGGGATCGCGAAAACTTTCAAATTGGGCTGCCAAACACAGAAAAATAATGATTAATGCTAAGAAAAAAGTTAAAATTAATGCGCTACTTTCTTGTTGATATTGTCGTGATTGCGCTGCATAATCTACATTATAATTTTCTGGAAATATTTTTTTAGCTATTTTTTCCAAGCCTTGTAGCGCATCACCCATAGTAACACCCGGAAAAGGAACTGCGGAAATGGTTGCCGAATTAAGTTGCTGAAAATGATTAATCGATTCTGGCACCACAATAGTTTTTAACCGAGCAATCGTTGATAAAGGAATCATTGAGCCATTGGGAATTTTCAAATAATAATTAAGTAATTGATCGGCATTTAATCGATAACCACGCATTACTTGTGGAATTACTTGATAAGAGCGTCCATCAAAATTAAAATAATTAATATAATTTTCACTCATCGCAGAGGTCAGTAAATCTCCCACATCCGCCATTGTTAAACCCAGTTGGGATGCTTTATCGCGATCAAGTTGAATGGCTGTTTGAGGTTTATCTAGTTTAAGATCACTATCTAAATAAACAAACAGACCACTCTTACGTGCTTCGTCTAGTAACGTTTGAGAAATATCATTTAATTTAGCATAATCATCGGTTGTGGTAATAACAAATTGTATGGGCAAACCACTTCCTCCGCCCGGTAAAGAAGGCTTTTGAAAGGCAGCCACGCGTGCTCCTGCTATGCCATCAAATAAATGTTGTATCTGCGGCTGTAATTGATTGGTGGTGCGCTTGCGTTCATCCCAAGGCTTGAAAACCATCCCGCCAACACTAGTATTTAAACCATCCACACCATCTAATTGAAAAACATGATCGGTTTCCGGATAAGATTTAAAAATTTGAAACACTTGATTCGAATATAATTGCGTTTGCTGTAACGTCGCATTCGGCGCTGCAGTCAATAAGCTAATAATAATTCCTTGATCCTCCTGAGGAGCTAACTCACTCTTAGCAGTGGTATATAAAAAGTAAATACTACTCAAAATAATTAATGCAAAGACCACCGTCACTGTTACATTATTCAATGATCCATGTAAAAGCCTTTCATAAAATTCACGTAATTTATCAAATTTAGCATCAATAAAACCAACAAACCCTTTATGCTGATCTTTAATACTGGGCTTTAAAGAGAGCGAACACATCATGGGAGAAAGTGTTAAAGCGACAATGGCTGAAATCCCAACCGCACCCGCTAAAGTAAAAGCAAATTCAGTAAACAATGCACCTGTTAGTCCTCCCATGAAACCAATCGGCACATAAACTGCAATTAATACGATTGAAATCGAAATAATAGGAATGGCCAGCTCTCTTGCCCCTCTAATAGCCGCCTCAAAGGGTGATTGACCTAATTCAATATGTCGATAAATATTTTCCACAATAATAATTGCATCATCGACCACTAAACCTATCGCTAATACTAAAGCTAACAAGGTTAATAAATTAATGGTATAGCCGAGTAATAACATAATAAAAAATGCACCTATTAAAGATAGTGGCATAGCAATAACGGGTATAATCACAGAACGGATAGAACCTAAAAATAAAAAGATCACTAATGTAACAATCACTAAGGCTTCTATCAGACTGGTTATTACTTCATGAATAGCACTATTGATATAACGACTCTCATCATAAACAATTTTTCCATTTAACCCCTGTGGCAATTGCGCAGTAATATCCGGCATAATTTTTCGTATATTTTTTATGACAGAAAGTACGTTTGCAGTGGGCGCGACTTTAATGCCCATATACACTGCCGGTTTATTATCAAACTTTACTGCGGTGTCATAACTTTGGGAACCTAATGTCACGTTGGCAACATCTTTTAAGCGTATAATGGCACCATTTTGTGCTTTGACAATTAAGTTTTGAAATTTCTCTACGCTATCTAAATTTGTGTCGATGGTTAAATCCACGGTAACCATATCGCCTTTGGTACGCCCAGCAGCAGCAATAAAATCATTGTTGGCTAAAGCATTCGCTACATCATCCGCACCTAAACCATAAGAGGCTAATTTAGCAGGATCTAGCCAAGCACGAAGTGAAAATAAATGTTGGCCAACAATCTCAGCCTGTTGTACTCCTTTGACTGCTTGTAATTTAGGTTGTACCACTCGCGTCAGATAATCAGTGATTTGGTTACTAGCTAACTTGGGACTATAAAAACCAATATACATAGAGTCTATGGTTTCACCAATAGCGATACTTAATGTCGGCTGTTGAGATTGTTTAGGCAATTGATTGATAACAGCATTCACTTTGGTATTAATTTCAGTTAAAGCTTTATTTGGATCGTAATTTAATAACAGATTAGCTTGTATTGAGCTGCTGCTTTGTGTACTACTGGAGGTTAAATAATCAATTCCTTGCGCCTGTGCAATAGAGTTTTCTAGTGGTGTTGTGATAAATCCTGCAATTAAAGCAGGGTCAGCACCGGTATATACCGTAGAAACGGTTATTACAGCATTTTCAGTATAAGGATATTGTCGGACTTGCAACAAAGTTAACGAGCGAATTCCTAGCACCAAGATTAATAAGCTAATCACAGTGGCTAATACAGGTCGCTGAATAAAAATATCCGTAAAGCGCATAAACCCGTCGTCCCTAACAATCCATTTATTTAAAACTCTTTGGCTTCCTTTACCTTATCTATTCATCAATAGCGACTGGCGCGGGATTATTATTCGGTACTACCGAATTATTAATCACCACTAAACTGCCATTCTTAAGTTTAAGTTGTCCACTTGTTACCACCATTTCACCTTCTTTCAAACCATCCAAAATAGCAATTTGATCTCCACGTTTTTCTCCTGTTGTCACAAAAGTTTGTAGTACGCTAAGTTGTGGTTTTCCATTTTTATCTTTGACTTTTTGTTGCACAATATAGGCGATCTCTCCATAGGGATTAAAACTAATCGCAGCTTGTGGAAGTGTAAGATATTTTTTCATTGGACTAGTAAGTACTTCGGCTGAAACAAACATACCAGGATATATCTTAGAATGTGGATTAGCGATAGTCGCTTCAATCTGCACATTACGTGTATTAACATCCACAATAGGATTAATGGTAGTCACTTTTCCAGTAAAAACTTCATCCGGATAGGTGTCTGTTTTAATATTAACTGTAGAACCTACATTTAAATCCGCTAACTTTTGTTGTGGAATAAAAAAATCTGCATAAAGCGGATCTAAGGCTTGCAAAGTGACTACTTGATCGCCCGGATTTAAATACTGACCTACGTTCACAGTCGAAACACCTAAACGGCCAGTAAAAGGAGCTTTTAAGGTTTTTTTAGCTAAGATAGCTTCTTGTTGAGCCACTTGGGCAGTTAAATTTTTTAGATTTTGCTCATCCGTATCAAGCATAGCTTTACTGATGGCTTTGACAGCAAATTGGGCTTTATCCCGATGGTAGACAATTTCAGCCAATTTCTCTTGTGCCTCTAATGAATGTAATAGTGCTGTATCTGAATCGGCATTAAGTTGAACTAAAACATCCCCTTCTTTAACATCTGAACCTGGCTTTAAGTAAACCGTGCGTACTAAACCCGCTAATTCCGTGGTGACATACACTCCGTTCACCGCCCGCATACTGCCATACGTCAAAATCTTGGGCTGCCACCATGAAAACTGGGCACGCATAGCCGAAACAGTAACAACCGGTGCGGTATTCTTTTGCATAGCATGTCGAACAAAAAGATGCTTAATAGCTTGGTATCCAAAAACTAGAATAAAAAGCATGCTGACACTAATCAACATAATGGTCATTGGCCTAGTAAAATGCTTTTTAAAATGTTTTTTTAATCTATGCACAGCTGTGATCCTCTACTGACAATTCGAGTTCCACCAACCACCCCCTAAAGCTTGAAATAAAGCTGCTGTATCTGCATATCGACTCGCTTCGGCTTGTACCAAACTTATGCGTGTTTGCTGATATTGTCGTTGCGCATCTAATAAAGAGAGATAGCTGACACCACCTAGATAAAATTGTTGTTTCACCAAATATAAATTTGTATACGCCGCTGATTCGGCCTGTTTTTGTGCACGCATTTCTCGAGCATCGGCTTCTATAGCACGTAACGTATCTGCCACATTTTGAAAAGCTTGCAATACGACTTGTCGATATTGTGCAGCTGCTGCATCATAAGCGGCAATTGCTGCACGTCGCTCAGCAATTAAAGCGCCTCCCTGAAATATAGGCTGAAGTAATCCTGCACCAATATTCCATAAACTACTTTGTGACCCAAACGTTTGACTACCTACTGTGTTAGATTTTCCCCAAGAGCCACTGAGTGTGATTTGTGGATATAAATTAGCTGTAGCAACTCCCACTTGCGCATTAGCCGATTTCCATAATGCTTCGGCGGCACGCACATCAGGTCTTTGTCTAACTAAAGAAGAAGGTACACTCAATGGGAGTTTAGTCGGTAAATGCAATTCATTTAAGTCCAAAGAAGGAATAATATGCGTTTGGCTTGGAAAAGCTCCAACTAAAATTGCCAGTAGGTGGCGTGTTTGCGTCCAGTTTTTTTCCAAAGGGGGTAAAGTCGCTCGAGTTTGTGCCAATTGAGTTTGCTGTGCAACTACTTCAATTTTGGATACACCGCCAAGATTAAATTGCTTTTTTATGATCGACAATTGTTCAGCTTGCTCGCATATCAATTGTTTAGTCACACAAATTTGTCTATGCAAGGAAGCGATAGTAATGGCTGTGGTCACAATATTGGATGTTAAACTCAAGTAGGCTGCACGAAGTTCAAAATATTGATATTCTACTTGGGATTGTAATCCTTGTATTTGTCTTCGTATCCCTCCAAAAAAATCAAGTACATAAGAAGCATTAAGTGAGGCATTAAATAGATTAAATACTGCAGAAGGAATCCCGCTGGAAGTTATAATGCTTGAATCACTGCTAGATGATCCAGCCGATGAGTTAAAAAACCCAGTATTTGAACCCCTTTGTGCTGATAATATAGCTGAAACATTTGGAAACAAACCATTTCCTATGCCTGCACTTAAATTTTCCTGTGCTTCGCGTAAGGTCGCTTGTGCCGCTGTTAAATTAGGGCTGTTAGTAATACCTTGGCAAATGAGTTTATTTATTTTAGGTGAATGAAATAAACGCCACCACTCCGCGGAAATAGTTTTGGCTTGAATAAATTGCTGCGACGCTCCTCCATGCCCTGGCGCGCTAGCTGTTCTACAAGGCCAAGGAGGTTTTGTGTAATAATTTACCTTCGGGGGTTGAGGTGATACAAAATCGGGCCCCACCAGGCAAGCACTTAGGCTTCCCGACATCATGGCAATCATGGCAAATTGATAACAGCTCCTATAAAAAATCCACATCAATATCTGTCCATTTTTACTCTGTTATGAATACACAATTTTTTAATGTGTATTTATCTATCATAGTCGATATTTATATAACATAGTTAAAAATTGGAACAAATAATGCCCCATACGCTCATAATAAACTATGCTTTAATTAAGCAGTTGAAAGCCTAATTTTTTCTGTTAGTAATTTCAAAAAAAGCAGAAGATTCTCTTATTGGAGCTTAATTTATGGTCAAATATTTAAAAAGAATTGGTTCAGCAAAAAAACGAAAACTTGCCCTATTGTATTTAGTGATAGGCGCTGTAGCGATAGGTTTTGCTCCTATTTTTGTCCGATTAAGCGAAGTAGGTCCGATTGCGACAGGTTTTTGGCGGGTAGCTATCGCCTTTCCTATTTTAACCTTACTTTCGATAGGACAAGGATATACTCGTCCCGATGACAGACATGTACCCGTCTTAAAAGATTATCTTTGGTTATTATTTTCCGGCGTTTTGTTTGGTGGTGATCTAGCCACATGGCATCTTTCAATCCAATATACCACCATCGCCAATTCGACTTTACTTGCTAACTTTTCACCCATCATTATCGCTCTCTGGGGATGGATCGTTTTACGCAGACCACCACAAAAGAAATTGGTTATTGGTTTATTATTAGCAATTTTAGGTATAGCCGTTTTAATTCGCCCTAGCCTATATATGGACAAAAATATCCGCATTGGTGATGGATTGGCTTTTATCACTGCTTTTTTCTATGCCGGTTATCTGTTAGTACTCAATCGGGCGCGTAAAAAATTTACTGCCTTTACAAGTATGGCGATATCAACTTTTGCCAGCATGCTCACTTTGCTTATCATCACATGCCTATCCGGTGAGCTCGCCATCCCGCAAACAGAAATGGCTTGGATCATTTTATTTGCTTTAGCTATGTTTGCACATATTTTAGGACAAGGATTGATTGCTTATGCCTTACCCTATTTACCGGTTACATTTTCATCCACCGCTTTACTTATCCAACCCATGGTCGCGGCGATGGCAGGTTGGTACTTTTTTTCAGAATATCTAGGTTTTAGTCAAATAATCGGTATGCTGATCGCCTTAGTCGGTATTTTTTTAGCTAAACAGACTATTTAAAAAATAGTCATAACACAAATAATAAAAATTTTTACAGCAAACTTTTACTTACCATTTCATAAACATCTGAAGAAAGCCTCGGTATTTTAATAAGTCTCTCTAGTTGTTCGTGCATCAAAGTCTGACGGTCAACATCAAAACGCTTCCATTGTGAAAAAGGCTTTACTAAACGCGCCGCAATCTGGGGATTGATAGGATCAAGATGCTGTATTTGTTCACTTAAAAATAAATAACCCACACCTGAACGATCATGAAATTGACTACGATTTTCTGAGCAAAAAACAGTAATCAAGGACCGAATTTTATTTGGATTTTTCCAATCAAAAGCAGGATGCTTTAGTAGTTTTTTAACCTGATGTAAGGTATCAGGCAATGGAGCACGCGCTTGAATTGCTAACCATTTACAAACAACTAAAGAATTAGTTGAGTTTTTCTCATAAAACTCTTTTAAAAAACGATCTCTTTGCGATAAGTTATGATTAACTATTTCACTTAATGCTACAATTCTATCCGTTAGATTATCCGCCTTTTTGTAATGATCAATGCATAGATGATGCGCGTTAGGATCTTGTAATAACATGAGATAAGTTAAACTAATATTAGCTAAACGTCGATTCGTTACCGATTGTTTATCAAACACATAAGGTTTTAAATCATGGCAAGTTTGATAGCAATGTAAAAAATTATTTTCTAGCTTTTTAGCACATTGAAAACGTAACCATTCTCTTTCTTCATGAATACCATCAATGTCAATAATAGGCATTTGTTCTGCAAAAGAAGCTTCGCTAGGTAAACTTAATAGTTCTGCCAACAAATCCTTACTCGCTTGCCCATCATCCGCAAATAAAATTTTATAGCCTTTAATCAACTGATTTACTGCTAAATCTTCAATTGATGCAGAAGATCGGATACGCCGTAAAACAATTCGACTTGCCAATTCCTGTGCGGCATCCCAGCGATTGTAGCCATCAGTATCCGATTGCATTAAAAATCCTAAGTCCTCATCGGAGTATTTAACCTTAAGCTTTACCGGGGCAGAAAAATTTCTCAATAAAGAAGGAGTCGGCTTAACTTCGACATTAACAAACTGGAAAACATGCTCAGATTCTCTAAGCTTTAATGTACATTGTGTTCCCATTGACGTTGCATCACCGACTAATTGTAGTTCAGTCAGCTGACCATCTGGTTTTATTAAAGCCATTACTAAAGGAATATAAAAAGGCTTTTTAGTCGGTTGATCTGGCGTGAGAGGACAATGTTGTTTTAAAATCAAGTCAAAGGTTTTCTCTTCGGATGAATAATGATAATCAACCTGTAATTCGGGTGTTCCCGATTGCTTATACCAACGACGAAATTGTTGCAGATCATAACCGCTCCCCTTCTCAATTGATTTAACAAAATCTTCAATAGTAACAGCCTGGCCATCATGAGAAATAAAATAAACATCCATGCCTTTGCGAAATAACTCTGGACCGACTAAGACCTTCATCATGCGAATGATTTCAGCACCTTTTTCATACACAGTCATGGTGTAAAAATTATTGATTTCAATATAAGAATCCGGTTGCACGGGATGCGCTAAAGGACCTGCATCTTCTGCAAACTGCATAGCTCTTAATTGCCTTACGGTATTAATTCGTTCAGTCGCAGGATTGCCAATAGATTCACTAAATTCTTGCTCACGAAAAACAGTCAAGCCTTCTTTAAGGCTTAATTGAAACCAATCACGGCAGGTAATGCGATCACCCGTCCAATTATGAAAATACTCATGACCTACTACTTTCGTAATATAGCTATAATCAACGTCGGTTGCTGAATTTGGATCAGCTAAAATGGTCTGTGCATTAAAAATATTAAGTCCTTTATTTTCCATAGCACCCATATTGAAATCATCGATGACTGCAATCATGAATATGTCTAGATCATATTCGCGACCATAGGCTTGCTCATCCCAATGCATGGCTTTTTTTAAAGATTCCATCGCATGATGGCATTTGTCTTTTTCACCTTTTTCAGAAAAAATCTGTAAATCTATTTTTCGTTGAGATTGAGTTACAAATTCATCTTGACTATATTCTAAATCACCCGCAACCAAAGCAAATAAATAACTGGGTTTTTTGAAAGGATCTTCCCAAGTAACGGAGTGTTGATTATTTTCTAAATCCTGTTGGGCAATTTTATTCCCATTAGATAACAAAATAGGATATTTCGTTTTATCTGCAATAATAGTTGTGGTATAGCGCGCTAATACATCAGGCCGATCTAAAAAATAAGTGATGCGACGAAAACCCTCTGCCTCACATTGAGTACAAAAAATTCCTCGCGAAACATAAAGTCCACTTAATGCAGTATTTTCCTTAGGCTTAACTCTATTTTCAATCTCAAGGCTAAACTGATCGGGCACTTGAAGAATGATTAATTCATTATCCTTAAGTTGATATTCTTGAGTCGATAAAATTCGGTCATTCAGCTTAATAAAAATCAATTCGCAATTCTCGCCTTGCAAAACTAATGGCTTATTTTTATTTTCTGGTGTCGAATTACGAATAAATTTCAAACGAGAATTAACTTGTGTGAGATCTTCATCTAACTTAAAAACTAATTCAACCGTATCTATTAGAAAATCAGGCGGAGTGTAATCTTTAAGGAAGGTAGTTTTTACTTCGGTCATTTTATTACCTATTATTTGATGAGAGGATCAGGTTTTTTTTTAAAATTGATTAAAGCTGGAAAAATTAAACTTAACAAAAGTAATGAACCTCCTACAATCGTAGTTTTAGCTAGGATTTCATGATTAATCAGCACGCCAAATAGGCTAGCAAATACTGGTTCCAAAGCAAATATCAATGCTGCTTTGGGAGCGCTGGTAAATTTTTGGTATTTATTCTGTAAATAATACGCCAAACTGGTGGCAAATACAGCACAAAATAGGATGCCTATTAAAGCTTGTGGCTGTAAAGCGGCACTAAAAGAATGCCCTTTAGTAAATAAAAATACAAAAGGAACGGTAAACAAAAGCTGGTAAAAAGCTAATAATTGATAATCACCTATCAACTGATTAATGCGTTGTAGATAAGTAATTTGCAAGGAAAAAAAGACGGCCCCCAAAAAAACCCATAAATCGCCATGCCCTATATAAAAATGCTTTATATCCATTAAAACATAAAGACCTATAAATCCTATGCCCGAACATAATAAATCCAAGGAACTTGGCTTTTCTAGTTTAAACAAAGGTGCTAAAAAAGGAACTAAAATAACGCTAGCGCCGGTGATAAATGCCGCTCGGGCAGAATGTACTGTCTCTAAGCCGATGGTTTGGCAAAGATAAGCCCCAGCATTTAGAATACCGATGATTAAGCTGCCACGCAAAATAGTTTGCGTAGTCTTATGGAACAAAATAGAGACACTGGGTAACAAAACCAACGTAGCTAAACCAAAGCGTAAGCTTACAAATACAAACGGATCGACTTCAGTTAAAGCATTTCGAGTCAGCGGAAAAGTAATCCCCCACATCAAGGTTGCTAAAATAAGATATAGATTTGCTTTACTAGATAATTTCATAAAATATATACTCATAGCAGTTGGATTTTTAGCAAGGTGCCGCAAGAATGAATCAACCGGAGTATATTCAAGATACATGAGGATTGCGAGTTGAGCGGCAACTTATTCAAGTGCGAAGAGTATTGAGTATAGTCACTACCATCCCTTGCAACAACAGGAGAATTTATCGTGTCTATTCGAGTTCTTGTTAACGGCGCTGCGGGCCGTATGGGGCAAACCACTATTAAATTTATTCACGCGGATAAAACTCTAGATTTGGCGGGAGAAGCATACGCTAAAGAAGATCTAAAAAAATCTATATTATCCAGCAAAGCGGATATTGTCATTGATTTTACAAATGCAACTGTCGTCTACGAAAATACCAAAAATATTATCTTAGCCGGTGCACATCCTGTTATCGGAACCAGTGGTTTACTACCCGAACAAATAACAGAACTGCAAAATCTTTGTGCTGAAAAAAACTTAGGTGGAATTATTGCGCCGAATTTTTGTATTGGAGCTTTATTAATGATGCACTTTGCTGAACAAGCGGCACACTATTTTCCTGAATGTGAAATTATAGAAACACATCATGAAAATAAACTGGATGCGCCTTCTGCAACCGCTATAAAAACCGCCGAATTAATTAGTTCCGCTAGAGAAACACAACCAAGCTCTAAGAAAGTTCACGAAACCTTAGCCGGTGCACGTGGTGCGGTTAAAAATCAAGTCCCGATACATGCATTACGTCTGCCAGGATTTCTCGCCAAACAAGATATACTATTTGGTCATCTCGGCGGAAATCTTACCATCACCCACGAAACGATCGACCGCAATGCCTATATGCCCGGTGTTTTGCTGGCTTGCAAAAGAGTGATGTCCCTAAAAAAATTAGTTTATGGCTTAGAAAGTTTTTTATAAAAATTATCCTTAAGCTTCATACGGAAAATCTACATGGTCACTTTCACGCAATTACATGCCGAGCTTTTAAATCAATTAAACCAGAATCATTTTAGCATTAATGAAATAACCAGCGAAAAATTAGTCGAGTATGTGTTGTTATTGCATAAATGGAACCAAATACATAATCTAACCAGTATTCGCGATCCTTTACAGATGCTTTCTAAACATATTATCGATAGTCTCGCTATTAGTCCCTATTTGCAAGGTCCCAACATTTTGGATGTTGGTACAGGTGCCGGCTTACCAGGTCTACCTTTAGCACTAACACATCCTCAGTTTCGTTTTGCTTTATTAGATAGTAACGGGAAAAAAACCCGTTTCTTAACGCATGTCATACAGACATTAATGATAGCCAACATAGATATTATTCCTCTGCGCGTCGAAAAATATCATCCAAAAATTTGCTTTAATAGCATAGTCAGTCGCGCTTTTAGCCAGCTGAATGAGTTTTTAGGTAAAACTAAACATTTGTGCTGCGAGAATGGAATTTTTTTAGCGATGAAAGGACAATATCCTCGTGAAGAAATAGAAACACTGGATGCTGGTTTCAAACTAATTGAAACTAAAGCCTTGCAAATTGCAGATCTTGATGAAAAAAGACATCTATTGATCATTAGTTTAAATCATTAATAAATAAAAATTTCTTTATAAGCTTCAATTAATTCCTTGTTGGTTAAGAAAAATTTAATTATTCTACTTTATAATTAGTAACCCAATAGGATTCTCCAATTTCAAGAGTAATAAAATGCCATCTAACGAAACTACAGGTTTAATCTCACGAACTCCTTCTCTCAATTTTTTTCAAAATTCAATTGCTACCTGTAAAAAATTAACCTTGCGCACAGTAGGTATAGTTTTAACATCAGCAGTTAGTGTGGTTACTTACTATAATCCTTCTTATCAAGCAGGCGCTTCCGTCGCGAAATGGCTAAAAGAGCTTGCCGCAGCAAGTGGACTTGGAACCAATTTTATTTTTAATGGTCAAGCCTACCGAGAGCTTTTGGATCAATTCCCTAAGCTGCTTAAAATGCCTTGGCAGCTTTCAGCGGCAATCTTTTTTTCTATCATGTGTGTAGCACCTAATTTATTTATGAATATAGTCGATGAAGAAGGAAACTATATTGATGAATCTAATATGGTATTACAGATAATTTCTGCTTTTCTTAACATTGGTGTTAACGTAGTAGGAACCATGGAGCTAATCAATAATATTTCTTCATTATTAAAAAGCAAAACCGATTTACAAAAAGAAAAACTTATCCAAGAAATTAACCTTATCATTGAGCAGTTTTCACAATCAAATCGCGATGAATCGTTAAATGAGGAGTCACAACAGAAATTAATCACGCTACTTAAAGCCAATAATGAATTAAGTTTGCCTCAAAAAATAAGTTATTATTCTCTAAATACCGGTGTTGGCTTGATCAGTGTTCCACAATTCAGTGCGTATACATTAATAAGTTATTTTGGCATGCGCGACTTGGCTGAGAAAAAATTCAACACCACACACTCGATCAGTATATTACTAGGTTTAATAGCCGCGATTGGTAATAGTATACCAGGGGCAGGATTTTCTATTAAAGGGGTTAATTCTACTAGTAAAAAATTGATGTCTTTAGAAAAACCTTCTTTGTTGGCTATGCTTTTTGTGATACCTGCTTTATTTTCTGGCTTTACCACACACAAAGCCATGGCAGATAGTTTAAAAGAATTAGGCTATTCTGGGAACACCGCTGAAGCATTAAAATGGATTGCCAATCTTGGCGCAGCACTCATTTATAATTTACCGCAAATGCTCGCTTTAGCGAATAGCTTGAATGTTCCGGCAGCCAGTAATCAACTCAATGCTTTAAACGAAAATCTTGGAGATCAAGTTAAAAATTTAGACTTGTCTAATATACAAAATTTTAAAACTAGATTACCTACTATAGTGAGTAGTTTTTTTAAAGTTTATACTAAAGAGACTAATTTAGGAAATTATGATCATCCAAATGCTAGCATCAATAGCAGTAGCGTATAAAAAACTAATCGCCTAAGATTTATAAAATTGTTAGATGGCAGAGCGATCTGGAAAAATTAAATGGCTAACAAACATTTGGAAACTTCAGGTATTTCTGAGCTCAAGTTAATTGAAGGCAAAGAAGCTCGTATTTTTGACGATCAGATATGGAAACATAGTCAATAAGGAGTATTCAGCTATCTGCCTATCGTAATAGATGAACTCTTGACCTTTCAAGTAAGCGGTACCGGAGTGGCATTCCCCACGCTAAACATGATTATATCTTTGAAAAATTTACTAAATTAAAGCCCTCCTATCGAAATGCTTCCTTTGAAGGTTCGGATTTAGGTCTCTATATCGTTCATACAGCATGTTGAAAAGTTGAATGGCAAAATAACATTATCCAGCCAGACGGATAAAGGATCGATGTTTACGGTGGAAAGTCCTTTGAGAAGCTTAGTAAAAAGGACAGTTCGTTAAATAGATCTGTAACCAAAGAAATCTTGGTTGAATTTAAGGCACGACATGCTTTTGTACCGGCTTCGCAATCAAAAACAAATAAAGCGATACCTGTACCACTTAGCACAAAAGCCATTGCGCTTATCCGAAAGCAGATGGGTAAACATATTGAATTTGTTTTTACTTATGAAAGTAAACCAGTTAAGCAATGTAATACGGCCGCTTGGCGCAAAGCATTGAAAAGAGCCGAAATAGACAACTTTCATTGGCATGATTTGCGTCATACCTGGGCATCTTGGCATGTACAAAATGGGACGTCATCACAAGAGTTACAGCAATTGGGCGGGTAATGTCCTTTTGAAATGGTTCTGCGCTATGCGCATTTAAACAGTGACCATCTTCAAAAAGCAGCAGGAAGAATTGTTACAAATTCCCTACATCACTATCAAATTGCTTAAGCAGGAGACTAGCTGGATGAAGGATAAACTGTTAGAATGCCGAGCTCTTTGGGATCATGCGCCCGTAGCTCAGCTGGATAGAGTACCAGGCTTCGAACTTGGTGGTCGGGAGTTCGAATCTCTCCGGGCGCACCAGAATTGTAGCTTTTTTCAACGAGTTAACTGAATTCTCTCCAACCCAAAATGTCACTTAAATGTATCGTGTACCAAATTTGTACACGCCACACGTTCAGCTGCTTCTTGTAATTGCTCACTGTTGAGATGGCTATATCGTTGAACTGTTTCATATGAAGACCAGCCACCGAGTCTTTGCAACTCATACAAAGAGGTTCCATTTTGTACGTGCCAAGATGCCCAGGTATGTCGTAAATCATGCCAACGGAAATCTTCTATTCCAGCTCGTTTCAAAGCATTACGCCATGCTCTTGTCCCACACTGATTAATTGGTTTCCCTTCATAAGTAAAAACAAATTCAATGTGTTTTCCCATCTGTTTCCGAATTATAGCAAGATCACAAAATCTAATTCCGCTTTTTTAAACGTTGAAGCATGGACATTAAAAATAAAAATATCTTTCTTGTCACAAAGTGCAATTTCTTCTTTTTCATTTTCAGCAATTAATACATCTTCTGTAAAGGTTTTTTCTACGATAGTCTCAACAGCTGACGGTGGTATTGTTTTTTCAATCGATAATGAAGAATTAGCTTCAATACTTGCTTCAGATTTGGATAAGTTTTCTATTATTAAATTTTAACTCATTTATTTTATTTTCTCTGGCAGGCGAATAATCCTTCAAAGCTCTCCATAATGCAGGAATATCAATAAATATGTTATATATATCTTTATTGAACTATTATCTAACTACTAAATAGAAATAGCGAGTCCATTATGTGGGGGTAATTTTACTCTATGGTTGTAGATATTATTGAACTTAATTTTTATTTAATATTTTTGATTTATTATTAATAAAGTACTTAATTTTTACTATTAATTAAATTAATACAGAATAAAAAAATATTGAACTTTATTTTGATATAAGAAAAAATTTCAAGTTTATGAAGGTTATTAGAAATTTAACAATAGAGGATATAATATGTCTTATCTGAACCAATTGTATTCTGAACTTAAGTTATCAAAAGCAGAAATTTATAAAGAATACTCATGTCTAGAAAATGTTATGAGCTTTATTAAATATATAAAAATTAAAAAATTTTTTAAAGAAATATTTAATAGTCTACATGTTATATACTTTAATAACGATAATAATGGATATTCTCTATATGGAAAAGCAGAATTTAGTTTCCATCTTAATATTCTCTTTTTTGATAAAGAAAGTTCAAATTGGTACATAATTGATTATGATATCGAAAATATTATACATAATTATCCACTAGATAAGCCTATTTTGTGCTCTGAGTTTTTACGGTCTGCCTTTTGTACTGAGCCTGCAAAGTCACAAATTTCAATAGCAATCGAGGAGAATAATTACTTTCCCTTACAAAGTTTTCAACAAGTAATGATTTTTACTCTGAAAGAATTCAATGATCTTTATCTAGAAAACTCTAACTTAATCCATAAGCTTCGTTTTCTTTCTCTGGAACCTAAAAGAAAAGAAGAAAATTTTTTATGGAAACTTTATAAGGACTTTAGTATTAGTTTCAACAATCTTTATGAACTTATTTTTTTTCTAAAAAAGAGGGATTCTTCTATTAGTCTATTACGTACATATTATCAAAATAAAGTATTTGAAGATATTTCAATAGAAGGGTTTGCCAATGCAAAAGCTCGCTTGGATAAAGAAAAACTTCATGCTCTTGAATATTTTCTTTTTAATACATCAAAATCTATCAATCTCGAAGAAGAACCAAAAAATGAAGCAGGATGTTTAAGTTTCTTTACACCTTTATCACAAAAGCAAATTTCAGAATTAGCAGAAAAGGATACTACTCTCAGATATAGGCCTTGAAAATATGATGGTCATTTTGAGATGCATAGAGCAACAGATTTAGGTATTTATCTTCATAAAGATTTACAAAATAATATTTTTTAATCTATTCGCTTTGTACAAAATTTTTTTCATGGCCCACTCAATCTTTTTTGCTAAACGCTCCGTTTGAGCGCGTTTTGCAACTCAAATACTACATCAACCTGATCCTTAAAATGGATAACTTGTTGCTGATAAGTTTCAGAAATCATGTTAGCAGATGCGTTTTCTGCTTTAAACATAATAGGAGAAGGTATAGTTTGACCATTATTCCCTTGATAATGAATACTATAAATAGGGCCCAGTTTAACTTTAAAACCTTCAGCCAGAAAATTTGCTATAAAGATAGCATTATCGATGGCTTTTTTTCGTACTTGAGCACGATACGTTTGTGGATTGGCTACACCTAATTTTATTGCCTATATCTCATTCAAACCCAACTTGAGCGCTTCATCCAGTAATCGATTAAGCTTATCTAAATAACGAACTATGATTTGAATCTGACGAACAGCACGATACCCTATTTGTTTTCTTTCATTATTTTTATGGTAATCGTATTCTGCTTGCGTACTTAAATTAGCAGCGCTAATATCTTTTTTTTCAATAGAATTTTTTAGTAAAAAATCATAATACTGCGCAACACGTTTATCAACCTGTCTTTTAGCAGTGCTGGCATCTTTAGCGGAATAGCTCACTTCAACCACAATGGTTGCACTATCGGGCGCTGCATCAACAATGGCGTTGCCCGTAGTGCTTAAATAAGGTCCTGCTGGCATTTCAGCAGCGCTAATTGGCAATGACAAAACAGATATCACTAATCCTATGATGACCGTTAAAATCAAAGTCTGCAACTTCACACCGCCTCCAATATATAATTAGTAAAACAATACTATTTTAAAGCTTGATTTAGAAATTGTATGTATAATAACATGGTTCTGTTAATTGATTTCCTGAAGTATTTAAAATGGACGATCAATTTAATTATTAATGGACAAATAGGTATCAAGATCTAAAATGTAAAATAAAACAACAACGAACTCATTTAGTGTCTACCCAATATTTTTTAGTCAAACAGATCAAATTAAAAAATAAAAGTTGCCAATTTCATTAAGCCTGGCATTTCCTCCCTATGAACTTTTTAAGAAAACTTGGTCGCACCTGCTAAACCGTTGTAATCAAAATTCATGCTGCAAGAGTACCGAGAAGGATCGCCCATTGGTATATTAATTCCATTATGCGTGATAGGAGCCGTTACATATTGGCAGACAACGTTGATACCTTGTAAATATTGTTTACTCATTCCTGCATCGGCATGCACTTTCGGGCCGTTCAGATAAGCAAACAATTTTTTAGCTTCCATGCCTTGTATAGACACATCGATTGAATTAGGCAGTGCGAAGCAGTTAGTAAACATACCTATCATCAAGAAGAATGAGGTTGCCAACTGAATAATTCTCACTTTGTTTTTTGCTTGCATAGTACGCACCTTTTAAAGGATAAAATTTAAAAATAGTCGATAATTTTTAAATTTTCTAGTTATGACTGAAGTGATTTAAATGATTTAATCGTAGCCATCCGTGAACGATTAAATTCTATGATAGGTTTTGGGTAACCGCTTTGTTGGGCCAATTTAGGCGCGCGTTGATAGGGATCGTGAATTGAATGTGCATCAAGCGAACGCAATTCAGGACAATACTCGCGAATAAAATCTCCTTGTGGGTCGAAACGTTCGCTCTGACGTAGCGGATTAAAAATTCGAAAATAGGGTACAGCATCTGCCCCTGTCGATGCACTCCATTGCCAACCCCCATTATTGGCGGCCAAATCACCATCGATCAAATGATGAATAAAAAAATCTTCACCTATACGCCAGTCAAAAAACAAGTTCTTGGTTAAAAACATGGCAACTATCATACGTAAGCGGTTATGCATCCAACCGATTTGTTTTAATTGACGCATGCCCGCATCCACAATTGGATAACCGGTATTTCCTTGTTGCCAAGCCTGTAATTGTTTCTGATTATAACGCCATTTTAATTTTTCAGTTTCTAATCGGTAGGGTTGATTCATCGATAACCGCGGTATGGCGGCTAATAAATGTTTATAAAAATCACGCCAGATTAATTCATTAATCCATGTCGTCGCCCCTTTGTTACCTCCATCATACTCACCTTTATTGGCCATTAAAGCCGCCAAAAAACACTGACGCGGTGAGAGCATACCTGTTGATAAATAAGGAGATAACAAGCTTGTTCCCGCTAATGCAGGAAAATCACGCGTTTTATGATAATTAAATAAATCATTTTTTATAAATTTTTTTAAACGCCGTTGTGCTTCTTTTTCGCCGGAAGGCCAAATAATCGTTGAGGTAAAATCCGATAAGTGAAGCGGTACTTTACTCGATCGAATCTTGAATTGAGATTGTGATCTGGGCAAAGCATAATGAGGAATACTCACTTGATTACTCAATAATAATTTTAGATAAGCTCGCTTATAGGGCGTAAAGACATGAAACATTTTGGCTTGTTTAGTTTGTACTGTCCCTGGCGGCAAGATGACTTGGTCATCAAAATCATGGCATTTTATTCTAAATTGTCTAAAATAATAATGAACTTTTTGATCGCGCTGTTTCTCATCTATTTCATATTGCTTATTAAAATATACTGCATCGAGCTGATATTTTTTTATCGTTCGATACAACAGAGCTGGGATATCTGACGTTTTTTCTACTGACTTAACTAATAAAGCTATACCGCGTGATTGCAAATTCTGACTTAATTCTAATAGTCCAGTCAGTAAAAACTGCACTCGGCAGACCGCCATATGATGTTTTTTCCAAAAATGGGTATCGATAATATAAATACCTAGAATCCCTTCTTCACATTGCTGCGCAGCATGATACAGCGCTGTATTGTCATGCAGGCGCAGGTCGTCACGAAACCACATAAGCCCTTTCATGTTTTTCCTTACAATCAAAAAATAAAGACAATGATCCAATCTATTCTAGATATAATTCATTAATTAATATACATCTTCTTAATATCTCAGATAAACATTTATTTTATAACTCTGAACATATGTTATTATAACAATAATTAATTATAAAAATTTTTAAAAAAGTTATGCCTACAAAAGCTGATATTAAATTAGATATATTTATTAAAGAATACAACCTTGCTGATAATCGATCAGTTACGGTTTGGAATATTAAAAGCCAGGAAGATCCTAACTTTTATTTTCAACTTCGTTTTGAACCAACAAAAAACAAAATTAATTTTGATGAAGTAAAAAATAATTTATTAGCATCTATTAAAAAATTACAATACGCTAATACGATTTTTTTTAATGGAAAATTAGAATTTTTAAAGTATTTTATTAACTTAGGCTTCGATACTGAATCGACTGCGATCATACAAAAAAATAACGGAAAATCTAGTAAAGCCCTTTTTAAATGTGATAAGCATAAACAAAATATTATTAAAGCATTTGATAAAGAATTAAATGATTTATTTGTAGTAGATATTATAAAGAAAAACAATAAAACATATTATCTAAGCTACGAAATCCCTGAAGATATTACAGGAAATACTACTCCCTTATGCAGTATTTCAATTTTTTCTGGAAAAAAATTATCTGAAAAGATATATCTATTTCCAGGAGAATCTTTAAAAGATGTGATAAACACTTTAAAAAATAGCAATCCCATTAATCTAGCAAATCTAAGTATTCCGTATGTTAAGAATACTGGCCCATACAGTGAAGATAAATTACATAATAATGATATTCAGATCCGTATTAATCTTCAGACTATTATTTCTGAAATACTTACTCATCTTGGAAAACCCAGCTTTCTTCGAAAAAATGGCTCAGAAAAAGTTAACATCTTTAGCAATTTAGCTAAATCCATCGCTAATGGCGAAGCATTAAGTAATATTTCTTCCCAATTCAATGCGCATGATACATGGAAAATTCTCGCTCAACACAGAGATCCCTGGGGATTTTTTGCCTTCTTTAAAGGAAAAACACATTCCTTGATTGCATGGGAGGCATTGAAAGAAGAAATTTCTAGTTTCACTGCTAATAATCAATCACTTTCTGCATTACCTCCTAGACATACTCTAGCTTAATTCTCTTTACCAATTAAATTTATGAAGCTACACTTTTTAATAAGGCGTTGGGATTTTTTATTCTTTTCATCTAAGTAGCGTTTTATGCATGACTATAAATTAATTATTCTCGATTTTGATGGCACACTCTGTGCGACACATGATGCGATATTATTTTGCATTAAACGTACCTATCAGACACTGCATATGACCGTGCCAAACCATAACTTCATCGATGAAACCATTCGTGCCGGCCTAGGTATGGAAAAAACCTTAGAAGTCCTTAGCCCCGATCTGACTCAACAACAAATTCAGCATTTATTATCTACTTACGAAATGATTTATTTAACGGAAGGCGAGGATAAAAGTTCACCCTTCCCTAAAGCAGCCGAAACATTAGCAAAACTTTATGCATCAGGTCTCATTCTCATCGTGGTCAGCAACAAAGCCGTTGCTGCAGTGGATACCGCACTAGAACGCTTCCAATTGAAACAATATATTACTATGGTCATCGGCGATACGAAAACACTTAGAAAAAAACCCGACCCGATGGCCTATACTGATTTCATTAAACCAAAATATAAAGAAATAAGTCCGGAACAAATCTTAATGGTAGGCGACACCCCGGCCGATTTATTATTTGCACAAAATATTGGTGCTGACTCATGTTGGGCAGAATATGGGTATGGTGATGAAAAAGCTTGCTTATCCATTCATCCAACTTATACGATTAAGCAATTAGCTGATATTTTGGCTATTTTATTTTAGAACTTGTTAAGAAATGCTGTAGATTTTTTTCTATGAGGGTTAATCGGTCATCAATACCAGAAAAATAATCCTTTACTGCATCAACTAATACCATCGTTTTCATATCAGGTTCGATATTAACTTTATCACCACTATTTTTGTTGGAAAAATTGGTTTTGCGTAATGTTTCAGGAATTAAATATACTTCAAAACTATGTTGTTTCTTATCCGTCAAGCCTACAGTTAAACTGGAACCATCTACGGCGATATAACCTTTCGGTTTAATAAAAGCAAAGCATGTTTCAGAGCATTGAATTGATAAACACAAATTCTCACCTGTGATTTTTTTATCGATAACTTTCCCTATATCAAAAATATGGCCACTCAGCTCATGCCCTCCAATTTCATCGCCATAGCCTACACTCCTTTCCACACTCACTTTTCTTCCGACAAAAAGTTCATTTAAAGTGGTTTTGGCTAAGGTTTCTTGCATCGCATCAAAACTGATTTCATATTCGTGTCTTGCAACGACCGTTTGGCAAACGCCATCAATTGATACACTGGAACCTATTTTTAAATCTTTTGCCAATTCTTCATTTAAAACAACAGAATAATGAAATAATCCTGGCCGCTTGGTGAGTGCGTTTACAACAAATAAACCTTGTGTAATTCCAGAGTACATAAAAAATTACCTCAATAAACTATCAATTAATTGCATTTGTTTTAATACAGAACCTTTATTCTCTGTCACAAACTTTTTAGCCTCATGAGCTTTTTGTTGGCATCGTACAGGATCAGATAATAAAGCAATAACTTGCTTTGCCAACTCTGCCGCATTATTCACCTGAATTTCCACACTTCGCTGCTTAAGCTGTTCAGTAATCGCTGCAAAATTATAAGTATAGGGCCCCGTTAGTATAGGTAAGCCGATGGCAGCGGGCTCAAGAGGGTTTTGCCCGCCCTTCTTAACTAGACTTCCACCCACAAAAGCAAGATCGGCTGCTGCATAAAAAATAAGTAATTCTCCCATGGTATCGCCGATAAAAACATCGACAGCACTGATTTCGGACGCATTATAATCACTACGTTTGATAACTTTATAGGTTTGTTCGCTACTATAAAGCTGTTCCAATTGAGAAGCACGATCGACATGTCGTGGGATAGAAACTAATAATAAGTTTGGGAAAGAACGACGCGCCTCGATAAAAGCTTGGAGGATAAGTTCCTCCTCACCAGGATGAGTGCTAGCGGCAATCCATACTGGCCGATTTTCTCCCCAGGTTTTTCGCCATTGCCTAGCCTCTTCAGATATCTGTAGGGGAAGGGTCAAATCAAATTTAAGGCTCCCTGTGACCTGTAGCTTTTCAACGGGAAAACCTAAGGCGATAAAGCGATCGGCGTCTGCTTGAAACTGTGCTGCAATGACATCGATGCGTTTTAACATCCTTCGTATGACGGGTAAAATACGTCGATAGAATCTAGCAGAGCACTCGGATAAACGGGCATTGACAAGGGCCACGGGCACTTGATACAACTGGCAAGCTGCTAGAAGGTTAGGCCAAAGCTCTGTTTCTAGCAAAATCAGTAATCTTGGTTGTAGAGTCTTAAAGAACTTTCTTAAGACTAAGGGTAAATCATAAGGGAAATAAAGCTGAGTTACGCTATTTCCCAGTTCAGCGCGGATACACTCGGCGCCTGTTATCGTTTCATTGGTCACAGTAATAGGAGTGATTGGGTAACGTTGCTGTAAAAGCTTGATTAGTGGTATTGCTGCCATGGATTCGCCGACTGAAACGGCATGCACCCAAATCCCGCCTGGTGAGAATGGGCGTAAGCTCAATCCTAGACGTTCATGCCAAAATTGCAAACCATTAGGGATTTTACGATTTTTTATCCATAAACGCAGCAAAATAAACGGCAACAATAAATAAAAAATTATTGTATATAAGAATTGCATGACTTAATAAAAATTCTAATTAGGTATTATCTGATGAGCTTATCGCTTATTCAACTTTAAGACAAGATAATATCCTGTTAGTCTTATATGCAAAATTTTACGAATTAGGTTGAAACATGAATATATGGGGTAAACTCGTTGGAGGGTTTTTTGGATTTCTTTTTGCAGGGCCGTTCGGGCTTATATTAGGCGTCATTATTGGACACCTCTTTGATCGCGGGCTTACTCAAAACCAGGGCTGGACCTTTTCCTCCGGCCATCCAAGCATCGCACAACAAGTTTTCTTTGATAGCACTTTTTTGGTAATGGGACATATCGCTAAGTTAGATGGACGAGTTTCTGAGGCAGAAATTCAAGCTGCCAGAGCCATCATGAACCGCCTAGGTCTCACCGAAACCATGCGCCAAAAGGCTGTCAATCTTTTTAACCAGGGCAAACAATCCTCCTTTAATTTAGAAGAAACCTTAAAAAAACTGGTCCAAGCCTGCCATCGCAATAAGGTATTACTTAAGCTTTTTGTAGAAATACAAATGCAAACAGCCTTAGCTGAAGGTCATCTCACATCGGGTAAACAAAGAGTGTTACAGAAAATCTGTCAATATTTAGGTTTTGCGCCATTGAATTTCAGCTTTTTTGAGCATCTATTTAATTTTGAGCAAGCCTTCCGCCAACAATCTTCTGGCCAGAAACAACAAGGATATTATCAATCCTCGCACTCACCTCATCAACTGAATCTAAGAGATGCTTATGCTATCTTAGGTATCTCTGAACAAGCATCGCCGGCCGATATAAAAAAAGCTTATCGAAAACAAATGAGTCAGCATCATCCTGATAAATTATTAGCTAAGGGTTTACCTGAAGAAATGATAAAAATAGCGACTGAAAAAACTCAAAATATTAAGGCTGCCTACGAACGTATCTGTGCTGCCAAGGGGATATAATGCGCAATTTAACTATTTCCGCCTCTATTTTATCTGCCGATATAGGCTGCTTAGCTAAGGAATCAGCAGCAGTATTGCAAGCCGGTGCAGATAGCTTGCATATTGATGTGATGGACAATCATTTTGTTCCCAATTTAACGTTCGGCCCATTAGTCTGTTGTGCTTTACGCAAGCATCTGCCTAAAGCTTTTCTTGACGTGCACTTAATGGTAAATCCTATCGATCATTTAATTAATGGCTTTGCTGCCGCTGGGGCTGATCAAATTAGTTTTCATCCTGAAGCCAGTACCGATGTCGTTAAAAACTTAAAACAAATTCGTCATTTAGGCTGTAAGGCAGGTTTAGCTATTAATCCACAAACCTCATTAAATTGTTTAGATAAACTATGGGAACATTTAGACTCTATATTAATGATGTCAGTTAATCCGGGCTTTGCTGAACAACATTTTATTCCTGAGGTTTTAGATAAAATTTCAGACATTAAACAATTGCTATCAACCCACAAATCTTCTATTCGTTTAGGCGTGGATGGGGGGATTAAAAAAAATAATATTGCTAAAATCGCCAAAGCCGGTGCAGATACTTTTATTTTAGGCTCAGGTATTTTTAATACCAAAAATTACTCCGTCACTTTAGCGGAATTACGATCACAATTAAATATATAGGAAAAATAATATGCGTCTCTTTTTAACATCTTGTGTACTCCTTTTTTTATTAAGTGCTTGTGCTAGTACAGCAAACTATCAAAAACAAGTCGATAAATGGCAAGGAAAAAATATTCAAACCCTAATGTCCAAATGGGGCGAACCTGATGCTGGAATCCAATTGCCGAATGGTCATAAAATCTATCAGTACACTCAAAAAACAATGTATTCTATCCCTGATCCTAAACGCACTCCTTTGCGTACCAATAATGGAAATCTTTTCTCTAGCTACGATGAACCTTGGAATACACACCAAACGATCATTCGTTCTTGTCGAACCTCATTTGAAACAACTGCCGGCGGCCGTATTATCCATATAAGTTTTAAAGGAAATAATTGTGTATCAAGCAATTTTCTCCCTTAAAAAGCTTGGCTAAGACTGCTCAAGGGAGCTAAAAAAATTAATGAACAATAGAAAAAAAAGGAGTTCAATTTCGCAAAAAAAAGATTCCACAAGCGTTCGATGGTTAATTTATTTTGCTTTTTTGTGTTTTGCTTCATCTGGTTTGACGGCAGAATTAACTATGGCCAAACAACTTGGTTGGATGCCAAGTAAACTAGGTATTTGCAAAGGAGAGTATTTAGATCCTTTACAGGCTTATACCAAAACTCCTTTAAGTAAGTTCAATCAAGCTTTTACGCATATTGATGCCGCACAATCCCATTTTTCATTTGAAGGAACGTCTACTTTAAGTGGTAATGTCGTTATCGCCCAACCAGGTCGTTTATTGTATGCCAACCAAGTGTATTTTTATCGTGATCCAAGAACAGGGAAGATTACTAATATGGATCTACTCGGTGAAATTAAACTTCAAGAACCTAATCTTCTAATAAAGGCAAAAAAGGCCCACTTAAACTTAAATAACCAAAGCGGTTATCTTACGGATATTATTTATCGTATTTTATTGAGAAATACTACTATATTATTTGGCACCAACGAAGGCATGCCGATTAATGCGTGGGGATCGGCAAGTGCTGTGGAACAAACCTCTCCTGGATTAATTATTTTACATAATAGTACTTATTCAACCTGTGCACCCATTAATCCTACTTGGAAACTTTCTGCTAAAAAAATAATATTGAATCGTGATACCGGTCGTGGCAAAGCCTATAATACTTGGTTGGATTTTCGTGGCAAACCTATTTTATATACTCCTTATCTTGCCTTTCCTATTGATGATAGACGTGAATCTGGCTTCTTATTCCCAAATTTAGGGACTTCTTCACAGTCAGGATTGAGCATTGGTTTTCCATATTATTGGAATATGGCGACCAATTATGACTTTTTATTTACACCCTCTGTGTTAAGCAAGCGTGGAGTACAATTAGGCGGCCAATTTCGTTATCTAGCCCAGCATAGTCACGGAATGATCGTTGCTAATTATCTTCCCTACGACCGAGCTGCAGCTCGGCTTGCTGACCAGATTCCGTTGCTTTATCCCAATACCAATCCACTAATTTACCCAAGTACTGCAAGAAAATCATTTACTTGGCAAGAACAACGTCTATGGACACCTCGTTGGACAAGTACGGTAAACTTTAATTGGGTCGGGGATGAATATTATCTAGAGGACTTTAACCAACCTCCTACTATCGCCATTAATCAACTTGCACAACAAGCACAATTAAATTATACCGGTGATATTTGGAATTTTACGACTCGCATCAATCGTTATCAAACGCTACATCCTTTAAATCAATCACCTGTTAACAATCCTTATAATAGTTTACCTGAGATCGATTTAAATAGTACCACGCAAAATTTTCATGGGTTTAATGTTCAAATAAACAATCAACTTAGTTATTTTCAACGTTTAAATGATCCTGGTGAGTTGGTTAAACCACCACAAGCACTCCGTCTTAATGTTTTCCCTTCCATTAGCTATCCCATACGTAGTCAAGATGCTTACTTTGTTCCGCGAGTTGAATTGAGTCTGACGCACTATAATATAATGAATCAAGTAACCGGTTATAAAAGCGAAATTCAACGTACCACACCTTTATTTAGCGTAGATAGTGGCTTGTATTTTGATCGTCAAACTCATTGGGGTGGACATTCCTATCTACAAACCTTAGAGCCTCGCCTTTTTTATCTCAATGTTCCTTATCGAGATCAAAATAATATCCCTATTTTTGATAGTGCACTTATACCTTTTAGTTATGATAGTCTTTTCATGACTAACCGTTTCAGTGGTTATGATCGTATCGGGGATGCTAATCAAATTAGCTTTGCACTAACCACTCGATTATTGGATCAATACACAGGTGAAGAAAAACTAAGAGCCAGTATCGGTGAAATCTATTATTTTAAAGACAGACGCGTCTTTTTATGTGGTCCATTAGAAAGACAATTAAGCACGCCCGGAACGTTGTGTGCCAACCCATTTACGGTACCAGGCGCCACTTCGCCAACTGAAAAATTCTCTCCCATTGCAGGTCAAATCAATTATAATATCAACCCACTATGGAGCACTACCGCCAATATTGCTTGGGATCCAACTACTCACGACATTATTAATGCGGCCGCCAACGTACAGTATCATCCTCACCCTAATCAGTTGTTCAATATTAACTATGGGCGTATCCGTTTTGGCGATCTGTTTGTCACTACACCACCCACGCCACCGAATAGCCATCAAAATGATTTTAATCGACTGGGTTTTTCTTTCGCAACGCCACTTAAGCACCAATGGAGCACAGTGGGCGGTTGGAATTATAATTTTAGTCACAAATACTCACAAAGCTTTTTCTATGGATTACAATATGATAGTTGTTGTTGGGCATTTCGAATTGTCGCCGGCCGTACTTTTTTTGCCTTGAATCAAAACAGTAGCCCAATATTTAATAATGTAGTTTATTTCCAATTTCAACTCAAAGGCTTGAGTACCGTAGGCATCAGTGATATAACCAACTTTTTAACTAATAATATCCCCGGCTATACTGATAACTTTCAGTCTGGTGCAACTCACTTTTAGTAACGAGCGACTATGGACTTCTTTAAAAAAATTTTTCCATTCATTATCTTACTCAGTAGCTTCCTTTCTTCTACGCCTTTATACGCCATTGAAACCTTAGATCGTATCGTCGCCGTTGTTAACAACAGTGTCATTACTCAACAGCAGCTAACTGAGCAAATAGAATTGATGCGTCAACAAAAGTTATCTGAAAACAAACCTATCCCCGATGCAGCGGCTTTTCGCAAGCAAGTACTCAATGAGATGATAGATAATAAACTACAGCTACAATTAGCCGCTAATGCAGGATTAAAAATCAACGAAGCGGCTTTAGATAAAACCATTATGAGTATTGCTCAACGTAATGGTTTCACACTAGAACAATTACGTGAAAAATTGCAACAAGAAAACATACCTTATGCGAAATACCGACAACAAATCCGCGAACAACTTATTATTAACAAGTTACAACAAGATGAAGTCGCTGCAAAGATCACCATAACGGAGCAAGAAACCAAGGATATGTTAGCCCATTTGCCAAAATCAACTCCGCAAAAAACAGCTTACCACGTTGAAGATTTGCTTATTCCTTTTCCAAATAAATCATCTGCTGTTGATATTTCTCGTATAAAAGCAAATGCTTTATCCCTATTACAACAAGCCAAAAGTGGAACTTCCTTTCAAGAATTGATAGGACAGCCGAATAAATTTAATCCTCCATTAACTGGCGGAGATTTAGGTTGGCGCGCACTTAATGATTTACCTGATATTTTTCAAGTCCCTGTGCAAAAACTTAAATCAGGCGAAGTAACAGGACCCATTCAAGCCGATAATGGTTTTCACCTCATTCGCTTATTAGAAACACACGGCGATAATTCAACTGCTCATTATGTGACGTCCACACATACTCGACATATTTTAATTAAAACCTCACCTTTGCTGAATAGCACGCACGCAGAAAGACGTCTTAATGAAATTCGCGCTGATATTTTGCGGGGTGGTGATTTCGCTACACTCGCTAAAAAATATTCGCAAGATCCAGGATCTGCCTATAAGGGTGGCGATCTAGGATGGACCTTACCTGGTGTTTTTGATCCTACTTTTGAAGCACAAATTAAAAAATTGGCTGTCAATCAAATTAGTTTACCTTTTCAAACTCAGTTTGGTTGGCATATCGTCCAAGTTTTAGGTCGAGTTCAAAAATTACAAACCACAAAAAATATTTCCCGAGAGCAAGCAGCTCAGGTAGTTTATCATCGTAAATTTCAGCAAGCATTAAAAAATTGGTTACGTCAAATACGTAACCAGTCTTATGTGAAAATTATGTAAATCAACAAAATAATATCTTTAGAAACTCCGATTTAAAATTTTTTAAAGCTAAAATGAAAAATCGCTTCTAAGAATAAGACTACTCAAACGGAGTTTAAGAAAAAACTTGTTGTTTTCTTGAAATCATATTCAATTCGGAGAATGCGAACGAAGGAAAAAAGGACAATCATCAACATTCTCAGATTGACAATCAAAACGTTCCTTATTTCTCGTTTCGTAAAAAGTAGCTTCACGTAGTAAAAAATCTTCATATATTAACCTTTAAAGAAATTTCTTAAAAAAATATTAGTAAATAAATCCAATCACAAAACCTCCGTTTTTCATAAACAATTGCAGGTGTATTATGGTCTATTTTTATTTAATTTTTAGTATATCTTTTTTTAATAAAATTTAAAAATTTTTCATTTTAAGTTTTATTAATAAATTATAAAGATTTTTTATTCTTAACTCCGGTGTCGGTTGTACAAAGTTAAAACGTAAATGAGTCGGACCGTCTAATTTATATAATAATGGATATTTTTGAATTAACTGTAAGATATCTTGAAGATTGATAGAGGGATTTTCATTAAATTCAATTCTTCCTCCTTGAGGGCCAGACACAATCTTTTTAATCCCAATTTTTTGTGCAATTAATTTCAATTTGCTTAACTGAAATAGATTTTTTAATGCTTGAGGCAATAAACCAAACCGATCGATCATCTCAACTTGTAACTGTTCTAATGCTTGTTCATTTTTTGCATGTCCGATACGCTTATAAAGAATCAAACGAGTATGTACATCCGATAAATAATTTTCTGGAATCAAGGCAGAGATCTGTAAATCAATTTCAACACTATGATTAAATGGCTTTAATATCGGTTCTTTACCTGATTTTAAAGCATCAACCGTTTGCTCAAGTAACTCCATATAGAGTGAAAACCCTATTGATTGCATATTTCCACTTTGCTGTTCACCTAAAACTTCACCTGCTCCACGAATTTCTAAATCATGCATGGCCAGTGTAAAACCCGCACCTAAATCTTCTAAAGAAGTAAATGCTTCTAACCGTTTTATAGCATTCGCAGTTATAAATTCTTTCGGTGGTGTCATTAAATAGGCATAGGCTTGATGATGAGAACGGCCTACTCGACCACGTAATTGATGGAGTTGGGCTAAACCAAACTTATCCGCTCGATCAATGATAATAGTATTAGCAGATGGCACATCTATGCCCGTTTCGATAATCGTCGTGCAAAGCAATACATTAAAACGTTGATGATAAAAATCAGCCATCACTCGTTCAAGCTGACTTTCACGTAATTGACCATGAGCTACCTGAATACGTGCTTCTGGCACTAGTACTTCTAATTCTCGCGCAGCTTTTTCTATGCTATCGACTTGATTATGTAAAAAGTAAACTTGGCCGCCACGGAGTAATTCTCGCAATATGGCTTCACGAATCAAACTGGTATTACGCATCTGTACAAAGGTTTTAATTGACAAACGCCGTGCGGGTGGTGTCGCAATAATAGATAATTCACGCAAACCGGATAAAGCCATATTTAGCGTACGAGGAATGGGTGTTGCGGTTAAACTTAAAATATCTACTTCAGCGCGCAAGACTTTTAGGCGCTCCTTTTGCTGTACACCAAAACGATGTTCTTCATCAATAATCAATAAACCGAGTCGCGGAAACTGTAATTCTTTGCTTAATAATTTATGTGTTCCTATCAAAATATCAATTTTTCCCTGTTGCAAGCGTTCTAGAATTTTTTTCTGTAATGTATCACTACGAAAACGTGAAATCATTTCAATTTGTACTGGCCATTCAGCAAAACGATCACTAAAGTTTTGATAGTGTTGTTGTGCTAATAATGTGGTTGGAACAAGTATGGCAACTTGTTTATTGGATTGCACTGCTAAAAATGCAGCCCGCATCGCAACTTCTGTTTTTCCAAAACCGACATCTCCACAAACCAATCTATCCATGGTACGTTCTGAGGTCATATCTTGGATGACCTGTTGGATAGCTTGTTCTTGATCTCGTGTTTCAGTAAAAGGAAATTGTGCAGCAAATGTCTGATAATCATGCTCTGGTAGGTGAAAAGCATAACCCTTGTGCGCAGCACGTTGGGCATAAATATCAAGCAATTCAGCAGCCACATCGCGCATTTGTTCTGCTGCTTTACGTTTTGCTTTTTCCCATTGATCAGTTCCTAATTGATGTAAAGGAGCGTGCTCATTATCATTTCCGCTGTAACGACTAATTAAATTAAGCGAAGAGACTGGAACATATAATTTGGCTTTTGCAGCATACTCGACTATCAAAAATTCATTTTCTTGATCATCTATTTTTAAATACTGCAAACCTCGATAACGTCCTACACCATGATCGATATGAACAACTGGATTACCTTCGGTCAACTCTGCTAAATTTCGAATAATCGTACGTGTATCTAAAGCTTTAGTTTTAGTTTGGCGTTTTTGGATAATCTGGTTACCAAATAACTGCGCTTCACTAATTAATGCCAAAGAAGGCTTCTCTAAATAAAAACCTTCTTCTAATGGAGCAATAATGATATAAACTCGTTCAGAAGCATGCAGAAATTCTTGCCAAGTTTCACAGCGATGAACTTGTATGGAAAATTTATTAAGTAAATCCAACAACACTTCTCTACGGCCTGCACTTTCCACGCAGAATAAAACCCGAGCTTGTGGATTTTTTAGAAATTCATTTAGAAAAGCATTTAAATATTCTAAAGGTTGTTCAAGCTTATGATCAACCGTTAAATTAGGAAAGTTTTTAACCCGCGAATGATAAATATCGGAAGATTCTGCTGGCGTTTGCTGTAATAAAATTCTCGGAAATTCTTTTAATTTCGTAAATAAGGTATCGACGTCGACATATAATTGTTTGGGCGCTAATATCGGCCGCTCTATATCATGCCTAAGTTGTTCATAACGTTCATTAATTTCCTTCCAAAAATTTTCTGCTGCTGACTGAACATTATTAACCTGTAAAATTAAGGCTTTTTTGGGCAGGTAATCAATCAACAGTTGTGTCTGGGGAAAAAATAATGGTAAATAATATTCTATTCCGGCTGAGGCACGTCCCTCACTCACTGCTTCATACAAAGGACAATTTAACGGATTACCAACAAAATTTTCTCGCCATCGCTGGCGAAAAAAATTGATTGCCGATTCTGATAAAGGAAATTCTCGAGCAGGAAGCAAATTTATTTTTTCTACTTTTTCTATAGACCGCTGCGTGTCAGGATCAAAATGACGAATACTATCAATTTCATCATCGGAAAAATCAATGCGATAAGGTAAATCGCTACCCATAGGAAAGATATCTAAAATGGATCCTCGTACGGCAAATTCACCTCGTGCTAAAACTTGGGATACGCAATGGTAACCGCCTAATTGCAAATTTTTTCGCATCTCTTCAATAGATTTTTTTTCCCCGCAAGTAATATAAAGGCTTGTCGCCTGGATATAATTAAGCGGAGCAATCCGTTGCATTAAGGTAGTAATGGGCACCAACAATATCGTTCGCTTAGCATCATTCAGTTGCGCTAAGGTCGAAAGCCTTTGTGAAACTATATCTTGATGCGGAGAGAAATGATCATAAGGTAAAGTTTCCCAGTCAGGGAAATTCATAACTGTTAAATGCGGTGAAAAAAACTTTAGCGCTAATTCTAGCCGATTTGCCACTAGATTATCCGGCATAACCACTAAAATTGCACCTTCGTAGCTATCGACTATCTGATTTAAAGCTAAAGCAAGACTATCATGTTGTAAATTGTTTAAACGTAAACGCTGACCTGGATTAGTAGGAATGGAAAAATTTAAAAATTCAGAAATAGGCATAAATTTTTAGTTAATTTTACTTTTTTATATAGACTAGCAACAAGGAAATCGCCGCTGGAGTGATACCAGGAATACGCGATGCTTGTCCCAGATTTAATGGTTTGTGTTGAATTAATTTTTCTCTCACTTCATTAGAAAGGCCTTTAACCAGGTTATAGTCCAAAGTTAATGGTAAAATAATATTTTCATAACGTGCTTGTCGTTGAATTTCCACTAGTTGCCGATCAATATAACCTTGGTATTTAGCTTGAATTTCTATTTGTTCCGCAATAGTTGTATCGACGATTCCTGGACCCAGATCTTGTATTTTCATTAAATCGGTGTAACTTAATTCTGGTCGTGTTAATAATTCAGAAACAAGATAATCTCGGGTTAAAGCTTGTCCCAAATGGACTTCTATGGCCATACTGGCAGCTGTGTTCGGTTTAATTGAAAGTTGCTTTAAACGTTGTTGCTCTTGTTCTAGGATACAGCGCTTGTCATTGACATTTTGCCAGCGAGCTTCATTGATTAGTCCTAATCGATACGCCGATTCACTTAAACGTAGATCAGCATTATCTTCACGCAGCAGTAAACGATATTCAGCTCGACTCGTAAACATCCGATAAGGCTCGAGCGTACCTTGCGTAATCAAATCATCAATTAATACGCCAATATAAGCCTCACTGCGACGCGGACACCAAGCTGATTTTCCTTGTACTTTTAAAGCGGCATTCAAACCTGCAATAAGTCCCTGTGCAGCGGCTTCTTCATATCCAGTTGTTCCATTGATTTGGCCCGCACAAAATAAATTTTCCAGTAATCTCGATTCTAAAGATGGAAAAAGATCTCGAGGATCAAAAAAATCATATTCGATTGCATAACCTGGACGCATAATATGCGCTTGTTCTAAGCCCTTTATACTATGAATTAAATCACATTGCACATCGAAAGGCAGACTGGTTGAAATGCCATTAGGGTATACTTCATTCGTATGAAGACCTTCGGGTTCAAGAAAAATCTGATGGGATGATTTATCAGAAAAACGCACAACCTTATCTTCAATAGAAGGGCAATAACGTGGTCCTACTCCATCTATGGCACCACTATAAATAGGTGAGCGATCTAAGCCCAAACGAATTATTGAATGGGTTTTTTCATTGGTATAAGTAATAAAACAACTTATTTGCGCAGGGTGTTGTTCTATTTTCCCTAAATAGGAAAATACCGGCAAAGGAGTATCACTCGGCTGCTCTAGTAAAACTTGATAGTTAATAGTACGTCCATCTAAACGCGGAGGCGTTCCAGTTTTTAAACGTTTAATCCGTAGAGGTAATTGACGCAGTTTTTCTGCTAAGGAATTAGCTGCCGGATCACCTGCACGGCCCCCTTGGGCTTGCTGCAAACCTATATGAATTTTTCCTGCTAAAAAAGTACCGGCAGTCAACACTACTGTTTTTCCATAGAAACGTAATCCCATTTGTGTTATCACACCTACAATGCGATTAGACTGAAGGATTACATCGTCGACGCTTTGTTGAAAAATAAATAAATTGGCTTGATTTTCTAGGGCCTTACGAATCACTAGTTTGTACAAATTACGATCCATTTGCGCTCTCGTTGCGCGTACTGCAGGGCCCTTGCTGGCATTCAGTGTACGCCATTGTATTCCTGATAGATCAGCCGCATGCGCCATGATCCCACCTAAAGCATCAACCTCTTTTACTAAATGGCTTTTTCCAATCCCTCCTATAGAGGGATTGCAAGATAACTGCCCTAGCGTTTCAATGTTATGTGTCAATAATAAAGTGGACGCACCTAAACGCGCTGCTGCCAAAGCTGCTTCAGTGCCAGCATGACCTCCGCCAACAATAATGACATCAAATTCTGTAGAAAATGGCATAATTTTTAAATTTTTGTTAATTAACTATAGTGTTCTAACGAAAGTTAGGGCAATATATCGGTTTTTAATACCGTCTCTCAAGGGGAAATCCAATGACAAGATTACCTGTATTGACTGCCCTGATTAGCTTACTCATCAGTTCAAACATACTGGCTGCACAGAGTACCCCTCCGGTTACAGTTAATCAACTCAAAACCAGTTCTACTTTTCCCAAAATAGTCAGTAATTCTCCTTTACTAAAGACGACCAAAGGTCAAATCAGTTACAGTATCGGTGCTGATTTGGCTGTAAATTTTAAAGAACAAGGCATCGATGTCGATCCGGCCGCTTTAGAAAAAGGATTGACCGATGCCTCTCACGGAAAAACATTATTAACCCAAGCACAAATGGCGGATATTTTGAAAAATTTTCAACAAGAATTGATTAACAAAAAACAAGCTGAATTTAAGGATATTAGCTTCAAAAATAAACAGCAAGGCGATTCTTTTTTAGCAGTTAATAAAACAAAACCTGGTGTTATCACCACAAAAAGTGGAATTCAATATAAAATAATACAGCCTGGCAACGGCCAGAGTCCAACAGACACTTCCATGGTTAAAGTTGAATACATCGGAAGTTATATTAATGGTACAGTTTTTGAGAAATCAAAAGAACCTGTAACTTTTCCACTAAATAATGTGATTCCTGGTTGGATAGAAGTTTTAAAAATCATGAAGCCAGGCGCCACTTATCAAGTTGTTATTCCACCACAATTAGCGTATGGAGAGCATGGCGTTGATAAAGCGATTGGGCCTAATCAAACACTTGTATTTACTATTCATCTTATTGAAGTAAAGAAAAGCGCATAATTTATTAAATCCATCATAGTGGTGACGGTTATGTATATACTTTCTCTATGATGGATTTAACAATAAAATGATCCTACTGCATCGGCTTGAATGTCCTTAAACTTAAGCTATACTGGATTAAATAAAAATTTTAAGAAAATTTTTTAATATAATTTTCATCCAACACAAGGAGATAGACATGGATTCAGAAGATCTAAAAGGGAAGTGGGAGCAAATTAAAGGGAAATTTCACGAGAAATGGGGAAAGTTAACGGATAACGATTGGATGGAAGCCAAGGGAAATAAAGAAAAAATCATCGGTAAAATTAAAGAACGATATGGTATTGCAAGAGAAGAAGCTCAAAAACAATATGATGATTTTTGTAGAGAGCACAAAGATAAATTTTGTAATAAAGACAAAGACCATCATTAAAGCTTCATAAAAAATCAGTAACATCTTTTTAATTCTCATCCCACATCAATTTATTGAAGTGGGATTGTCTAATTTATCTCTTTCATCCACAAAATTAGCTAATTTGACATAATCACTAATAGCAAGTTGTTCTGGTCGTAGTGTCGGATTAATTTTTAGTTCCGCAAATTCTTGTTCTTGTAGCCAATTAGCCAAATTATTACGTAGCATCTTACGCCGATGATTAAATGCATTTTTTACTATTTCAGCAAACAGTAAGGGATCATTGGCTTTATAAGGTAACTCTCGATAAGGAATAAGCCGAATCACCGCCGATTCTATTTTTGGAGGCGGTTGGAAAGCACCCGATTTCACATTAAATAGTTTTTCTACCTGGCAATAATATTGAATCATCACACTTAAACGACCATAACTCGATTGTCCTGGATATGCATTTATTCTATCCACAACTTCCTTCTGCAACATAAAATGCATATCTTGAATAATGTCGGCTTGCTCAAGACAATGAAATAATAAAGGTGTCGAAATATTGTAAGGAAGATTTCCCACTAAACGCCAAACTTGTTTAGACTTACTCAAAGTATGAAAATCAATTTTTAAAACATTACCTTGATGAACAATTAATTCTCCAAGCGCTGTACATTTTTCCTTTAATAGAGGAATGAGATCTTTATCTAGCTCTATCACGGTTAAACTTTTAAGGCAGGGTAACAACTGTTCAGTTAGCGCACCCAAACCTGGACCGATTTCAATCATATGATCGGTTTTTTTAGGAGCGATCGCTTGCACGATTTTATCAATAACAAAACTTTCATGCAGAAAATGTTGGCCAAAGCGTTTGCGTGCAGGTAGGGGTAGCATTATTTAGATCACGCTGCTTGTAAATCAATGATTAATGCCGACAAAAATCGCGCCGCTTCGCCACCGGTAATAACACGATGATCCACAGTTAAAGATAAAGGCAATTGTTTATGTACACTGATTTTTTCTTGTTCGGAAACTACTTTTTCATTAATCCGTCCAACTGCTAAAATCGCAACCATAGGCGGAATAATGATAGGAGTTGCATAACGACCTGCAAAAACACCCACGTTGGATAATATAAACGTTGCTCCTAATAAATCATCCGGTGAAATACTGCGATTTTTTACTTCAAGTTTAAATTTATTAATTGTTTTCCTTAAATTGACTGCGCTTTCTTGTGCAATATTTTTTAAAACCGGAACAAACAAGCCTTCGGGTGCATCCATAGCGATACCTAAATCAATCTGACTATGTTGACATAAAGCTAACTGCGATTCATCAAACCAAGCATTAAGTCGTGATTCACGCTGACAGGCAGCCATAATCGCACGAATAAGACGTAAAGTAATATCTGTTTTTTCCGGCCAAGCATGGATGTCCGCATCGTCGACCAACGTTACGGGCACGATAGATTGCTGCGCCTGTTTCATTGTACTTGCCATTACACGGCGGATGCCGCGTAAGGGTTTGTAGCCTGGTGGGAGTGGAGGTAAAGAACTTGATATATGCCTTTCGCCTTTGGGTAAGGATACAATTTCCTTGCTAGATCTTTGCTGTATCATTTTCTCAATATCAGCGACGAGAATTTGTCCATCAGGACCTGTTCCCTTACAATCGTGCAAATTAATCTGGTATTTTTTTGCTAATGCCCGAATCGCAGGAGTTGCTTTAATCCCATTCTGATGTGGCATCGAGTGCTGCTTGGGAGAAATTCCTAGCGGAGATTCTTCAAGAATAGCTCCATCTAATTGCAAATTTCCGACGACAGTGGCTTGTTCAGTATTTTTTTTAGTAGGATTTTCCCCTTCGATATCAATTAACGCTTGTCCGGTTTTTATGATATCGTCTATTTTACCATAGAGCTTAGTTACTTTGCCGCTAAAAGGCGCAGGAATATCGACCAATGCCTTTGCAGTTTCCATAGCAACCATAGGCTGACCGGCTTTAATAAAATCATTTTTCTGCACATACCATTCTCGAATTTCTGCATCGGGTAAGCCTTCACCGAGATCAGGCAAGTTAAATATCGTCATGTAAACTCCAATGTTTGCTCAATCACATTGTAAATTCTTGTAACACTGGGTAAATAATGTTTTTCTAATTGCGCATAAGGAACTGTCACATCGTAACCAGTAACACGCTGTAGAGGTGCCTGTAAAAAAAGAAATGCTTTTTCGCTCAACTGAGCTACAATTTCTGCGCCAACACCACAAAAACGAGCCGCTTCATGGATAACGATACATCGTCCAGTTTTTTCTACGGAAGTTAAAAGTGTATTAATATCTAGAGGTTTAAGTGTGGCAACGTCAATGACTTCAGCATGTAATCCTTTTTCTTGTAATAACTTATCCGCAGCTAATAAAGTTTCATGCAACATCGAACCCCAGCTAATCAAAGTGATATCGCTCCCTTCTCTTAAAATAAAACTTTGATCTAAAGGTAAAGCTTCTCCTGTATCGGCTACTTTTTGTTTGTTTAAACGATAAAGGCGTGTGGGTTCTAAAAAAATTACTGGGTCAGGATTACGGATCGAGGCCAGCAATAAACCATAAGCTCGTGCCGGCGATGAAGAAACCACCACGCGTAACCCTGGAATATGTGCATAAAAAGCCTCCGTACTTTCAGAATGGTGCTCAGGTGCGTGGATCCCTGCACCATAGGGCATCCGAAACACTAAAGGACAATGTAAACGTCCACGCGTACGATTACGAAAACGCGCTGCATGATTGATAATTTGATCGAGTGCCGGATAACTAAATCCCATAAATTGGAATTCAGCAACAGGTTTTAAACCTTGTGTTGCCATACCTATTGCAAGGCCGGCTATCATGGATTCTGCTAAGGGAGTATCTAAAACACGATCGGCACCAAATTTTTTGAATAATTCCGATGTTGCTCGGAATACGCCACCATTAATACCAATATCTTCACCTAGTAAAACAACTTCTTTATCAACAGACATTTCATAGGCTAATGCTTGCGTAATCGCCTCTATTAATGATATTTCAGCCATTAACCAGATCCTTGCTTAACATAAACAATGCTTCAGCTTCGATACGTTGTTCAATTAAGTCATGCGGTAATTCTGCATAATGATAATCAAATATATCAGTCACTGCGGGTTCCGCTAAGGAAAAATATTCAGCCACAGCGATTTCGATCTTTTTTTCACATTCTTTTTTAAAATCTTCTTCTTCTTCATCCGACCAACTGTTCTGATTAATTAAGTAATTTTTTAAACGTCTTAAAGGTTCTTCTTGCCATGCCTGCTGCAATTCTTCTTCACGACGATAACGGCTCGCATCATCGGCAGTCGTATGATCACTTAATCGATAGCTTAATGCTTCAATAAGACTAGGACCTTGTCCTTTACGCGCTTTGGCAATTGCTTTATCCATCACAAATTTCATCGCTATAACATCATTTCCATCAACCTGTTCGCCATGGATTCCTGCTGCAATGGATTTTTGTGCTAAAGTTCGCGCATGAGATTGATGTTTACGCGGCACAGAAATTGCCCATTGATTATTATCAATGACAAACACAATAGGCAATTGCCATACACCCGCGATATTTAAAGCTTCATAAAAATCACCTTCAGATGTTGCACCATCACCACAGGTTGATACAACAACTCTTGCTTGTTTACGTAGTTTAAAAGCGGTCGCAACACCTGCAGCATGTAAAAGCTGAGTCGCTATCGGTACACAAATAGGAAAATCTAAAGGACATTCACTAAAATGATTACCCCATTCATTGCCTTTCCAAAAACTAAGAATCTCACTCATTTTTACACCACGCATTAGTTGTGCGGCATAATCACGGTAGAAAGGACATAACACATCCTCTCTTTGCATACTCGCACCTATCCCTACGGAAATGGCTTCTTGTCCGAGTGTCGAAGCATACGTATTGAGCATACCTGTTCTTTGTAAGGCAACGGCTTTATAATCGAAAAGACGGGTGAGCATCATTTGCCGATATAAACTTAATAACTCGTGAACATTATGCGTAAATACTGGCAAATCTTGCTGGACTTTGCCCTTAGGATCCAGAAAACGGGTATACTCGATAGAGAATCTCGCAACCTCGCTCATATTAACCTCTTTTAAAAAGTTCTACCTGAAATGCCTGATAGAAATCTTTCTTTAAATATTATTTAATCGTGATTCAGCCAAGCTATCTGCAACCACGCTAGGAGATTTGTTTTCCTTATCTGCGCACTTAAATATTTCCAAGAGTGTACTATAAATTGTTGATATGTGTTGTACCACATATTCCCGATTCAGGCGATTTTGATATTCGGCATAAGCATAAATCAAACCTCCTGCATTAATTACATAGTCTGGAGCATATAAAATTCCTTTCCGATGCAAGACTTCTGCGTGCTGTGGTTTGGCTAATTGGTTATTAGCGGACCCTGCCACAATCGCCGTATTGAGTTGAGAAATTGATTCATCATTCAAAACTGCTCCTAAAGCACAAGGAGAAAAAATATCACATTCCACTGCATAAATCTCATCCGGCTCCACAATTTTAACCTGTAAATCTTTTGAATAACGTTGGATTAGCTCGATATTATTATCACAAACGGTTAAACGAGCACCTTTTTTTTGCAATGCATTTGCCAAAGCAAAACCCACATGTCCCATCCCTTGAATGGCAACATGCACACCTTCTAAATGATCACGATGGAGTTTAAATTTAACCGCCGCTTCAATGCCATATAACACACCTAATGCGGTATAAGGTGCAGGATTACCTTTATGCTTAGAGGTAGTCACGACATAGGAAGTTTCAAGCGCAATGCTGTCCATATCCTCAATTAGCACACCACTATCCATCGCAATAATATAACGTCCTCTAAACTCATTCACAAAACGACCCAGCGCGCGAAAATAAGCACTACGATCAGACAACGATTTAGGACGCATTAGCACAGTTTTACCGCCACCTAAAGGTAAATTAGCTAATGCTGCTTTGTAACTCATTCCCTGTGCTAAACGTAAAGCATCATGAATCGCAAAATCTATGGATGTGTATTCAATAAAACGACAACCCCCTAAAGCTGGGCCTAAGCGCGTGCTATGTATCGCTACTATGGCACAAAGTTGATTAATCTCTTCTATTTTAAAAAAAAGTTCGCCAAAACCGAGTTTTTTTGCATAGCACAATAGCTCATCACTTAACATAAATAAATGCTGGGTCCTTAAAATTAAACCTATTCTTTAAGTAATACTTCATCCATCGCTATTGTATATAGAACTATTCTATAAACAAAATATGCCTCTGATGAGGAGAGATCATTAATGATCTCTATATTCTAAGAGACTCTGCTAACGCATGCAATGATTTCAATTTACAGAGCTTATCGTCAGTAACATTAGCAGGAGGATAATTATATTTTTTGCAAAAATTGAGATATAGCTAAAATACGATGTTCAATTAGTTTTTTCCCCAACGCTGCGCCAGTTATACCTGATTTTCTTATCCTACTTGCAGATACTTTCTTAGCCGCAGCAAAAGCGGCCAATACTCTAGCTTTCTGTGAGTATATTATGTGATCAAGTCCAGAATAGGCTTGGAAATCTGCTTCACAAACCAATAAAAATTGATCTAAGCGTGAAGATTGTCGAAAGGCATCGGTTTTCTCTAGTAAAATGTAAAGCGACTGTGCATCTAGATCTAAAGCCCGGTGACAAAGTAGATGATAAGCCGCCGCTGTGACGGCAAGAGAAACATAATCATGGGGTATACGATAACGCTGGCATAAAGCTTGTATTGTATGAATTCCTGTTTGAGTTTCTTTTGCTACGCCCTTACCTAAATCACAAAGTATGGCAGCAAACCGAACTTTTGGATCATCAGTCAATGCTACTGCTTTTTCTAAAACGGATAAATAACTATGATGGCCTAATGCACGTGGGTTGGTGTTATGTTCATATTGTGTATATAACTCTTGCAACTCAGGAAATAATACTGATAATGCGCCACAAGCATATAAGGTTTTAATGAAAGCCTGCGGCGCAGGTTCATTGAGCGCAGTAGAAAATTCTTGCCAAACTCGTTCTGGTACCAGGGCTTTAACTTCACCCACAGACACCATGGCCTTCATTAACTCCATGGTTTCTTTAGCTACTCGAAAGCCTAATGGAGCAAAACGCGCCATAAAACGTGCCACCCGTAAAATACGTACAGGATCTTCGCTGAAGGCAGGAGAAACATGGCGTAATAACTTACTCTCTATATCTTTTTGTCCTTGAAACGGATCAATAATACGGCCATTAGTATTTTGTGCCATTGCATTAATGGTCAAATCCCTACGTAGTAAATCATCCTCGAGAGTAACATCCGGTGCTGAGTAACATGAGAAGCCTTTATAACCAGGTCCAATTTTGCGTTCTGTGCGTGCTAAAGCATATTCTTCATGAGTTTTAGGATGAAGAAATACTGGAAAATCTTTACCTATTAAACGAAATCCTTGCTTTAACATTTCTTCAGGATCTGCACCCACAACAACATAATCGCGTTCTTTTATCGGATAACCCAATAATTGATCACGTACTGCTCCACCCACTAAATAAATTTCCAAAGCAATTTCCTGCAATATATACTAAACATCAGTTTAACAAAATATATTATTAAGTTTTAAATAAGGCAAGTATAAAGCTTTTAAAATAAATCCATTTACATTTTAAACCTTATGAAAATTTATCATTGAGGATGATATGCTTCTTTTTGGGTTTGTATTTATTTTTTGGGGATTCTTTTTAAAAAATGAAAAATAATCAGATTTTTTGGAAGAAATATTTTTTGAGTCAGCATTTAAATCAATCGCCGAAGCAGATGAATGCTTAAGCTCTATGCTTAAAAGACTTGCTAAAAATAAAAGTTTTTTATTGGTTCGTTCTAAAACTTCTATTCTGTTATCTAAATTTTTTGCCATTTCAAAACGATTTTGTTGTCTACTATGAAAGTGATAAGTAATAAGATTGGCAATACCATTTATAATAATCAAGGGAATGAAAATCAATAATATTGGCAAAGTAAGTGTTTTGACGAACATATGCATTCCTAGGTTACTTTTCCATACAATTTGCTGTGCTAAGTTATATCCATAAAAACCACCTCCGGAAAAGGTAAAAAATCGGTTTAAAAACTTTTTTAAACTTTTAAAAAATAAACCTGGTCTTTCTAATCCCTTATCCTCTTCATAGGGGTTATGAAATTTTTTTTTGAGCATATAGCTATTAAACAAATTATAAAATTTATTATTTAAACTACACAGACTATTTTTTTGGAAAAAATTTTTAAATTCCAATTCTAAAAAAAAAATATTAGCTTGCAAATATTCAAACTTTTTCCATTTTTCCATTTGAATAACATGTTTTCTGCCATATTCATCCTTATACTGATATTCACATTTTTCATTAATTCGGCTTAAAATAGTTCGTTGATAAAAATTTTCTCTGGCAAGAAATTCGCAAAGATGTTGGATTAAAAAAACCCCAGCTACAATTAAAATCAAAATACCCACTACTATAGGAGAGGAGATAATGGCCGCCAAACTGACAGCGCCTAAAACTGTCAAGCAACTTTGAATAGCCCATGTCAACAAATACGTATAAAGAATCACGCTAGTTAAGTTTATCGTTAGAGAAACAATAAACTGTGTTTTTGGGTATATTTCTATTAGATATTGATAAAGTTTGGATTGCTCTATGCTTAAATCTGGACAATAAATTGGATCAAAATTTTGTTGAATACTTGAAATTGAACTTAAAAATTCATCTAGATTTAGTTTTGCTTTTGACAAATCAAAAATTTCATAAATTAATTTAAATTCATTCCTGTTTTTTTCTTCATTAAATACTTTTATTTTAACAAACTCTAAAATTCTCTCTGCTTCATCTGTAGAAATTCCTAGCGAGTTTATCAAATCTTTTTTAACCAAATAAAAAGAACGCAAGATCAGATAACTTGCTAATGATATACCTAACAATAAGAAAATAATTGGATAGCTATAGAGTGATAAAGAAAAAAAAAGAAGTAAAAAACTAATCCAATTTAATAAATTGGCATGACAGCTAATTCCATACCATAGCAGCAATAAAAATTGTGCCACTTTGTTTTTAATAACAAATTTGTTAACTTTCTCCCAGAATGTAATTGAATAAATTCTTATTGGTTCTCGTTTTTTTAAAAAACACGCGGGTATATTTTTAACTTTTTTTCTTGTAGTCTTTTTATTTTTTTGTATTTCATGTTGAATGGAATAAAAATTTATTTCTTGTGAGAAGCTTTCTTTTTTTATTTCTTTTTCAAATTCTAAACATTTCTTTCTATGTAAAATTACACATTTATCATCTCTATCGTCTATGACCAAAGGGTTTTCTTCGTCATCTGAATAAGATGATAATAGTATATTATATTTTTCTATTAAATAATTTCTAAGGTCTTCTTCAACTGGAATAAAGTCGTGAATAGAAACCAAATAATCCCAATGATTATTTTTGCATCTTCTATAATCTGCAGAAAAATTCTTGGAGAAATTTAAAAACCATGGAAAAGCAGTGGTATCATTCAATTGATCCACTGCGGTCGTTTTGCCCATAAAGCCGGGAAATTTCTTTATCTCGTTCCATATTGAAATAAATTTTTTACAACAACCCACTCGAATTTTTTTATTATTTTTAGTAAAATTTAAAGGTTTAGCTTAAATTAGATGACTAAAAAAATCTAGTATAAAAATTTTAATTCTTTGGGCAAAATAATGATTGACTACCATCTTCTTTCCATTGCGCTTGAATACAATGCGGGCCTATATTTTCATAAGATTTATTTGAGAAATTAGCAGTTAAGATAAGTCGATTTCCAAATTGCGTTTGTTGCACTAAATGATCATCTGTTAACCAATCAAATGTGGTCAAAGCTTCTATACCAGCCATTTGATGAAGAGGAGAGAAAAAATTATAGTAATTAACAAAATATTTTTTATTTTTTTGCAAAGTCTTTTGATCTAATACCCAAATCGGAGGAACGTTATAAAGATTTTGTAACAAAGATTTAGTTTTTCTAATCGCAGGAATCTTTAATTCGTTCAATTCCCAGCGATCGGTGGTAATCACAGAATCATGAAATACTGTTTCATACAACGGTAATCTATAGTGTGGATTATAAGAAGCACGAATGAATTCATCCAGAGCATTATATGCCTGGAATAACACTTTTGGAGCGCAGTCAGGCCACCAAACACCAAAATGCTTTTTGTCTTGTAAAGCTGGCCAAAATACTTCTGGAAAAGACAAAAACGCACCGCTATTATAAGCAATTACACTACTCGACCAAGCTAATCCAGTTTCTGATCCCAATACTATTTTTTTACTGCTGCTAATATAACGCATCCGTTCCAAACGATTATTTAAATCTTGTGCGCGTGTCATGGGATGGTATTTTGAATAATCATCATAAAGTGGATTGGCCGCATCACAATCGAGGAAAAGCGTATTGTCTCCTTTATTTAATATTTTTTCGACTTGGTCAGCAATATTTTTCTCTTTAGATTCTCTTAGTCGAAGTGCTTCAGAGCTTAAGTAACAACCGCGATTTGCAAATCCATTTAAAGACGATCCATTGGGTTTTAGAATACAAGCTTCGGGCCATAAATGGTTAGACCAGGTAGAGGTTATACTATCTGAAGTTTTTGGATTTTGTGCATTATCAAAACTATCATAAGGTCCGATTAAATAACCCATGTTTTCAGCTTTATAAATATAATCTTTTTTGATATTAACGCTGTCCTGAAGTGGGCTGGCATCATAATTTATTAAAGCATGCTTAACGCCTAATTGTTCTAACTCATTAAGCATAGCTAAGCTTTTGCCATCTCCCCAGACCCAAATGTGAAAAGCTCCTAATAATTTATTCACGTTAGCGTTTTCCAAAATCTTTTGCTTGAGTGAAAAAAACTTATTTTCATTGATAAGTAAATTGCGATAGTCCAGTGCAGAGCTTATCGGAGTATCCCCGGTGAAATGAATTAATAATGTATATTCTGGAAAACGTGCTCTTTTTGAGAAATGATGTTCATTCACTAAATAAAGTTGTGTTTGCTTTTCACGAACTTGCGCATCAGTATCGACATCGTGATCGTCCCAAATATAACTGACATAAATTTCATCAGAATATTCGATAGCCCAAAAAGGAATACTGAGAGATAAGTTAGGATATTTTTTAAATTCTTTAAGCCAAAAAGTATCATGATTAGGAATATATAAGCCTTCACCATCCGGAAGAACTAAAGCTTTAGCCTGTGGTGTTAATCCTGCTATAGGCCATTGAAAGACTTGTTCTTTGTTTGCTTTAAAAGAAAATTTTAGGCCTTGTTCATCTGTAAGCACTTTAACTTGTATATTCAGATGAGGGTAAAACCATTGGGCAGTTTTATTATCGACTTTTAGATCCTTTACCTCATCAAATGAATGTCCTTCTTGCGTCAAACTAATTGACGCTAAATCGTCAGTGGGAGCAACTGAAATAGCCAAGGTTGCTGGATCAATAGTATATTCACCCGTTTTGCATTTTAAAGTAAAGTTTTCTTTAGCTGATACTAATGGGACAATCAACAATACACCTAGAAAAATTGCCCAGAACTTGTTAAGCATCTTTGGTATCCAATAGCCTAAAATGGGCTAATTATATAGGGAAGCGATTAGGTGATCAAAATAGTTACAATTTGTAAGCTTTTTACTAGAGCTAATAATTTACTAGGTATATCGTTTTACAGCCTTAACATAAAGAGTCCATCAGATAACCATAAAAGTAATAGAAATTTTATTAATGCGCTATTTTAGCTATTTAAAATAGGTGTGTCTTATCATCCATCATCCTATTTAATTTGGCGTAACAATGTTAAACATCGGAGGAAAATTATCGAATAAACCCATAAACTCATCAACTTTATCCTTGCTACCCTCTAATTTAATATCACCATCTGAAATAGCTTGCGTAATATCTTTTTGCTTTAGTGTCAATTTATTAAAAATTTTTCTAGTAAGATTTAATGTCGCATCAGCGTCTTTAATAGATTTATTAAAAGTATAGATTAATACCGAATTTTCTAATTCAAGTGCATACGTTTGTTTTTTATCAGTTAAATTTAGATTAATTCGAATTTTTTTGTTTTCTGCTTTTTTACTATTCAGCCGAATACCCATGAAATCGAGATACATTTCTACCGGCATCGCGCGTAATGTATCAGCACTTGCCGACTCAGTTCCTATATCATTAGGGACACCATGACGCAGCTCGTAAGCCCCCATCAAATATTCATTGCGCCATGTCGCATTTTCAGCTTGATAGCCGAGTTGCTCAAATGTATCAGCTTCTAAATTACGTGCAGATTGGTTCTTAGGATTGGCAAAAACAACATGATTCATGACTTCAGCAACCCATCGATATTGACCTTTTTTGTAATATTCACGAGCTTTGTGAATAACTGCATCTTCACCACCCATAAACTCAACATAAAGTTTACTCGCTTCTGACGGAGATAATTGATCAAGATGTGCAGGGTTTGAATCATACCAACCTAGATAACGTTGATAAACTGCTTTAGCGTTCTGACTCACAGAACCATAATATCCTCTGTTATACCATTCATCGGATAATGATGGGGGCAATTGAAGTCGATTGCCAACTTCTGTCAGCGTATATCCTAAATTGATCATATGAAGAGTCTGATCATGGATATATTTATAAAGATCTCTTTGCTTACTTAAATAGTTCACGATATTTTCTGTGCCCCACTTCGGCCAAGTGTGTTGGCCGAATATAACCTCTGATTGGTGTCCAAACATTTCAATAGCCGTATTCAAAGTTTTCCACCAACTAACGGCATCCCTTACTTGTGCCCCTCGCAAGGTATAAAGATTATGTAATGTATGTGTTGCATCTTCGGCTATACACAATGCGCGTTGCTTTGGAAAATAAATGATCATTTCAGCAGGCGCTTCTGTATTCGGCGCCATTTGAAATATCATCTCGACGTCATCGATCATTCGTTTTTCGCCAGTCTTGGTGATAATGTCAGTGGGTGGAATTAAGGTTATGTCACCTAGTGAGACGGTTTTTCCTAAAGCTACATCGATCTGCCCTCTAACATTTTTAGGTAATAACGCGCCATACATATAAATTGCACGCCGACTCATTGCATTTCCAGCATAGACATTTTCACTGACTGCTGCCTCCAAAAAACCATGTGGAGCAAGTATTTTTACTTTTCCGTTTGCAACGGCCTCGGGTGTTGTTATGCCGCCTGCACCGCCATAATGATCCACATGACTATGTGTGTAAATAATAGCAACTATCGGTTTTTTAGGCCTGTATTGATAATATAATTCGAGTGCTGCTTTTGCAGTTTGTTTAGTCAGCAGAGGATCGATGATAATTAGGCCTTTGGTACCTTCTATAATATCCATGTTAGAGAGATCATAGCCTCTCACCTGGTAGATATTGTCTTTAACCTGATAAAGACCCTGATTCATGTTGAGTTTCGATTGACGCCAAAGACTTGGATTGACGCTGAAAGGCGATTGTGATGAAGCAAGTATAAAAGCATAATTCTTTATCGACCAAATAATACGACCTTCTTTATTTTTAATCTGTAAATCTGGAATATTACCGATAAAATTATTTTTTGCATCTTCAAAATCCTGTTTATCATTGAAAGGCAGTTTAACTAGAATTGACTGATTTTTTTGCTGAGTCCATTGAGTCGCTTCTTTAGGAGCTAATTCGTCCGCATATGCATTAAAAGCAAGGGACAAAAAAACATAGACCATTAAACTTCGTATCATAAGTAAACACTCCTGATAGAATACATAATTAATTGACGACACGCCTAGTAAGCTAAAAATATAACGCCCTAAGCTCTATGAGCTTTATTTAACTTTTAATTAAAAAAATTTCTTAAGTATTCCTCTAATAATAAATAATTATCGGTATTAATTCTAAATCGGTGCGTTCTAAGTTCAATTGCAACAAGGTCAAAAAATACTCATTAAATTAATAACTTACATCAGTTTGACATACCATAACTTTTACTATCAAGAGTAACTCGAGTATCCGACTCATTGTTATTAGC
>JBBIWD010000008.1:0-75630 GCA_037439325.1 Rickettsiella sp.
GCTAATAACAATGAGTCGGATACTCGAGTTACTCTTGATAGTAAAAGTTATGGTATGTCAAACTGATGTAAGTTATTAATTTAATGAGTATTTTTTGACCTTGTTGCAATTGAACTTAGAACGCACCTGAAATTACATTAATCCGATAATCGGAATTATCGGAGGTAAGCTTTAGGCGCGTTTGAAATCATTCGATGTAATTAATTTAAAAATAAATAATGACTTCTAGTTAATACCGTCGTTTTTTGTTCTAAGTTCCATTCAAGCTGAACTTTTTCGTCTTTTTTTGTACAAAGCTGCGCGCTTATCAATTGAATTCACTACATTCCGATTTTATACCCCCATTTGCAATGACGTAGAAAGACTTGATACCCTTTCCTCTTCATTCTCATACGGCCGATGAAAAAAACGAGCTAAAATAGATCCTCTGTATGGAGTTCTTGGTAGTAACCGGGTTGTTTCTGAAGAAGATCCAGCTAAATTACCATCGTTGCTACTGTCATAAGGAAAAATATTCAATTCTCTCGCTAAACTTACACTGCCTAATTTTTTCATGAGCTTACAAATTGACTTATATTGTTGGCAATCTTCCTTCAAACTTGAAAGTAAATTCAATTCCAGTTTATCGAAATAAGCTAACAATGCTTCAATCTTCACAACGCGATAGTCGTTATCACGCTCCAACTTAGATATTAATGTTGATAAGCTTCCCCCATCTGCATAATCTGCATTGATCAATCCAACTTCTTTAATTATCTTTGTTTTTAATTTTTCTGCGAGTTGGATCAGTGTTTTATTGAGATTTTTTTGATCAGTTTCCTCTTCTCTTATATTCAACAAAGTTTTTAATTGCTTTTTATTTTGAAGGGCTAAAGATTCTAGTAATAAACTAGGTTTCATCTTTGGGATAGTATTTTTGATTTGATCAAATTCCGAAAAAAGCTTGATAACCATCCCTGCGTCATCATGGTTACTATATTGAGCGAATTTATTTAAAGTATTATTAAAGAAATCGATCATGGCAGTAAAACTTAAAAAGCTTAAGCCTGTTTCAGCTAAAATCAGCAAATGAGGACGTAAAAATTCTAAATCCCCCTTAAAATTATCGTTAATTAATTGCGCCCCTGCTGCATAAGAAAACAATGCTAAATACGTGGATATAATAATTAGTAACGTAGCCGTCTTTGGATAAAGTTTAAAGGACATCGGAATTTTAACGGCTTCATCTTTCCAGTCAGTAAAATAATCAAACGTATTTTGCAGCGCATTACCACCAAAAAATGCTAATAACACACCTAAAAAATAAATCGGTGGTGTTGAAATCATAGCCCCTATTGCTGAGCTTCCTGTTAACTCTGTCATTTCATTAATGGGGGCTGCTAAAAACCCTGCACAGCTAGACATTACCCATAATGCACCTGGGAGATAACTCATTGTTCTAAGAATATTCCTTACATTATCCAGTGTCGCTCTTGGCCGCTCAGAAAAAGCGGTACAACGTAGATGATCTAACAAAGCAACCAATAATTCTGTGTCGTGTGGATGAGATTTTTTGATCTCAGCAATATCGCCTTTCACTTCTTTCATGTAAATACTTAAGCGTTTTTGCGCAAGATCTAAATGACCAACGAAACGTTGTATAATTGCATTATAGTGTAGATTTATTTGCGCCTGTAGTTGTCTTTTTTCTTTCTCTTCAACACTAAGCCGGCAAGTCATAATTCGTTGTATAATAAATTCAAAGGGTAAGCTGGGTAATCGATAGAGAGGTTCTGAAAGAGCTAGCTTTAAAGGAAAAAGATGTAATATGGTATTGTCAATCAACACAATAACTCCCTGTATTGCGAGTAATTTTTTTGAAAATCCTGGAATAGGATACATAAAACTAACGGCTGCCAAAGGTAAAGCAGAAATTGCAGCTCCCGTGAAAATAGCGATATCTTCTAAAGCTTTTTTAATACCTATAGTTGAATTGGTTAAATACGGAACGAGCTCTTTAGGGATATTTTCTGCCCTGCGCATGACTAAAAAAAGTTCAGTTGAGTTATACAATACCACCAATGCGGTTACACAAGTACACACTATGTAATTGATACGGCCAGCTAATTCTGAACCGATAGATACTGCATAATTATCGGATGCTTCTCCATATAAGCCCGCCCCAGTAAGCGCCACAAGCGATAATTGAAATTGGTCCAGGAGCACTTTGGGTAAACGTGGATGTCCTTTTCCATCCAGATAATATTTGATAACTGAGCTTAGCGCCTCCGGTACAACTATCGCTAACTTCGAATTAGGCGCAGCGCTCTGAATATTTTTTTCTATATCAATAAAATGAGAACCTTCGCTACTACTCGTACTCGGGGATGCTTCAAGTTCAGAATTGTTTGGTAATGGCATATCCATCTCCTTTTTTTAAAAATATTTTTTATATTTATTGAGACGTTTTTTATTTTAATAAAAAAATAACTTTCAACATAAAAGCTGAAATAATAAGTTTTTTTGAGAACGAAATTAGTTAGATTATTAACATGTGAAACAATTTCCCTATTTATTGATATTATTTAGGCTGAGATTATTTATTTAAGTAATAAATTGTTTTTATCTAATTTGGATGATTCTATATAATCGTAGATTATTTAAAATAAATTTAGCATAATTTTTTAACAATTCCAATCTATTTTTTAAAAATTATAACACCCCGATATTACCGGAAAACGTCTATGGAACAGAAAATTCGCATTTTCGGCGAGACCGGTATACTATCGCCAAAAAATTAAATTTTCGAGTAAAGAAGTATGATATCGATTAATCAACTCAGCATGGCCTATGGTGAAAAACTGTTATTTTATGATATAAATCTTATTCTATCCACACACAGTCGTTATGCCTTAGTTGGTGCAAATGGCGCTGGTAAATCTACCTTTTTAAAATTACTCACCGATGCAGAACAACCCATTGCCGGCACCCTATCCATCCCTAAAACGGCGAGTATAGGCTGGTTGAAACAAGACCAATTTCGCTATGAAAATACACAGATTAGCGATATCGTCTTACAAGGAAAGCCTGATTTATGGCAAGCTATGCAAGAAAAGGACAAATTGCTACAGGGTGATCTGCATAATGAAAAAAGCATCAATCGCTTAGGTAAACTAGAAGAAGAAATTGCGCGTTTGGACGGTTATAGTGCCTCTGCTTTAGCAGCCAAGCTATTAATGGGCTTAGGAATAGCGCTTGAATATCATGAAAAACCATTAAGCACACTATCCGGGGGGTTTAAATTACGTGTCTTACTCGCACAAGCTTTGTTTCAAGAGCCGGATATTTTATTATTAGATGAACCAACCAACCACTTGGATTTTATTTCTATTGTCTGGTTAGAGAAATATTTAAAAAATGAATTTCCTGGTTTGCTGCTTTTTATATCGCATGATATCGAGTTTATTAATCGCTTGGCCGACCAGATCCTTGATGTCGATTATGCTGAAATACGTCAATATAGCGGCAACTATGAAAAATTTCTTGCTGAAAAACAATTAATTGTTGAACAAAAACTCCAAGAAAAGCGTAGTGTAGAACTTAAAATAGCGAGCATGCAAAGTTTTGTGGATAGATTTCGCGCGAGTGCCAATCGCGCAAAAATGGCTCAATCGCGTATAAAAATGATAGCCAAAATGGAAATCCCGGATATTAAGCAATCTTCGCGATTATCCCCTTTGTTTCAATTCAAATCGATACGCCCTTCTGGAAAATGGGTATTACGAGTTAACAATTTATCCAAAAATTTTAAGGAGAAAAAACTTTTCCAGCAGTTACATTTCGAAATAAAACGTGGCGAAAAAGTAGCAATTATGGGTGAAAATGGTATTGGTAAATCAACACTGATTAAAATTATACTTGGCAATTTGCATCCGGAGCTAGGGAATATCGAATGGGGCTATGAAACGCATATTAGTTATTTTTCACAGGACCACCATGACTTACTCAATAAACATGCTACAGTTTTAGCCTGGTTAGAACAATATGCTGCGGGAATCAGTGAACAATCGATACGTAAAACCTTGGCACAGGTATTATTTAATAAAGACGATGTCCTTAAAGATATTTTAGCCTTAAGCGGCGGTGAAGCAGCGCGCTTATTACTGGCAAAAATGGTATTGGAGCCAGCAAATGTCTTGATTCTAGATGAACCGACCAACCATCTGGATATTGAAGCGACCGAAGCCTTGGCAATTGCATTACGAAACTATTCAGGTACTTTGCTCTTTGTGAGTCACGATCGGCATTTTATCAGCAAAATAGCCGATCGCATTTTGTTTATTTCGCACGAAAAAAAATTGCAAGATGTTAAACGCTTAGAGGCTATTAGTTTATATTAATTTTTTCATAATGGTTTTATCGTACTCCAATTCCGACAAGCTGGACATAACCAATCAAGAATTTTACTATTAAAACCACAACTTAAACAACGATAGACAGGTTTATTTTCCATTAATTTTTTAATAAGTCCTTTTAAACTGATCAAATTACTTTTATCAGTGAGAGAACAATTCTCTTGGGCTAAATGTAAATCGACTAAATGATATAAACCAGGCAACGAAGGCTTATCTTGCAATTGCTGGGTCAGAAATTGTAATGCCTTATCATTATCTTTTGCTTGAATCAATTTAACGATGGCCAGTGAAATAGGTGTCTGCGCATGCTCGGTCAATGTTTCATGTAAATAACTCAGCAGCCCTAACAATCCCGATTGATGTTGTAAATAGCATTGATTAAGTGGTTCTAAGGTTTCAGTAATGTAATCTGGGTCTTGTTTTTTTATTGCTTGATAGATAGCAATGGCTTCTTCCCATTTTTCAGCAATAATGGCCAATTTTCCTTTAATTAGATTAGCTCGAACACAATGGGCATCATACTTTAAGGCTAGCTCCAAAAATTTAATGACTTCCTTTTGACTGCCTTGTGCGTTTAATAAATTCTGTGCTAATTCGCAGTGATAATGAGCAATATTTTTAAAAATTTTGTTATCCCATTTTGAGATTTTTTTAGCTTGCTTAATAGCAATTTCCCAACGTTTTTGTTGCTGGTAGATTTCTAAGAGATAACGTACAGCAATACGCGCATATTCCCTATCGTCATGATGGATCACTTCAAAAAATAAGCGCTCTGCCCTATCTAATAAACCTGCGCAATAATAATCTCTTCCTAAGGCTAACAAAGCTTGTAATTTTTGTGGATGCGCGAGATTGGGTCTGGCTATCAAATTTTGATGGAGCCGAATAGCGCGATCGATTTCACCACGTCGGCGAAATAACACACCTAAGGCTAAATGAGTTTCCACTGTTTCTGTATCAACTTCGAGTATCTTAATAAAGGTATCAACCGCTTTATCAGACTGTTCATTGAGTAAATAATTTAAACCGCGTAAATACGCACGATTACATTCATGTTTTTTATGCGTATTTGAATTAGAAAATTGACAATAAGCAATATACCAACCGGAAGCGGCGGCAATAGGAAGCAACAGAAACAGTAACTCCAGCATAGTCACACTCATGAAGTAGATGAACCTTCGCTTATACTCACAGCAATTGGGTTTTTGGCAAGTGCCGCGCCCATACAGCAATCTGGCATGGACAATACCACGAGAATTGCGAGTTAAGTGGCAACACAGCCAATGTCAAGTGCGAAGAGTCTAATTAATGTTGATCTTTAAACGGTAACGCTCGTAAGTTGCTAAGCTCTTTTTCAACTAAATTTAAACGATGTCGCAAACGTCGATTAACATACTTGAGTTTTATATACGTAATAAAGGCAGTAAGCAAACCTAATAACCCACCTAAAACAAAACTGAGTATGGTTAATAAAGAAAGCGGCAATCGTTTAGTACCTAAGTAATAGTTAACACTCACTAATTCGGAATTGAGGCCGGAAAAAACCAGCCCCAATATAAATAATACTATCAGGAACGCATATGTTATGCATCGCATAGACTTACCTTCAAAATGACGACACACACAAAGCAACAAAATTATCTTTTATTGAGGAGTGTCTTCTAATGGTACGATGCAGATCAAAAAGTGCCTGCATCCATTAAAGTTCCTTCGCGCTGACTGATTTTTCATCTAGAAGAAGCGAAAGTAAAATGTGGCGATTTTTCCGATCAAGATTTAAAATTCTTGCTTCTATTTCTTGTCCCACTTCAAAATTTTTACATTCTTCACCATATTCAGTCGTTTTAAGCTGAGCTTCTATATTATTACCTAAATCAACTTTCATCCCTTCGTCGTTGATTTCGGTTATTTTTCCTTTAACCATTTGGTCTTTACTATATTTATCAAAAGGATGCGATGACTCTGTATCCAATTGTTTGATACCCAGCGAAATACGTTCTCGCTCAGGATCAATGGATAGGATTATTGTTTCTAATTCATCACCTTTTTTGTACTTACGGACTGCTTCTTCGCCAGATAAATTCCATGCAATATCCGATAAATGTACTAAGCCATCGATGTTGCCTGGTAAACCGATGAAGAGACCAAAATCGGTAATCGATTTAATTTTTCCGGTAATACGTTCACCTTTAGCATGTGTATTGGCGAAATCTTCCCAAGGATTAGACTTACATTGTTTAATACCCAAAGAAATACGGCGTCGATCCGAATCAATATCTAATACGACGATCTCAATTTCCATGCCAGCTTGAACAATTTTATTCGGATTAATATTTTTATTCGTCCAATCCATTTCTGAAACGTGGACTAAACCTTCAACACCCTCTTCTATTTCGACAAAGCAACCATAATCGGTCACATTGGTCACCTTGCCTTTTAAGCGCGTGCCGACAGGGTAACGTTTGACTAAGTCTTCCCAAGGATCGCCGACTAATTGTTTCAATCCTAATGATACTCGACCTCTATCTCTTTCGATCTTTAATACCACGACTTCAATTTCATCGCCTATGGTTAATACTTCACTCGGCTGCTTAACACGTTTCCAGGAAATATCGGTCACGTGTAATAAGCCATCAATGCCGCCTAAATCTATAAATGCACCATAATCGGCTAAGTTTTTTACGATACCTTTAATGACTTGTCCTTCTTCTAATTCAGTTAATAACTGTTCACGTCCGGCTTGACCTTCAGATTCAAGCACCGCACGTCGTGATAAAACAATATTGTTGCGCTTAGGATCTAGCTTAATGACCTTAAATTCCAGATCTTTACCTTCGATAATACTGGAATCACGTACTGGACGTACATCCACTAATGAGCCCGGTAAGAAAGCACGCAGATTACCGATTTCTACCGTAAAACCGCCTTTTACTTTTCCTGTCACCTTCCCTGTCACTACCGTATCGGCGTCATGTGCACGCTGTAAAGCTGTCCACATCTCTGCACGCTTGGCTTTTTCACGCGATAAACGGGTTTCACCAAAGCCATCTTCTAAAGATTCAATACTGACGTCAATTTGGTCGCCCACTTTGACTTCTAATTCACCCGCTTCATTATAAAATTGCTCAATAGGAATCAAGCCTTCTGATTTTAAATTTGCATTGACAACGACTCGGTCTTTTTCGATGCGGACAACGGTTCCGGTAATAATCATCCCGGTATAAAAAATACGTTCGGAAAAATTCTCTTCCAGTAATTGTGCAAAACTCTCGCTCATAGTGTATATCGCTTGTTCTTTTTTAGAGAACTATGGTTAAGGCGCAAAATGCGCGGTTTTAATACTTAGCTATTAACTAAAATGGAAATTTCTAGCCTAATGCCTCTGTTACATTTTTTTCGTCCGAGTCCGTAGTAGCTTATTTTTAATAAGTTTCACTACTTCTTGTATGCTTAAGCGCGTTGTATCAATAGTGATAGCGCCTAAAGGCGTTATCAGTGGCGCCACTTTTCGCTGTTTATCTTGTCGATCTCGCTGCTCAAGCTCTGCTCGCACAGCGCTAAGGCTAACATGCTTCCCCTTCCCCTTCAACTGTAAATAGCGTCGTTTAGCACGTTCTCCGAGGCTCGCTTCAAGGAAGATTTTAAGCTCAGCGTCCGGAAAAACAACACTACCCATATCGCGACCATCTGCCACCAAACCTGGAGCACGGCGAAATGCTCGCTGATAAGCTAACAAGGCCTGCCGAACCTTAGGATAAGTCCCTAATTTTGAGGCTAATTGACCTACTTCTTCTGTGCGTAGGCTATCGGTAATATCACGTTGCTGCCAAAAAATCCTCAGCATTTGATCCGAAGCTCGCTGATTAAAATTAAGGTCTAAGTCGGCTACTAAAGGAAGTAACTTGTCCTCTTCAAAAGGTGTCTGCGTCGACATTGCAATCCAGGCGGCAGCGCGATAAATAGCCCCACTATCGAGGAAATGCCAAGCCAGATCGTGGGCTAATAAGTGACCTATCGTACCCTTACCTGAACCACTCGGCCCATCAATGGTAATGACTGGAATAGAAGAGGGTTTTTCGGCGTTTAACAACATGCTAAGTAAGCCTTCCAGGCAGATTTTCGGTAATGTTGGGCCCTCGCCGCTGGATCCTTTGCTTGATAAATACCTCGACCAACAATAATGATATCTGTGCCATTTTGCATAATCGCTTGCTCTGGGGAAATGTATTGCTGGCCAAGTCTATCTGTACCCTGCGAATCGGATTGTATACCCGGCGTTATATGGATTAAGCCTGGGTTTTCGGATAATTGATGCTGAGCAATAAATCCCATAACAAAATCTGGATACGCTTTAGCCATAGCAATACTTGCTTCGGTATAAATTCCTCTGGCTAAAGAACCTGTAGAACTCATTTCCGCAAGCAACAATAAACCATGCCCTTTAGCTATGCCCACCTCTCGTAAACCCTGAATAACACCTGGGCCCGGAACGGTATGCGCATTAACGATATCGGCCCAGTCAGCGATATGGTAGATTCCCCCCGCATATTGTTGCTTGACCGTATGACCGATATCCGCAAATTTACGATCTTCAAAGATTAGAAATTGATGTTTATTCGCTAAATAGTTAAGTTGCTTGATAAAACCAGCGGTGAAATCAGACAAGATATCGACATGGGTTTTTAATAGACAAATTTCTGCCCCTACAATATCCGTCAAATTTAATAATTCAGAGATACAACTGACATCAGCGGATAAACAAAGATTGGTTTGCTTATCCGCTATGAGTTGACACAAACGTCGCGCACTAGCGTTTAAACAAAAAGAAGTACGTTCGGCAAAACTTAATTTTTTAATTTTTTTTGACATTTATTGAATAAGTAAGGGATCAAAGGGAACAATCTGCGTGGTTAGGTGCATCTCAGTATTCAATTGCTCGGTTATTTGTTTCATTTGCTCCGGTTTAATTTCTGGACCCACAAAAACCCGCGTTAACCTACCTAGCAAACTTTTGTATTGACGACTATAAGCATTAAAACCTTTATGTCTTAAGGTTTGTACTAAATTTTCAGCTTGTACTGGATCTTTAATATCCGGTAATTCAACCACCCACGCTTTTGCCGGCGTCAACGGATAGCCAAACAAATCTTTCATACTCGGTTTATCTGAAGTCATGGGTAATAATGCTGCGCTAGGCGCTACTGGTAAGCTGGGAATAGTAAACGAGAGTAAATTATCCGCACGATAATCTTTCCATAAAGGCACGAAAATAACCAATAAAGCGGCAATAACAATAATAATAATCAAGCTGGCGCGTTTAGAGGGGAAATCCACAGACTATCTCAACCAATTAATTGATGAACCTATCTATTACACAGGAATTTACAAATTGAAACAACTATTTTTAATAAGAATATTAAAATCTTACCTGCATATTACTTAACACGTCGGTAAAAATCATTGCTGCTGTTGCAAATAATCACGAATATCCTCGGGGGGAAGATAAAGCACTTTAAGGATGGGACATTCGGTGATTAAAACACTACCGTCACAGGCATTTTCCCAATCCATTAAAGCCTGTTTTATGCGCTGCAAACCCTTTATTTTAGTTTCAATGTAAGAAATTTTCTGCTGCATGCGTAACTTTATCTGCTGACTGGGTAGTTGATTAGCTTCTAAATCAAGCAAACATTTAATTTCATTTAAATCAAAACCAACCAATTTCGCGTTTTGAATAAAATAAAAACAGCGTACAAGACTTTCTGGATAGAGACGAAAATTCCCTAAACTGCGTTTCGACATAGGAATTAAACCAATTTTTTCATAGTAACGTATGGTTACTGGGGTTTGCTGAACTAATCTAGCCAACTTTCCAATGGTGTAATATTTCATGCTAAGCCCTATTTTCTTCAAAAATTAATGATTATTGAGTTAAAACAATAACGACAATCCCACGCTGTAAGTATTATCATTAGTAGAAAGATTATTTTCTTGAAATAACGTTTGCGTATTACCATAATTACCGGTGTGTTGGTATTGTATATACACGGCAAGTGTTGGATTGATTTGATAATAGGGTCTTAACGTTAACTGCAATTCGTTGAATCCACTACCGACTAAATCACGCGCAACCGTTTTGCTTGCAAATAAACCTTCTACTTCGGCTCGGATAAAAAAATTGTGCACTATTTGTGTATCACGACTAATGTCTAGATCCAGTTTGCTACTGCCGTTATGATAGTAGGCTCGAATATCGGTTTGGATAAAATAAGGGGCTAAGCCTTCAATACCCATACCTGGTTGAAAATAAGGTGTCAGCGCTGGACGGTACACATAATTCACACCCCCTTTAATTGCCCAGAACTGACTAATAGCATGCCAATAAAACAAATCCAGATTAGCATTTTCAATAACGCCCTGCCTAATTTCGGCTTTTTCCAAATATAATTGCAGCTTGTTATTATCACCACCAAACATACCTTTATAAGTAATTTCTTGATCGTTATTGATCAAATTCTGATTAACATCCAATAAATTTGCACTAAAAAATCGCGGCGCATGATCCGCCGGATGATCGACTAAGCTTTGATCGATAGGTAAATGCTGAACACGAACTATCGCCTGATTTGCATAAGTTAACGATTTAACAATATTTTGCGCCGTCTGCTTTGCAGGTGTTACATCGATCAACGTAGTGTATTGGAATACTCGTGCCATTCCGGCTGCCATGTGATAAAGCTGGTGACAATGAAAAAACCACTGTCCACTGGCATCGGCGTCTAGATCGACGACCACTGTCGCCATGGGTGGGACAACAACAGTGTGTAACAACGGATCGTAAGCACCATGCCCATTACGTAAAATAAACCAATGACCATGAATGTGCATGGGATGATCCATCATCGAATGATTAGTAAATATTATTCGATAACGCTCTCCGGGTTTTAACAAAATTGGCTTTGCATTATTCATGGTCACGCCATTAATGAACCAAATATAACGATTCATATAACCCGTTAAATCCATGTGTATGGTTTTTTCTATCGGTTTATTAGGATTATTGGTCTTAACCGCTGCAATCATTTTTTGATAGGGCGAACCTACTGTTAAACTTTTCATGCCCGACATCGGTGCGCTGTGCATGCGCATATTAGGCATCGCCGAGGAACTCATGGTAGGCAAGACGTTTGAATCCATTTCCATTGCCATGTTACCCATCATTATTGGAGCTGGTTCAGGAAAAGGTGTAATGTTTTTAATATTGACCGATGAATTAGGTTGCGTCGTAAGAATGCCTATCGCGCGTCCTAGCGTATCTATCGACTCGGCATAAATGATCGTCGCGCCTAAATGTTTAATGGATACTAAAACATCATAGGTTTCACCAGGCTCAATCTTGAAGTGATCGACCGTATAAGGGTTGATATTATTACCATCGACTTGGACAATTTTCATCATGCCACGATCAAGTTTGACATTATAATTCGTGCTCGCCCCTGCCCCAATAAAACGTAGACGAACGACATCGCCTAATTTCACCTTACGTGTCCAAGGTCGTTGACTTATCTGTCCATTCAGTAAATACGCATCGTAAGCAATATCACTAAAATCATAAATATTCATACGACTTTTTTGCATCATTTTATAACTACGCAACAATTGTTGGCGTTTTAGAGGTGTAGCGTTTCTATAATCTCGAATAAACTTGAATAAAGAAGGTTGCAAGGGAAAACGTGAATCATAATAGTCATCGACTTTTTTAAGATTGGCGTATATTTGTTGCGGACGTGTGTTGCTCCAGTCAGACAATACGACGGCAAAATCTTTATTATAGTGATAAGCGACGGAAGTTTTAGCGTCGATAATAATACCACCATACAAACCTTGTTGTTCTTGGAAACCGTCATGGGCATGATACCAATAACTCCCGGATTGGTGCGGTGTAAAACGATATTGGAAAAAACCACCGGCAGGAATGGGTTGTTGACTCACACCGCTTACCCCATCCATTTGCCAAGGGACCAACAAACCATGCCAATGAATGGTAGTGCCGACATTAAGTCGGTTATGAACGTTAATGAGGACCGGTTGACCTTCTTTTAGATGTAAAATGGGACCAGGAATTTGATTGTTGATGCTAATCGCTTGCGTCGGTGTTCCAGTAAAATTAACCTGTTTATATGCCACGCTCAAATTAATAATCTGAGTTTTGGCTTCAGCCGAATTCATAAATAACAGTGCAAAACTGAGAGTAAAACTATAAGCCAGCACAACAATAGGGTTCATACAAAGCTTTAGGGTTTATGAGATTAAAAAAATATTAAACTTAACCTTAAGGTTAAAAGTCAATAGCGCTAGAGATTCTCTGTTGCTATCAACAATAAACCATTCAAAGGTTGTTATTTTCGTGTCAAGTAACTTCTAGTGGCCGCACGCTATTTATAACGCTTGCTTGTGCAATTTGAGAAAAAAAGAGGTTTTATCTTTTGGAAAATAAGCTACGTGCTTATTTCCTTCCCATTAACGTTACAGAATTCTCCGCGGCTTGTTTGGGCAGATTATTTCCATTTAATTCAGAAAAATATGTCGAACTATTTTGATCTTGATTAACTGTAGTTTCAGCTACTGGAGTAACGATTTTAAAATTCAATTTTTTTGTTATTATTTCTCTTTCAATCTCTGCTTTTAGTGGCTCTAAAAAGGCTGCCGTACACTGATTAGCGCTGTTTGTGTGGCGTGCAAATGAATGACCAGCACTAGCACACCAACAAAAAATAGTTAGCGTTATAGCTGAAATTACAGTCACTGTAGGAAGCCATAGGGGCATCATGCCCACAGTAAAAGTACCCAGTGCAATAAATGCAATTATAAAAGCTAAAGAAATAAGTGGAATTCCTATTGAAAGTGTTTTGCCAAAAACATTTAACAGACGGCTATAGAAGAAGTTTTGTTTTTTTTCAGATTCTATAACTTTTATTTCATCATCGACAGATCTAAGTAATGTATTCAGATCCTCCTCGGATAATGCTGATAAAGATAGATAACCTGGTGAATACTCTGTTTCAATTGAGCTAATTTTTTTTAAAATTTCATTTTTCTTATCCTTAAGAACCTTATCCTTGACAAATTTAATTAATTCTTCTTTGTTTACCATAGATTAACTCCTAAAGTTATAAATATTTATTTTACATGGTAACAATCTCCATTTCATCCTTTATGCACAAAAAAAATCGATATTGAATTAGTTTTAAATTTTAAGTAGACTCTGCGGCATTAGGTTAATAAAGACCTAATTTACAACTGGAAAAAAATAATAATGAAAAAATTTATAGGTTTAGCTTTTACATGTTTATCGTTTTTCATAACTAATGTTTCTATGGCGGCAGCATGTTCGTATAATGCCATTGTACATTATCATGCAGACTGTCCTAGCAAGGATTATGCAAAATGTGTTAAAGAAAACAAAGAATTTATATTAAAAAATGTAGATGAAGATAGTTTCATATCCGATTTAAAAAATTTAATTTTTAAAATATCAAAAGATAAGAAGTTTCTACCTTGTAATCAAGTTATTACATGTAAAAAGCGATGGCCAAATGATAGTGACTATGCGGATGTTTGCTGGGATAAAAAATCCAATGGTGTGTTAGTCGATCTTCATCTAAGAAATTAAAATAAATTCTTTAACTTAACGGGTGATATAATAAGTCATCCGTTAAACCTGTTCCTAACGCTTATAAAAAAATAATCAGATCTTTCATTACCATTAAATTGCCCAACCACTGGCATAAAATAACACTAATATCACTGCAATCATGACTGTTCCGGTAGTTAATTGTCGCCATTCACCGGCACAAAGACGACCGATAACCAAAGCGCTAAATCCAAGCATAATACCCGTCACAATATTACAGGTTAATACAATAAAAGCCGCACATAATAATCCTGAAAATGCATCGACAAAATCAGCAAAATTTAGTTTTGATACATTACTCAGCATCAATAAGCCTACATACATCAAAGCAGGCGCCGTAGCATAAGCCGGCACTAGATAAGCGAGTGGTGAAATAAATAAGGTCAGAAGAAATAACACCCCAACTATTGTTGCGGTTAAGCCAGTTTTTCCTCCTACAGCAGTTCCCGCGGCAGATTCGATATAAACCGCTGCAGGTGAAGCACCGATTAAACCCGCAAAAATACTGCTAATAGAATCTGCTGCTAAGGCTTTGGATTCGTTTTCCATGGGTTGATTCGCACGCAATAATTTGGCTTGGCTGCCTACGGCATGAATCGTACCGGTTGCATCGAACATTGCAGTCATGACTAAAGCTAACACACTGGGTAAAACGCTGAGATGCAATGCGCCGATAATATCCAAATGCAAAAATAATGCCTCTGTTTTCACGTTAAATAAATGGGGTACGGCAAATAATCCTTGAAATTTAACCTGTGGATCGAAGCACAAACCCAACAGCGAAATAAATACGATGACCCATAAGACAGCGCCTAGAACGCCTCTTCTTTCCAACCCAAAAATCATCGACAAACCTAATAATGTCATTAATGTCGGAAAAGAATTAAACGTACCTAAATGCAATGGCAAACCTTGCTGTGAATTTTTAATGATCAAACCGATACTACTTGCGGCAATCAGTAACAAAAACAAACCTATCCCTATCCCAATACCGCAGGCCACACCCTGTGGTAAATTACGCAGTATCCAAGCACGTATTCCGGTTACCGAAATAATCGTAAAAAAAATCCCTAACCAAAACACCGCACCTAAGGCGATAGGGATACTTAAATGCTGTGTTAGAACAATGCCAAACGTTGTAAATGCGGTAAGTGAAACCGCACAACCTATGGCCATGGGTAAATTAGCCCATAATCCCATCAGCAAAGAACCAAATGCGGCTACCAAACACGTAGTGATAAACGTTGCTAAGGGTGGAAAGCCTGCCAGCTTTAGCATATTGGGTATCACCACCACCGAATACAGCATGGCCAAAAAAATAGTTAGGCCTGCTAGCACTTCGCGTTGTAATGTGCTACCTCGCGCATGAATTTTAAAATAGACTTCTAATAAGTTTCTCTTTTGCTTAACCATATTTACCTCAGAAAACTATTCAGAATACAATCTATATAATTAATTATCTAAATAACGGTAGATAGCTGCAGCCGTGTGGAAAGAACCAAAAACCAGCAAGCGATCATTTTTTTGTAGCTTACGGTAAGCCTGTTGAAAAGCGAGATCAGGTGACGAAAATTCTAAAATTGTTTGGGTCACCTCCAGATCGGAGAGTGATTGTTTTAATTTTGCTGCTTTAGCACCCCGTTGTTCAGCTAAATCACAGACATACCACTGATCAACATGATGCCTTAAAGGACGCAAGGTATTGAGAATATCTTTATCGGCCAACATCCCAGCAACTGCATGCGTATTGCCTAAACAAGGAGTATTCGCTAATCGTTTTGATAAACATTCTCCGCCCGCAGGATTATGTGCGACATCAATAATAATCTGCCGCGCATTTTTTTCAATGATATGAAATCGACCCGGTACAAAAACGCGCTTCAAACCTTCTTGTATTGCCAAAGGAGTAATAATGAAATGTTCGCCAAGTAGTTCGATAGCCTGTAAAGCGGTAGAAGCATTCTGTAAATCGATATTGGGTAGAGGCAATTCGCTCAGCGAAAGTTGTTGACTATTCCATGACCAGGATTGCCCCTGCATTTTATAATCAAATTCTATGCCTTGCCGATATAAAGGACACACTAATGACTGAGCCGTGTTAAGCAGTGATTGTGGTGGTGCAAAATCACCACAAACACAGGATCGATTCAAACGCATGATAGCCGCTTTTTCAAAACCGATTTTTTCACGCGTGTCACCCAACCAGTCCATATGATCTAAATCTATCATGCTAATAATAGACAAATCAGCGTCTACACAATTGACGGCATCCAAACGGCCACCTAAACCTACTTCTAAAATAATCGCATCTAATGCGGCTTGTTTGAAAGTCCATAAAGCTGCCAGGGTTCCAAATTCAAAATAAGTTAATGAAGTATCTGCACGATTTTCTTCAATCTGCATAAAGGCATGACATAAGTCATGCTCACTAATGCATTGGCCTGCTATTTGGATACGTTCCTGGTAACGAATAAGATGCGGTGACGTATAAGTACCGATGCGATACCCCGCCGCAGTTAAAATAGCGGCGATCAAAGCAACATTAGAGCCTTTGCCATTCGTTCCAGCAATGGTCACCACAGGACAATCAAAGTTTATTACCTGCAAGCGCTTTGCAACGTTTGAAATGCGCTCCAAATCTAAATTGATTTTGCTAGGATGGCAGGTCTCAATATACGTTAACCAATCGGATAATGATCGTGAACTCAAACCTATACTCTTCGCACTTGAATTTTTGGCTGTGTTGTCGCTCAACTCGCAATCCTCATGTATACTGATATACACTCCGGTTGCTTCTTTTTCGCGATGCCTTGCCAAAAATCCATTTGCTGTAAGTATAATTCATTAGAGATCATCATTGGCAATGGCTGTTAATGAATACCGTCCTTGATTCGCTGCCATCAGTTTATTTAGTAGCGAAGCAATTTTATCCTTTAACTCTCTCCTGTCGACTATCATATCAATGGCGCCATGCGCTAACAAAAATTCACTGCGTTGAAATCCTTCCGGTAAAACTTGACGTACGGTTTGTTCAATGACACGCGGACCGGCAAAACCGATTAATGCTTTAGGCTCTGCAATAATAATATCGCCAAGATTAGCAAAACTAGCGGATACACCGCCCATGGTAGGATCGGTTAACACTGAAATAAAAGGAAGTCCTTTCTGCTTAAGTTTACCTAGGACGGCGCTGGTTTTTGCCATTTGCATTAATGAGAATAAACCTTCTTGCATCCTAGCCCCACCACTTGCTGAAATACAGATAAAAGGAATATCCTCTTCTATCGCCTTTAGCACACCTTGTACAAAACGTTCACCTACTGCACTACCCATCGATCCGCCCATAAAGTCGAACTCAAATGCCGCGCAAATCAACGCCCTACCCTCCAGTTTTCCCTGCATGACGAGTAAGGCTTCTTTTTCGCCGGTTTTTTTCATTGCTGAATGCAGACGATCTTTATATTTAAATTGATCTTTAAATTTGAGTCTATCCACCGCTTCAATTTGACTACCTATTTCTTGACCTGTTTCAGGATCTAAAAGTTGCGCTAAACGCTTGCGAGCCTTAACCCTATGATGGTGGTTACACGTGGGGCAAACCATCAGATTACGTTCAAATTCAGCACGATATAATACCGCACCACAGGAATCACATTTAACCCAACTATTTTCAGGAACCCCTGTGGAATTTCGAACCACGGTTCGAATGCCTTTAATGACTTTTTTTAACCAACTCATAGCTTCCGATAACCCCTCGCCCGTTCAATTAAATTTTTCTCAACCCAGAGAAATGCGCTCGGCATGACCAATTATTACAGTATACCGCTAACATCGATAATAGATCTAAATTAACCACCAATTTTTAACAATTCCCAATAATGTTGATAAATACTTTCTGCTGCGCCGACATCAATCTGAACCACACTACGTTGTAAAGTCTTTTTATCTGGATAAATCATGGAATTATTCAAGATAGCTTTTGGCATTAATTTATACGCAGCAAGATTAGGTGTCGGATAACCAGTGGCTAAGCTTAATTTTTGGGCAATATCGGGTCTTAGTATAAAATTGATAAAAATATAAGCATTATTAAGGTGTGAAGCACCCACAGGTATTGCCATACTATCGATGGAAATCACAAAGCCTTCTTTAGGGTAAATAAAATGTAACGCCGGATTTTCTTGTACCGCTTGATAGATGTCACCATTCCAAGCCATACCGACACTTAAATCTTCATCAATAAAAAGCGATTTTATGCCATCATTATTAAACAAACGGACGTTCGGCATTAACTCCTTTAGCTTAAGATAAGCTTGACGAATATGTTCAGAATCGGTGTCATTCGGCGAATAGCGTAACACCATCAATGCCATGGAAAAAACTTCATGAACATCGTCTAATAAAAGTAATTGGTTATGATAGCGTGGGTTCCAAAAGTCTGCCCAAGCTTGTAATTGCTGCGTTGAATGTAGCTTAGTGTTAACAACGATACCCGTCGAGGACCAAAAATACGGAATACTATAATAATTACCTGGGTCGTACGATTTATTGAGTAACGCTGGATTAAGATTTTTAAAATTCGGTAAACGGGATTTATCCAATGCCTGCAGCATCCCTTGCTGACGCATGCGATCGACAAAATAAGTCGAGGGTACAATCACATCATAGCCGGTATGCGGATTGGCTTTCAGTTTTGCATATAAAGTCTCATTACTATCATACGTCGTATAATTAACCTTAATTCCAGTTTCTTTTGTAAACTCTTTTAATACATCACTGGAAATATAATTGGACCAATTATAAATATTAACGATATTTTCTTCTGCATAGGCAACTCTAGCCAGCAAGACCAACCATAGCATAAAAAAACAAGCGCGCCGCATGATTATTGCTTGGCCTTTTTAGGTAATACGAGTTGGAAAGCAACCACAATAAATAACGTAATAGCAAACATCACTGAACACAGCGCATTCAATTCTGGTTTTAATCCAATGCGTACTAGCGAATAAATATACAAAGGTAATATTTGGAAATCAGGACCTGTGACAAAAAAACTAATAATCACATCGTCTAATGATAAAGTGAAACTTAATAACCAGCCAGCTAAAATAGCGGGCCATAACATAGGAATAATAATTCGTCGAAAACTCATAAAATCATTAGCACCTAAGTCACGTGCGGCTTCAAAAATATTTTTATCTAAACCAGTTAGTCGACTATAAACCGTGACCGCAACAAAAGGAATACAAAAGGTAATATGCGATAATAACAACGACCAAAAACCTAAACGCATATTCAATAAAAAAAACAGGATCAGTAATGAAATTCCCATCACAATATCCGGCGAGACTATTAATACGAACAACAAACCGTGTAGTAAATGCTTACCAAAAAAACGATAACGGTATAGGCAGGTGGCTGCAATCGTCCCTATTATTGTCGCCAAGCTAGCGGCTAATACACCCACTTCCAATGAATGCAAGGCGACAACAGCAAGATTGGTATCGTCACCTAGTTGTTTATACCAATTTAAAGTAAATCCATGCCAAAGCAATGAATACGATGAATTATTAAACGAATAAATAATTAATAAAATAATTGGAAAGTAAAAAAAGCAGTAGATCACTGCTAAATAACTAAATCTCGCCAATCGGTTCATCGTGATATTGTCCTATTTTATTGGCACGTCGATACAGTAACAACAGTACACCCATCGCTAACGTCAGTACCATACTCACTGCAGAACCCAATGGCCAGTTATGTGCGGCTAGAAATTCATTTTGAATCAGATTACCCACCAACAAAGATTTAGCACCGCCCAAAATATCTGGAATATAAAACATACTCATCGCTGGCAAGAAAACCAAAATGATCCCGCCCATAATACCCGGAAGCGTTAACGGTAAAATGACACGGGTAAATGTCGTCAAGGTATTCGCCCCCAAATCACGCGCGGCATCAATAAATTGTATATCTAATTTTTCAATATTGGCATACAAAGGCAAGATCATAAAAGGAAGTAAACTATACACTAAGCCAATAATAACAGCCGTACTGGTGTATAGAATCGATAAAGGTTGATGAATAATACCTAAAGCTAATAAGACGGTATTTAATAAACCTTTTGTTTTCAATATCGATATAATTGCATAAGTCCGAATTAAGGAACTCGTCCAAAAAGGAATAATCACTAAAAATAATAATAAACTTTTATATTTAGAATCGAGTCGCGCCAATAAATAAGCAAAAGGATAGCTGAGTATCAAACAAATTAAAGTGCATAATCCAGCAATGCAAAAAGAATGCCAAAATACTCTAAAATAAATAGGATTTAATAAAGCTTGGTAATTTTGCAGTGAAAATTGCCAACGAATAAGGCTCATTGGATCATTTTCAAGCAAACTCGTTACCAGTACCAATAGCGAGGGTAGTAAAGCAAATACAGATAACCATAGCCAAACGAGACTAATGGTAGCTCCCTTAAAGAGACGATCAACTTTCATCGGATAAAATAACCTCCCATCCGGGAATCCAATGCACCCAAACTGACTCGCCACTATGAAAGTCTAATTTCTCATCATCTTCATTGAAAAATTGCGTAGCTGCTAATAAATGCTGACTTTCCAAGCGCACCATCAGATCGACTGTAGAACCTTTGTAAATAACTTGCTCAACAACACCGGGGAACATTTGCGAGGTATCGGTCACTTCTATCGGTGACCAAACTTCGAGATCTTCTGGTCTGACTAAGATATAAACTTTTTGATTCTTGGTAAAATGCTGTCGATTTTTTAATGTAAACTCTTTCCCTTCGATTATTGCATGAAATACATTGTCATCAGCTGAAATAATTTGTGTTTCGAAGCTATTTACTTCGCCTATGAAGCGCGCAACGCGTAAACTATGCGGTTCTTCATACACTTCGCGCGGCGTCCCGATTTGCTCGATACGTCCTTCATGCATCACCACAACCCGATCCGACATGGATAAAGCCTCTTCTTGATCGTGTGTCACAAAGATAAACGTAATCCCTAATTGAGTTTGCAGTTGTTTTAATTCCAGCTGCATGGTTTTACGTAAGCGATAATCTAACGAACTTAACGGTTCGTCTAATAAAAGAATACTTGGTTTATTCACGACAGCCCGGGCAATCGCCACGCGCTGTTGTTGACCGCCACTCAGCTGTGAGGGTTTGCGTTCACTTAAGTGAGACAACTTCACCATCGTTAACGCATCATTAACCTGCTGTTTAATCTCGTCCCTGGATAAGCCACCTTTACAACGCAAACCAAACGCAATATTGTCAAAGACATTCAAATGTGGAAATAAAGCATAGCTTTGAAAAACGGTATTAACGTGGCGTGCCTGAGGTGACAATCCTTTGACATCAATACCGTTAATACAAATAACTCCCGCATCAGGTTGCTCAAAGCCGGAAATTAACCGCAATAATGTTGTCTTTCCGCAACCACTAGGACCCAGCAAGGTCAAGAATTCACCATGTCTCACTTCAAAATTAATGTCTTCTAATACTTCTTCGTCATCGAAGCGCTTAGTGACTCCTTTGAGTTCAAGGACATTCCCGTTCATTACACAGGTAACCTCACTTTCATACTATGAGTAAAATTGAAAGGAATTATGCAATAGAGCTTCGGTAAAACCAAGTAATTTATTAATACGAATACTAAAAAATTCATCATCCTTGTTGCGGTGGGTTAGCCACGCACAACACTCACACTGAGCGATGTGCAGTGGCTACCATCATGACTTGGACATGTGTTCTCTGCGTTGCTCCGTTAACATCCTCTATACCTAGTGGACGTCGCATTTCGTGTTTTCCTTCACATCATCAACAGATTAATCGGATATTTACCTCGATGGCCTGGTTAACTGCCTAGGTTGATTATCTGTTTGTTCCCTTACTTTTTGTTTTTCTTGTTCTAAGGTCCTCTTTCTATCTTCTAACGCCTTAATTTTTTCTTGCTCTAAGGCCTTATTTTTATTTTCTAACGCCGCAAGGAATTTTTCATTTAATTCCTGCTGTTCTTTTTCAACTTTATTTAACTCCTCCCATTTAGCTTTATTCGTTGAGGTAGTGTCCAGATCACATTTCACCTGTTTATTTTCAGTCTGCTTGAGCGGAGAAAGCGATTGCTCGAAGGAAGCTTGCTGTAGCTGTATTTCAACTTTACTAACATGCTTTTGGGAAGACTTTTTCGCTTCTGATAGTAGGCCGTCATATAAAAATTTTTTATCCTTTAATGGTACATAGCTTAAAATTTTTTCCGTACATTGTGGATTTAAGGGTACCCAGGTAGGTATGCTATCTTGGTCAGTCGGCCGCTTCTCGCCTAAAAAAGTGATAGAGTTAGCAATTTTCTTGTTATAATAATCTGGTGTTAGTAATTTTTTTTCTAAACTTACCGCGTAGCAAGGAAAATCTTCTTTTAACGTGCATAATATCCTACTGGCAACTTGAACATTCACTTTAAAATCATCTTTTAGTAAAGCATATAATGATTGACTATCAGTAATCATCGTTGCTTGTAGTTTAAGCACCTCTTTGCTATGAGTTTCCCAAGCCTCATTAACCGTGGTTACTAAAACAGATTGTTTTGTAATTTTATCCGAAAAGCTAACATAATTTTCCAATTGAGCATTAGGTTCCCTTAAAAAAATAGCTCTAACGTGAGCGTTTATACTTTCTTTGGCTTCTGTTACTGCTTTATTGTAAACATGTCTTTCATTCGAGAACCTTGCCGCTTGATAAGCAGCTGTGGGTAATTTTTTGCAAAATTTGTTGAGCTGATACTGTAGTGGTGTTAAACCATAGGCAAAAATATGTGGATTTGCTAAAAATTGTGGTGCTGTTATCATATCCCTTTTTATACTAAAATCACCTCCTTTATCTGCAAAAACATCAATGAGCGCTTTAGAGCTCGCTACGTGCAAAGCAGTCATATTATATGCATCGACAACATACATATCTGCTTCTTTTTCGAAAAGAAAATCAATCAGCTCAAATCTAGGATTGTGCAAAATGGGACGATTGCACATTGGCATGTAATTAATGTTTGCTCCATTCTCTAATAACCTATTAATTAATCCCTTAGTCAAAGCTAAGGAATGCAAATACGAATTATGATAATCTTTTTGACAAATTTTATGTAAAGCAACACTCTCAAGCGAGTCACCTTCACTACGACAACGTTCCTTCACACTGTCCAGGAGCTCTGTATACGCGTCATCAAGTTCAACTGGCGTGTAATCAATTTCTTCTTCATTTTCACCCATATTTTACTCCAAAAATTTAAATACAAAAGTAAGTAAGATAAAGTTTAATCTTAAAAGATTAAGGTTTAATGAAATTTTTTATAAAGAAAGAAAACTCAACCGCTGAAACGAATATACATAATTATAAAAAATAAACTCTCTCTTAAATCATGTTAAAGAACTTATTTTTCTGATTGAGGCAATACAAAATTTTCTGGATAAATGACTTGATATAAATATAATCCATTCGGTGAGGCTGTTACATCAGCAGCTCGACGATTGTGGGCTAATAATACTTCTTTAGCCCATATAATCGGTTTTTTACCTGTGCCTATGGTCATTAATACCGCACTGATATTACGTACCATATGATGTAAAAAAGCATTCGCTTGGATATCAATGATAATGTAGCATCCTTGACGTTTTATTTTAATATGTTGCACTTCGCGAGATGCACTCTTGGCTTGGCAACTGGCGGCACGGAATGAACTAAAATCATGCTCGCCAACCAGCAGCTGTGCAGCAGACTGCATCGCATTTTCATTCAAGGGGTAATAACAATGACTCGTATACTGATTCCAAAGTGCATTTTTTAAAGGGTGATTATAAATAATATACTGATAGCGGCGTGCAATAGCCGAAAATCGCGCATGAAAGTCATTTCCAACGACTTGCACCCAGTTAACACGAATATCAGCTGGTAAATGACTATTACAACCTAACAACCAAGCGTCCTGTGATCGTTGCGAGCTCGTATCAAAATGCACCACTTGGTCTAAAGCATGCACGCCTTTATCGGTGCGTCCGGCGCAAATTAAAAGGATGGGATGATCCGCTACTAGGCTAATGGCTTGTTCTAAATAGGTTTGTATGCACGCTAATCCGGTTTGCGACTGCCACCCATGGTAGGCACTACCTTGATAAGAAACCCCTAATACAATTCTACTCTTCGCACTAGAATTTTTGTCTATGTTATCGCTCAACTCATAATCCTAGCGGCTTAAACTTTATTTTTAATTGAATTTTCTGCAGCTGAAATCATTGCTTTAAATTGCTGTAAACGTGCTTGAGCTGCTTGTGCCGCTTTGGTATCGGGATATTGTTGGATTATCTTTTCAAATGTATCCATCGCCATTTGTTTATCACCTTTGGCAAAATAAGCTAAACCGCATTGTAACATCGCATCGGGAACGCGTGCATCTTGGCTATAGCGAGTAATAAAACGTTTAAAAAAGTTAATGGCGGGTTCAGCTTGTCCTTGTAACAAATACAATTGACCTAAAAAATAATCGGCATTCGCAACATTCAGATCATTTGGAAATTTTTTAGTGAAGGTCTCAAAGGCTTCTATCGCTTCGTTATATTGTTTAGTTTTTAGCAATTGAAAAGCGGCCTGATAAGCTCGCTCTGCCGCCGGTGTAGGCGCTGCATTCGGCATCATCGACTTGCGATCAGTCGAACCTTCTTTTTTTGAACTACTCAGATCAATGAGTGGACGTGGGCCCAATGTGCTATTAGCTGCCATACTTGAAACATTGGTCGGCTTTCTAAAAGAATTGGCAGCGTTTTGATTAGTATGCTGACCAAAACGCTTATCGAGTGCTAAATATTGATTGCGCACTTGTTCTTCTAACACTTTGATTGTATGTTGTTGTGATTCAATTTTGCCTTGTAAGCTTTGTAATTGCTGTTGCAAATCATCCACTTGCACCAACATGGGATTAAGATTAGTAATTTGTCGCTCTAAAATCGTAACGCGCTGTTCCAACGAAAAAGAAGCCGAGTTACTCGGTATCACTGGAGGAGCATTCGCTGGTGCTGGGCTAGTAGAGCTGCTGGTTGAATTACTCGTACTAGGCTCATTCGGTTGACTTGGAGTTGAAGCGCTTGTTGCTGCTGGAGGAGGCGCATCGTCTTCATCGTCATACGCATCGACAACAGGTGCGAGTGCATAGGCGAGTGAGCTTAATAATAAGCCCACACAACATAAGCTAATCTTAATCGATTTACCTAGCATAGTTAATTCCTAGTATTACATCTTATCGGAGATAACCGGAGTTTGATACTGTAAATCAGCGCGGCGATTTTTAGCATAATCCGTTTCGTTATGACCAAATGCAACTGGTTTTTCTGCACCGTAACTTACCGTTAGAATTTGTTTTTCATTCACGCCATTTGCGATTAAAAATTGCTGTATGCTTAAGGCACGGCGTTGGCCCAAGCCAATATTATATTCACGACTGCCTCTTTCGTCGGTATTACCGGCTATTAATATTTTAGCTTGTGGATGACTAATTAGGTAATGTGCTTGTACTTGCAGGGATGGTTTATCTTGATCACGCACCATACTTTTATCAAAATCGAAATAATAAGTTTGATTTTCGACTTGCATTGGATGTGTGCATTCATCGCCATAAAAACTACCGACATCACCCGCTCCTTGTGTCAGTGCACTATCTGGATGCGCAGAACTCGCTGTCGCCTCACCTAATTCACTTTTGTCCGCGGTCGAGCAAGCAGTCAAACCCAAACATGCCACGGCCATAACACTCATTTTTAACACTCTTTTTATTAACATGATAGACTATCCTCAATTAAAAATTGTTAACTCGATAAAAAAGGCGACCAAACTGGATCTTGTACATCCCCTTCCGGTGTGGGCAAGCGACAATTAATTCTTCCATCGACTGAGGCCATGCCTAATAAGCCACGTGCACCGGGTTTTGATTCAAATAAAACCATTTGCCCATTCGGTGCAAAACTGGGCGAGGCATCAAAACCTGAATGGGTAATACTCAATAAAGTATCGTCGTCTAAATCTTGCACGGCTATATTATACATTCCTTGTTCACGATTGAGTACCACTATCATTTTTCCATCCGGCGAAAAAGAAGCACTCGCATTATAACTACCATCAAACGTAATCCGTTGTATTCGTTTACTACGCAAATTCATTTGATAAATTTGTGGTCCGCCTCCTCTATCCGAAGTAAAAAGTAATGATCGACCATTCTTTGACCAAGTCGGTTCGGTATCAATAGAAAATCCAAACGTTAACTGACGTAGATCCTTATTGGTTAAATCCAATAAATAAATTTTTGGTGAGATAGAATTTTTAGATAAGGCTAAGGCCAAAGTTTTATCATCCGGTGACCATGCTGGCGCGCCATTAATACCTGGATAATCACTGATACATTGGCGTTCACCATTAGCAATGGTTTGAATATAGATACGTGGCATGATCTTTTCGAAAGAAACATAGGCGATATGTTTACCATCATGCGACCAAGCCGGAGACATAATCGGTTGTGTCGAGGTTAATAAAGGTTTGACATTATGCCCATCCATATCCGCCACTTGTAGACTATAAACGCGATGACTATTCTGACGTGTGACTAACACGTAAGCGATGTGTGTAGAAAAAATACCTTTAACACCGGTTAACTTTTCGTAAATCAGATCGCTGATATGATGCGCTAAAGCTCGACATTGCGAATATTTTACGGTAAATTCGCGTTGCACTAAAATTTGTTGCCGACCCTGTGCGACTTGCACCAAATCCACATGAATTCGATATTGCCCCTGCCCTATCGCTGTTATTTTTCCCAGTATGACATCATCGATATGATGAGCCCGCCAATACGCTATTGCATCTTTACCGCTGGTAGGGAGTTGCGGTAAGGTTTTCGTGAGTGTGACCTTAAACTGGCCGCTGTGACTTAAATCCGACTCAATCACGCGGCTGATATCGTTTTCTGGTATAAACTTTTCCGTCGTTGTAAAAGGGACGACCGCAATCGGTAGCTGATTTGCAACCCCTTGCGTTAATTCAAGGTTCAGCGCTGCTGAGGCATTAGAACTCACCAACACGCTGATAGGCACTATATTAATCAGTACAAAAATAAATTTCTTCGCCGTATGACACGACCTTTTTAAGCACAAGCCATTCATTTGTTATTCTCCGTTACTCTATTTTTAGATAATACCCACATTCTTTGCAAAACAGGATGGTAAAATGCACCGATGACATGCAATGTAAATGCTGCAATCAATAAATAAGCCAATATTTCATGCGCCTTAGCAAAAAATTTGGACAGCAACTGATTATCGGCTAAGGATGACACAGTAAAAATACCATAAAAACTAATCGCATGATTGCTAAATGTCGACATCAAAAAACCGGTTAATGGCATCGTCAACATTAATAAATAGAGTGCGGTGATATTAATTTTGGATAATTGGCGCTGCCAAAAAGGAATTGATGGCGGTAATTTCGGCTCGTTATTTGTAAAACGCCAGATGAGTCTTAGGAGCACTAAGCCGAATAGTAGCAAACCGGTTGCTTTATGAAGATTATATAAATCTTCACTAAAGTGAGATGAGGGGATATTGATCATGGCATAGGCCACGATAAACATGCTGAAAATCAGCACCGCCATCAGCCAATGAAAAAATTTGGCAATAGTGCCATAAACCGTTGTCGTATTTTTTAACATCCTAGATAACCTAATATTACAAATAGCTAACATTTATTTTAATGCAAATCACCCTAATTACTAGTTCATTTTGTTTTTTTTCGACTAATAAATAGTTTTATAAAAAAATTGAATTAATTTTTAACTAAATAAATAATAAATTATTATTTATTTTAAAATAACAATTAAAACTATTTTTTTGTTAATTAAAAATAATTATTTTTAATAATTTTATGTTAAAATAAAAATTAAATTTATAATTTTTTCAAAAAAAATAGGAGAACATATTATGCCTACAAATGGAATGAGCAAAACGAACGATAATAAAACCTTTGATATCAGAGAAGCCGCAGTCAAATTTTTAATTCTTACCAACTCCGTTACGCCTCTTATAGGAGAAACCTTAGTCACCCTTTATAATAATGGTAATAGCAGAAGTGTTCATTACCTTATTAATAAAGCAGGCTTACAGGATCAATTTGCTTATGAAAGTATGCAAACATTCACCAATGGTAAAAGCTATATGAGGGGGAATCATTCTTTAAATCAAACAGCAGTGAATGTCATGCTCATAAACTCAGGAAATGAAACTTATCCAAAAGAACAAATAGCTAAATTTATAAAGTTTGCAAGTGATTTCCAGGAAAGAAATCCAAACATCGACTTAAAAATTGATTTTTTTGGTCTAGGTGAAGTGGCTTACATCAAAAAAGAAGTATCCGCAGGTGAAGGGAAAATATTTCCTCGCCATCAAGCACCTGGAGAAATCTTTTGGCAACAATATGCTGAAAAATTAGCTGAAAAAAATATTGGATTATACATACCAACTACCTACGACCAAAAAACTGAGATATGTGTATCACCTGCTAGCTCACAATGTGAAATTACCGAACTACAAAACAAATTAAGGGATTATGGTTATGCGATAGAAGCCAGTGGCAAGTATGATGAAGCAACCAAAGCCTGGGTCACTCGCTTCAATCAGCGCTATGTGCCCGATGCTACACAAACTATCGACGCAACTATTTGGAGTGAAGCGAGCCAGCTAAGTCTCAATCATATTCTAAATTACATCGCTAATACAATAACCAATACAGTGACACAATCATCTTCGGCAAATAATTTTTTTATAGCTAGCGCACCCGCAGAGAATGCCGATGAAGTTAAACAGGTTTCTACATTAAAACTATAAAATAATTATATTTTTTTAGCTCATTTTATTGCCATCAACCCTTTCTTGGGTTGATGCAAACTTCACTAACTTAATTAAAGGTTTAATTGATGCGTCGACAATAGGTTTCTTTAATACCACAAGCCACGAATAGTGCTAACACTAGACTGCCGAGCAAAATAAATAAAGCCGAACGAAAATCACTGTTAGAATATAACGGTAAACCTTGTACTATTACGCCATCCCAATTTTTTTGCAACAACCAACCTATCAAAGGCTGAAATCCTGCACCAATAATCACCGATGACATATTCGCGAATGCCACCGATGTTCCGGCAACGGCTTGTGGATTAATTTCAGAAGCCACTGCATAAGCCGTTGCGACACCGGTATTTGAAAATCCATACAAAAATAACAAACTAAATAACATACCTAAGGGTAAACCAGGCACTAATATCACCAAACTGGCAAATAATAAACTAAAACTTGCCGATAAAATGATTATTATCTTGCGGCGTTGAATTTTATCTGAAAGCCAACCGATTAAAGGACCGCCAACCGTCCAACCGATGAAGATTAAGCCAATCCCCATCGCAGCAACTTCGTTGCTTAAATTGTAAGTTTGACGAAAAAATTTAACACCCCATAATTCCGCCAAGGCGGCAGTAGGCGCATATAGTAAGCCCGCCAATAACGCATTCCACCAACTTTGTGGGTTTCGTAATACTCGCATCAAACCTGACCAGGGTGAATTGGCTAAAGTTTTTTTAGCTTTCGCTTGTGTGGCGAGCAAGATCGGATCGCGTACTAATAATGCCACCAACACCGACAATAAAATCATTAAGCTAGCAATAAAGGATAAAGCGCTACGCCAACCGAAATTGACTACTAAATAAGCCATCGGCATTTGACCTACGGCCGCACCCAACATCCCCAACGCTTGGGTTAAACCGGCTAGCAAACCAAATTTTTGTGCGGGAAACCACACCGCTGCCACTTTCAATGCACTGACAAAAGCAAACGCTGCACCAAAACCCATCATTAAACGTGCAAATGCTGCAATTTCTAGATGCGTTGTACTTGCAAAAATAAGACAAGATAAACCACAAAGAAAGATCATGCTGGTCAATAACCAACGTAAACTAAAACGATCGACTAAAATACCGACCGGGATTTGCATACCGACATACGTATAATAAAAAAAGGCCGATAAACTTCCCAAAGCTAAGGCCTGCACTTTAAAATCGTGCATTAACGAATCAATCATGACACCAGGCGCTACTCTGGCAAAATACTCAATAAAAAATGCACTCGCAGCTAAGCCCCAGACTAACCAAGGATAAAACGGGTGCTGCAAACATCTATTGATAAAACCGTTATTCGTCATTTTGTGTAATCCCAAACCTAAATTAATTGGAAAATGAATTGCTGTGAGTATACTATTGTTAATAGATTAAACAAATGGAGCAAATTATGCTCTACACTGGTCTCCGGATAGTTTGATTAATGAACTACTTACGCATGTTTCTGGCTTTCCTTTTGATTTTCAGCCCTCACCCAAAAACTATGCAGCGATTATCAGCAATTTTCAACAATTTAAATTAACGAGAGCACCTGGTAGTGAATACAGTTATTCCAATGCCGGTATTGGTATTGTTGGTTATGCGCTACAAAAGGTCTATGCGATGCCTTATCAAGATTTGTTAACTATTAAAATCTTAAAACCTTTAGGCATGAATTCAACTTATTTGAATGTACCTTTACAAAAACAAGCTGCTATTGCGGTAGGTCATGCCAAAAGCAACCATCTAGTCGCTTATACTAAACGCTCAGATACCTGGTTTGCAGCGGCATCGTTAAAATCAAACATTTCGGATCTCGCTAAGTATTTGTATTCGCAAATCCATATCAATACACTTCAAGATAAAACACTTGCTCAAGCGTTTTTAATAGCACACCAAAATAAATATTGTTTTGCCGACAAATTAGCTTGTGAACAATTAGCTTGGCAAGCCCATCGTATCTCTGAATTAAAAAATTCCAGTGGCGATACTTATTTTATTGATTTCAATAAAGGAGGTTTTCCACTTTTCAATAACAAAAAAATAATCAACGGAAATCTATTAGCCAATAGTAAAATTTTTATTGATAAAACCGGCTCGGGTTATGGAATGTCTAGTTATATGGCTTATATTCCCGAGCAAAAAATAGGTGTTGTTATCTTAGCTAATAAATTTTTAGGAGATGAAAGAATCAAACTAGGCCGCGATATTTTACAAACTCTATAAAAGTTTATCAGCCATGTAACCAATAAAATTTAAAAAAATAACAGTAAAATTTAGAAACCAAAAACTAATTATTATGTCCAAAAAAGACATAACTATTTAAGTGTGGATACACTATAATAACAACCTGCATCCACTTGAAAATTCTTTTATCAAGCCAATAACAAGGAGTTATTATGTCTTTTCCTACAAAAATACTAGAAGCTTTAGAAGTTTACGATCATAACAAAGGCTTTTGGCGACGCCTATTCCGTCGTGATCAAGCGGCAATACGCGCAATGCGCAGACTTAACGGTATCTATCAAACAAATCCTTTAAAAATTTATCAATGTTTCGTTGAAAACATGCCTAAAACCACACAAGAATCTTATAAAGTTTATGCTGCGTTATTAACTTATTTAGATCAAATAGATTTGGGTAGTATTCCGGGTACTATGGATGAACTAACTAACGCTGGACTCTTAAAACCACAAAATATAGATAAACTAACCCATCTAATAGATAATATACCCTTAAATGAAAATTATTTTCAAACGCTTGCAACCTTAATTAATCGATTAAGTATAAACAAGTTATTAACCCAAGCAAATTTTGACAATATTGCTAAACATTTTGAAACATCCGAGGAAAATATACGCGCGTTAGATAGCATTGCAAGCGCAGTAAACCTACTCAAGGGCCATTTAAATCAAGAAAATTTAAATAGCCTACTTGAAAAACCGATGCAGGCTAGAAATGTGGCAGCGGCTTTAAAGATATTAGACGCAAATCACCTGCTTACACCGAGTAATCGTTACGAACTCCATAATGACAATAACCAGTTTTTGCTGAGTGATGAAGCCTATAGCTTAGTATGGAATCCACTCGAAATTTATTTACATAGATTGGCTAGTAAAGGGGAAAAGCAATTGATATTCGACCAATTAACTAAACTCGCTCAACAAGAAAATCCAGCAGAAAGAGCCGAAAATTATATGCATGAATTAAATAAAAAATTCAATATGCCTAGATCTAGAGCAAATAGTGAAAATAAACCATATCGATCTAGAGCAAATAGCGAAAATAAATTTTTTACAGCACCTGCTCAGAATCAAAAAAAACGCGCTAGTCTTGAGAATCTCGTTGATTCACCACCGAAACCGGGGACTCTATAATCCCTATTAAGCAAAAACTATTAATTACATTGAAAAAAAAGCATACCGTTTAATAACAGTATGCTTTTTTAAATAGGTTCGCAATATTTTAGATAATATTTATAGTTTTAAAGTAGTCGCTACAATGATGGGTTTATCCTCATTAGTTAAACTGGAATTTTTAAAATAAGTACTATTATTAACAGAATTATTACTATTTAAACTTTGAAATGCTTCTTTATTCGTTCTATTTTTTTTTCTAAAAAAATTATTAATTCCCTGTTGTAGTTGTGACAGTGTATTTTTATTTTCTTGTTCATCTATAAACTGTTGAATATTTTCTAATAATGAATTTAAGTCATTCATAGTTGAACTTGGTCTTATTTGATCTTCATAAATTCTCGATAATGCATTTATAAAACGAATTGAATTATTTGGTTCATTACTAGGTAATTCGGGGGCATTACAAACTCTTTCAAGGAAATCAAAATCGTCTTCGGAATCTGAACCTGATAAACTTTCTTTACGAGTTACACTAGCTATGTTAGTTATATCTGTTTTCCCTTTTTTTAAATTTGCTTTTCTTTTAGCGAATGCTTTTTCTAATTCAGAAGGCGGATCTTGTTTGAGTGCGTTGTTATCAAAATTTACTTTCTTAAGCTTAACTCCATCAAGTTTTTTTGGGTTCACCAAAAAATCGGGAAAGATATTTTTATTTATAAACGCTTGAGTCGATCCATTTAGATTTTCTGCTACTGGTCTTAATTTAACTGCGTTTAGTTGTTTGAGCAAAGAACTATCCCTGTTTTGTTCCGGTTTATCACTATTCAATGAGCTTGCTGTGGGTGTTTCATACTGGCTCCAGTCTATTTTTTTTTCTATATACATCTCAATCATTCCGTTTAAAACAGCACTTTCATCATGAAATTTTTGTTCCTTTTCTGAAAACCTTTTTATGGTTCGCATCAGCAATAGTAAATGCTGTTGTTTATTTGTTTTTTCTGGTAAATTTTCAAGAAATGATATCTGTTCAATGACTTCTTTTAATATTTGTATTTGCTCATCCGTGAGTTTCAGCGGTGCTAATACCTCTTCCCCTACATCCTGAGAACTAATACAACTAAATAAACCTGGTTTATTATTTTTTTTTGGCACGATCAATCCTTAAGTTAAGTTTAAGAATGATCGAGTATAATTTTAGATCCTTAAAATAAACTTAATAAATTTATTATCTATCAGTTAACTTATTAAAAGAAATCAAATAAACATTTTCTTCAGTGATTTCTATTTTATTATTTTTCTGAAAACAAAAGAAGAAACTTTTACACCTTTGTTTTAAATTATTTTCTTTTTGATTTTGATCAGCCGGTTTTTTATGTTGATCGATTAATTTTAAACTATGGTTTATGTAAATTTTTTCTAAATAATTGAGCAACTCTTCCTTTCCAATTTTTTTTGAAAAATCTGGAAAATTAACTGGAGCTATTATTTGTTCGTTAGTTAACCCCAAATCTTTTAATTTTAACTCAATAGTTTTTAAATTGAATTCATAAGAAAGCAGCGTCACTTGCGGTTTAAATTGTTTTTTATTTTTCATTTTTATATTTTTAATTGAGATAAATTGAGGCTATCTGTAGTGTAGATTTAAATTATTAAGTTAAAATTAACGGATGACTATCAATTAATTTTTTAATTATCAGTAATTAAAAATTATTAAAAAAATTTATATAATATCGTATATCATGACGAATACATGACAATCTAAGAACAACAGGTTTTGCGGATTTATTGCGTGATCACGCCTTCGGGGCGTACGGTGAGATTGATTTGACGAAACGTATGAAACAAACCATTATTTTTCGGTACTGGTAAGGGCGATGCTTTATACACGGCGGTTTGTGCCGAACGATCCAATACCGCATTACCACTGCTTTTAACAATGATCACTTCTAAGACCATACCACCCGGTGCCAAATGTACGGCTAATTTAGTTTCTAAGTGTTTATTCATTTCTGGCGGAATAATCCATTGTTGCGCAATCGCGTGTAAAATAAGATGCCGATATTTATCCGTCGTCGCCGCATTGCGTGCTGCATTAATCTGTAGTTTTGCCAGTGACTTCATTTCTTGATCAAGTAATTGCTGAACATTTTTTTCAACTAATTTTAATGATGCTTTTGACAGCTTTAAGTGTTTATGCATAATTTTTTTGGGTTTATTGGCAGCCACAACAACAGCCGTTGGTTTAGTTTTAACGGAGACAATTTTTTTTGCCAATGATGGCTGTTTATTCGGTACTTTCAGTGGAGTGATTTTATCCTGTTCGACTTTATGAATTTTTTTTTCCTTAATCGGTAACAACACCGGACTTTTTTCCAGTAACACCGGTTTCGACAGCGCTTTTGCAATGGCGGTGGGTAAAGGTTTGATTTTTTCAGTATCAGGCGAGGGTTTCTGCACTAGCGCATCCATGGATATTGCAGTCGCATGTATCACTTGTAACGGCGGCGGCGCTAAAAATAACAATTTTGAGCTATGACGTAGCGTCAAAAATAAGCCTAAAAACAAAACAACATGCAACACTGTCGCCACTATGAGCGAGTAGCGATAGTTTTCTTTGTTAACATGCATCATTTAAACCGCTTTTGGCGGTGACTCGGTTAACAAACCAATATTGATGGCTCCCGCTTGCTGTAATAAAACCATTGCGGCTACTACCTTACCATAATCGACCTTTTTATCGCCTTTAACAAATACTTGACGTGGTGTCTTTTTTTGTTCTGCACTGCGTATTTGCTCACTCACCTCCAGGTTTAATTGATGAGCATTTAAAGCGATTTCAGGATGCACAGCCGTATTTAAATAATAAAGTCCTTTTTCATCAATAGATACAATGATAGGCTCCTGTGCCGGCGCGATGGTTTGTGCTTGGGCTTGTGGCAAATTCACTTTAATGCCTTGCGATAATAAGGGTGTAGTGACCATAAAAATCACTAATAACACTAGCATCACGTCAATATAGGGAACGACATTGATCTCTGACATCGGTCCTTTACGTGGTTGCGGTGGAAATTGATAAGGATTATGCGACATAACTACCTGTATTACCATGAACTTGACGATACAAAATATTCGAGAATTCTTCTTGAAAGCGGTGATAATTATGTAATAAATGTTGAATTTGATGCGAATAACGATTATAAAAAATTACTGCAGGGATAGCGACAAATAAACCCATCGCCGTGGCCACTAAGGCTTCAGAAATACCCGGTGCAACCATCGCAATCGTTGCTGTCTGTTGCGAGGCGGACAAAGCTTGGAAAGAAGTCATAATCCCCCACACCGTACCAAACAATCCGATATATGGACTTGTCGAACCTAAAGTCGCTAAAAAATCGAGATGTTTTTCGAGTTGTTGGTGTTGCTCAGAATACGCAATACGCATCGAACGTTGCACACCTTCCATAATAATAACCGGCGCATCACCGACTTGTTGATGTAAACGCATAAACTCGCGAAATCCAGCATGAAAAATGCTGGCTAAACCACAGTGTTGATCGTGTTCACGGTTTAAATCTGCATACAGTTTACTAAGATCAATACCTGACCAAAATTTGTCTTCAAATTGAGCTAATAATTTTCGTGAACGTCTTAACATAAATCCGCGCTGCAAAATCATCGACCAGGAACCAATCGATGCGGCAAGCAAGATTAACATGACAAATTTGACTATTCCGCTGGCAGCTGAAAAATAACTCCAGAGTGATGGGTCGACTGTTGGCATTATCTACCTCATTTATACTCTTCGCACTAGAATTTTTGTGTTGCCACTCAATTCGCAATCCTCATGTATCTTGAATACATTTTGGTTGCTCATTCTCGCGGCGCCTAGTCAGAAATCCCATTGCTATAAGTAGACATTTAATGTTAGTTTATTTTATCAGAAAAATCATAATTGAGTTGTTTTTGCTCATTAAGATGGCCCGGCATCGTCAATCCAAAATGAATATAGGTTTTTTTCGTAGCAATTCGACCACGTGGTGTACGCATGATAAAGGCTTGCTGAATTAAATACGGTTCGATGACTTCTTCGATAGTATCACGTTCTTCACCAATGGCCGCAGCTAAACTATCTAAGCCGACGGGCCCACCGTCAAATTTTTCGATTAACGTTAATAATAATTTTCGATCTTGTTGATCAAAACCTTCTTTATCGACTTCGAGTAGATTTAACGCTTGTGCAGCCAAACACAGATCTATTTTTCCATCGGCTTTCACTTGTGCAAAATCTCTGACTCGACGTAGCAAACGATTGGCTATCCGTGGCGTGCCGCGCGCACGCTTGGCAATTTCATTGGCGCCTTTTGGATCGATCGCCACACCTAAAATTCCTGCCGAACGTGTCACGATGCGACACAAATCAACAACACTATAAAACTCTAAACGTTGTACAATACCAAACCGATCCCGTAATGGTGACGTCAACAAGCCAGCGCGTGTTGTAGCGCCAATAAGTGTAAAAGGCGGTAAATCTAATTTAATCGAACGCGCAGCCGGCCCCTCGCCTATCATGATATCTAATTGGTAATCTTCTAAGGCCGGATAAAGTATTTCTTCAATGACCGGACTTAAACGATGAATTTCATCGATGAATAAAACTTCTTTTGCTTCCAGATGTGTCAGCAACGCAGCCAAATCACCTGCCCTTTCTAAAATCGGCCCGGATGTTTGTTTAAGTGCAACACTCATTTCGTGAGCAATAATATGCGCTAATGTTGTTTTACCTAAGCCTGGTGGTCCTACAATTAATACATGATCTAAGGCTTCCGTTCGAGCACGTGCCGCATGAATAAACAAAGCCATTTGTTCACAAACGGATGCCTGCCCTAAATAATCCCCTAAAGCAAGCGGACGGATACGTGGATAGATTTTTTCATCTTCCGCGTTTTTTTTAGCCGAGGTTAAACGATCAGAGATTTGCATAAATAATGATGAGAGAAGCTGATGCTAATTGAATGCGCTTTTTTAAGTCGATCAATCTATTATTAGTCAATTACGCAACTTTTAGCAAGCCTTGAGACGGTTAAAAAAATTGATTTTCCTATGCAAAAAAAATATGATAGCCTAAGCGATTAAAATAAAAAGGAAATATCATGTTATTAGAATTTTCTAACCATACCGTTAGATTACTCAAATTTCATCTACCCAACATTGCACAGTTATCCTGGGATGAAAATAAATTAGATCTAACCCATGTTAGACAGTTAAAAGGTTGCCGTACCGAATTAGTAGGTGATTGTCTAACTTTTATTCAAAAATTAGATAGTTTAGTTATTAATAGCGATCAAGAAAAAAACTACGTCAACAACACTATTCGATCGCTTATAGCAAGTCTTAAAAAATATAATGCAAGTTGTGAATACTACCCACGAATCAAGGATTTTTTAAATATTATTCCTGATAACGTAACTGGTATAGTGGTTTTTACGCTCCTTATAAGTTCGCTTCTAACCACAGTATTTCCACCATTGGCAGTAATACCTCTCCTTATTCTTTCTTGGATAATAATGGATTTATTTTTTAATAATAGAGAGGAGGCTAAAGCCTTTAAAGACACATTATATACGGCTAAAGATGAATTAAATACGATTGAAAAAACGGCTGATATTTTGAATAAAAGCTACCCTGCTCAAAACATTAATCAAACAAATAATTCACCCGCTCCTATACCAAGTACAAGCGGAACCTCTTTTAGTTTCTACGGTACTGTCAATAATCAAGGTGGAACAAGTGGAATAAATAGTGAACATTTCCCCGAATCAAGTGCCGCGTCGTTGCTCTCTAGGTGAAAGTTTTTGGTAACGTCCTGTTCAGGAATAGCTTGATTTTTATCGTCCAAAATATGACTTGATTCAAGCTTTTTATTTGGAAAATTCAAAGGAGATCTTGAAAAAAACATAGTTAATACCGTTTATTAAATTATTAAAAAGTTTTTTTATTTTTCTTTACAGGAATCAACACTTTTTAAGGCTTGTCGGATTAAGGATTCTAAAGACAATGAGGTGTCTTTAATCTGCAAGATTGCCCTGCTCGCTTCTTGATTTTTATATCCCAAGGCCACTAATGCCGCAATCGCATCTTGCTGGTAGTGCGGTAATGATCCATGACTATTTTTATTAAATTCCTTAGATTGGTTATGGGATAAACTTTTCAAACGATCACGCATTTCGATGATTAAGCGTTCGGCGGTTTTTTTACCAATCCCTGGAACCTGTTGCAAGGCACTGACATTTTGTTGCTCAACGCAGTGAATAAATTCTGCCACTTCTATTTTAGATAGAATACTCAAAGCGACTTTGGGCCCGACTCCATTGACTTTTAATAATTGCGTAAATAATGTCCGTTCATCCGATGTGCTAAAACCATACAAAAAATGTCCATCCTCACGCACAATAAATTGCGTATATAAAAAAACCTTTTCTCCACACTCCGGTAACTGATAAAACGTATGCATCGATGCCTGTATTTCGTAAGTAAACGCATCGGCCACCTCTACTAATAGATACGGTGGCTGTTTTTCAATCAGTATGCCGCGCAATCGATTAATCATCGTCTTCTTCCTCGGCGAAATCCTTGTTTAAGTCCCTTTCTTGGTAATTGTCGCGCTTGCGCATGACAAATCGCAAGCGCCAATGCATCGGCCGCATCCGCTTGCGGTGCATGGTTCAAATTTAACAACACACGCACCATATGTTGCACTTGTTGCTTATTAGCGGCTCCATAGCCAACCACGGATTGCTTCACTTGTCTCGCAGAATATTCACTGACCATTAGTTTAGCCAAAGCCGCCGCAACTAATGCCGCACCTCGCGCTTGACCTAATTTCAATGCAGCATTGGGATTGATATGCATAAAAACTTGTTCTACAGCTGCTTCATTAGGTTTATATTGTTTAACGATACCTTGTAAACTAGTAAATATTTTTTCCAGTCGTTCGGAAAACGCAATACTCGCCACTTTAATACAACCGCTATCGAGGTAGTTTAGCTGTGAACCTTCGATCTGAATAATGCCATAACCCGTTATACAAGAACCCGGATCAATACCTAAAATAATCGCATTTTTACCCAGGTTATTGGTTTCTTGATTCAGCATTAGGCTTGATTCGTATAGACATTTTGCACGTCATCCAAATCTTCTAACAGTTCAATTAAATGTTCCAGTTTTTCTTGATCCTCTGCATTGAGTTCAACGCTTGTACTCGCCAACCAAGTCACTTCACTATTTGCTAGATTTAAATTTTTTTCTTGATAAATCTTTGTTAAGGCCGCTAATTGATTTTCTTCAACCCAAATATCAATACTATTATCCGGGTAAGTGATGGCATCTTCGGCACCTGCTTCTAAGGCAATGTCTAAAATGCGCTCTTCTTCAGAACTCGGTGGAAAGGTGATCACCCCTTTTTTGCTAAATAAATAAGCCACCGATCCGGTAGTGCCTAAATTACCACCCGATTTGCTAAATACATGTCGCACTTCAGCAACAGTGCGATTACGATTATCAGTTAAGGTATCGACTAAAACTGCAACACCCTTAGGCCCATAACCTTCATAGCGTATCTCTTCCATCTGCGCACCATCCAAACCGCCGGCGCCGCGCTTAGTGGCACGATCAATCGTGTCTCTGGTCATATTGGCGGATAAGGCTTTATCTACGGCTAAGCGTAAACGTGGGTTACTATTTAAATCGCCGCCGCCCGTTCGTGCGGCAACGCTAATTTCGCGGATTAATTTGGTAAATAATTTACCTCGTTTCGCATCTTGTTTATTTTTTCGATGCTGTATGTTTGCCCATTTACTGTGTCCGGCCATAACCTCTCTTCTTATACTCTTCGCACTAGAATTTTTGACTATGTTGTCGCTCAATCCTCATGTGCACATCATACACTCCGGTTGCTCACTACACAGGCTATTTTCAAAAAATCCTGTTGCTGCGAGTCTATTCTATTATTTCTACTTATACTAAGCTATATTTAAACTATTATCTATTGCACTTCATCTTCAAGTTCAATCGGTTTATAAGTTACCTTCACAAAAAATTTGATTATACTGGATGGCCGTCACTAAGGATGTCATTGGTAGCAACCAAATTAAACCAATACCTAAGGTCATCAATGCTAAAAGACCAAATACTAAACTGGTTATGATAATCAAACCAATATTTTTCAAAAAATGTTGATTGACCGATTGAAAAGTCAAACGTAAACCTTCTTTCCAAACTATTTTTTGATCTAAGATAAGTAACACGGTCATGAATACCAGGATCGAAAAATAGAAATATAAAAAGAAACTGATTAAAAAAATAATCAATAAAAAAATGCTGCCTAAACCCGACGCTAAAAAACCAATTTGCTGTTTAAGTAATCCCCCCTGTAACAGGATATGCGTGCTAGAGAGGATAAAACTATTAAATAGATAGAGTAGCAGTGCGATAATCAATAACGGGCGCCAAGCTTGACGAAAAGAAAAAACCATATTCGCATGTATAGCTTGATTGCGTAAATGCAATAAAGCCATATACGCTAACGAAGCGGTGAATAAAAAACGTAATACTTCAACGATTGCGACGACAATAAATTTCAGTCCCAATTTTAGGTTATAAAAAGAGCTGGCATTGTGGGCGGTCGCTAAGGGTAATACAAACACATCATATAAAGCCAATACTAATCCTAAGAGCAGACAGGCCGCCGCCATCACCAATACAAAATAAAGAAAACCTCCCCAAAAAGGGGCTTTCATCCCTTTTACGCGATACCACGCTTCTAAAAAGATGGCTTTAATTGGGATACGGTAGTCACCGCTCGTGGCTTTGCTAAAATTCGGAGGCATAGAATTAGACATAAAATAAATGCTTATCCTAAAAAATGTTGATGCTGAAACTTATCAATAGGCTATCACTGCTAATAAAAAAATTAAACTACCATTTAAAAAAGAAATGAGGTATATCACCAACTTATTCCTATGAAAGCGGCATAGGATGCGCTTCATCCGGCATACCGGAATCTTCTTTACGCTCAACAGGCGTATCAAAACGGAAAAATCCCATCAGACTTCCCATAAGGGAAGAGGTTTTTTAGTGAAGACAGTAAGACCTGCTGCAAGCACTCCCCCTCTTAAAAACAAACCGTTTCTGTATTCAATAATTTATAGGAGATCAAAATAAAATAGAAGAAGGTTAAAGAAACCTAACTGTCCAAAAAGGTATTTAAAATTAAGTTAAAACCACCACAACTCAGGTATGCATAACCAAATTGTTATCATTTTTTTATGAATCTGTAACGATAATTAACGATAACTCTTTTAACTGTTGCTCAGAAACTGGGCTCGGTGCGCGCGTTAGTGGACAACTGGCCGTCTGTGTCTTCGGAAAAGCAATCACATCCCGTATCGATTTAGCACCGGTCATCAACATCACTAAACGATCTAAACCAAACGCCATACCGCCATGTGGCGGACAACCAAATTTAAGTGCTTCGAGTAAAAAGCCAAATTTTTCTTTTTGTTCGGCTTCATTAATATTTAATAAATTAAACACCGCTGATTGCAAATGTGCGTCATGAATACGGATGGATCCGCCACCAATTTCACAGCCGTTTAAGACCATATCGTACGTTCTGGATAGACATCCTTCGGGATTGGCCTCTAACTCAGCAACATCATTAACCTTAGGTGCAGTAAAAGGATGATGTGAGGCTTGCCAACGTTTTTCTTGTGCGTCGAATTCAAATAACGGAAAATCCACGACCCATAATGGCGACCATTCATCTTTAACGCAGTTAAAATCATGACCTAATTTAACCCGTAACGCTCCCAAGGATTCGCTCACCATTTTTGCTGGTCCGGCACCGAAGAAAATAATATCGCCGTTTTCTGCTGCCATACGTTCTAATATTGCAGCAACCGTCTCCTCCGGAATAAATTTTAAAATTGGCGATTGTAAGCCTTCTAGTCCCAGTGCACGATCAATAACTTTAATATAAGCTAAACCTTTGGCACCAAAAATACTGACGTACTGCGTATAGTCTTCAATCGCTTTACGACTCAAATCACCCCCTTTAGGGAGACGTAATGCAGTAACTCGTCCTTGCATATCATTCGCTGGTCCTGAAAACACTTTAAATTCAATATCTTTAACTAAATCTGCGATATCGATCAATTCAAACGGAATCCGTAAGTCCGGTTTATCACTGCCATAACGTTGCATGGCAGTTGCATAGCTCATGCGCGGAAAAGGGTCCAGTAAAGTCACGTTTAATAATTCTTTAAATAAATAACGAATCAAGCTTTCATTCACAGTTTGTACATCTTCTTCATTACAAAAGGACATTTCCATATCCAGCTGCGTAAATTCAGGCTGACGATCGGCGCGTAGATCTTCGTCACGGAAACAACGCACGATTTGGTAATAACGATCAAATCCTGAGACCATCAATAACTGCTTAAATAACTGTGGTGATTGCGGTAAAGCATAAAATTCACCGGGATGGACACGACTCGGTACTAAATAATCGCGCGCCCCTTCGGGTGTCGCTTTAGTTAGCATCGGCGTTTCAATATCTAAAAATCCTCTTTCCTCATAAAAACGACGCATCAATTGCACTGCTCGTGTCCGAAACTGAAAACGCTCCTGAACTTCGGGCCGTCGTAAATCCAGATAACGGTAGCGCAATGCGATTTCTTCACTCACTGGCGTATAGGCATCGATAGAAATTGGTAACGGTGCAGAAGTATTTAAAGTAATAAGCTGTGTCGCATGTAATTCAACCCTTCCAGATTTTAATTGTGCATTTTCAGTACCTTTCGGGCGTAAACGGACTTTTCCTGTAATTTGCACCACATATTCATTACGCAATGCTTCCGCTTGTTTAAAGAGAACAGTCTGTTCTGGGTTAAACACCACTTGCAAAAGTCCACTACGGTCGCGACAATCAATAAAAATAATGCCTCCATGATCGCGCCGATGATGTACCCAACCACAGACCTGGATAGTTTCGTTGACTAAGGTTTGATTTACTTGCTGACTATAATGTGTTCTTTGCATAATATTTTTTAACTTAAGAGAACTATTTATCTGATTTATCGGCTTTACTAGTTTTATCCACGGCGGCGTCTTTGCTTTTCGTGTCAGTAGACTTACTCACATCCTTATTGGCATCTACCGGTTTATTCGTGTCTTCTACTTTAGTTTTATCAAGATTATCGGCTTTAGCCGGCGGATTTTTAAAATCCGTCACATACCAACCACTACCCTTTAAGTGGAAAGCCGATGCCGAAACCAATTTCTTCAACGTGGGTTCTTTGCAAATCGGACAATCGGTTAAAGGCTCTTCGCTAAAACTTTGTATTGTATCAAAAGTATGCCCGCAGGCCTTACATTGATATTCATAAATTGGCATGGTGTACCTCACTTTTTGGCAGTGGTATTGGTATTAATAGTAAATAGGCAGCAGTAAAATACTGAACTATCCTTTAAACCTCTGTCACTAGATTAAAAGGCATTGTAATCTATGGTGTAGACTTTGACCAGCGTCTAGGTTTAAGAGAATTAAGCAAAGCAAGCGTTAAGCATCCGTGCTTTTCTTTGCTTATTTATAAGGATTGGTAGAAAAAGAACTTAATCTCTCTGATAGATCTTCTATTGAAGTATTTACGGTTCTAGAGGGATGAAAGAAATTAAAATGAGATGGCCCTGATGGATTAGCAAGATACACACCTTCACTAACAATGGGGCCATTTGTAAGGAAATCAGCTATTTTTTCTAATAAAGTATTAATCGCTTTACATAGGCTATTAATAAATCGCTGATTAGAATAAGGTAACTGTTTTAATTCGTCTTGTAATTTTTTTAAATTACTTTGAAGCGCTTGAAAAATATCTTTTTCAGAATGAGTATTGAATGCTTCATCGTTGATTAACTGTTGAAGTTCCGCTGCATTCACGCCTATCTCTTCTATTAATTCTTGGGACTTAGCATTTAAAGAACAATTCTTAGGCGGCTTTATTTTTTTAGTAATTATTTCTAAGATTTTTTTCGCTTTCCGGTTCTCAAAGGACTCATATAATGAGTTTTCGATAACATCCCTATCTTCCAGCGTATTTAAAGAGTTTTTATTAGTATCCATAGCAACCTACCTTTGTAGTTAGTAAATTAAAGTATCCTTAAAAATAAGGGTTTTTTCATCACACTCAACGAGTATAACAAAAAATAAGCGCGAATAGTCGAAACGAATCAACATTTTTGTAATTACCCATTTCTTACGTGCAGATTATTTACAAACAAGTAGTTTTTAACGGATCTTCATCGTTGGATTGTTTTAGGTTGGAGATTTTGCCAATGTTCAATGAAAGTAAGATCCACTTGAAGCAAAGCCGTATTATGACTGAGTTTTTCTTGGCAGATAAAATAATTATGTTTTCTAGGAAGATAATGTGACGCTTGAGGCTCATATTTAGACACGTCAATATAATAATGGTCGCCACTTAAATTCTTAGGACCCGCAAAAAAATAATTATAAAGCTTTAACAAGCTTGTCTTAATAAATTGAACTAATCTATCCAACCAACAGGAATAAGCAAATTTTTGCACTTTATGATGCAGTTTAGTTATTCTTTCGACAAAGCAATCGAATTCCTGTTTCTGTGTAGAAAGAGGTAGTAGTTTATTTATATATTGCTGATCAAGATTTAGATCACATGGATCATAATCGTGAGCATTCGATTTAGGAAGTTTACGAGGTTCACATTCCCAAGCTTTTTTAAACGCTCCCCAATGTTCGTTTAAAACCTCTATTCTGCTTTTGATCACCGCGATAGTTTTATCCTTAATCTTAGTGGATGCAATTAACTTCTCTATATGCGCGATATATTTATTCCACACATCGTCTGTTATTTTAATACCTTCCTTAACCTGTGCTAGGTCTTTTTGACAATACTGATAATCACGATATTTTTTTTTCAATTCCTTTTCTTCATATTTCATGACAAATTCCCTCTCTATTTCAGCCTAAATACAAACTAAAATCCTTAGAATCATAGGCACAACTTTCGCTCGTTTGAGCTAATTGGTTTTCTCTAACGTAGTATTCATTCATTATCCTAAAAAATAATGAGATATTCTCAGTTTTTGGCTACGCGAGATGAACTCTAATAATTTTCTCGTCCGATTATTCAATTAATCCATAATAAATTCAAGCTCATTTTTTTGGAATAAAGTTTGGTGTTTTCGTGTTATTGCTAGTTTGCTTTTCGACTTGCTGAAAAAAAGTGCTTACACTTGAGTATTTTCTCTCTAAAGATACGCTTTCTCTCCGTTCTAATTCTTCTTCAATAACTTTTTTACTTGTAGGATTACTTACATGATTTAGAACGTTTTTAAGCGATATTATCAACACTAAAAAATTGATTAATTAATCCGTGATCTAGTAGTTTATTTTCAATATTAGGCCATTTATCTTGGTAATCTACATTGTCTTTAATAAATAAATCTATTAAATCTAAAGGTTTGAAAACCTTAATAAGCTTAGGGGTTTCAAAAATACAGTCTGCCACTACATATTCCCACCCATCATATCTGTCTACCAAAAGTTGGCCAAGTCTGTTAATAACGCACTATCGTATTAGTTTTGCAGGAACTCTATTCTAGTGTAAGCTCTAAGCCAACTTATATGAGTATTTTTAGGTTACCGTTATGCGCAGCAGTCATCTTTATTTGCCGACACTCAAAGAAGCACCGGCCGATGCCGAGGTCAAAAGCCATCAACTGATGTTACGCGCAAGCATGATCCGTAAACTGGCTTCCGGAATTTATACGTGGCTACCATTGGGTTTACGCGTATTACGCAAGGTCGAAGCCATAGTTCGTGAAGAAATGAATCGTATTAACGGCCAAGAGATACTTATGCCCAATCTGCAACCCGCAGAGCTTTGGCAAGCGTCTGAACGTTGGGATGCGTATGGGCCGGAATTACTCCGAATTACCGATAGACATCAACGCTGGTTTTGTTTTGGTCCGACGCACGAAGAAGTCATCACTTCTTTAGTACGTAACGAAGTACGTAGTTACAAACAATTACCCTTGATTTTTTATCAAATACAAACCAAGTTTCGCGATGAAATTCGGCCACGTTTTGGTGTGATGCGCGCACGCGAATTTATCATGAAAGATGCCTATTCTTTTCATCTTGATAAAGCCTCATTGGCAGCAACCTATCAAGCCATGCACGATAGTTATTGTCGAATTTTCACACGTTTAGGATTAAAATTCTGTGCGGTCTTAGCCGATACGGGTAACATCGGTGGTAGCCAATCAGAAGAGTTTCAAGTCCTAGCACAAACCGGCGAAGATCAAATTTTTTATAGTGATAGTAGTGATTATGCAGCAAATGCTGAACTTGCAGAAAGTCTCGTTACGAATCAACGCCCTGCTCCTACTCAACCCCTCAAGAAAGAAAAAACACCGCATACAAAAACCATTGCCGCCGTTTCTGAATTTTTAAAAATCTCCCCACAGCAATGTGTAAAGCTATTGGTCGTAAAAGGAAAAAAACATCCTTTAATCGGCCTTATACTCCGTGGCGATCACGAATTAAATCCAACTAAACTTGCTAAAATATCTGAGATTGCCCATCCCCTCACATTGGCTGAAGAAGCAGATATTTTAACCTTAACGGGTGTCACAGTCGGTTACTTAGGCCCAGTCGGTTTATCAATACCGTTAATTGTCGATCGTTCTGCTGCCGTGCTCGCAGATTTTGTCTGCGGCGCTAATGAAGAAGGCTTTCATTACACACAGGTTAATTGGGAAAGAGATTGTCCACTTCCGCCGGTTGCCGATTTACGCCAAGTACAAGTCGGCGACCCCAGTCCGGATGGAAAAGGACACTTAAAAATGGAACGTGGGATCGAAGTCGGACACATTTTTCAACTTGGCAATAAATATAGCCTCGCGATGGATGCTCATATTACTACTGAAGATGGAAATTTATTACCCATGGAAATGGGATGTTATGGAATCGGTGTATCCCGCATCGTTGGCGCCGCTATTGAACAAAATCATGATGACTTAGGTATTATTTGGTCCCTCGCCATGGCTCCCTTTCACGTAGTGATTGTACCGATTGCCTATCATCGGTCTGAAGAGGTTAAACACGCAGCTGATGCACTCTATCAACAACTCATTGCTGCGAACATAGACGTTTTACTTGATGATCGAACGGAGCGTCCCGGTTTACTGTTTGCCGATAATGATCTCATGGGTATCCCTTATCGTTTAGTCATCAGTGAAAAAACCTTGCAAGATAAAGTCATCGCTTATAAAGAGAGAACCGAAAAAACTGAGCATTTGATAGCATCTCAAGATATTAAGGATTTTTTGCTAAAAAAATTAGCTCCATAAAAAACTATTGCTAATCAAAGCAAATGACAGGAGGAGACATAATGAATTATTGGCTAATGAAATCTGAACCTACTTGTTTTAGCATCCAGGATCTCGCCAAGCGACCTCATCAAACTGAACCTTGGGATGGTGTACGAAATTATCAAGCACGAAATTTCCTGCAAGCAATGAAAAAAGGTGATCTGGCTTTTTTTTATCATTCTAGCTGTGCCACACCTGGAATCGTAGGGATGATAAAAATAGTAAAAGCAGCTTATCCCGATTGGACGGCTCTCGAAGTCAATGATCATCATTATGATTCTAAAAGCACAATCGACAACCCACGCTGGTATACCGTTGATGTGCAATTAATGCGAATTTTCAAATCAGTTATTTCTCTCGAAGCTTTAAAAAAGCAACCCCAGCTAAAAGCAATGCGTTTATTACAAAAAGGGAATCGCTTATCCGTTATGCCACTCACATCATTCGACTGGCAATATATTATGGCTCAATCGCATCATCAATAGTTTAAGTATTCCACCACTATTTTAACTTTCTTTACTTTCTTGCATTTATTATAATAGTTTTTACTCCTACCACGCTAAGCATAATGGCTCACATTTTAGCTCATTACCTTAGTTTAATTTTGATTAAAAAATAACAATCTACTTATGGAAAAGAAAATATGTCTATCACTGATTGGCCTAAAATGGAACGGCCACGCGAAAAATTATTATCTCAGGGTGCCAGCATTTTATCTGACGCTGAGCTTTTAGCCCTCTTCATTCGTACCGGTGTCCGCGGCAAAACTGCTTTAGATATTAGCCGTGATCTCCTCTCACAATTCGGCGGCTTACGTTACATTGTTGCAGCCAGTTTGGAACAATTCTCAAAAACACTCGGTTTAGGTCTAGCGAAATATGTGCAGATTCAAGCGGCAAAAGAATTGGCAACACGCTGTTTACAAGAAAATCTCGAACAACGTAATACATTCGAGAACCCGCAGGATGTTTATCACTATTTAACACATAAGCTAAGATCCTACCCTTATGAAGTTTTTAGCTGTTTATTTTTGGATAATGCCCATCGCTTTATTCATTTTAAAGAGCTCTTTCATGGCAGCATTAACGAAACGGCCATATACCCTCGCGAGCTCATTCGGCAGGTATACCAACACAATGCCGCAGCGGTCATTTTGGCACACAATCACCCTTCCGGCATTGCGAAGCCCAGTGAAGCCGATAAAAGGATTACACAAGAAATTAAATCGATTTTAGCAGCAATTGACGTACGCCTATTAGACCATGTCATTATAGGAGAAGGCTGTATAACCTCTTTTGCCACTCAAGGTTTATTGTGATACCACTCGCACTTAAAGATGCCAGTTCTATCTTAAAATGCAACAGGTATATTTTGACAGTCTGCCGCATTTTTGGTATAAAAGCGGACATTCTACTCATAGCAATCGGATTTTTGTCGCGCCGAGATAATGAGCAACCGGAGTGTATAGGTATACATGCGGATTGCGAATTGAGCAGCAATACAGACAAAAATTTGAGGGCGAAGAGTGTATTCGAAGCTAATCTGCAATGAGGATATTATGGCTAGGGTCTGTCAGATAACGGGTAAAAAACCCATGGTGGGACACAATGTATCTCACTCTAACCGAAAAACCAAACGTCGTTTTCAGATTAATCTACACGTTCGTCGCCTTTGGGTGGCTACCGAAAAACGCTTTATTAAATTAAGAATAACTGCGGATGGTTTGCGTATTATTGAGAAGCAAGGCATTGATAAGGTACTCGCTACGTTACGTCAGCGTGGTGAAAAAGTTTAACCAGGAAAGCACATCATGCGTGATAAAATTAAGTTAAAGTCTACGGCCAGCGCTTATTATTATACAACCAGTAAAAATAAAAAAGCGACACCCAATAAATTAAAATTTAAAAAATATGATCCTATCACGCGCAAACATGAAATGTTTGAAGAAGATAAGATCAAATAATTAGAACTATTAATTAAAGCCTGTCAATTCATCAGCAGGCTTCTTACGCCATCATCCCTGAAAGCTCCCTAATCATGCTTAGTTTCTGGGCGCATCAATGGAAACAAAATAACATCTCGGATCGATGCAGAATCGGTAAATAACATGGCTAATCGATCAATGCCAATACCCTCTCCAGCGGTAGGTGGCAAACCATATTCCAAAGCTTGAATATAGTCTTCATCATAAGGCATTGCTTCTAAATCGCCTGCTGATTTCGCTAAACTTTGTTGTTTGAACCGCGCAGCTTGATCTTCTGGATCATTTAACTCAGAAAATCCATTTGCTAATTCTCGACCACCGATGTAAAGCTCAAATCGATCTGCTAACTGTGGATTTTCAATATTACGTCTCGCCAAAGGTGATACATCAATCGGATATTCAGTGATAAAAGTAGGTTGTTTTAATTTTTGCTCGACAGTTTCTTCAAATACAGCAAACTGTAATTGTCCGATAGAATCACTCAGTGGAAGCTTTAAATCAGTAGCAATTTTTTGCAAAGAGGATAACTCAGTCAGATCGTTAATCTGCCATTGTGGATTATATTCGAGTATAGCCTTAACCACACTTAAGCGTTTAAAAGGTTTAGATAAATCATAGGTTTCACCTTGATAAGTCAATTGTTCTGCGCCCAAAATAGTTTGTGCTAACTCACGTATTAATTGTTCAGTTAAATCCATTAAATCATGATAATCGGCATAAGCTTGGTAAAACTCCAACATTGTGAACTCAGGATTATGCCGAGTTGAAAGCCCTTCGTTACGAAAATTACGATTAATCTCAAAAACTTTTTCCATACCACCCACGACTAAGCGTTTTAGATGTAGCTCTGGTGCCACACGCAGAAATAATTCCATATCCAAGGCATTATGATGTGTAATAAAAGGTCGTGCTAAAGCACCACCGGGTATAACATGCATCATCGGTGTTTCTACTTCAACAAAACCACGTTGGTTTAAAAACTGACGCATTCCGTTGATAAGTTGGGAACGAATTTGAAAAGTTTTTCGGGTCTTTTCGTTAGTAATCAAATCTAGATAACGTTGTCGATAACGTTGTTCCTTATCCGATTCAGAAAGTCCATGAAATTTATCCGGTAAGGGTCGCAAGGATTTACTGAGCAAATAAATCTCTTCTGCTTTAATGGAAAGTTGGTTGGTTTTTGTACGAAATAATACCCCGACAATACCGACGATATCTCCAAGATCCAAACGTTTAACCGCTTCAAAGTTTTCTAAGCCGAGATTATCCTGTTTAACATAGACTTGCATTTTCCCCGACATATCTTGAATATCAAAAAATAAGCTTTTTCCCATATCCCGTTTTAACATAACCCGGCCAGCCAATCGGACAGAGAATTTTTTTTGCTGCAATAGCTCGGCATTCACTTGTTCATATTGGCTATATAAATCAGCTGCTAAGCTATCACGACGAAAAGTATTTGGATAAGCATCAGAAATACGTCGTAACTCGTTTAATTTTGCCAGACGTTGTGCAAATAAATCCTCAGGGTTATTCGTGGTCGTTACTTTTTTATGACTCATGTTAAATTTTTCCAAACTGATCGACTTTCAAGATTCCTAGTTTAGCAGATGATAGCAAGGAAAAAAGTAATTATTCTCAAAGATAATTACTCACAGCAATTGGATTTTTGGCAAGGCGCCGCAAGAATGAAGCAACCGGAATGTATTCAGATACATGAGGATTGCGAATTGAGCGGCAACATAGTCAAAAATTTAATTGCGAAGAGTAATTATAAGCCTGCCTTTAAACTAGCGATTAAAAAAGGATTAAGCTGACCATTTAACACCGCTTGCGTATTACCTGTTTCAACACCGGTGCGTAGATCTTTGATCCGTGCATCATCTAATACATAGGAACGAATCTGGCTACCCCAGCCGATATCGCGTTTCATCGATTCTTGATTTTGTTTTTCCTCTGCACGTTTACGACATTCCAGTTCATATAATTTTGCGCGCAATTGTTTCATGGCTTGATCACGGTTTTTATGTTGTGAGCGATCACTTTGTGATTGTACAACCACACCGCTAGGAATATGCGTGAGTCGCACCGCTGAATCGGTACGATTAACATGCTGTCCACCCGCGCCACTGGCGCGATAGGTATCAACACGTAAATCCGCTGGATTAATTTCAATATCGATGGACTCGTCGACTTCAGGTGAAACAAAAACGGCTGCAAAAGAAGTATGGCGGCGTTTGTTCGCATCGAATGGAGATAATCGAACTAAACGATGCACGCCAGTTTCGGTGCGTAACCAACCATAAGCATATTCACCGTCAAATTTAATCGTGGCACTTTTTATTCCTGCTACTTCACCGGCAGAGACTTCTATTAAATCAACTTTAAAATCATTTTGTTCTCCCCAACGCAGATACATACGTAATAACATTTCTGCCCAATCCTGTGCTTCGGTGCCACCCGAACCCGATTGTATTTCCAAATACGCAGAATTTTTATCTAATTCACGCGGAAACATCCGTCTGAATTCAAGTTGTTCTAGACGTGCTTCCAATGCGTGTAACTCTTGTGGCAGCGTCGCTAATAGATCATTAGCCATTTCATTAACAGCTAAATCATGTAGATCTTTGATATCGCTTAAACCCTTTTCTAATTGCAGAAAGGTATCGACGATTTGCTGCAATTGTGCACGTTCTTTAGCTAATTGTTGGGTTTTTTCAGGATGATTCCAAATGTTGGGATCTTGTAGCTCGTGATCTAACTCTTGAAGTTTTTCAAGTTTGGAGGGATAGTCAAAGGTACCTCCGTAATTCCATACTACGGTTTTCAAGTTCTTTGACTTTTTGAATAATAGGCGCCGTTTCAAACATAAAGAAGGATAAATATTAGCTTAATTTTTTTTGTGTCGAAAATCCAGCGAGACTAATCGCAAATTTTCGTAATGCTTGCACACCGGTTGCTTCGGCTTGTTTACACCAATCCTGCAAGGCTTCTAATAACTCACGCTGCGTTGCTGTGGTACGACCCCAAATTGCCTGGAGCTTAAGACGATACTGATACACTAAGGCTAACATATGATGCTTATCCATCACTTCAGCGATCTGCTGTTTACCCTCTTCGTTTAATAAAGATTCGGTACGAATTAATGCGACCTTGGCCTGCCTTAATAACGCTTTACTACTGATATTCGCTTTTAGTTTTTCTTCATGTAACACCGGTAATAACACCTCACGACTATAGCGCGCCAACACTTGAAAGCGATTCGTAATCAACGCCGCTAAGGTATCTGCGTCAATATGTGATTTACCTGGGATATTTTGAAGTTTTGGCGATACACGTTTAACTTTGGATAAACCTAAAAATTGCAATAAGCGGATATAAACCCAACCCAAATCAAATTCCCACCATTTCACCGAAAACTTTGCTGAGGTTGGAAAAGTATGATGATTATTATGCAGTTCTTCACCTCCAATAAAAGCACCTAAAGGGATGATGTTTCGCGCCGCATCAGGGCATTCGAAGTTTCGGTAACCCCAATAGTGACCGATACCATTCACAACACCCGCTGCAAAGAAAGGTATCCAGGCCATCTGTAAAGCCCAAATCGTAATCCCAGGAATCCCAAATAAAACCAGATCAATGATAAACATCAAAGCAACGCCTGCCGCACTATGTTTGGTATAGACATGTCGTTCTAACCAATCATCCGGTGTCCCTTGACCATAGCGATCCATGGTATCTTGATTTTTAGCTTCAGCACGATACAGCTCAGCCCCTTCAAAAAATACTTTTTTAATTCCTCGGGTTTGTGGACTATGTGGGTCTTCATCCGTTTCACACTTTGCATGATGTTTACGGTGGATGGAAACCCATTTTTTGGTTTCCATCCCTGTGGTTAACCAGATCCAAAAACGGAAAAAATGACTGATAGCAGGATCCAATTCTAAGGCGCGGTGAGCCTGGGATCGGTGTAAATACACCGTGACACCAATAATCGTGATATGCGTTAAAATCAATAAGGCGGCGACATAACCCCAAAATGATAAATTTAATACACCGTATAATATTTCCACAGTAACCTCTTGTATTGTAATGCTACACTCTTTGCACTTGACATTGTCTGTGTATCGCGCAGATCGCAACCCTCATGTATCTATAATAAACGAAGGTTGCTCTTTTTCACGGCGCTAGTCAAAAATCCCATTGCTGTGAGTATAATCAAAAAGCTTTTTTATAAAAAATAATTCTTATTCTTGTTTATATTCTATTAACTTAACCACCTTTTTCACACCTGAAGACTCTCTTGCTATCGATACGGCTAAATCCGCTTGTTTCGGAGTCGCAACCCCCAATATATACACCACGCCGTTTTCAGTCACTATCTTAAAATCGTTGGATTTAAGCTCTCTATTAGTAAACATCTTGGTCTTAACGGCTGAAGTAATACCCACATCTTGAGCTCGTCGGTAAACTGACGTAGGAATACCTAGTGTAATTTCATTAAACACACGGCGGACTTGCGGTATACTTTTGGCATGCTGCCCCGCCTTAGCCTTTAATTCCTCATCATAGGCCTGACCAGTTAATAATATCACCCGATTATAACTCACCGCGGCAATATGGGTTTCTGCATTGAGCACGGGATCATTCGCTAGTTTTCTATTAATCCTAAAGTTAATTTCCTCATCAGACTTAATTGTATTGATAGGACGTGGATCCGTCACAAAACCACCTGTCGCTGCGCCACCGGCCACAAAAGCACCAGCCAGACAGCCTTGTAACCCTAATGATAGGGTTAAAATAATAAAGATTTTTTTCATTTTGTTTCTTAGCCTCAATAAACGGGATGGTTAATGGTAAAAAAAACCGCCTTGGCCAGCCATATTAACTGACTGGGAAATAAACCTAGAACGAGCAGTAGTATAGCATTAATACTTAATCCTAGGTAGGCATCAGGCGCTACCATTATAAGTGGTATAGTGGGTTCAGGATCCTCAAAATACATCACTTTTATCACGTTAATATAATAATAGGCCCCAATAATAGCAAAAATAATGGCTAATGTGGCTATCCAGAGCAGATGTACCGAAATTAGGGCTTCTAGAATACCTAATTTAGCAAAAAAGCCGATCGTAGGTGGAATCCCTGCCATAGAAAACATCGTGAGCAACATCATTAGCGCTAACCAAGGATTACGAGCATTTAGACCCCTTAAGTCACTGATATGCTCAACCTGGCCTGATTTGCTCATAACCACGAGTAAGCCAAATGCGGCCAAGGCCATCAGACCATAAGCCAACATATAAAATAGACTCATGGCATAACCCATCGCCGACCCCGCAACTAAGCCGAGTAAACCATAGCCCATATGAGCTATGGCCGAGTAGGCCAACATGCGTTTTAAATTGCTTTGTACGATAGCCACCAAATTACCCAAACTGAAGGATAGAATGGCAATAACGGCAAGTAAAGGTTGCCAGTCGCTGAGTAAGCTAGGCATGGTATCAACTAACAGCCGAATTGCCAGCGCTAAACCAGCTATTTTTGGTGCTGCACTGATAAATAAAGTAACTGGCGTAGCTGCACCTTGATAGACATCCGGAACCCAAAGCTGAAAAGGCGCGGCTCCTATCTTAAATGCGATACCGGCCAAAATAAAAATAAGCCCCGTGCTCAGCAGTACACTGGATTGCCCTCCTGTGAGTAAAGTCTGATGTATCGTCGGCAAGATTAAAGAATGCGTGGCACCATATAACAATGAGAGACCATACAAAAATAAGCCTGAAGCCAATGCGCCTAAAATAAAATATTTCATCGCAGCTTCTGCTGCCTGACTCGACTGACGCTGTAAAGCCACCATCGCATACAGCGGAAAAGATAATAGCTCTAAGCCTAGATATAGGGTTAATAAACTATTCGCCGACGTCAATACCAGCATTCCCGATATTGAAAATAAGCCTAATAAATAATATTCACCCGAATGGATATGCAGATTTTTAATTGCATCACGCGCATAAACAAAAGCAAATAGACTAAATACCAAAATGCACAACTTAATAAAATAAGCGACCAGATCCCAAGTAAAATGCTGATGAAACAATAGTTGTGCCGAAACTTGATGCAGATGAATAACGAATGCCAGTGTAATAACAAGGCTCAATTGAGTGGCCATATAGATAAGTAAACTATTTTTCTTATCCATGAAAAGATCAAGCAATAGAATCACACAGGTCATCAACAATAAGGCGATTTCAGGAAGTGCAGGATAGAAAAGTAATTGTTGTAATGTCATCATAATTTAGTTTGCAAACTCCAATGTAAAATTGAGTCTATTGAAGCATGCATCATCGTCAATAAAGGAGCCGGATAAATACCGATAAAAATAATGGCGAAGGTTAATAAAACAAACACTAATTTTTCAAAACCATGGATATCACTACTGTTAGCGACTAAGGGATTCGTCATTTCACCAAAAAATACCCGCTTGTACATATAAAGTGTATAAGCCGCACTCAGTATCATCGTAGTAGCCGCAATCGCGGTAATCCAAAAGCTGGCTTGCATCGCACTCAGGATAATCATAAATTCACCGACAAAACCCGAAGTACCTGGCAAACTGACGTTCGACATAGCAAATAACATGAAAAAAGATGCGAGCAAAGGCATACTCGTAGCAAGACCACCATAATCTTTGATCAGACGACTACGAAAACGATACGCCATCATGCCTACGGCTAAAAACATGGCACCTGAACTAAAGGCGTGTGAAATCATTTGCACCATCGCACCTTCTAAACTCATATATGCCATTAACGCATTATGACTCTGTTTCATGATGGCAAATAACATAAAACAACCGAGCACAACAAAACCCATGTGCGCGATTGAGGAATAAGCAATCAAACGTTTCATATCCACTTGTGCTAGGGCTACCAAGCCAATATAAACGATAGCGATCAAGGCCAGTGCTATCATAAAACCATCTAATAAACGACTGGCATCTGGAACGATTGGTAACGTAAAACGCAGAAAACCATAACCACCTAATTTTAACATTAATGCCGCTAATACCACTGAGCCACCGGCAGGTGCTTCGGTATGTGCATCCGGTAACCAGGTATGTAAAGGCCACATCGGAATCTTTACGGCAAAGGCAATTAAAAAAGCAACAAAGATCCATACCTGCACAGGCATCGTCAGTGGTATGGGGTAAAAATGCGCAATTAAAAAGTCATGTGTTGGGTTATGCCCACCGAGATAAAGTAATGCAATCAACATCAGTGCTGAACCGAAAAAGGTGTATAAGAAAAATTTTATCGAGGCATACGACCGATTATCACTACCCCACACACCAATACTCAGATACATAGGAATGAGTATCGCTTCCCAAAACACATAAAATAAGATCGAATCGGTCGCGGCAAACGTTCCCACCATCACGCCTTGCATCAGTAAAAACGCCGCCATATATTGTGCAACCCGCAAATTAATACTGCGCCAAGCCGCCAAAATAACCAATAATGTGGTAAACACCGTTAATATAATGAGCGGTAAAGAAATACCATCAACGCCCAAGGCATAATTAATATTATAGATACTAATCCAAGGGATATTTTCTTGAAATTGCATGCTGCTCAAAGCCGGATTGAAATCCAAATACAGCGGTACACACAATAGCAATGTGATCAATGAAGTGATTAAAGCAGTAACTCGCGCGCGTTGCGGATAGCGATCGCCATTAATTGCCACCGCTATTACACCACCTAATACCGGCAACCAAATCAGTAAACTTAATAAGTACTGATGTATGAACCGTGCAAATTGAGAAATTAAAGTTAACAGCATTCTTATATTACAATAAATTTATAAAGAGTAAGCTAATAAAAAAATAATGATTCCCAGCACCATAATAAATGCGTATTGATAAATATAGCCTGATTGCAGACGACGTAATACATTGGAAAGCCAACTGATACGCCTTCCTGAACCGTCTATCAGTTTCTCGTCGAGCACATTCGCATCAACATTAAAAAATATTTTTGCTAACCATCGACCACCATCAGCAAATATGGTTTGATTAAACGCATCAAAGCCATATTTGTTCACTAAAACTTGATACAGCCATGAAAAATGCTTTTTCGTCCAAGCGGGAATAACAGGAAATTGATGATAACAAAACCATGCTAATACAATACCGATACCAGAAAAAATAGTTGCCCTACTTAACAGATGTTCAGTTGCCATCAGCTTATGACTGGGTAAGACACTAAGGCTATTTGCAAGTACGCCGGGAACACTTAAAAAACTCTGGGCTAATAAAAAACCCGCTATCGTAGCCGGAATGGCTAAGATAATTAAACTGAATTTAACTATCCAGGTCGTTTTCTGATAATGCTTGATAGGCATACGACTTTGACCATGAAATACCAAGAAAAAAGCACGGAAGATATAAAATGCTGTAACCAGCGCACCGATTAATACACAATAATAGGCGTACGTAGCGGCAGGTAAAGTTGATGCATGAACGGCATCGATAATAGCATCTTTGGAGTAAAAGCCAGAAAAAGGCGGTAATGCCGCTAAAGCTAAGGCACCGACTAAAAAACAGACAGTGGTCAACGGCATCACTTTCGCTAAACCACCCATTTTACGAATATCTTGTTCATGATGCAGGGTTAAGATGACTGAACCTGCCGCTAAAAATAATAAGGCTTTGAAAAAAGCATGGGTCGCTAAATGAAAAATACTTGCCGCATACGCCGAAGCACCTAATCCAACGACCATATAACCCAACTGCGATAACGTGGAATAAGCAATGATACGTTTAATATCATTCTGAACTATCGCCACTAGGCCCATAAACAAAGCGGTTGTAGCACCTAAAATTAAAATGAGATTTAACACGCTCGGCGCATATTCATATAAAGGTGAGAGACGTGCTACTAAATAAACACCGGCAGTAACCATCGTTGCGGCATGAATTAACGCTGAAATAGGTGTAGGACCTTCCATCGATTCAGGCAACCAAACATGTAAAGGGATCTGCGCTGATTTTCCCATTGCACCCACAAATAAGAGAAAACAAATAAGCGCAATCACTGAAAAAGAAGTATGCGGAAAAATACTAATGTTCGTAGCTTTAAGTGCAGGGGCAGCATGAAATATCTGCAAATAATCTAAACTCCCAAAATAATTAAATAATAAAGCAATCCCTAAAAAGAAACCAAAATCACCCACTCGGTTAACCAGAAATGCTTTTAAACTACCTGTATTTGCGGCTTCGCGCTTAAACCAAAAACCGATGAGTAGATACGAAACTAAACCCACCGCTTCCCAGCCAAAAAACAATTGCAGAAAATTATTCGCACTCACTAACATCAACATGGCAAAGGTAAATGCTGACATATAACTAAAAAAACGCTTATACCCCGGATCGCCCGCCATATAAGTGACACTATAAACATGCACGATCAATGAAATAAATGTGACAATAAGAAACATCACCACCGTTAATGGGTCAATTAAAAAACCGATATTAAAGCGAAATTTACCGGTTAAATCCCATAAATAAAGATTCCCGTCAAAAACGCCGCTATGCAGAAAAAAAAGTTGATAGGCAAAATAAAGTGATAAAAAGAAAGAAATAGCGACACCTAAAATAGTCACACGATGCGCCAATCGTTGACTCACACGCTGACCACCTAAGCCTGCAATTAAAGCACCTGCTAAAGGAAATAAGATTAGCGCTAGGTTGATTAACTGATAATGATTCATTATCAACTACCCCTTTAAACGATTTAACGCATCGACTTGTATGCTATGCCGAGTGCGGAATAAAACAATCAGTATCGCTAAACCGATCGAAGCTTCAACGGCCGCCACCGCCAACACAAAAAACACAAACACCTGACCGGATAAATCCGCAAAAAAATGGGAAAATACAACAAAATTCATATTCACGGCTAATAATAGTAGCTCGACACACATCAGTAAAATAATGATATTTTTACGATTAATCATTATGCCCAATAAACCCAAGCTAAATACAATAGCAGCGAGTATTAAGTAATAATTGAGTGGAATCATTTTTTTTTCTCGGCTGGCATTTTTATAATTCGTAATCGATCTGAAGGCTTAGCCTTGAATTGCAATTCAGGCGCAATCGCTTTATTCAAACGTTTTTCACGAAAACTTAAGGCGATGGTCGCAATAATACCCACAAGTAATAAAACACCGGTGATCTCAAACGGATAAGCATACTGTGTATAGAGCACATCGCCTAAGGTTTGTGTGTTACTCGCTTGAGCAGATAATGGGATGAGTCCTGAACTGCCTGAAAGTGGCCATATCGCATAAATAAGTAATGCCAATAAAATCAGCACGGTGATGATCGGCCAGAATAAATAACGCACAAATCCATATTGTTTTTCAGCGTTATCAATGTTTATGGTCATAATAACGAATAAAAAGAGCGTCATGACCGCACCAACATACACTAAAACCAGGATTAAACCCAAAAATTCGGCTTCTAATAATACCCATAAGGCGGCGGCTGCAAAAAAAGCCAATACTAAAAACAACGCGCAACGTACTGGATTACGCGAAATAATCGTCATTAATGCAGCGCCAATTAACAAAATAGCAAATCCAAAAAATGCACACGATTGAATAGGAATAATCATAACAACGCTTTAAAAATTACCTCGAAATTAGCTAAGTTCGCATGCTTACCGATAAGGCGCATCTTCTTTCCTTTCTTCCGCTATCTGCTTTTCATACTTATCACCAATAGCGAGTAATTTTTCTTTGGTCATAATCTCTTCGCCACGATTTTCAAAATGATAATGCGGAATATTAGTTTCAACGATGGCATCGACCGGACACGACTCTTCACAAAATCCACAGTAAATACATTTAAATAAATCGATTTCATATAAGGTTGTACGCCTAGAACCGTCATTACGTGGTTCTGCTTCAATCGTAATAGCCAACGCGGGACAAACTGCTTCACATAATTTACAGGCAATACAACGTTCTTCGCCATTCGGATAACGACGCAACGCATGTAAACCACGAAACCGCACTGAACGTGGCGTTTCTTCTTCAGGAAATTGGATAGTCACTTTTTTCTTAAAAAAAGATCGACCCGTCACACCCAGGCCTTTAAAAAGTTCCCAGAGTGTAAAGGTTTTAATCAGTAGTAGTATTTTTCTTAACAAGTTCATGTATTAAACCAAGGACCCCATTTAAATTGTACCGCAACGGCCACGACCGATATCCAAAGCAAAGTCACTGGAATCAACACCTTCCAACCCAAACGCATTAATTGATCGTAACGATAACGAGGAAAAGTTGCTCGCGACCAAATAAAAAGCCATAAAAAAATCGCCATTTTGATAAAAAACCAGATGATATCCGGAACCCAAACCAATGCCCTATCTAAAAACGCAATGCCTTGAAAAGGTGATAACCAGCCCCCTAAAAACAATAAGCTCGCTATCGCCGAAATCAAAATCATATTCATGTATTCAGCGAGAAAAAATAATGCAAAACTCACACCAGAATATTCAACATGAAAACCAGCAACGATTTCGGATTCTCCTTCCGCTAAATCGAAAGGGGCACGATTGGTTTCAGCGATTCCGGAAATCCAATAGCATATGAAAAGCGGTAATAAGGGCAACCAATACCAATGCAGAAGGCCTCCTTGTTGATGCAACACAATATCATGCAGATTCATACTACCTGCCGCTAGCAATACACCGACAAACGAAAAGCCCATGGCAATTTCATACGAAATAGTCTGCGCCGCCGCTCGTAGCGATCCAAGCAACGCATATTTAGAATTCGTCGCCCAACCAGCGATTAAAATGCCATATACACCCAACGAAGTCATTGCAAACAAATAAAGTACACCGGCATTAATTTGGGTTAACGCCAAACCTTCGCTAAACGGTATAACGGCCCAAGCCGCTAAGGCCGGTGCAATCGTAATAACAGGCGCTAAAATAAATAAATAACGATTCGACGCGGTAGGAACAATAATTTCTTTAGTAATTAATTTAATAACATCGGCAATCGGTTGTAGAAAACCTAAAGGTCCAACCCGATTCGGTCCGATACGGGTTTGTATATAACCGATACCTTTACGTTCGATAAAGGTTAAATAAGCCACCGTAAGCAATAAAGGAATAGTGATGACAATAATCTTGATAAGAATCCAACTCAATAACAGTAAATCATTCAGCATAGAGTTTAACCTCGCCAAATGATTCACCTAAGGCAGCGGTTTCTTCACAACCTGCGGCAATGTAAACACAATTATCTGGAATACCAACCCGTATCGATAACGGTAATAAAGCCTCGCCTGCTCCTTGTTCGATACGAATGAGTTGACCGGACGTAAAATTTAATTCATTAGCTAATGTGGCATTCATCACAACGGTAACTGGGGGATTGCTGGCTGAGGCTCGTAAAGCTAATGATCGGCGCACCAAACTATCAACCCCATAAATAGGCCATTCACTAATTCTTGTTATATGCTTCGCACTAGAATTTTTGTCTGTGTTGATATTAAAGTCTGTGTTTAGATTTTGTTTATGCTCAAGCTGAGCGGCAACATGCGTTGATCCAAGATATTCTAACAAGGTAGGTTCCAATTTTTTGCGAATAAACGCATGATCAGAACGATTAAAATCAGCAAGTTCCAAACTACTTCCTAATGTCTGGAGGATTTCCCATCCAGAACGTGCTAGACCTAACGGCGGTATTGCCGCTGAAAAGGTTTGCCAACAACCCCCCATATTAATATAGCTACCTTGAATCTCAGCAAATGTCGCCATCGGTAAAATAACGTGCGCATGATCTAACAAGGACTTCGCTTTAAAAGGTGATAAAGCCAAGACAAAACTAGCTTGCTTTAATGCCTTACTAACACGTTGCGGATTAGCACAATCTAACGTGGGCTCAATGTTGAGTAAAATAAATGCGCGTAAATTTGCATTGAACATCTCTGCAGCAGATAAACCGGATTCAGCGACAGGCACACCATTCGGTAAAAGATGAGGGATTGCGCCGGCTAAGTTAGCACCGGCACTGTTTGCGCCTTCGGTAAAAGTCACGCAACGTGCGTCCGTTTTGCACGCAATAAACTGTGTTAATTCCCTTATTAAACTCGCTTGGGGATGATTATGCGCTAAAGCACCTAGAATGATCAGCGTATTCTCTGCCGATTTTAATTGCTGGACTAAATCACTTTCAATGAAAATGGGCGTGAACTGAGCCAATGCGCTCAATGATTTTTCATCATCCAAGACTTTCGCAATACCTAATAAAATCGGCACGATTGCATCAGGGCTCACGCACAGGTTTTCATGCAATGCAAAAGGAACACTAACATCCACACAATGCAAGCTGGCTATTTTTGACCCCGCTAAATTGGCTTTGCGTAAACGATGTGCGGCTATTGGCTGCTCACGCCGAATGTTAGAACCTACCAACCAAACAAAATTCGCTTTTTCCAATTCCGATAATGTGATTCCTAGTGGACATAGCGTTGTGTGCATTTGATCGGATACATCGGTTTGATGTAAGCGGTGATCGATATTGGATGTTCCCAAGCTACGCAATAATTTTTGGAAAAAATAAAATTCTTCGGTGGTACAGGAAGGCGAAGCTAAACCACCCATCGTTTGCGGGCCATGTTGTTGTAAAATTTTTTTAAATTCTACCACTACTTTTGCTAACGCAGTTTCCCAATCGACAATAAACCATTGACCATTTTCTTTAATATGTGGTTTCGTCAAGCGTTCTTTACTATGAATACCGAGATAACTATAGCGATCCCTGTCCGATATCCATGTCTCATTGATCGTTTCATTTTCGCGTGGTACTGCTCGCATCACTTGTTCGCGACGTGTATGTAAATAAATATTCGAGCCCAAACAATCGTGCGGGGCTATCGAGGCGGATTGTTGTAATTCCCAAGCACGTGCAGTAAACCGAAAGGGTTTTGAAGTTAATGCGCCGACGGGGCAAAGATCAATAATATTCCCCGATAATTCCGACTCCAAACTATGTTCAATATAAGTGCTGATTTGCAAATCTTCGCCGCGATTCAATGCTCCTAATTCTTTAATTCCAGCGATTTCCTGACCAAAGCGCACACAACGTGTACATTGAATACAACGCGTCATTTCAGTAGCAATTAAGGGTCCTAAATTATCGTCTTTGACGGAACGTTTACCTTCAGTAAACTGCGACAATGACGAACCATAACCTAAAGAAAGATCTTGTAATTCACATTCGCCACCTTGATCACAGATAGGACAATCTAAAGGATGGTTGATCAGTAAAAATTCCATCACCGAACGTTGTGCTTCTTTGGTTTTTGCTGACGTGGTATAAACCTTCATACCCGCTGTTACCGGTGTCGCACAAGCCGGCAATGGTTTCCCCGATTTTTCAACTTCGACCAAACACATACGACAATTGGCAACGATGGAAAGTTTTTTATGATAGCAAAAACGTGGAATATAAATACCCGCTTTATCAGCTGCTTCAATAATCGTTACGTTTTGCTCGACGTGTAAGGTACGACCGTCTATCTCTATGTCTATCATATTTTTTCTCGACAACTAATAGACTTCTTTCGAAACACAGAAATTTGCTTGAGTTCGCGGCGAACAACTAGCGAGGACCGGAGTTTACTAGAGTAAATAAGGACCGAAGCCAGGCGTTCAACAATCAAATCAAGCAAATTACACAGTTTCGAAAGAAGTCTAATCATGTGGGTCACCGACTGGACATTGCTTATGTTCAATATGTTCAACAAAATCATTTCGAAAATGTTTAATAAAACTCTGCACCGGCATCGCCGCTGCATCACCTAAGGCACAAATGGTATGCCCCATAATCTTCCCTGCGACGCTATCTAATAAATCTAGATCACTCAGTCGTCCTAAACCATGCTCAATACGATGTAACACGCGCCACATCCAGCCAGTTCCTTCGCGACAGGGAGTACATTGGCCACAGGATTCTTCTTTATAAAAATGGGCAATACGCGTTAGAATTTTTACCATGCACGTAGTTTCATCCATGATGATCACAGCTCCTGAACCTAACATCGAACCGGCTTTAGCAATCGAATCATAATCCATCGTCGTATTCCACATCGCTTCCGCCGTTAACACCGGCATAGACGATCCGCCAGGAATCACCGCTTTTAAACTTCGACCCTCTTTTATACCACCTGCCAATGCTAACAATTCTTGAAATGAAATACCCAGAGGAACTTCATAATTACCGGGCTTATTCACATGGCCTGTGACACTAAATAATTTACAGCCACCGTTATTCGGTTTTCCTAATTCTAAAAACCACTGCCCACCTTTTTGTAATATCACCGGAACCGACGCTAAGGTTTCAGTATTGTTAATCGTCGTGGGACATCCATACAAACCATAATTTGCTGGAAATGGGGGTTTAAAACGCGGAAAACCCTTTTTTCCTTCTAACGATTCCATTAAAGCGGTTTCTTCACCGCAAATATAAGCACCCGCGCCTAAATGGTTATACAATTGAAAATCAAATCCTGAATCTAAAATATTAGCGCCCAATAAACCGGCTTCAACCGCTTCTGCTAGTGCCGTTTCGCAGCGCTCATAAGGTTCATAATATTCACCGCGTATGTAATTATAACCAACGCTAGCACCCATCACATAAGCGGCAATAGCCATCCCTTCAATTAACTGATGTGGATTAAAACGTAAAATATCTCGATCTTTACAGGTTCCAGGTTCTCCTTCATCAGAATTACAGATGATATATTTTTGACCCGGCGCACCGCGCGTAATAAAACTCCATTTTAAACCTGTCGGAAACCCTGCTCCACCACGGCCGCGTAAACAAGCAAGCTTCAATTCAGCAATAATTTGTTGCGGAGGCGTTTTTTCTTTTAGTATCCTTTCCCAGACTTGATAGCCGCCCACACGCCGATAATTAGCGAAACTCCAAGGCTCGTCAAAATGTAAGGTTCGGAAGCAAATATCATTCGCCATCTAGGTTGTCCAAGATTTTATCTAATTTTTCGGGTGTTAAATCTTCATAATAATGATTTCCGATATGGACTACTGGAGCGTTGGCACAAGCGCCTAAGCATTCAACTTCACGTAACGTAAATTTTTCGTCAAAGGTTGTGTCACCCAGTTTAATTTGCAAACGATTTTGCAAATGCTTAACGATTTTGTCGCAACCTTTCAGCATACAAGAAATGTTAGTGCATACTCCAATCTTATGCCGACCTATCGGATGCAACTCATAAAGCGTATAGAATGTGGCGACTTCATAGGCAGTCACGCGTGACATTGCTAGATAATCGGCCACTGCATCAATGAGGTCTTGTGATAAATAACCACCATTATTCTCCTGAGCAAGCATCAACGCGGGTAATACTGCCGATTGCCTACGATCAGGTGGATATTTCTTAGCCCATTTCTCAATAGCGATTTTTAAATCTTCGGATAATGCGTTGCTTTTGTTATTCGTCACTCTCTTCATCTGTCGATTTCACCAAATACAATATCAAGACTGGACAGTATGGCAACTAAATCAGCAATCATGTGTCCTGTAACCAATTCATTTAAAGCGGCTAAATGTGGAAACCCCGCTGCGCGTATTTTAACTCGATAAGGTTTATTCGCACCATCCGATACCATATAAATCCCAAATTCCCCTTTAGGATGCTCTATCGCCGCATAAGTTTCACCGGGTGGTACGCAATAGCCTTCACTAAATAGCTTAAAATGATGAATAAGGGACTCCATATCTTCTTTCATCTGCAAACGAGTCGGTGGTACCACTTTATGTTCAGTCAATGTGACAGGACCCGGATTAATACGTAGCCAATTAACACATTGCTTAATTAATGCATTTGATTGACGCATTTCTTCAACTCGTACCAGGTAACGATCATAACAATCGCCTTTGCTACCTATCGGTATATCAAAATCTAATTCATCATACACTTCATACGGTTGTTTTTTGCGCAGATCCCAAGCAACGCCCGAGGCACGTAAAATAGGACCGGTACATCCCAATTGTAAAGCGCGCTCCGCTGATAATACACCAATCCCGACGGTTCGCTGTTTCCAAATACGATTATCGGTGAGCAAGGTTTCATAATCGTCTACCAGTTTAGGAAATCGCGTAATAAAACTTTCAATAAAATCTAATAAACTCCCTTCACGATTGGCATTCATCTCACGTGTTTCTTTTTCATTATGCCATTGTGAAGCTTTGTATTGCGGCATTTTATCCGGTAAGTCGCGATAGACACCACCCGGCCGATAATATGTTGCGTGCATACGTGAACCTGATACCGCTTCATAACAGTCGATTAAATCTTCGCGTTCACGAAAACAGTATAAAAAAACCGTCATTGCCCCTATATCTAAAGCATGCGCACCTAACCACAATAAATGATTCAAAATGCGCGTTATTTCATCAAACATGACACGAATATACTGAGCACGTTTTGGCGGTGTCACACCTAATAATTTTTCTATCGCCAAGACATACGCATGTTCATTACACATCATGGAAACATAATCCAAGCGATCCATGTAACCAATACTTTGATTGTAAGGTTTAGATTCGGCTAATTTTTCAGTTGCACGATGCAATAAACCAATGTGCGCATCGGCGGATTGGATCACTTCACCATCTAGTTCTAAGATCAAACGCAACACACCATGCGCGGCAGGATGCTGTGGACCAAAGTTTAAGGTGTAATTACGTATTTCAGGCATGCAACTCTCATTCTAGGTTGTTATGAAAACAGGTTAAAGCATCTTCATTTGTTGTTTTACGAATGGTTTTTGGCACTAAAGTTCGTGGTGTCACCGTGACCGGTTGGTAAATAACTCGGCCTATCGTTGCATCATAACGTACCTCAACATGTCCAGTTAAAGGAAAATCTTTACGAAAAGGATGACCAACAAAACCATAATCGGTTAACAAACGGCGCAAATCAGGATGTCCATTAAAAAAAACACCATACAGATCAAACGCTTCTCGCTCATACCAATCAGCGGCCGGCCACAATTTAATAATCGACGGCATTTGGGGTGGCTCACCCTGAGCAAAAACACGCAAACGTAAACGCTGATTATGTGTGAGAGATAGTAAGTGATAGATCACGGCAAATCGTGGCTTAGTCCAAGCCACCGGGTGTAGATCGCCTGTGGTATCTACGCCACGTTCAAAACCAGTTAATGTTGAACGTTCAGTCGTCCATTCACTGATGCCATATTCTGCATAGTCCACCACACACACATCCACTAATAATTCAAATTTGAAATCCGCTTCATCGCGTAATGCTAAGCCAACTTCATATAACCTTTCAGTAGAAATTTCTAAACTGATTTCGCCACGTGCAACGGTTATTTCTTGAATAACAGCATCAAAACGTTGATTTATTTTTTGGAGTTGCAGAACAACGTCTGACATAGTTTAAGTACGCTCAATAAAGTGAGTTTTTTTTATTTTATTTTGTAATTGAATAACGCCATACACTAATGCTTCTGCGGTGGGTGGACAACCTGGAACATACACATCCACTGGCACAATTCTATCGCATCCACGAACAACCGAATAGGAATAATGGTAATAACCTCCACCATTCGCACAGGATCCCATCGAGATCACCCAGCGCGGTTCTGCCATTTGGTCATATACCTTGCGTAACGCCGGTGCCATCTTATTACATAAAGTCCCTGCCACTATCATGACATCCGATTGCCTAGGGCTTGGACGAAATACGACGCCAAATCTATCTAAGTCATAACGTGCAGCGGCCGAATGCATCATTTCCACTGCGCAGCAGGCCAAACCAAACGACATCGGCCATAAGGACCCACTGCGCGCCCAAGCAAGTAGTTTATCGAGGGATGTCGTGACATAACCTTGTTGTTGTAATAATGGTTCTATTCCCATTGTAAGGCCCCTTTTTTCCATTCGTAGATAAAACCTATTAACAATAAACCCAGGAAAATCCCCATGGCTATTAAACCAGGCCATCCAATACGCCTTAAAGAAACTGCCCATGGAAATAAAAATGCAGTTTCTAAATCAAAGATAATGAATAAAATAGCGACAAGATAATAACGGATATCAAAAGGGAGTCGTGCATCGCTAAAACCTGGAAAACCACATTCATAGGAAGATAACTTCGCAGGATCCGGACGTTGCAAGCCGGTTAAGCGACCGATAGCTAGGGCCGCCACACCAATAAATAGGCCAAAAGCAATAAAAACTAGTATGGGAAAATAATTCTGTAACATCGCTCTTCGTTACCTGGACAATTTTGTCGCTAGTATACAACCTTCGTTGACCAAAATTCTATACTTAATGCATCATGGCTTTAAATTACACACCTCCATTCCACTATAAAAGTCTATAGAAGTTGACTTATTCTAAAAAACTTCCCTGAATTCTTTGGAATTGAGCTCTGATTTAATACATGCTAGGATGAGGAAATTTTAAGATTAAAAAATTTTAAGGAAAATAAAATGCACCCTGAAATGGATTTTTATTGGTCGCCACTCTTTACTCAATCCTTCCTATTAGAATCCGATATTGAGTTAATTAAAGACGCTTTATCTCTCATCCTCAAACCCGTTGATAAACAGCCCGCCCCATCAGAGCCTGTACAAATAGTCCTTGCGCTTAATAATTATCTCAAAAAATGTAATAACGCTTTTTTAGTCAGTGAACGTATCCGACTCTTTTTGTTATTAACTCTTTTTTTCAGTTCAATTATTATGTTTATTTCCCTGGTTACGCTACCAATTAGCATCATCAGTGTTACCGCAATCTGCATCTTTCCTTTTATATTATTTTCAGTTAATCTTTTCACTTTGTATAATCAAACGATGAGTGGTTATCAACAAGAAATCGATTGGAATCAATTAAAAAAAGCCTGCTCTGACTATGCAGAAAAATTATATCCCGCGAATAAGCCTACATTTGATTTAAAAAAATTAGAATCCATTTCTAGCCCTATCTCTGCTCCGTGTCTATTTCCTGCTCGAAAAATTTCACAAAACGATAATATTAACGCTAATACAACTAACGATCGTTTAAATCCCCAAATATCGACAACACCGATTGATGATGAATCATTAAATGAAAGTTTGAATGTCATTAAATTTTCTAGGATATAAAAATTTAATATTTTTCTATACATTGCGTATATTCAGCATCGCTTGGGTTTTGCAGATCACAGGTTAGCGCGGGATAAATCAGATTTGAAAAAGTCGATGCTTCTCGATCAACAGCAAAGAATCTTTTGTATTCGTTCAAATACTGAGTACTTTTTTGTAACTGTTTAAGTCCATGCGCTAAAGTACACACTTTACAATTCGCTTGATAGGTTTGATTAAAGTCATATTCTAATTTCCATTTTCTCTCATTCAATGGATAATAATATGTGAGGTAATCTTTTATAACGAGCTGCTCAAGATCATAATAATAAAACTTATATCCAGGATTATTCCCCACCACCGGGCTAATAGATGGCGTAGCGCTTATCACGATATCATTTGCCACTCCATTAAAATGGAGTAATTGCGCCCAATCGACATGTAAATGCGCCGGCAACACTGCCATAATATGCGGAGCAGAACATTTAAGTAAATGCAAAAATTGACCGATGTAGTATGGCTTCCAAAGTCCGAGTGCCGCAATAGGAATATCACGACTTATGCTTACTCCCGAAATATTAGGAATATGCAAAGCAATTAAAGCCTTACATTGAGTATTGTCTAGTAATGCAAGTTGCTTTTCTAGCCAATTCAACTCACGCTGTGCTTGTCGATCCATACCTACACCACGACTAGAAAAGAACGTCGTATTCAATACAATCAAGCGTAGCCCTTTTTGAATATCTAGCGCGTAATATCCTCCTTGAGCAAATTCCTTTTGCATCTTTTCATGATTTTTTTTATCTTGAATTAACATCGACCAAATCGGCGCCATATTTTTATAAAAAATTGCTTGCGAAGTATAATGTTCGGCATAACCATCATTATTACCAACTACCATATAAACATTCATGTTAGGAAAAGTCACAGCCAACTCGGAAGTGATAAATTGCATGGTTTTATCAATGAAGCTTTGCACGCCTTTTTCTGAAGTATCTCCAGTATAATATTGGTAATTTTTTTTATAATCGTGACTCAAAAAATCTCCTAATACTAAAACAAACTTTACGCGTTGCTCTCTGCTTGTTTTTTTTAGTTGCTGCAGCGTTGATTTTAACAAGATATAATTAGTATCGTCTTTATACCGTGGAGCCTGGGTATCATATTGGCTGAGTAGGTTTGACCACTTCGTTGCGGGAACTGCTGCCAGTTTTTTAATAAGAGGGCAGGCTTTATTTTTCTTATCGCAGCTATAAAACGGGTTAAAATGGATATCTGCCACACTAACAAAGCTCGCTGTGCTTGCAGTAGGCAAGAAGCTCGGTGTTGCTGCTAATGCAGCGCAAGAAAAGTTAAACGAAGAAATAATTAATGCATAGAAAAAATAAATAACTTTTAATTGATAACTCATATTTTTTTATACTCATTTGAAAAGCATCTGACCCGAAAAATTTTAATATTTATTAACTCATATTACGCCGATAAAACTAAAAAGAAAACTATTTTTAACCACTAAAAACACGCTTTACAATCAGTAAAGATAGCTTAAAATAATAAGCTTAAATCTTAGTTCTTAACAATTAATTTGCGAGTTATGACATGATGCGAAACTGGATCGCTAGCTTAAATGTGACCTTGTTTTTATTAATTTTATTTCAACCGGCTTCCGCCAGTGAAAATAGCACCTGTCATCCGCCCATCAATTTGCATAGTCAGCAGTATATTATTGCCTATGGCTCGCTCATAGAAACCGCATCGAAAAATGCGACCGATCGGCATAGCGGCGAAAATGAGCCTGTTTTGATAGAACATTATTTACGCGGCTGGTTTGCCAAAGGTTTATCGGATGGATTTAGCACTACTTATCTCGGCGTCATTAAAAGTAAAACGGCACATTTTAATGGCACAATCTTTAATTTACCCACTCGCTCAATTAAACCTTATGATGCACGCGAAAAATACTACTGCCGAGTCTTGGTAGCACGCAGCAATATTCATTTATTAACTGGAAAAAAATTACCACAAGGACAATTTTGGATCTATGAACTCAAACCCCAATTGCTCTCTCCACCATCGACACGTTATCCTCTAGTCGAATCCTATGTTGATATTTTTTTAGCGGGTTGTTTAGAGATTGAAGAAAAATATCATTTGAGAAATTTTGCTGCCGCTTGTGTGAATACCACCAGTGATTGGTCAATACATTGGGTTAATGATAGAATCTATCCACGCAGGCCTTGGACTTATCAGCCTCGAGCCCTAATCATCGATACATTGTTGCAACAACAAATACCCGAATTTTTCCAACAAATAAAATTAGAATCGTACGCTTCCTAGAATTAAGATATAATAAATAAGATTTTCTTAAATTAAATCGTTCGCTTCAATAAAGAAACCCGGTGATGACGCGCCAACGCTAATTCGATTAAATGCGTCAACAATTGTTGATACGGAAGACCGGAGGCCTCCCATAATTTAGGATACATACTAATTTTGGTAAATCCCGGGATGGTATTCAGTTCATTAAAATAGATTTTTTGCGATTGTTTCTCGATAAAAAAATCAACCCTAGCCATTCCTGAACAGTCTAAGCAATTAAATATTTTAATGGCTAGATGCTTTAATTGTTGCAATTGACCTTCTTGCAGGCTAGCCGGAATAATCAATTCTGCACCTTTAGGATCTAAATATTTAGCTTCATAAGAATAAAACTCATGATGAGGTATAATCTCACCCACTCTGCTCACTTGCGGCTCAGCACCCCATTGCAGGTTTTCTAATACCGCCACTTCCAATTCGCGCACCTCAAGCGCTTTTTCAACTAATACTTTAGCGCTATAAGTAAACGCCAGATCAATGGCATCATTTAGATCAGTAGCTTTTTTTACTTTTGTAATACCTAAACTTGAACCGGTATCCACGGGTTTAACAAAAAGCGGATACTGAATTTTTTGTTCAATGTCCCGTATAAGTTCATCTTTTTTAAGCAACCAAAGCCCCGAGCTAAAGCTTAAAAAAGGCACAACCGGAATCTCTGCTGCCTGAGCTAAACGTTTGGCAACCTCTTTGTCCATGCCAATCGCTGAACCTAATACATCGGCTCCTACATAAGCTAAACCTAATATTTCCAACAAACCTTGTATTGTGCCATCTTCACCATAAGTTCCATGTAATACAGGAAATACCACACCACATGATTTTTTAGCTTGCAGCAGTTCAGCTAAACTAGAAAACGGTTGCGTTTTTTCGGTTTTTAATAGAATTGTGTCATCTACATACAAATAATGCAATTCATTGAGAAAACAACGGCCTTGTTTATCTATCCCGATAGGAATCACATTAAATTTGGTTTTATCTAAATTTTTAATGACAGCTGCTGCTGAAAGTAATGAAATTTCATGCTCCGCCGAACAACCGCCATAGAGAACAGCCACATTAACTTTTACATTTTCTATTAATGACATAGTTAATCATCGAGATAAATATTTATTATATCATGCACTTCCCTGCTTCTCTAATGGGTTTGATTAGAAAACAGGGCAACAGCTGTCAAACTAATTTTTATTCCGTAACAAACTTAATAATAAAATTCATCTTTAAATCTAACTTGTCAGGGTATGAGCTATATATGCCAATTAAAAAATAGAGTATCATTTATTAAATAAAAATTAATATTTTTTTTCAAAAAAGCAAAGAGGTATTCCAATAAAATAAATATAAAAATTACCAGGAGGTAACATGCATCAACAAGAAACGCCCGAAAAAACCAATTTGGCTACCTTTGATCGTTTGCCAGATCTAGCTTTAAAAAATTTGGTTTCTTATTTAGATCAAACTTCTCTATTACAATTATTGCTCAGCTCAAAAACAACCAAAAATCGTGTCCTAAATAACCTACATAGTATTCGTTTTACAAAACCAAACCACTTTTATCAATTTACTTACAATAAATTCTCCTATGCAGAAAAAATACAAACTATTATTCTAACTGCAGAGGTTAGCAATGCTATTTTTCCTCCCCATATAACCTATAAGCCCAGTCAATTTTCATTCTTTTCTCTAATAAAAAAACATTTTCCTAACATAAAACATATCTATCTAGAACTTAAACATCTCTATATGATGTCAATGATGACTAATGATCCTGATTTCAAAAATTCAGCACACTTAATCAAGGGTATAACCACAAAAACTTTCACAGCTTCCTCTCAAGAACTCGAGCTAGCGGAAGAAAGATATGGATCTGAATCAGATATTGACATCTACTTATACAACTCCCAGCTCACAAAGCCAGTATTAACTGCGTTTGAAAAATTTATAAATTTAGAGCAATTAAGCCTAAGTCCTGCCGATGGATGCCGATGTGATTATGAGGATCTCGGACAGTTATTAGGTCAATTATCTAAATTAAAGCATTTAGAACTCAATTTAGACGCTAATTTAACGCTTGATCGTACAAAAATTTTTAGATCAGCTAAGGCAAAACCTTATTGTGTCATGGCAGATCCTCCTAAAAATCCGCAAGACTACTTAAATCAGATTATTGTCTACCCACTAGGAAATTACCCTAATGTAACGACACTCACTTTAAATGGCACATATTTACCCACATCCTTGTTATCACATTTTACAGGCTTAAAGCAGTTAAGAATAGACAAATCGCTTTATGACAGCTTAGAAGATCAACACTCACCCAATAAAACACTTCGATTACTCGCAGAATTTCCTCATCCAGAAAAATTGCTATCTTTACAAATCCCTGCCTCAATACCACTATTCAGTCCAGAGAATCCATCTACAATTGATTTACGCGCAACTCCTTTAAATCAACTATCTGCAATGACTAAGTTGCAAAAGCTAACGATTGACTCTCCTAGAGCTAATTGGAAAAACGTTACAGTAATCAATGGTGAATATTCCCCTTTTATTAGTCATCCTAAACATGAAATTTATTTATTCCCTCACGTTCATCAACTTATTATTCATTACGGTCAATATCATATTTATCGTCCTGGCACTTTAGAGATTATAAGTAAAGCATTTCCAAATTTAATCAACTTAACATTCATCAAAGAGAAGGAAGAACTAAACGCTGCAACCGCTAGTGAAAATTTTATTAATGAAGATAAATTAACCACTGAATTATGCGAAGCGTTTAAAAAAAATCTATGGAAAAAAACCAATATACATATTCACAGGATAGCTATTTCATCTGATATAAAACAATTATTTCCTCATGCCGAAATTTCAGCCGATAAATTTACTATTTCTACAAATGCTTATCCCGAGGAGCAAGCAGAAAATTTAAAAGCTTCAACAAGTCAATTTTTTTCTGATGCCAATCGTAGTAACAAAATAAAAAAAGAATCTAAAGAAGAAACGGAAAAAACCAAGCCAATCCCTAAATAAAAGCAATGCCGCTGATTATAAATAAAAAAACCCGCGAACTGCGGGTTTTTTGTTGAAACAGTCGCCTGGCGATGCCCTACTTTCCCATGGGGGGACCCCAAAGTATCATTGGCGCAGAGTAGTTTCACGTCTGA
>JBBIWD010000009.1:0-51931 GCA_037439325.1 Rickettsiella sp.
TTCATCACTATCAGAAGACAGAATACTAGGACTAGTATCATAAAGAAACGTTTCGTTCTCTGCGGAATCCAGATTGTTATCAAGATTACTATAACTTTGGTTTAAATCAACATCCTCATACTCATACTCATATAAATTTCCTGAACCTAAAAAATCATCTTCATACAAAAGCTCTGCAGAAGTTGAATTAGAATAATTTAGCATAGTATTCCTATAAAAGTTAATAAAAAAAAGATCCTCAAGTGTAAAATTGAAAACTTAAGAAATACTTAAATGAAAAATTAATTTATTTTATTTATATTTTTAAAAAGCAGTTAACTATTTCGCTTATAAAGCTAAAATTTAATTGCTTTTAAAACTAATGAATTTTTCTTCATTTCTTCATCTAGTGCACATTGTTTTACTTGTTTGTGAAAATCTTTAAAAAACTAATGTTCGTTTACTATAGGTTCTTTGTTTACAATAGATTTTAGAGGAAATTTAGTACTAAATATTTTACAAAGTAAACGATTTAACGCTGTTGGCATAAGTCTTTGTGACAAGTCAGCGCAATTAAATTTTTTTGATTTAAGTTAATTTAAATATTTCCATATTAACTTAACTATGATTATGCCTTCGATCACTACCAGCCTCTGAAGTAATTGACTTCCAAACTCTACCCATTCAGCCTTTCACATATTATCTGGTAAATATCTTTACCACCCATTGTTTCTTGAAAATTATAACGTGCCACAGCTGATTGCTTAACCCAACATCATGAGTATATGCTGGTATTTGATCAATAGTTGATATTTTATTATCCGCATGAATATCAATATTTACAGTTTCTGATGAAGCTTCTACCATACATGATTTATTGTCTCCATTTCCTTGAGTATAAAGAGAGTTTTTCGATCCAACTGATGATAGATCCTTCGCTCCAAGAATAAATTTGTCACGAAGATCGATGGCCCCGTTGGTTCCATCACACAAAACCCATCCAATAGGTATTTCTTTTCCTGTAAACATGACTATTGTTCCAACTGGATTCTGGAATTATTTTATTTTTATTATCTGAGAGTAACATGATACTTTCCTTATAAGATTAAATGAAAGACAATAGACATTCGTGAATGGGTTTATTTTGTTAAAAAAAGAATAAGATGCCCAGGAATGTTGAAAGAAGTGGTATGTTCTAAGGTAAAAAATTTTTTTTAAAGATAATTGGAGGAATAAGTGCATTCTTGTTTTTCATCTTGAAATTTCCATTTTTCACTGTTGAATTTATTATACAACATCAATAATGAATAAAAGATAATATTTGATAATATAATCTTTTATATAATTTTTCGAACAATTGGTGAAATTTTCATTTAAACGAAGAGCAAAATTTTAAATTTGATTAAGCTATTACGCTAACAATTTCTTGCCAATGCGTGGTGTAGCGTGACGAACGATGCTCAGAGCGCATCGCCCAAGAAGCTGCACATCCTTCAGCAGCAAAAAAAAGTGTGTGTAAGCCAAAACTTTTATTTGTCTCATCCAATACTTTCATTAATGCAGCTGAACGGGGTGAAGTTGCTTGAACAAAGAGGTCATTTGATTGTTGAGAATTCGGTGTAATATCCATTAATAGGATTCCGGCTTTTTTATAATTAAAGCCGGGTTTAAACAATTGTTTCAAAACAGGTTGCGCCGCGGTAATTAACTCACGCGTATCATTTGTTGTTGTTACTAGTGAACACGCTAAACCCTTTACATATTGCCGATCACTAGCTTTATGCTTATTAGTGCTAATAAACACATAAATAGCTTGAGCTTTGGAGTTTTGTTTTCTTAGCTTATAAGCTGCACGTGCCGTATAACGACTCAACGCACTGCTTAAATCATGCCAATGAGTTACAGGTCGATTAAAAGATCGTGAACACATAATCTGCTTTTTAGCAGCGACATTTTCTAAATCGAGACATGAAATACCATTTAATTCGAGAATAATACGTTCAATGACTACACTAAAACGTTGGCGCATTATTTTTGGGTTGGCCTGCTGTAAATCAAAAGCAGTTTTAATCGAACAATGATGGAGTTTTTCAGTCAATTTACGTCCAATTCCCCAAATTTCTTCAATAGGGAATGTCTTTAATAACGAATCACGGTGTGATACACAGCGTAAATCATAAACGCCGGTTTTGGCTATCCGCTTAGCATAAAAATTCGCTACTTTAGCTAAGGTTTTGCTAGGCGCTAAACCTATTGAAATGGGGATACCTGTCCATTGTTTTACTTTTTGGCGAATATCGATTAAATAAGCGTTTAAATCATAGTATGAAAAATGATCAAGCTTTAAAAAGGCTTCATCAATAGAATACACTTCTATATCTGGACATAAGCGCCGCAAGGAATCCATGACGCGTTGCGACATATCACCATAAAGAGCATAATTTGAAGAGAAACATCGAATTTGGCCGTGACGTACCCAATCACGATACTTAAAAGCCGGCGCGCCCATGGGAATACCTAATGCTTTGGCTTCATTTGAACGAGAAATAATACAACCGTCATTATTCGATAGAATGATAATAGGTTGTTTTTCTAAAGCAGGATTAAACACACGTTCGCAAGAAACGTAAAAATTATTACAATCCGCCAACGCAAAATAAGCCATGCTTACACCTGATGAATCACGTTGGTAACAATTCCCCAAATACTGACATTATTTTCTTCATTCACGGCAATCGCCGGAAAATCTGGATTCTCTGCTATCAAAACAAATTGTTGATTCTTCAATTTTTTAAGTCGTTTTACCGTTAACTGACCATCAACGATGGCAATGACCACTTTGTTATCACGCGGCTCCAAACTCCGATCGACAATTAAAAGATCACCGTCATGAATACCCGCATTAATCATCGATTCACCTTTAACCCTCACGTAGTAAGTAGCCGAAGGATGATGAATCAAGTATTCATTGAGATCGAGGTGTCCTTCTAAAAAATCATCAGCCGGCGAAGGAAACCCCGCATGCACTGCTGATGAGAGGTAAGGAATAAGATAAGAATGAAAGATAATACATCGATAAGCACTGGACATAATATTTTTATTATAAAAGCGATAGAAAGTAGCAGCGATGCGTCTAAGCCAATCCAGTACCTAAGAAATCCATCGCCATCTAAATGATTCTCTCACAGAAAAATGCGATATATCAAATTTATAAATATAAGCTTTTACACCTTATTTATTTTATAGAATAAAATATCTGATAAAAATATAATTATCTAACTCGAATGTATATATTGTGAGAGGCAGCGGCTTGGTTATGGGATAAAATTTATTGCAATACCAAAATAGCTAAGTCACTCATCTTACTCAGATCTTATGCTAATCAAGAAAAAATAGACGACTGTATTAATTTTTACTAAAACTTAATAAATCTATTTTATTTTAAAAAAATAAATTATACTATTAATTAACAGAAAAAAACTGATAAAATAAATTACAAATAATAAATGGAGTTTTTATGTCAAATCATATCTTATCTAGCATATCTACTAATCTACACTTAATAAATAATTACTCTTATTTTTTGAGATTAATATAATTAAATTTATGGATTAGTTCATTTTTAATATAAAAAAGGAGAATAAATATGAAAAAAGTGGTCGCAATTTTTGGGTATAATAATACTAGATTGTATGATGTAAAGAAAATAAAAAATATTCTTGAAAAGCAACAAATTGAAATTATGCTTTGTAAAGAAGAAATCACCCATGAAGACAAAGCCGTATCTGAATACTGTTTTGATATAAAATTACATGGAACCCACCAAGAAATTGAGCAAGCTTATTCTTATTTAGAAAATTGGCTTGCTTCACAGGAGATTCAAATAGTTGGAATATTACCTTTTTCTGATAAAGGCATACTTTTAGCATCGTATGCTGCAGAAAAATTAGGTTTAATCTCTGATGATTATAATACCGCGGTTACAGGCTTAGATAAATTTCAATTTAGAAAGGTAGAAGCTAGCACAAACACGCCTATTTGGTATAAAAAACCAAAATTTCAAGAAGTAAAGCAAATAACTGACATAATTGAATTTTATACTCTGGTTTCTATGCCCGTGTATGTTAAGCCCGCTCAAGAAGGGAATAGTCGAGGCGGGTTTTTAGTTAAATCAATTGATGATATAGAGAAAGCTTTTCAAAATGTAAAACCCTATGTAAATGATGGCGCAATTGTAGAAGAATGCGCTATAAATGCACGTGAATTTAGTTTCGATACCGTCGCAGGAAAAAGTTGGATAACTGAGAAAGAAACAACAATAGGTCCTTATAAGGCAGAATTACAACAGATACTACCCGCCCCATTATCACAAAAAGAATATGAAAAATTAATTGAAGCAGGTAAGTTGATAGCAGAAATAAGCGGCTCAACAGGCGGAGCTGCTCATAATGAGTTATTTTTATTCTCTGATGCGACGACTATGACGGTAGAACCTAATAGACGGCCGGCTGGTATGCATATATGGGATATGGCAGAGCATGCTTTTGCTGATTTTAAGCCTTTTGAAATCTGGATAAATTGGGCTATTGGAAAACAATCTGTCGTTTCTGAGATTTTAAAGGCGCAACAGTATGTTGGTATTAGGATGATCCAAGCTTCTGATGATGGGGAAGTTATAGAAATTGATAATGAAGCTATTAGTGCTGTTAAATTTCATTGTAAGGAAGTAATTGAAATAAATATATCAAAAAAATTACATGAGGTTGTTTATGCTGATCCTAGAGATAATGCTGGTTTTTTAGGATATATCATTGTCAAGCATAAAGATCCTGATAGCTTAAAAAGTTTACTTAAAGGTATATGCAATCGAGTCAGAAAATCGATCAAAGTAAAATCTCAAGATAAAATAAATTATTTACTGGTTAAAAAAATTCGCGAAGAAGCAGAAAAAGAAAAAGTTGTTACACTAGATTGTGCCTATATGAAACCATTTATAGAAGAGTGGTGGGCTAAGTCAAAGCATAATATTAGCATTGAAACTAAAGAGCAGTTAAAAAATTTATTATTAGAAAAATTTAAAAATGAAGAACCATTTAAGTTAAACAAGGTAGGTGTAAAAGAACATTATATCTCCGTAATATTCATGTTAGGGTTATTTTCAAAAGATGATCCAGATCTAGCCTATCTAGTTCATGAAGCGCTATCCGATTTAGCACAAATAAAAGATATTAAATATCCCTATGAGGAGCATAAAAAAATATTTATCCAGCCAGAGGGGTTTGAAATAAATGATTGGGGGAAGGGAGCTGGCGCTATTAGTCCACATTGTGATGATTTATATGAAGAAACTGATACTGATTTATTATCTTTGACAACCTGCAGAGATAAATTAAAGGTTTCTACATTGCTTTTTATGGCTAACCAAATTTTCAAAAATCTGACAGACAGTGAAATTGATAGATTAACAAAAATGATGCCGTTATTTTCTTCTGGAAAAAATGTTAGTGATAGAGTGATAGAAAAAAAACGATCTGCACTAACTTATAAAAATGATAGTTTTTTTATGGCACTCGATTATAGAATGGATGGAAGCAACAGAGATCGCATGCGCGTCGAAGACGAGCAAGATTTATCTGTATTGAGAAAGATTAAAACCTATTTAACATCAGATAGTGCTTTAAAAGCAGAGTCAGAAGTAGGTAATTTCGTAGTTTTGTCAAACACTAAAGTTTTACATGCACGAGAAGCAATCAATGCAGTTAAGAAATTATGCTCTTTAGATTTAGATATAACACCTCGTCTTCTCTTTAGAAGTAAGGGGCCTAGAGTATGATTTAGCAATCGAGTAATAAAGACTAAATTGAGAAAAAAAATATGGAAAACGAAAGATTAATTAATAGAACTGATAATAGTGTAAATATCTATTCTAAACCGGAAATAGCCTTAGATATTTTTTTATTTTTACTAGCCTCCTGGTCTGAGCTTGGATATGCCGTTTTTACGGGTTCTTCTGTTTCTGAATCTGTATTAGATCCACTTAAGAGATATTTATACCCATCATTAACGACAGAGGCATCTAATAGAATAACTCAATATTTAAATATGACCTCAGAAGTACTTAGTTTTTCAGATGCTAGCCTAACTATCGCAACAATAATTGATATAAGATCAAAAAGAAAAAAATTTATAGAAGAAACAAAGAAGGGATTTAATCAAATTAGATATGGAGAAATAAAAAAAATTGCATTCTTATTTAATTTATTAATATTTTCTTCTTCTTTTGCCATAATATCGCTTTCTCCATGGACAGGTCTTAAAATGAAAAATTTTAATGATGCTTTTTCATTACCTGCGGGTATTACCATGTTTTTAGGACAAATGACGATATTATTATTACAATACGCAGATTATATTTTTTCAACGCCTAAAGTGATGATAGATTTTTTCGGCTTATCACGAGATGAAAAAAAGAGCATAGTTACTAATATATTCCGTAGTAAAAAAGGGTTAGGGCTTTCATTACGAAGCTTATCAAACGCAGTAACAATGGGCTTACGCTTTTATGGCATTAGTTTATTTACTAATAAAGTTTTATTTGGCGATAGTAGTTTTAGAATATTTTACTCGATAGCTGCTCCAGTTTCAGTTGTCTATAGAGTACTAACGACCCAATCGCTTAAAGACTATAGATCAACTTTTAAAGAAAATGATGGCATTCATGCTCAAATTTTAGATAGTACCGACTTACCTTTAGACTCGACTGAAACCAGAAATAAATACACAGGGTTATTACTCGTACTATTGGCAGGCTTACTTGGAATGACATTTTTATTAAGAACTTTCTCTACGCCGGTGTTATATACCGGACCTATAGAAAGTCCTGAAAGTAACTATGACGTTAAGGACACTATTTTGGGATGTTTTGGTTTGCTATTCGGCGCATTTGCTTCATTTCAATATTGTAAATTCATGTGGGGATTAGGCAAAGAAGCAACTTCAAATTTATCAAATCATGGGTTTTTTAGAACAACCCGATTATCTGCTATTGCTAGCATTAATAATGATTTGCAGCCTTCTTATGGAAGCATAGAAGGGGACGAAAGTCTTTTATCTCAAGCTAGCTTGGGAAGTAGGCTTCACCCTTAATTTCAATATTTTTTTTAGTTATCGAAATGTAGATTTTACTCGGTCTGCGTAAATTGGAACCTTGTTCTACAATATAATTGGCTACTAATTTTTTCTTATTTTTGCTTATCAGTTTGCATAATGCTGCTGCCGCAACGCCCGTCGCGATATCTTCTTGATGACTAAATAATGGATTAAAGTTACGCGCAACATAACTAGAATTAACGTTTTCTACATCTTTAGAATAAGCATAAATACCATTAACAAAATATTTTTTACACCATTGAATAATTAATTCTAAATTGGGTACCATGTTAAATAAAATTTTTCTATTGCTAATGGGAACTATTAATTTTGGACTGCCAATTGATGCTATGGCGCAAGGTAAATTTGTATCGATAGAAATTGGGTCAACATTGAGTAGTTTGCTTATGACTGAAAAATCTAGATTTAAATCTACTATTCTCCCTTTATTTACTACGGTCATTGATATTAAATTATTAATATTTTTAACACTTAACTTATGTTGATCCTGGTAAGATTGCATATAAATAGGGTTTATGTTATTTGACTTAAATAAATAAAATGCTGCCCCAAGAACGCCATGACAACATAATGGCAATTCATTTTTTGTAGCAAAAAAACGAAGAATGTATTGATTTTTATCCCGAATAATATAGACAGTTTCAGGGAAGTTTAAATGAGTTGCCATAGCCTGCATTTTCTCGTAACTTAGGTTATTAGCATGATCCACTATAGCACAGGGATTTCCACCCTGGTTATTTATTGAGAATACATTAACAATTTTAACGTCCATGATATGGGTTACTTCCTTTTATATTTTATTTAGCTATATTGTTATTATATAAAAAACATAAGAAAAAAGTAGTATGAATATCATGACACATATTTTCTAAAAATTCCGTCTTAGCCTGACTCGCTGCCTTCGCTTTTTCCAAAGCAATTTGGAGAGCTAATTCGGTTTTTTTTAATTTAGTTATGTCAAGAGATATGCCTAAAATACCCACTATTTTTTTTCTTTGTCTAATAAAGGAATTTTTGAAGATAATTGAATCATCTCGGTAGAATCAGAAAAAGTAGTTAATCTTCGATTATCAAATTTTCACCGGCTGGAAAATTTCTTATAAAAAAGGATTAATTGATTATTATATAATTACAGCTACTAAAGAATAAAAAATATTTTTCAATGCCTTATAAAGAAGATAAAAAGAAACTCGCCGAGCATCGTGCTTTTATTTTACGCATGCAGGAAAAGGAAAAAAGATCTCCTGCAAAAAATGTTAAAATAATACTTATGCCTATGTCTTTTTTAACAAAAAAGACATGTGATCTTTTTATTGTTATTTATAGATCTAATAATTTACAAAAACCACCTTATCCGACTTTGTTCCATATTAGAGGGACTGGTTTTAATGCATCAGCGAGATACTATTCCTATATTACTTGTAGTCATATAGCAGAAAATCTGGATGCCAAGTCATTGATTTAGATCATCATTTAGCGCCTGAATTACCTCCTATAAATTTATTATTTTTCATGCAAATTGATATTAACAAAATTGCTATTTCAGGTTATAGCTCAGGGGGAAATTTAGCTGCGTTAATGACCATGAAAGCTAAAAAGGAATAGCTTCCTGTTGCTTTACAAATATTAATATCCCCCTATTAGATTTATCGCGAAGTTCAAAAGAATACGTTGAGTTTGAAAATAAAGATAACTTTCCAAATTCTTTAGTAATTTGGTTTATAGAGCTTTACTTACAAAATAATTTTTACTTACGTTTTACTCCAGAAATCTCCCCTTTTTGGGCACATTGCCTGAATAATTTACCGCCCACTTATTTTTTGTTTGGAGAGCATGATCGATTTAGAAGCGATAGCGAAATGTTTCATGATAAATTAAATCAACTTGGTTTCTGGATTCATAAATCTATTTTTAAAAAAGAAAATCATTCCGTATTGGCAAAATAGGAAAGTTATAGAAGTCATGTCAACCCAATTAAAAATGGGCTTTAATTTGATGGAGATACCAAGACAAAAGTTTCGTATCTATTTAACTAATGATAATTTTTCAAAATCTAAATTTTTTGTTAAAGAAAAAAAGCATAGCATTAAAAATTAATAAAAATAGAGAGTTATTATTCACGCCCAAAGAAACTTTTCTTAATGAAGGCAATAAACTACCGCACACCTGTACTTCTTCATGAAGTACCTGGTAAAAGACTTCCTTAACGATATTTTATTGTCATTTAAGATGACAATAGATAATTAGATAAGTTCAAAGCTAGCCGAATACTCAACCTATGGAGTAAAAATCAAAATATCTATGACTTGAACAACTAGGTTGTGTATTTTTTCAATTACTTTTTAAAAATATGGTTAGTTGTTGCTATTGGTTCTTTCTTGCCAGGCTGATCATCTGCCTTCTGAGCTTTTTTGTTAAATAAATTAAAGTTAGGCGTAGGCGTAGTTTTTTTACTTTGATTGCATTGTTCAGTTTCAAGTTCATTTGGATAATAGTTTCCTGGAAATACCTCAGGATAGTTTTCTCCTGGAATTACCTCATATTCATTACGATTAATATTTTTAGGCATAGCATTTCCCGATATTAAATTAAAGAAAAGCTATTGTAGGGTATAAAAATTAACACATCCTTAATAGCAAACTACATAATTTAAAAAGCGGCCGCCCCAAAAGAATTCCGTACTTTCCTATAATTTCAGATTAAAAAGAGTTCTAGATTTGGGAAGGCCAAAAATGGCTATCCGGTAAAGTACGCGCCCCATAGATGGCCTGACCCACCCGCACCAATGTGGAACCTTCCTCAATGGCGATCTCGAAGTCCCCTGACATGCCCATCGATAACTCGTCAAGGTTCATATTGGCGGGTGTCTCTTGTCGCAATTTTTCGCGTAAGCTGTACAGAAGTCTAAAACATTTACGGACTTGCTTTACATCAGCGGATAGCAATGCCAAGGTCATGAGTCCACGCACGCGCAACGCAGAAAACGCAGGTAACTCATGTAGGAAAGTTTGCAGATCGTCGGGATGCAAACCGTATTTGCTCGCCTCGCCCGAAGTATTGACCTGCACGAACACATCAAGTGATCGACCCTCAGCTTGTAGACGACGATCCAACGCCTCAGCCACTCGTAAATTATCCAATGCTTGAAATTCAGCAGCAAAACGAGCCACGAATTTGACCTTGTTAGTTTGTAAATGACCTATAATGGACCAGCGCAGATCCGTCAGATCAGCCATTGCTTCCCATTTGTGATAAGCTTCCTGCACCTTATTCTCGCCAAGCATGCGACAACCTGCTGCATAGGACAGGCGAATATGTGACTCATCGATAGTTTTACTTACTGGTAGCAAGTGTACGCTTGTTGGATCGCGGCCGACGCGCTCGCAAGTAGCGATGATGCGTTTCTTGATGGCAGTCAGATTGTGCCTAAAATCCTCGACTGAAATGGCTTTGGGGTAACGATTGTGTGGATCCTCGTTCAATGTTTAGGCCTCCTAAAGGCAAGAGAAGATAACCGGTGGGCCAGGTTGAATGTTTAAAATAGAAAATACTTTCAAGGCAAAATACTCTGCCTTGCAGTGTATTTTGCCATAAATCAATATGAGATACATTGTTGTTATTTTATTCAGTTTATAATAATGTTTTTTAATAACTTAAAATATAAATATTTGATTCGTCTGGTTGGCTTCCATAAAAATTACCAAAATAAATAGCGTGCACTTAGGAAAATGCTGCTCGCATGTAGATTAGCATTTTTTAGTGTACCAACGGGCGTGAAAGTGCTGTTTGTGAATACATTACCTACTTTATTTTTTCCAAAATTATCATAGAAATAACCCAGCGTTAACCAAAAATCTTCTTTGACCTGATAGTCTATACCTGCGCCCACATTATAACTAAAATCCCCAGTTAGATTAGTAGAGCCCCCCAGCTGGTTGGCAAACGTTGACGAATTTACAAAAAGTTGACTAATCCTATTAAATGAAGCACCCAAACCTAAGGCAACATAAGGCATAAATCGTTGCCATTGATAGATATCTGCTTTGGTCATAAGCAACCAACTTTCTTGTTGCAATCGATAATTATAACTCATTGGAGCCGGATCTACAGAAGGGGTCTGCGAGACACCGAACACGTTAACCGGTGAAGTATAGCGATGCTGTAAGCCCATATTAATACTAGGAAACCATTGTCTATCGTGCGCCCAACGATAACCAATTCCGACAAAGAAAAATGGCGTACTGTAAGAATTACCCGTTTTTAAGTTTCCTAATACACTCCCACCTGGAGATAGTAAAAAACTATTGCTACTTGCATAATCGTAGGTCTTACCTACGCCTAGATCAAAATAGAGACGGTGGGGATGATAACAATGAGGTTTAGAATATGGCGTAGATGCGTAAAGTGTACTCGAGGCTAAACATAGTATCGCGATCAACCCTGCCATAACTATCTTAGAAAAATTCATTCCACCTCCCTGGCAGTCTATAACTAATAAATTTAAATATAGCTTAAAGTGGTATAAATATGAATTTATTTAGCGAGAACCAATCAGGAAAGAGTGAATCGTGGACTAAAATTTTTTAACATAGAAATGGCAATAAGGTTGTTTTTGATTTTTTTCATAATAATTTTGATGATAATCCTCTGCTTTCCAGAATTTTGTTGCAGGTGTAACTTTAGTAACTATTTGAAAACCCTTATTTTTTAAAAAATCAATTAATTTTAAAGCGATTTCTTTTTGTTCTGAATTAGTATAAAAAAATCTCCGAACGATACTGTTCACCTTTATCGGGACCTTGTCGGTTCAATTGTTCGGGATCATGAATTTCGAAAAATCGTTTGGCTAAAGTTTCATAACTTACCTGCCTAGGATCAAAAATAATTTCCACCGCTTCAGCATGGCCGGTAGGCTGGGTACAGACTTCTTCATAAGTGGGATTGGATGTAGTACCACCAGTGTACCCAGAAATTATAGAAATAACACCGGGTAGTTGCTTCATTAAATGTTCTACACCCCAAAAGCATCCCCCTGCAAAAATTGCTGTTTCAGTCTTTAAATAGTTTTTATTCCTAGTCTCTTCTAAATCTTTTTTGCAAGCATTTTCAGGAATAAATTCTAGAGATATTGAATTAACACAATGCCGCATATTCTTAGGCGTCAAACCTTCATTCAGAAATACATGACCAAGATGCGCTCCGCATTTCGCACAGGTAATTTCAGTGCGATGACCGTCTGGATCAGATATTCTTTTAATTGCATCTGATATTTCATCATCAAAACTGGGCCAGCCACACCCTGAATCAAATTTAGCGGAAGAATGATATAGCAATGCTCCACACTGTTTACAGATATAATCTCCTTTTTCATTAAATCGATAATATTTTCCTGAAAAAGCAGGTTCAGTGCCTTTTAATAAGATAATTTTTTCTTCCTCGGGCGTGAGTTTTTTCATGGTAATTCCATAAAAAACCCGCTAATGGAGCGGGTTTTGTTGAACCAATTTTATTGGGATTTAAGCAACTTCAGCAAGGTTAATGGTACGTTGACCTTTTTGCCAGTTACAAGGACAGAGTCCTCCGTCTTGTAAAGCATGAAGTATACGTAATACTTCTTCAGGGTTACGACCAACACTCAAGTCCGTTACCATATTAAAGCGAATAATACCTTCTGGATCAATAATAAATGTTGCTCGTTGCGCAACACCCGCATCGTTATCTAATATCCCTAAATTGTTACATAATTCATGTTTAATATCACTCAACATAGGAAAAGAAAGATCGCGTAAATCCTCGTTATATTGTCGCCAAGCACGATGCACAAATTCGCTATCTGTACTACCACCTAATAATACAGCGTTACTTTCTTTAAATTTAGCATTAAGATCATTAAATGCCACAATTTCGGTAGGGCATACAAATGTGAAATCTTTAGGCCAAAAAAACAGTACTAACCACTTGCCGGGATAAGAAGCGTGAGTAATCTCAGTAAAAGCCTTGTTGATGTCAATATCAACTGTAGCTGTGAGCTTAAATTCAGGTAATTTATCCCCTACTTTTAGCATTGACATATCGTTATTTTCCTCTCATTTCATTTAATAACAAGGCGATTATAACAGTCCCGTCTCTATTTAAGAAATGATTTTTTTCTATCTAATTGATAGCTATCTTCAATGGGTCTGCATTCATAAAAAGAGCCTCTATCAACTGAGTTAAAGACTGATTTTTTGCTGTCGGAAGAGGCAAAATAAAGCTTAAATCAGCTAAAATTTGTACTTTAAGCTCTTTTAGGTGATTTTCTCTCTCTATAGGGTCCTTCCAAAAATGGAAACTTTCATTATCGAAGACATCATCTTGAATTTGGAAAGCCAAGCCTATTTTATTACCCACTTTTTTTAGAGTTAAAGAACTATCCTCAGGCAACTCAGCGACTATGGCGGGTAACTGAAAGGCTGCTCCAAATAACGCTCCGGTTTTCAAGGAATGAATGTTTTCAGCGCTCGATTTGTCAGAACAATCAGCAGAATTACTAAAATCCATCGCTTGCCCCGCCACCATACCCCATGGACCTGCAGCTTTTGACAATACAGTGAGCATTTTTATTACTTTAATAGGCTCTAAAGGAGCTTTAAGAAGCACATCAAAAGCCAAGGTTTGCAAAGAATCTCCTGCCAATAAAGCCATAGCCTCGCCAAATTGTTTATGGCAACTAGGCTTCCCACGTCGCCAATCATCATTGTCCATACTGGGCAGATCATCATGAATTAATGAATAAGCGTGAATTAATTCAGTCGCACATGCTGCATGATCAAGCTCTTGTAAAGCTATTCCTAGAGCAACTCCCAAAGTATAAATAAATAAGGGTCGTAAACGCTTCCCGCCATTTAAAACCGCATAACACATCGCATCATATAGGGATTTAGATAGTGGAGAAGGATTTGACAAAAAATCCGTTAATAGACGATTAACTCGCTCCTGGTAGCTTACAAACTCTATCTTGTTCACTAGGCTAATTCTTCACTTGCTTCAAAAGGCAGCAGTTCATTTTTTTGGCTGGTATCTGTGTTTATTAAAATTTGCACCTTTTGCTCTGCTTTTTTTAAAATCACTTGGCAATCCTTTAATAAGCTCACAGCTCTACTAAATTGCTCGAGAGATTCTTCTAAGGTTGAATTGCCTCGTTCCATTTGTTCAACAATTTTTTCGAGTTCTTGCAAACCTTTTTCGAACTGAAAAACACTATTTTTTTTTGTCTTTGGCATGAAAATGACCTCATTTTTTACCTATGCTTAAATAGCAGTACTCTGCTACAGACTCTTTAAAAGGACGAAATAATTCTAATAATTATGAAAGCCTCATAAAGTGATGTCAAATAATAACAATGTGTTACCATATTTATTAAATTCTAACTACAGCTTGAAATGCTTCATCTCGTATGAATATTTTCAAGAAGGAATTGCTCGCCCTCATAATGAGTAAACCTAAACTAAAGCGATAATGAAAATTGGAACATGAATAACATACGTTCTCTAGGAAGCTAATTGATGTTTTTTAAAAAAACTCTAGTTTATTTAGTTTTAATAGTATTACCTTCGTTAGGTTGGACAGAGGATGTACATGAATATCATTTAAAAAATGGGTTAACCGTACTGGTTAAAGAAGACCATCGAGCTCCAGTCGTCATTTCAGAGATTTGGTACAAAGTTGGTAGTAGTTATGAGCCTAATGGAATAACAGGCATCTCTCATGCTTTAGAGCATATGATGTTTCGCGGAACGGAAAAATTTGGACCGGGTGCACTTGAAAAAATAGTCTCAGAAAATGGAGGCGAACAAAATGCTTTCACCGATTCAGATTTTACAGCTTATTATCAAAAATTTTCTGCTGATAAATTAGCTATTAGTTTTGAATTAGAAGCCGATAGAATGCGAAATTTATTATTACGTCCACAGGATTTTCTTAAAGAAATTCAAGTTGTAATGGAAGAAAGACGAATGCGAGTCGATGATAACCCTCAAGAAATTTTATTAGAACGTCTTAACGCCGCGGCTTTTGTTGCCAGTCCCTATCATCATCCTGTCATTGGCTGGAAAAACGATCTACAAAATATGACAGTTGAAGATTTACGTAAATGGTATGAAACCTGGTATGCACCTAATAATGCGATATTGGTTGTCGTCGGTGATGTAAAACCCAATCGAGTTTATCAACTCGCACAAACTTATTTTTCTAATTTAAAACCCCGCATCCTTCCTAAAATAAAACCAGAAAAAGATTTTATGCCTTTAGGTGAGAAGCGTCTCATCATACATACTCCTGCTCAGTTACCTTGGTTGGCTATGGCTTATCCAGTGCCAATTATTAAACACGGCGTAAATAGTCCGGACCCTTATGCTTTAGATCTCATTGCAACATTATTATCAGGCGGTAATAGTGCTCGTTTTGCGAAGAATCTTATCCGAGGCCAACAAATAGCTGCCGATGCTACTGCATTTTATAACCCTGTAAGTCGTTTAGATAATTTATTTTTGCTGCAAGCCACACCCATAACTGGGCATACTTTATCAGAACTTGAATCAAGTTTATTAAAGCAAATCAAGGAGTTACAAACTTTTAGTGTAAATACTGAAGAATTGGCACGAGCAAAAACACAAATAATTGCTGACAAAATATACCGAAAAGATTCTATAACTTCAGAAGCGTATGAACTTGGAAGTTTAGCGGCAGTTAACTTGCCCTGGCAAATAGAACGTGATTATCTAAAGCATATTAATGCTATCACTCCACGTCAAATACAAATTGTTGCCAATAAATATTTGCTAGCTTCTCATTTGACTATAGCTTACTTACTTCCTTTACCGATCAATGCAACTAATCCAAGTTCCAACTCTTTGTCAGTTATAGGATCTATGCATGCGCATTAAACTTTTCTTTTACTTTTTGACTTTATTATCGATATTCATTACTGATGTTACGCAAGCAGAAACTTCACATGTTATTCTAAAAATTGAACACTGGTCCACAAAAAATGGTGTACCGGTTTATTTTGTTGCCAAAAACGAAATACCTATTATTGATATCGGTGTATTATTTCATGCGGGTTCTGCTCAAGATAAAAATTCGCCGGGCATAGCTCAATTTACAGCCCAAATGCTAGATCAAGGCACACAAAATCTAAATGCGGATCAAATTGCTACTCGTTTTGAAACAGTCGGAGCGCATTATAGCGCTAACACTAACCAAGATATGACGGTCTTAAATCTACGCTCACTTAGCGCTCCACAATTTTTCAATCCAGCATTGAGCACCTTTTCTGTTTTACTTGAGGGCGCCACTTTCCCCGAACCTGCTATAAATCGAATAAAAAAACAAATGTTAATAGCCCTACAACAGGAAGCACAAATTCCTAGCGCGATTGCCGCTAAAACCTTCTATCAAGCTTTATATGGTCTTCATCCTTATGGCTCACCTATATTAGGAAATAAAATAAGTATTGAGCAACTATCCCAAAAAAAGTTATTAAATTTTTATACTCATAACTACGTTGCACAAAATGCCATAATAGCTATCGTAGGGAACATAACTAAAGCTAAAGCAATGAGTATTGCTGAACAGCTCTCAAGCATGTTGGCAAAAGGGAAAGAGTCTACACCCGTCATTGCTCCATTATCTCCTCAGTTAAAAACTCATATCATAAAAGTTCCTTATCCCTCCAAACAAACCACTATTTTTTTAGGTCAAATCGGTATTGCTGTAAAAGATCCAGATTATTTTCCACTTCTTGTGGGTAATCAAATTTTAGGTGGTGGGATCCTTACTTCAAAACTTTTTAATGCGGTTAGAAATAAAAGAGGTTTATGTTATGGAATAAACAGTGGATTCAAGCCATTACAAGTCGCCGGCCCTTTTTTTATAGTATTACAAACACGTCGAGATCAAGCGGCTAAAGCTCTCTCTTTAACTCAACAAACTTTAAAAAATTTTCTAGCTAAAGGACCAACTTCGCAAGAAGTACTAGGAGCAAAACAAGCTTTAATAGGCAGTTTTCCAGCTTCTATTGCAAGTAATAAAGGCATTTTAGCCGCTACGGAAAAAATTGGTTTTTATCAGTTGCCTTTAAATTATTTAGAATCATATCAACAAAAAATTAATTCAGTCAGCTTAGAACAAATCAGACAGGCTTTCCAAAGAATTAAACCAGAAAAAATGATTGTTATCATGGTAGGAAAAAATAATTATGACGGATAAACTGTTCTACTTTCCAAGCGATAAGTGTTCACTACTACGCTACTTTCCAGACGGTAAGTATCCACTACAACTGGAGGATAAAACGCTACTTCTGGAATATAGGAGCAAGTAGCGGAAGAGCTATCAAACTGAGGATAAGTATTATTAGCTTCTACAGCATCTGCCTGCACTGTCGCTGGATTACTATCAACATTAGTTTCTGTAATAGCTGGCGTTGAAATACTAACATTAAATGGATCTATACGTTCCATAAAAAAATTGTACTTATTTTCCGGTATAAGCCTCTTTAAATGAGCTTTAGCTTGCTCTTTTTTCGTATATTCTCCTTCCAAACAGGTCTTAAGCTTATTACATTTATCGGTCGATCCTACAATTTGAGTTAATAAATGGTGCTCTGTACTACTATCAGCATGCATGCCTTGCGAGCGTAAAGATTTTTCTGTACTTGGTATGAATTCTTCAGGCCGCTTTTCACTCAAATTTTTTGCAGGAATTTTTTCTGCATCCTCTTCTTTAATCGGCAGAAGAGTCTGTGCGAAAAAGCCGTTATGCTTACTCAAATTTGTTCGATTATCATTAAATCGCGACTGTTCTGCATCCGCTGCGTGCTCATTCCTAATGGGGTCCAGGCTTCCGCCCTCCGCAATATCTTTACAGAGCGATGTTCCCGCTTCATTCATCAACGCGAACCTATTGCGAACTCCCCCTTGTCTCGTTAAAAGAGTAACTTTTTTATCGTCATTTTCTGATTTTTTTTTGATTATACACAACAGCTTCGTTCTTTTTTCCTTTAAAAGATAATATGTAGCTTGATATTCATCATTTTTATCTTTAATTTTTTTATATAATGGAATCAATCGAGCATCTGTATCGCATTTAAACAGACTAATTAATTTTTTTAATGATTTTGATTGTTTTTTTAAAGATTCATAATCATCATCAAGGATTTTTTTTATAATTTTATATTCTTTTTCTTCAGTTTTTAATTCTCCAAATTTCTTGTGATTTTCTGTAAAAGTAGAAAGATCTTTTAAAATTTCGTTTGCTTTATAATTACATGCATTATATTTATCATTAATTAAGTTAAATTGCTCGATAAAAAAATTTATCAATCCAAATGAAGAGGTACTATTAAGCAATTCCTGAATTTTATCTAAATTCTCTTGATGATCTTCTCCTGTAATTAAAGTATTTTTAACAAGATCTTCTGATTTTTTTAATAATTTTGGCAAACTTAAAGTTTCTTTTGAATTTTTACAACTACCTAAGCTAGATGAGAGCATCTGTATGGATGAAGAAATTTTCTCCTTAGAAGAATAAATTTTTTCATAACATTGATTTATATCATACAAGTTTTCTTTTATAGTTTTCAAACTTTCAGAAAGATTTTCTGACAGGCAACCCAATACCTTAGAAAAAAATTTAATTTCACTATCCTTCTTTGAATAAGCCTCATTAGCTTTACTTATTTTTTGTGACTTAATTTTATTAATGTACTCATTCTTTTCTATTTTTTGTAAGGTTAATAACCCTGTTTTTTTCTTATTTTCTAAACTGTTTAATAAATTTATAAATAAATTTTTCTCGGGCATAGGAGCCAGACTGGATTCCAATTTTGGCGTAAGTGTAAATTCTAGAGCTTGAGTATCCGCTAAAACCTGCTTGGTATCTTGTATGACTTCTAAATATAACTTAACTTCTTCAGAAATATTTTTTTTACATAATCCATGTTCAGTTTTATTTCTAAAAGATTTTCCGAAAAAATCACCTATTGCGTAATCTATTTTTTTTTCTAATATTTCTAATGCAGTAAGTTTAATATTAATAAATATATTAAAGGTAATCATTTCTGTATAAAGTAATTTATTGTTAAATCTCTTCAATCTGGCATTAAACTCTGGATAAAGCAAAGTAAATGTATAATAAAAACTAAATTCTATTAGATCTTCAAGTCCGATGTTGTCTAAAAGAGAAGGGGGATCCTTAGAATAAATGTCTATCGCCTCGTTAATAAATAAATGAACTTCCTCATTTAATGGTTTATAAAAATCATCTCTACATAACGTATGAAATAATTGATTTAATGCTTCTTTGTTAATTTGGTTATCCGGTTTTTCAATTTTATTGAAGAGAAAATCATTACCTAGTTTAGAATTAAATATTTCTAAAAATTTCGAAACATGTTTTTCATCAACGATAAGTGCCAATAACTGCCGCATTTTTGTTAAATTTATATATTTTTTATCAATTAAATATTGATTTTTTTTATTAATAAGATTAATTTCAATTTCAATATTTTTATAAAAAATTAAAGCATTATTAACATCCGCTTCGTTTGTCTCTGATTTTTTTTCTAAAAAAATATTTAGTTTTTTCTCTAGTTTAATTAAAACTTCTTGCGCCGTATGTAATTCATATAAAGTTTCCTTATTAATGGACTTATAATTAACAACATTTAATTCTAAGTTAATTGATTTTTTTAAATAATATAAATTGGTCTTAACTGGTCTTAATTTAAGATACTCTAATAAAAGTTCATAGAAAAAAAAACAACGTAATGCTACCAACTCATGATTTGAAGTTGGCAAAGAAACATTGATGGGTATGTGTTGGGATAAGAAAAATTTGAGATTGGTTAGGTAAAAATTATCAGTATTAAAATAAGTGCATTCATAAAATACAGCTTTCAAGGCTAAAAGCGAATTTATATAAGGATCACTTGAGCTTTGAATATTTTCGAAAAAATTTCTAGCATATTCCTCAAAATAAGATTGATAAGACTCGAAAGATAATGCTTGAAATACCTTAGAAAAACAATCTCCATCAATAAATTCATTATATAAGCTTTTTTCCTCTGTTTTTAAATTATTAATTAATTTCAGAGAAATATTTTTACCCTTCTCTTCGAAATTTTCTTTTTGAATTATCAATGTATAAAATCTTCTAAGAAAGATAAAAAATAAGGTAAAATCTTTAATAGAACCATTAATATATTCTAGTTTTTTAATTAAAATGCTTAGATTTATTTTTTTAGCTTCAAACCCTTCTTTTTCTTTCTCTAATTTTGAAATTAAAACCTGATCATTAACTTTAGCTAATAAATCACCTACCAAGTTAATTTTTTTTTCTAAGACTGCTAATTCAGAAAAATTTTCATGTAATTCTTGTGACAAAGAGTAAACAATAGGGGGGGTACGTGTTTTACTCATGCTTTCAACTTCCGAGTTTGTTATATTATCTGTTGCGTCCTTTAACATTTTTATTTTCCATTATACTTATTTTTAAATTCTACCTCTCAATATGTGATATCTTAAATCAAATAATGAAATCTATTTAATTTAAATTATACTAAGAAGAAAAAAAAATAAAAGAAATTTTTATAAAGAATGATTTTATTTATTTTGCTACAACTGGTATTAGGCTTGAACTAAATCTTGTTCTTTTAGTTTACAAAATACTTTCTCTGCTGCAGCTAAAGTAAGGTCTATTTCCTGTTCGCCATGTACACTGGATAAAAAACCTGCTTCAAAAGCCGATGGTGAAAAATAAATACCTTCCGCTAGCATTCTGTGAAAGAATTCTTTAAAAAATAATTGATTGACTAATTTTACTTGTTGATAATTATAAACTTCGGTCTCTTTACTAAAAAGAAACCCAAATAATCCTCCGATATGATGTGCTTGAAAACAGATGTTGGCATCTTTAGCGCGCTCTAATAATCCGGATATCAGTTTTTCGTTTGTAAAATTTAATTCAGAATAGAATTCTGGCTGGCTGATTATCTCTAAAGTAGTAAGACCTGCTGCCACTGTAATTGGGTTGCCTGATAAAGTTCCTGCTTGATAAACATCTCCTTGTGGGGCTAAGCAATCCATAATTTCAGCTCGGCCTCCTAAAGCACCGACAGGCAAACCACCGCCGATAATTTTTCCTAACGTGGTTAAATCGGGTGTTACCCGATAGATTTCTTGTGCCCCGCCTAAAGCGACTCTAAAGCCTGATATCACTTCATCAAAAATTAACAAACTTCCATAATAATCACATAGCTCGCGCAATCCTTCTAAAAAACCAGACAATGGTAAAATACAATTCATATTAGCTGCGATAGGCTCTACGATGACAGCAGCAATTTCCTTACCGTAATGCATAAACATTTGTGTGACTTGCTCGAGATTATTAAAGTCAACACTCAAGGTTTGTTGCGCCACCACTGTGGGAACTCCGGCACTATCAGGTAGTCCAAAACTGGCTAAGCCGGAACCTGCTTTTACCAACAATGCATCAACATGACCATGATAACAGCCATTAAATTTTAGGATTTTATCTCGGCCAGTAAAACCTCGAGCAAGACGTATTGCTGTCATGGTAGCTTCAGTTCCTGAATTCATTAAGCGCACTTTTGCTAAATTGGGCATTAAATTGGAAATTTTTTCTGCTAAGTGAATCTCTGCAGGGGTGGGAGCGCCGAAACTTAAGCCGCGTTTAGCAGCTTCCTCTACAGCTAACACTATTTTTTCCGGAGCATGCCCAAGAATTAATGCGCCCCATGAACCTACATAATCGATATAAGATTTACCTTGTACATCAAATAAATAAGCCCCTTTTCCATGCGAAAAAAATATCGGATCGCCACCCACGGCATTAAACGAACGTACCGGAGAATTAACCCCTCCTGGAATAACCTGCTTAGCTTTACTAAATAACTCATGTGAAGAAATCATATTTATCTTAAACCTGTCTTAAATCTTTACTTTTTTATATACTCAGAAAAATTAAATGTTTGATAAAATATATTTTTTATACCTTGCCATAATAATTTGATTGTAAACGATAAGCCAAGGTAAAAATGTCATCATAATGCTTACATATGTGTTTTTTAAAGGTATAGTGATACAAGATACTACTTAAGAACCATTGAACATCATAAGAGCTCAAAACAACCAGATAACTAAATGACAAATTGAGATATAACAGGGACTCTCAGCATTTTAACTAAGGCACGATCAAATTTATGCTCAAGCCAATTAATACATTTAAGAACACACATCAAGAGCATAAATTATTTAAGCGAAGAGCCATCGCTATTCTTATTGGGATAACGATTTTAAGCATCATATTGCTAGGCAGATTAGTTTATTTACAAGTCTTCCAACATAAACTATATACCACCTTAGCCCGGCAAAATCAGCTTAGCTTAGTACCAATAGAACCCAATCGCGGCTTAATTTATGATAGAAATGGCGTATTACTGGCTGAAAATAAACCTATTTTTAATCTCGTTATTACACCTGATTTGGTTAAAAATATAGATACTACTATTCAACAATTAGGTTCTTTCATTAAGATAGACGCTGAAGATGTAAAGCAGTTTGCTCGTCAACGACGCTTACATCATCGTTTTGAACCTGTCCCCATACGCTTAAAGTTAAATGAAGAAGAAGTCGCTAAATTTTCTCTAGAAAGATATCGCTTTCCCGGCGTTGCAGTACAAGCGCAAATGATACGTTATTATCCTCAAGGCGCTCCTTTTGCGGCAATAGTCGGCTATATGGGAAGAATTAATGAACAAGAATTACAAAGTGTAGACCCCGTCAATTACAGTGCGAGTAATTTCATCGGCAAAACGGGCGTAGAGAAATATTATGAAGCACAGTTACATGGCACTGTCGGTTATCAGCAGGTGGAAACGAATGTGCATGGTCAAATCGTACGTATATTAAAACAAACTCGACCTATAGCAGGAAAAAATATTACTTTAACTATTGATAGTAATTTGCAGAAATTAGCACAACAAGCTTTAGTTAGCCAAAAAGGAGCTATAGTAGCCTTAGATCCTCGAAATGGTGAAGTTTTAGCCTTAGTCAGCAATCCCACTTTTGACCCCAATTTATTCGTGAGTGGGATTCGGCAGCATGATTATGAACTATTGCAAAATGAGCCTGGAAATCCTCTTTATAACCGCGCTCTACGTGGCGCTTATCACCCAGGATCTACCATCAAACCTTTCATCAGCACAGGCGCACTTCTGGATAATGTGGTTACTCCAGCTTTTACCATTCATGACACAGGCGAATTTCAAATTAATGGAAGAGGGCGGATTTATCATAATTTTCGTCGTCATGCCTATGGTGATGTGAATTTACTCAAAGCGCTGACAGTTTCCTCGGATATTTATTTTTACAACCTAAGTCTACGTATGGGGATTAATCGAATTTATACCACGCTACACCGATTCGGATTTGGAAGTCCAATAGGTATCGACCTTCCTGATGAAAGTAATGGGGTTTTACCTAATCCGGAATGGAAGAAAAAATCTTATAGTACTCCCTGGTATAGCGGGGATACATTAAATTGCGGTATTGGTCAAGGCTTCCTTTTAGTAACCCCTCTACAGCTTGCATTTGCAGTCAGCACACTCGCTGAGTGGGGAGAACGTTGGAAGTCCCATGTTGTATTAAGTTGGCGCCAGGGGGATGGAGTAGTAAACTTTACTATACCACAACATTTAGAACCAGTTAATTTACCTCAAGATATTTTAAGCTTCATCCGTACTGCTATGCAGCATGTCGTTAATGCACCAGGAGGAACAGCTGAACGCTTCTTCCCTGGTGTTCCTTACACCTTGGCAGGTAAAACTGGAACTGCACAAGTGTATAGCTTAAAAAACAATGAACGATATGATACCAAAACAATCGCCGCTAAATTGCGTGATAACTCATTGTTTATTGCCTTTGCTCCTGTTGAAAAACCTACAATCGCTCTTGCTATTATTATCCAGAATAGCGTTACTCCGGCGCCTCAAATTGCTCGTAAACTTTTAGATTATTACTTAATACCTCCTTCTCCTATACCCACTATTACTCAGCAAGCTCTTCCAGTTATTACGCCTGAAAAAAAACCAGATAGCCGATTAGATGAACCCAAAAAACCATTGAATTCCTCACAAACTTCGGATAAGTTTATGCCATCTAAAATGGATATCGAAAATGATGAGACTAATGAAACTGACGAAGAAAATAATGGAATAGAAGAGACTGATAACCGTCAAGCTGTACAACCGGACAAACCAAACAAAAATCCTTCGGCTCCTGTCTCTTCAGAAGCAAAACCTAGCAAAAATCACAATGTAGAAGACTTCTCGGAAACAGATGATAATAATAACTCACTAGAGTAATCAATTACTCTTCCCTCGATTGACAAATATCCTCTATAAGGGCATGATTGGCGCCTATTTACTTGGCTTACTTTATTCTATTAATCGTAAGTCATTGGTTGTTAATTTAGGAGGTTTGTCCATTGGCCAATACAAAACAAGCAAAAAAACGTGTACGACAAGCAGAAAAACACCGCCAGTATAATACTAGCTATCGCTCTAAGATGCGGACCTATATTAAACGGGTAGTTATCGCTATTGAGGGAAGGAAAGCAACGGAAGCTAATGAAGCCTACCAAGTCGCTTTACCTATTATTGATCGTATGGCTGACAAAGGTCTCATCCACAAAAACAAAGCAGCTAGACATAAAAGTCGTCTATTAATTAGAATTCGCAAATTAACAAATTCTGCTGCCTAAAACACTCATTGCATAAAAAGCTGCGTTAAAGATTTTTTTAGGTTTTCGTCATGCCTAGTTAATGCTAATGTAGCTTTTCCCAAACTTTTATAAATATATTCTAATTCAGGAAAAGATTTCAGCGCAGATAGATGTTTTTTTAAAGTATCTATATCTGCTCGTTGCAGAGGCCCTGTCAATGCTTCTTGAGGTTTCAGTTTTTGTGCTTTGCCTAGGGCTTGAAACATAAGTGCTAATGTAAGATTTTCAGCTAATGCTTCATTTAAACCAGCTTTAGAATAGCAATCCTTAGCTATAGCCGATAAGGTAACTAGATAGTTAGAAGCAAGCACACTGGCGACATGATAAAGCGGCTTACTTTTTTTTTCGATAAGAAATACCTGCCCCTCTATGGCATTAAGTATTGGTAACAACCGACTTAATGCTTCTTCATTACCTTCAAATGCACAATACGTTCCACTAAAGTTTTTTACATCCATTACTGGTTCAGAAAAACTAAAAATTGGATGCAAGCTAGCGGTATAACAACCTAAACTCACCATGGGGCTTAGACATTCAGAGGATAACAAACCGCTGCAATGAAAAATCACATCCCCTGGCTTTAATACGTCTTGCAAAGTTATTTGTTGGACTATAAATTCAATACTATCATCAGGGGTCGCAATTAAATAAATATCGGCCGACTTAAGTTGTTTAACGGCCAGACAGACTCTACCCTCGCCTAGAAAAGCAACTGCCTTTTCACTACTAGCAATACTTAAATTAGCGACATCTTGGATACAAACAAATTTTGTGCTAACAAACAAAGCAGCTAAGGTTTTGCCTAAACGCCCACAACCTATGATGGTAAGTTTTAATTTTTCCATTTAAATCACTTGCTTATTTTAATTATTTATCATTTTAATTTTGGCCAACCAAACTCTGCACCTTCTTTATTTAAATATACGTTATGGCTAGGAAAAGACCACTCAGCACCGTGATGTTGAATACATGCTAATAAGTCTAAAAACAATGCTTGTTGCATCTTTAAAAAATCTGCGCTGTTAACGATATTGGTATAGGCTATCACTATTAAATTAAGAGAAGTATTTCCTAATTCGTTAAGATTAACGGTAATAGGTCTATTTTTATCGATAGCTGTATTTTTTTTTAATAATGATTGCATGCCTTCTAGAATAGCGGGAACTTTCATTAAGTCCTGGTAACGTAAACTAATTCGACAATAAAACCGTCTATATTTCATCCTTGATGGATTTTCTACAACTAAATTCGAAAATAAAGCATTAGGAATATATACAGGACGGCAATCAGGGGTACGAATTCTACAAACGCGCCAACCTATTTCTTCGACGGTGCCTTCCACTTTAAGTGCAGGCAAGCTGATTTGATTGCCTATCACAAAAGGCCTATCTAAAAAAAGCATGAAACCACCAAATAAGTTAGCCAACAAATCTTTAGCAGCAAAACCTATGACGATGCCACCCATACCACCAAAAGCTAAGGCCCCTGCAATGCTAAAGCCCAAAATTTGAAATAACGATAAAGCAGTTAAAATAATAATGGTTAATTTTGCGATTTGGCTCAATCCATGGACTAATGTTTTATCAATGGTTTTATTCTGAATTTTATTTTCATAGGCAAGGAGATAAGCTTCTTTAGAAAAAGAAACAAAACGCCATAAAAACCAAGCAAGTAAACCTGTAAAAAATAAATCTCGAATTAAATGAAATTGATTAGTAGTAATAGCTTTCCAAGCCAAACATAATGATTCCAAGGCATAAAGTATGCCCATAATAGTAATCAATACTAATAATGGTCTATAAATAGACTCAAGCAATGCCATACTTAAAATGTGGGGTTTGCGCTCTAAACGTCGTTGATATTTTTGATAGTAAATAGGCAATAAAAAACAGAGAATAGCCGTTATTATAAGAACAAAAAATGCTTTCAACATACAAAATTGCAGTAAAGTACTAACTAGTGTTTGCAAAAAATTCACCTTTTCTTCAATTGATAGCGTCAAATTCGATAAGCAACTAGTGACATCAATTTAGCCAATCCTTGCATACCCCATTGAATTACCAGTGGTAAAGGAATAGCCCCAGCATCTTCAGCCGTTAACGCATGTTCCATTTCTTCTTTGCGCATTTGCTCCACGATAGCACGGCTTTTTTTATCGTGTAAGGGCAATTTCTGTAAATGCTTACATAAATGCCTTTCTACTTGATGCTCTGTTTCAGCCAAAAAACCCAAGCTCGCCTTATCACCCCATAAACCAGCAGTCAACCCTATTAACAAAGAACCTAAATACCAGAAGGGATTCAAATAACTGACATGCGTATCTAACTCTTGAATACGCTGCTCGCACCAATTTAGGTGATCGACCTCTTCTCCTGCAGCTTTTTTTAATTTTTGTTTAGTGCCCTTGGAATGGGCAGTCAGTGCTTGGCCGGTATAGAGCGCTTGGGCACAAACTTCACCCACATGATTTATTCGCATCAAGCTACCTGAAAGTTGACGTTCTTTTTTACTTAAAACGCTATCTTGAACCGTTAAAATATTAGCCGGGCTATGCCGAGTGGAAGCAGAATGCGGCTGTATGGACGATAAAACTTCATCGATATGTAAAACTAGCTGGTCCCAAGGAGAATAATGGCGCATTAAATAACCTCTTTTAGATGTATAATACTCAATAATTGCAACAAAACCAAAAAATACGCTAAGCTTAGCGGTTATTAATTTGACATTATAAATCTATGAAGAAGTTATTATACCAATTATTATTCAGTTCCTTACTTATAATCGGCTTTTGCCCTTTAAGCTATGCAGGCTGGCCCTTTAGCTTAGCTCATCAAATGAACAAGGATAGTATCTCTCAGATGCTACAACCTATACTGCCAGCAGTAGTAAATGTTTCCGTTCAGGGTGATATTCCGCTTAATCAATTACCCCCTCCTGTGCCAGGGCGTTCTTATCCGCGTCATTTTGAAAGTATGGGTTCAGGCGTCATTGTAGATGCGAAAGCTGGATATATTTTAACTAACGCACATGTTATTCATGAGGCTAAAACCATCACCGTTACTTTAAGTGATGGCCGCGTTTTTAAAGCGACGCTTAAAGGTTCAGATCCCGCTTCTGATATAGCCTTACTTACCATCACACCCGATCATTTAACTTCTATTCCTCTAGGTAATTCGGATAACCTAAAAGTAGGTGATTTTGTAGCCGCTATTGGTAATCCTTTTGGACTCAATCAAACAGTCACTTCAGGTATAGTTAGCGCATTACAGCGCACAGGATTAGGGATAGAGGGCTATGAGAATTTTATCCAGACTGACGCGCCCATTAATCCAGGTAATTCCGGTGGTGCTTTAATTAATTTACAAGGCCAATTAATGGGCATCAATACGGCTATATTAGCTCCTGGATCGAATGCAGGGAATATAGGGATTGGTTTTGCTATACCTATTAATATGGCGAATGGTGTGATGAAACAATTAGCCGAATATGGCTCGGTAAAACGCGGCTTAATGGGCGTGCTAGTACAAAACCTAACACCGGCACTAGCCACCGCTTTGCATCTGTCGCCTGATACGAATGGAGCACTGGTATCCCAAGTGCCTAACTATTCACCCGCTGAAACTGCAGGCATTCAGACTGGAGATATTATTCAATCGATTAACGGCACGCCCATCCATAATGGCGGGCAAGTAAAAAATATCGTCGGTATGCTAAGGGTCGGGGATAAAATTACTGTTAAGCTATTACGCAAAGGGAAAATGATCAATACAGTAATAGATCTGACCGATCCTAAAAATTATAAAAAAGCCGCTGAACATGATAATCCGTTTCTCTATGGATTAGTATTACGTGATTTTAATCAAACTATTACAGGCCAAGGTCATTTGGTTGGAGTAGAGGTCGTTGATACTGATGAAGATAGCATGGCATGGCATGCGGGTATCCGCCCTGGAGATGTCATAACATCTGCTAATCAAATAGTTGTAACTAATGTTGCTCAACTACAAGAAATTGCTAAACAAAGTAAGCAAGAACTTTTAGTTAACGTATTATCACGTAGTGGTATTAGATTTGTGGTCATTAAATAACTTTTAGTTCAAATCGATAGATTATTACACATAACTTTCTTTATGTTTTAGGCAATTCGTTAGTAACTCCGAGTTGGAAAATTTTGAAATAAATTGAATAACAAACCCTAACTCGTTTTGCTTCGCAGCAAAACGAGGATCTATGTCATATCCAACTACAGCAATTAATTTTTTTTGATAGTAAATTAAAGGTATCTTATTACGTTCCCATGGAGGAACACCCCACTCTTGAAATAATTTTTTTAATGGATGGGAACCTTGATGGTTACTTGCATAAAACCGTTCTCCTCCTCGACGAAAAGTCACATCGACTTGTCTTTCTTTTAATAATAGTCCTGCACCTAAAACCTGCTTTGATGTCAATTGATCTAATGTGGGTAACGTAACTATCTGATCCAACTTCCATACAGTGAACCCAACTTTAGAAGGTTTTTCATTTTTCAGAAAGCTAAGAGCATAGATATAATCTCGGTAACGACGTAATTGAACATTTCCCCAATTAACTTGAGGCGATGCATCTATTCTACTTTTTAACAAAACATCAATTTGTTGTAATTGTTTTTGACTAGGTAAAGAAAAATGCAACTGTTTTAACCAATAGCGCAATATATTATTTCGACGCATTGTGCTTAATTTCAGCAAGCTAGAAATAGCTAAAATATTAGGCGTGGGTCCTTGAACCATACCCCTATCTTGATGAGCTAGCTCATCAAGAAGAGAATGCGCTTCTGCTAAATTTGCAGCAGCTCTTGCGATAGTTTTATCTGCTTGCGGCCAACGTTGCTGAATAAGTGGCAGTATTTGATGGCGAATAAAATTACGATTAAAACGTAAATCCATATTGCTATCATCTTCTATCCAAGTTAATTGATGCTCTTGGGCATACTCATTAAGCTCTGAACGTGTAAAATCTAGCAAAGGTCGCATTAGATGGGCTTTTGCGAAGGTCTGACAAAATGGCATGCTTACTAAGCCTTTAAGACCTGAGCCACGTAACAACTGTAACAATAAGGTTTCTGCTTGATCATTGCGGTGATGCGCGGTTAATAAGAAATCCCCTGTAGATAGCCTTTTCATCATAGCACCATATCGTGCTGCGCGGGCATATGCTTCCGGACTCTCACCCAGTTTAGGATGGGCATCTACGGGAACAATTTCGCAAAAAATACCTAGTTTTTCACAAGTCTGTTGACAAATATTGGCCCATTTTTCTGCGTCAGCATGCCAAGCATGATTGACATGGATAACTCGTAAACGTTTTGTGGGTATTATGCGACTTAATGCATAGAGTAAAACTTGCGAATCCAAACCACCGCTATAGGCTACCCAAAATCTAGTAGAGGTAGGGTATTGTTTTAATAAAAACTGGAGTTTTTCGTGTGTAAACATAAGCTAACCATACAAAATTTGCCCAGGAATTGTAAAGCTAAATAGAAATATATATGAAAAAAAGGGGGAACAAAGCTAAATTAGATTTGACTTACGCAACAGAATGAGACCATGTCGATTTATTTAAAGTTTCCCGCCATTGATAATAGCCTTTGATACATAGCAACATAAAGACTAAATATAGTAACGATGTTAAATACAAAGATTTGCCGATATACAAATTAATAGAAATTAAATCAATAATTATCCATAAAATCCAATGCTGTAGATATTTCTTACTCATCATCCATTGAGCAATCAAGCTTAATGCAGTAATCGTGGCATCGGCATAAACAGTTGTAGAATCTGTATTGTATTTTAAAATAAAACTAATACCTATAAATAAAATAATAGTGGCTACAACTAATGACAAACAAGTTGATAAACTTAATACTTGCATAGCAATTGGCTTGTTTTCTTTACCATAACACCATTGGTAGAGTCCATAAAACTGAAAAAATAAAAAAACTCCCTGTAGGCTCATATCGGCATACAACTTAATGTTAAAAAAAATGATGGCATAAAGAGAAACGGTCAATATCCCAAAAAACCAATTCCATAAACTACAACGTGTTAAAAGGTAAATATTTACTATTCCGGATGTAAAAGCTATTGCTTCGATAGATATAAGCTTCATATTTTAATTAATGAATTACAAGCTAGTAAGCTATAAATTAAGTACCAATAGCTAAAATCTTGCTGTAACGTAATTCAAGTAATTTTTCCATAGAAAAATATTGAATCTGTGCTAATTGTTTAATAAGTTCAATCTTTAGTTGATTAGCCATTTCATCAAAATCAGCATGTGCGCCACCTAAGGGTTCTTGGATCACTGCATCAATCAACTTAAGTTTATATAAACGATCGGCATTCATAGCCATCGCTTCTGCTGCTTCAGAGGCCTTATCAGCACTTTTCCAAAGAATAGAAGCACACCCTTCTGGTGAAATAACTGAATAAACACTATATTGCAGCATCAAAATTCTATCCGCTACACCAATGGCCAAAGCTCCGCCTGATCCTCCTTCACCAATTATTGTAGAAATAATAGGTGTTTTCAGCTGCGACATGACCTGTAAATTTTGTGCAATTGCACCACTTTGATTACGTTCTTCTGCATCAATACCAGGATAAGCTCCAGGTGTATCAATAAAGGTCAAAATAGGTAATTTAAACCGTTCAGCCAATTCCATTAATCGGATTGCTTTACGATAACCTTCTGGCTTAGACATCCCAAAATTATGTTGGACTTTTTCATTAGTTGTACGCCCTTTCTGTTGGCCAATAATAACAACAGGTTGATCTGCTAAATTAGCAATACCACCTATAATGGAAGCATCATCTGAAAATTCTCTATCACCATGTAACTCGTCAAAGTCAGAAAAAACTCTACTAATGTAATCCGAAAAATAGGGTCTTTGTGGATGACGCGCCAACTGAACTATTTGCCAAGCATTTAATGACTGAAAAATAGATTCGGTTAATTCTATTTTCTTTTGCTCTAAGCGTTTAATCTCTTCATTGACATTAAGATCAGCATCATTACCTAGCTTACGTAGCTCCTCTATTTTTGCGCCAAGTTCTGCAATAGGCTGTTCAAAATCCAAAAACTTAAAGTGCATAGCTACTCACTTTTTGTTGCATCAGAAGTTTCTGATATGAGTTCATTTTCAAACTCATATTCGAATTCTTCACGTAATCGTCGCTGCTCTAAATAATCTTCAATAGCTCGGCGCTTTTCAAGTGAAAATCGAACTGGCGAGACTTTTGTTTTCTTATTTAATGCATCTAAGGCTAATTCTTCAGGCCATGTATCTAACTCTTCATCTTCAATGTCTAAGATATCAGGTGGTAATTCAGTATCACTACTTCCATCGCCATCATCTTCTTCTAATAAAGCTTCTGTTTCTTTATACTCCATAGATCTTACCTATTAAATAAAGCAGCCTATTTTAGCGCTTACTTTAGTGGGTGTAATACCCATTTGGCAAGTAGAACCTCCATCCTGTTATGAATAAACTTTTACCTCTAATCAAAAACATTCGTGAGTGTCGACTCTGTGCCAATCACTTACCTTTAAATCCCAGACCTATATTACAAGCACATCACCTAAGCCATTTACTTATCGTTGGCCAAGCACCAGGCATTCGTGTACATAACACAGGAATCCCTTGGAACGATCCTAGTGGAGACCGTTTACGGCATTGGATGCAAATCGATAAAAAAACTTTCTATGATATTAAGCAAATTGCCATCATCCCCATGGGTCTCTGTTATCCTGGAACGGGTCCTTCGGGTGATTTACCTCCGCGAAAAGAATGTGCAAACATATGGTTACCTAAACTTTTAACCGACCTGCCGAACATTCAACTGACCTTACTTATTGGCCAGTATGCACAACGACATTATTTAGGTAAACGTGCAAAAAAAAATTTAACCCAAACTGTAGCTGCTTTCGCAGACTATCTCCCCAACTATTTTCCACTACCACATCCATCACCACGCAATAATATTTGGTTAAAGCGAAATCCATGGTTTGAGAAGATCATTCTTCCAGCCCTACATATATCATGCACTACGTTACTTAGCACACCTCCCTAAGAGATTATTAGCTTATACACGAATTCTCAACCCCATTCATAGTTGGGGATTAAAAATTAATCTTTTTTATTCTCTACCTTGATTTTTTTGGGCGTTGCTTTATTTTTTTTAGGGATAATGATTATAAGTTCACCATGATTTCCTTCAGCTGTTATCTTATCGGCATCTGCGGTATCAGGTAAAGCAAAACGACGATAAAAACTTCCTTTTGATCGCTCAATTCGTGTATATCCTTCGTTTTGTTCGGTGCGGGTCGCAGCTCTTTCACCTTTAATGGTCAATATCCCATTTTCCATAGAAATTTCAATATCTTTTGGATCAACACCTGGAATATCTGCAAAAAGCACAAAACGAGTAAGCTCTTCTTTGATATCCACCGCAGGCGCCCAATGGCTGGTTTCAACCATTGAACTATCTTCAATCAGTTGGTGACTGGGATCAAACAATTGATCCCACTCTTGCGATAGACGATGTAATTGGTGTAATAAAGAATGGGACCTATACCGTATAATATTTGACATTAACTTTTCCTCCTTGTTTAAACTATCAGTTTAACTCAAAAAGACGCATTTTATCAGTTTAATGATAAGCTCCAGCTTTTAAGCTTGAATTCAAACCTTTTAATGTATTTAACCCAGCTGTTTAATAGAGATACTTATTTATTTCTGGTAAAGTAAAACTTTCTTATGTTTGCTGTAAAACATAGTTATGCTCTATTATCAACACCATATATTTTTATGCATTAATCTGCGAGAAAATAATAAAGATTGTTGTGCTAAACATGATGCCAAATCCTTATTAAATTATTTAAAAACAAACATAAAACGACTGCCTAATAATCAACAGCAAAAAATTCTGATAAGTCATTCTGGGTGCTTAGGACGATGTAGCATAGGGCCGCTATTGGTGATTTATCCTGAAAGCACCTGGTATCATTACGAAACTCAACAAGATATTGACGAAATTATTGAGCAACACTTAATTAAACAACAAATAGTACATCGATTATTATTACCTAATGCGAAATAAATTTTTAGATCTAATACATCCTCGTTATTGGCCTACCTGGTTAGGATTAGGAATTTTATATCTCATAACAAAACTACCTTATGGGTTACAACTACAATTTGGCAAAAATTTAGGACGTATTGCCTATTATTTATTAAAAAGATTTCGACATATTGCAGAAGTCAATCTAAAACTTTGTTTTCCCGAATTTTCCAATAAAGAACGAAAAAGCTTACTTAAAAAACAATTTCAATCCTTAGGAATGGGACTGATCGAATCAGCTATGGCTTGGTGGATGCCTGATCATAAACTAGATCCCCTTATTAATGTACAAGGCTTAGAGCATTTGCAAGAAGCTATAGACAGAAAAAAAGGTGTACTAATTTTAAGTGGTCATTTTACCTCATTGGATATTTGTGGCCGTCTGTTTTCTAGTATTTTTCCAATGCATGTAGTTTATCGTGAACAGAAAAATCAAGTTATTGATAGATTATTAAAACAACATCGTCATTTTAAATGGATGCAGCCTATACATCGCTATGCGATTCGCCAAATTATTAAAACCTTAAAACAAAACAAAGCTATTTGGTATGCAGCTGATCAAGATTATGGACCTACGCACAGTATTTTTCCACCATTTTTTAACATTTCTACTGCTACCATCTCAACACCTAGTCGCTATGCCAGTCGAACTGGAGCACAAGTTGTCACCTTATTTTATCATCGCCTTCCAAGAGGAAAAGGTTACCAAATTACTATCGGACCTATCTTAGAAAATTTTGCCGAGGGCGATGATTACCAAGATACACTGCGTTTTAATCAATTGTTAGAACAAGCTGTTCGCGCCCATCCAGATCAATATCTTTGGATACATCGACGTTTTAAGACCCGTCCTCCAGGTGACCCTTATCTCTATTAAAAATAATCATGCATAATAAACTTATCGGCGGTATATTACTTATCATTGGCACCAGCATTGGGGGAGGAATGCTAGCCTTGCCTATTGCTACTGCACAATTAGGTTTTATAAATGCGCTAATTTTTTTAATATTGTGCTGGGGAATGATGACCGCTGCCGCATTTCTCATTTTAGAAGTTAATCTTTGGCATAGCATAAACAGTAATTTAATTAGCATGGCGAAAACTACTTTAGGGAGATTTGGCCAGATTATTGCATGGCTTAGCTATCTTTTGTTGCTGTATGCTTTATTAGCTGCCTATATTGCAGGCGGCAGTGATTTCTTACAACATCTTCTACTAACATTTCATTTGAACTTACCTGCAGAGCTTTCAGTACTATTATTTGCAGGAGTATTAAGTTTAATTGTTTATAAGGGATTAGGCTCAGTTGATTATGTTAATAGAAGTCTAATGTTTAGCAAGTTATTGACCTTTTTTTTATTAGTGATTTGTATTTTTCCTTTTATTTCTATTCATTATTTATTAACACTGGAAAATGTTTTTCGACTTAGTGTTATTTTAGGTAGTACAACCGTTATTCTGACTTCTTTTGGTTTTGCAATAATAGTCCCAAGCTTACGTAGTTATTTTAACAATGATTTGTTCATGCTACGTAAAGCCATACTAATTGGCAGTTTAATTCCATTATTCTGCTATGTTTTATGGGAATTAATTATTATGGGTGCCATACCCACACATGGAGGCTCAGGTTTAATATCCATGTATCACTCAGGGCATTCCACTAGCAGTTTAATGTCTGCTTTGAACCATTTACTTAATAACAAATTAGTTAATTTTTTAGCTAAAATATTTACATCCATATGTTTTGCAACTTCTTTTCTAGGTGTTGCTTTAAGTCTATTCGACTTTTTCAGTGATGGATTACAAATTGAAAAAAAAGGTATAAAAAAATTGGCTCTTTACGGACTCACTTTTTTTCCTCCTCTGTTCATTGCTAGTTATTATCCTCATGTTTTCATTATGGCTTTATCTTATGCAGGAGTACTTTGTGCGATTTTATTAATACTCCTTCCCGCTATGATGGCTTGGAGTGGACGATATATTAAAAAATGTGCTTTTGGATATGAAGTATCAGGAGGAAAGCCTCTATTACTTAGCTTAATGCTTGTTGCATTATTTATTATAATTTTAAGCCTCATTCACTAAACTCTATGAATATTAAACAGTTTGGCGGTATTTTATTAATTACTGGTAATGCCATAGGCGGCGGGATGTTAGCTTTGCCATTAGCAACCGCTCAAGCAGGTTTTTTAAATTCATCGCTTTTTTTGATTGCTTGTTGGGGGATTATGCTAATCGGTGGCTTGCTGATTTTAGAAGTGAATCTTTGGTTTCCCCCTAATAGCCATTTAATTTCCATGGCACGTGCTACTTTAGGAGTTCCGGGTGAGATCATAGCTTGGTTATGTTATTTATTATTACTCTATGCTTTATTAGCAGCTTACATCGCAGGAGGTTCAGACTTTTTACAAGGAATTTTCCAAAAAATAGATTGCCATTTTTCAGCAATTGTTACAGCAATCTTATTTGTACTGATCCTAGGCCCTATCGTTTATAAAGGAATGCATTCGGTGGATTTAATGAATCGAATTCTGATGGGAGGAAAATTACTTATTTTCTTTCTTCTAATATTATTTCTATTTCCTTTTATATCAACAAAGCAACTAGAGCAAGGTAAACTACTTTATTTATCGAATAGCCTTACTATTATCATTACATCGTTTGGTTTTGCCGCTATTATTCCAAGTTTGCGTAGTTATTTCCATAGTAACGTTAAACAATTACGCCAAGTTATTATTCTAGGTAGCTTAATACCTCTTATTTGTTATATTTTCTGGGATGGAGCTATTATGGGAGTTATTCCTATCAGTAAACTTTTAACAATTGCTCAATCCAGCCAATCGACTAGTCATTTAACCAATACACTGAGTCGTTTATTAAATAAAAATAGCATTACTTTATTTGCTTGGATTTTTACATCTATTTGTTTAGCAACTTCTTTTTTAGGTGTAGGTATTAGTTTAGCTGATTTCTTAATGGATGGTTTAAGCTTACCCCATACAGAAAAAAATAAATTTATCGTATATCTACTTACTTTTTTACCCCCTTTAATGATTGTTTTGTTTTACCCAGCCTCATTTATGCTGGCATTAAATTATGCTGGTATATGGTGCGCTACCTTATTGGCTTTGCTCCCCGCATTAATGGCTTGGTCTGGGCGTTATAATCAACAAATTGATGCCCCTTATCGGGTAATGGGTGGAAAAAGCTTATTAAGTTTGCTGATCCTTTCCTCCTCTATTATTATTGCGCAGGCGATTATAGTTGATTTTTTTTAAGTTTTTGAATCGTAGTTTTTAAATTTTGAAATATTCTTGATTATGGGCTAAATAGGAAATCTTAATGTCTTATCAAAAAAAATATGCTGATGCCATTCGATTTTTAAGCCTAGATGCCGTGGAAAAAGCTAATTCAGGCCATCCTGGCATGCCCATGGGTATGGCTGACATCGCAACCGTCTTATGGAGAGAATTTTTAATTCATAACCCCAGTAACCCTAACTGGAGTAATCGCGATCGCTTTATTCTATCAAATGGCCATGGATCAATGTTGCATTATGCACTACTCCACTTAACAGGCTATGATCTCTCATTAGAGGAGATTAAACGATTCCGTCAATTACACTCAAAAACACCAGGGCACCCTGAAGTAGGTTTAACTCCAGGCATAGAAACAACAACGGGACCTCTAGGTCAAGGATTCGCGAATGCAGTCGGTATGGCCTTAGCAGAAAAAAATTTAGCCGCACATTTCAACCGTCCTTCTCATCCTATTATCGATCATTTTACTTATGTATTCCTAGGTGATGGTTGTTTAATGGAAGGTATTTCTCATGAAGCTGCTTCTTTGGCAGGATGTTTAGATTTAGGTAAATTAATTGCTTTTTGGGATGACAATAATATTTCTATTGATGGTAATGTCTCAGGCTGGTTTAAAGATAATACACCTGAGCGCTTTAACGCTTATCATTGGCATGTTATTCCTGATATTGATGGCCATGATCCACAGCAAATTAAACTATCTATTGAAAAAGCCCGTAACGTTACTGATAAGCCCAGTTTACTTTGTTGTAAAACCAGAATTGCATTTGGCGCTCCTAATTTAGCGGATAACCATCAAGCACATGGAGCAGCATTAGGTGAAAAAGAAGTGGCTGCCACCCGGCTTGCATTACATTGGAATTACCCACCTTTCGAAATACCAGAAGATATTTATCAAGCCTGGGACGCTCGCTCTAAAGGAAACATTTTAGAAAAAGCTTGGGAAGAAAAATGGAATGCTTATCAAACTGCATTCCCTGAACTCGCCAAAGAGTATCAACGCAGAATAAATAGAAAATTACCATTACATTGGGAAGAAAAAACCAAAAAAATTATCGAAGCTATTTATAAAAATCCTTTGGAAAAAATTGCAACACGTAAAGCTTCCCAAAATGCATTAAATGCCTTTGCACCTCTTTTACCAGAATTGCTAGGTGGATCTGCAGACCTTACAGAATCTAATTCAACCTTTTGGGAAGGATCTCAAGTTTTAACTAAAGAAAATCCTTCGGGTAATTATATTCACTATGGTGTGCGTGAATTTGGTATGTCTGCTATGATGAACGGCATAGCCCTGCATGGAGGATTCATTCCTTATGGAGGAACTTTTTTAGTTTTTAGTGATTACGCACGCAATGCTATTCGCTTATCGGCATTAATGAAACAACATGTTATTTTTATCTATACTCACGATTCGATCGGGCTAGGAGAAGACGGTCCGACACATCAACCTGTCGAACATATTAATAGCTTAAGACTTATTCCTAATCTTTCTGTTTGGCGACCTTGTGACACACTAGAAACCGTAGTTGCCTGGCAACAAGCGATACAACATTTAGGGCCCACTTGTTTATTACTGACGCGACAAACTATACCAACTCAAATCCATAACCAAGAAACTTTACAATCTATTCATCGAGGTGCTTATATTCTTCTCGATAGTCCATCAACACCTGAAGCTATTATCATAGCAACAGGCTCTGAAGTGAGTTTAGCTGTCAGTGCTGCTAAATTTTTAAATCAACAAGGCAGACAAATCCGAGTGGTATCTATGCCTTCAGCTGATCGTTTTGAACAACAAGATTTAACTTATAAAGCTAAAATTTTGCCTAATTCAATTACACTACGCATTGCTATAGAAGCAGGAACTAAAGATTTTTGGTACCGATATGTAGGCATTAAAGGTAAAGTAATCGGACTTAGCCAATTTGGCGAATCTGCGCCGGGGGCAGATGTCTTTAAAAATTTTGGATTTACAACAGAAAACGTTACTAAAATACTAAACCAATTATTAGCCGATTAACTAGGGGAATTACTATGACAACACGCGTCGCTATCAATGGTTATGGTCGTATAGGCCGTAATATTTTAAGGGCTTTTTTTGAGAATCCAAAAAAACATGATCTAGAAATTGTTGCGATAAATGATTTAGGGAATATCGAAATTAATGCTCATCTGACACGCTATGACACCACTCATGGAAAGTTTGTAGGAACCATAGTCATTGATAAAGATTATTTAATTATCAATGATCAACGGATAAAAATCTTTTCGGAACGCGACCCAGAAAACTTACCTTGGAAAGAATTAAATATTGATGTTGTTCATGAATGTACAGGCCTATTTACTTCGCCGGAAAAGGCGGGTAAGCATATCAAAGCAGGTGCAAAAAAAGTCATTATTTCTGCTCCCGCTGGTAAAGGGGTTGATGCGACTATTGTTTATGGCGTTAATCACCACATCTTAAAAAGTAGCGATACCATTATTTCTAATGCTTCATGTACTACCAATTGTCTGGCTCCTTTAGCCAAAGCTTTATATGAAAACTTAGGAATTATCCAAGGTTTAATGACTACTATTCATGCTTATACGAATGATCAAGTGCTTATCGATACGTATCATCCTGATATGTATCGCGCACGTTCAGCAACCCATTCCATGATCCCTGCAAAAACCGGAGCTGCTTCGGCACTCGGCTTAGTTTTACCTGAACTAGCGGGGAAACTCGATGGCTTAGCTATACGCGTTCCTACGATAAACGTTTCTTTAGTAGACTTAAGTTTTCAAGCAAAACGTGCAACAACAGCGAAAGAAGTTAATGAAATCTTGAAAAAAGCTTCTGAGAGTAGTGCACTAAAAGGTCTGCTTAATTATAGTGAAGAGCCCCTGGTTTCCATAGATTATAATCACAACCCAGCTTCTTCTACAGTAGATGCACCGCAAACTCGCGTTATAGGAAACTTTGTTAAGGTGCTTGCCTGGTATGACAATGAGTGGGGATTCTCCAATAGAATGCTGGATGTTACCGCCGTATTGATGAATGCGGCTTAATTTATCAGTAAAAATTCACTTAAAACGCTTAAAACCCCAAAAAACTAGGGAAAAAGCTATACTTTTAGGAAATATAGTATAGATATAGCCAAATAATGTTATAGTATTAGGTTCAATTTCGCTCAATTTACCGAGAACTTATATGGCACGTGTTACAGTTGAAGATTGTTTAAAAAAAGTTAAAAATCATTTTGAGTTAGTCATTATTGCCTCAAAACGAGCCAGGCAAATTGCTAAAGGTGGCATGGCCATGGTTGATCCCGAAAACGATAAACCCACAGTGATAGCCTTAAGAGAAATCGCCGATAGAAAACTCAATGAAGCCGGAGAAAAATCAGAACAAGAAATTAGTGGCAGCAGAAGCGGGTCACAATCTACAGGCTTGTAAAAAAACCGGGGGCGCTTGCATGCACATGTTTAGTGACCTCAAACAAGAACTACAAATATATCTATCCCCCGAGCAAATAAAGCAAGTTTATAACGCTTATCAATTTGCTGCTAGAGCCCATTCTGGTCAAAAGCGCCATAGTGGAGATCCTTATATTAGTCATCCGATTGCAGTGGCTAAAATTCTCGCTCAAATGCGTATGGATGTTCAAACGATAATCGTCGCAATTTTACATGATGTCATTGAAGACACTCCTATTGAAAAAACTGTTTTAACCACGACATTTGGCAGTGAAATAGCAGAACTCGTTGATGGGATGAGTAAACTAACCCAGATTCAGTTTCAAAGTCGCGCTGAAGCTCAAGCGGAAAATTTTCGCAAAATGCTGCTAGCCATGGCAAAAGATATTCGCATCATCATCATAAAATTAGCCGATCGTTTGCATAATATGCGAACCTTATCTGCAGTTCCTGTAGAAAAACGTCACCGTATTGCTAAAGAAACATTGGATATTTATGCCCCTATTGCACAGCGATTAGGTATGCATATGGTTCGTATAGAATTAGAAGATCTTTGTTTTTTAAACCTTTATCCATGGCGATATCGTATATTACAAGAAACTGTACAAAAAAATCGACGCAAACATAAAACAAGTATCCATAAAATAGAATCGGCCTTAAAAGAGTGCTTGGATAAACATCATTTACCTTTTCACACTATTTGGCATAAAAAAAAGCATCTGTATCAAATTTATAAAAAAATGCGGGAAAGTCATTTAGCTTTCAATGAGATCATTGATATCCCAATTTTTTGTATTATTGTAGATAATATTGATAGCTGCTATCGCGTACTTGGTGCTGTACACAATCTTTATAAACCTTTGCCAGATCATTTTCACGATTATATCGCACTACCTAAAGCGAATGGTTATCAAGCATTACATACTACTTTATTTGGCCCAGCTGCTACTTCAATTCACATACAAATCCGTACAACTACAATGGATAATGGTGCTGATCATGGTATTGTAAGCTACTGGTTAGAAGAAAAAACTAAATCTAATGAACTTCGTCCTCATTTACGAGCACGAGAATGGCTTAAACGCTTACTCGATATTCAACAAATAACTCCTAGTTCCTTAGAATTTATGGAGACCGTTAAAATCGATCTATTTCCCACAGATATATATATCTTTACTCCTAAAGGTGACATCATTGAGCTTCCTCATAAAGCAACTTTGATCGATTTCGCTTATGCGATCCATTCTGATATTGGCAATCACTGTATTGCAGCTAGAATAGATAAACATTTAGTTCCGCTCAGCACCCATTTGCAAAGTGGTCAAACTGTAGAAATCATTACTGATTCGAAAACTTTTCCTGATTCACGCTGGTTAGAATTTGTAGCGACAGGGCGTGCGCGAAGCCATATTAGACAATTTTTCAAAAATAAGCAGCATAATGAAGCTGTACAATTAGGCCAACGTTTGCTGGATAACAATTTAACCCCTTTAGGGCATGGCCCCCATACCAACTCTAAGAATCTACACAAGACATTACAAAAACTTCAATACGACTCCTTAGAAGATTTACTTGAAGCGATTGGGCTGGGTTATATACATCCTGTTTTAGTCGCTTATTCATTATGCGGTTTGAAACCTAATTTTAAAAGTCAAATGAACTCGTTACCCTTGTTCCTTAAAAATGCAGATAATGATTTAATCAAATTTTCCGAATGTTGCCGACCTATTCCAGGTGATGAAATTATAGGTTTACTCAATGCAGGACATGGTCTTACTGTACATTTGCACCGCTGTAAATACGCAGCGCGACTTATTAAAAAAAATCCTGAACGCGCCATTTCCATACAATGGGAAAAACAAACTGAGGGATTTTTTAAAACTGATATATATATTGAAACTATTAATCGACACGGTGTACTAGCATTACTAACACATAATATTGCTAAAGCCGATGCTAATATTGAAAATATTAAAGTTGAAAGTCGCGATAGAAAGCATAGTATTATTCAGTTTACTTTATCAGTCCTCAATCGTAAGCACTTAGCTAAAGTCATTCGCTTTTTACGCACAATCCAATATACAATAAAAATTACTCGTCAGCTTTCATTATAGGTAAAGCATCAATTAGTCTCACCGCTCCGACATGCACAGCTCCTAAACGTCTACCCCAATGATCTGAAACATAATCGACTTTAAATCCTAAGCTTTTTAATCGACTCGTAGCATCTTCCGGACTCGATGCAAGTTTTAAAATTGTTGGGAAATGACTCGCCTTCGTGCGCTGCTCTGAACTCAAACGAGTATTCCTTGAGCTTAAAGCTAAACCATCCGTTGCACGAATCGTTGGACAACCAACAATTTCTGTTTCTAAGAAAAGTGCTAATGCCATTTTTTGGATAAGTAATAATTGTTGATAGTCTTTTTCGCCATAATATGAACGCGTAGGCTTTACAATATTCAAATATTTTAATACCACAGTTAACATCCCAGTAAAATGTCCGGGACGAAACACCGCTTCCAATATTTTACTTAAATCACTAATGTCGTGAATTTGAATATGGTAATTATCACAATAAATAGTTTCTGCATCTAACAATAATAAATAATCAATTTTTTGTTTAAATAATAATGCTTTATCTTCTTCAAGAGTACGAGGATAATGGTTAAAATCTTCTGTCTGGTTAAACTGCGTAGCATTTATAAAAATGGCTACTATCGTCAAATCGTTTTCAGCTTGCGAACGAGTACAAAGGCTTAAATGCCCTGCGTGCAAATGACCCATCGTATGCACAAATCCTATTTTTTTATTTTTATTCTCTTTCTTTATGGCTTGCCAGTCGCTCAGTTTAGTAACTATGTTCATCGTCAGGAAACTCATTATGTTTAACAGCATGACAATATTGATCGACCGCTTTTCGAATTAATTGACCTGTATTAAGAAAATGATTAACAAATTTTGGTTTAAAGTCGAGATTGAGCCCCAATAAATCCTGCATAACTAAAACCTGTCCATCGGTTTCAACACCAGCCCCTATACCAATTGTTGCAATTTTTAAAGAAGCTGTTATTGCTTTTGCAAGTTGTGATGGAATACACTCAAGTACTATGGCAAAACAACCTGCTTGTTCTAAAGCTAAGGCGTCTTGTTTAAGCTGCTCTGCCTGAACAGAAGTTTTCCCCTGAACTTTATAGCCACCTAAGGTATTGATAAATTGGGGAGTTAAACCGATATGACCCATGACAGGAATACCGGATTCAACTAAATGCGATATCAATGAAAGATTACCTGCTGCACCTTCTAATTTAATAGCCTGTGCGCCTGCTTGGATTAGTTTTTGTGCAGCAATAACACTACGATTTAATGATTGACGATAAGTTAGAAAAGGAAGATCACTAATAATAAATTTATTAGGCGCACCTCGACATACAGCAGCAGTATGCAACTCCATCATAAGCAATGTAGCCATCACTGTGTCTTTAAAGCCATGCATGGTCATAGCGAGACTATCGCCAACTAATAACGCATCTAAAAAAGAATCATTAAAAATTTTTGCGGTAGTATAATCATAACAAGTTAAGATTACGATTCTTTCTTTAATTATTTTTTTTTCAGTAAAATCTAAAACGTTCATTCCCTTACCAAGAGATGGCGAAGGAAGAACATTAGGTACCTGTCGCATGATCAAGTCCTCATATAATCTTAAAAATTATATACTCACAGTAATTGGATTTTTGATAAATGCTGCGAAAAGGGTTGCGAGTTGCGCGGCAAACCAGAAATTCAAGTACGAAGAATATGTCTCCTTCACTTAGGATAGGAGCATAACTAGTTTAAAAAAACAAATATTCATTATCCAGCGTTGTAACTATTTATTCCTAATTTTATTCGATCTAAAGGGGCGTGTTAGCATTTTTTTTTGCAGTACTAAGCATACGATTTCCCACTACTTGCAGCAATTGTTGGGCTATTAATTGTTTAGTCGCACATGATAGGTGAATAGGCACATCAGAAGATAATACCGTTACTTCGTTTTTATCACTATCAAAACCAATATCTGTTCGGCTAACATCATTAACTATCATTAAGTCTATATTTTTACTTCTTCGCTTTTCTTCGGCAAATTTTAAGGTATATTCAGTTTCGGCAGCAAACCCAATCAATAAAGGCTTAGGCTCTAAATTCATTTGACTAACGGTAGCCAAAATATCGATGGTAGGTTTTAGTTGCAAAGTTAATAGCGCACTCGATTTTTTAATTTTTTGCAACGCGGGGTTTACAATTTGATAATCTGCCACAGCAGCAGTGCTTATAAAAATTGTCTTTTGACTAACTTCCTTCTCAACAACTGCTAGCATTTCGGCAGCTGTCCTCACCGATATAAATTTCAATTTCTTTGGAGGTGCTAAAGCTACTGGTCCACTAACGAGCGTAACTTCAGCTCCCGCTTCAATAGCAGCCTGTGCTAAAGCAAATCCCATCTTACCCGAACTACGATTTGATAAGTAACGCACTGGATCGATCCATTCTTGTGTCGGCCCAGCGGTAATTAAAATTCTTTGATTCTGTAAATAAGGTTTAATAAATACCTTTGACAAGCCATCCGCTATTTCTTGAGGTTCCAGCATGCGTCCTAAACCAAACTCTCCACATGCTTGAGATCCTTCTCCGGGCCCTAAAAATAAGTAATCTCTTTCTTTTAACTTGCTAATATTATCTTGGGTTGCTTTATTGGACCACATTGCTTGATTCATTGCAGGCACAATAATTAAACGCGTGTTAGCTGCTAAACATAAGGTACTCAATAAGTCATCCGCAAAACCATGCGCTAATTTAGCAACCACATGCGCTGTTGCAGGGGCTATCAAAATATAATCGGGCCATCGTGCAAGATCAATATGGCTCATTGCAGCTTCTGACTCAGCATCTATAAGTTCTTCGTACACTTTATTTTGAGAGACTGCTTGCAGTGTCAAAGGAGTTACAAAGGCTCTGCCACAGGAAGTTAAAACAACCCTAACGTCATGCTGTTGCTCTTTGAGTTTTCTGATAAGTTCCGGGGTTTTATAAGCAGCAATACTACCTGTAATACCCAATAAGATGCGCTTGTTCATCGGCTTAGAATATACTCCTCGCACTTGAATTTTTGGCTGTGTTGCCGCTCAATTCGCAATCCTCATGTATCTTCCAATACACTCCGGTTGCTCATTCTCGCGGCGCCTTGCCAAAAAACCCAATTGCTGCGAGTATAACAAAAAGGGACACCGAAGTAATGCCCCCTCATAACAGTTTAATTTATTTTTTAGAAATATAAACCCACTTGTAAAGTAACTGTATTACCGCTTTTTCCTGTTCCATTAATAGGGTTAAGCGCTAGACCCGACTGGCCTACAGCAACATCTGTTGCACTATAGTCTATATCGTGACGAAACTCTAAACTTTCAATGGTATCTTTCCAAATCGATGTACTCAGAGTTGCTATGTAACGCTTCTTAGGAATAAGTAAACCTAAGGCATCTTTGGACTGATCATATCCAATAATAACAGCACTAGGTTTTTCTAAAACATTAAATTTATAAGCCGCTTCTGCATGAAAAGCAGAAGGTTTAGCACCTTGATTATCAAATGATAATACTGTTTGTGAAAATGAACGGCTCGCCGTAACATATTCGCCAGTAACACTAAATGCTTCGATGGTCAAAGTTCCACGTGCATCTAAGCCCGGCACTGGGCTAAGGATCTCAGTATTATTGTTAGTAGCAAATCCTGCAAAATTATTAGGGCCCGCATTACCATTATGCTGCATTCCTAGTGAATCTGCGATACTACGAATATAACTTCCTGCTATATCAATATTCCATTTAGGTTTAGTAAAGATATATTCAGCATTTGCTCCATAATTTCGCAGTCCATTATTATCGATACTGGTTCGACTTGGACCTCTGAAAATAAAAGCCGCCAAATTTAAATTATTTTCATCATTAAATTGTTTCGAAAAACCTAAGGCTATGGCCCTAGCTTTGGTTCTTCCTAAAGTTTTAGTAAAGGGATCACTGATCATTGAGGATGAATATTGACCAAAAGGTACATAAAACTGACCCATCGTCGCATATAAAGGAAACCTAGCTAAGTTTCCTATCGTTAAAAACCCTCGTTCTAAAAGGACACGGGAGTTGTCAATTCGTCTAGGTGACATATCCGTCGGAGGCGTATCATCATAAACGAAAGCAATGAGTCCTGTTACCCATTGATTAACTAAAATTTCAGTATCTAACTCAATACCTGTCAAATTAATATCTGTAGCCGAGTTGTTTTGGAAATTACCAAAATGACTGGTATGAAAAATTTGCGATTCTATTTTTCCGCTTAAATTAATAACAGGCGTATCCGAAAGTTGATGTCCATTTTGTATTAAATAATTATAAATTTGTTTCCGCTGTTGAAGTAAATACAAATCTTCATTCACATAAGGCTGGTTAACCACTAAATCAGAAGCATTAAATTCTGAGTTGATACCTATATAAGGAGAGCTAATAACCGGGGTCCCTATAACAAAAAAAGGATGCAAAGAGGTAACCAAACTTTGATGAGCTTCGACTTCGCCAGATGAGAGCTTATCTGGATTGGATTTTCTACGTAAAGTAGCCACTTGATTTTGAACGCGCTGCAGCTCGGATTCAAGAGCTTGGGTTCGCTGTGCTAACCTACTAATTTCACTATCATTATTTGACTGCGTAGGTTCATTCGCTAATGCAACACTGGCTTGTAAGCCTAACCCACACACACCAGCCATAAACGCAGTTAATTTATACTTGTTACTTAGCATGAGAGCACCTTATTATTGAAATAAGTGATAAGGTCCTCTATTTATCAAAAAAAAGTGATCAATGCAAGCATATTTTCTCTAGGGCCTATTTAGGCTATCCCTTTATTACATTGATATTGGCCGGTTTTTTAAAAAAACAAGCCATTAAACCGAATTCTTCTTCCTTTGCCATCTGCTCGCCAAAATATTTAGCCATTCTACAAATAGCGAGAAAGCGATGGCAAAATATAGATAAGCTCTAGGCACATGCAACCCAAAGCCGTCGGCTATTAATACTAAGCCAATTAATAATAAAAAACTTAACCCAAGAATCTTTAAATTTGGGTAGATATTAATAAAATGACTTATTGGTCCACTCACCCATATCATCAATGCGATTGCAATGATAATTGCTAAAGCCATAATTATAAATTCCTGAGCCATTCCTACTGCAGTGATCACGCTATCTAAGGAAAAAATAATATCTAGCAACATAATCTGAATGATAACCATCGAAAATTGTGAGTACCGATACAGATTACTTTTACTTTCTCTGGAAATAGTTACATTAAAATGAAGCTCACTCGTCCCTTTGGCAAGTAAAAATAATCCACCTAGGATTAATACCAAATCTCTACCCGAAAATATATGGCCTGCCACAGTAAATAAAGGCTGCGTAAATTTAGTCATCCAAGCCAGCGTTGCCAATAAAAGTAAACGCGTCAAACAAGCGAGTAATAAACCAAATTGGCGAGCTGAACGTTGCTGCGCTTGAGCAAGTCTATTGGTTACTATAGAAATGAAAACTAAGTTATCAATTCCTAAAATAATTTCTAATGCAGTTAAGGTAAGTAAACTGATCCAAGCTTCAGGAGAAAAAAATAATTCAAACATAGCAACCTTCTAAAATTACCCAGTAATCTTCAGATACTTAAAGTTAATATTAAAACCACATATTTTCTTAGGAAATAATCTCATGCAAACTATACTCGAAAAATGTATAGCATAAAGTTTTTTTAAAATGCTAAAAAAAAGCCCGCTGATGCGGGCTCAATGTTTTATTTAATTTATGTTGCAACAAATAATTTATGCAAACTTAACACTAAAACGTAATTGGCCAACTGTTGATTTATTACCCGTTGCGCCTGGATGAACTGTCCTAGCAGGTATCGGTACTGTGCCAGGAACCGCAGGAATAACAACAGCATTTTGACCCGCGTTGTAATCTCTATCTTGAAAGACTGCTAATCCTACATCAAACCATTTAGCAAAATTAACCATATAGTCTGCATAGATTCGACGTTCTGGCAACAAGGTCGCTAAGTGGGTTGTCTTTTGATAACCAATCGCCACACGTGACTGATGCGCCATCACAGGAAACGTCAACCCCGCCTCTAAGCCCCATACAACTGGCTTACCTAATAGAGCCGGTGGGGTAGGTAATACTGGAAAGCCCGGACTTGAGTTACCACTTAAAAAGAAAGGACTTGGTAAACTACGCGTAGTGGCAACATAATGACCATTTGCATCAAATGGACCAATAGTTACATCGGCATTGACGTTCCAAGCCGGCACTTTTGTATTCGGCAATCCTGGAACCACCGTACCTTCAACAAACGAATTGAAGTAATAGGAGGATAAGAAGTTTGAATCCTCTATATTGGCAATATAACCAGCATTCACGTTAAATTTACTATTAAACGCCTTAAATCCCCAACCTGCATCGATACCACCATTCCGAATACGACGCGTTGAGCCCCCATCAAAAATAGTAGGATTACCCGCCAATGTATATATCGAACCATAGAAACCGTTCGGCACAATAAATCCTAATTGCGCTGCAGTTGCAGTAATCTCAGTGAATAACTGCGTTGGATTTTCTGATGTTACAAATCCATACGGATCATAGGCACCAAATGGGATATATTCTTTACCTATTCTAAAGTAAATGGGTGAAGCAGTGAAATTACCCACAGTGGCATACGCTGTATCTATCGCTGTACGGTTCAAAGGATGATAGACCAAAAGTGAATTAGCAATATGGTAAGGACCCGTAGAACCTGGAACACTCGACAAGGAGCTATACACCACGGACATATTCGCCGTCACCCAGTTATTAACTCGAGCATCAACGAACAAATTAGCATTGTTAAGTATTAAATCGCTCGCTCGGCCGGATGTCGGTAAGATTAAAACATTAGGAGGTACTGCTGCTGGGTTTACAGCCGCATTTGGATTAAAGCCTGGATTAAATCTCCAAAATACTGAGGGCTTATTCGCCAGATAAGCATCGGTATTCATCCAGCCACTGACGTTGATTCGACAAGTCCAACCACAAGGTTGATCAAATCCACCAGGCTGATTTCGATCAAGAATTGAATCGATCTTATTGACTTGATACCGCATCACATCCATTTGAAAGGATGTATCCATATAGTATGGCTGCATCGCCAGTACAGGCCCGCTAAGCCCTAGTGTTACGAGTGAAGCAACAATCGCTTTGAGTTTCATCCTAAATCATCTCCTTATAGAAATTAGTTAACTCTATCTATAGCTTTTTCTTGTCAAACCAAGTTAAAAGATTTTTCCTGAATTCAATTCTACCTATGAAAACCTATTTATAGATAAAATAAGATCAAATCGAGTTTATCTTAGCAGTACTTTTTAATTATCTCAACAAGATAAATTTATTTAAATTTAGTAGTATAAAAAAGCCCGCTGATGCGGGCTCAATGTTTTATTTAATTTATGTTGCAACAAATAATTTATGCAAACTTAACACTAAAACGTAATTGGCCAACTGTTGATTTATTACCCGTTGCGCCTGGATGAACTGTCCTAGCAGGTATCGGTACTGTGCCAGGAACCGCAGGAATAACAACAGCATTTTGACCCGCGTTGTAATCTCTATCTTGAAAGACTGCTAATCCTACATCAAACCATTTAGCAAAATTAACCATATAGTCTGCATAGATTCGACGTTCTGGCAACAAGGTCGCTAAGTGGGTTGTCTTTTGATAACCAATCGCCACACGTGACTGATGCGCCATCACAGGAAACGTCAACCCCGCCTCTAAGCCCCATACAACTGGCTTACCTAATAGAGCCGGTGGGGTAGGTAATACTGGAAAGCCCGGACTTGAGTTACCACTTAAAAAGAAAGGACTTGGTAAACTACGCGTAGTGGCAACATAATGACCATTTGCATCAAATGGACCAATAGTTACATCGGCATTGACGTTCCAAGCCGGCACTTTTGTATTCGGCAATCCTGGAACCACCGTACCTTCAACAAACGAATTGAAGTAATAGGAGGATAAGAAGTTTGAATCCTCTATATTGGCAATATAACCAGCATTCACGTTAAATTTACTATTAAACGCCTTAAATCCCCAACCTGCATCGATACCACCATTCCGAATACGACGCGTTGAGCCCCCATCAAAAATAGTAGGATTACCCGCCAATGTATATATCGAACCATAGAAACCGTTCGGCACAATAAATCCTAATTGCGCTGCAGTTGCAGTAATCTCAGTGAATAACTGCGTTGGATTTTCTGATGTTACAAATCCATACGGATCATAGGCACCAAATGGGATATATTCTTTACCTATTCTAAAGTAAATGGGTGAAGCAGTGAAATTACCCACAGTGGCATACGCTGTATCTATCGCTGTACGGTTCAAAGGATGATAGACCAAAAGTGAATTAGCAATATGGTAAGGACCCGTAGAACCTGGAACACTCGACAAGGAGCTATACACCACGGACATATTCGCCGTCACCCAGTTATTAACTCGAGCATCAACGAACAAATTAGCATTGTTAAGTATTAAATCGCTCGCTCGGCCGGATGTCGGTAAGATTAAAACATTAGGAGGTACTGCTGCTGGGTTTACAGCCGCATTTGGATTAAAGCCTGGATTAAATCTCCAAAATACTGAGGGCTTATTCGCCAGATAAGCATCGGTATTCATCCAGCCACTGACGTTGATTCGACAAGTCCAACCACAAGGTTGATCAAATCCACCAGGCTGATTTCGATCAAGAATTGAATCGATCTTATTGACTTGATACCGCATCACATCCATTTGAAAGGATGTATCCATATAGTATGGCTGCATCGCCAGTACAGGCCCGCTAAGCCCTAGTGTTACGAGTGAAGCAACAATCGCTTTGAGTTTCAT
>JBBIWD010000010.1:0-23101 GCA_037439325.1 Rickettsiella sp.
TCCTTATTTCATGCATAACTTCTTGTGGAAGCTGTGACAATTGCAAACGTCAACTTTATTCTCATTGTGTTGATGGCGGCTGGATTCTCGGGCATTTAATCGATGGAACACAGGCAGAGTACGTGCGTATCCCATATGCCGATAATAGCTTATATCTGATTCCTGATGGTACGACAGATGAAGCGTCGATAGTCATGCTGAGTGATATTTTCCCAACTGGCTTTGAGATAGGTGTGTTGTCTGGACAGGTTAAACCCGGGGATACCGTTGCGATTATCGGCGCAGGTCCTGTGGGTATGGCCGCCTTGCTGACCGCTCAACTTTACTCACCGTCGCATATCATTATGGTTGATAATGATATTTATCGCCTTAAAATGGCAAAAAATTTTGGTGCAACATATGTAATCAATGGAGAAACTGAGAATGCTATTGAGCGTTTGCTAGAGATCACCAATCAAAAAGGTGTCGACGTTGCTATTGAAGCTGTTGGAATTCCAGCTACTTTCAATATATGCCAGCAAATTATTGCACCAGGAGGCCATATCGCGAACATTGGTGTGCACGGAAAAAGTGTTGAATTACATATTGAGAAGCTATGGATTCATAATATTGTAATCTCAATGGGCTTAGTAAACACAAACACAATATCCATGTTGTTAAAAATAATTCAGTCCGGGAAAATAAAAATAAACCAACTCATTACGCATCATTTTACTCTTAACGAAATTATAAAAGCATATGATGTATTTGGAAACGCAGCTAAAGAACAGGCATTGAAAGTAATTCTTTCTGCTTAATTTTGACAAGTTTTTAGTCATCTTAGGTCCTTGCACTTATAAAAGGCAATTTCAGCCCCAACAAATGCATATTAATTTGAACCCACTTAATTTAAATATTAAATTTCTCTTCGACTAAAAAGAAATTCGTGATTTGCTTCCAATACCTACACCAATTCCTGATGGCAAAACTATTGTAAATGCACGAGATGCCCCTAAAGCTTACTTCTGATAATATATATTAAAAGCAGTAACCAGCATATACAACGTAGCGGAAATTATTTTATCATTATGGACTAGCCTAAGATACCATAGATTGCTATTTATTTTTATCGCTTTTATGTAACACACCATATTGCTGATTTGCTATCACCTTTGATAGCTGAGGTAGTAGGCTATGAGGTCTCATGGATTATCCGTGTAAGAAAGTTCAGATGCATTTTACAAAGCATTAAATGGCCAACTCAACCCAAAGTGCGGCATGATCAGAGGCAGCATCCTTTGCTGTCAACATGGTTTTAAGATGTGGAAATAGCGTTCCATTTTTACCTCCCCAAACTCCGCAGCGTTCAATTCCACCTTGGATCACTTTTTCAGAAAGCTTTGGGGACATTAAAATATAGTCTAGTTTAGCCGAAGCAGTACCATTTCCATGGGTTCCTGGACGACCGTCGCTTGAAAATTTTGGGTGCACCATAATATCTGTCAGCGTTGAACCTTTGCGTAGCAATGAATCCATAGCCGAATCTGTGGGTGCTGCATTTAAATCTCCTACAACAGCAATATAATCAAATCCATCAGCAAGTCGTTGATCATAAATAGCACGGACACGCTTAGCTTGACGTAGTCTTTTTTCATTAGAAACAACCGCATCGCCATAACCTTTACTTTTAAAATGATTGACCAGTACAAGAATGGTATTGCCTTTTTTTGTCTTGATTTCATATTCAGCACAATCACGGCTAAAGATAGTCCCTTTATCATCAATGTCATCGACATGGCTAGCGATTCTTATTATTTCATAAGATGCTTTTGTCATAATGCCTACATCAATACCACGCATGTCATTACCGTCAATGAGCATCACATGATCAAAAGGCGTTACCTCAACATGGGGTAAGACGTCATCATTAAAACGTTTTAAACAGGTACGATTCTCAGCTTCAACGACACAGAGTATATCCGTTTCAAGTAATCCTATGATACGAGCCGTATTTTCAATGGCGTGTTCTTCGATTGCTTCTTTTTGAAGCTCAAACCATCCTATCCAATCACCGCGACCTGAAGCAGCAATTTCAGTGGATTTATTTTTAGATTTGGCAATAAACTTGCCACGTATCTCCCGTAATCGAATAAAGCTGCTTTCATTATTAGTCAACAATCCTTTGTGACTTTTCATTATTTCCAATAATTTAGATTTAATTATAGAAGTATAATTTTCTTTTTGGATTAAAGTATTTAATTGCTTGAAATCATCTAAAATTTTAGCGCCTTCTTTCCAATCTTCTAAATTCATCGCTTTGGGTCGTTCAAACATATTCTCAACATTAAAAGTGGCTAAGCGCATATTTATCTCCTTGAAAACTCAAGTCTCCATTATAGTATGCAATAAATTTATTGAAATTTCCAAACTGGCTAAGTTTTAGCTAAATTCAATGTCACTTATTAAATTTACCCTCAATAAAGCTAAAGAGGGTAAATTGACCATTAAATTAACGTTTAAATGAAGAGGTTGATTGTGAGCTACGATACTCTTTTGAATTTTCATAAGCTTTATGATCTTTACTGGAAAGCATTTTTTTAATCTCGCTTGAATTAAGATGTAAACTATCTACTTTTTTAAAAGTTACACCTGTTTTTACCGCCGATGAAAAATTATTACTACTAGATGATTGTTGCTGACATGTATTATGGTTACTGGTGGTAGCAGCACTAGGAGAGCCGTAAGTAAAAGTACGGCCAATATGTAGATTACTTACTCCATTATAAGTAATAGTTTTACTGCCATCAGGTCCAGTAGCTGCTGTTTTAGTTCCACCGGCTATATTTTTGACATCTGTTTTTTTCATATGGATTCCTCACAAATATTTTTTATTAAAGCAATTAATTTTAAACCGAATGATACTAGAAGTCATTTACAATCTTACTCTGCTGAGTTAGATCTTTGCCCAATCAGGCCCAAAAAAGTAACGCTTTGTAGACATTTAAGTATCCTTTCTACGATAACTCTAAAAGGTCACTGTTATTAATACTGTGTCAGAGTAAGTACCGGCCGTTACAGCTTGTAAAGCTGGAAAATGATTAAGATCATTTACCTTTTTTAAATAAATACTATATAATTAATTTTTAGATAAGCATAAATTTTTTAATTATTAACAAATAAACATAATCTTATATATAGCTCAATAGAATTAAAGGAATGCAAATCACAAAAGGGAAATAACTTGCAAAACCGCCAAGAAAGGTTTCATTTTACAACTAACTGGTTTGATAAAAATATTTTTATTTGGAATAAATTTTTAGAACCATTAAAAAAAGAAAAAATACGAGTTTTAGAAATAGGTGCATTCGAAGGAGCATCTACGACCTGGATTTTAGAAGAACTTCTCTTACATCCAGATTCAAGTCTAATTACGGTTGATAGCTTTCTAGGTAGTAAAGAGCATCAAGAATGCCCATTCTTATCAAAAAAATTAGATAATTTGGAAAAAATTTTTTTCTACAACATAGAAAAAACGAAAAAAATAAATCGAATTTTTGTTATAAAGGGATATTCTTATTATGCGTTAGTTAAGTTCAATTATGAAAAAAATCATTTATTTAATTTAATTTATATTGACGGTTCACATAGGGCGAAAGACGTATTGAGCGATGCCATATTAGCATGGCCGTTACTTTCAAAACAGGGGATTTTAATTTTTGACGATTATAGCTGGAATATGTATCCAGAGAATTATAATAATCCTAGATTAGCTATCGATGCGTTTTTAGGTTGCTATGAGCCTGAATTAGAGATTATATATGCTGAATATCAAGTCATAATAAGAAAAAAATAGAATTTTTAGGAGCAGGTAGTATCTGCAAAAAATAAAAACTTAAGGATGAGCTTATGACCTCTCAATCTACATTCGTTAAAATTAAGCCTAAAAAGCTTTGTAACGGAGAAATACAAGTCAATGGTTACAAACATGCTATGGTTCAAATAATAGCTACGTCTATTTCCTTAAACATCCCTGTGTTAATAACAAATGCACCATTAACTGACGATATTTATATCTTAAAGCAAATTGTAGAAAGCTGCGGCGGAGCTCTTTCAATACAAGGCCAACGGGTTTCAGTGAGTCCTCAGTTAATGTCAATTACAGATATAAATGTAAATTTAAGCAAACAGATACATGGCTCAATTTATTTGATGCCAGCATTTGCTGTACGTTTTGGAAAGTTTAGCTTTGGAGAAGCAGGCGGTTGCCAAATTGGAGATCACAAAGAGAATGGTAGAAGACCTATTTCGCATATTCTTGGCGTTATGTCTAAATTTGGTATTACGAATCAATTTGTTGATGACACTATTCAAGGGAAACTAATTCGAAAAAAAAGTGAAGTTAGAATTGATATTATGGAATATTCAGATAGCTCGGAATTAGCTACAGGAGCGTTGATTAGTGGCGCAACCAAAACAGCTATATTATGTGCTACTCAAACAAATAAAACTCAAATTTTAAACCCCTATCTAAAAGCAGACGTACAAGACTTATTACGATTTCTAATTCAACTTGGATTTATGATAGAAATCAATCCTAAGTTTATTGAGATAACTAGGCCAAATAAACTAATAACTTCGGAAACAATTGTTTTTGAATTGACAGAATGTATCAGTGAAGTCATAACCTATATAGCTCTTGCAGTGCATACACATATCCAACTAAATATTCAACTAAAAAAAATTCAACTATTAAAAAATTTATTAGCTCCAGAATTAGAATTACTGGATAAAATTGGAGTAAGGTTGCAATTTCATAAAAATGGTATCGTCGTAATTGGAGGAAACCTGCTAAAAAATGCAAACATTGATGTGTTGCATGATGGAATACAAAGTGATCATCACCCTTTTTTTACACTGATGTTATTGCAAGCTGATAAAAAATCCGAAATTAGAGAATTTGTTTGGAAAAATCGTTTTTCTTATGCTAATGAATTGAGAAAATTAGGCGCAAATCTGTTACGTGAAAAAAATACACTACACATTTATCCTTCCAGCATTTCCAGAGGAAATTTGTTGCTTAAGGCGACAGATACACGCGCCGCTGCTGTTCTTCTTCTAGCAGCTTTAACGAGTTCAGATACTGTCTTTATTGAGGGCATTCACCATTTAAACCGTGGATATTCAACCTTGATTGATAATTTAGAAAAATTGGGAAGTCATTTAAGTTTCTCCTCTTCCCTAATTAGTTAATAGGAAAAATTTATGAAGGTATTATCTGTAGTAAATATATCTAATCCCGATGATCTTCAGTGTGATTCCGGTGTTATTTTTCAAAAAATTCTAGCAAGTGAATTTGTTAAAAAGAAAAATATAAGCTATGTCCTTTTAGGACCTGATTGCCAATCATTTAAATCTATTGAATTTTCAGGATGTAGAAAGCAAGTAGCTAAATTGGGTAATACACGTTATGCATCAAGGTTTTCTTTCGATTGGACTACAATAAAGGATATTGTTGAAGCAGAAAAACCAGATGTTATCTTTAATAATCAGGTTGAATTGACTTCAGCATTTCGCTCATTGTTGGTTACTTTAAAAAATACGACTACACGCATTGTTACTTATTGTCATTATCCAGCTATTTGGGATATTGATAATAGCAATTCGCCTACATTAGATGGGTCGCTCAATCATGATAATTTAGGCATACCCATTGCTTTTAGTATACTTAGTGCCATATTAATGGCCGATATCTTTATTACTCAAAGCCATTTTGCTAAATATTTATTAACACAAACCGCTTTGTATTATCGCCTTCAACTATCTAAAGAAATAGTTATAATTGCTCCACCCGCTGATCCCAGCTTATCGAATATAAAATTAAAAGTAGCACCTAAAAATAAACAAATATTTTATAATCATCGATTATATGAAAGTTATGGTACGAATGAATTTTTACAATTTATTCGACAGGCTGAAGCGCTTGGTTTTGAACTGATCATTTCAGACCCTATGCCATCTCGTTCAAAAGAAAGACTATCTTTAAATAATACGCCTGATTATTATAGAAAACTTTTGAATGAGCTGCCTTATGCTAAAGTAATTAATGGCAATATTGCTAGAATTAAATATGCAGAAATAATTGGGAGCTCGCGTTTAGCTTTTGCCTCAATGAGAAAGGCTTGTGTATGGTCTATGGCCGCGGTTGATTGCATGGATATTGGAGTGCCAGTATTAGCACCTCGTTATGCTGCTTATCCAGAATTTATTCCTGATGAACTGCTATTTGATACGAAAGAAGAAGCTTATTCTTTATTGGAAAAATTATTAAATGATGATAATTTTTGGCAACATTGCTCTAAACGTTGCCAAGCTATAACGCAAAATTTTTCATCCTCTCTTATTGCTGATCGATTTTATGAATTATTTCAAAAAAATAGTAGGGAAGCTACAAAATGTGTGGTTTAGCAGGTATTTTTCATCAATATTTTTTTCCTCCAAAACTGGATGTAGAACAGATGCTTAATACTATTCAACATAGAGGCCCTGATGGAAGAGACCTGTTTGTAAATGATGATGTTTGCCTTGGAATAGTTCGATTAGCCATGTTGGACAGTAAAAGTGATACATCAATACTTAGCAATGAAACAAACTCTATTTACCTTGCTTATAATGGTGAAATATATAATCACCAAGTATTGCGTAATGCCTTAAAAGCTAAAGGACATGAATTTAAAACAAAAAATGATGGCGAAGTAATTATTCATCTTTATGAAGAAAAATCTTTTCAGTTTGTTAAAGATATTGATGGGATGTTTGCTTTTGCCTTATGGGATACAAATAAAAAAATATTATGTCTTGGTCGTGATGCGCTTGGAATTAAGCCACTTTATTTTAAAAAGCAAAAGAATAAAAAAATTGTTTTTTCATCTGAGCTTAAAGGGATACTCACGTTAGAAAAATATTTTCCAGAGATTAGCTTAACGGGTTTAGCGAGTTATTTTAACTATCGTTTTATAGCAGCTCCGCATACCATCTATAAAAATATAAATAAATTGGAACCAGGAACGCTACTTATCGCAAAAAAAGGAGAAATAGAAATTAAAAAATATTGGGAACCGTGCTTTAATATAGCAAATAAAGAAGCAATTTCTTTCCCTACATATTTTCACTCAGCAATGTATACAACAGCAAAAGCTGATTTTCCGCTAGGAGTGTTTCTAAGCGGAGGTTTAGATTCTAGCGCTATTTTAGTTAGTTTATCCAATAAACTATCTTATGCATTACTTTCGTTCACTGTCGGTTATGACCTTTCTACGCCTGTGGATGAAAGGCTCGAAGCCGGTACTATTGCGAACTATCTTCAAAGCAAACACTATCATACCTACATAAAATCAAATGATATTAGTCGCATATTAAACAAAGTTTTATGGCATCTTGACGAGCCAATTTACTCTACGGTAAGTTTAAGTACTTATGTACTAGCCGAGCTAGCGGCACAACATGTAAAAGGTGTTTTAACGGGCGATGGTGCGGATGAGCTATTGATGAGCTACCATTACTTACAGAAACCATTTGAGGCCATAAAAAATAGAACAGACTGGAAATCGTCTTATCAAGAACAAATTGGCTGGTTACCCACTGACTGGAAAAAAATATTGCTTGCTGATCCCTCACAAATAGTCGAATATGATGTCATAAAAGACAAGGATTCAGTAGAAATAAATGCGTTACGCTATTTTGAGTTGAGATATCGTCTGCCAGATTATCATCTTGCGCGCGTTGATCGATTGTCTATGGCTCATGGACTTGAAGCACGAGTCCCTTTTTTAAGAAAAGAGATAGTAACTTATATTTTAGGACAGACAATAGCAAGTTCTTTAGATACAGAAAAAAGAAAAAGTTTATTATACGATATAGTTACTAACTATTTACCGGCTAAATGTATACAAAAAAATAAGAAACCATTTACTGCACCTTTTGAAGAATGGTTAAAAAATAGTTTAAAAGGAGAAGTATATGAAATGATTTTAGGGACCAACTATCATATGACATTAGGACTAAATTTTATTGGATTAGAGAGCTTAATAAAAAGATGTTACGCAGGAGAAGAAAATTTATTTCCGATATTATGGGGAATTTTCAATCTTTATAAATGGTACTCTCTATTATCAAATAAAAATTTTTATTCAACAAATAGGCTAAATAATTTAACTTAGGGATACCCAATTGGACAAGGAAGTCTTAGAAATAATTCGTTCTGGGTATGGATTACCTTCTTTGTGTGAAGGAGATAACTTAGGTGGCCTAAGCACCATTAATTCAATTATAAAGGCTAATGGAGAAAAATTTGTATTAAAGCAATACTCAGAAAAAAATATCAATAAATTAGAAAAAATAGAAGTAATAACTTTTTTTTTAAAACAAAATAATCTTCCCGTCGCTGTACCTATAAAAACGATTAAAGGTAATTATTATTTGGAAATTGACAATCTAATATTTGTATTATATCCAAAAGTAAATGGTCGTATCTTATATGAAGATTCATTAACAAAAAAATCATTAGTCAATACAGCAAATCTACTTCAAATATTTCATGGATTAAAAAAAAATTGTCCATTAACGTTAATAAGAAACACTCTATCCTTACATGAATTTTTAAAAAACGCGCAGAACTGTAAAAAACTTATTTTAGATAATACATTAGGTGCTGAAATAGATGACCTAATATTGCTCTGTATTGATAGAAAAACGACTATAATTAAAAAGGCATGCAGAAAAAATTTTTTTAAAAAAGAAATATCTCATAATGATCTAGTTCATGGCGATTTTCATAATGAAAATATCTTATTTAATATTAATGATGAAATAGTTTGTCTTTTGGATTTCGAAGAAGTTCAGTATGGCTGTGGCGTTAATGATCTGATGCAATTCATACAACTATCTTGCTGTAATACAGGTTACCAGGAAGAAAATTTAAAAAAAGCTAGAGTATTTTTACAAGCTTATTTATTGAAACGGTTTATCAAAAAAGAAACCCTCATTTTTTATGCTACTTGCTATATGTACTATATAGCAAGCTCATTTTTTTTTGAAAAAAAGCTATATTTAACAAAAAATATAAAGCTAATTGATTATATAAAACGTGATTTAGTTAAATTATCCTATCTTGAACAACATGCGGATACATTTATAGAACGATTACTTTTATGATAGAAGAAAATATAATTTTAAAAAAAGGGTTACTTAGTATCACTTGGCCTATATTAATAGAAAATTTTTTACGTATGACTTCTATTTTTATTTCATACTGGATTTTTAGTTTAATTTCAGATGAAACAGCAGCCGTTATGAGTGTAATCAACCTTTGTCTATTGAGTGGATTTATTCTCGTAGAATCACTTGCACAAGGTAATTCTATATTAATTAATCAATATTTAGGGAATTGGAAGAAAAATATACAAAAACCTTCATATTCCGCAATGTTATGGCTTAGTTTATTATTAGGCACGCTAGTAAGTCTTATTTTTTTCAACTTTTCTGATGTAATTATAAATAAATTAGTAGGTTCTGGAAAAATTTTTATAGAAGGGGAGACCTATTTAAAAATAGTAGGTAGTTTCTTTTTCGTTTACTCGTTGGGATATACATTAACGTATATCATTTATAGCCATGGCTATACTCGGTACGGCATGTTAAATTCACTACTAGTAAATACAACTACAATTGCAGTCAGCTATTTTATTGCTGTTCAAACAAATTGGCTACTTATAAATAAAATAACCCTTCTAGCAATAACTAATGTAAGTATCCGTGCTTTGGGAGTTTTAATTTTATGGATTTTAGCAAATCTTTATGTTAAAAATTTTATCGGGCTAAAAAAAATACCTTGGTATGAAATAAAAAAGCAATTTTCTCATTTTATGAAACTTGGCATACCTAGTCTATCTGAACCTTTAATTTATTACCTATCGCAATTAATTTTTGTAAAAATAATCAGCGATACGGCGACCAATGCTTTGGCCATAAGAGCCTATATTATAGCAATCACCGGGTTTTTTGAAACTATTGCTTGGTCTATAGCGAAAGGAAATCAAATTATTATTGGTCAAGTTCTGGGAAGTAAAAAAATTACCGTTGCTAACTTTGCGCTTATAGAAGGCGTTATGTGGTCATGCTTTTTTTCGCTGATTTTGATAGGAACTATCTTGCCATTTCGTTACGCTATTATGCGTTTTTTTTCGAATGATGTTGAAATTGTTAATATGGGTGCGCAGCTACTATTATTGGTGGCACTACTTACCTTACTTAGAGCCATAAATTTTAACTTTAGTGCAGCACTAAAATCCGCCGGAGATGTGAAATTTTGTGTTATTTTAATTGCAGTGTGCATGTGGGGGATAACTTTACCTAGTTGTTATCTATTAGTTAACTATTTTAATATTGGTCTTATTGGTATGTGGATAATCTTCTGTATTGAAGAAATAGCACGCTTTTTCTTTTTTCACAAGCGATGGAAAAGTAGTAAATGGCAGAAAAATTTAATTAATTTTACATGATAAATCTTTCAATCATTGTTCTGACATGCGATTCTTACACTAATAAATTCGCCTGTATTGAACATACACTCTTAGCACTTTGTAATCAAAAAGGGATAAGCAAAGAAATTATTATTATTAATAATGGCGCTTATAAATCTGATATCTTACAGCTTAAAAGATTTACTGCGTCTCTATCTAATGTTCAAGTAATATGTGCTAAACAAAAGAGTATCGCTGAAGCAAGAAATATTGGCAGTCAAGAAGCCTCGGCTGATATTCTTGTCTTTATAGATGAAGATATTATTCTACTCGACAAATTAGCGTTATCAAAAGTTTATAATTATACTTTTAACCATACATATGGTTATGGAGCAAGGCGAGACTGGACTTTGGATGAAAACTGGTTCTCTTCACAGGCTGAAATTTTAAAACGGGATATATTGAAAGGGGATTATTCGCTAATTAGAAAAAATATTGGTAATCCAGATCCATTTATTCGTGATAAGAGCACTGTTAAATATTTAATAAAATCATTCATAGGTAATTTTGGTTTTATACATTCAGAAGCCTTTAAGGCATTGGGTGGATTTCCTACACAATTTATGGGATATGGGCTTGAAGATGACGCATTAAGCTTTTTATGTTATTTACATCATGGAAATCCATGCCTATTGAGCGATATCCATATTGTTCATGTAACACATCCCATTAATTCTATGTGCCTCAAAGAGTATAATAAAAATAAATTAATCTATAATGCGTTGCTAAAGTCACATGGGTATAAAAATTTTCATATAGGTGACTTACTATACCCAGATACTAAACAAAAACGCCCTATATTGGAAAAAGAATAAAATCCAATAGGAAGCGCTAAAAAATATACAATTTCTTGCCAAACGCATCGCCCAAGAAGCTTGTGCACATCCTTCAGAAGCAAAAAAAGTGTGTTTGAGCCAAAACTCTTATCATCCAATACCTCATTAATGCAGCTGAGCGGGATGAAGTTGCTTTAAAAAGCTATATATATTCGTATCGCAATTTTGGTTTGAAACGTATTAAATAATCCTAGCAATAATTAATATTTTTAATGAATGACAAGGAGTTTTATGAATAAACCTAAACCCAATCCCTATTTGGCTGCTGAAACTTATGCCATTACACATTTTGATTCAGCACAAACTGATTCATTTCCCTATGCTGTTGAATCGGGAACATTTAAAGTTAAATCGGCACTACCATTTCTTCCTGTTCTTCCACAAAATATAGCAGGCCCCATCAATATTATATGACATTAACCAGTACTTCTTCAGACTATATGTGGGGAGTATCATCCACTGGAGTGAGTTACATTTATACTGGCAATGGAAAATTTATTCCTCTAGCGCGACTACCTTTCTTCGGGGTTATCCAAATAGCCCCGGAAAAACTTGTAGAAGCTTTAAATAAACCATTTACTTCTATTCAGGAAATAGAACAAGCAGTAAGCTCACTCGGTGGTGCGGGTAGCCTTTTGGAAGGGGGTGGTATATCGGCAGCTTACAGTTTTGTAGATAAAAATAACGTTCTCTACACCAATAGTGGAAAAAAAGTATTGGCTATCGGATTAAAAATGAATGGAGTTCCATTATTGGGATTAAAAATACTGCGAGAACTGGATGCAGTTACCTTTTTGCAGGGCACAGAATCCATCACCGGACTCGTTTTAACCTATGATGGAAAATTAGTTGTTTTAGGGACACGCTCAGTATCGGTGATTAACCGTGATTTTAGCGGTTCTGTTCATACGCTAAGGTTAAACGACTCGGAAAGTATTTCTAACTCAGCAGCAGTAGATGAAAACAATGGAATTTACGTTGTTTCAGATAAGAATATGTATAAGTTTGTTTGGACTGGAACAACTTTATCGAAGAACACAGCGGATGGTGCTTGGGTTTCATCCTATGATTCTGGCGATACCTACCCGACTATTTTTGGATCCGGTTCGGGTGCTACGCCCACATTAATGGGTTTTGGTGACGATGAAGACAAATTGGTAGTTATTACCGATGGGGTCAAACGGATGAAATTGGTGGCCTTCTGGCGCAATGCGCTTCCGACTGAGAAAACTACGCGTATTGCGGATTCTATTCCAGTGACTTGCGGACTTCCAACAAGTACAGAATATATTCAAAGTGATCAATCCGTTGCCGTTAACGGCTATGGTGCCTTTGTTGTCAACAATGTAGCGGAAGGCGCTTCTACCAGCAATGTATTATTAGTGAACATAATTGCTCGTGGCCCGATTTTACCCTCACCAAGAGGTATTGAGCGCTTTGAATGGGATCCACAAGCTCACGTTTGGAAATCGATTTGGAGTCGTGCAGATATTTCTTCTAACAGCATGGTACCTGGTATTAGTTCTGTGTCTAATAGAGTTTTTGTGAGCGGTTATTATACTGGCAGTGGATGGGAAGTACGTGGATTAGATTGGATCAATGGACAAGTTCAACATACCACTCTATTCGGCAAAAATATTTTTGGTAATGGAGCCTATGCCTTACTACAATTTTTACCTAATGGAGATATGCTTTTTAACAGTCTTATTGGACCCGGACGTATTTCTTTACCTGAAGGCATAGTTTATCCTACTTAAAGCAAACCTTAAAATATTCAATAAAAAGGAGATGGCTTGCGACGAGACAAGGAGGGAACGAAGTTGGGGGTCGAGGTGCCCGCAAAACCTGCAAATACATATGTAAAATTTCAGTAGCTAAAAGCTAAAGAATCAGTATTGCAAAATGCTAGAATTAGTTTAGAGACGCCTATTATTAGAGAAGACAGCCAAGGTAAAATTACTTATGTTACTCGGAAAGCAAAATCTTTATTTGTTTCCGAGATGTCTCCTTCTGGCACGTTCTATAGCTTTATATGCGATCTAAATTACATGTTATTTTTCACCGCAAGTATGTCTAATTTAATAATGCCTTTTTCCACGAAGCTTTGCTCTGTCATCATAATGAGGAATTTATAATTCTGTTTGCCATCGCGATGCTCATAAAATTGAGTTTCGATATTATTGTTACCCTTTAGCTTATTTTCAAAAGACTCACCAGATTCTTGGTTTCTATTCAACAGGATGTTTGAAACTCCTAACTTATTACCTTTTCCATAGTTGTTAATTTCAAATTCGATTTCAGAAAATTTTTCATCAATATCGCTACTCACTAATAATTTAAAGCTCAATTGATCGTTAAGTGTTGTTGATTTAGAATAAGGTATATTAACTAATTGATTTGGTTTTATTATAGGGCATACAGCCTCATTCGAAGTATTGTTATTAACTCTATACATTGAAATAAAAGAATTGGTTTGGTTGTTTATAATCAAATTATAATTATTAATATTTTTATGCTTACCTTGTCTACTTGAGTTTAAAGCGCTAGCCATACCCATTGCAGCTGACAAAACACTTGCTATTTCAACCGGTGTCAAAATTCTAGCATTTGCATAATCATCAAAAAAAATAGCATATAAACTCCGTAATGCATGCCTTGCTTTCACCAGTTTAGCTTCATCTGCTACATTATTACTATCGCTTTTAATGCTAGTGTAATCTTGATTAGATCTTTCCTTTTGAGGGGTGAATAACAATACGGTTCCTTGTGTCTCCCCTGAATTTTGAGCGCTATAACTCGTATTCATCGCAACACCAAATGACGGAGCAAAACTGCCTTCAAATCCTGAAAATAATACAAAATTAAGACTGGAAATCATATTGTCATAGAGTAAGTCCGATTGTTTTACTTTGGTATTGATATTATTGTTGGTTACATCCTGCATTATGATTTTGTCTGCAATACTTTCAGATAACAGGATATGAATATTAAAATCTGGCAAATTTTCGTCTTCGACTGAAGTTATATCACTCTGTTTTATTGGGTGCATTATTTCTGGATTTATAGAGACGACAACGAATTTTAGATAAATATCGATGTCTCGAGTCGATTTATATTTTATATCGATCGTCCCCTTTTCTCCTTTTAGTAAATAGCTAATAGAGCTTGCTATATAAACTATATCCCCTGCGCTATTATTTTCATTCTGAGGTAAATATATATCATATAAAAGTATGATACATTCAGAATCATTTTGAACTTGTAGGGTGTAATTAAAAAAACCTCCATCTGTAGCTGTTGTTAGTCCAGGAATAGCAGCTACACTAGAAAAGGCTGAAGACAATAAAGATGAAAATGTAGAGTTACTTATAAATGATTTTTTAGTGTAGTTATCTTGATTGAATTGTTTATACGAAGACAGAATACACTCAGAAGCATTAACTGGAAGCATGCTCGAAACTATACCGCCTGCCTTAGCTCTCAAAGATTGACTGTTTTCTTCTTTCATAATTATATATCCTATATTAATTTTAGTGATAGTTTTAAAATATAGATCTTATATATTTTTACCCAACATACTGAATAAAAGCTAATGTGTAATAACTAGGCATAATATTTACACGATGTTTATGTGGAGCTTGATTGACGGTAATATTATGATTATGCTCTTGATCATTACCCATTTCTAAAGTGGTTGATTCCCAAACTCTACCATTCATCTTTTGACATTTTATCTGCCAAATATCATTCCCATCCATGGTTTGTCTAGTAAGGTCAACATGACTTGCCACAGCAGCTTCAGATAATCTTAAGCAAACATCATGTGCATGTTTTGGCATTTGATCAATCGTTAATTTTGTACTCTGCGCATGAATATCAATATTTACAGTTTCTGATGAAGCTTCTACCATACATGATTTATTGTCTCCATTTCCTTGAGTATAAAGAGAGTTTTTCGATCCAACTGATGATAGATCCTTCGCTCCAAGAATAAATTTGTCACGAAGATCGATGGCCCCGTTAGTTCCATCACACAAAACCCATCCAATAGGTATTTCTTTTCCTGTAAACATGACTATTGTTCCAACTGGAAATTCTGGAATTATTTTATTTTTATTATCTGAAAGTAACATGATATTTTCCTTATAATATTAAACGAAAGACAATATACACTCGTGAATGGGTTCATCTTTGTTAAAAAAAGAATAAGATGCCCAGGAATGTTGAAGAAGGGGTATATTCTAAGGTAAAAAAATTTTTTTTAAAGGTAATTGGAGGAATAAGTGCATTTTTATTTTTCATCTTGAAATTTCCATTTCTCACTGTCGAATTTATTATACAACATGATTAATAAATAAAAGATAATAATAATATTTGCTAATATAACCTTTTATATGATTTTTCGAACAATTGGCATTAGAAAAACAGATGATGGGATCCGGCAATTTTTGATCATGCAAGTAAACTAAAGGTAAAGCAGTTCGATTGCAGGAATTTTTCACGATCAAAATCAGCCGGTATCAACATCTTCAACGTCGGATACTCAGACGCAGGAAAGTAGTAATGCTCGTTGCCGTTTGTTTAAACCTTAGTCAAAGAAGGAGGGTGATGCAGATGAGTATCTCGCCAACAAGCCTTTTATTCGTCGTTGGTGGTCAAAATCATCACTTGGATTACGGTGCATACCGATCTTTTTCATTACTCGATGCGATCTTATTTTTAATCCGATAATAAATTTACTAAGCTATCGGAGCCTTGATGAGTCCACTCTACCATGTAAATAGATCTACCGGCATGCCGAGTGAACTTTTTTCCTTATAGCCATTCTAAAAGTTTCCTGTTATTTATTTTTATAGTTGCTACACTTAAACGTTGAAAGATTCAATAGTTGACACAGGAAGTCTATGAAAAGCTTCAAACGCTTGTTGGCTTTAACCTCCGCACTTACTTTAGCCAATTCAGGATCCGCCACTGCTGCTTTGCTGCCGCGCTTATCTGTAAATGGATATGCAAGTGATTATACCGTAGGAAAAGCAGATCTGATGTTGCCGATGGCAGGGGATCGACGTCACAATTTTTATCTGGATCCTAATGTTGCTTACGGAACAGATAATCAGGGCTACACGGATTTAGGTTTAGGTTACCGTTGGATAAAAAAAGATACTGCTATCTTAGGTTTATATTTATTTAGTGGTTATACACACATTGATAATAATGCGCGTTTATGGGTGGCTAATCCTGGTATAGAAGCGTTAGGATCTCGTTGGGATGCCCATTTAAATGCTTACCTTCCAATGGGAGACCGTCATAGCACAATAAGAATTTTTCCAAGAACTTTCTTCTTTACTGGGCACTCTGAGTTTAATGATTTTAACAACCTATCTCAATACACAGGCATGGGTGGGGATATAAGTTTAGGCGGTCAACTTTTACCGAATACTTCACTCAAGGCTTACGTGGGTAGTTATTTCTTTAGCCCTGCGAAAACAAGTAATATTTTGGGAGGCGCAGCGGGTTTAGAGTATTGGATGGATGCAAATATTAAAATTTTTGCTAATTATACCTACGATAATTTACGTCATAGTACAGGTGCCTTTGGTATCGGTATAGAATTGGGTGGTACGCACATAGAACGTATCAGCCCCAGTTTAGAAGAGCGTATAACCGATCCGGTTGAGCGTTATCTTGCTGAGTTAGGTCGAGGCTCTGCTATTCCAAGTCGATTAAAAGCTACACCCATATTAGACACGGTACAGCTACTACGAAATAACATTGCTTTTTTTAGTCAAACAGGTGACCCCAATAATGGTGGACTCGGTTTAACTCTGGCTAATTGTACGTTTGAAAATCCCTGTGGCTCTATTGATTTCACTAATCAAGGTACGGCAACCTTAAACAGTTTACTTCCGAATACTACGTTTGCCTTTGAAGAAGGCGTTTTTGCTGCTACAGATACGGTAGGAGGAACCAATCCGGTAACCGTAAGGACAGGCCAATCTATTACATCGATAGGACAGACGCCGGCAACACTGGTAGGAGGGCTTATTTTAGAGGGCGATAATTCGGTAAGCACTATTAGTTTGCAACCAACAGCGAGTACGGCAACAGGACCGGGAATAACCGCTTTAGCTGGAGACAGCCTAATCACAAGCACTCAAATTGGCAGTACGGCGACACCTTTTTCAACCGGCCTGCTAACTTTAGATAGTAGTGGAATGTTGATAAGCAATAGTAATATTTTTGCTTCTTCGGTCGGTATACAAAATGAGGATGATGCATTTACTGTGCTGTCTGCGAGCAATCTAGAAGTGGATGCAGGAACGAACCCAGGTATAGGCATTAATTCTATTGGCGGCAGTTTTACAGGCTTAGGGGGTGGAAGTGTGGTGACCGTGAATGGAGGAGATAATTCTATTGGCATACGATCGGCAAGTAGCAATCCTACGTTAGTCGAAGATAGTTCAGTAAATGTCACGGGGGGAACCAATACCGTTGGAATCGATTATTTAGGCAGCGGAGGACTCAGTTTAGAGAGCGGTTCGATTAGGGTAGCGGGTGGAGATAATACGGTAGGATTAAATAATTCAGGTAATGGGACCACAAGCCTTACGAATGGTAGCGTGGTAACCGTTATGGGCGGCAATAGTTCCTCGGGTATTGTTGATTCATCTTCTTCTCCAATGACGATAACGGACAGTTCAGTGAATGTAACGGGCGGAAACAATACCATTGGACTCGATTATTTGGGAAGTGGTGGAATCAATTTAGGGGGCAGTAGAATTAATGTGACCGGCATGACTAATTCGAGTGGTGTCATGGTTGAAAGTGGTAGTAGCGGTGTGGTGAATCTGGCTGGTAGTCCGGTGACAGTAAACCTAGGCAGTGCAACCGGGGGTACCGGAATCAATATCCTGACGGGAAGTTCCAGCACAGTGACGGTGGGTGGTAGTGCAGTTAATGTTGCGGGTGGAGATAACACCCTTGGACTAAATAATTTAGGGAATGGAACCACAAGCCTTACGAATGGCAGCGTGGTAACCGTTATGGGCGGCAATAATTCCTCGGGTATTGTTGATTCATCTTCTTCTCCAATGACGATAACGGACAGTTCAGTGAATGTAACGGGCGGAAACAATACCATTGGACTCGATTATTTGGGAAGTGGTGGAATCAATTTAGGGGGCAGTAGAATTAATGTGACCGGCATGACTAATTCGAGTGGTGTCATGGTTGAAAGTGGTAGTAGCGGTGTGGTGAATCTGGCTGGTAGTCCGGTGACAGTAAACCTAGGCAGTGCAACCGGGGGTACCGGAATCAATATCCTGACGGGAAGTTCCAGCACAGTGATGATAGGTGATAGTGCGGTTACAGCAATGGGTGGAGATAATACAACAGGAGTGAATAACTCAGGCAATGGAACCACAAGCCTTACGAATGGCAGCGTGGTAACCGTTATGGGCGGCAATAATTCCACTGGTATAGTAGATTCATCGTCTTCTCCGATGACGTTAGTGGGCAGTTCGCTGCGTATAACAGGTGGAACCAATACGATTGGAATCGATTATTTGGGAAGTGGTGGAATAAGCTTAGGCGGCAGTTTGCTTAATGTAACGGGGACTGCTGGTTCGAGTGGTATAGTAGTTAGAGGGAGCAGCAGCGGTTTGGTGAATCTCGCCGCTAGTCCAGTCACGCTAAACATAGGTAATGCATCCGGGGGGACGGGGGTCAATATTCTCACCGGTAGTGCTAGCACAGTGATGATAGGTGATAGTGCGGTTACAGCAATGGGTGGAGATAATACAACAGGAGTGAATAACTCAGGCAATGGAAGCACGAACTTTTTTGGCAGTGCAGTTAGAGTTACAGGCGATACTAATGCCATAGGAATTATGAATTCACCCACGGTATTACCTATAAATACGATGACAGTGGATAGTACCTCCGTAAATGTTTTAGGAAGGGGATCAAGTGCGGTTGGGATCATGAATTCTAACCTGGGCGTTCTTAATCTAATGAATAACAGTGCGATTAGTGTTGTGGGTGAGGGAAATAACTCCACAGGTATAAGAGACTCATCCTCGGGTATGATCACGGTAAATAACAGTTCCATCAAAGTTTTTTCAAACATAGCCACCTTAGGAATAGATTATCTGGGAAATGGAGGAAGTAGTTTACAAAACAGTTCGATTGAAGTTACCAGTACTAATAATTCGAGTGGTGTGCAAATGGAAGGCAGCAGCACAGGAGCGATGACTCTGACTATGAGTCCGGTGACCGTTAATCTAAGCAATGGTGCAACAGGAGACACAGGGATCACTATTGGTTTGAATAGTTCCGGTACATTAACAATGAATGGCAGCCAAATTAATGTTTCGGGTGGAAGTGATCCGATTGGATTAAATAACTTAGGAAATGGGAGTACTAGCCTTTCTAGTGAAAGTGCATTGACAGTAACAGGCAGCAATAATTCCAGAGGGATAATTGACGCATCCTCAAATACAATGACGGTCAATAACAGTTCCATCACTGTTTCAGGTGGAGCTAATAGTCATGGAATCGTATATACCGGTAGTGGGGGTATGGATCTAGTAGAAAGTGGGATTAATGTGACAGGAGGTGATAATGCAACGGGTTATCTATATGGTCTTAATAGCGGTACGGGTACTGTTAATATAACCAATAGTACTTTAAAGGTTACAGGAAGTAGCGGTGCGACAGGGCTAAACCTTTTTCCTAGTGATAATAGTACTGTTAATCTCTCTGCAAACGATATCCAAGTGTCGGGTGGCAGTAATGCGACAGGAGTTGCAACTCGAGGTGATGTATTCGCCCTTATCACGAGCGGAAATAAAATTTCTGTTACTGGGCAGACTGATTTTACCTTTGGTCTGCTAACGCGTGACACGAGTCTTGTCGCTATCAGCAGTACCGATATCGTCGTGCAGCAATCAGGGAATGGAATCCCTATTGGAATCAACGCGCTAGATAATAGCCAAGTCTTTAATACGAAGGTCGCTTTGTTTGTAGCTGCTAATAATAACACTCAAGCAATAGGATTACTAAGCACAGCAAATAGTCTTATAACATACAGCGACACTTCTTTCATCACAGTTGTTGGTAATTCCGACTCGAGGATAGCATTGGGTAACGTCTTTATAGGAAACAACACAGCTTGCACCTTAAATGGAGTATTTGTTGCTTGTTAACCGGAAGAGATTAGAGTTTGATCATTGTTATAACTTAGACAAGGAAGCCAAGTGGTTCGTAATCATTATCATTTATCGCCTTATCTAGCTTTTATTTTAAGTTTTAGTGTTTTTATAGAAACAACTCAAGCAATCGCTTTTCCCTTACCCTCACGACTATCTTCGAATGTATATGCGACCGACTACACGGTAGGAGAAGCGGATCTGATGTTACCGCTGGCAGGTGATCGACGTCACAATTTTTATCTGGACCCAAATGTTGCTTATGGAACCGACAATCAAGGTTATGCAGACTTAGGTTTAGGTTATCGTTGGATAAAAAATGATGCTGCTATTTTAGGCTTATACCTATTTGGGGGCTACACGCGAATTGACAATAATGCGCGCTTGTGGGTAGCCAATCCAGGAATAGAAGCTTTGGGTTCACGTTGGGACGCCCATTTAAATGGATATGTTACGATGGGTGACCGTAGCTACGCGTTAGGAAATTCTCTAGGTCCTTTTTCATTTACTGGAAATTCTCAGGTTGCGAACCTTTTTCAGTTAACACAATACGCAGGGAATGGTGCCGATATAAAATTAGGGTATCAATTTTTCCCACAGTCTTCACTAAAAGGATATGTGGGTAGCTATTTCTTTAATCCTTTGCAACCGAGTAACATCTGGGGTGGAGCATTAGGCCTGGAATATTGGCTAGATAATCATATAAAGGTTTTTGCGAATTATACTTATGATAATTTACGGCATAGCACCGGTGCTTTCGGTTTAGGCGTGGAATTGGGTGGTACGCATACAGTACGTGTTAATCCCACGTTAGAAGAACGTATAACTGATCCAATTGAACGTTACCTTTCAGACCTAAGCCGAGGTTCTGCTATTCCATCCAGAAAAGCTCAATTAAACTTAGGTCAGGCAACTATATCAAACAACATTGCTTTTTTTAGTCAAACAGATGGCAGTTCTAATAATATTGCTAGAGTAAGCCAAAAACTGGCAGATTGCACTTTTGAGCATCCATGTGGTCCAACGTATTTAACCGACGTAAGTGCTAGTATATTAAATAGTTTACTCCCCAATACGCAGATGTATTTTAATGGGGGTAGTTACAGTGCCCAGAATATTGAGGGAACTGCAGTTACTTTACAACCGGGTCAAAGCCTATCTTCGCGTACCGCAGATTATAGCCAACCTGCAACAGGCGCGAGACGTTCTATTTTTAACGGAGCATTAATTTTAAACAGTAATAATACTTTAAATAATATTATTATCATTCCCACCGCTTCTACTGCATCAGGCAACGGAATATTAATTTCTAATTCGACCAACATTAAAATTAATGGGAGTCAAATTGGTAGCTTAATACAAACTTTCAGTAAAGGAATTACCTTTATTGCAAGTCAAGGCACTATCACAAGAAGTTCTCTGAATAGCAGTAATGTGTCGTTAGGGGCTCTGAATAATTCTAATGCACTTATTGAAAATAGCGTTGTAAATGTCATTAATGCTGGTAATTCCATGAGTAGCGCTGCTCTTTTTGCATCAAGTAACTCAGTTTTAACCATGAATAATTCTTTTGCTGTAATGACCGGCAATACTAGTGGTAAGTTATCAGCAGTACTTACCCAAAATGCTAGCGTTAATATCAATCAGTCAACTATAAATATCACTAGCAATAATAATGTTGCCACAACTTTCGTATTATTTAATACTGGCGATGGTTCTATATCTGTGCAACGAAGCTCTTTAAATTTACAAGGAGGGTCGGCACGCTCATCAAGAATAATTGAACCCACGGGTGCTACGCATGTTCTAGTGTCTAATTCTTCTTGTATTCAAAATAGTTCAGCAAGGCCTTGCATGTAATTAAATACGATAATAATATCGTATTTAAAATGCTAAAATGACGATGAATTCAATTTATATTCGACTGAAGATAAAAGCTTGTGATTTGCTTCGACATTTGACGTTTTAGGAATTGGAAGTTGTTGTTGATTACGTTTTTTAAAAAAGCAATATCCTGCGATTCCTCCTGCTAAGTAAAAGATACGGTTAATCCAAAATTTTAAACTAGAGCTATAATTGTTCAGAAGTTCTTTTGCATTGCTAACTAAATGTTCAAAAAAAGTGGGTGGACAAGTTCTGTACTTCGGACAAACCTTGTAAAGAAAACTCTTAAAAACTGCTTTTGTATTTTTTTCCAAATTGTCTAGCTCTCAATGATCTTGAACTCATTATGAATAGATTGAATAACCGGCCTAGGAAGTCACCAGGTTTTGCTTAAACTCGAAAAAGGCGTTGCACTTATGATTTGGATCCCGACTAGCTTCTAAATATTGGGGTAGGGGTTATGCTACCGAAGCTGCAAAATCCATAGTCAATTTTGCTTTTACTACACTGAAGTTAGAAGAAGTTGTTTCATTCACTGTAGAAAATAATATAAAATCGCGCCGAGTAATGGAAAAGATCGGTATGCGCCATAATCCCAAAGACGATTTTGACCACC